>JAHCAR010000031.1 GCA_019634795.1 Dokdonella sp.
ATTTTCGTTGGCGCTGATCCGCCGCAGCGCATCGATGCGATCGAGCGCGATCCAGGCCGTCGCATCGGCGCGGCCGCGACTCAGTTCGACTCCGAGGTCGGTGGCCCCGGCGATCCAGCGGGAACCGGGATGGGCGCGCTTGAGGGCGATCGCCGCGGCGATGTCGGTCGGCAAGAAATATCGGCCGAGCGCCGTCGCCGGACACGGCTCGGGCGCGCCCTGCAGGACCGCGGCAAAGCGGTCGCGGCCGGGCTGCATGGCGCACAAGGCGCGCGTCGCGCGGCGGATCGGCGCATATCCGGTGCAGCGGCACAGATTGCCTTCGGTCGTCGCATCGTCGAGCTCGCCCGCATAGAAGCCAGCAAACAGGCTCATTACGAATCCGGGCGTGCAGTATCCGCACTGCGATCCCGAAGCGTCGACGAGAGCGCGCTGGACCGGATGCAGGTCGTCGCCATCGGCCAGGTGCTCGACCGTGACGACCTCGCGGCCGCTCAGCGCACCCAGCGGCAGCAGGCAGCTGTTGACCGCCCGATAGTGGCGCCGGCCATCGGCATCCGCTTCGACCATGGCCACCGTGCAAGCCCCGCAATCGCCGTCGGCGCAGCCTTCCTTGGTGCCGGTCAGGGCGTGCCGCTTGAGCCAGCGCAGCAGCGACTCGGTGGGCGGGCTGTCGGTCAGGGCGACCTTGGCGCCATTGAGCCGGAACGCGACTTCGTTGTGCATCAGGGGAATGTAGCGCAGTGCCCGGCCACCGTGCACGCGTGACAGACGCCGGGTCGCGCGTCACTATCCGGCTACCGCCACTGCCCGGTTTCCGGCCCCGATGGGAAAACTGACCACTCATGTGCTCGACACGATGCGCGGCAAACCCGGTGCGGGTATTGCGATCGAGCTCTTTCGCCTGCATGCGGACCGTCGCGAGCTGCTCGTGCGTGGCCTGACCAACAGCGATGGCCGCAGTCATGCGCCCCTGCTCGCCGAAGACGCCATGCAGGTCGGGCTCTACGAGCTCGATTTCCACGTCGGCGACTATTTCGCCACGCTCGGCGTCGCCCAGACCGAACCGCGCTTCCTCGACGTCGTCAGCGTGCGCTTCGGCATCGCCGACGACAAGGCGCACCTGCATGTACCGCTGCTGGTCTCGCCCTACGGCTACAGCACCTATCGGGGCAGTTGAGTCGATGCACGGGGTCCGGACAGCCGACGGGGCCGGCTGATGAGCGCCTATCTGCTCGAATGCCTGGGCCTGAGCCTGCGTGCGCTGCACGTGATCGCGGCGATCGCCTGGATCGGCGAGTCGTTCTATTTCGTCATGCTCGATCGCGCCCTGAAACCGCCAGCGCGGGCCGACGACACGGTGGCCGGCGAACTCTGGTCGGTGCATGGCGGCGGCTTCTACCACAAGCAGAAATACCGGGTCGCTCCGGCACAAATGCCGGCCGACCTGCACTGGTCGAAGTGGAAGGCCTATACGACCTGGCTTTCGGGATTCGCACTGTTCTGCCTGACCTACCTGGTCGCTCCTTCGATCCATCTGGTCGATCCCTCGGTGGCGGCATTGTCGGACAGCCGTGCGGTCGTGCTGGCGCTGACATTCCCACTGGTCGCGTGGACCGGCTACGACCTGCTGTGCAGGCTGATCGGTTTCCGCGAGCGCCTGCTCGGCACCGCGATCGGCGTCTTCGTGCTCGGCCTGTGCTACGCGGCCACCCATCTGTTCGCCGGGCGCGCTGCGTTCCTGCTGGTCGGCGCCGCGATCGGCACGATCATGGCGGCGAACGTCTTCTTCGTGATCATTCCGGGGCAGAAGCGCATGGTCGCGGCGATGGCGCGCGGCGAAACTCCGGATCCGGTGCCAGGCCTGCGCGGCCGCCAGCGATCGGTGCACAACACCTACCTGACCCTGCCGGTCGTCTTCGCGATGCTGAGCATCCACTACGCTGCAGCGACCGTGCATGCGCAGAGCTGGCTGGTGCTGGCCCTGTTCATGCTGTCCGGCGCCCTGATCCGCCAGTTTTTCGTGCTCTGGCACAGCGGCGGCCGCGCCTGGGGCCTGCTCGCCACCGGTATCGCCGTGCTGCTGGCGACCTTCGCCTGGCTTGCCCCGCCAACCACGGCATCCGGTGCAACGGTGACGCCGCCGCCGGCCAGCGAGGTTCCGGCGACCGCCGCGGTGCTGCCGATCCTTGCGCAACGCTGCGCGGCCTGCCATTCGGCGCAGCCGAGCCTCATGGCCAGCGCACCGAACGGGGTCCGCTTCGACGACGCCGCGCAGATCGAGCGCCATGCCGAGCTGATCCATCGCCAGGTGGTGAGCCTGCGCATCATGCCGCCCGGCAACCTGACCGGCATCACCGAAGCCGAGCGCGATACGATCGCACGCTGGTATGCGGGACGGACCTCGAGGCCGCCCTAGTCTGCTTGACCCGACCGCACCGCGGCGTCGCGATCGAAGGCGGACGCCGAACCGTGCCGAGCCGTTACCTCACGGCGACATTGGGCAATGCTCAAGGATTGGCGTGCCCGATCCGCCAGATCGTATCGAGAGCCACTTCGTCGCAATTGTGTCCTTCGCCGCCACGATCGACGACGAGGAAATCGCCAACCCGCTCGAGCGCGATCAGCGGATGGTGCCAGGTACCGCGATGGTAGTTGACGCCCTGTCCACGCCGGGCCAGGAAAGCGCGCGGCTCGGCACCCGGATCGGTGGCGACGACGACAACGAACGCGAGTGCCGGATCGAGCGGAACGAAGGCCTGGCTGCCGAGCGGATGGCTTTCGAGCATGACCACGTCGAAGGGCAAGGCGCGCGGCTGTGCTCGGAAAATACTGAGCAGCGGATGGCCGCCGTGGCTGGCTGTATCGATGCGGGCGATGTCATGGAAGCGTGTCGCCGTGCCGTCGTTGACGGCATGCCGCTCGCTCGCGGCATCGGCCTCGATGACGTCGCCATACGGCGCGAAAGCCGCGCGCGTCAGCACTTCGACCGAAAGATCGCGGATCATTCCGCGCGGCCGCGCACGCGCAGGCGCGAGACGCCGCCATCCGGATGAATATTCAGGCGCACGTGGCTGACCCGCTCGTGGCGCTCGATCTGTTCGCGGAAATGATGCCGGGCATCCATGCGCAAAGCCTGCTCGGGCAGCAGCACGGGCCAGAACATCGATTGGGTGACCAGCGACTCGGGCGAGCCCCCGGTGACGTGCGCCGCCTGGATCGAACAGCGGTCCGGATAGTTGCCCTTGAAGTGTGCGGTATCGACTTCGATCGCCTCGACGTGACCGGGTCGGGCCAGCGCGATGATGCACCAGTCGTGTCCGGGCTCGCGCCGGCGCCGCGTTTCCCAGCCGTCGCCCATGTCGATGCCGCGACCGGGCAGCAACAGGTTCGAGGCCTTGCCGAAGTGCTCGTTGTTGGCGGCCACGGCCGTGCCGCCGTTCAAGGCGGCGGCCAGATCGATCAGGCCGTCGGCATCGGCGACGGCCGCTTCGAACGCCGGCGTCGCGTACACACGCAAACGGGCAAGCCCGCCGTCCGGAAACAGATTGACGCGCACATGGCTGCACGGCCGCGCCGACCGGATGGCGAAGTAGTGATGCCGGTTGCCACCAAGGTCGACCGCCGGCAACAGCGGAAACCACTCGGTTCCGTCATCGGGCACATCGCCGTCGAACTGGCAGCCTTCGAGCGAGGCCGCGGGCGGGAAATTGCCGGTGAAATGGCTGGTATCGAGATCCACTCCGTGCACGAGGCCGCTGCGGGCCAGCCGCACGATGCACCAGTCATGGCCGGGACCGCGACGACGACGACTCTCCCAGCCGTCCATCCACTTGCCGTTATCGTCGTATTTTCCCGGAACGAAGCGCGCCGGCTGCGGATCGAGCATGCGCCCCATCGCGGCGAAGAAGTCGTCGCTGCAGCGGATCGCTTCGGCACCGAGTCGCGCGTCGGCCAGGTTGACGTGGCGTCGCACGAAGTCCGGTGCGTCGGTGTCGCTTGCGGTCAGTACCATGCCTTCGGGTCCTCAGCTTGCCGGCGGATGGTGTCGGCTGTCACGCATGATTGTCGGCGACATCGATGCGCTCGGCCAGACGGAACAGGGCGATGCGCCCGATCTGGAACAGCGCCTCGGCGAATTCTTCCTCGCGCGTGCGGCCGAGCCGTGCTTCGAGCGCAGCGATGACACTCGCGCGCGTATGCCCGCGCACGGCAAGGATGAACGGAAAACCGAATTTCGCCTGATAGGCGTCATTGAGCGCATTGATGCGTTCGAATTCCCCGGCGCTGCATTGATCGAGCCCGGCACCGGTCTGTTCACGCCGCGAGGCAGCGGTCACGTCACCGCGCACGGCGGCCTTGCCGGCCAGTTGCGGATGCGCATCGATCAGGGCCTGCTGCTCGCTCCGGTCGGCTGCGGCGACGGTATCGCAGAGGCGGCCGTGCAACTGGGCCAGGTCGGCGAATGGACGCGCATGCCAGGCCCGCTCCGGCACCCATGGCGAGTGCTCGAAAATGCCTTCCAGCGCATCGCGGAACTCCGATTGCGACAGGCGGTTGAGCGCGTCGAGGCCGATCATGCCGGATGCCTCTGCTTCCAGTGGCGGGCTATGTCGATGCGCCGGCAAATCCAGACCCGGTCGAAGCGCGCGACATGGTCGAGAAAGCGCTGCAGGCCGGCAAAGCGGCCCGGGCGTCCGAGCAGTCGGGCATGCATGCCGATCGACATCATCCTCGGCGTGCGTTCGCCCTCGGCGTAGAGCACGTCGAAGCTGTCGCGCAGGTAGTGGAAGAAGTGATCGGCGGTATTGAATCCCTGCGGCGATGCGAAGCGCATGTCGTTGGCATCGAGCGTGTACGGCACGACGAGGTGGTTGCGCTCGCTGCCGTCGGCCAGGGCCACGCGCGTCCAGAACGGCAGCTCGTCGCCGTAATAGTCCGAGTCGTACTCGAAGCCCCCGTGCTCGACGACCAGCCGTCGCGTGTTCGGACTGTCGCGGCCGGTGTACCAGCCGAGCGGTGCGGAACCAGTCAATGCGGCGTGGATCCTGACCGCCTCGGCGATGTGCTCGCGTTCGACGGCTTCGTCGACGTCCTGGTAGTGGATCCAGCGCAGCCCATGCGAGGCGATTTCGTGGCCGAGCTCGAGGCAGGCGCGCACGAGTTCCGGATTGCGCTGCATGGCCATGGCCACGCCGAACACGGTCAGCGGCAGTCCACGCTGCTCGAATTCGCCGAGGATGCGCCAGGCGCCGACCCGCGTGCCGTACTCGTAGATCGACTCCATGCTCATGTGTCGCGCCGGGTACGCGGCCGCGCCGATGATTTCCGAGAGGAACTGCTCGCTGCCGGCATCGCCATGCAGCACGCAGTTCTCGCCACCCTCCTCGAGGTTGAGCACGAACTGCACCGCGATGCGCGCACCACCGGGCCAGTCGGCAAAGGGCGGATGGCGACCGTGGCCGAGCAGGTCGCGCGGGTAGTGCCGTGATGAACTCATGCCGGGATCGGGGCCTTGCGGGCAAGCTTCGGTATTCGCAGTGTCGCGACCACTGGCCCTGCAGTGCAAGCGCGCCAGTGCGGGACAGGACTCGAGTGCTATCGGTGCGAGTCCGAAATCCGGTCCGGCGCCGCGGAATCCCTGCCGCCGGGCCTGCTGCGTCGTCGAGCCTCGTCGGCGATGGCGCGAAATCCGGCGTGGGGCGATTCGGCCAGATCGCGTCCGAGGTGCTCGAGAAATGCAGGGCTGGCCGCATCGAGCGCCCGCCTGAGCCAGGCAAGCGCTTCGTCCATTTGCCCGTGTTGGGCCAGCCTGTGGGCGAAGCTGGCCTGGCCCCGGAAATCACCCGCTTCTGCCGAGCGGCGATACCAGTCGAATGCGGCGGCAGGGTCGCTCTCAACTTCCCAGCCTTCCTCGAGGTAGCGCCCGACCAGGTTCATCGACTTGGCATGCCCCTGCTCGGCAGCCTGGCGATACAGGCGCAAGGCTTCGCCGCGGTCGGGTGCGATGCCGCGCCCGGTGGCGAGCAGGTTGGCGTAGTTGTAGAGACCCCAGTCGAGACCGTGGCTGGCCGCCTTGCGATACCAGGCCGCAGCCAGGGCTTCGTCGACTGCGGTGCCGCGGCCGAGCTCGTGGCAGCGTCCGACCATGTTCATGGCCAGGGCATCACCGGCGTGGGCCGCCAGCCGGTACCAGTGCAGGCCCTCGGCTGCGTCGACCGGAACGCCGCGGCCCTCGCAATGGATCTGGCCAAGCAGGAACTGCGCACGCACATCGCCGTCCAGTGCGGCGCGTCGCAGGCGCGACAGCGTCGCCTGCGGATCCTTCTGCCATTCCGACAGCAGGCGCCAGCTGTCCCAGCGCTGCGACGATGCCGGTCCGGCTTCAGACATCGGACCACTCGCGCAAGAGGTTGTGGTAAACGCCGGTCAGCGAGAGCAGTTCGGGCGCCCCGGGAACGCGAGACGTGAGTTGCTGGATGGCCAGATCGAGCTCGAACAGCTGGCGCCGCCTGGCCTCGGAACGCACCAGGCTCTGCATCCACAGGAACGAGGCAATGCGCGCACCGCGCGTTACCGGCCTGACCCGGTGCAGGCTCGAGCCCGGGTAAAGGATCAGGTGGCCGGCCGGCAGTTTCACCTCGTGGGTGCCATAGGTGTCTTCGATGACCAGTTCGCCGCCGGCATAGTCGTCCGGCTCGCTGAGGAACAGGGTCGCGGAAAGATCCGTGCGCAACGGAACGGCCGGTTGCTGGCGGCGGTCGTAGCGGATCGCGTTGTCGACATGCAGGCCGAAGGCCTGACCGCCCTCGTAGCGATTGAACAGCGGCGGATACAGCGAACGCGGCAGGGCCGCCGCGAACACGGTCGGGTTGCGCGTCAGCGCCGCGCAGACCAGGGCGCCCAGTTCGCGCGCGAGCGGGTCGTCCTCGTCGAGCTGGCCATTGTTCTTGGCCTGCGCCGACTGGTAGCCGGCGGTCTTGCGGCCATCCAGCCAGCGCGCGTCGGCCAGGCGCTCGCGGCACTGCGCGAGTTCGAGCGCATCGAGAACATCGGGTACGTGGACCAGCATCAGGAATCCTCCAGGTCGGCCTCAGAAGCTCAGACTCGCGGTCAGTTGCACGGTCCGCCCCGGTGCCGGGCTTGCGTAGTGCACCGGGTAGGCCTTGGTGTAGTAGGTCTTGTCGGCCAGGTTCTGCACGTTCAGGCGAAACGCGAGCCGCTCGCTGGCCTGCCAGCGCGCCATCGCATCGAAACGCCAGTAGGCCGGAACTCCGTACTCGGTCAGCAATCCGTCGGACGGATTGACCCGGAAGCTGCCGACGACGTCGTCGACGAAGAAGGCGCCGCCGGCGAGCGTCCATCGCGGATCGAGTTCGACGCTGGTCCAGACACTGAAGCTGTTCTCGGGCGTATTGGCCAGCCGCGTTCCGTTGGTCGGGTCGGATTCGCCGCCGACGAAACCGTTGTCGACCAGCCTGCCCTGCATGTAGGCGTAGCCGGCGAAGACGCTCCAGGCATTGCCGAGCTTGCCGCTCGCCGACAGCTCGACACCGCGCACCCGCGACTTGCCGATGTTCCGGTAACTGCCATCCGCATCGAGCTGGCGCGCGTTGGTCTTTTCGGTCTGGAACAGATCGGCGCTCACCGCGACGCGCTCTGCGAACAGGTTCCATTTCAGGCCCAGCTCGAGGTTGCGCGTCTTCTCGGCATCGAGATCGGTGATGCTGACCGGGTTGGACTCGCGGCCCTCACCGACGAAGCTGCCGGGCGGCGTCGCCGAAGTGGCGTAGGACAGGTACACGCTGCCCTGCTCGACGGGCTTCCAGACCAGGCCGAGCTGACCGCTCGGGTCGGTCGAGGTGCTGCGGTGGTCTTCGGTAATCTTCGGCCCGCCATAGCCACGCGGACAGACCGCACCCGGCAGTTCGGGACAGTAGGTGATCGGCGTGCGCGTCGAGAAACGGTCGACGCGCAGGCCGAGGTTGACCAGCCATTGTTCGCCGAGGTGCAGGGTATCGAGCAGGTAGACCGCCGCCGTGTTCGCGCTCGTGCGCAGCGGGTTGTTGGCGCGTTCGATGTTGGCTGCCGCGAACTGGCCGGTGGCGGCATCATAGGTGCCGGCAGCCCAGGGATCGTTCGGATCCGGATCGGCCAGGCTCGTGCAGTTGTAGTAGGACGGCGCACCGACGCCGAGCAGACCGCAAGCCGTGGACGCGTTGATGTTCGGGACGACGTAGCTGTCGCGCACCGATTTCTCGCTGGCCAGTTCGATGCCCACGTTGAAGACATTGCGCATGCCGCCGGCATCGAATGTCCCGGAAAGATCGGTCTGGTTGATAGCGCTCAGCGTGTTGCCGGCACGCGAGTTGACGCGCCGCCAGACTTCGCCGTTGATCACGTTGCCCTGGTTGTCGTCGGGCTGGCTGACGATGTAGTCCTGGCGAGAACGCCCGTAGCGGGTCGTATTGCGCAACGTGGTGCCACCGGCGAATTCGTGCCGCAGTTGCAGTGTGCCGATGTTGACATCGGTTTCGCGGAAGTCGCGATCGACCAGTCCATAGAAGTTGTCGCGGTCGCCGCCATCGTCCGGGCGCACCACGCGGATGCCGGCTGGCAACGCGTTGCTGCCGTAGCGGTACGGGATTCCGGCCTCCGGTGTCTCATCGGTATCGAGGTGATAGAAGCTGATCGTCGCCGATGTCGGGCTGTCGAGGCCGAGAGTCAGCGAGGGCGCGAAACCGAAGCGCCGACTGTCGACCGCATCGCGTCCGGCAACGCCGGCATCGTGGCCGAGCACGTTGATGCGAAAGGCGGCGTTGTCGCCGAGGGTGGTGTTGCTGTCGACGGTCGCGCGGCGGTACCCGGCGTTGCCGATGCCGGCCTCGACCTCGCTGAACGATTTCGCCATCGGCGCCTTGGTCACGAGGTTGATGCTGCCGCCGCCGTTGGAACGCCCGCTGTAGACCGAATCGGGCCCCTTGACCACTTCGATCTGTTCGATGGCGAAGGTTTCGCGCGACTGGGCACCGGCATCGCGCACGCCATCGACGAAGATCGAGCCCTGCGCATCGAAGCCGCGCAAATAAGGTCGATCGCCCTGCGGGTTGCCGCCTTCGCCGGCGCCGAAGGTGATGCCCGGAATCAGCCGCAGGGCATCGGCCAGGTCGGTGGTGCCGATGTCGTCGATCAGTGCCTCCGGCAGCACCGAGACCGAACGTGGCGTGTCGAGCAGCGGCGCGGTGAACTTGCTCGAGGCCGGCTCGTTCACCGCGTAGCCCTTGACCTCGACGCTGTCGAGTTCACGCGCATTGCCTGGCCCCATGTCCGGTGTCGCCGGTGGAATGGCGTCGGCGAACACGGTCGCGCCGGTCGATGCGAACGCGGTGCCCAGGGCCGTGGCGGCGAGCACACGGGGCCGCGATCGGGTCGTGGTGACATTGGCGCGTATCGACATTGGGAATCTCCTGTTTGCAAGGGTTCTGGAATGCATCGGTTCTTGGGTTCAGCGGCTGCCGGCGGCCTGTGCGCGCCCGGGGGAGGCGGTCGGGACGAGGTCGCGGTGATCTCCCCTGCTCTGCTTCGCCCGGCGTCGTCGCAGCCACCAGAGCCAGAGCCCGCTGACGGTGAAAAGCGGCATCAGCAGCGAAGCCAGGGCCATCAGCACGCGTCCCGGTGTGCCGAACCAGCTTCCGGAGTGCAGTGGAAACAGGGCTGCCACGAAGCGGCGCCCGGCAGGCTCATCACGGTGCAAACGGCGTTCGACAATGTCGCCGCTTTCGCGATCGATGCGCAGGCTGTCCCAGGCCCGCTCGTGGGCGCTGCGCGGATCCTGGTAGCGCACCTCGATGATCGCGTCGTCTTTGCCGGGCAGGCGCAGACTGGCTCGCCTCGCATCGGGTACCGCCGAGCGGAATGCGGACCAGGCCAGGGACACCGATGGCGTCGCGCCCTTGGCGTGCGAAGATTCGGCGGGTCGGCGCAGGGGGCCCTCGACACCGGCGAAGCCGTTGATCAGGTTGCGGTAGCCGTCATAGGACCACCACAGTCCGGTCAGCGCGGCGAGCAGGTAGGCGGCCAGCAACCAGGTGCCGACGACCGCATGCAGGTTCCACAGCAGCGCACGCCCGCGCAGGCGCAGGTTCGGCTTGAGCCAGGCCGATACGGCCCGAGGACGACCGGGCCAGCGCAGATAGACGCCGCTGGCGAGCATGACGATCAGCAGCACGGTGCTGGCGCCGACGAACTGCTTGCCGATGGGACCGGCGGCCAGCCTTCGATGCAGGTCCTCGGCCATCGCCAGTGCCCCGGCGCCACGCTCCGGACCGAGAACTTCGCCGCTGTAGGGATTCAGTGCCACGGCAACGCCGCGATCGCGCCCGCTCGCGAGGCGCACGCGCACGGGCCGCTCGTCACCGGCCCAGCTCAGGCTGCGGGGGTCCAGCTTGGGTGCAGTCGCTTGCGCGCGTGCGATCCAGGCGTCTGCCGACAGTGCCGACCGACCCTCGGAGGGTGTCTGGTAGCCCGGATTGAGCCAGGCGAGCCATTCGGCTTCGAAGCCGATCATCGCCCCGGTCACGCCGACGATCGCGAGAACCACCCCCGCCACCAGGCCCGCCGCCCAGTGCACGCGGAACAGGATTCGACGGGTGATCAGGCGGGGCTGTGCGGGGCGGACGGGATCGGCTGGCATGGCGGACTTCTCTGCGAGTCCGCATTGAAACCTAAATACGAATGATTCGCAACTACTATAGGCTCATGCCTGCTTCAAAGCCGTGATGTTCGCCGCGCTCAGCCCGGGCACAGCCCTGTCACGGCCGGACATTGAACAGGGTCAGTGCCTGCCGATGCAGGGCCGGCGTGCCGGCCAGCGCGCTCGTTGCACCGAGGCCGATCCCCGCGCCTTCCAGCGTGGTGAACACGCCGCCGGCCTCGCCCACGATCACGGTCAGTGCGGCGATATCGAGGATGTTGAGATCGGATTCGATGACCAGGTCGATCGAGCCCTGGGCGAGCAGGTGGTAGTGGAGGAAATCGCCGTAGCCGCGGATCCTGCCGACGCGGCCAACCAGATCGCCGAGTGCCTGCCAACGCGTCGCTTGTCGCGCCATCGACTTGAGGTTGCCGGTCGATATCGCCGCCATCGGTCCGAAATCGGAGGTATCCGATACGCGCAGCGGCCGCTTTGCATGCCGCGACGAACGCAGGAAGGCGCCGGCACCGAGGCTTGCCCAGGCCCGTTCGCCATACTCGCCCGCCGCCGACACGCCGAGCACGAGGCGACCGCCCTGCATCAGCGCGATCTGGGTCGAGAACATCGGATAGCCGCGGACAAAGGACTTGGTGCCGTCGATCGGGTCGATCAGCCAGAGGAATTCACTGTCGCCTTCGCGACCGAATTCCTCGCCGAAAAACGCGTGGTCGGGAAATGCCGCGCGCAGCACGTCCTTGATCGCCAGTTCGGCCTCGCGATCGGCTTCGGTGACCGGCGTCGCGTCGGCCTTGGCATCGACCGAAAAATCGCTGGCCTGGTAGCGCGCGCGGATGATGACTTCGGCCGCGTCCGCCGCGGCGTGGGCGACGGCGAGCGCGTGTTCGAGAAAGCGGGCGTCGGTGGCCATCGTTCAGAACAGCTTGAACAGCTGGCCGGTGATCAGCAGGTGCGAGCTGCCGTCCGCCTGCAGCTCGCCGATGTAGCGCAAGGCTTCCTGCACGCGCGGATCGTCGTTGCGTGCGGCAAGGAATGCTTCGGCCTGGAATCCGGTCGCGGAGATGCTGAAACTGCCGTTGACTTCGAGATTGCCCTTGCCGTCATCGGCCACGGTGCCGCCGATGCTGCCGTCGGGTCGCGAGGCGAACTCGGCGATGATGTCGGAAAAGCGCGCCTCGGCCGTGCCCGTGACGCCGGCATCGGTCCAGCGCGCATCGCCCCTGGCGTCGGTCAGCATGCCGTTGAACAGCGTCGCTTCGGCAAAGGTGCCGGTCACCGTGCCGAGCAGCTTCAGCGAGGGCAGGTCGAGGGCGGGCGAAAACAGCGACGCCGGAACCCGGAAGCGGACATCACGTGCCGTGAGCCGACCATCGGAATCGCGTTCGACCAGTCCCGAGGTGTCGATGTCGGCACCGCGGATGCGCAAATCGGCGTGCACGCTGCGGGTCAGTAGCGGCGCCTTGTCGATGCGCCAGTCAAGCTCCCCGAGATCGCGGCCGAACACGCTGACGCCATCGGCATGGCCGTCCCAGACCGTGCCGCGGATACCCACCAGCGAAACCGGGCCGAGCTTTGGCGCGAGGTAGCGATAGGCCACGTCGGCCGGCATCGTCCAGGCGACGACACCGGCGATGACGACCAGAATTGCGAGCAGGGCGAACAACCATTTGACTATTTTCATCGTTGGATTTCAGGGTTCGGAAAATGGCCCGACGCTGGCCGGGATACGGGGACGCAGCCGGATCAGGGAACGTCGTCGAGGGTCACGCGGGCATTGACGAGCCCGGTCGCATCGACCCGGTCGGCGGAAAAATCGGTGATCTGCACGCCGTAGTCGCGCGCCAGATCCTCCATCCAGGCGATCAGCGCGTCGAACGATGCGAACTCGAAGCTGGCACGCACGCTGTGCGCGCCAACCGGCTCGAGACGCTTGAGCACGCCGTCGAGGCCGGCACCGCGCGCCGTCACATCGGCCAGCGCCAGCAGCGACTTGCCCTGGCGGTCGGCGCGTGAACGCACACCGGCATTGCGCAGCCGCTCGACTTCGGCCTGGGCCACGCGCATCGAGGCGAGATCGCGGCGTGCGGCATCGAGTTGTTCGCCGAGCAGCGCCTGGCGCATGGACAGCGGATGCCAGACGAACGACCAGACCAGGAAGATGGCGACGACCACCGTACCGATCAGCAGCACGCGCCGATCGCGTTCGGACAACCCGTTCCACCAGCCTGAGATCATGGCCCTTCTCCGCGGATCCGGATGCGTCCGTCGACGCCGGTTTCGGCGGGTACCGATGCGGTCACTTCGGCGCTGAGGCCGGGTATCGCCGCGAACTGTTCGCGCATGCTGTCCAGCGTGGCCACATCGGGCGAGCGCAGTCCCAGTTCGAGGATGCCGTTGCGAAACTCGAGGCCACGCACCTGCGTGCGCGTGGTGCGACCGAGGATCGGGGCGACCTGGCCGAGCAGGCGCAGCAGACCGCCGGCCTCGTTGCCGCCGCGCAGTCGCTCGAGCCGATCGCGCATGACGCTCGATGGCGCGCGCGTGCGTTCCGCCGCACCGAGGTCGGGAAAGGTCTCTTCGAGGCTGGCCGACATTGCCGCATCGACCCGCTCGACGCTGCGCGCCAACTGGCCGACCTCGATGCCGCGCTGGATGAATGCGGTGACCAGGACTGCCGCGGCCAGGACGGCGGCCCTGCGCCACCAGCGCGCACCGCGGGCCTGGCGATGCGCCGTGGCGAATTCGCCACAGAGCAGGTTGATCGGCGGCGCGCGCAGATGGCGCGCGAGGAAGCCGAGCGGATCGCGCAGCCCGCCGTGATAGGCACTGATCCGGCCTTCCAGCGACAGCGGCGGTCCGCCACCGAAATCGTGGACTTCCAGAGCGCGCTCGATGCCGGCGGCCCGGGCCTGGGTGATCCAGGCCGGGAATTCGCTGCTGGCACAGCTGATCGCAGACCACGGGTCGAGGCGCGCCGTGGCCTGTCCCTCGTCGATGATCGCGCATGCGCTTTCCGGCCCGATCGGCAGGGCCATCGATTCCGGAATCAGCACATCGGCACGGATGCCGGCGGCCTGCAACTGGTCGAGCCAGGCGCGCATGCGCCGCTTGCTGACCACGGCCACGCCGACCGTGCCGTCATTGCCGCTGTGAAGCGCAAAGTGCTGTTCCTCGATCGGTCCGAGCAGCTGATCCTCGACCGCGAACGGTACCGCCTGCTGCAGCTGGGTCGCGCTGCGCGCGGTGATCCGGGTCTGGATCAGCAGCACCTCTTCAGCCGGAACGAGGACGACCAACTCGCCGGCGCTGGCGAGGATGGCCGCTGGCGGCGTGCCCTTCTGGCTCGAGGAAAGCATGCGCCCGTCCGTCGACTGGCGCAGCCAGGTGAGGCTTCCAGAGCGATCCAGGCGAAGCAGAAGGCGATCGGGCATGCGAAAAATCCTTGAAATCCGGTCGATTGTACGAGAACCGCGCGGCCTGCCGGAAACCGGCCGGGCAGAAGTCCGAATTCCCCGCTCGGCCAGGAAGCCGACTGGCTCACGTTCGGATAGGCCCGCCGGCCGCATGATAGAGTCCCGCCCCGACCCAAAGCCGTTCCAGATTGATCCCGCCTATGCGTTTCCCACTCCCCGAACCCTTGCGCGCCCTTGCCGCTGCCGCCCTCCTGCTTGCCCTCTTCGCCGCACCGGCCACCGCCGATTCCATGGCACCGGCCGCTGGCGCCGCTGCGGTCGCAAGTCGCCCGGCTGCGCAGAAGAAGCCGGTTGCGCCGTCCGCGAGCCAGCCGCGCATCGTCTGGCGCGGAGACATCGTCTCGGCGCGCGGCTTCACCAGCGATCTGGTCACCGCTTATCGCAAGGAGAAAGGCGGTGTGCTGACCGTGCAGCCATTCAGCACCGTATCCGGAATCGACGCAGTCATCGACGGCAGCGCCGATATCGCCGGCAGCGCGCGCGCCATGCACGACGAGCGCGATGCCGAGCGCGGCCTGATATTCCAGCCGGTAGCGCTCGATGCGATCTTGCCGGTCACCCATCCGAAGAATCCGCTGACCAGCATCACGCTTGCGCAGTTGCGCCAGATCTACCTGGGCCGGATCAACAACTGGAAGGACCTCGGCGGTGCCGACGCGCCGATCAACCTCTATTCGATCGCGGCGCCGCTGGACGGCGTCGAATTCAGCTTTCGCCGCCTGCTCTATCGGCATGGCGACCAGCGCATCGCCGCGCCGCGGCTCTATCTGAACACGGCCAAGCTCGAAGAGGCGATCGCGATCGACCCGAACAGCCTCGGCCTGACCACGCTCTCCAGCAGCTATGCCAACAAGTCCCTGAAAATGCTGGCCGTTGAGGGCATCTCGGCGTCGAGCCAGAGCATCGCCGACGGCAGCTATCCGTTGTTCACGACGCTCTATGTCGTGCAGAAGGAAGACGCGCCGAACCGCGCTGCGGTCGATGATTTCATCGTATTCCTGAACTCACCGACGGCGCTGCAGACCATGCGCCGCCACCAGCTCGTGCCGTATTCGGAAGCGGGCGATGTCTACGGCCGCGACGGCACACGCCTGGCATTCATCGACTCGGCCATCCTCGCGGTCACGCCGGCCGACGTCGCCGCCATGCCACGCGCACGCGAGGTTCCGCCACCGATGTCCGCGCCGCGCGCCACGCTCGAATCGAGCATCAGTTTCGCGCCCGGGTCCGAGAGCACGCAGAAGGCCCGCAGCAATCTGTCCAGGGCCGGGAAAGACGCCTCCGACGCCGGCGATGACGTGCCGCCGCCCGCGAATTCGAACTGAGCCTGCCTGCGGCTGCCGTGGAAATTCATGCGATCTCGCTGGATCTGGACGACACCCTCTGGCCGATCGGCCCGGTCATCCAGCGCGTCGAGCAGAGCGTCGATCTTTGGTTGCGCTCGAATTGCCCCGAGGTCGCCGCGGCCTGGCCGGTGGACTCCCTGCGCCGGCTGCGTGACCAGGTCGCCGAAGAGCATCCCGAGCTGTCCCACGACTTCGGTGCCCAGCGCCGCCTGACCCTGCGCCGCGTCTTCGAGCCCTTCGGCATGGGCGAGGACTGGGTCGAGCGGACCTACCAGGTCTATGTGCGCGTGCGCAACGAGGTCGAGTGCTATGCCGACACGACCTCGGCCCTGGCCGCCATGGCCGCGCGCGTGCCGCTGATCAGCATCTCCAATGGCACCGCCGACCTCGCCCTGATCGGCCTGCACGAACATTTCCGGTTCAGTGTCAGCGCCGGCGAGATCGGCGTGGCCAAGCCAGATCCGGGCATCTTCCTGCATGCCTGCGAGCGCCTCGGCGTCGCCCCCGAAAACGTCCTGCACGTCGGCGACGATCCGCTGACCGACGTCGCCGGCGCTCATGCGGCCGGCATGCGCAGCGCCTGGCTGAACCGGCACGGCTCGGCCTGGACGCACGAAGCATCCCCGGATCTCGTCATCGGCGATCTCAATGCGTTGGCAGAGTGGCTTGCAGCGCACACGGCCAGCCGGGACAATCCGGAACCATGACCCCGACTCCGATCGACGCCTGGATCCGTCCCGACGAATCCGCTTCCGCCATTGCCCTGGTCCTCGTCGACGGCAACGAATTCGAAGCCACGGTCGCGGCGCTCGGCGATGCAGTCCAGCGCACCTGCCTGGCCAACGGATTCCGCGGCGAAAGCGGCCGCAACCTCGCTGTCACCCTGGCCGATGGCGGGGAATCAATCATGCTGGCCGGCTGCAACCGGCGCGATGGCCTGTTCGCCCTGGCCTCGCTGCCGGTGCGTCTGCCCGAGGGCGATTACCGCCTCGATCCGCGCGGCGTTCAGATCGAAGCAGCGCAGGCCGCCCTCGGCTGGGCGCTGGGCGCCTACCGCTATTCGCGCTACCGGAAACCTGCGCGGCCACCCGCCCGACTCGTCGTCGACGAGGCCGTCCGCGCGCAAGTCGGCAGTCAGGCCGAGGCGGCCTATCTGACCCGCGACCTGATCAATGCGCCGACCCAGGACATGGGTCCGGCCGATCTTGCCGCCGCGGTCCGCGCGCTGGCCGATCGGCACGGCGCGAACTATCGCGAATGGGTCGGCGAGGCCCTGCTCGAAGACAATTTCCCGACCATCCATGCGGTTGGTCGTGCCGCCGCCGAAGATCGCCAGCCGCGACTGGCCATGCTCTCGCACGGCGCCGCCGATGCTCCCCACGTGGTCCTGGTCGGCAAGGGCGTGTGTTTCGATACCGGCGGCCTCGACCTGAAAACCGCCGACGGCATGCGCTGGATGAAGAAGGACATGGGCGGTGCCGCCCACGCGATCGCGCTGGCCGGCCTGCTACTCGATGCGCGCCTGCCGATCCACCTGACCCTGCTCATCCCCGCCGTCGAGAATGCCGTCTCCGGCAATGCATTCCGGCCCGGCGAGGTCATCCTGACCCGGGCCGGGCTCAGCGTCGAAATCGACAACACCGATGCCGAAGGCCGCCTCGTGCTCTGCGATACGCTCGCCTATGCCAGCGAACTCAAACCCGACCTGATCCTCGACTTCGCGACCCTGACCGGCGCCGCGCGCGTCGCCCTCGGCGCCGACCTGCCGGCCCTGTTCTGCAATCGCGACGACGTCGCCGATGGCCTGCTCGCGGCCGGCACGAGAACCCAGGATCCGTTGTGGCGCATGCCGCTCTGGCGGCCCTACCTGACCATGCTCGATTCCTACATGGCCGACCTGGCCAATTCGGGATCCTCGCGTCATGCAGGCGCCATCAGCGCCGCCCTGTTCCTCGAACGCTTCGTCCCCGAGTCGACACCGTGGTGCCATCTGGACGTCTATTCATGGAACGACGCCGATCGCCCGGGCCGACCGCGCGGCGGCGAAGCGCAAGGCCTGCGTGCCTATCTGGAGTTCCTCAGGGTGCGTTTTGGGGGGAATGGG
>JAHCAR010000032.1 GCA_019634795.1 Dokdonella sp.
CCGACGCAGGCGATGCGAAGTACCGGAGCACTGTTCGAGGACATCGCACTGGCCCATGCACAACGCGGAGGTCTGCAGCTGATCGCGCGCAATTTCAACTGCCGCTACGGCGAACTCGACCTGATCATGCGCGATCGCGAGGTCGTCGTGTTTCTCGAGGTCCGTTACCGTCGCTCGAACGGATTCGGCGGCGCCCTTGATTCAGTCGGCGCCGCGAAACGGGATCGCCTGAGCAAGGCCGCCAGCCTGTTCCTGCAGGCCAATCCCGCACTCGGTCGCCAGCCCTGCCGCTTCGACGTCATGGCCATCGGCGGCACTCCTGACTCCCCATCGATCGACTGGCAACGCAATGCCTTCGATACCCCATGAGGTCAAGTTGATGCATCGTTGCACACGCCTGTACGTCCTGCTTTTCTCGCTATGCCTGCTGCTGCCCCTGCTCGGCGGCTGCGTTGCCGTCATCGCCACCGGTGCGGTCGCAACCGGATCCTCCGTGCACGACCGTCGCGGCTTCGGCACCGTGGTCGAGGACAAGCGCATCCAGCTCACCGCCTACGACGAACTGAACAAGGACAAGCAACTGGTCCTGAAGAACCGCGTCATGATCGCGGTCTACAACGGCGTCATGCTGCTGATGGGTGAAGTGCGCACGCCCGAACTAAAGCAGCGCGCCGAACGCATCGTCAGCGGCTACGAGGGCGTGAGCCGCCTGGTCAACGAAATCGACGTCATGGAACCGGAGGGCTTCTGGTCCCGGCGCAACGACAACAAGATCACCGCGCGGGTCAAGCTGGCCCTCGCCGACGCCACCAGCGTTCCGGGCTTCGACGTGACCCGGGTCAAGGTCAGCACGGCCCATCGCACGGTCTATCTGATGGGCCTGCTCAGCCACGAGGAAGACGAGATCGTCACCGAAATCGCGCGCAACGTTCCGGGCGTGGAACGCGTGGTCAAGGTATTCGAGTATGCGCAGCAATAGGGTATCCAGCCGGTTGCGCTTGTGCTGGCATGGCATCTGCTCGCGGATGTATAGTTCGTAAAGTACAGGTTGTGCGCCCCATTTCGGAAACCCGCAAGGAGCTCGGCCATGAAGCCATGGAATGCAGTGTTCGCTTGTTTGGCATTGGCCGCTTTCGCACCGCTTTCCCATGCCCAAAGCGACCCTGGCCTGATTGGCGTTGGAGACTGGACTGGCCCACTGGAAATTCGCTTTCCGAACAGCCCGACGGAAAACCTGCCGATCACGATTCAGGTGCCTTCCGACGGCTGCTTTCAGAGCGGCCCAAGAATCGTTCCCGAAGCTACGACGATTATTCGCGAGGGCAACGATGTCACCGTGAATTTCTACGCCAATCTCATGGTTTGTTTTTCTGCAGGCGATCCACCAGGGGTCTGGAATTTCTATCAGGACCTGGGGACATTTGCCGCCGGCGCCTATGCTGTTACCGCGCGCTACCACTACGTTGAAGACCCTGGCGCACAGCCGTTTGCCGTGCTGACCGGCAACATGGAGGTCGTTCGCGGCAATGCAGCGCCAGCCACCTTGCCGACGCTCTCCGCGTTGACTGCACTCCTGCTTGTCATCGCACTTGCGCTGGTCGGTTTGATGCGGGTTCGCCGGCGCCGGTTGCGAAGCTGACGAACTCCGCCGCATAGTGCGGCGCATGGTCGACACCAAATCCCTGCACAAGCTGACCGATCGATTGCTCGACCTGCTCGGTGATCGGGATGCGTTCAGTCTCGAAATATCCGAGCGATCCGTCTACGCCTATGACAATTCCCGGCGCGAATCGGTGCCGGACGCAGTCGCGTTTCCAAGCACGCACGAACATGCGCAAGGGCTTGTTGTCCTGTGCAGGGAGCTGCGCATTCCGCTGACGGCGCGTGGACGCGGCACCAACACGACCGGCGCCAGCGTGCCCGTGGCCGGAGGCATCGTCGCCAGCTTCGAGCGCATGAACCGGATCCTCAGGATCGATCCCGACAACCGCCTCGCCGTGGTCGAGCCTGGCGTGCTCAATGCCGACCTGCAGGCAGCGCTGAAGCCGCACGGGTTCTTCTGGGCGCCCGATCCGACTTCGGCGCCCTATTGTTCGGTGGCCGGCAACATCGCCTGCAATGCCGGCGGGCCACGCGCGGTCAAGTACGGCGCGACCCGCGACAACGTGCTCGCATTGCGCGCCGTGGACGGCCGCGGCGAGGCATTCCGCTGCGGCAAGCCGACCAGCAAGGGCGCCACCGGCTATGACCTGGTCCGCCTGCTGGTCGGTTCGGAAGGCACCCTCGCCGTGATCACCGAGGCCACGCTGAAGCTGACGCCGCTGGCCAGAGACAAGCGCACCCTGCGCGCAACCTATGCCGACATCGGCGCCGCCGCGGCCGCGGTCGCCCGCATCATGGCCCAGCCGGTCACGCCCTGTGCGCTCGAATACATGGACGACGAAGCCCTGCGTCTGGCCCGCAATCATGCCGGCGATTCGATTCCCGAGGCCGGCGCAATGCTGATCATCGAAGTCGATGGCGAAACCGACGCCCTGCCCTCAGCCGTCGCCGCGATCCGCAAGGCCGCCTCTGGCGATGGCCTGATCGAACTGCACGCGGCCAGCGATGCCGGCGAGGTATCCGCGCTATGGGCGGCGCGCAAGGCCCTGTCGCCCGCCCTGCGCACGATCGCGCCGAACAAGATCAACGAAGATGTCGTCGTTCCGGTCAGTCGCGTTCCCGATCTTATTTCCGGACTCAGGCAGATCTCCGCCCGTCACGGCATTCCGATCGTGACCTTTGGACACGCCGGCAACGGCAACATCCACGTCAACTTGCTGTACCGCCCCGAAGACCCCGCCCAAGCCGCCAACGCGCCTGCCTGCCTGTCCGAAGTCTTCGACCTCGTGTTCGCCCTCGACGGCACCCTCTCCGGCGAACATGGCATCGGCCTGGCCAAGCGCGAGTTCATGCCACGCGCGGTAGATCCGGTCGCACTCGAGCTGATGCGGCGGATCAAGACGCAGTTCGATCCGGACGGGATATTGAATCCGGGGAAGTTGTTGCCGGATTGATTTTTGGGCCAAGCTCGGGATTGGGCCAGGGTAGTCCGGGTGCGGATCGGGGCGCGGATCCTTGCCCGCGCGTCTTCCTTCATCGCTGTGCGATGCCTGCCTGGAAGCAGATGACTTTTACTCACCTTCGCCGAGCGAGCCACTCCGATTCCACTGTAGGAGCGCCTTCAGGCGCGATGCTTTTCTGCACGCTTCGGAATCTCACATCGTCGTCCCTGCCCTTCGACAAGCTCAGGACAGGCCGGACTTCGTCCGGGCAGGGACCCAGTGCCTTTACTTTTCGCACTGTTGGGCATCGCTTCGCGGCGCATTCATGGAGTGAGAGCAGAGCTTTCACTCGCCTGCGGCGAGCGAGTTACTTCTCTTTGCGTGGCCAAAGAGAAGTAACCAAGAGAAGGCCACCCCGATGCAGCGGTCTCCGGGCATCCTGCCCTGCGACTTCGCGCAGCGGCTCCGGGGTTGGCTGACAGTCCATCCGTGGACTGGCAGCCAACTGGCTCGCCTCCCTGCGAGCCACCCTTCGGGCCTTCTCTCCGCCGCTGCGCCACTGCATAGGGGCCCCAGTCACTGCGCCTCCTGCGCAGCCAAGACGAAGCAGATTCCCGCAAGCTGCCGCGTCGCGCTTCGCTTCTGCTCCTGATCTTCCTTCTCCCGCCCGGCGGGAGAAGGTGCCGCAGGCGGATGAGGGGCTCTGGCTTTGGCTATTGCACTTGCTTTTCGCTCTGGCGCGCAGGATGCGCGCTAACCGGGCCCCGTAAGCGGTGGCGGCTGGGCGTAGGAAAGGCCCACAGGGTGGGCGCGAGGGATCGCGCCCAGTTCGCTGCCAGCACACGGAGGTGCTGTCAGCGAACCCCCGGAGCCTGGCCGCGCAGTCGGAGGACAGGAGTCCGGAGACCACCGCTTTGGGGTGGCCTTCTCTTTGGTTACTTTCTCTTGGCCACGCAAGAGAAAGTGACTCGCTCGCCGCAGGCGAGTGAAAGCTTTGCTCTGAGCCCATGAATGCGCCGCGAAGCGATGCGCGAAGCGAAGTCAGTGTCAAGGCACTGGGTCCCGGCCTGCGCCGGGACGACGGTGAGGGGAATAGGTTGGCGCGGGGAGCCAATCGCGCCTGAAGGCGCTCCTACAGTGGAATCGGAGCGAGTCGCTCGCCGCAGGCGGACTAAAGCCCTGCGTTGAAAATGTGCATCTTGCACCACGAAACGATGATCAACAGCGCGCAAAGCAAAGTCACCGGGCCCCCGCCCACGCAAGGACGACGGTTCGCGAATGCAAAGCTTTCGGAAGGGCAGCGCGCCTGACGCGCGCCCTGCGCTTGCCGAGCGCGACAACGTATAGGAAATGGCGGTCACGCCACCCGAAAGGCTCAGCCCAACCCGACCAACCAGAGCGCCAACGCCAGGCCTGCATAAACGCCCGCCAAGGCATCATCGAGCATGACCCCGAATCCGCCCTTGACCCTGCGGTCCGCCCACGAACAGGGCCAAGGTTTCCAGACATCGAACAGGCGAAACAGGAAGAACCCGACCAGTATCCAGACCCAGTGCCCGGGCCAGATCAGCAGGGGTAACAGGGTGATCCACTGACCGACGAACTCGTCCCAGACGATCACGCCGGGATCGCTGATGCGCAACCGTTCGATCACCACATTCGAGGCCCAGACGCCGAGTGCGAACGCAAGAACGATGATCACCGCAACTGCGGGCGTCGGCAGTTCGCGCAATCCCAGCCACGGAACCAGCGCGGCCGCCGAGCCGGCCGTGCCGGGCGCGTAGCGGCTCAGGCCGGAACCGAATCCGCTGGCGATCCAGCCGGCCGGGTGACCGAGCACGGCGCGGCGCTGCTCGCGGTCGAGTTTCACCTGAAATGCTCCCAGCCGCCGCGCGGCACGTCCACGGCGCTCCCATCAGGATCGAGGACGCGAACGCCGCTGCCTCGGATCACGCGTCCGATCCGCGTCACCGGCACGCCAGTGTCACGCAGCGCGCCGAACAGCGCCTCTGCCTCGTCTTCTGCAACGGTGAATGCCAGTTCATAGTCGTCGCCACCGGTCAGTTGCAATGCCAGGCGTCGATCGGGCGCGACCGCGGCAACGAAGGCCGAAGACGCGGGGATCCTGGCCGATTCGACTTCGATGCCGACTCCGCTGGCGCGGGCGACGTGGCCGAGGTCGGCGACCAGTCCATCGGAAACGTCGATGCAGGCGCTGGCCCGACCACGCAAGGATTCGCCGATGGCGATACGCGGCTGCGGGCGATCGAGGTGGGCGCGCAGCGTTGCGCGCGCCGCCTCCGGTGCCGATGCAAGAATCGCCGAGCCTTCTTCCTCTTCACCCGCACAGCAAAGTCCTGCCGCGCCATCGCCGATCGTGCCGGTAACCACGACCGCATCGCCGATGTGCGCGCCATCGCGGCGCAGGGCCGCGCCGGTCGGTACGAATCCGAATGCGGTCACGCTGACCGTCAGCGGTCCGCTCGTGGTGTCGCCGCCGACCAGGGCGAGTTCGTGTTGTGCAGCCAGCTCGGCGAAACCGCCGGCGAAGCGCTCGACGAATTCGCGGTCGGCGTCCGGCAGGGTCAGGGCCAAGGTCGCCCAGGCCGGTGTCGCGCCCATCGCGGCCAGATCGCTCAGGTTGACCGCGAGCGCCTTCCAGCCGATGTCGGCCGCATCGGTGCGCAACGGAAAGTGCACGCCGGGCACCAGCGTATCGGTGCAGACGACGAGTTCGCAGCCGGCCGGCACGGCAAGCACGGCGGCATCGTCGCCGATGCCGAGGGTGACGTCGGCGCGCGCCTGCACGCAGCGCGATCGCAACACTTCGATAAGGTCGAATTCGGCCATGGCGGCGGCGCCCGCTCGCGCCGCTTCAGCGGCCCTTGCCGCGGTACTCGACGGCACGCCACTCGGCGGCCAACTTGTCGAGCACGCCATTGACATAGGTGTGGCCCTGGTCGGCACCGAAGCGCTTGGTCACTTCGAGCGCTTCGTTGATGATCACGCGGTACGGCACGTCGGGACGATGGCGCAGTTCGTAGGCGCCAATGCGCATGACCGCGCGCTCGATCGGATCGACCTCGCTGATTTCGCGATCGATATGCGCGCGGATGCCGGCATCGAGTTCGGCCAAGTGCTTCTCGACCCCGCGCAGCAGATCCTCGAAGTACTCGAGGTCGGCGATTTCCATGTCCTGTTCGTGGCGGAACTGCTCGATCACCTGGATCATGCGGTTGCCGCCGACCTGCCAGGCGTAGATCGCCTGCAGGGCCCTTCGGCGCGAACGCGAGCGCGCGGCCAGGTCGACGCCATCGGGACGCTTGCTCGAATTCACAGCTGCTTCTCCAGATCGATCATTTCCAGCGCGGCCAGGGCGATTTCCTCGCCCTTGTTGCCATGGGCGCCACCGGCGCGGGCCTCGGCATCGGCGTGCATCTCGACCGCCAGAACGCCGTTCAGGACGGGCAGGCCCGATTCGAGGGCGACCCGCATCAGGCCCTCGGCGCAGCCGTCGGCAACATGTTCGTAATGACGCGTATCGCCACGCACGACGCACCCCAGGGCGAGGATGGCCGCATGCTTGCCTGCCCTGGCCACGCGTGTCGCGGCCATCGGGATTTCCCAGGCGCCCGGCACGCGGATCAGGTCGATCGCTTCGGGCGCCACGCCGTGCTCGGCCAAGGCGCGCATGGCGCCGTCGACCAACGCATCGATGATGCGCGGATTCCAGCGGCTGGCAATGATGGCGAGGCGGGAGTCGGGATGGGCCCGGACGGTGCCACTGAAGACGGTCATGGAGTCGGATTCGAAAGGGGCGGACCGGCACGCGGGAGCCGGCGCAAGGCGCGAAGTCTAACGGACTGCGGGCCTGGGCCAAAACCGGGCGCCGCCCTTGTGCAACACGAGGGCCATGCCGCCAGCACCTGGCCGGAGCACGGAGCGCCGGCCCGGCAAGGCCACCTGCCCGGCTCGGCAGGTGGCACCAACGGGCCCGCCGTCAGTTGTCGAAACCGTGGGCGAAGATCAGGTCGGTCGACGGCACCGTGACGTTGTAGGTGCAACTGGTGTTGTAGGCCGATCCGAGTGCATTGATCTGGGCCGGCGAATAGCCCATCGTCGCCGCCGCGGTGATCACCGCTTGCGCGGCGTCCTTCTGGTTCGAACTGGCGCTGGTCATGGCCAGGCCGCGCAGCATGGCCTTGTCCATGGCGTCACGGCCGATCGCGACCCAGGCCACCAGGTTGCACGAGGACCAGTACTGGCCCTGGGCATGGATGCCCGAACCGAGATTGCCCGGATAGCTGTGGTTGAGGTTCCAGTTGGTGACGCGGCCGGCCCAGGTGTCGGTGCCGTGGCCGTCCCAGTGGAACATCCAGAACCATTGCGGATCCGACGGCGTCCAGTGGCCGGTCGAGCGGTTGTACGAGCTGGCGAAGTAGTCGCCGACGCCCTCCGACAGGCCCTGGGTCTGCGAAAGGCCGCCATTGGTGACCCAGTCGTGCAGGCCGTGGCCGAGCTCGTGCAGGACCACGTCGGCGTCTTCGGCGTCATCGACGCCGCCTTCGCCGAAGGTCAGGCGGTCGCTCGAGGGTGTGAACGAGGAGTTGTCGTCGCCATTGAAGCCGTGCGGATCGAAGCGCACGCCGCCGGCCACCGAGTTCGGCACGACCGTGACCCCGAGCGTCAGGTTCAGATAGCGCATCTGCTTGTCGATCAGGTGGTAGACATGCGGGCCCTCGAATTTCTGGTCGTTGCGGGTCGTGCTGAAGTTCGAGGTGGCGGGAGTCGGGCAATCGTTGACGCCACCGATCGGCGTGTCCCAGTCGTCGCAGCGCGCCCACGGCCCTTCGAGCCGGAACACGCCGGCCGCCGAGGTGATGTCATTGAGCGTGACGCTCTGCAGCTGGGCGGTCAGCTGCGGGGAGTCGGCATCATTCGAATCGGTGTAGCCAGTCTGTCCGTAGGTGGCGCCCGAAGTCGTCAGCGGATCAGGATCGAAGACCGTAGCGGTGCCGTTCACGTAGAGACTCGTGTCATGCGAGTCGATGACTTCGCCGGTCGCCGCATCGGCGACCACTTCCCAGGCGCCGCTGCGCGACTCGTCGCGCAGCACGTAGACCCAGACCAGCCGCGTCGGCGCCGAATCGGCGTAGACCATCAGGCGCGGCGCCGTTTCGTCGCGTGCCGCGCTCAGGCCGAGGGCGCGCTCGACGTCACCACGAACCTCGTCGACCGAACGCGCCGGCGTCGTCGCGATCGCCTCGATCTGCGGGCGCGCTTCGCTGCTTACGAAGATGATCTCGCCATCCTTGCGCACCGAGACCGCGATGTCGCTGCCGTATACCGGCACCTCGTCGAGCATCTGGGTAAAGCGCACGACCGAAAACGCGCCATCGTCACGCCGGAACGCTGTCTGCAATCGGGCCGGACTGTGTTCGATGCCGAGCCGGGCGGCCTGGGCGTCGAGGAAGTCGCGCGCCATCGATTCCGCGCTGCCGCCCGGGCTGGCGCGGAAGCCTGGCTGGTAGAGGACGACCGCGCGGCCATCGGCGGCGAAGCGGCCTTCGGCCGTTTCGAAGCCGGCGGATGCATTGAATGCGCTTCGGCCGCTGTCCTGGGCGAGTGGTGCCTGCATGGCATGAATCGGCGTCAGCGCGAGCGCGATGGCCAGGGCGAGCGGGAAACGCAAAATGCTGGATCGGGTCATGAGGGCCTCTTGAGCGGGAGCAAGACCTCCGAGTCTAGCCGCATGGGCCTGGCGTGAACTCCGCCCCGGGTCTCGGATTCAGGCAATCCTGCGCCGGATCGGCCCGAGCATGGGTTGGCGGATGGCCGACACGCCGGCGCTAGAGGCTATCGCCGCCGCGCCTCCGATTGTCATGTTCGCCGAACAGGATTGGCCCTGCCTCTCGCTCATTGCTACCCTGCAAACCCCGCAGCAGGCGTGTATGATGCGCGGCTTTATTTATCCATCCATCCGCATTGAAGGATATATGACGCAATGAGCAGCACCCTGTTCACCTCCGAATCGGTTTCCGAAGGCCACCCGGACAAGGTCGCCGACCAGATTTCCGACGCCGTGCTCGACGCGATCCTGCTGCAGGACAAGCGCGCACGCGTCGCCTGCGAGACCATGGTCAAGACCGGCGTTGCGATCGTCGCCGGCGAGGTGACCACAAGTGCCTGGATCGACCTCGAGACGCTGACCCGCAAGGTCATCCTCGACATCGGCTACAACAGTTCCCACGTCGGTTTCGACGGCGAGACCTGCGGCGTGCTCAACCTGATCGGCAAGCAGTCGCCCGACATCAACCAGGGCGTCGACCGCAAGAAGCCCGAAGAACAGGGTGCCGGTGACCAGGGCCTGATGTTCGGCTATGCGACCAACGAAACGAAGGAATTCATGCCGGCGGCGATCTACTACTCGCATCGCCTGGTCGAGCAGCAGGCCAAGGTGCGCAAGAAGAAGAATTCGCCGCTGCCTTGGCTGCGCCCGGATGCGAAGTCGCAGGTGACCCTGCGCTACGAGGACGGTGTCGCCGTGGCCATCGACGCGGTCGTGCTATCGACCCAGCATGATCCGTCGGTCAAGCAGAAGGACCTGATCGAGGCCGTGCGCGAGCACATCCTCAAGCCCGTGCTGCCGGCCAAGTGGCTGCACAAGGGCACCAAGTTCCATATCAACCCGACCGGCAAGTTCGTCATCGGCGGCCCGGTCGGCGACTGCGGCCTGACTGGACGCAAGATCATCGTCGACACCTACGGCGGCTGGGCCCGCCACGGCGGCGGCGCGTTCTCGGGCAAGGACCCTTCCAAGGTCGACCGTTCGGCCGCCTATGCGGCGCGCTACGTGGCCAAGAACGTCGTCGCGGCCGGCATCGCCGACCGGTGCGAGGTGCAGGTCAGCTACGCCATCGGCGTGGCCGAGCCGACCTCGATCTCGGTGACCACCTTCGGCACCGGCAAGATCGCCGACGAGAAGATCGAGAAGCTGATCCGCAAGCATTTCGACCTGCGCCCCTACGGCATCATCAAGATGCTCGACCTGGTCCATCCGATGTACCAGCGCACCGCAAGCTACGGCCACTTCGGCCGCGCCCCGGAACTGGTCAAGCTGGCCGATGGCTCGTCGTTCACCGCGTTCTCGTGGGAAAAGACCGACAAGGCCGAAGCACTGCGCTCGGACGCGAAGCTGAAGTAGCCTCCTCCCAGGTACCCGCCGGCCTCCGCCGGCGGGTTTCCCGGATTCCATGCATGCAGTAGGCTTGAAGGCCTACCGGCATGCTTGCGCTCCCTTTCGGCATGCCATCCACTTCTGGAAGACCGCATGCTGAATTTCGGACGCCTGAGGGCCGTCGGGCCCCTGTACTGTTTTCTCGCCGCCTTGTATTTGCTGGCCTTCGCCAGCATGGCCCATGCCGGCCCCGCGCAACCCCCACTGGAACAGCTGTTTTCGCCGGAATCGCGCCTGATCCTCGGCGAGCTGACCGAGATCAACCCGGCTGGCCGCCTCGTCTTCAAGCGCATCAAGGTCTATGGCAAGGCTGTCGACGTGCCCGAGCGGGTCGACATCCGCGCCACCGATTCGACGATCGCCTCGGTCAAGCTCGGCGAAACCTACGTGGTCGGCTATACGCTCTTCCACCATGATCGCAAGCACCCAGGCGGCATGGCACCGAATCGTCGGGGCGGCATCCTGACCACGGCGGTTGGCCTCGATCCGGCACTTTTCCGCGATTCGGAGACGATCCAGACGATACTTTCGTTGGCGAAAACCGAACGTGGCCGCGAATCGGGGCGTCTGCGCCGGCTGCTGATGGACGCACTGGTCGGAGACGACGCCCCGCTCCAATTGCTCGCTGCCGGACAGATCGCCTACGACCTCGAATTAGGTAAACACCTGAAAACAAAGGATCGCGCCGCGATAGCACGCATCGGCAGTGACCCCGAAACCCGCATTCCGGTGCGCCTGTTGCTGATTGCCGCGGCGGCCGAGCGGCCCGGGATTCTGGGCAACTGGTGGGCCGATGCGATCCGGGCAGTACTGGCATCTACGCCGCTAGGCGGATATGCTTCTGGTGCTAAAGACCCCACGGGCCTTGTACTTCTGGCGTTCGACGAGGTCGAGGCCGGGCTTGTTTCGGTTCCGCTGGAATCCGTGACCCGCTGGCTGCGCAGCCCCTACCGGCTGTTCATCGAAAGGGCCTGCGCTGTTCTGGGAACGGTATACCCGGCGGACAAACAAAAGGCGCTTGAGGAGGCGCTGGGGGATTCGTCCCTGACTCAGGAAAACAAATCCTATCTCGACGATCAGTTGAATCTGCTCAAACGGCCCGATGCCGGCTAGCAGGTCCGATAGCATGGACCCGAATGATCGAAATTTTGACCGAGAGGCACATAGCGGCCGCTCGTTGAAGCGCAAGTACGAACCGTATCTTGATGAGGAGCCTTCAACATGCTTTTGCGATACCGAATGATTACACTGGGCGCAGGCGCTTTGCTCGCGTTCGCAGCCCACGCGGCCAGCCCCACCCCGACCGTACTTCACGCTAAAAAGTTCGACGTGTCCAGGCCGTTGCGCGACGTCATCCGCGACCTGCCTCCGAACTACGGCACGGAGAACGAAGGGACCGTCATCCCCAATATCTTCATCAAGCCGCAGAGTCCGGCCAATGCATGGACGATTCCGGACTACTCAGGCGTGCAGCGGACGCCGACCGGCTCGCCGGCCCCGGCGCTCGGACTCGCCTTCAACGCGATCGGCAATCCGACCGCCTGCGGTGGCTGCATTCCGCCCGACACCAACGGCGATGTCAGCGACCAGTACTACTTCCAGTGGGTCAACAACAAATTCGCCATCTACAACAAGTCTACCGGCGCCGTCGTTCAGGCTCCAACTGCCGGCAATTCGTTCTTTGCCGGCTTTGGCGGCATCTGCCAGACGAGCAATTCGGGTGATCCGATTGCACTCTGGGATGCCCAGGCCCATCGCTGGGTGGTCAGCCAGTTCACTGGGACGAACGAACCGTATTCGCAGTGCGTCGCGGTCTCCCAGACGGCGGATCCGCTGGGCGCGTATTACCGCTACCAGTTCATCTGGCCGAACTTCGGCGACTACCCGCACATGGGTATCTGGACTGAGGAAAACCATCGTCAGAATGCCTACCTGTTGACGACGCATGAGTTCCAGGTCAGCCCGCAAGCTTTCCTGGGTGCTGCGCTGATCGCCATGGAACGCGACAAGATGCTCGCCGGCGACCCTTCAGCGGCCGTTGTCCGCTTCCCCGGCTTTGACGCCTACGGCGTGCAGGCAATCCACCTGACCGGTCCCAAGGAAGCCCCGGGCGGTTCTTGCCCGACCTTCGTCCATTTCGACTTCTCGGTCGGCAACTATCGGTTCTGGGACATGTGCCTGGATTGGACGACTCCGGCCAACTCGACCATTTCTGCTGCCAATACCGTGGACGACGCTTCACCGTTCTTTCCGTACCTCGACAGCATTGCCCAGCTAGGTACCACCGCGGTGCTCGATTCGTTCGGCTCCAATACGATGTATCGGGCCACGGCACGTGCCTTCTCCAAGGATGCACCGACACGGATCTCGCTGGTCATCAATCACGTCGTCCAGGGCAGCGCCCTCAATGCCGGCGTCAAGTGGCTGCACTTCAACCTGCAGCCGGCCGTCGAGCCGGTGGGCGTGACCGACCGCATCTTCGGCGATGGCTATGAAGGCACACCGTTGCCGACTGTGGTACCGCAGACGGTCATGACCAAGACCCTGGTCGACGAAGGCACCTACGCAATCGCCGACGGCCAGAACCGCTGGATGGGCGGCATCGCCATCGACGCGAGCCAGAACATCGGTCTTGGCTTCTCGAAGTCGAGTTCGACCATCCGTCCGCAAATCATGTACACCGCGCGCAGGGCAACCGATTCCCCAGGCACGATGCGTGACGAGCAGACCTGCACGGCCGGCATCGCCAACGGTTCGCAGACCGATTCAGCCGGACGCTGGGGCGACTATTCGTCGATGAGCGTCGATCCGGTCGACCAGTGCACCTTCTACTTCACGACGGAGTACTACGCGACCTCGTCGGCGCGCAACTTCAGCACGCGCGTCTGCACATTCAAGTTCCCGGACTGCGGTACGCCGGACTTCCTGCTCGTCAACGAAACGCCGAAGCGCGTGGAAGTGTGCTCGGCCACGGCCGGTGGAGACCCTACCTGGACCGTTCGTGCCGGCGTGCTCAACGGCTTCAACGCCCCGGTTACCTTGACCGAAGTCGGCATTCCGGGCGGCACCAGCGCGAGCTTCTCGGCCAATCCGATCGCCGCACCGGGATCGAGCGTGATGACCCTGGTCAACGGCGCCACGATCGCCGCCGGTGAATACGCGTTCTCGGTCGACGGCGTCAGCGGCGCGCTGACCCGTTCGGCTTCGATGAGTCTCGGCGTCTCGACGGCTGCAGCCGGTGCCCCGAGCCTGACCAGTCCGGCCAATAACGCCACCGGCATCAAGATCCTGCCGACCTTGAACTGGACCGCAGCCGCAGGTGCATTGGAATACACCGTGGAAGTCGCAACCGATCCAGCTTTTGCAAATATCGTCCGGTCCGCCACTGTCTCCGGCACCAGCTGGAAGGTCACTCCCGCCCTGAACCAATCCACACCGTACTACTGGCGGGTAACGCCGACAAACTACTGCGGCGCAGGCGCCACGTCTGCGGTATTCCGCTTCGATACTGGCATCATCGGTCAGTGCCCGAGCGGCACCACCCCGACCACGGTTTTCGCCGACAACTTCCAAGGCGGCGTCAATGGCTGGACTACGGTAGGCAGCGGCGCGACCGACTGGAGCCAGCAACTTGCGCCGGCGGGCAGCGGCCTGACAACCACGGTCTGGGGTGTCCCTAACAATGACGTCACCAGCGATCGCGGCCTGGTCTCGCCGACTATCCCGATCCCGGCAACCTCGCAAGCGACGTTCCTGATCTACGATACTTGGCACAACTTCGAGACTGATGGGCCGACAGGTTGTTACGATAATGCCACCCTCGACATCAAGGTCGGCGCCGGTGCATTCACCTACGTCGAAGGCAGCTCGCTGTACACGGATCCGTACGATGGCTCCGCGGCGAGCAACCTGCCAAATGCCGGTCTGCCGGCCTGGTGCCATATACCAGCAGGCGCTATCAACTCGATCGTCGATTTGGACGACTACGTGGGCCAGAATGTGCAACTGCGGTTCCGCGCACTTTCGGACGCCAACACGACCGCTGACACGGAACCGACCGGCTTCTATATCGACAATCTGAGCGTGAAGGCCTGCATACCGTAGCGCCCAACGCATCAATGCAAAACTTGAACGGGCCGCTCTGCGGCCCGTTTTTTTGGCTTTCCGACAATCCGAAACGCAGGTGCGGCAGGTTAAAGGTCATTGGCAATTCCCAAATCTGCCCTGCCGTTCGCCACGGCTCGCGGCTCAGTGCACGCTTCAGGCCCGCCAGGGGTCCTCGGAAAATCATTCATTCGTGTGTGTGTGACGCCCTGCTTGTGCAGCACAACGCAACTCTCAAGAACCCTCGGCAATACCTTCCATCGACGAGCGCCTTGGGACTCACCACGCGGTCGACCTTGTTGGCGGCGCCCGACCGAACTGAGGAAAATCGCAATTCTTGAAGGCAGTACGATCTGCCCACCGGAAAATCAGCAATCCCGTGCGCACGACGAGCATCCCGATAGACATGACCTGGATCAGTGACTGGCTCCTTAGGCGACGCATCAGCAGACTCGGCGTTACCGACGCACAATGGGAATCGGCCATTTCCGACTGGCCCGTGGCGAAACGCTACCAGGGCGCCGAGCGCGCTGCGCTTCGCGGCGCCACCCTGCACTTCCTCGCCACCAAAACCATCACTGCCGGTGGCGACTTCGAGCTGACCGACGCCATGTGCCTGAAGGTTGCAACCATGGCTTGCGTGCCCATCCTCAAGCTCGGACCGGACTGGTACGACCACTTCCAGACGGTCATCGTCTACGAAGGCGACTACATCGTCGATCAGGACTATCTCGACGACGATGGCGTGGTCCACTCGGGACCCAGCGAGCTGAGCGGCGAAGCCTGGCTTCATGGTCCGGTGATACTGTCCTGGCAGGCCATCCGCGAGGCCGGCGTGCACTCGCGGCACGGGCATGCCTACAACGTCGTCATCCACGAATTGGCACACAAGCTGGACATGCTGCGCGACGGCGCCAACGGCTCCCCGCCGATGCATCCGGACATGCGCCCCGGTGAGTGGCACGACACCTTCACCGCGGCGTGGACGCGATTGCACGACGACGATGAGCATGGCCGTCCGCTGCCGATCGACGACTACGCGCTAACCGACCCGGCCGAGTTTTTCGCCGTTTGCAGCGAATCGTTCTTCGAGGCACCCGTGGAAATGGAGAATGCAATGCCGGCGGTCTACCGCCTGCTCTGCCAGTTCTATCGCCAGCAACCGGCACAGGCTGCACGGAGCGTTTCGTCCTGAACCGTGGCGGGCGCTGCCCCCAACAGCTCCGGAGAGCACTACCCACCCAGCAAACTTCGCCTGACGACGATTCTCGCGTGCCGCCACGCAATGCGACACCCCGTCAAACTCGATCCGCACAGGTCGTGCCATCGACCAAGTTCATCTCAGGAGAATGTACATTGATGAACTTGGCCCCGGAACCGGCCGACTCACCTCAAGGGCACAGCGAAAAACCCGTTCGTCCTGAGCGTAGCGCAGCGAAGTCGAAGGACCTCCAAACTCGATCCGAATCGTTCGTACCATCGCCAGAACCCAGCGCTGCCTACCGCGCACTTTTCGACCTGGCCCACAAGCCTTCGCCAATCAGATTCGCTGCCGAACTATCCGGCCCACGGTCGTGAAGAACAGGCCGAAGTGTTCAGCAATCTGCGAATAGCTATATTCGCCAGTAGCCCAGGCGGCCCGTATCGCATCATTGCGCTCG
>JAHCAR010000033.1 GCA_019634795.1 Dokdonella sp.
GCAACACACAGCGGTCGCGTTGAACGCCCAGTTAGGCCAGAAGCTACACCGAAGTGAGGCACTGTGGAAGCCTTGCACGTTGTAGTTGTGACGATGCGCCGGTGAGCGGCTGTCGGCACGCTGCGATGGACGGCTTTGGATGGGGAAAGCGCACGATGTGCGTGACTGGTGCGAGGAACGACCCCGCCGCTGATGCCCTTGGGCTGGCCCACGGCCTGTGACCGGAGCGCCATGCAAAACCTGGCGCCGAACTACCCATGACCCAAAAGCATTGAACAGCCTAACACCAGAATTGAGCCGCGTGCGTTAGCACGTCGGCTCGAATGAATAGTTGGACATCAGCTCTCACCTAGAGTCTGAAGACCGAGCTCTGTCTCAATACGTTTGACAGTTTTTCGAATTTCATCGATGTGACCTTCAGCCCTCTCTCCAGTTTCATGCATGTAGGTAGAGAGGCCGCGCAACCATTTTGCTGCACTGAGCACTTTGGACTTTTCTGGAAGCCGAAAAATGAATGAGATCGCTGAATAGCCGCGAATCGCCTCGCAGCAGATATAGAGATCAGCCGAGTTCTTCAATAGCGCGTTCCGCGCCGTTGTCGAGCTTTCGGGCGTGCGACCAATGGGGGTGAGAATATCCGGTGCAAAGAAGAGGAGGCTGAAACGAACAGCTGCAATTGCCTTGCGAAGTTCATGGACGGGCTCGATGAGGAACTTCAAAAGAACTTGACCAAATGCGAAGACTGATACACCCACGAGCACGGTTACAGCAGCGGTGACAAAAATCCTCTCAAGATCGCTCATTTGATGTCCAACACCGGAAATAAGCCGCCGCTGAAAGCGGTCGGCTTGATTTACTAGTTAGGCCCTTCGGGCTGCATATATTCAGCAAACTTGTTGATGTAGTCATCGAGGTTTTCCTCCAGCATGGCCCGGTATTGCTTAGTGAAGTACTCGACTGTCTCTTCTCGTTCGGCTCGCATCTCTGATGAAGAACTGCAACCACATGCAGCTACCCAAGCATTGAATCGCGCCGTCGCGTACATGCATGAAGCACTAACCTTGCCTCGACTGATCTTCTCTACCTGTTTATTCGCAAGGTAGATTACTGCATCGGCTCGATTGTAGAAATCATCGTCAACATCAGTTGCCAAGAAGAACCTCCATTTGGGTCTAACACCAGAGTTAAGCCGCGTGCGTCAGCACGTCGGCTTGGACGAATAGTTAGCCTGCGGTGCCGCAGACAAGTTGACCCACTACACCAGCCAAACTAGCCGAAAAATCACCATACGGCTTGAGAGAATTGCGAGTGCCCGAAACCTTCTTGAGTTGTATGAACGTGAGAGGCTGACCGAGAAACTCTGAGCCGCAAGCCTCTGCAGCCTCGGCCAGCCACATTTTCGAAAGTTGGGCCTCGTACTTTTCGTTGGATTCGAGCGGCGCTTTAAGGCTGAGCTTCAACTCGAACTTGGAACCATTTCTTCCTGAAATCTCAACTCGATAGTCGCTCTTTTGGACCCGATGTGGGTGAATTGCGCTGCAGCCGACACTCAACGTGATTCCTGCGGCGAGGGCTACGGCCATCGGAATTCTTGATTTCATGCGGGCTAACGCCGTGCTAACTGGCCTGCGGCCAGCATTGGTCGGTTTGAACGAGGCGCGTCCCCGCCGGTCCAGTTGAGCACACAGTTAGACCCCGGCGCCAATGTTAGGTGTCGTAGATTCCGCTGTCCCATGGCTCGAAGAACGCCATGTAGTTCCCTGGCATCACTTCAACGGCCCATACATCATCGGGTTCCTCGGGCTCACGCAGAACAAGACCGAATGTGGTTCCGAAGCGCTCGATGGCGAAGGGTGCAACCTCGATGCGGCAGAACTCAACGGGTCCAAGCTCTCGCAACCTCGTCTCGTACAGCTTCCGTCGGGCCTCCTTGTCGCGAGTTGCCCGTGGTCCGAAGTCATCGATCTTCGCCTCAACAAGGGCGCCCGCTTGGTCGAAGAGGTATAGCGCCACGAACTCGCCACCGGGATGGCGATTGCTTGTGGCCTCAAACGGTGTGGTCAAGAAGAACTGCAACCCATCGGCCGTCCGGCCAACGTGCTCGGCGTGGTAGTCGTCATGATCTATCGCGACAAGCTTGGGTGGTTGACCGTTCACGAAGGGTTCTCTGGGGTCTAACGCCGCGTTGAGCGGCCGATGGCCGATAAATTGTCGGAAAACACGAAAACCTCTCCCCTCGGTCCGCTTTAACGCATAGTTAGAGGTCGCCAAGCCGGCCCTCGACGAAACTGTAAAACTGCCGCAATCGGTTGAGTAGACCCGATGCTTCCTCCTCGGAAATAGATAGGTCGCCGCGAAGGTATCGAGCGTCATGCCGAAGCCCCCAGATTCGATTGAAGCCATCAACGTGCTTGGGATCGAGATTGCCTAGCTTCCCATGGAGGTTGGTCCTTGAGCTTATAAGTCCATGCGACTTTGCCCGAAGAAGTGACTCATCAGGGGCGCCGAGCAAGTATGCCTTTGCGGTTAACTCAGAGGCACTACAAAGCGTGTCGACAACGACAGGCCAATGCCCGCGCGTGCAAGCGCTAGTCGCCGCATCAAGAAACTGGCTTGCTACACGGAGGTGCTCTCTCGATAGGGCTTTATTGTAGACGAAGTCGAAAGATACGCACCACTTATCACCTATCAGGATGATCAGCGCATGCCCGCAGTTCTGGTCCTCCGATTCAACCAGGCTCGTACGCTCGATGCTGGCAATGTGGTGAGCTAGAACTGGATCACCGACCTTGACGGGCTCCGTAACCGATTCGCTCAGCTTCACCTTAATCTGAGCCTTGACCTCCCCATTCAATCGAACCTCCGGACTCCTTCCATCCGAGTGGAAGACGACGAGAGCCCGCTCTAGGGGGTACGGAACGGGAGCTTCGCCTTGAGCCTGCCTCCGCACGATTTCCGGACCGATGAACATATCCATGAAGTGCCGGAATACAGAGTCGCCAAAGTCAACGTCGCCATCCCGCATGAAGTGACCTCTAACACCAGAGTTAACGCGCCGCACGTGGACGCACGATTTTCGTAGCTACACTCGGCGGTCGCGTTGAACGACCAGTTAGGCAGAACCTACACCGAAGCGGGGCACTGTGGAAGCCTTGCACCTTGCAGTTGTGACGATGCGCCGGTGAGCAGATGACAGCATGCAGCGATAGCCGGCTTTGGATGGGCATGGCGCGCGATATGCGTGACTTGTGCGAGGAAGGACCCCGCCGCTGATGCCCCTGGGGTGGCCCATGTGCTGCACACGGAGTGCCGGGCGAAACCTGGCAGCAAACGGCCTTTGACCCAAATGCATTGCCGGCCTAACACCAGAATTGAGCCGCGTGCGTTAGCACGTCGGCTCGAATGAAAAGTTAGCCTCTGCTGGAAATAGCATCATCCCGCAATTCCCGAAAGGCACGAACCAAAAAATAGCTTGAGAGAGCTCCGCAAGCGAGCGACACGCACAGGAGCGACCAAAGCCAAATTGGCGACGAGCGCTCTTGAAACGCAAACGCCAACGCGACGACCGTGGCGCCTCCAAACATTTGCCCATGAAATTCAGGTGTCTCCCACTGCGGCGTCGCAAGCCCATCCAAGTTTGCCCAGCCTCCTGGTAGGTCTTCGTCCGCCGTTATGATCGTGGAAAAGATCGGCCACCCCAGAAATGCGACAAACGCAGCCCACGCCAAAGGGGTGCTCGTAAACGCGCAGATCAGCCCCGTGACTGTGGCTGCTATGAGCGGATAGACAAGCCATTGCTTCATAAGGGCTAACACCGGAAATAAGCCGCCGCGTTAGCGGTCGGCTTGATTGACTAGTTGTGCCGACGTTACACCGAAGCGATGCACTGTGGAAGCCTGTAACCGTTGCGTTGTGATGATGACCTGGCGAGCCGGATGCGCAGGCTGCGAAAGACGGATTTGAATGCCCGCTGCGCGCCTTGACCGAGACCGTTGCGAGAAGCGACCTTGCCGCTGATGCCGACGAGCTTGCCCACGGCGCATGGTCAAGGCGAACCGCACGACCTCGCACGAAGTGGAACCGGACAAAGAGCCTATGGGGCACAACACCGGAAATAAGCCGCCGCGTTAGCGGTCGGCTTGATTAACTAGTTAGCCGCAGGCTACCACTACGGCCTTGAACTTTGGAACACCGATACAACGGCTTTTGCAGCTTGAGCGCTGGATCACGCCGAATGCCGCCAACCGCGACTCGGCAATGAAGCGACCAACGCCGCGAAGAATCTTGAAGTGGCGAAGCACGATTGCGCTGCTGATGACCTCGCGCTTGCCAGAAAACCAGACGCCAAACGGCTGTGCGAGCAAGCCTGAAACACCACGCGATTGAACTCAACAGCCAGTGGCTAACACCGAAGTTAACGCGCCGCTCGAGGCGGCTGGATTTTGGCGGCAACACACAACGGTCGCGTTGAACGCCCAGTTAGGTTCCTGCGCGAAACCGGCTACGAAGCAAATAAACTGGAACAAGAAGCATTGAATAAAGCGCAATGTCGGAGCATGCCACAACGCAATAGGACCAGGCAGGCAAGATCGGCGATACCGATTGTGACGCAACAACTGCAGCTAGAAACGCGAGTATTTGCGCAACCAAAGGCACGGTTGAAATATGACGCTCAATTCCCCGTGACTTTAGCCGAAGGCTCCAGACAACCGCAGCCCAGTTACCTGCAACTACGAGTGCGGCAGTGACCAAAAGTACTACAGGGACGATGTTTTCGAGCATTGAATTCTATTGAACCTAACACCGGAAATAAGCCGCCGCGTTAGCGGTCGGCTTGATTGACTAGTTGTGCCGACGTTACACCGAAGCGATGCACTGTGGAAGCCTGTAACCGTTGCGTTGTGACGATGACCTGGTGAGCCGGAAGCGCAGGCTGCGAAAGACGGCTTTGAATGCCCGCTGCGCGCCTTGACCGATACTGTTGCGAGAAGCGATCACGCCGCTGATGCCGATGGGCTTGCCCACGGCGCATGGGCAAGGCGAGTTGCACGACCCCGCACCAAGTGGAACCGGACAAAGAGCCTATGGGGCACAACACCTATTCGATCCCACAATGGGATCTATTCCATAAGCCTAACATGACCAATAGGGCAAGTGCTGTAGGATATTTCCTACAGAAATCAACGGCATTCTGCCATCGCGCGGTCTAATCCTTCGGTCTAATCTTGGGATAAATCCCAGATAGGCACCAAGAATGAGATCAAAGGATTTGATAGGGCCCGCAGAAGGGAATTCTCAAACCGAACAGCCGAAGTTGCTCGACCAGGTGCGTTCCCGAGTGCGCAGGCTCGGCCTCGCGATTAGAACGGAAGAGATCTACGTAGCTTGGGTGCGTCGATTCATCCTCTTCCATGCGAAGCGGCACCCGAAGGAGATGGGGGCGCTGGAGGTCGAGGCATTCCTCACCCATCTCTCGGTTCGGGGAAATGTCTCGGCTTCCACGCAGAATCAGGCACTTTCCGCGCTGCTTTTTCTCTATCGGGAAGTGCTGGGACAAGAGCTGCCGTGGATGGACGACATTCGCCGCGCCAAGCGCAGCGAACGCCTGCCGGTAGTGCTCAGTCGTGAGGAAGTGGCCGCTGTGCTCGACCACATGAATGGCGTGACCTGGCTTATGGCAAGTCTGCTTTATGGCGCGGGTTTACGTTTGATGGAGTGCTTGCGTCTGCGTGTGCAGGATATCGATTTTGTGAGGAAGGAAATCATGGTGCGGCATGGGAAGGGCGGCAAGGACCGTCGCACTGTGCTTCCCGCCGCGAGTGTCGAGGCCCTGCAGGCTCAGCTTTCGCAGGCCCTGCGCATCCACGAAAAGGACCTCGCGGCCGGATTCGGTGCTGTATGGCTGCCCAATGCCTTGGCGCGCAAATACCCCAACGCAGAACGTGAATGGTGCTGGCAATACGTCTTTCCTTCGACCCTGCGCAGCATGGATCCGCGAACCGGCATAGAGCGGCGCCATCATCTCGATGAGGGTGTCCTGCAACGAGCGGTAAAACTCGCCGTGCGACACGCGGGCATCCACAAGCGCGCTACCTGCCACACCCTGCGCCACAGTTTTGCCACGCATCTGCTCGAATCCGGGTCGGATATCCGCACGATCCAGGAATTGCTCGGCCATTCGGACGTGTCGACGACGATGATCTACACGCATGTGCTCAATCGCGGTGGTGCCGGCGTGTTGAGTCCGCTCGATCGACGCTGAGACCGGGGCTCAGTGGAGGGCTTTTGGGCGGACCGCGTGGGGTGGTTCGTCGTACAGGCGTCGCCAGGCGCGGCGCAGTTGCCGGGTCGAGGCGAAGCCGCTGCGTTCGGCGACGTGCTCCATGTCCAGGCGCGTGCCGGCGAGCAGCTCGCGGGCGATGCCGACGCGCAACCGGTTCAGGTAGTCGCTCAGGCTCATGCCGGCATGTTCGTTGAACAGGCGCGAAAGATGCCGGGTGCTGGTGTTCGCGATCCGGGCGAGGCGGGCCAGGGTCCAGTCGGCGGCGGGGTCGGCGGCGATCGCGTCCTGGGCGTGGTGCACGGCCGGATGAATATGGTTGCGTCCATCCAGCCAGGCCGACAGCTGCGGGTCGCCGCCGGCGCGGCGCAGGTAGATGACGAGCTGGCGGGCGACCGCCTGCGCACAAGCGGCACTGGTGTGGCGCTCGACCAGGTGCAGCATCAGGTCGATGCCGGCGGTGACGCCGGCGCTGCTCCAGCGCTGGCCGTCCTCGACATGCAGGCGGTTCTCGACGACGCGGGCCAGCGGAGCAAGCTCGGCGAGTTCGGCGCAGCAGGCGAAATGCGTGGTGCAGGCGTGGCCGTCGAGCAGGCCGGCGCGGGCGGCGAGCAGGGCGCCCGAGCAGATCGTGATCAGGCGGTGCTGCGGACCGACCGTGCTGCACAGCCAGTCGACGATGCGCGCTTCATCGGCGCGCATCGTCGCGGTGTCGATTACCGTGTCGCTGAAATCGATCGCATCGACCGCGCCCGAGACGACCAGCGTGGTGTCCTCGCTCAGCGTTTCGGGCAGCGGATCGAGTGCGCCGAGCTCGAGGCCAATCGAGCTGGTCAGCTGCGGCCGGACCGCGATACAGCGAACGTCGAAGCGCACCGCCGACTGCTCGATATTGGCCCGGCGCAGCACCTCGAGCGGACCGGCCACGTCGAGCAGCAGGCAGCGCGGCGGCAGCAGCACGCGGATCGGGATAACGCGCGGCGCTGCAGCCTTCATGCAGCGCGGCGTACGGCCGGATCGGCGAGCGCCTGCTCGACCGTGACCACGCGCGCGAAACGATCTTCGAGGACCAGTTCCGTGCGCGCCTTGATCTCGGCGCCGCTCCAGGTCCGGCCATCGCGGTCGGTCATGCCGAAGGTCAGGGTGGCCTCGCTGACGAAGTCGACCGCGTAGCCGAGATCGGAGGCATGCCGAGTGGTTGTTTCACAGCATTGTTCGGTGCGGATGCCGGAAATCAGCAGGCGGCGGATGCCGCGTTCGGTCAGCCAGACGCCGAGCGGACTGCCGATGAAGGCGCTGTGGCGGTGCTTGTGGATGACCACGTCGGGCGTGATCGACAGCGGGGCGAGGGTTTTGACGTGGCCCGAAGCGAGCGAGAATGGCCCGCTGGGGTCGACATGGAAGACCTGGACGATGGCGATCCCGGCCTTGTTCGCGCCATCGACGAGTTGCTGCAGGCGATCGATGAACGGCTTCGCTTCGTGCTCGTTCCAGTAGTCGCGCTGGCGGAAGGACTCCTGGGCGTCGATGACGATGAGGGCGCTGTCTTGTGCGGACATGGCGGTTCTCCTGTGCGGTGGTTGGGGAGGCCATGGTGGTCCATCCGCGCCGTGCCTGCGAGGCCATCGGCGGACTCATAGCGGACAGATTACGCCAACCGAAGCCGGGGAAGGAAAACGACCCGGGATCAGACCCGGTGGCCGGGGCTACCAGGCGGCGCTTCGGGCTCTTGTTCGTTGGAGGGTGCCATCCGAGGTCCTTCGACTTCGCTGCGCTACGCTCAGAGCCTGCCCCGGACTGCGATCCGGGGGAGAACGGTGGTGGGGTTGGGTTGGGCGGGTGGCGTTTGGGGTGAGCTGGTTGGGCCCTTCGACTTCGCTGCGCTGCGCTCAGAGCCTGTCCCGGACTGCGATCCGGGGACGGACGGGTTGGGGGGATTCGGGGACTTGGTGTTTGCGGGGTGCTGTCGGCGGCCCTTCGACTTCGCTTCGCTACGCTCAGGGCGAACGGAGTGGGGGTTGGGCCTAGTGGGTGGAGGGTCCTTCGACTTCGCTACGCTACGCCCAGAGCGGGCCCCGGACTGCGATCCGGGGGCGAACGGAGTGGGGGTTGGGGTGAGCGGGTGGCGATTGCGGTGAGCGGTGGGGGTGTCCAATCTGAACGGATTGCGGCGTAGTCGGGCGAACGGTGCGGGCGCAATCAGCCGAGGCTGCCGTCGCCTCGCTATACTTCAACGAATCCGTAACCATCGACAGCGCGTGCCAGAACCTATCCGACCGATCGCCATCACCGCCCATACCGCAGTCTCCGCCCTTGGAAACGGCCTTGCCGAACACCTGGCTTCGCTGCGCGAACGTCGCAGCGGCCTGCGCGAAAACGACTTCACCGAGGAAGCGCTGGCCTGTGCCATCGGCCGAGTGGACGGGCTTGAAAGCCGGCCATTGCCCGAGCCGTATGCCGCCTATGAATGTCGCAACAACCGGCTGGCCTGGGCCGGGCTCAATGCGGACGGCTTCCTGGCCACGGCACGCGAGGCGATCGAGCGCCACGGCGCCGACCGCGTGGCCCTGCTGGTGGCTACCTCGACTTCGAGCATCGGTGCTACCGAAGAAGCCTACGCGCGTCTCGACGCAAGCGAGATGCCGGCCGACCTGCGCCGCTCCGAAGTGCACACGCCGCATTCGCTCGGGCTGTTCCTCGAGCGCGTGCTCGGTACTCGGGGACCGTGCCTGACCACGGCCACGGCCTGCTCATCGAGCGCCAAGATCTTCGCCAAGGCCGAACGCCTGATCCGGCTCGGCCTCATCGATGCCGCGGTACTGGCCGGGGTCGACAGTCTCTGCGGCAGCGTGCTGTTCGGCTTCAACTCGCTCGAGCTGGTGGCGCCGCAAGCCTGCCGGCCCTTCGATGCGCGCCGCTGCGGCATCTCGATTGGCGAGGCCGCCGGCTTCGCCCTGGTCGAGCGCGACGGTCCGGCGCGCGCGCCACGCCTGATCGGCTGGGGTGAATCGAGCGATGCCCACCACATGTCGACGCCGCACCCGGAAGGCCTCGGCGCGCGGCTGGCCCTCGAAGGGGCGCTGGCCCGCGCCGGCATCGCTGCCGCCGACGTCGATTACATCAACCTGCACGGAACGGCGACGCCGAAGAACGATGAAGTCGAAGGCGCGGTAGTGGCCGCCTCATTCCCCGAGAGTGTGCGCGCCAGTTCGAGCAAGGGCTGGAGCGGGCATACCCTCGGCGCCGCCGGCATCCTCGAGGCAGTCATCACCCTGCTCGCGATCGAGCACGGCTTCGTGCCCGGCACGCTCAACTGCGAGCAGCCCGACGCCCTGGCCGCGCCGCGTCTGGCCCTCGACAACGAAGCGCGCGAGATCCGCATCGCGCTGAGCAATTCATTCGGCTTCGGCGGCAGCAACTGCACGCTGGCATTCGCGCGCGGAGCCGGGGCATGAGCGCGCTCGAGCTCTGCATCGAGGGCATCGGTTTCTGGGCGCCGGGCTATCCGGACTGGAACGCGGCCCGCGCCGGCCTGCGCGACGGCACGCCGGCCGATCCGGCGGCGCCGGCCAAACCGAGCCCGGCGATGCTGCCGCCGGCCGAGCGTCGGCGCGCGCCGCAGCCGGTCCTGCTCGCCTGCGAGGTGGCCGCCCAGGCCTGCGCGGCCTCCGGCCACGCGCCGGACAGCCTGGCCTCGGTATTCGCCTCGACCCACGGCGACCTCATCATCACCGACTACATGTGTTCGACCCTGGCCAGCGCGCCGCGCGAACTCTCGCCGATCCGCTTCCACAATTCGGTGCACAACGCGCCGGCCGGTTACTGGACGATCGCCGCGCACTGCCATATAGCGTCGACCTCGGTCAGCAGCTGGCATGCGAGTTTCGCCACGGCGCTTTTCGAGGCCGCGGTCGAGGCCTGCGCCGAGAATGCGCCGGTCCTGCTGGTCGCCTACGACACCGAATCGACCGGTCCGCTGCTGGCGGTATCGCCGGCGACCTCGATCTTCGGCGTGGCCATGGTCGTCGCTCCGGCCGCCGGCCGTGCACCGACCCTGCGCCTCGCCCTGCGCGGAGAGGCGAGTGAGGCGAGCCTGCCGGTCGGGCTGCCGAGCGACCTCGCGAGTCTTGCCGCCGGCAACCCGATGGCCGCTGGCGCCCTGCCCCTGCTCTTCGCCCTGGCCGCCGGTGGCAAGGCCCGCCTGCAGCTGGTGGCCGGCCTGCCCGGCACGCTCGACGTGGAGCTCGACGCATGAGCATCGCCGAGCGCGCTCGCGTCGCGATCCTGATCCCGGCGCTCAACGAGGAGCTGGCGATCCGCAAGGTCGTCGAGTCGGCGCTGGCCGTGCTGCCCGACGTGATCGTCGTCGACGACGGTTCGAGCGACCGCACCCCCGAAATCCTCGCCACGCTGCCGGTCACCGTGATCCGGCACGAGACCCCGCAGGGCAAGGGCGAGAGCCTGCGTGATGGCTTCCGCGAAGCGCTGCGGCGCGGCTTCGACGCGGTCGTGGCCATGGATGGCGATGGCCAGCACGATGCCGCCGACATCCCGCGCATGCTTGCCGCCGCGCGCCAGTTGCCGAATCATCTGGTCATCGGTGCGCGCATCCGCACACGCGACAACCAGCCGAACGCGCGCCGCCGGGCCAATGCGGTCGCCGACTGGGGCATCTCCTGGGGTTGCGGCATCCCGGTCGCCGATACCCAGAGCGGCCAGCGCTACTACCCGCGGGCGGCCATGGAACTGGTCGACCTGCCGGCCCAGGGCTTCGTCTTCGAGGCGGCGATCCTGATTGCCGCGGTGCGCGAGGCCGGGCTCGGCGTGGTCTCGATTCCAATCGAAACGCGCTACGACCGCGAATTCCGGCTCAGCCACTTCCGCCCGGTGCGTGACGTCACCCTGATCACGCTGTACACGATCGGTCGTGTCATCCACTACGGTCACGTCATCGACAGCTACCGGCGTTCTCACGCGAGCCGGCCGCAGATCGTCGATCCGCCGCTAGCCGGTCAGCGCAAGCCCGCGTGAATCCGGTTCCGCTGCTGTTGCTGCAGCTGGTCGCCATCCTCGGCACGGCCCGCCTGCTCGCCCGGCTGCTGCAGCGCCTCGGCCAGCCGCCGGTGATCGGCGAAATGCTCGCCGGCATTGCGCTCGGGCCGCTGCTTTTCGGTGCCGTGGCGCCGCAGGCGCAGGCCTTCCTGTTCGCGCCGGCCAGCCTCGCCGCGCTACAGGGGCTCAGCCAGATCGGACTGGTCCTGTTCATGTTCATCGTCGGCGCCGAACTGCGCCTGCCCGGCGGCGCGCGCCGCCACCTCGCCGCGGCCGGCACGACCGGACTGCTCAGCGTGCTGCTGCCGTTCGCCCTCGGCCTGGCGATTTCGCCGCTGCTGCACGCCAACTTCGCGCCGGCCGGCGTCGGTTTCTGGCCGTTCGCGCTGTTCATGGCCGCCTCGATGTCGATCACCGCGTTTCCGATCATGGCCCGCATCCTCAAGGAACGCGGCATGACCGAAAGCGCGGTCGGGCGGCTCTCGCTGACTTCGGCGGCGCTGGCCGACGTGCTCGCCTGGATCGTGCTGGCCTTCGTCGTCGCGATGATCTCGAAGGCGGCGGGCTGGACCGGTTTCGCCATCACCGTGTTCGGCACGGCGGCGCTCGCTGCATTCACCTTTCTTGTTCTCAAGCCCTTGCTGGCGCGCGCCCTGGCCCGGCATGGCGAGGCCGGCCGGCCGTCGGCGGGGCTACTCGGCCTGCTCCTGATCGGCGTCTTCGCCAGCGCCGCGATCACCGATGCACTCGGCCTGCACGCCGTCTTCGGCGCCTTCGTGTTCGGCGCCGCGCTGCCGCGCGACGCGCGCCTGCTGGCCAGCCTGGTCGAACGCATCGAGCCGGTCGCGGTGCTGGTCTTGATGCCGGTGTTCTTCGCCCTGGCCGGCCTGCACACGAGCGCCGATGCGTTCGCCGGCGCCGGTGCGGTCGCCCTGCTCGCGGTGCTCGCCGCCGCCGTGTTCGGCAAGGTGCTCGGCGGCGCCGCCGGTGCGCGCGCGGCAGGACTGGGCTGGCGCCAGGCTTTCGCGGTAGGCTCGCTGATGAATGCGCGCGCGCTGATGGAACTGATCGTCATGAAAGTCGGTCTCGACATCGGCGTGATCGGCAGCGAAATCTTCACCATGCTCATGGTCATGGCCATCGTGACCACTCTGATGACGACGCCGATGCTGATCGCCTTCACGCGCGGCACAGCGGTTTCGCTTGCGGCCACCAACGCCACCAGCAGCAGCGGGAATGCGCCATGAACACCAACGCCACACACGATGTCGTCATCCTCGGCGGCGGCCTGGCCGGACTCAGCCTGGCCCTGCAGCTGCGCCAGCGCTTCGCCGACCTCGACATCGTCGTGCTCGAACGCAACACGCATCCGGCGCCGCTGGCCGCGCACAAGGTCGGCGAGTCGAAGGTCGAGATCGGCGCCCACTACCTGGCCGATACCCTGGGCCTGCGCGCGCACCTCGACGGCGAGCACATCCGCAAGTTCGGCTTCCGCTTTTTCTGGAGCGACGGCCGCGACGACCTCGACGGCGTCACCGAACTCGGCGTCAGCACGGTCATGCCGACCCCGACCTGGCAGATCGACCGTGGCATCCTCGAGAACCACATGGGCCAGCTGGCCCTCGAGTGCGGCATCGATTTCCGCGACGGCTGCAGCGTGCGCGGCGTCGACTTCGGCGAAGGCGACACCGCCCACCAGGTGCGCGTATCGAGCGGAGACCAGAGCCTGACCCTGGCCGCGCGCTGGGTGGTCGACGCCAGCGGACGCGCCGGACTGATCAAGCGCAAGCTCGACCTCGCCGAGGACAACGGCCACGACGCCAATGCGATCTGGTTCCGCATCGACGACCGCCTGGCCATCGACCAGTGGTGCGATGACAACGACTGGAGCGGTCGCTGCGACCCGCCCGAACGCTGGCGCTCGACCAATCATCTGTGCGGCCCCGGCTACTGGGTCTGGCTGATCCCGCTCAGTTCGGGCGCGCATTCGGTCGGCATCGTCTGCGACGCGGCGACGCATCCGATGGAAACCATGAACAGCTTCGAGCGCACCCTCGAATGGCTGCACGTGCACCAGCCTCTGGTTGCGCGCGCCTGCGAGGCCAAGCGCGACAAGCTGATGGATTTCCGCTTCCTGCGCGGCTACTCCTACGCCAGCAAGCAGGTCTTTTCGGGCGACCGCTGGGCGCTGACCGGCGAAGCCGGCCTGTTCCTCGATCCGTTCTACTCGCCGGGCACCGATTTCATCGCGATCGGCAACACCTACATCTGCGAACTGATCGCACTCGACCGCGCCGGCAAGCCGGTCGGCCCGTACGCGCGGCTCTATGAACAGCTGATGCTGTCGTTCTACAACAACACCCTGAGCATGTACCGCGGCCAGTACGGCATCTTCGGCGATGCCGAGGTCATGTCGATCAAGGTGATCTGGGATTACACCTACTACTGGGGCGTGCTTTGCCAGCTGGTTTTCCAGGACCGGCTGGCCGATCTGGCCCTGTTCGGCGACCTGCAGCCGGAGTTCGCCGAAGCGGCCCAGCTCAACCTCGACATGCAGGCCTTCCTGCGGCGCTGGTCCGAACTGAGCCCGCGACCGAACCTGCCCTGCATGTTCGACCAGCAGGACCTCGGCTGGTTCGTCGCCATGAACAGCAGCCTGCACGATCCGCTCGACGATGCCGGCATCCGCGAACGCCTGCGCGGCAACGTCGCCCTGATGCGCAACCTCGCCGCCACCATCGTCGCCCGCGCCCAGGCCGCCTGCCCGACCCTTGACGCCGGCCCGCTGCCCGCGCAAGCCTCGCCGACGACGCCTTTGTTTGCGTCGGCGGCGTAGCGGGGCGGGCGGGGGCGTATCGGAGCCGAACGGGAGCGCGAACGGGAGCGCGAACGACCCGCGCGGGTTTCGATGGTGCTTGACGCGTTTCTGCTTCGTTGTTGGTGCGGGCTTTGTTGACGGTCAAGGCGTCTCCGCTTCGTTGTAGGAAGCGGCTTCAGCCGCGATGCCTTTCCGCGGGCGTGGCGAAGAGCATCGCGCGTGAACGCACTCCTGCGAAGGCGATGGGAGCGCGGATGAGCGGCGCGGGCTTTGATGGTACTCGACGCGTTTCTGCTTCGTTGTTGGAAGCGGCTTTAGCCGCGATGCGTTTGTCGAAGCGTGACGAAGAGCATCGCGCGTGAACGCGCTCCTACGAGAACGACAGGAGCGCGAATGAGTGGCTCGGGCTTGGCTGCTGTTTGGCGCATTTCCGCTTCGTTGTTGGCGTGGGATTCGCTGGTGCTCTACGGACTGCGATCGACGCGACAGAGGTAGCAACCGCGTTTCGCCGCGTGCAGGTGCAGGTAGACGATGGCGGCATTGTCGAACAGGCGCGGGATCAGCTCGACCAGGGTGCCGCCCTCGACCACCTCGGCTTCGATCATGCGATCGGTCGCGTCGTAGGCGCGCACCGAGACCAGGCGGCGGGTGATGTACGCCGGTAGTTCGCCGCGCGCTAGCGCCGCATCCCGCGCGTCGCGGCGCACGAAGATCGGTCCGCTGGCGCGATACGGCGTGTCCGCGGACTGGTGCGCGAACGGCAGCAACAGCAACTCGTCACCGACCTCGGCGTCGACCAGGCCGACCCGGCACGGATAGCCCGGATGGGCATCGGCGATGACACGCTCGATCGACTTTTCGGCGAGTTGTGCGTCATCGAGTTCGAACAGGGCCGAGAACGTTTCGGCGGGCAGGCCGCTGAGCCGGAATGAATGCATGGGTGTCCTCCCGATGGGCGAGGTACACACTATCGCCCTGGCCGGCGGCCGATACTCGCCGAAAACGGACCTCGAACTTGCACGTCATCGGCGCGCAAATCGACGCCATCCACGAGCACGCTGGTACTCGCGGATGGCGAACCGCAGTGCGACGCGCGAC
>JAHCAR010000034.1 GCA_019634795.1 Dokdonella sp.
TCCGCTACCAGCACGGCTTCTGGGCACGCAACCTGCAGAAACCACTCGGCTGCGCACAGCCGACCTGGGTGCCCTTCATGTCCGGTTTCGGCGGCATCCTCGTCGTGCTCTTTCCGAACGGCGCCATCTGGTATAGCGCCGCCGACGACGGCGAACTGGCATCGATCGACTTCGCCAAGCCCGCGATCGAGCTTGCAAAGCTCGGCGACTACTGCAGTTCCGATTGATCACGATAGCAAGGAACAATATCCATGCAGTTTAGGCCAAGGGCGATATCCGCCAGCCCGGGGCCAGTGCGTATTCGAATCCTAGGATATAGCCGCCAGCTTGCCCGACTGACTGATTTCGGCCAGAAGCGGTCATGCGACACCGCAGCCATTCTGGTGATCGGTAACTTGTAGCGCGCTCAGGTCCCGGCGCGGGGCGGCGCAAAAAGCAGTTCACCGTAATGGCACCCACGGCAATCGCGTGCGCTGTTTCCGTCGTAAGGCGAAGTCCGCTTCAGGTAGATCGGGCTCCCCCTTTTGGCGATGCGCCTCCCTGGGCTTACCCTAAGGGCTGGGGCCAATAAGGAGTGCATGCCGGTGTATCTGGCCAAGTTGTCTGTTTCCAATTTCCGCAAGTTAGCCATGGCGGAGTTGATCTTCCAAGACGGCCTGAATGTTCTGGTCGGTGCCAACAACGTGGGCAAGACCGCGGTCATCGACGCCTTGCGTGCTTTGCTGGCGGGACAGGACGAACCGTACGCACGTCTGAGTGGGGAAGATGTCCATCAGCCCAAGGGCGGTGCCGCCGCAGGCGACGTCACCTTCCAGTATGTGTTTCAGGGTCTGAGTATTGACGACGAGGCGGACTTTCTCGCCGCGCTCAAACCCGGTGCCGGCGGGACGCTGGAAGCACATTTCACTGTGCGTTACGCCGAGCCTGACAAGGCCGGCCGGCTACGGGCGAAGCGTTGGTGTGGCGATCACGAAGATGTAGGGCTGACCTCCGACATGCTAGAGAACTTGCGCGGCGTATATCTTCCGCCACTGCGTGATGCGTCCCAAGGTCTCAAGCCAAGTCGCACCAGCCAGCTCTCGCGTTTATTGCGACTGCTCTCTGATAAGGCGGGCGAAGACAAGATCAACGCCGCCTTACAGGAACTCGATGAACAGCTGCGCAAGCACGAGCCCATCGTCAAGACTCAGGACGCCATTTCGAGCCGACACACGGAAATGCTGGGCGATGCACTTGCGCAGTCTTTGAACATCGGCCTGAGTGCCACCGACTTTCAGCGGCTAGCGTCTCGCCTGTCGTTGGCCGTCGACACTTTGGAGATCGAACAAAACGGACTGGGCTTCAATAATCTAATTTTCATGGCGGTGGTGCTCAGCGAGTTGACGCGGAACCCGGATGCAAGCTATCGCTGCCTGATTATCGAAGAGCCTGAAGCACACCTGCATCCGCAGCTGCAAGCGGTCTTGCTGCGCTACCTGCAAAGCATCCAAGCCGCTGCCGGCGAAAAGCCGGTGCAGCTGTTCGTGACCAGCCACTCTCCCAATTTTGCCAGCATTGCCGATCTGGACAGTCTCGCGTGTCTTGTCGATACCGGCAAAGCTGTCGAGGCGTTTTTCCCCCGGACGATCAAATTCGGAAAGGGCAAGCGGGAAAAACTCGAGCGCTACCTGGACGTGACCAGGGCCGAGCTTTTCTTTGCCCGCCGGGTAATCTTTGTCGAGGGCGCAGCGGAGTTGATGTTGGTGAGCGCGCTGGCTGATCGTGCCAAGGTCAATCTGAGGAAACACGGGGTCAGTCTTATCAGTGTGGAAGGCTTGAATTTCGACTCGTTTCTGCCATTGTTTGGCGAGTCTGCCTTGAAGATCCCGGTCGCCGTCATCACGGACGCGGATCCCATGCAGGAACCACCTGAGGGCGGCAAGGCGCAGCCGCTGTATCCCAACCTCAAGGACGTGGTGCCTCTGTCCGACAACACGGCCAAGATGAAGGCGGCAGAGGACAAACTGGTCAAGGTGTTCCACGGGGTAAAGACGTTTGAGTACGACTTGGCCCTGCATGCCGATAACCGAAAGGCCATGATCTCTGCGTTGAAGGACATCCATCCGACTATCGGCGCCGATGTGGAAGTCGCAGTCAATGCCGCCGTCGGCGATACGGACAAGGCCAAAGCTCTGTTTCGCGGGATGTTCGAGCGCGATAGCAATAACGTACAGAAAGGTCGCTTCGGCCAGGCATTGGCCCAGACGTTGGCTAACCCGGCCATACCTTTCGTAGTGCCAGACTACATCTCGCGAGCCATCACTCATGCCTGTCAGCTCACTCCGACGACCTCATGATCGACCTGTCGCCCGAGCAGCAGGCCATCGTTGATGCCCCATTGGTGCCGCTGGCGGTGGTCGCCTGCGCCGGCAGCGGAAAGACATTCACGGCCGTGCATCGCCTGCTTGAGGTCCGGCGGCGGCTGGGCGAGGCTCGGGGGCGCGCTGCCCTCCTTTCCTTCTCAAATGTGGCCGTCAACACGTTTCGCGATAGCTACCGACCTCTGGTGGAGTCGTTGCCGTCGAGCGCCGGTCGGCAACGGGTCGAAATTGACACTCTCGATGGATTTTTAACCTCGAACATCCTGCGGCCGCACGCGTCGCGAACGATGGGATGCCCGCGCACACCGTTTCTCGTCAGCGGCGCGGAGCCCTTCCTCGAAAACAAGGATTTCAAGTTTTGGGCGCAACCCGCCAAGGGAGATGCCTATCCCGTGCCTCGTAATGAAATTGGCGATGTCGTCGCCAATTTTCGCGACAGCGTGTCGCAGTTCCACTATCGAAAACATAAGACCCTGATTCAGATCACCAACGGCAAAGCCGTGGTCGCACGCCTGGGCCAAATTGGGGCATACACTCACAATCTTGGGCAGTACTGGGCGCTACGAACGTTGCAGAGTCAGCCACTGATCCGTGCGGCCATAGCGCGTCGTTACCCACACATCCTCGTCGACGAGTCGCAAGATCTCGGTACGATCCATCAAGCAATCTTGCTCGAGTTGGCTGCGGCCGGATCGCAGATCTCGCTGATCGGTGACCCCGCGCAAGGCATCTACGAGTTCGCCGGAGCCGACGGTACGTTTCTCAAAGATTACGGCAAACAGGCTGGTGTCCAGAGCTATCCGTTGACGCGAAACTATCGTTCCGTGCCGTCGGTGGTGGCCTTGGCCAATGCGCTATCGAATCGGGCAGACACCGCCGACCGGCCGGTCCCTGAGCTCTCTCACGGCGCATTCTTCATCGCGTACAAACCAGTTGATCGGGACAAGTTGATTGTGGCGTTTCAGGCCGCGATCTTGTCTGCAGGCTTGAGTGTTGAGCGATCAGCCATTGTCTGTCGCGGGAGCGCGATGGTTGAAAGCGTTGCCGGGGCGGAGTTAGCGATGGGGCAAGGTTTGGTCAAGCAGTTCGCACGAGCTGCGGTGCTGCGCGACAAACGGCGAGACTATTTGGGCGCGTTCAAGTCGGTCGCCGGCTGCATCACCGGCTTGTTGCAAAAGCTAGGCGACGACTGGTTGCCTTCGCTCATTCAGACCGCGCGACATCCTGAAATGAAGCCAATTCGCCGGGAGATCTGGACCTTCACCCGCAACCCGGACGAAGGCTTGCCGGCATCGTCGCTGGTGGCTGATACCCAATGGCACCCACTGCTTGTGCAGCGCGTAAAAGCATTGCTGGATCGTTTGCAAATGCAGTTCGGGCTGCTGCCCGTAGACAAAGTGGGCAACAAGCTGAAGAAAACCAAGCTGTTGAACCGGCCCTTGCAGGCAGCGGCGGACCTAGCCACCGAGCAGCAGTCGATCCTGCGGGTGGACACGGTGCACAAGGTCAAAGGCGAGAGCTTAGATGCCCTGCTGTACTTGGCTGAGAAGGACCATGTCGAAGCCCTGCTCCGGGGGGTGGACACCGAGCTTGGACGCATCGGCTACGTTGCGGCGACCCGAGCGCGTAACTTGCTGTGGCTTGCCATTCCCCCGGCTGCTCTGCCGGCTTTACGGCCAGCCCTTGTCTCCAAAGGATTTGTCGAGGCGGGCGCGACGGTGGGGACCGCATCGGAAGTTGCCCCGGGCAGTGCCTGAGACCAGGCTTCAAGCGTCGCCACTTGCCCTTAGTGCGTCAAGAAGCGAGCGTTTTTACCACCGAGAAGCCACCACATGTTGACCATTCTCTACCCTGAACTGATGCCGATCATTCGGCAGATGCCTGTAGGGCTGCTCCCGTTCAATCTTCCCGGGGAAGATCGCCCCTCGTTGATCGTGAAGGTGCCCAAGGAATACATTCTGGCGGCGAAGATCAACGCGTCTTTCAAGATCTACATCACACCCGTGCAGGTCGAAGGACTGATGACGTGTGGGTTGGCCACGGCATTTTTCGATGATGCGGATGAGCCGTTGGTCCTTAGGACTCCGTTATTCAATGAAGACTTCAAGAATTCGTTGCTTGGTGTTCTCGAAGGCGGACCAATCGATGTGCACTTCTTCGACGAGCTTTCGCGCGAGCTGCTGGTCTATCACGCCACCGTATCCGTTCCGGAAGCGTCGCGACTCCGCCTTGGGATGTCTGCTTGGGTCGAACCATCCAATGCCGTTGCGCGCGCCATCCTGGGTGGCATAGACACCTATTTCGGGTTAAGGACCCAGCGCGACGACAACGAGGCTATCGTGGTGTCTTTGGATGAGTCTGTGTATGGGGAAGGCTTATTCATTCAGAATTTGCGCCCGAACGACCACGAATATCACGGTTCCCGTGGCTTTAGCCAAACCATGCTTGAGCGCGAGGAGCCGGGACACTTCCAAGAAGAAGACATTATCCAATGCCTTCAGATGACTTTCCCGGCTTCCGAAATCTTCTTGAGCCCAAAGCGCGTTTACGACGAAGAAGAGGTGTGCGACATCCTGGTGATGACAAATTCAAGAGCACTCATCATCCAGGCCAAGGATAGCCCCAACATCGAACGGATCAGTCGACAAAAGCTCTCCAGGAAGCGTGCCAGTACATTGGGCGCGCTCAATAAGGCAATTGAGCAAATCAAAGGCGCCATCGGCTATTTCCGCCGGCAGCCTGACATTGTTGAAATTATCGCGGACGGCGTCACGCGATCATTCGACTTGCGGCCACGACAGTTGAAGTCCCTGATCGTCGTCAAGGAGCTATTTGGCGATCAGTTCAGGGACTACAGCACGCTGTTACTTGGTCTTATAAATGAAAAGGGCGTTGATTGCATCGCGCTGGACTACCCAGAGCTCTTCAAGTATTGCGCGCACCTGGAAGACGAGTCTGGCTTCTTCGAGGCATACGACAAAGTAGTCACCTTTGCCCGCGAGCATGGTGAATACCCGCGTCTTCGATTGGGTGTCCCAGAGAACTCGTGAACGTCCGCTTCGGGCCTTGGATTCATCCCGTTCTGGGCCCTGACATTTCTGGGTGCGACCAGGAATTTGGTGCTTGTGCGCACTCAATTCCGCATCCTGCGCATCGTGCGAAGCATTTGATCCGAATTCGGCGAAGCGGCTGCGTCTGCGAGTTCGGGCATGCCCAAACTCGCAGGAATCTGATGGGCAATGTCTTCGTCGGGCTCAGTCGACCTACTTTTTCGCTCGCTTGCAAATATCGAGCGTGAGAATAACGCCGGGAAATAGCCGTTTCCCGTCTGCGCTTATCATCGCGGAGCACTGCGGCGCGAAATAGTAGGCGATTGCGTCGTGCTTCCGTTCTTTGAGGAGCAAGAGCCATTCATCGATTGCCTCAAGAACATGAGTTGAATCTACTTTGCCCTTCCTGCCGCGTAAACGAGCTACGTGCATGAACGGAACGGTGAAAGCTGCGGCGAGGCGCATATCTGCTTCCTCTAGTGTAAGCGATCGAGCGTCACGCTTTGCGGCTGCAACCTGAGGTTTCCCCACTTATTTTCGCCTGTTGAGAGAAGGGGGAATCGAGTCGGCGGGTATGTCGGGAGGGCGGATTTGATGGAGGGAGAGGCCCAAGCCGGCATGGAGAATGAACTCCTTGCCGATGCGCAGGGTTGAGTAGTGTTGCCTTTTCGATGAGTTGGGCTTTAGGAAGTGATCCAGTCCGCGGGTAATGACAGCCAGGCCGATAACCCATTGCACCCATTGCGCAAGCGCGTGAATCAGCAGGAGCATTTGCAGGCGCTCGGGTGTACGGGTTTGCGTGTCCTCAAAGCCCCCGCCGCAATGGTGTGATTTCAGGTCCCGAAAGCTCTCCTCGATTTGCATGCGGCGTCTGTACATGTGCTCGATCATCGCTGCCTTGTACGCCTTCAGGCTGCATGAGCAGGCGAGCAAGTGTGGCTCACGCGTGCTTTGTGCAGCCTTCAGATCCCGGCGATCTGCGCTGCGTGCGCCGGTGTGGGTGAGGGCATGGCGTCCTTGCAACAGGCGTCGTGCGCCGATGACCAGACGACACGCATGACGGTGCGCGCGGGTGATTTCGGCTTGGCCCAGGTCACGGGCGGACCCGCGCTGCAACGCATGCAGATCCTTGCAGAACCTCCACTCGGCTTGTCCATTCAGGCGTACCCGCATGCGTCCACGCACGCGTCCGATCCAGGACCACTTCAGCGACTCCACTGCAGCAAACCAGTCGCTGCGGAACCCGGCATCGGTGATCAAGATCGGACACGCCTGTGTCGGCAGCAGGGCCTTGAGCTGCAGCAAGAAGTGACGTTGCACCTTACCGCTGCCAAGCTGGCCACGCGGCCGGACTTCTTCAAGCACCGTCAGACTTCGTCCCCTCACGGGAATCGCCGCCCTCAGCAGGCACCACCGCCCGTCCTTCTTCAGCTCCGACCAGTCCACCAGGATAAGCGGCGTGGAGTTGCACAGCAGCGTGCGCACCATTGCCTGATAGACCCAGCCACGGGCGGCATGCAGGCCCGAGTTCCCCAACAGCCGATCCAGTCGCTTCAGCGCGGTGCGCACACGCGCCGTCGCCGGATAGGATCGCGCCAGATCGATCAGGGTGAGCGCTCGACTATGGACGGCGGCCTCGACTGCCAACAACAAGCCACATCGCCGATATGCATGCAGGAATGAAAGTGCGTCGCCAAGAACTTTTTGAAACAATGGGGATGCTGCGCGCATGACGTGGACTCCTCACGGTTTGAACGTCGCGAGGAAAAAACCGCGTCATGCGCGTGGTTTTTGCCGACACTAACCGGCAAACGTCTGATTATCCAGAACTATTTGTGGGGAAACCTCAGGCTGCAACGGCATTTTCTACTCGAAGGAATGGTTTGATTCGTTGGCCGATGGGTTGCCAAGCCTGTTTCGCCTCGAGCGCAAATGCTGCTGACCTGTGTGCGACAAAAAGGTCGCAGCGCCCAGCGCGCAATTTGCCCGCATCTACGCTTCCCTTCTTCTGATTGCCACCCCATTTCTTCGTCGAATATTCCTCAAGCGCTGTCCACCCTTCAAGTCGCCACGCTGCACCCGCGAGTGTGCTGAGGGTGGCGCGCTCGTTGTAGAACCACGGATTGTCGTCGTATCGGTGCGCAATGCAATACTCCTCAAGGAGCGCCGTCCACTCCACTAGCAACGGCCTCAACCCGCGTAGTGCACTATTCACCTTGACTCCTATTCTCGGCTCGGACCGCACTTCGGTACTCCTTTCGCGTGATTGCGGGCAAAGTATACCAACCCCAAAGCGGATGTAGAATAGTATTATTAGATCCGGTTGATTCTCTCCGAGAATTTGGGGCTGGTCGGGCCCCTCAAAGGAGCAGGCCAACTATCGAGGTACGCGAGAGCACGAATGCACTTGGACCACGAGCCGCCTCACGGTGTGGTGCAGCTGGTTCGGCAGGTGGAGTCTCGTCGTAGCCAAATGAGGCCCCTATATTGGGTGGCTACTAGTAACATTCGAGTAAACAGGGGAATCGGCTGATGGCATTCGTTGCAATTGATTGCAAGAAGTGCGGCGCAAATCTTGAAGTGGATGAGGGCGCGACAACCTATACGTGTAAGTATTGCAGAACCGTGCATGAGCGAGACTATTCGAACGCGGCTTTGCCGACTCCGCGCTCTTTCGCCGTTATGGCAGAAAGGGCTATCGCGAACGCCGAATTCGGGAAGGCTTTACAGTTCGTAGAGCAAGGGCTTGTTATTGACCCCAATAGCGATAGCCTTCTCAAACTTGAAGAGAAGGCAAAGCTCGGATTGTTGGATCTAGTAAATGGCCGTGAAGACCAGTCCCAGCGAGAATTGGAAGAAGTCCAAAGCGCGTCCGAAGCGGCGCAATATCACTTGCAAGCGCAGTTCATACTAAACGAGCTACAGGCGAACGTTAAAGTCTATGGATCGAACTCCGCTCTGACAGGGGCCACGCCCGCAAATATTGATCTCGCGCTGCAATACATCGATCGATCGCTGGAATTGTTCCCGGAGAGCCCGGCGTACCTTAATCTCAAGGCGCTTCTCTTGATGGAGGGAAAAGGCAGGCGAGATGAGGCGACTGCGCTTCTTGAAAAGGCAGCTAGCATTAACCCTCGCGACATCAATATCCAAAATAATCTGAAGGTAGCGAAGTCGACGTCTGACTGCTTCATAGCAACCGCCGCATTTGGCTCTCCTCTCGCTCGAGAGGTTAGATTCCTGCGCTCGTGGAGAGACGAAACGCTTATGACTCGAGCGCATGGGAGATGCATTGTGAAGCTCTACTACTATCTTAGCCCCCCACTTGCGCGATTCATTTCTCGTCGTGAGTCCTCAAGGCGCGTGGCGCGGTGGTTGCTTAGGCCATTGATTGACTTCATAGTGAAGTGACGGCGTCTTCGGGCACGACCGAAGTCGCCGACGGTCGGCGGACGAAGTAGCAAAAACTCCCAATCTTGTTCAGCTCCTTGGCTGTGTCGCTGAAGGAGTACTCGGCGCTGTCGCTGAAGAAGTAGTAGACCATGTTGTTCGGCAGCAGCACGACCCAGATGCCGCCGAAGCCGGGCATGTAGGGAATTTTTTTGGCGCTGCCGCAGCCGAGGGCGGTGTCAGCCTTCCAGATCCAGAAGCCGTTGTCGTAGGAGTCGTAGGCGCTGCCGGCGTTGAGGCCGTAGTAGCTCGTGGTCTGCAGCACTTCGTTGACCATCGATGCCTTGTGTTTCTGCGTGCCGCCGATTACGCCATCCTCAGCGTTCCCACCGCCTCGACAAGGCCGCGACCTGATCTGAATCAAGGTGCCTCGCGAAGGTGCCCGGCACACTGGGCTGCGCGGTTCGCGCAATGCCGGGGCCGGGGCCCTTACGATGAACAGAGAAAGCCTGCAATCCGCATTCTCCGCGGACCGTCCGCGGATCGATGCCTGTTTCCTCGGGCCGTACGGCGAGAACGACGGCCTGCTCGAACGCCTGGTTGTCGAGTTCCTGCGCGACCACGTCTACTGGCGGCGCAACTTCCACCCCGAAGATCCGCCGGCGATCTCGACCGAGGCGTCCCGGCATCCCGATTACCTGGCGTTCGAGTCGCGCATGCGCCGTGAGCTGCATCAGCTCTCGGCCGCGCTGAAGAAGTCGGTGCCGTTCCACAGTCCGCGCTATCTCGGCCACATGGTCTCCGACCTGCTGCTGCCCGGGCTGGTGGCGCAGATCCTGACCTTGCCCTACAACCCGAACAATGTCAGTGAAGATGCCGCGCCGGTGACGGTGGACATGGAAGTGCAGGTCGGCCTGCAACTGGCGCGCATGATCGGCTACCGGCACGATCCCGCGCAGCCCGATTGCGCGTTCGGCCACCTGACCTCGGGCGGCACCGTTGCCAACTACCAGGCCCTGCGCCTGGCCCTCGCGCTGAAGGCCTTTCCGGTTGCCCTGCGCGATGCCGGCGTGCCCGACCTCGCCTTGCCCGAGGACGACTGGCAGGCCTTCAACCTGCATCCGCGCGCAGCCACGAACCTGCTCAACGACTACCAGTCCTGGCTTGCCGCGCAATCCGCGGCCGACCGCAAGCGTTGGCGCCAGCGCGTGCAGACGGGGCGTATCGAGCACATGGGCCTGGCCGGATTCTTCGCCCGCCATGCAAACCTGCGCGTGCCATGGGTGCTGGCACCGGTGACCGCGCACTACTCCTGGAGCAAGGGGCTCAAGCTGCTCGGCCTTGGTCGCGCACAACTGCAGCTGCTGCCCGAACGCGGCATGCGCCTCGATACCGACGCCCTCGAAGCCATGCTCGAGCGCTGCAAACGCGAGCGCCAGCCGGTGCTGATGACGGTCGGCGTGCTCGGCACCACCGAGTACGGCACGATCGATCCGGTCGATCGCATGCTCGAAGTGCGTGAGCGATCCAGCGCCGCCGGCCTCGGCCATTCGGTGCACGTGGATGCGGCATGGGGCGGCTACCTCGCAACCGTGTTCCGCAACGAGGATGGCAGCTTGCGCAGCCGTGACGAGGTCGCCGCCGACTACCAGTCGTTTCCCGCCGACGAGGTGCATGCAGCGATCGCCGCGCTCGGCGAAACCGACTCGGTCACCATCGATCCGCACAAGCTCGGCTACCTGCCGTTCGGCACCGGCGCATTTCTCTGCCGCGATCATCGCGTCACCGCCCTGCTCGCGGAAGAGGCCGACTACGTCTTCCATGGCAGCGCGCCGAAAGCCTACCTCGAGCGCTACCGCAGCCTCGGCCAGTTCATCCCGGAGGGCTCCAAGTCCGGCGCGAATGCCGCGGCGGTGTTCGTGACCCATCGCGTGCTGCCATTGGACCACCGCCACTTCGGCTTGCTGACCCGGCAGACGATCCTCGCCGCCGAAGCCTTCCACCAGCGCGCCACCCAATTCGCCAGCGACATGAGCGAGCAGGTCGTCGCCATGGTGCCGTTTGCACCGGACAGCAACCTCGTCTGCGTGGCCATCAATCCGCGCGGCAACCGCGAGGTCGCCGCGGCCAACGCGTTCATACGCCGCCTGCATGACGAGATGCGCGCCGATCCGCGACAGCCTTTGCAGCTCAAGCAATTCTTCGGCTCGGTGACGACCCTGCGCCCCGAGGCGCTCGGCGATGCCGAGATGCGCCGGATCCTCGATGCGCTCGGTCTCGACGGCGCCAGCCTCGACGGTGCCGACGAAGGCGATGACCGCCTGCTGATCCTGCGTCACACCCTGATGAACCCGTACCTGATCGACCACGAGAACGGCATCAGCTACATCGACCGCTACTTCGACTACCTCGCAGGTCGCATACGAATGCTGGTCGGCGAGGGCAGGGCAGGCAGCAATCTCGGTGCGGGTCACGAACACTGACCCGGTTTCACCGCGGGCTCACGCAGCGGGTTTCTCGTCCTCAGGCGGTCCCGCACCGAGCGATGTGAGCGGGGAAGAGCATGACTCCTGGAGGGGCCGCCCGGCATGACCTGCGGCCCTTCAGGACTATCAGCCTTCGCTTGATGACACGGCACATCGGACGAAGCTTCCGGGCGCCTTGACGGCTACGCCACGTGACCGGAATGCCCCTGGACGCGCGCGAACACCAGGCTGGCATTGGTGCCGCCGAATCCGAAACTGTTCGACATCACCGTATCCAATCTTGCGCTGCGCGATTCGAGTGCGATCGGAAATCCCGCGGCGCGCGGATCGAGGGTCTCGATGTTGGCCGAGCCGGCGATGAAGCCGTCCTTCATCATCAACAGGCTGTAGATGGCCTCGTGCACGCTTGCCGCGCCGAGCGAATGACCGGTCAGCGCCTTGGTCGAGGACAGGACCGGCGGCGTTGCGCCGAAGACCTCGCGCACCGCCTGCAACTCGATGATGTCGCCGAGCGAGGTCGAGGTGCCGTGCGTATTCAGATAGTCGACCTTGCCGGTCACGCCGCGCAGGGCCATGCGCATGCAGCGCGCCGCACCCTCGCCCGAGGGCGCGACCATGTCGGCGCCGTCCGAGGTGACGCCATAGCCGACCAGTTCGGCATGGATGGTCGCGCCACGGGCCTTGGCATGCGCGTAGTCCTCGAGCACCAGCATGCCGCCGCCGCCGGCGATGACGAAGCCATCTCGGTCGGTGTCATAGGGTCGCGACGCCGCATGCGGAACGCTGTTGAATCCACTGGACAGCGCGCCCATCGCATCGAATTGCGCGGTCATTCCCCAATGCAGTTCCTCACCGCCGCCGGCAAACATCACGTCCTGTGCCCCATGCCGGATCAGGTCGGCCGCGGCACCGATGCAGTGGGCCGAAGTGGCGCAGGCGGCGGCGATGGAGTAGCTCAGTCCGAGGATGCCGAAGGCGGTGGCGAGCGTGGCCGACACGGTGGAACACATCGTACGCGGGACCATGTACGGGCCGATTCGGCGCACGCCCTTTTCGCGCAGCACATCGCCGGCTTCGATCTGCCATTGCGCCGAGCCGCCGCCGGACCCGGCGATCACCCCGGTCCGTGGATGGCAGACCTGGTCCTTGGCCAGGCCGGCATCGGCGATGGCATCGCGCATGGACAGGTAACTGTACGCGGCGGCATCGCCCATGAAGCGTCTGAGCTTGCGATCGATCTTGGCGTCGGCATCCGCCGGCGGTACGCCGGCAATCTGGCTGCGCAGCCCGCGGCTGACGAATTCAGGTACCGCGCGGATCCCGCTGAGACCGTCACGCAGGGCTCGCGAGACGGTGTCGGCGGCATCGCCGATGCAGGACACGATGCCCATTCCAGTGACGACGACGCGACGCACGTCAGAAGCCCTCCGTCGACTGGAACAGGCCGACCCGCAAGTCCCGGGCGGTGTAGATCTTGCGCCCGTCGACGAAGGTGTCGCCGTCGGCGACGACCAGGGTCAGCTTGCCGCGCATGACGCGACGGACGTGGATTTCGTAGCGCACCAGGCGGGCATCGGGCAGTACCTGGCCGCTGAACCTGACCTCGCCGACACCGAGCGCGCGGCCGCGCCCCGGCTCGCCGAGCCAGGGCAGGTAGAAGCCCGCCAGCTGCCACATCGCATCGAGGCCGAGACAGCCCGGCATCACCGGATCGCCGATGAAGTGACAGCCGAAGAACCAGAGGTCCGGGCGGATATCGAGTTCGGCGCACAGCAGGCCCTTGCCGTGGCGTCCGGCATCTTTCTCGACGCAGGTGATGCGATCGAACATCAGCATCGGCGGCGAGGGCAGGCGCGCGTTGCCCTCGCCGAAGGTCGCGCCGCGTGCAATGTCCAGGAGCTGGGCGTGATCGAAGTCGTGCAGCTGCGTCATCGGGCATCCATCAGTGGAAATCCCGCAAGTCTGCGCGGTCGCAGCCCGTTCCATCTTGACTCGAATCAAGTGGGCACCACCATGCGTGGTGGTACTGAACAGGTTCCTGCCTGGGAGAAGCCGGCCGGCATTGCGAATGGTGGACCCACAATCCCCGGCGCCGCTTACGTTCGGCCTGTAGAAAGGTGAACCCGCAATCCCAGCGGCGTTGCCGTTCATCCTTCGACAGGACTGGCCGGGCGCTGCCCGGCCCGGGGTCCGGCGTCTTCGCCTTGCCTGAGAAAGTCACTGGGTCCCGGCCTGCGCCGGGACGACGGCAACGGAAACCGGATTGTGGAGCGTCTGCCGCAATGTCGCCGCGAGCGCCGGCGAACCCCAGCGGATTGCGATGCCACCGGAGCGAAGTCGTTTCTGGCGTGAAGACGTTGCGGTTCGCAGACTCACCAGCAACCTACGAAACGACGAGGCCGCGTAAGCTGCAACGCCCCCTTGTCGTCACCCCGGCCCTTCGACAGGACGAACGGGTTTCTCGCAGTCTCACTTTTCGGGCAGGACGAACGGGTCGTGCGGCACCCGATGTTGCAGGCACACGGGCCTTAGGAATTCGACGCAGACCCCTGCGAATGTGGCGTTGGGTAGGTTGGAGGTGAGCGTATGCGAACCCCAACATTGCGATGTCGACGCCTTGCACGATCCAGCAAGGGCCGTTGGAGGTGCTGGCGGTTCTCCCGTTCGCGGGGGAGGTATTCAAGTGAGCCGGATTCAGGGCGGATCAATAGTGCACTGCGAGGCGACGGACGCAGGCGGGGCGCGTCAATGCGGACTGCGCTGGCGCCAGAGTCCGCACCATGCCAGGACGAGCAGCGCCATAGCCAGGCCCGCCAGCCAACGCGGGTCAAGGACGGGAATCGCATATGCCTGTGCGCCCCGGCAGGCATCGAAGGTCGGCGCGGGTTGTGGCGCGGTCCAGGCAGCGATCAGGGCGGCCGCATCGCTGCAGTCGATGTCGCCATCGCCATCGAAGTCGCCAGCGCGGCAGGACTCGGCATCGGTCGTGCCGGCGAGGCATTCGGCGAAGCGCGCGGCATCCTGCGGGTCGACCTCGCCATCGCCGTTGAAGTCGCCGCGCGTGAAGCCCTCGAGCACAAGTACGCCCGCAGCCATCGCGATCGGCGCGGCGCGCCCGCTGTCCTGCCACAGGCCATGCAGGGTCTGGCCCCAGTGATCGGACTGGTTGCCATCACGCAGCGCCTCGATGTAGTGCCGGGTCACGGTCTGGTAGTAGACAGTGACTTCGGCACGAGCGGCCGAGGCGGGAATCCAGAACCGTGCATCGTCCCAGTACTGGCCATCGGCGTAGGCGCGTCCGACCACAGGCGCGCCAGCCGCGGCGTACGCGGAATTCTGGAAGCCGCGCGGCGGGATGCGTGTGTCCTTGACCACGGTGTCGGCCAGCGCCATGTGCGTGGTCCGGCCCGCTGCCAGTCCGGTTGCCGCCGCCGCGCCATCGGACAGGCCCACGGCCATTTCGTAGACCACGGTGCCGCTTTCGTCGAGTTCGGCGGTGACCGGATCGTAGCCGCCGTATTCGCGCAGCAGGCGCCCATCGGCATCGCGCAGGCGCACCTGCACCCAGGCGCGGCGTCCTTCGATATGGCCGGTCGGTAGCTTGTGCCCGCTTTCGTTGATCACGCGCGCGCGCAGCACGCCGCCGGCATCCTGGGCGAGCTCCAGCGAGGCGGCGCGGGCGAGCATGTCGTTCGCCACCGCCATGCCGACCGCAGATCGGAAGAGCACACGGCTGAACTCCAGTCACATTGGCTCGT
>JAHCAR010000035.1 GCA_019634795.1 Dokdonella sp.
GCTCTGGATCGCGACCGCCTGGCTGGCGACCGGCCTCTACATCGCGCCGGCCGTATCCGGCCATGAACCGAAGTTCCAGCGCCTCGGCGTCAACATCCTCTGGGTCTGCCTGCTGATCATCGTCGTCGGCGCCTTCGCCGGGCAGTGGTTCGCGGTCATGCAGAAGCTCGGCCTGGCCAACAACTTCTGGTTCGGCCACCAGGGCTGGGAATACGTCGACCTCGGTCGCTTCTGGCAGATCTTCCTGTTCGTCGGTCTGTTGCTCTGGCTCGGCCTGGTCGGGCGCGCGCTGTGGCCGGCGCTCAAACGCAAGGACGAAATGTCCTCGATCGTCGGCCTGCTGTTCCTGTCGACCGTCGCCATCGCGCTGTTCTACGGCGCCGGCCTGATGTGGAGCGAGCACACCCACATCTCGATGGTCGAATACTGGCGCTGGTGGGTCGTGCACCTGTGGGTCGAAGGCTTCTTCGAGGTGTTCGCGGTGGCCGTGATCAGCTTCCTGTTCGTCAAGCTCGGCCTCGTGCGCGGCAAGACCGCCACGGTCAACGTGCTGTTCGCGACCATCGTGTTCATGGCCGGTGGCGTGCTCGGCACCTTCCATCACCTCTACTTCGCCGGCACCACGGTCGGCGTGATCGCGCTCGGTGCGTCGTTCTCGGCGCTCGAAGTGGTGCCGCTGGCGCTGATCGGCATGGAGGCCTACGAGACCTGGTCGCACGGGCGTTCCACGGAATGGATGCAGCGCTACCGCTGGCCGATCATGTTCTTCCTCGCCGTCTCGTTCTGGAACCTGGTCGGCGCCGGTCTGTTCGGCTTCCTGATCAACACGCCGATGGCGCTCTACTACATGCAGGGACTCAACCTGACCCCGCTGCACGGCCACACCGCGCTGTTCGGCGTCTACGGCATGCTCGGCCTCGGCCTGATGCTGTTCTGCCTGCGCGGCATGAAGCCCGAGGCGGTCTGGAACGAGGGCTGGCTGCGCGGATCGTTCTGGGCGCTCAACATCGGCCTCTCGCTGATGGCCCTGCTGACCCTGCTCCCGCTCGGCGTGCTGCAGCTCTCGGCGGTGCTCGAACATGGCTACTGGTACGCGCGCTCGGCCGAGTTCATGACCCAGCCGATCGTGCACCTGTTGATCTGGATGCGCGTGCCGGGCGACACGATCTTCGCCATCGGCATGCTGCTGTTTACCTGGTTCGTCGCGCGCCTGTGGATCAAGCCGCAACGCCTGCCCGAACCGCGCGCCAGCGGCGGCGCGCTGCCCGCTCATGCTGCCATGGCTCAGAAGGAGGATTGACCGCCATGCATCCACGCGCGGAAACCACGGAAGGCGCCCGCGTGTGGACCCACGAGGCGATCGCCCGGCTCGAACGCGAAACGGCACGATCGGCCGATACCCACCTGCTGCATCTGAGCTTCGACGCCTTCCCCGGCATCGACTTCTACTTCAAGGATGAAGCCGCGCATGCGACCGGTAGCCTCAAGCACCGCCTGGCGCGCTCGCTCTACCTGTATGCGCTGTGCAACGGGCGTCTGCGCGAAGGCCAGGCCGTCGTCGATGCCTCCTCGGGTAGCACGGCGATCTCCGAGGCCTGGTTCGCACGCCTGCTCGGACTCTCGTTCACCGCGGTCATGCCGGCCTGCACCTCGCCGGCGAAGATCCGCGACGTGCAGGCGCTCGGCGGCACCTGCGACCTGGTCGAGGACCCGAGCCAGGTGCATGCGCGCGCCCGCGAGCACGCCGAGGCCGGCGCCTGCCACCTCGACCAGTTCGGCCTTGCCGAACGCGCCACCGACTGGCGCGGCAACAACAACATCGCCGAATCGATCATCGGCCAGATGCGCCGCGAGCCGCATCCCGAGCCGACATGGATCGTCTGCGGCGCCGGCACCGGCGGCACCTCGGCGACGATCGGCCGCTACCTGCGCTACCGACGCCTGGCGACGCAACTGTGCGTCGCCGAGCCGCACGGCGGCGCCTTCGCCGAAGGCTGGCGCACGCGCGATCGGTCAGTCCACGCGACGCAACCGACCCTGATCGAAGGCATCGGCCGCCCCTCGGTCGAACCGGGCTTCCTGTTCGAGATCGTCGATGCCGTGCGCGAAATCGACGACGCCGACTCGATCGCCGCCGCCTGGCAACTCGAAACCCTCCTCGGCCGCCGCTACGGCGGATCCTCCGGCACCAACTTCGTCGCCTGCCTGCAACTCGCTTCCGAGATGCGCAACCGCGGCGAGACCGGCAGCATCGTCACCTTGCTCTGCGACCGCGGCGAACGTTACGGCGAAACTCTGTTCAATCTCGATTGGCTAGGCGAGCACGGCATCGATCTGGCTCGCGCAGGCGATGCGGTCGGACTGCTGCTCGGGAATGCAGGTCAGCCTCGGTTGAAGCGCTGACTTTCAGCGACCGATCCGCTCGAGCGTTTCGCTGAGTTGGCGCTGGTCCGCTTCGCGCTTCGCATCGGATCGTTGCGCAAGATTCTGGAGTTTCCGTTTCACGCCAGGAAGATCTGCCGCGTGCGCAAGACCAATCAGTCCAAAGTCGGGTAGTTCGCGTTCGACCGATTCGAGGAATGCGCGAGACGCGTCGTCGAGCAGCGCGGGAATCCTGGCGAGCAGCTGTCTTCTGGCCTCGAGTAGCGCTTCGGCCGACGTCGGCTTTGCAGTCATGCCATCGAAGAGTGTCCGGAATGACTTTTCGAAGTCCTTCGGTTCGGCCGGCTCCAGTATTTCCCAGGCCGGTTTGGGGCTGGCCGTGAGGTAAACGAGAAAGGTGCGCCACAGTGCCTCGTCAAACCGGCCTTCGTACAGCAGCACGCCGACGTCGAAAAGGTCGCGTGGATTCTGGCGTGTCAGTGCGGCCGCTAGCTTGCCCGCGTAGAGATCATTGAAATCCAGCACCTGCATTTCGGCAAAGCCGAACTCGGCTCGCACCGTGGGCTGCACTCGCATGACTCTCACTGGATGCACGGTTCCCCGCATGACCGGTGTGGTTTCGATCTGCACGCGAGCGCGGCCGCGCGTTGCGATGAGGCGGGTCACGGTATTGGCGTTCTGCGGAGCGGAAGGGCTGACGTTCAGGCGCAATGGCGGCTTGGATAACGCTTGCGCCATCGACATGAGAGCCTCTTCGATCGCACGGCTGTCGCTGGCAAAGTCTCCGATCGGCAACCAGGTCAGATCGATGTCCACCGACAGACGTGGAAGATCATGCTCGAACAGGTTGATTGCCGTGCCGCCCTTCAGCGCAAAGCGCATCTCCTGGGCAACGACAGGCAACAACTCGGTCAGGAGTTGCAGTCGGTCGCGAAAGGCTTCAGACCAGTTGGTCATCGAGGTCTCTCGGCAATGTGATGCGGTACTCGGGATGCAGGCGCTCGCCCACGCCAAGAACCCGATTGCCGGAGCCCAAGTCCACACCTTCAAGGTCGAGATGCTTGAACCAGGCATGCCCGTGGCGCTCCGCGAGGGCCAGGAATAGGCGTTTGACCTTGACGCTATGGCAATCACGCAGGAGGCGACTGAGCAACTCGGGGCGCAGCCGGGTCGCGCCCTGCAGGATCGCGTCGACGCCCGCCACGGACGCCTTGTTGGGCACGTCGAGCAGCAACTCGAGGAGCGCGCGTTCGGGCATCGAAGCGACGATCGGGGAGTTGGGTCGATCTCCGGGAAGGCTGTCCAATCCCACTTCCCGAAGTGTGTTCTGCGAGTCCAGAAGCTCGCCGGATAGCGAAACGAAACCGAGCTTGGCGTCGCGGCGTAGTTCAAAATGTTCGGAAAGCCCCAGCGCATTTACCCACGCCGGCAATCGTGCCGGTCCGAACAAGGTGACCGTGGCGGCGCCCAAGCGCAGGTAGTGATCCATGCCGTGCAACGTGATTGCCTGGCTTCCACCGACGTGCAACGGCAGGCCGGCCAGCCGCTGCAATGAATACACGACCATCTGCCACGTGGGACGGGAGCCCGCGCGCTGGTAGACGCCGCGCGCGGGCGAACTCAGCCAGCCTTCCTTGACGTAATAGGAAAGCAGGCTGCGTGCATAGCCGCGCCGCTCCAGCCAGGGGGTCGGGGCAAGCCAGCCGTCGCCGAGCTGGGCGAGCAGAGAGTTCAGTTTATTCTGATTCTGTCCGGCCATATTGAACATTATAAGGAACAATCAAACCAAATCCAGCCGAAAATTTGTGTTTCTGGCGTTTTGCTCAGCCTGATTACGCAAAAGACAGCAGAAACAAACTTCGTTCTGTCATCGCCCGGTTCCGGGGATTTCGGAATCCACCACTTAGCGCGGGAGCTAAAGATGAATCGCAAGTTCACTCCATACGCGCATAGCCTCTCCACTGGTGAGGAAAACCTGTGCCAGCCTGAACTGCTCAGGAGGGCACGGCATGACACCACAAGAGACTCGCGATCGACCCGTATCCCAGCCGGCCACTGCTCGTGAAACCAGGTGACGGTGGCGGACGAATTCGACCGGCTGCGGCTTACACGGCCGCCGACTCGATCTCCGCCGCCTGGCAACTCGAAACCCTGCTCGGCCGCCGCTACGGCGGATCATCCGGCACCAACTTCGTCGCCTGCCTGCAACTCGCCACCGACCTGCGCGAACGCGGCGAAACCGGCAGCATCGTCACCCTGCTTTGTGATCGCGGCGAACGCTACGGCGAGACGCTGTTCAACGAAGAGTGGTTGCGCGCCCACGGCATCGATCTGGCTCGCGCCCGCGGCGCAATCGGGCGCCTGCTCGGCGGCGGGGACCGAGCCAAGAAGAGGCGCTGATTCTCAGCGACTGAGCCGATCGAGTGCTTCCGCGCACAAGCAGCAGTCGGCATAGAGTACCCGAGGGAACATTTCGCTGGGTCCCTGTCCCATTGCCTAGCACGTGACTGCCCCGACAGACCCATCTGCATGGCTCAACGGCCTGTATCGACCCAAAGCAGACATCCGCAGGTTCCACAACGACAGTGACGCGATACTCGGGGCGCGCACTTCTCCGAGACGGAAAGACTCATGCCGTAGAATTGCCTGAACGTGGCTCAGAACAGACGCAATGAGTATCGCGGCACGTCGTTCGCACAGAGGAGACGAGTACCAGGTTGGAGTTGCCATTCATTGGCTCATCCAGCAGCTCGTGGACAGTCGCGTCGAAACTGTTGAAGTCGAGGCCGTGGCACTACCTGGCGACTTGGGGACGGTAGCAGTAGACGACGTAATCGTTTCGTTCAACGATACGAGAATGCTGTTCATTCAGGCGAAGAAGAGCCAGCCAGATCAGCGCGCGTGGGCGATTTCCGACGCGTTGATGGGCAAGGAGCTGCTCAAGGCCCTCAGACAAACCCGGGACAGGAAGGGAGCGCGCGTTGAGTTCTGGTCTCACAGCCCATTCTTCAATCTTGCCAAGCTCCTTGAGTCGCACAGCGACTATGCGACCTATGCGGCCTTCGACGCTCACGCGCCGCAAACGCTTCGCAGCGCCTTGTCGGAACTCTCGAAGGCAGTAGAACTTCCGCCTGCGGATGCATTTATGTGGTCGCGCGTTCTGGGCATCGGTCCGCACCTCGACGCTGCGCAATGGGAGGAGCGCAACCGCCAGGAGCTTGCTTCACTCACGACGGACCAAGCTACCGCCTACGACGTACTCGAGCGAATGGTGCGGCGCCGCCAAGCGTTCTCGGCGTCGCCGATCAGACGACAGGACTTGGTCAGGGAGCTCGAGAAGCGTGGAGTCTCGCTGGTCCAGCGTAGCGCGCACCGGTCGCCGAGTGAAATCCACGATCGCTTTGCAAGTGCTTCGGCGTCTTTACTGTCCTGGCGATCTGTCCTTCCCGATGGCCAGTGGATTGAGCGCCAGGAGCTGGACACCCTGCGTTCTACCATCACTTCGCTTGATCAGTCTGTGACCCTCCTTTTGGGGGATCCAGGGAGCGGCAAGTCCGCTCTTCTCGCGCGCCTTGGGCAGTCACTGAACGACAGTTCTCGCGCGATTCTTGCGATCAAGGCGGATCAGTTGCCGGAAGAGGTTGTCGACAGGGCATCGTTGACGAAGGCCTTGGAGCTGCCCGACGACATCATCTCCTGCGTGCGACAGCTGGCCCGCTCGCGACCGGTGGTGGTGATTGTCGACCAGCTCGACGCCCTGGCCGAGCTCGTCGTGCAGCATTCCGGCCGCCTGCGCGTGCTGCTGCAACTGGTTAGAGACCTGTCAGAGCAAGCGAACGTACATATCGTCGTTTCCAGTCGTTCCTTCGAGCACCGGCATGACCCTCGCCTCAGGGCCATCGATGCGGAAGTGCTCACTCTCACCCTGCCGACGTGGGAGCAGGTAGCCGAAGTGTTGAGCGCGCGGGGAATCTCAGCGAGCGGGTGGAGTGAGTCGATTCGCAACGATCTGCGCTCTCCCCACGCTTTGGACCTGTTTCTGCAACTGGTTAAGGACTCGGACTCCGGCAGCCTTCTGGAGGGTTATCAGCAGATGCTGGATGCTCTCTGGCAGAAGCATGTGCTCTGCGATGCCAGCGGCCTTCGTCGAGACGCAGTCATCGCGGTTGCGTCGATGATGGCCGAACGGGAAGTGCTTTGGCTTCCTCAGTCACGATTCGACGGCTTCGCTCAAGCCGTAGGTCAGCTCGTAGCCGCCGGAATCTTGATCACCGACCAAGGCCGACTGGGCTTCCGTCATCAGACCCTGTACGAGTTCGTGCGCGCTCGCGACTTCGTCGACGGCGAAGGTCGTCTCACAGAGGCAGTACTCGCTCGCCAGCAGACCGTACGTATTCGCCCGTTGATGTGGCACGCGCTGGGTTACATGCGAAGCGTCGACGCAACTGCCTACCAACGTGAGATAGAAAGGCTTTGGAGCGTCGCGCTAAGACCTCATTTGCGCGGGCTCATTATCGACTTTATGGGCCAGGCGCGGGCACCCCTGCCGACCGAGACGAGGCTGGTCCTCCAGATCGCTGACGACACCAAATGGCGGCCGCGGGTACTCGCCTCAACAGCTGGAAGTGCGGGCTGGTTCAGTTGCCTGCAGAAGCACCTCGTGCCGCAGGTGATGATGCTCGAACCTGACGAGGCCCGAACATGCCTGCCTCTTCTTGTCGGTGGGGCGGCAGGCGATCCAGACGCCGTTCGAAGCCTGATCGATCGCCACTGGCTACCGTACGATCGATACGATTCGCTCGCAATGTTCGTTTTGGAACAACTCCCGCAGTGGTCGGGCGACGACGCAGATCGCTTTGCGAGGATTGCCTCCAGATCGGCCGTAGAACCTTGGTCGATCAGCGCTATCGCCACACGCATGAGTGAGACTCTGCCGGAATGGGCGCCACGGATCGTACGCGTTTGGCTTGATAGGTTCGAGCGAGGTCCGGAGCTTGCCCCGGCGGATGAGCAGAATACCGATGGCCCGGAATCCTTGCACAACAGGTTGAGCAAACTGCTCACTGGGCACGAGCTCCATGGCTTGCCGGTTGTCGCCGAGGCGTCACCGGCCACGTTCTTGGCAGAGATCTGGCCGTGGTTCGTGAAATCGGTCGAGCAATTGGGCAGCGACCACCGCGACGAGGCAATGTACCGTCGCGAGTCAGCTGCAATCGGCATTTGGGAGGATGAGCGCATGCCCAGAGAGCGGCCGATCGTCGATGCGGTCGTCTCAGCCATAGAAGAGCTCGCGAATTCCGACCCTGGACGGTTTATTGAGTTTGCAGGCCAGTACTCCGGCACAGATCAGATGATCGTTCAAAGGTTGCTGGCTCGGGGTATGACAGCAGTCGCGCCATCGCTACCTGACGAAGTGACGGACTTTCTCCTCGCCGACGAGCGTCGACTGCTGCTGGGCTCTTTCAGTCGGCCCAGTTGCGACACGAAAGAACTCATCCGAGTTGTAATGCCCCTTCTGGACCCATCCAAGAGAGAGAAAATCGTATCCGGTATCCAGGGCTGGAGCCGTTGGCAGAACCACCCAGAGGATGACGCCAAGACACGGCTGACAAGGCGGACATGGAATCGAGAGCATAGGCTGCGCCTGTTGCACGCTATTCCAGTCGATTGCCGGTCCGATGCCCTACTCAAGCACCTGAGGGAAGAAGAGCGCGCGGTTGGAAATGTCGATGAGGGAGACCGAGGCGGCTTCGAGATGACTGAGGTGTGTAGCCCGGTCAACGCCGAGCAGATGGCGCGGGCCAAGGACGAGCACATACTTCAGATCTTTAGAGAGCTCGACGATAGTCAGGACTGGGAAATTTCTGCGCGCAGACGTCGCCCCCTTTCCCGCAGTGGCGGGGCAATTCAAGCAGGGCGCGAACTAGAGAAGCTGACAAAAGCCGATCCTGAGCGCGGTATTCGAATTGCGCTGCAGCTTGCCCCTGGGTCGAACGAGATTCCGGCCGGATTCGTTGTTCGGGCGCTGAGCGAGGATTCGTCGAACTCAGCAAAACTATATGAGCTGATCGAGCAACTCGCGGCAAAAGGGTTCAACAGCCGGGGTTTCACTGCAGACGTCGCCGGCGCCGTGCAGAGCGCATCGAAGTCAATGTACCCGCCAAAAAGCATCGTGGAAATCCTCAAGGATTGGTTGAGGAGTTCACCGGCAGCGGAACTGGCGGGATCGGAGGAAGCCGAGGACGAAGGGGAGCCCTACGTGCTCGAAGATGCGCAAAGTTTCGTCTGGGGTGGCAACCTGATGGTCGTGCTTCCATCAGGAAATTTCCCGCTTCTCTGCGCAGTTTCACACCTTTTTCTCCACCTCGAGCCACCTGATGCGGATGGATGGATAAGCACCCTCGAAGATCACCTACGCAAGCCAGAGTCCTGGCGTGTTTGGGCTGCTCTTTGGTCGCATCTCGTCAATCTGCACCTGGTCGAACGTAGGCGAGCCCTTGAGCTGTTGGATCGCCTGCTGTCCACGTATCCGAAGATGTTCGTGAATCGTCAGGGAGCGATTCTTCTCGCATATGTTCAGCGCTGGGCGCCGTCGACTGACGTGCAGCGGTGGGTTGGGCTGGTTCTCGGCCAAGCGTCGCCACGCGCGGATCAGGTCGCAGGTGAGATAGCCGCTCTTCACTCCATAGTTGCGCATGGCGGCCATTGGGCCACCGAGATCGTCGATTCGTCCTGCGCCCCTGAAAGTTCTCCCTGGGTCTCAGATGCGCTTCGGCTGGGAGTGGCATTTGCCATTGCTGAACTCTGGGCTGAACCTGCGTTTCGTAAAGCTGCTCACCCCCGTCTGATTGCGCTGATGCGAACCGGATCAACACCAGTCCTGCGCGCACTGGACGCCATTTTTGATCCGAAAACGTTTGGACCCGACCGGACCTGTGTTCAATTGCTGGACCTGCTTGCTGAGCGACCCGAGATTGGGGCGGCCAATGTTGATCGAGTTACGGAGTGTCTGCTGGAGATGGTGACCTACGAGCCAGTGCGAGTGTGCACAGCCACGCTCGCGCTCCTCAATAACTGCCACACGTCGGTCAGGAGCATAGCGTCAGCCCACTACTAGGCTGGCGAGAACTTCGTCCAGATTGCGTTGACATTGCAAGAACAAGGTGGCGAGGTCACAGAAATGGCGGCTGATCTCTTTGAACGGATATTGGAGCTGCGAGTTCCGTACGCAGATGAGCTTTTGCTCGACCTCGATAAACGCACAACAAATGCTCGAGTGGCGAGTCGGTCACGTCAGTTTCGTCGGAGGGCGAAGCCGAGGCGAGTCTCCAAATAGAGCCAATTCCACGCACACCATACAGGGCAATGTTCGCTTCTGGCCGAAAGTAGTCACTCAGTCCAATCGATGCCAGTCTTTTTTGTCCACACGCCAATGGCGAGCTAGGCGGTCGCCTCGTCATTCGTTGATCGCGCATCTCCAGAACGGTTCTTGTCGCTCGAATTGGTGAGACGGGGCGCACCTTGTCCTTGTTGACTCCACCCGCCAGGTGTCCGAAAGGTGAAGAACCTCCGGGCGCGCGAGCCTTTAGTGCGGCTCCTCAACTTGCGACTTTGAACAGCGTCAGTGCACCCATCAGCATCGTGACCGCGCCTATGATGACGCGCAGCTGGTCTTCGCGCGTCACGCTGATGACGAATACCGAGAACGGCACCGAGAGAAGGGCGCCGGCGCACATCGGTATGAACAGGATGAGATTGAGATGTTCGCCCTGGGCCAGGAACAGGGTCACGGCAAGCAGGCAGGTGAAGGCTTCAGCGAACGAGGTGATGCCGACCGAGAGGGTCAGGGGTCAGGACTTGAAACGTGAATTTCGACCACTCCCGAGAGGGTCAGGGGTCCAGGGTGCCCCGATTCGCGTCCGGATTCGCGTCCCGATTCGCGATCCCCCCAAAGCACCACTTCCTCAGGGGTCGGGGCTCCGGGCTGACCCGAAATCAGAGTCTCGAAAACGATTGGCTCCTGAGCAATGCCTTCTCTGTACGACGAGGCAGATACGATCACAAAGCACAAAGCAATGTGCCCCCGTCGCCCGGAAAACCGAACCGCAATGATCGCAACGAGCCCAATTGCCAGCGCCATCGCCGCCCAAAGCCTAGTAGACGGAAGCGCATTCGGCGACGCTCCTCCTTGAACGGTGAACGTGATGTTCGCGAGAACCTCATAGACAGGCTCCGGAACGGCATTTTCGTAGTAGCGCTCGACTTGCAGCGTGTACGTGCCCGGCGGAAACGTTCCGACGGAGAACTCGCTCGTAAACGGTGTGATGTTGCACAGGATAAAGTCGCCCCAATGGACCGTCTCCAGAAGCATATGGATCGAGTTGCCCGTCTGGGTGACGACAGGCGGGTCGGCTGAAATTCCGTCGCATTCGCCGTATCGAATGCTCACAGCGATGGCGTCCCCCGCTTGAGGGTTCGCGGGAACGAGAACCGGAGGGTCTATGAACGCAAGCGCGCTCGTCGATGCGACCACGCAAATGACGAGCAGTGACGCAACAAGAGACCACCGCACAACGAGACAGAATGTCGGGCGCATCATCCGGCTCCTTAATTCTTTGTTGTCCGAAACACGTTGGAAACAATCTCGTAGTGGACTTGTTCAGGCCGAGTCTAGCGTGATCACATGGTCGGTGTCTTGCAACTCAGTCTCAATTGTCTTACGTGCTCGCGAACTCGAAAGCGTCTGCATTGACTGCGGCCAGCAAACTGACCGCGAGCACCAGGAAGAATGGGCAGCAATTGTCACCCAAAAGGCGCGATCATCTTGGTCTGATGGGGATTGTTGTCCAGTTGTCGCGCCATCGTTACTCGTCTCATTCTCCGCTTTGTCATCGGAATGACGAATGATTGGCTGCGGATATGCTCTTCTACAGCTACGTTTTGCCAAAAAATGAACGGTCCGCTACGCCCTGTCCCCGCAATTCAGAAGCTGCTCATTTCGTCCTCAATTCGATTTGTAGGCGAGTTCGCGAATGACTATCTTCTGGCCAGCTCACTGCAATGAAGATGAATTTCTGAGAGTCAGCTCCTGGCCGAAAGTAGTCACTTAGTCCAATCGATGGCAGTCTTCTTCGTCCACACGCCAATGGCGAGTTCGGCGGTCGCCTCGTCATTCTTTGATTACGCACCTCCAGGACGGTTCTTGTCGCTCGAATTGGCGAGACGGCACGCACCTTGTCCTTGTTGATTCCACCCGCCGGGTGTCCGAAAGGTGAAGAACCTCCGGGAGCGCGCGAGCCTTCAGTGCGGCTCCTCAACTTGCGACTTTGAACAGCGTCAGTGCACCCATCAGCATCGTGACCGCGCCGATGATGACGCGCAGGCGATCCTCGCGTGTCACGCTGATGACAAACACGGAAAACGGCACCGAGAGCAGGGCGCCGGCGCACATCGGGATGAACAGGATGAGGTTGAGGTGTTCGCCTTGGGCCAGGAACAGGGTCACGGCGAGCAGGCAGGTGAAGGCTTCGGCGAACGAGGTGATGC
>JAHCAR010000036.1 GCA_019634795.1 Dokdonella sp.
AGCACGCCGGCCAGCAGCATGCCGACCGCGCCGACCAGCATCGCCACGGCCAGCTTGAGGTCGGTGAACAGGCCCAGGCCCATGGCCAGGCTGAAGAAGAACACCGCATGCCAGATCTTGCTCGGCCGCTGCTCTTCCTGCGGGTAGTCGGTGACGACGACGAAATCGCGCGATTCGGCAGCCAGGGTGAGGTCGCGCCACAGGCTGTGCAGGATGAGCGTATCGCCGGGCCGCAGCGAGACCTCGCGCACATCCTCGCGGAAGACCTGTTCGCCGCGGGTGACCGCGAGCACGCTGATGCCGAAACGCTTGCGCAGGCGCAGGTCGCCGACCAGTTGCTTGATCCAGCGCGAATTGGGCGCGATCACGACCTCGGAGATGCCGGCCCGGGTCGGGTTGAACATGTCGCCGAAATTGCGCAGCCGCGATTGCGTGCGGCACAGCTGGTTGTTGGCGAACTCGCTGATTTCCTCGCGCTTGCCGAGTACGCCGAGCACGCTGCCGACCCAGATCATCTGGTCGGCCGGCGGCGCCAGGCGGGCTTCGTTGCCGGTCTTCAGGGCCAGGATCAGCGGCGCCCCGTGCAGTCGCTCGGCCTCGACCACGCTCATGCCGACCAGCGGACTTTCCGCGGTCACGGTCAGCTCCATCACTTCGCCGTCGATGCCGTACATCTCGGCGAAGTAGGTTTCGGTACGGCCCGGCGTGACTTTCTGCTTCTCCTCCTCGCTCGGCCACAGGCGCGGGGTCAGGAAGGCGAAGTAGGCGAGGCCGACCAGCAGCAGCGGAATGCCGATCGGGGCGATTGCGAACAGCGGGAACGGCTCGATGCTCTGCGCGCCGGGCGGCAGGTTGCGGTTGGCGCTGGCGACCAGATCGTTGAGCAGGATCAGCGGCGAGTTCGAGATCATCGTGATGTTGGTGCCGGCCAGGATGCAGCAGGCCATCGGCAGCAGCAGGCGCTTGAGAGGGATGCCGGTACGCGAACTGAGGCGGCTGACCACCGGCATGAACAGGGTCGCCAGGGCCTGGCTCTGCATGATCGCCGACATGCTGCCGACCATCGCGTTGATCAGGTGCGAGACGCGCGTCTCGACGCCGCCGGCCAGGCGCAGGATGAACGAGGCGGCCTTGCCGAGCAGGCCGGTGCGGTCGAGGCCGGCGCCCATGATCATGACCGCGATCAGCGACATCACGGCGTTGCCGGCGAAACCGTCGAACAACTGCTCGACCGGCATCAGGCGGGTCACGCCGATGACGACGATGACGAGCAGGGCGACGAGGTCGCCGCGGACCCATTCGAGGACGAGCATGAGCACGGTGAACACCAGCAGGCCCAGCACGAGGGCCATGTCGGTGGTCAGGGTCAGGCTCATGTCCATTGCGCTGGTCTACGGGTCCGTGGTCGCGGCGGGCAGTTTGTTCGTGGAGGCCTCAGGTTCGCTCATGGATCAGGTCCCAGACGCCGTGGCCGAGGCGGACCCCGCGCTTCTCGAAATGGGTCTGGATGCGCCATTCGGGCGCGGCAGAGTATGACCCGAGTCCGGCCCGGTTGCGCCATTGCGGGCAGGCATCGACGACCTCGAGCATGTGCTCGGCGTATTCCGCCCAGTCGGTGGCCAGGTGCAGCAGGCCGCCGTGGCGAACGCGCGTGGCCAGCAATTCGACCAGGGCGGGCTGGATCAGACGCCGCTTGTGGTGGCGCTTTTTTGGCCAGGGGTCGGGAAAGTAGATGCGCACCTCGTCGAGCGACTGCGCAGGAATCTGTTGCTCGAGCACTTCGACGGCGTCGTGGTTGCTGATGCGGACGTTGTCGAGGTTCGCCTCGGCCAGCGCATTCATGAGCCGGCCGACGCCGGGACGATGGACTTCGATGCCGATGAAGTTCCTTGCGGATTCGTGCAGGGCGGCATGCAGCAGCTGTTCGCCATTGCCGAAGCCTATTTCGAGAACGGTCGGCGCCGGGCGCGCAAACAGCGCGTCGAGATCGAGTTCGCGGTCGGAGAATTCGAGCCCGTAGCGCGACCAGTGCGCTTCGAAGGCCTGCTGCTGGGCCGGCGTGATGCGACCCTGGCGCAGCACGAAACTGCGCACGCGACGAACTTCCTTTCGTTCCTCGGGATCTCGCTCGGCGTGCCTGGGATCGGTCATCGAGATCAGCCGATGGTGCCGTCGAGCGGGCTCGACGCGGACGCATAACGCTTGCGCGGAATGCGTCCGGCGCGGAACGCGGCACGACCGGCCTGGATCGCCAGCTTCATTGCATGCGCCATCAGTACCGGATTGCGCGCGCCGGCGATGGCCGTGTTCATGAGCACGCCATCGCAGCCGAGCTCCATGGCGATGGCCGCATCCGAGGCGGTACCGACGCCGGCATCGACGAGTACCGGCACCTTCGCGTTCTCGACGATCTCGATCAGGTTGTAGCGGTTCTGGATGCCGAGTCCGGAACCGATCGGCGCCGCCAGCGGCATGATCGCGACGCAGCCGATCGCCTCGAGCCTGCGCGCCAGCAGCGGGTCGTCGCTCGTGTAGACCATCACGTCGAAGCCGTCGGCGACCAGCCGTTCGGCGGCCTCGAGGGTCTGCACGACATCGGGGAAAAGGGTTCTCTGGTCGCCCAACACCTCGAGCTTGACCAGGCGGTGTCCATCGAGCAGCTCGCGGGCCAGCTGCAGCGTGCGCACAGCGTCGTCGGCGGTATAGCAGCCGGCCGTGTTCGGCAGGATCGTGTAGCGGTCGGGCGGCAACACGTCGAGCAGGTTGGGCTGGTCCGGATCCTGACCGATGTTGGTGCGCCGGATCGCCACGGTGACGATTTCCGCGCCGGCCGCTTCGGTGGCCAGGCGCGTTTCCTCGAGGTCCTTGAACTTGCCGGTGCCGGTCAGCAATCGGGAGGCGTAGCTGCGGCCGGCGATGACGAGGGCGTCGTTGTCGTTGGAGGTCATGGGATCCTGTCGCAGGTCTCTTGCGGGATTTCGAAAAACGGAGGAAGGGACGCCCGGTCGAGAAACCTTCCTCCGGTCCGCTCAACCGCCGCCGATGGCATGCACGATCTCGATCCGGTCGCCCTCGCGCACGCGCACTTCGGCGTGCGTGCTCTTCGGCACGATCCGGCGATTGATCTCCACGGCGACCCGTTTGTCGTGATAACCCGCTGCCGCGAGCAGATCGAACAGGCTGGGCTCGCCATCGACCTCGCGTGTTTCGCCATTGAGTGTGATCTTCATGTCTTCATTCTAGCGTCCATGGCGGTTCAGCAACACCGTCGCCCCACCGGAAACAAAGACGCCGCAGCAAGCTGCGGCGTCGGAAATCGAGCGCCCGGCCGGAACCCGGGTCGGCGATCAGTTGCGGTCGCGCCGCTTGCGCTCGTCCTTGTTGTCCTTGTCCTGGTCGTCCTTTGGCGCCGGCCTGCCCGCACGTTGCGGCTCGACCGGCGCACTGCGCTGCTGGCGCTGCTGAATCTCGCGCGGCGCCACGGGCTGCGGCGCGGAGCGCTGCTGGATGGCCGGGCTAGGCTGCGGCGGTCGCTCGCGGATCTCACGTTGCGGCATTTCGCGCGGCGCCATCTGCGGTTGCGCGCGTTGCGGGGCTTCGCGGTACTGCACCGGTGGCCTTTCGCGGATTTCGCGTTGCTGCAGTTCGCGCTGCGGGGCTTCCTGGCGCTGCCGGATTTCGCGTTGCGGCGCGACCTCGCGCTGCGGAGTCGATTGCGGAACCGGCCGGACCGGCTGTTCGCGGCGCTCGAGCGGACCCTGCCGCGATTCGCGTTCCTGCGGTGTCGCACGCTCGAGCGGCCGCTGCTGAACCTCGCGGTCCTGTGGCTTCGTGCGCTCGACCGGCCGCGGCGCGCGAATCGTGGAATCCCTGCGCTCGCGGTCTGCAGGTGACTCCTCGCGCAAGGGTTTGCTGCGGCCAGTGGCCGGACGCACCGGCGTCGTAGCTTCCGTACCTCGCGCTGCGGGCTTGGCGCGCACTTCGGCGTCGCTGCGGTCGCCGCGCCCGGCACCGGCGGCCCGTTCGACCCGGCCGCGCTCGGTCGCATTGCGCTGTGGCAGCGCCCTTGGTGCAGCCGCGGTTGCCCGATCGCCCTCTCCGACAACCTTGATGCGTCGATCACGCTGCGCATCGGCCTGCGGCCTGCGCGCCGAGAGTTCGCGCATTTCGCTGGCCGCGAGCGGCTGGTTGTCGTTGCGCGTGATCGCCTGGATGCGCGACTGCGCGTCCATGCGGCGCAGGGCCGGTTCCCGGCGTGCGATCACCTGGCGATCGAACGATTCGGCACGTACCGCGCGACCACCGCCGCGTTCGACGCTGCCGCCGACGAAGCTGCGCGGGGTCGGTGTCATCTGCACGCGGCTGACCACCTGGCTGCGCGCGAGCTGAGCCTGGTTGACCTGCACGCGTGAGCGCTGCACCGCCCGCGCATTGATGAAGGCATCATGGGAAACGGCGGTGAAGGCGCGGTCGTTGCGGCGGTAGGCATAGTTGAAGTTGTCGATCGGACGGCCACGCGAGTAGTCGTTGTAGACGTTGGTGATGTAGGTATTGTTGATGATCGTGGTATTGCGGATGTTGACCCGGTTGAAGTAGTCGCGCGAACCGCGATACCACGGCACATAGACGTCGCGCGGGCCGAGCGGGAACCAGCCGACCGGGCCGCCACTGGAGATCGTCACGCTGAAACCGCCACCGCCGACGAAGGCGACCAGGGCTGGCGCGTAGACCGGACGCACGTTGCGCGGGCAGGGCAGCCAACCCCAGCGATTGCCGACGAAGGCCCAGCGACCGTAATGCGATGGGGCGAAGCCCCATGGCGCGTTGTCGACCCAGGTCCAGCCCCAGGGATCGATCCATGCCCAGTGGCCGTCGCGATACGGCGCCCAGTCGACTTCGACCCGGGTCGGATACCAGACCGCACCGTAGTCGCGGTTCGTGCTCCAGCTGCCGTAGTCATCGAGATCCGCGTAGCCGATGACTTCGTCGGAGACGTAGCGACGCGAGGGCGAGCGTTCATAGCGCTCGGCGCGCTCGTAGCACCAGCGGTCGAAATCATCCTGCCGCGGCAGATCGAGCGTCTCGTAGTCTTCGAGACGGGTATCGTAGAAGCGATAGGCGAACCCGTCGCGCACGCGGAAGCTCGAGTTGTTGCTGCCATAGACATCGGCGCCGCCATCGATGACGGTGACCATGGTCGAACTGCCATCCGGGGCGATATCGATCCGGTACTGGCCGACCTGGTCGATGACCAGGGCCAGGGTCGGCGTGTCGACCTCGTAGCTCTGGCCTTCGAAGATGCGGCGCACGGTCAGGCTCAGGGTCCCTTCGGTCAGTTCGACCTGGGCGATGTCATCGTCGAGGTCGAGCATGCCGAACGAAGTACGCTCGTCGAGTCGGATCGTGGCGCCACCGATTTCCATTTCGACCCGCGAGGCGCGATCGGTGTGCAGGTTATCGCCTGCGATCAGCGGCCGATTGATGCGCGCATCGGTCCAGTCGTCGAGGCCGGCAGGGCGCATGCTGACGTCGCCACCGACGTGGCTGAGGCGTGCCACGCGGCCCGGCGGGTCGGCGAATGCCGTGCCGCTGGCCGCGAGGAGGACGAGGAGAGCAGGGATCAGCCGGAACACCGGTTGGCAAGCACGTCGCATGAACATGGAGGTCTCCTGAAAGTCCGGGCCGTCGACACAAGTGCAGGCAGTGTCGGTTGCAGGGTCCGGTTACTGCGTATCTGAACGTATCGAGGCTGAACACAGACCATCCGTGCGGCGATTTGGACCTTGCCCGATTCGGCTTCGGCCAGGCGGGTGCCTGGCGGGGTGGGAATGGCCACGGTCATTTGCCCGCGGCAGCCCTTGCCGGGCGCTCGGCTGGACCGCTAATCTGTGCGTCCCGCGGGTGTAGCTCAATGGTAGAGCTGTTGCTTCCCAAGCAACTGACGAGGGTTCGATTCCCTTCACCCGCTCCATCCTTTCTCCTTCGTACTTGCAGTCGTGCAGACCGGCCCGTCGACCCCCGATGACCGCCAGCCCGATGCACCCATGACGCCGCCATGAAGATCGCGATCCTCTCCCGCAACGCGTCGCTGTATTCGACCAGCCGCCTGGTCGATGCCGCGCGCAGCCGTGGCCACAGCGTTCGCGTGCTCGATCCGCTGCGTTGCTACATGCGCATCTCGAGCAATGGCTTCGACATGCACTACAAGGGGCGACCGCTAAGCGGATTCGACGCGGTGATTCCGCGCATCGGTTCCTCGATCACGTTCTACGGCACCGCGGTGCTGCGCCAGTTCGAAATGATGGGCGTATACACGCCGAACAGTTCCGACGCCGTGCTGCGCTCGCGCGACAAGCTGCGTTCGCTGCAACTGCTGGCGCGCCAGGGCATCGACCTGCCGATGACCGTATTCGGCGACTATCCGGACGATACCGCCGACCTCCTGCAGATGCTCGGCGACCCGCCGCACGTGATCAAGCTCAACGAAGGCACCCAGGGCCAGGGCGTGCTGCTGGCCGAGAAGCGCTCGGCCTCGCAGGGCATGATCGAGGCCTTTCGCGGTCTCTATGCGAACTTCGTCGTGCAGGAGTTTATCGGCGAGGCCGGCGGTGGTGACCTGCGCTGTTTCGTGGTCGGCAACCGGATCGCCGCGGCGATGCACCGGCAGGCCCCGGAAGGAGACTTCCGGGCCAACCTGCACCGCGGCGGCAGCGCCGCGCCGGTCACCCTCAGCACGCAGGAGACCGAGGTCGCCCTGCGCGCCGCGGCGATCATGGGTCTCGGCGTCGCCGGGGTCGATTTGCTGCGCTCCCGACGTGGGCCGCTCGTGCTCGAGGTCAACTCCTCGCCGGGCCTGGAGGGCATCGAGGAAGCGACCGGCATCGACATCGCCTCGGCGGTGATCGCGGAGATCGAAGCCGGGGTCATTGCCGAGGCGCGCTGAAGGGTCGACGTCCGGCACCGGTTAACGGAAGAATCAGAGTGGCTTAACCTCCATTTAAGCTCTCGATCCCTATAGTCCTGCTCACTGTAGGTTCTGCTCGACACTCCTAAGCGTAAGGTCAGGTGACAGGCAGATTACGGTAATCGGGGCAGTAGCTTTTGGCCCAAGCGAGGTGTGTTCCCCCAAAGGCACCTCCTTGGGCCATTTTATTTGCGCTGCCGGCCGACCCCTCCCCTTCATTCGCGGTTTTTCCGATTCAGGGCATCCCTGGCTGGAGTTCCGCGCTAAGCTACGTCCCCATGCGCATACTCGTCATAGAAGACAACAGCGATATTGCCGCCAATATCGGTGATTTCCTGGCCGATCGCGGTCATGTGGTGGATTTTGCCGGCGACGGCGTGACCGGGCTGCACCTGGCCGTGGTCAACGAATTCGATGCGATCGTACTCGATCTGAGCCTTCCGGGCATGGACGGCCTCGAGGTCTGCCGCAAGCTGCGCCAGGAGGCGCGCCGACAGACCCCGGTACTCATGCTGACCGCGCGCGATGCGCTCGAACAGAAACTGTCCGGCTTCGACTCCGGCGCCGACGACTACATGGTCAAGCCGTTCGCCCTGCAGGAACTCGCGGCACGGGTCGAGGTGCTCGGCCGTCGCGGCAAGGGCGTCAAGACGCGCCTGCTGCAACTGGCAGACCTGACCTACAACCTCGATACGCTGGTAGTGATCCGCGCAGGCAAGTCGATCCAGCTCAACCCGATCGGCCTCAAGCTGCTGCAGGCGCTGATGGACGCGGCGCCCTCGGTGGTGACGCGCCAGGAACTGGAAACCCGGGTCTGGGGCGAAGAGCTTCCGGACAGCGACTCGTTGCGCGTCCACATCCACGGCCTGCGTGCCGCAATCGACAAGCCCTTCGACAAGCCGCTGATCCAGACGCGTCACGGCATCGGCTATCGCATGGTCGATCCGGATGCAGTACCGGCGTAGGCTCCGCAGCCGGATCATCATTTCGTTCGCGCTGTTCGGCCTCGGCCTGACCGCGCTGTTCGCCGCGGCGACGATCTACCTGCGCGTGCGCATGGAAGACCAGCTGATCAACGACACGCTGACCCGCGAACTCAATCATTTCGTCGACTTCAAGCGCGAGTATCCGCAACCGGACGCGCGCTGGAGCATGTCGTTGTTCGAGGCGCAGATCGTCCGCGCCGGGCGTACCGCGACCGTTCCGTTCGCCTGGCAGAAGTACGACTCGGGCGTCTACGACATCGCCGATCTCGATGCTTCGGGGCGGCCGCGCTCCTACAAGCTTGCGGTCTACAAGGACAACGACTTCTGGGCCTACCTGCGCTTCGATGTCAGTTCGCAGAAGCTGACCGAGCGCCAGCTGCTGATCGTGCTGATCATCGCCGTGCTGGTATTCGCCCTGCTTTCCCTGCTCATGGGCCTGTGGCTGTCCTCGCGCGTGATGAGCCCGGTCACCGAACTCGCCGCGCGCCTGCGCGAGCTGCGCAAGACCGGCCAGTACCTGCCGCTGGCACCGCGCTTCGCCGACGACGAGGTCGGCCAGCTGGCTCTCGCCCTCGACGACTATGCCGCTCGACTGACCCACCTGGTCGAACGCGATCGCGAGTTCAACGCCGATGTCAGCCACGAGCTGCGCACACCGCTGGCCGTGATCGCGACCACCACCGAACTGCTGATGGGCCAGAACCTGCCGGACAAGGCCCAGGAACGGCTGCGCCGCATCGAGCGCGCGGTGCGCCAGTCGACCGAGTTGACCGATGCCCTGCTGCTGCTCTCGCGCAGCGAGCGCCAGGCGCCAACCGACGGCGAGACCACCGACGTGGCCAAGGTCGCCGAACAGGTCATCGACATCAGCCGCCCGCATCTCGGCACCAAACCGGTCGAGGTGCGCCTTGAAATCGAGCAGCCGCTGAAGACCGTGGCCCCGTCCTCGGTGGTCGCGGTGGCGCTGACCAACCTGATCAGCAATGCCTTCAAGTACACGCAGAGTGGCGAGGTCGTCGTGATCGTCGGGCACGGCCGGGTCGCGGTCGAGGACACCGGTCCGGGCATCGCCGAGGAAGACGCCGAACGCCTGTTCGAGCGCGGCGAGCGCGGCACCACCCTGGTCAAGGGCGCCGGCCTCGGCCTGGCCATCGTGCGCCGGCTCTGCGAGCTGTACGGCTGGCAGGTCTCGCTGGCGCCGCGCCCACAGGGCGGCGCCGTGGCGACCCTGCAATTCGACTACCGCAAGATCGACTAGGCCGCATTTACGGGCAGAATCGAAACGGCCTGCCTGCCATGTCAGCCTGGGCGAAGGGCAGGATCCGTTTCGATCGCGCGGCGATCCGTGGCGGCGTTTCAGCCGACCGGATCGAGCCAATTCCAGCGATCTTCGGTCTTGCCGTCGAACAGGCCGAAGAACCACTGCTGCATGCGCCGCGTCAGCGGTCCGGCCTTGCCTTCGCCGACCGGCTTGCCGTCTACCGAGCGGATCGGGGTGACTTCCGCGGCCGTGCCGCACATGAAGATTTCATCGGCGAGGTAAAGGTATTCGCGCGGCATGTCGCGTTCGATCACCTCGATGCCGTTTTCGCGGGCCAGGGTGATCAGCGTATGGCGGGTGATGCCGTTGAGGATGGCGGCACTGGCCGGCGTGGTATGCAACTGGCCATCGAAGACGAGGAACAGGTTTTCGCCGGCGCCCTCGCTGAGCAGGCCGGTCGAAGCCAGCGCGATGCCTTCGCCAAAGCCGAGTCGGCGCGCCTCGCGGGCGATCAACTGGCCCGAAAGATAGTTGCCGCCGGCCTTGGCCCCGGTCGGAATCGTGTTCGGCGCCATGCGCTGCCAGCTCGAGACGCAGGCATCGATGCCTGCCTCGAGCACGCCCGGGCCGAGGTAGGGGCCCATTTCCCAGGTCGCCACGGCGACATCGGTCGGCGTGTCGGCCGACAGGCCGAAGCCGCCGAGCCCGCGGAACGCGACCGGTCGCAGGTAGGCCTTGGTCAGCTTGTTCTTGAGAATGACCTCGCGACAGGCGGCGGCCAATTCGTCGATCGTGTACGGAATGACGATGTCGTAGATCTTCGCCGACAGGTAGAGGCGCTTGAGGTGGTCGGTCAGGCGGAAGATCGCCGGGCCCTTCGGTGTCTCGTAGCTGCGGATGCCCTCGAACACCGAGGAGCCGTAGTGCAGGGCGTGCGCCATGACGTGCACGGTCGCCTCGGCCCACGGTTTGATTTTGCCGTTCTGCCAGATGAACTCGGGGTAGCTCGCAGCCATGGTCGGTGTCCTTGGGGGATAGCCCTCTATGATAGCGGCCCGGTCGCCCCGGAGCGATCCGCCCTCCCTGCCGCAGGCCTCAGAGCGGGAGCAGCAACCACCAGCAGCCGAGGTTCTCGGCCATTTCGAAGCGACTGGTCGCCTCGTAAGGCACCCGGCGCTCCTGTTCGGCGACCGTGCGGATGACCAGTTCGAAGACGAGGCCCGGGTCTTCGGCGCCGCCCCGCCCGGAGTAGCGATCGCGCTCCGGGTAACGCGCATAGGAATCGATCTCGATCGATACCGCCGGCTCGGCGATCAGGCTGGCCAGCTCGCGCAGGGGCGCGATCGCCGATGCGCCGCCGAAGCCGTCCCAGAGGAACAGTCCGGACAGGCCGACCGCGTTTTTTGCCTGGAACGCGGCCTCGACGCGGTCGCGCAGGTCTTCCGGCGAGATCGGACAGGTCTGGGTCACGGCCGGGGCTCCGGGCAGGGCGGGGATGCCGCGCAACGCGGGGCTCGATTCGCTCGTGCTTGCCGACGGCACGCCGGGAGGCGCCGGCGCCGCTGCGGCCGAGGGCTCGCATTTGCGGTCGCTGAAGGTCGGTTCGCCGTTTTCGCCGATGCAGCGATGGATGCGCCCGCTCTGGGCCGAGGCGGTGCCGCTCAGGATCAATGCCAGCAGCAGGCATGGTTTCAGCCGCAAGCATTTGCGCGCCAGCCAGCGCTTGCCACGCACCCGCTGTTCTGCTCTAGTGTCGCCCATGATCTCTCGCGCAACCCAGTCCGTCGCCACCGCAGCCGCTCGCATGAACGGCTCGAATAATAATGCGCGACCAACATTCGGGGCTGGCGTGCGCTGAGGACT
>JAHCAR010000037.1 GCA_019634795.1 Dokdonella sp.
CGGCCTGCCGCTGACCGTGCTGATCCTGATCACGACCCTGGTCACGGTCAATCTGGTCTTCAATCGCAGCTAGAGCGGATGCAAGCTCGCGGTTCGGCGAGGTTGGCGGCCCGCCATGCCGGGCCCGTCGGCGGTTTCGCTGCGGCGGAGTGCGGTGTATGCGATGGGCTTGCCACCTCTGGCCAGATCCGCATCGGGCTCCAGGGCCCACTCCAGGCGCCGTGACGGCTGCGCCACTTGTTCAGAGCCTCCCTACAGCGGCTGGGCAAGGACGACCGCGATCAAGGGCTGCCCCCGGCCAGTACGATCAGGTGCGCCATGGTCGCTTCATCGTGTCCGTTCGGCTCGGAAGGCCCGGCCGGCCCGATCGGGCGACAGACCAGCGATCCGGTCGGTGGCGTGCAGATGTTCGTGTCGGCCGAAGCCTGTGCCACGGTCCGGCTTTCACGCTCGATGGTCCGCGTGATCGGGGTTCCAGTGCCGCGGACCGGCCGACAGACGTGCGATCCGATCGGCGGCGTGCAGGTCGCTTCGTCAGCACTGGCGGCGCGCGCGGTGGCCACGAACTCGAAGTCCTGGCGGAATTTCGTGCTGGACCCGGCCGTGACCGAACGCGGATCGAATTCCCACTGGGACAGGGCACGCCGCGCGGCAGCGGCGAACCGGCTCGACCGTTCGCCCGAAACGACACGGATGTCACGCACCTTGCCAGACGCGTCGATGGCGAATTCGAAACCCACCATGACATCCTGCTCGCCCGCGCGCGGGTTCGCATAGTCGGGCGCGACCCTGCGCAGGATGGTCGGCTGCTCGTTCTCGGCAGGATCCGTGGCCATGGCCGCCGGCAGCGGTTCGGCCTGGGCGATATCGACGTCGCCGACCTGAAGGGCGACCGGCGACAACTCCGGGGTGGCCGGTGGCGGCAGCACCGGGAGCTCGGCGGCAGGCGCGTTCGGCGGGACCTCGGCGGTGGAACGCGGTTCGACTTCGGCGACCACGGGGACTTCGCCGGCACCGGTAGCCGCGGCCGCATCGATTCGGGGCGTCAGCTCCGGCAGCGCCGCGAACGCCACCGGCATCGGTGCAGCGAGCCCGAACGCGAGGGACTGCGCCTGAGGCGCCGGGGATTCGAAGGCCAGCGACGGGCGCTCGAACGGCTCGGTGCTTCCCGGCTCGCCGGATTGCGAGACGACCGCCATCGCGACGACCAGGCAGGTGCTCATCGCCACCACCAGCCAGGCGCTGCGATGCGGGCGGCGTGACACGCCGAGCAGCGACTTCGAACCGACGATCCGGCGCACCCGATCGAGCAGCATGCCGCCCGATGCGGCCAAGGAGAGTTGCGGCGTCAGTTGCCGGACTTCCTCGAGGGCAGCGAGGGTGAGCGCGTACTTGCGCGGTTCGCTGTCGGTCAGGCGCAGCACGAGGTTGTCGCAGCAGACTTCGCGCTCGTGACGAACCTCCCGTGAAATCCAGTGCACTACCGGGTGATAGAACAGCAGGGTCTCGAGCACGGCCTGGCCGAGATTGACGAAATGATCGTAGCGCCGGAGATGGCCGAGTTCGTGGGCCAGGATCAGCTCGAGCTGCTCACGCGGAAAACCGCTGACGACCGCGGCCGGCAGCAGGATCACCGGCTTGAACCAGCCGATCAGGGTGGGCGTGTCGATGAAGCCGGAAACCAGGACGCGTACGCCCGGCATGCCACCGAAGCGTTCCGCCACGCGCAACAGGATTTCCTCGAGCTCGGCGCGGCGATAGGCCAGCCGCGTGGCAATGCGCTCGAGCGCGCGCCACTGGTGGACGGCTCGCCAGATCATGAACGACACGCCGGCCATCCAGCCGATGACCAGCAGCGGCAGCATCGCGCTGAACGGTGAAGCCGATTCGACCGACTTGACCGAGGCGATCGCTACCGCCTGGACGACCAGCGGAGCGCTGACCGCCTCGACCGCACCGGCTTCCGCCTGCGGCCAGAGCACGCAGAAGGTCAGTAGCGGACACAGCGCCAGCATGACCAGTGCGAGCAGGCCGACCGCATAGCGGACCGATCCCTGTTCGCGAGGAACAAGGGTACGTATGCCGGCAAACAGGGTGCCGATGACCAGTCCCTGCCAGACGAAATGGATCAGCGTCCAACCCAGGGTCTGCACCCAGAGGAGATTGCCGGCGATCAGGTTCATGGCCGTTTTCCCGACTCGAGGTTGTCGAGCAACGCGCGGATTTCGTCCAGTTCCTCGCGGCTGGCCTTGGGCTGGCCACCGAGCGCCTGCAACACCAGTTGCGAGGGCGAACCATCGAAGACCCGTTGCACCATGTCCGAGAGAAAGCGTTTCTGGTTGTTTTCCTTGCTGATCGCGGCGCGGTAGACGTGCGCGCGCTGCGAGTCGTCACGCTCGACCAGTCCCTTGGCATGCATGATCTGGAGCATCTTCAGCGACGTCGTGTAGCCGGTGCCATCATCGCGATAATGCGCCTCGTGGATGTCGCGCACGGTGGAGGCGCCGCGTTCCCACAGCACGTTGAGTATGCCGAGTTCGGCTTCGGTCGGTTTCGGTGTCTGCTGGTTCTTGCCACGCATTGCGAACCTCGAACTTGATCCTGGGTTGCTGACGCTGCCGCGCTGCCCGCCCGCGCCGCGCCTGGCTGCGGGATTCCCTCGGGCGACTCGCCGGACGGTGAATGGCGGCAGTCTTCGCCGAGCGTAGTCAGTCCCCCGCCACGTGTCAACGATATCTCTCGTACGTTTGGTGCGGTGTTTTTGGCGGTTCGATGCGCGCTCGCCCGGCCGGGCAGGCCGCGGCTTCGCTCAGGGTGCGCGAACTTCGCCAGATTCGACCTGCAAGGGCACTCTCAGCAGACCGCTGCGACAGGGTCCGGCCAGACAGTCGCCGGACTCGACCGCAAACGTCGCGCCATGCGCTGCACAGATGATAGAACCGTTGCGAATCAGGAACTTGCCTGGCACATAGTCGAGATTGCGACCCTGGTGGGGGCACTCGTTGTGGTAGCCGAAGACACGATCGCCCTGGCGCAAAAGGATAATCTCGAAGCCACCGGTGGCCGAATCGATGCGCACGGCGAGGGCACCGGAATCGGGTATGTCTTCGACCCGGCACAGAACGCGCGAAGGGTTCATCCGGACCTTTGACACTTGCAGGAGGGGGTCATGGCCCCAAGAATACCCTTACGAAGCCATGCCCGGCACGGTGATCTGCTGCCGCGACTTCGATTCCGAGCGAGGTAATGCCATGTTCGTCTTCCAAACCGGTCTGCGCCCGCGCAATCCCCTGCTGCGCCTGGTCGGGAGCCTGCTTGGCCTGCTCGCCGTGCTCGGCGTGCTCGCCCTCGGCATGTTCGCCTTTGCCGCATTCGTGATCGTTGGTGCGGTCTGGCTGCTGATCGGCAGCCTGCGCGGAAAGACGCGTCGTTCCGCGACGGCCGGCGCACCGGCAGCGGACAACGGCATCATCGATGGCGAGTTCACCGTGGTCCGCGAATCCGAGCGCCGCGCCATGATCGGGCACTCCGGCAGCGCCGCGGCACCCGGTCGGCGCGGATAGGTTCCATCGGTTGCCGCGCCAGTGGCTCTGGCGCGCCGCGAGCGAATGATGGACGCTGAGCCCCGGATCCGATCCGCCTGACGACCGGCACGAGCCTCCATCGATGAACGCTTCCCTGCAGCCGACTCCGCCAGGAGCGGCAGGTCCTCCCGCGCCTCAAACGCTGCTCGCCTCGCCGGGCCTGCTCGTTCCACTGGCCCTGTTCGCGGTCTACGTGATCTGGGGCTCGACCTACTTCGCGATTCGCATCGCCCTCGACAGCTGGCCGCCATTCCTGCTCGGGGCGGTGCGCTTCGCCATTGCCGGCGGTGCCCTATACCTCTGGCTGCGCCTGCGCGGTGTCGCCCCGCCGACGCGCAGGCAGTGGCTCAATGCGGCGCTGACCGGAACCCTGTTGCTCGGGGTCGGCAATGGCCTGGTCTGTTTCGCCGAGCAGTCGGTCGCATCGGGCCTTGCCGCCGTCGCCGTCGCCAGCATGCCGCTGTTCGCGGCGGCGTTCGGACTGATCTACCAGGAATGGCCGAGCCGGCTCGAGTGGATCGGCCTCGCGGTCGGCTTCGCCGGCGTGATCCTGCTCAACCTCGGCAACGGCATGAGCGGCGCGCCGGTCGGCGCCATCGCCCTGGTCATCGCGGCCACGGCCTGGGCCTTCGGCTCGGTCTGGAGCCGCCGCCGCGACATGCCGCCGGCCTCGATGAACACCGCGGCCCAGATGCTCAGTGGTGGTGCTGCGTTGACCGTCGTATCCCTGCTGGTCGGCGAACACCTGCCGAGCCGTCCCAGTGCCGCCTCGTTGCTCGCCCTGGGCTATCTGGTCGTGTTCGGCTCGCTGGTCGCGTTCACCGCCTATCTGTACCTGCTCAAGAACGTGCGTGCCGCGCTCGCCACCAGCTATGCCTACGTCAATCCGCCGGTCGCGGTCCTGCTCGGCGCCCTCTTCCTCGGCGAGCAGGTGCATCCCGGCGACGTCGTCGCGATGGCCGTGATCCTGTCCGGCGTGGCGATGATCACGCTGGGGAAGTTGCGTCGACGTGAATAGGGAATGGGGAATGGGGAATGGGGAATGGAAAACGCCATTCCCGCCCACCGCCTGCTACCCATGGCGTGCGGCCAAACCAGCGACCGCGGACTGCTTCGATCGATTCCCCATTCCCCATTCCCGACCCTAGGACTCCCGCAACGCCGTCGTCACCGGCAGTCGTGCGGCGCGGACCGCCGGCAGCAGGCCGCCGACGAAGCCGATGGCCAGGGCCCACTTGATGCCGGTCCAGAGCAGGGCCGGCGAAACCGAGAAACGGAACACCACCTGGCTGAAATTGGCCCCGAGGGTCGAGACCGTGTAGTTGTTGAACAGCAGCCAGGCGATGAAGGCGCCGAGCAGGCCGCCGATCAGGGCCAGCAGCATGGTTTCGAGCATCACCGAGACCACCACCGGTGGCGCGCGAAATCCGATCGCGCGCAAGGTGGCGATCTCGCGGGCGCGCGTGGCGACCGCGGCGTACATCGAATTGAGCGCACCGAAGATCGCGCCGATCGCCATGATCGTGGCGATCACGATGCCGACGATGCGGATGACCTTGCTGAGCTGCTCGGACTGCGCAGTGTAGTAGTCGAGCGTGGTCTTGGCTTCGACCTTCATGCGCGGATCGCTGGCCAGCGCAGCCTTCAGCGTATCGAGGGCCTCGGGCGATGTCAGGCGCACGGTTACCGACTGGAAACCGCGCCGACGATAGGCGGTCGAGACCGTTTCGACATCGCCCTGCAGTTCCGATTCATGCGCATCGCCCGATTCGAAGGCGCCGACGATGGTCCACTCCTGGTTGTTGAGCGTGATCTTCGAGCCGACATCGAGGCCGGCAAACTGCTGGCGCGCACCGACGCCGACCACCATCTCGCGCAGTCCGGGCGTGAACTTGCGGCCTTCGACGATGTGGATGTTCGGTCGCGCTGCCCAGGCCTCGGCGCCAATGCCGCGTACCTCGACATTGGCGTCGGTTCCGGTCGACTTCTTCGGCAGGTTGGCGACGACGACGAGCTCGGGCGATGCGATCGGCTTGCCTTCGGCATCCTTGAGGATGCCGGGCTGCTGGGCGATCAGGGTCGCATCCTCGCGCGAGACCCCTGAACTCAGTTCGGCGGTGGCGCCGCCGCGCAGGATGATCGCGGTTTCGTTGTCGCCGGTGCTGCGCAGGGTCTTCTGCAGGCCGTCGCCCATGGCCAGCATCGCGACCAGTACACCGACCACGCCGGCGATGCCGACGACGATGACCGAAGACGCGCCAAGCCGCTGGCCGAGTGTCGACACGCCAACCCAGGTCACCGAGGCCGCCTGGCCTCCGGTGCGGGTCAGCAGCATCCACAGGCCGAGCAGCACGGCCAGGCCGAGCAGCACCTGCCACGGCAAGGCGACCCAGGCGAACACCGAGAGCACGATGATTGCGAGCAACATCAGGCCGAACAGGAACGATTTCAGTTTGCGCATGGTGGTTTCCTCAGCGTCCGGCCAGTGCATCGACGATATTCAGGCGCATCGCGCGCAGTGCCGGCAGCACGCCAACCAGCAGCCCGATCAGGATCATCAAGCCGATGCCGATGCCCCAGGTACCCGCCCCGACCGGCGGCAGCTGCATGCGTCCGCCGGTGGCGTCGCCGATCACCGGCAGCAGCAGCGAAACGAGGGCCATGCCGAGCACGCCGCCGATCACGATCAGCAGCACGGCCTCGGCAAAGACCAGTCCGAGCAGGGAGACGTCGGAGAATCCGATCGTCTTCAGCGTCGCCAGTTCCGGGATGCGTTCGCGCACGGCCTGGGCCATCGTGTTGCCGGTCAGCAGGAGCAGGGTAAAAAAGACCGCTCCCATGATCGCGCTGACGATCAGGCCGATGTCGCCCAGCTGCTTGGCGAACGAGAGATTGAAGGCCTGCTCGGTCTGCGTCTTCGTCTCATGGTCCGAGTTCGCCGAGATCGCATCGATCGCCTTGGCCACCGCGTCGGACTGCTTCGGATCGGTGACCTGGACGATGTACCAGCCCACTTCGTGCGTGCCGTAGCTGTTGGCCTCGTCGAAATAGTCCCAGCGGAAGAAGAACTGTTGCTCGAGTCCCTTGAGCTTTTCTTCCTTGACCTTGTAGATGCCGACGATGTCGAAGGTCCAGGTGGTTTCGCCGCTGGCCTTGTTCGGATAGATCGCGCCGGCGATCGGCACCTTGTCGCCGATCTTCCAGCCGAAGCGTTTGGCCAGTGTCTCGCCGACGATGGCGCCGGTACGGGTTTTCTTGAACGCCTCGAGCTGCTCCGCCGGCACGCTGATTTCCGGATAGATGTCGAAGTAGCCGGGATTGATGGCGATATTGATGCCCTGGTTCTTGCGGTCCTGATAGTAGCCGCCGAACCAGTTCGCCCAGGTCAGGTTCTTCACTCCGGGGGTGGCCTGGATACGCGGAATCAGGCTCTGCGGCAGGCCCTGGATGATCGAGTACTTCGAAGAGACCACCATGCGGTCGACGCCGGCCGCATCGCTGCCCGAGTTGAAGGCCACTCGCACCGCGTCGAGCAAACCGAACAGGAGGAAAGCGGCGAGCACCGACAGCAGGGTCAGCATGGTGCGCGTCTTGCGCCGGAACAACGCGGCCCAGATCAGATGGAAATATTTCATCGCTGCGTCCTCCGCCTCAAGCGGCCGTTTGTTCGACCAGGGTGCCCTTGTCCAGATGCAGGGTATGCGTGGCGTATTCGGCCGCCTTCGGATCGTGGGTGACCATGATGATGGTCTTGCCGTGCTCGCGGTTGAGCTGCTGCAGCAGTCCGAGCACTTCTTCCGCCGACTGGCGGTCGAGATCGCCAGTCGGCTCGTCGCAGACCAGCAGGGTCGGGTCCGAGACGATGGCGCGCGCGATCGCCACGCGCTGCTGCTGGCCGCCCGAAAGTTCGTTCGGCTTGTGGCTGGCGCGGTCGGACAGACCGACCAGTTGCAGGGCGATCGAGGCATTGCGCTTGCGCTCGGCCGCGGACAGGCGGGTCAGCAACAGCGGTACCTCGACATTCTTCTGCGCGGAAAGCATCGGCAGCAGGTTGTAGAACTGGAAGATGAAGCCGACGTTGGCCGCACGCCACTTGGCCAGCGCGCCGCCGCCGAGCCGGTCGATGCGTTCGCCGGCCACGCCGATCGAGCCGGCGCTCGGCGCATCGAGGCCGCCGATCAGGTTGAGCAGGGTCGTCTTGCCCGAACCCGACGGCCCCATCAGGGCGAGAAAGTCGCCTTTCTGGATATCGAGGTCGATATGGTGCAGGACTTCGACCTTCTGCTTGCCGCGCTCGTACGTCTTGCTGACGTCGCGGATTTCGACAAGTGTGCTCATGGCGCTTCCTCGCTGGTCTGAATCGTGGAATTCGGGAGTTCGATCGAATCTACTTGATGGTGATGCGCGCGCCGTCCTGCATGTCGGCCGGCGGCTCGCGGACGACCCGCGTGGCATTGGCGATGCCCTCGACCAGGCGCAGGTCGCCGACGCTCTGCCCGGGCACGACCGCTCGCGCGGCCGCGCGTTCGCCCTCGATCACGAAGACCACGCTGCGAGCATCGCGCTGGACGATGGCCGTGGCGGGCAGCAGGACGCCCTTCGGAGGCGCAGTCGAGGCCGGCGTCGCGGATCGCTCTTCCATGAAGGAAACCCGCGCGCCCATGTCCGGCAGAATGCGCGGGTCCTTCTGTTCGAGGCCGACCCGCACCTTGACCGTAGCCTTGCCGCGATCCGCGGTCGGAATGATCGCGATGACGCGGGCCGGAATGGTCCAGTCCTGGTAGGCATCGAGCACGGCCTCGGCCGGCGCGCCCGGGCTGACGCGGTTGATGTAGGACTCGTTGACATCGACCTCGATCTCGAGCGAATCCATGTCGACGATGGTGCCGACGCCGGTGCGCGTGAAGCCACCGCCGGCGGACAGCGGCGAGACGATCTCGCCGACCTGGGCGGCCTTGGCGATGATGACGCCGGCGAACGGCGCCCTGACCGTGGTGTAGTCGAGCTGGACCTGGGCGCTGCGCAGCTGCGCGGCGGCGAGGTCGATCGTGCGTCGTTGCGAGTTGAGCTGGGCACGCAGGCTCGCGACCTGGGTGCGCGCATTCTCGAGGGCCTGCTCGGAAACGAGCTTCCGCTCGATCAGGTCTTCCTGGCGGACGAGGTCGCGCTCGGCCTGGGCCAGTTGCGCCTCGTTCTGTCCGACCAGCGCGCGGGCCTGGGCCAGCTGGGCCCGGGCCTGGGCCAGGGCGGCCTGCTGGGCGGTGTCCTCGAGGCGGGCCAGGACCTGGCCGGCCTCGACGTGCTCGCCCTCCTCGATCAGGACTTCGGAGAGCGTGCCGGTGATCTGGGCGGAAACCGTCGCCTGGCGGCGCGCGGTGACATAGCCGGTCGCCTGCAGGACCGTTTCGGGCGACCCACCCGCCGCGCTCGGCGCAACCGCGCTCACTGCGGAGACCTCGAAGGCCCTGGCCGAGGTCGAAACCCACCAGAAGACCCCGCCAGCGGTCATCACGAGGACTATCAGGGCGATGATCCAGGGTCCACGCGAGGTCGGCTCGACCCGATTGCGGTCGATGCGCAGCTGGTTGAGCAATTCGCCCTTGTTCTCCATTCTTCGTTTCCGGTCGCCTGCGAGGGCGCTGAGTCTGCCATAGACTGCGCACTCTTCCGACCGCGAACAACGCACCCGAATCATGACGAGCAGGTGACGAATGTCAGGACATGCCGTTGCCGGATACTCCGGAAAACCCGTCTGGCAGAAGCTCGGGCTGCGCGCCGGACAGGCTGTCCGGGTCGAGGACGCGCCGGCCGACTATGCCGGCCTCGTCGGACTCGCTGGCAGAGAGCTGCAGCTGCTCGGAGCGCGCGCCGGTTTCGAATTCGCCCATGTATTTGCCAGCCGCCGCATGCGGCTCGAACATTTGCTGCCGCGCCTGGCCAGGCGCCTGCCGGCGACCGGCACGCTCTGGATCTCGTGGCCGAAGAAGACGTCGAGCCTGGCCTCCGACATCAGCGAGGACACGATCCGCGAGATTGCGCTGCCGCTCGGCCTGGTCGACGTCAAGGTTTGCGCGATCGACGCCGACTGGTCTGCACTGAAGCTCGTCTGGCGCAAGGAACATCGTGCGAAAATGCAACCCGCCCCTGTCCGTTGAGGAATCCCGCCCGTGACCTATGCCATTGCACCGCATGCCCAACCCTGCATTCCGGTTGCCGGCAGCGACCTGCGCTTTCCGGTGCACCGCATCTACTGCATCGGCCGCAACTACGCCGAGCACGCGAGGGAAATGGGCTCGGAGGTCGAACGCGCGAATCCGATCTTCTTCGCCAAGCCGGCCGACGCGATCGTCATCGACAACGATGACGTGCCCTATCCGCCGGCGACCAGCGACCTGCACCACGAAGTCGAGATGATCGTCGCCCTGTGCGACGGTGGTCGCGACATTCCGGTCGAGCGCGCCCTCGAACATGTCTATGCCTACGGCGTCGGTCTCGACCTGACCCGGCGCGACCTGCAGCTGGCAGCCAAGAGCAAGGGCAATCCCTGGGACGTGGCCAAGGGTTTCGACGACTCGGCCCCGGTCTCTGCCCTGCATCGGGTCAGCGACATCGGCCACCCGGCCCATTGCCAGCTCAGGCTCAGCGTGAATGGCACGCTGCGCCAGCAGGCCGACATCGACCTCATGATCTTCAGCGTGGCCGAAATCATCCACCGGCTGTCGAAGCTCTACACCCTCAAATCCGGCGACCTGATCTTTACCGGGACACCGGCGGGCGTCGCCGCGCTGGTCCACGGCGACCGCTTCCACGCCGAACTGGACGGTGTAGCCGCTCTCGAGGGCCGCATCCTCTAGGGAGGCTCTGAACAAGTGGCACAACCGTCACGA
>JAHCAR010000038.1 GCA_019634795.1 Dokdonella sp.
GCCACGCTGGTGTGCGTGTAGCCGCCCGGATTGATCGCGATCCAGGCGACGCCCTCGCCGCGGGCCTGCTGCACGCGGTCGATCAGCGCATGCTCGGCGTTCGACTGGAAGCTGGTCAGCTCATGCCCGGCCGCCTCGGCCAGTCCGGCCAGGGCGGCATCGATGTCGGCCAGCGTGGCGTACCCGTAGACTTCCGGCTCGCGCGTGCCGAGCAGGTTGAGGTTGGGTCCATGCAGGACAAGGATCTTGGCCAAGAACGCCCCCGGAACGGCCGCCGATCGGCCGGTTCAAACAGCGTCGTAGTGTCATCGAACAGGGAGGTTCTGTCCAGTTCGGCGAAGTTAGGCGAAATTTCTGGCCATATACCGATAGGGGCGAGGCAGCAACTGACGTCTGCCCTTGACCCTGCAGGGGCGCCAGGCCGCACGCGCCGAAGTGCCGATCCGCCGGGAACGCAGCGGCGCCGACCATTCGGGGCGACGACGATGGTGGCCCGAATGGTGCCAATGGGCGCCGCAGGCCTGGCCGCTCACGGCGCCCCTCCCCTACGGCGAAGGCAACTCGAAGCTGTTGGCGAAGATTACGTCGTTTTCGACAGGAGTTGCCGGGAGCGTCGTCGAAATCGACTCGCTGGGCTCCGATTCCATGCCATTCGCCGAATAGGCGGCCACGCGGTAGGTCATCGCCACGCCGAACGGGGCGGTGATGTCGACATAGCCGGGGACTCGGGTACTGCCGAGATGCTGCCAATGGCCAGCGTCGTCGAGCCGCCATACGCGCCAGCCGTAAACGCGCGTGTCGTTTGGATCGGCCCAGGTCAGGTTGACCGGATTCATGTCCGGCCGGACTGCCGCGTTGAGGTGGGTCGGTACCGGCATCGCGTTGACTTCGATGCGGGCGTGATCCGCACTGCCGTCGTTGGCATTGGAATCGTCGCCGGCCACGATATCGATGAATAAGGTCTGCAATTCGTCGTTCACGACACTCGCCGGCGCATTGAAGATGAAGCTGATCAGACGGCTGTCGTTCGTGGTAGCGCTGCTGGACAGCGTGTAGTGGCCCAATTCGACGGCGCTGCCGGCCGGACCATTCAGGCTGAGGATGACGTTGACCGGGCCATGCGTGGCCGGCACGTAAGGTGAGCCGACATTGATCAGGTCGACGTCGAGCCCGACGATCTGCCCGGCCGCGACGACCGTGCGCGACACGTGTGCATTGCGGATCTCGAAATCGGGGCCGGCCATTGCAATGCGCAGCATCGCGCCATCTCCGAGGTCACTGGCTGCGGGTGCGACCGATAATCCTTGCGGCGAGTACCGATGAGCGAGTTCGATCGGCGTGCGCAGTCCCGCCGGGGCCTCGGCCTGCATGCTGACGGCCATCAGGCCACCCATGGTTTCGTCGAAGGACACGTCGGGTTTCCAGTGCTGCAATCCATTGTCTGACAGTCCGACCACCTGCGCGGTATAGAGCGCATGCGCGAAACTGTGCACACGAACCATGGCGAGTTCGCCAGTGCCGAGCAGGAAGCCAGGCAGATCCCCAGGCAGCGCGTGATGCCCTTGCGCATCAGGGCCGAAAGCGAGTCCACGAAAGGCGATGATCGGCGTATCGGTTTCGTCGAAGGTAACGCGCGGGTGTTCGACACGGATCTGTCGGTCGTTGGGGTCTCTGACCTCGGTCACCAGGAACGAACACGTGCCGTTTGCGCAGCTGCTCGCGCGCGCGCCGAACAGCGCCTGGCGATTGCCGACGAAGCCCTCGGGATCCTGGGCGCGAGTGTAGGCGATGACCACGCCGTCCGCTGCGCTGACGCCGATATCGACCCAGCCGACGGCGTTGCCGAGGTCGGTCGCGTTGACCTGGGCACTGCCATCGAGAATGCGGTAGGCAACATGGCGCTGATTGAGATCGACGAATGCACCGCCCGGATTGCGCGCCCAGGCAACGATCGGCACGCCTTTTCGGTAAGCCACGCTGGGCAGCATGTCGCTGCTGACGCCGGTTGCCGAGACACGCTGGGCGCTCGTCCAAGAATGCAGGTCCGGTCGCCAGGTCGAACTCCAGACCTCGAGATCGGGTGCGTCGAGGTTCTGGTTGCGATCGTGCTCCCAGACCGCCGTGATCTCGCCGAGCGTCGGACAATCGGAAAACAGCACGCGCGGACTTGGCAGGCAGCCGGCCAACTGTGGCCGCCCATCGCTGCCCGCGGATGTCAGGTTCGCCGGCGTCGACCAGACATGACCGTCCCAGTACGCAAAACGCAGGCGCTGGGTGCGCGCGATGTCATCGAATGCGCGCCCGCCCTGGCTGTGCAGGAGGTCGATGATCTCGGCCTCGCTGCGGGTATTCTCCGACCACACCGCCATGGCCCGGTTGGTCGCATAGAAGGCGACATCGACATCCTGCGCTGCGACGGTGTTACGGGCGATCAGGCGCGTCGCTTCGACGATGCCGCCGGTGACGTGGGTGGCGATCAGATCACCATTGTCACGGACGCCGATGGTCACGGCGTGGCCGCGGTCGTCGCCGCCAATGGCGGTCGCCGTGTAGCGAGGGCGAGGCAGGTCGAAGTTGGTCTGGCTCTGCGGATCGTCGGCGGCATCGAGACCGATATTCCTGCGCAGATACAACGGCACGTCATCAGCAACGGAGTTGGCGCAGCCGTGCGGTTCACGCACGGCTAGCAGGTTCTCGCGACCGCCATCGCAGATGCCGACCGCGCAGACCTCCCAGACGCCATCGAGATCGAAGGTGAAACAGCGCCCTGCAGGCGGCGACGGGTTGTCCGGCAAGTGGGCGAAGCCGCCGTCGTTGATCCGCGAGCGCATGGCAATGCCGAGCTCCGAGTCGGCACCGATGCTGCCACTGACGAGGCCGACCAGGATGCTCAGGTCGAAGTTCAGGTTGACCCCGCCGGCCAGGCGCGGATCGATCGTGGCGTTCATGCCCGGCGACAGCAGTTCACCGTAGAAAGCCAGTGTCGAGCCCATCCAGAAATCCGCACCGAGCGTTGCGCCCGCGATCGGCGGCAATCCCCAGGTGTAGCGGAACAGCGGAATGATGCCGGTATCGAAGAGGGTGACCGGATCGGCCTCGTTGTGCGCCGAGTTGGTGAATCCGAAGTAGGTGCCGCCAACCATCTTCGGCCCGCCGGGATTGGCAGCAACGTCGTTGTTGCTGGTCGAATCCAGGTCCCTCAGTCCATTGCCGTCGGCGAATCTTTGCAGGGTGAACGTGCCGTCGTTGACCGACACGCTGTCGAGGCGACCAACACCGTGACCGGGTGGCCCGACCGGGATGCCAGGACTGTCAACATTGTAGGTTCCGCTCATCTTGTCGATCAGCGCATTGATTTCCAAGGTGCGAATGTTCGGATTGAGTACGTCGACTCCCGGTGCGGCCGTGGTCAGCTGCAGGGCGAAACTGCGCGTCGGCTGGCCACCGAAGCTCAGTTCGACCGTGCCGCCGACAACGCCGGTCGGCAGGCGCGTGAGATCGGGCAGGCTGGCGACGTATTCGACCTTGCCCTGGCCGACTTCGGTGGTCGCATCGAGGACGCAGACCGGCGTGGAGCCCGACGCACTGAAATTCGCCCAGGCGGTATTGCCAATCCTGATGCGGCCGAACGTGACCGGGCCATAGACGGTCGTGTCGATCTCGAGCCGGGCCTTGCGGCCGACGTTGAAGTCGCCCTGGAAGACCGAGTTCGGCCACTTCGCTGAGCTTGGATAGGTGTACATCGTCCTGAACGGAATCGGGTTGTCGTAGCAGACACCTCCCGAATCCGGTGGACAGCCATTCTGTCCGCCTGGAGGCACGTGCTGGACCGGCCCGCCGACTCCGTCGATGCGCAAATGTCGCAGGTCGAAGTCGCTGTCCTCCGACGGTTCGAGCACGACTTCGGTGCTGTTGCCAACAAACGGCGTGCCGTCGGTGACGTTGAAGAATTGTCCGGTGTCGCCGTCGTAGCCGACCGCGATGCTGTAGTTGCGGTAGCCAAGGTGCGTGGCGTAGATGTTCATGATGAACGTCGTCAGCGGGTCGAAATCGCCTTCCGGCGAGACGCTGTCCGGTCGGCATGGTGCAGGTTGGCAGCTGAACAGCTCGGCGTAGCCAGCGGCATTGACGTCGGCGATGTCATCCGGATTGACCGTGAACAGGGCGCGCCCCTGCGCATTCGTCGTCTTGCGGAAAAATGTCGTCGGGCAGCCATAGGTATTGGACTGGCGAGGTGGCTGATTGAATACATGGAAGTCGGCGAATTGGTTCGCCATCGAGGACTGGTAAAGCTGATGGCCATCGACGTGCTCGGCCAGAGTCGTCGTGGCGGGTACTGCGGTGTGGCCGGTGAGGCCGTAGAACGCAGCCTGATAGTCGGCCTCGGCTTCGACGATCGCCCCCTGCAGCAGCGGGCCGCCACCGGGTTGGTAACCGCGGACGACGATAGTGAACGTGGTGCTGCCTGCATCACGGCCATCGAGGAGTGCGGTCAGCGGATTCCCTGTCGACAGGTATTGTCCATTCCGGCGCGCACCGGAATTGGCATCGATGCCCTGGTTGACCAGCACCAGCTCGCCTGGGCGATCCGCGTAGGCACTGATGCCATCGAAATAGGCATCGGGAGCGCGGGCCATCAGCTGCAGCGCGCCATCACCGCCGAGTGTGCTGGCCGCATCCATGGGCACGGTCAGCCCACCACCGATGAAGTACAGATTCTGGAGACCGGATGGCGGCTGGCCATAGCTGTCCGACAGCGTGCCAGCAACTATGAAATTTGATCGTGGCGCTATCTGACCGGTCGGAATCTGCGGCTGCTGGAAGCCGAGCTGCGGCAATCCCGACGGAGCGAGTGCCTGGAAGTTGAGCGTGGTGCGACCGACGACCAGCCGTCCAACCAGGTTCTCGACCACGATCGGCACCGTTGCAGGCAGCGGGCTGGGCCGATCGCCGGGAACCAGGAAGGCTCCGCTGTAGGACGTGCCGACCGCTACAGGGCCGAGGATGGTCGATCCGGCATAGTTCACCCGCAGCATGCCGGTTTTCAGATTGCTCACGACCACCGCGATCTTGCGACCGGGTGCGCCCTGGCTCGGGGTCAGGGTGACGGCCGGCGCGAGTGTCACGCTGACCGGCGTGCTGGCTTGCTGTACGAGACCGATCTGCACCCGGTACAGGACAATGTCGTAGTTGCCGGCAGCTGCGCTCGGAATGGTCGCTGGAACAATCGCAGACGAGCTCGCGCCGCTCGAAAAGTCGGCCAGATCAAATTCGGCGGTTCCGGGTCGTGCCTCCTCCAGCCGCAGGCGGTAGTTGCCCGACGTGGCGAGTCCGGAAGCGCTGACCTTGATTCGGGCGCCTTTCGAAAAGCTGGCCGGAATGGCACTGATCTCGGGTTGGGCATGTGCCGGACGGGCGAGCGCCAGCAGCGAAAGCATGAACAGGCCAAGCAGCAGGCTCGGCAGGAAAGCCAACACAGTCGGCAATGCGGGGGAACGAACATTCATGACGGGTGCCTCCACGGCGGACCCGGCTACCGCAAGCGCGCGATGGCCGACCACATCGGGGAACACGGAGTAGGGTCGCCGCAGGGGCCATCCTTGCGCGCCGATTGCGCAAAGGCCTGTTTTCAACCGCTTGGCTGGGATGGGCCTGTCGCCGGCTGGATCCCAGTTCTTCCGTCGTTGCGGTCCCCGCGGCCTCGCCCGCGGGCCGGAAAGCGATTGCGGTGTTGCTCAGAAGCTTGCGCAGTCGATGACGAAGCGGTAGCGGACGTCGCCCTTGATCATGCGTTCGTAGGCCTCGTTGATGCGGGCGATCGGGATCAGTTCGATGTCCGAGGCGACCCCGTGTTCGGCGCAGAAGTCGAGCATTTCCTGGGTTTCGCGGATGCCGCCGATCAGCGAGCCGACCAGTTTGCGGCGGCCCATGATCAGCGGCCCGGCCGAGAGCGGCACCGGTTTGTCGGGCATGCCGACCAGGATCATCGTGCCGTCGCGGCGCAGCAGGCCGAGGTAGGCGTTGTAGTCGTGCGGCGCGGAAACCGTGTCGAGGATGAAGTCGAACGTACCGGCCAGGTTCTTGAACACGCTCGGATCCGAGGTCGCGGCGAAATCGTCGGCGCCGAGCTTGAGCGCATCGTCCTTCTTCGACGGCGAGGTGCTCAGCACGGTGACCCTGGCGCCCATCGCGCGGGCGATCTTGACGCCCATGTGGCCGAGGCCGCCGAGGCCGACCACGGCGACCGAGTCGCCGGCCTTGACCCCGTAGTGGCGCATCGGCGAGTAGACCGTGATGCCGGCACAGAGCAGCGGTGCGGCACGATCGAGCGGGATGCTCTTGGGGATGCGCAGGACGTAGTTCTCGTCGGTGACGATGCGCGTCGAATAGCCGCCGTAGGTCGGCGTGCGCGTGCCGCGTTCGAAGCTGTTGTAGGTGCCGGTCATGCCCTTCTGGCAATACTGTTCCTCGCCTTCGCGGCAGGATGCGCACTCGCGGCACGAATCGACGAAACAGCCGACGCCGACGGTGTCGCCGACCTTGAAGCGGGTCACCGCAGCGCCGACCGCGCTGACCTGGCCGACGATCTCGTGCCCGGGCACCATCGGAAAGATGCCGCCGCCCCATTCGGCACGGGCCTGGTGGATGTCGGAATGGCAGACGCCGCAGTAGCGGATGTCGATCTGCACGTCATGCGCTTTCGGGGCGCGACGCTCGATGCTCCAGGGCGCGAGCGGGGCTTTGGCAGTGGCGGCGGCGTAGGCGGGGGTCGACATGGCGGGAAGTCCTGTGACGAGGGAGTTCAACGGAGCAGGGTAAGCCGGGTCGGGCGTCGCAATCGGCATCGGGCCGACCAGGGAACGCAGTGCTGCAGCTTGCGCGACGGCTGTTCAAAGATACGGCGTGATCCAGTCATCGAGCGCCTGCTCGCTGAAGTTGCCCATGCGCGTCGCCAGGATGCGGCCGTCGCGGCCGATCAGCGCCGTGTACGGCAACACGCTCTGGGTATTGCCGAGGGTCAGCGAGATGTCGGGTGGATCTTCCGGCGAGTTGATCAGGATCGGATACGACACCGGGCGCTGCTCGAGGAACGCGAGCGCGGCCGGCGCCTCCTCGGCGGCGACCCCGATCACCTCGACGCCGCGTGCCGCGTAGCGCGAGCGCGCGCGGTCGAGCATCGGCATTTCCTCGCGGCACGGTCCGCACCAGCTGGCCCAGAAATTGAGCACGACGAGCTTGCCGTTCCACTCCGACAGGCTGCGCGGCTTGCCGTCGCGATCGGGCAGGCGGATCGCGCCGGCGGCGTCGCCGATCGCGAGCGCCGCGCTGTGCGTGCGTGGCGCCACCGGCAGAGGGTCCGGCGCCGGGCGCAGCAGGGCGCTCAGGCCGAGGCCGAGGCCGGCGCTGGCAATGGCCAGCAGAATGATCAGCAGGTTGGTCCGATTGAACATGCGCGAGCGGGCTCAGTCCAGGGTTTGCAGAATCAGCATGACAATGGCGCCGGTCACGGCGACGGAGCGCCCAGCGCGGCCTCGACGACGCCTTCGGTCAGCACCGTCGGCAGCACCGTGCCGTTGCCCTCGTTGCCGTGGAAGACCACGTACAGGGGCACGCCGACCGCGCCATGTTGCTGCAGGAAGGCTGTGATTTCAGGATCGACATTGGTCCAGTCGCCCTTCATGTAGACGGCGCTACTGCGCTTCAGCGCGTCTTCGAAGCGGTCCGTGCCGAGCACGCTCTTCTCGTTGGCCTTGCAGGTCACGCACCAGTCGGCGGTCATGTTGACGAAAACGGTACGGCCCTCGGCGCGCAGGGCCGCGAGCTTCTCCGCGGAATAGGCGATCGCGGTTTCCGAGGCGTCGAGTGTCTTCGAGGGCGGTTCGATGCGGGTGATCATCCAGACCGGCACGAGCGAGGCCAGCAGCAGGATCACCGCCATCACGCGCGAGGCGATGCCGCCTTTCCAGCGCCCGCGCTCCATCGACCACAGGGCCAGGGCCAGGATCACCGCGCCGAACAGGACCAGGCCGATCGCATCGACGCCACGCTGTTTGCCGAGCACCCAGACCAGCCAGACCCCGGTCAGGTACATCGGATAGGCGAGCACCTGCTTGAGCGTTTCCATCCAGGCACCGGGTTTGGGCAGGCGCGAGGCCAGGGCCGGGACGAAGCCGATCAGCAGGAACGGCAGGGCCAGGCCGAGGCCGAGGGCGAGGAAGACCAGCAGGGCGACGATCGAGGAGGAGGCGAAGGCGAAGGCCAGGGCCGGGCCCATGAACGGCGCCGTGCACGGGCTGGCGACCACGCAGGCCAGCACGCCGGTGAAGAAGTCGCCGGCCGGTCCCGAGCGCGAGGCGAGGCCCTGGCCGGCGCCGGCCAGGCTGGCGCCGATCGTGAACACGCCCGAGAGGCTCAGTCCGACCGCCAGCAGCACGTATACGAGAATCGCGACGAAGGCCGGCTGCTGAAGCTGGAAGCCCCAGCCCAGCGCCTGGCCGGTCGCGCGCAGCGCGATCACGAGCAGGCCGATCGCGGCGAACGAGGTCAGCACGCCGGCGGTGTACCAGAGCGCGTGGCTGCGGGCCTTGGCCAGGCTTTCGCCGCTCTGGGCCAGGCCGACGACCTTGAACGAGAGTACCGGCAGCACGCAGGGCATCAGGTTGAGGATGATGCCGCCGAGCAGGGCGAACAGCAGCGCCGCGAGGATGCCGATCGCGGTCGCCTTCGGCGGCTGCGTGCGCAGGGCATTGTCGGCCAGGCCGCCGCTGGCGGCCTCGGCCGCGGGCACTGGCGCGGCGACGAAGCTCTTCGCGGCCTCGGCCAGCTGCTCGGCGCTGGCCGCTTCGAGGTCGACCGTCACCGTGTGCTGCATGACCGGATAGCAGATGCCGTTTTCCTTGCAGCCCTGGTATTCGCCGAGCAACTGGATCGTCTGCGCCTGGCCGTCCGGGCGCTTCAGGGCGATCGGCAGTTCGACCTGGTTGTAGTAGACGACGACCGTGCCGAAGTGCTCGTCGGTATGGTCGACGCCGGGCGGCCACTGTGGCGCGCCGAGTTCGACGCCGCTGGCGTCGGCCACCCGCACGCTGCTCTTGTCGCGGTACAGGTAATAGCCCTTGGGCATGGTCCAGCGGGCGAGGACCTCGGTCGGGCTCATCTCGATCGCCTCGAACACGAAGGCCTGCTCGGGCGGCAGCGCTTCTTCCTCGTCGAGTGGATTGAGCGCGCTGCCGAGGACGCTGCCGGCCGCGAGTTTCTCGGCCAGCGCGCTCGGTGCGGCTGCCGTTTCGGCGACCGGCTCGGTCAACGAGAGTCGGGTCGGATGCGGCGGGTAGCAGATCTTCGGATCGGTCTCGTGGCAGCCCTGCACGGTGACCGTGAGTTCGACCGGGCCGTTGCCGCCATCGGTCCGCTGGTAGGGCAGGCGGGCTTCGATGGCATCGTGGTAGATCTCGACGTCGCCGAAGAACTCATCGTGCTTTTCGATGCCCTTCGGCAGATCGAGCGCGCCGAGTTGGAGGCCGGCCTGGGTGGACTTCGCGCTGATCCGGCCCTTGTAGAGGTAATAGTCCTTTGCGATCCGCCAATGCAGGGCAATCTCGCCCGGGGTGACGATTTCGGCATTCAGCACATAGGCCTGTTCGACCGGCAGCAGGCCATCCTGTTCCTGGGCATGGGCGACGTTGGCGAAAGCGAGGAGGGCCAGCGCACTGGCAATGACAAAACGTATCAAGGGACGGCTCCGGTGGCTGGGGCAATGCGGTCGCTGGCGAGGCAGGGGGCGCATCAGGACGGACCGACCTGCTGCGCGACCCATTCTGCGTAGGGCGCATGGGCAACGCTGACATCGACCGCAATTATCTCGGGCAGTTCATACGGATGCAGCTCGAGCAGGCGCGCGGCCAGGGCCGGATAGCGTTCGGCAGTGGTCTTGATCAGCATCAGCACCTCCTCGTCGGTATGCGTCTCGCCGCGCCAGCGAAAGGTCGAGCGCATGCCCGGCAGCACCGACACGCAGGCGGCCAGGCGCTCCTCGACCAGGGTCCTGGCGATGGCCGCGGCGCTGCCGTCGGCGGCGCAGCTGCAATGAACGATCAGGATGGACATGTTGGTAGCCGGTCCGGGAAGGCAAGTTGCATTGTAGGAGCGTCTTCAGGCGCGATGCTCTCTCTCGCAACCCATCCGAAAGCATCGCGTCCGAAGGCGCTCCTGCAACGTCAACAGCGCAGCTTACCGCGCATCAGACAATTCCCGCATTCAGGAATGCCCCGCACGCAAGCAATCAACCGGCAAGCCGCGGAAATCCTTTCACCGGCAATGGACGGGAACCCGCATCGCGGACCCCGCCCGGATTTCGATCAGTGAACCTGATTAGCCTCAACGCTCAGCCAAACGATGACCGTTCGCCCTGAGCGT
>JAHCAR010000039.1 GCA_019634795.1 Dokdonella sp.
TGCAGGGTCCAGCGCGCATTGACGCCGATCGAACGCTCCGGTGCGAAGGTCGACAGCTCGTCGGCGGTTGCGTAATAGCGCTTGTCGAAGGCATTGCGCAGGTAGAACTGCACGTTGAAGGAGGGCGAGAAGCGGTAACGGAAGTCGGCGTCGACGACGTCGACGGCATCGCGCTCGAGTTCTTCGAAGCCGGGCCGGGTCACGCTCCAGCGATGACTGTAGCGCGCGCCGAAGTCGAACCTCGGGCCGCGGTAGCGGGCCTCGAACTCGGCCGTGACCGGCGGGATCCCATAGAGTTGCTGGCCCGTGTCGTCCGTGCCGCGGACCACGGCGACGCTGCCGCGCAAGCTCAGTTCGTTGGTCGGCATCCAGCCGAGGATGGCCTCGCCACCGTGCAGCGTCGCCTTGCCGACGTTGGTGTAGCCGTTGATATCGCCACTGATGTCGACGAGCTGGATCAGGTCCTTGACCCGATTGCGCCAGACATGGATCTCGCCGCCCCAGCCGCCGGCATGGGCGGAATAGCCGATATCGATCCCTCGTGAATGTTCGGCGCCGAGCTCCGGATTGCCGACAATCTCGCCCTGTGCGGTGACGCCGGTGAAATAGCGCTCCTCGAGCGTAGCGAAGCGGTAGCCGGAGGACAGGTTGAGAGTCCAGCGGCTGTTCGCGTTCGGCGACCATATCGCGCCGGCCGTCACGGCCGAGGCGGAATCGCTCGAGTCGGCACCGGCCTGGGTCTGGTCGATCGAGGTCGTGCGTGCACCGAATTCGAAGGCGAGCGCCGGGTTGACCTGCCAGTCGGACAGGGCGAACAGCGACCACGCGTCTTCCTCACCGTTCTTCAGGCTGTACGTGCGTTCGAGGACATTGCCCGATGCGCTGTAGCCATCGACATCGCGGCGGCCAAGATACTCGACGCCGACGTTGTTGGTGAAATCGCCGAGGACGAAGGTCTGCTGGGCAGTCGCACCGACATCGGTGCTGCTGACTCCGGCAAAGGTGTCCGGCGAACCGGGCCTGCGGTTCCAGGTGCCGAGGTATTGATCGTGAGCGTGCACGGTTGCCTCGAAACCACTGGCGTGGCGCAGGCGCAGGCGGCCCAGTGTATGGCTGTCTTCCGGATAGGTCGTGTCGCGTGCCGGAAAACGCGAATTGGATTTGCCGATGTTCTCGGTGCGCGATGGCATCAGCAGGGCATCGACATCGAAGTTGCCGAGGCGGGTGCGGTATTGCATCGAGGCACTCTCGCGTCGGTAGCTCGTGTTGAGCGGGGTGCCGTCGGGCGCCTCGCTGTCGCCGGCCTCGTGCCGGGCCACGGCGACCGAGTAGTCGGACGAGCCGGTACCCGCGGTCAAGGCGGTTTCATCGCCCGATGTCGCATAGCCGGCCTGCACGAAGCTCGTGTCGAACCAGCGCGGTTCGATCGAGATCGCGCCACCCAGCGCACCGGGGCCGAAATGCACGACCGCCGGGCCGCGCGTGACGTTGATGTCACCGAGCAGGCTCGGTTCGACGAACGCGACCGGAATGCCGGCCCGGCGCTGCGCCGTGATCGGCATGCCGCCGACCAGGATCAGGGTGCCGTTGGCGCCGCTGCCGCGAATCGAGAAGGTTTCGAAAATGCCGTTCTGTCCGGTCGCACCGACGCCAGGAACGCGCGTGACCAGGTCCTGGAAGTCGGCTGGCGCGGCAATCGCCTCATCGGCGTCGATCAGTTCGGTGGCCAGCGCGGAGGGCCAGTCGTTGGCCGTTCCGCGGGCGCTGACGCGAATCGCCTCGGTAGTCCACGGCGCATCGACGAGCAGGGCATCCTTGCCGACTGCGGTGCTAGTGGCGCTGGCCTTGCCGCTACCGCGCTCTTGTTCGCCGACGGCTTGCTCGACCATCTCTTCGGCCAGGGCCAGGGGCGCGGAAAAGGCTGCAATATTGATGGCGGCGACCAGGGCGCTGCGCTGCATGACTCTCGACATGGGTGCTCCAAGGGTGAGGCTGGACCGGGCGTCCGGCAGTCTAGAGAGCGATGCATTCCTTCAGCACCCGTCGAGGGATGGAGGCGTACTCCGTCGCAAGACTGGTGTCGTACCGCGCTGGCTCCGCTCGATCGTCGACATCGGCAGTCCGCAAGCCAGGCGGACGCAGCGGGAAAAACCCGGATGCAAAGGTGCCCGGAGCTCTCCCGATGCCGGTTTGCAGGAAGCGGACGCGGGAGGCCTCAGCGGCGAGCTTCGCCGATGGATTGGTTCCGACCATGGCAATTGGGCGATACTGCGCCGATGAACAGATTCCTCATTGCCATCCTCATCGCGCTGCTGGCCGCGCCGGCTGCGGCCGCCGAAGCGGCCAAGCCGGCGCCGGCCGCGCGCAATCTCATTCTGATCCGGCATGGCCATTACGTGGCCGATCCCGCCGCCGACCCTGCACTGGGCCCCGGCCTGTCGCCGCTCGGCGTCGCCCAGGCGCATCTGATCGGGGCCCGACTGGCCGGCTGGCCGGTGCCGTTCGACACTCTGTACGTGAGTCCCCTGCAGAGGGCTCGCGATACCGCGGCGACGATTGCGGCGGATTTTCCTGGGCGGAAATTCAGCGTCCTCGACGATCTTGCCGAGTGCACGCCGCCGACCCGCCGCAGCGAAATCGTCAAGGACGAGAAGCCCGAGGACCTCGCTGCCTGCAAGGCTCAACTCGATCGGCTTTTCGAGTCGGTTTTCAAACCGGCCGCCGGTAGCGAGCGCACCGAGATGCTGGTCTGCCATGGCAACGTGATCCGCTACATGGTCACGCGTGCGCTCGGTGTCGACACGGCAGCGTGGCTCGAGATGTCGATCGGCCATGCCAGCATGACCCGGATCCGGGTCGAGGCGGACGGGCGCTTCAAGGTCATCGCGGTCGGCGACGTCGGCCACCTGCCACCGAACATGCTGACCGGCGCAACCGGCGATCCCGAGCGCAGCCTGGCCATCGCGCCACTGCCGGTGGCAGTGCAGAAATAGGAACCGACGCAGCGTCGACTCGCTGGCCGTCCGAATCCGAGAGCGACAGGTCCGGGTCGTCTTCCACGAATTCTCCACAGTTCCTGTGCAATGCCTGCACGGGCCGCGCCTAGCATGCACGACAGTTTCGCAAACGGGGAGAAGCCATGTCATCGCTGACCGGTCTTGCTGCACGAGTGCTGTTCGGTTGCCTGGTCTTGAGCGCGGCCCGCGCCGACCAGGGCGATCCGATCCTGCCGTCTCCGCCCTACGACTATTTCGTCAACCTGCCGACCTATTTCTTCATCCCGGCCGTGCCGGGATCGCCGACCCAGATCGCCGTCATCGATCACGACAACACGCCGGCGACCAATCCGACCACGAGCAACGGCGCGACGCTCGGGCGTGTGCTCTTTTATGACAAGGACCTGAGCGCCAACGGCACGGTAGCGTGCGGCTCCTGCCACGAGCAGGCGCGTGGATTCTCCGATGCGCGGACCCTGAGTGTCGGCTTTGCCGGTGGCAACACGCGCCGCCACTCGATGGGCCTGAGCGAGGCGCGCTTCTACCAACGCGGCCGCGCCTTCTGGGACGAGCGCGCGCAGACCTTCGAGATCCAGGCACTTACGCCGATCCAGGACCCGGTCGAAATGGGCATGACCTTGCCCGAACTCGAAACCCGCCTGGCGCAGAAGAGCTATTACCCCGGCCTTTTTGCCGCCGCCTTCGGCGACCCGGCGATCACCGCCGATCGCATCGGCAAGGCCTTGGCCCAGTTCGTGCGCAGCCTGGTATCGATCACCAGCCGCTACGACCAGGGCAGGGCCATGGTGGCCAACTTCAACCAGCCGTTTCCGAATTTCACCGCACAGGAAAACCAGGGCAAGAACCTGTTCCTGATGCCGCCGCAGAACGGCGGTGCCGGCTGCGGCGGCTGTCACGCCACCGAGGCCTTCGTCAACGACCAGAACGGCCCGATCAACAATGGCCTCGATGCCGACACGAGTGCCGACCAGGGCGCCTTCGAGACCTTCGGCACGCCGAACTTCCTCGGCTCGTTCAAGGTGCCCTCGCTGCGCAACGTCGGTGTGCGCGCGCCCTACATGCATGACGGTCGCTTCGCTACGCTGGCCGAGGTCGTCGAACACTACAACTCGGGCGTGCAGCCGCACCCGAATCTCGACAACCGCCTGCGCCTGCCCAACGGCAACCCGATCCGTCTCAACTTGAGCGCGGCCCAGAAACAGGCCCTGGTGGCGTTCATGAATACGCTGACCGATAGCGCATTCCTCAGCGATCCGCGCTACTCGGATCCATTTCCTCCCGCTGGCTGCGGCGGCGCTGCCGAATGCATCTTCGCCGATGGCTTCGAATGATCCATCGGGCCGGATGTCCGGCTGGCGGTCAGGGTGAAGCGGGCCGCTTCGATCTCGCCTCCTGCCAGCCGCGCCAGCCCGGGCCACGCACGACCTGACCCGGCATCGCGCCGGTATGCTCGCCGTCGCGCAGTACCTGGATGCCATTGACGAACACGTCGCTGACACCGGTGGCGTACTGCATCGGCGCGGCGTATGTGGCATGGTCGTCGATCGTGGCCGGGTCGAAGATGACGATGTCGGCATGGCAGCCCGGCGCCAGGCAGCCGCGATCGCGCAGCTTCCAGTTTTGCGCGGGCAGTCCGCCTAGACGGTGGATCGCTTCCTGCAGGCTCATGAGCTTGCGCTCGCGCACGTAGTGGCCGAGAAAGCGTGCCACGTTGCCGTAGGCGCGCGGATGCGTGCTGGCCTTGAGGAACACACCTTCGGGGGCCGAGGACTCGGCATCGGAGCCAAGACTGACCCAGGGCTGGGCCAGGCCAAGCTCGACATTGTCCTCGCTCATCAGGAAGAACGCGGTGTCGACGCGCGAATCGTCCTCGATGATCAGGTCGATGATGGTGTCCTCGGCCGATGTGCCGCGCATGCGCGCGACCTCGGCCAGGGACTTGCCGGTCAGCGGCTTCAGGGCTTCGTTCCTGAATCCGATGAACAGCACGCGCGAGTCGTCGCCGGCGAGCAGGCGCAGGTTTTCCCAGGCGTCGCTGTCGGTCTTCATTTCGGCCATCACGCGCGCGCGGATCTGCGGATCCTTGAGGCGCGCGATCATGGCGTCGTGGCCGCCGGCCTGGACCCATGGCGGCAGGGCCACGGTCAAACCGGTCGCGCCGGCAGTGTAGGCATACATGTTGGCGCCGATATCGACGCCTTCGCTGCGTGCCACGTTGATGCGGGCGATCGCCTGCGCCATCTTCGGCCAGTTGCGCTCGCCGGCCGCCTTCAGGTGGTAGGCCTCGACATGCGCACCGGTCGCGCGGCCGATGGCGATGGTTTCCTCGAGCGCCTGCGGAAGCCTGTCGGCCTCGCTGCGCATGTGCGCGACGTAGCCGCCGCCGGATTCGGCGGCGGCCCTGGCCAGCGCGACCAGTTCCTCGCTGTCGGCAAAAAACGCCGGCGGATAGATCAGCGAAGCACCGACCCCGAGCGCGCCTTGCGCCATCGCCTCGCGGACGAGATCCTGCATCCGCGATAGCTGCCGCGCATCGGGCTTGACCTTGCCTTCGCCGAGTTCATGGATGCGTACCGTGGTCGCACCGACGAACGATGCGACGTTTGGCGTGATGCCGCGAGCGACCAGGTAGTCGAGATACTCGCCGAGCGTGGTCCACTCGATCGCATAGCGGATGTCGCCCTGCTGCTTGAGCGCGTCGGCCTTCATCGCCGCGTTCAGCGGCCCCATCGACCAGCCTTCGCCGAAAATTTCGAGAGTCACGCCCTGGCGCAGGTCGCTCATGCCGCGGCCATCGGCGATCAGCGATTCGGGTGCCCAACTCAGCACGTTGATGAAGCCAGGTGCGACGGCCTTGCCCCTGGCGTCGATGACCTTGTCGGCCTCGTTCGCCGATTCCGGCGCGAGCACGGCGGTGATGCGACCGGCGTCCACGGCAAGGTCGACCCGGCGCGGATTGGCCCCGCTGCCGTCGTAAACGACGCCGTTGCGTATCAGCAGTTCGTGGCGTGGGGTTGGCGCATCGGGCAGGGTGGCCGAGCAGGCAGTGAGCGCGACGATGCATGCGAACAGAAGGGGCAGCGAATCACGACGCGACATGGCGGGTTCCCGATGAGTGGAAGGAGAGCTCGATGATCGTGGATGTTGGGTCGCTGACGCTGCTACGGCGCCAGCCGCGATTCGGCGGCGGGCCTTGAGCGGAGCAGGCGGCTCCCGCTTGTCACTGGTGATGGTATCGTCTGCGCCTCGCCACCAACAAACAAGTGAGGTGCCTGATGAATTCGTCTCGACGCGACCGCCTGCTCGACGTTCGTCGGCTGGCGCTCGCCATGGCCGCTGCCGTGCTTTTGCTCGGGGCCGGCGTTTCGCATGCCGGCAAGGCTGACCTTGATGCGATCAAGCGCGAAGTCGCGAAACAGCACGATGCGTCGGTCAAGCGCCTGCAGGACTGGATAGCCTTGCCGTCGATCGCCGCCGAAAACCTCAATTCACGCGAAGGTGTCGAGTACATGGCGAAGCTGGCGCGCGATGCCGGATTCCAGAAAGTCGAAATTCTCGAGACCGACGGCAAGCCCGGCGTGTTCGCCACTCTCGATGCGGGCGCGAAGAAGACCGTCGGACTGTACTTCATGTACGACGTCAAGCAGTTCGATCCGGCCGAATGGAGTTCGCCGCCGTTGGAGGCGCGCATCGTCGACAAGGCCGGCGTCGGCAAGGTCATCATGGGTCGCGGCGCGGTCAACCAGAAGGGGCCGGAGTCGGCCTTCCTGGCCGCTCTGCACGCGATTCGTGGTGCCGGAAAGAAGATGCCCGTTAACCTCGTCCTCGTTGCCGAAGGCGAGGAGGAGATCGGGTCGCCGCATATCGGCCAGCTCGTGCACCGGCCCGAGGTCGAAGCGGCACTGGCCAGGACCATCGGCGTGTTCATGCCTTCGGCCTCGCAGGATCTCGATGGCAATGTCACGGTCAGTCTCGGCGCCAAGGGCGTCGTCGAACTCGAGCTCGTCGCCAGCGGCGAGAAGTGGGGGCGCGGACCGGCCAAGGACATCCATTCCTCGCTCAAGGCCATGGTCGATAGCCCGGCCTGGCGCCTGGTCAAGGCCCTCGACACGCTGGTCTCCGATGACGGCAACACGATCACCATCGACAACTATCCGGTCGCGCCGCCGATCAGTGCCGAACACAAGGCCATGATCGCGGCGTCGATAGCGACGCGCAGCGAGGAGAACCTCAAGAAGCAACTCGGCGTTTCGTACTGGATCGACGATCTGCCCTTGCAGGCTGCCTACGAGCGCCTCGTCTCGCAACCCACGGTCAACATCGAGGGCCTGGTCGGCGGTTACACCGGGCCGGGCGGCAAGACCGTGCTGCCGCACCGCGCCGTCGCCAAGCTCGACATGCGCCTCGTGCCGGGCATGAAGATGGATGATGCAGTCGCTGCGCTGAAGGCGCACCTGGCCAAGCGCGGCTACGGCGACATCGAGGTCAATGTCAGCGGTGGCTATGACCCGACCAGCACGCGATCGGATGCGCGCCTGATCCAGGCGCAGATGGACGTGCTGCGGCGGGTCGGCCTGAAGCCGATGCTGTGGCCGCGCAATGCCGGTTCGTACCCGGGCTTCGTCTTCACCGATCCGCCGCTGAGTCTGGCCTCGGGTCACTTCGGACTCGGTCATGGCAGCGGAGCGCACGCACCGGACGAGTACTACGTGATCGAGTCGTCGAACCCCGCCGTGCGCGGCTACGATGGCGCCGTCATGTCCTTCGTTGACTATCTCCACGAGCTGGCCAAATAGACTTGCGCGCCGACATGGTTTGCCGGGGCACGGATTCACCGACAAGGACTCCACGGTGACCCACAACGACGTGTTGCGCAGCATCCGCTACATGCTCGATCTCGGCGACGCCAGGGTCGCCGAGATCATCACTCTGTCGGATCCGGGCCTCGGCATCGGCAAGGTCGACGTCCAGGCCATGCTGAGGAAGGAGGACGAGGAAGGCTACCTGGTCTGCAGTGATCGGATCATGGCCCACTTCCTCGATGGCCTCGTCGTGCATTTCCGCGGCCGCGACGAAAGCCTGCCGCCACGGCCGCTGGTCCGGCGCGTGACCAACAATGTCGTGCTGAAGAAATTGCGTGTTGCATTCGCGCTCAAGGACATCGACATGCATGAAATATTCGAGCAGGCCGGATTTCCGCTGTCGAAACCGGAACTATCAGCCCTGTTTCGCCAGCCCGGGCACAAGCATTTCCGGCCCTGCGGTGACCAGATCCTGCGCAATTTCCTCAAGGGCCTGACCGTTCGACTGCGCGGTCCGTGAATCCCTGGACATGAACTGGCTCGAGTGCCTGGCTCCATTCGGCGCGTAGCCGCGATCTGCACGGAGCGGTCCCGCCTTTGACATATCGGTCCGAGACGCTACCCTGAAGGGTACAGGGGATGGTCAGGGTCGGCAGGGGATTCGTCCGAATAGATTCCCGCATTTCCCCCGTTGATTGAGTCTTGTATCCAGGGGGTTCGAAAATGCGTGCACGTCTGTTGTCTCTCAGCCTTGTCTTTGCCGGTCTGTTCGCCTCTGTACATTCGCATGCCGAGGATGCTTCGAGCCATCAGTGGCAGCGCCCCGATGGCGCCGCTGGCGCAACCCTCAGCGTAAGTGGCCCCCGTGGTAGTCGCCATTTCACGTTTACCGCCAGCCAGAGCGTCGTGGTCAATCCGTCGATGCTCGGTGGAGACGGGGTCTATCACTGGCAACTGACCTTCGCGCCTGCCATTCCCGAGGCCCTGCAGGCGCTGGCCGCGCAGCGTCGTGCGGCCGGCGACACCAGTCCCGTTCCGGGCTGGCCAACGTCGATTCCGGCGAGTTCCGGCCTGCTGTCGGTACAGGGCGGCCTGTTCGTGCCGACCGAACCGGCCCTGGTCGACGATCCTGGTCCCGGCAATGTCGGCGACCCCGGCGAAGTGCCGAATGATCAGGTCATCGCCGACGACCTGATCGTCCAGGGCAGCGCCTGTACGGGCCTGGACTGCGTCAACAATGAGAACTTCGGCTTCGATACGATCCGGCTCAAGGAAAACAATACGCGGATCACGTTTACCGACACCAGCGTCGGTACCTTCCCGACCAATGACTGGACCCTGGTCGCCAACGATTCCGCCAATGGCGGCGCCAGCTATTTCGCCATACAGGATGTCGATTCGAACCGCTTTCCGTTCAAGGTCGACGCCGGCGCGCCGACCGATGCACTGCATGTTCTGAACAATGGCGATGTCGGTTTCGGTACGGCAACTCCGGTCCTCAATCTTCACGCCGTGGACGGAGACACCCCTGGCTTGCGACTGGACCAGAATGCCAGCGGAGGCTACACACCCCAGATCTGGGACGTCGCCGGAAACGAGACCAACTTCTTCATACGCGACGTCACCGGC
>JAHCAR010000004.1 GCA_019634795.1 Dokdonella sp.
AACGCCATGACGACTTTGCTACTTGATCAGACCCTCCCTAGAATTCCCTGCATTCAGGAATCCGGAGACGGCGTCGATTCTCTGCAGGGTCGTGAGTTGCCGCCAGTCGGCTCCGTCCATCAGGAAAACCGGGGCGCACGGGGATGGACCTTTTTCAGCCTACAGATGCGAGCATGGAACATATCGAGTTTACATTGTCTCGCGACGGCACGCGCTTGGCGACAGCGACATGCGGCAAGGGCCCGCTGCTGATAAAGGCCGCCAACTGGCTTACCCACATCGAGAAGGATCGCAATAGTCCTATCTGGTCTCACTGGATCGAGGGGCTCGCAAGCGGTCGCCGCCTGCTGCGCTACGACGAACGCGGTACCGGCCTGTCCGATCGTGAAGTGCCCGACGTGTCATTCGAACGCATGCTCGAAGATCTCGAGGCGGTTGCCGACTACTCGGGCGAGCAGCGTTTCGACCTGGTCGGAATATCGCAAGGCGGCGCAGTTGCGATCGAGTATGCCTGCCGCCACCCGGATCGCGTGCGCAAGCTCGTTGTTTACGGTGCCTACGCCCAGGGCTGGAATCGCCGCGAGTCCATGTCGACCCGACGCAGGTCGTCCGCGCTCGCAGAACTGATCCGACTCGGATGGGACTCAGGCACTGATGCCTATCTGGAGCTGTTTGCTGCACTCCACATTCCCGGCGCGGGAAGCATGGAAGTCAATGCGTTCGTGGAGGCCTGCAGGTCCACGACCACGCCGGAAATGGCCGCTCGACTTTTTGAAGCGTTTGGCGAAATCGACATTCGGTCCCATCTTCCCAAAGTGAGGATGCCTGCTCTGGTCCTGCACGCACGCCATGAAGAGGCGGTGCCTTTCGAGCAGGGAAAGCGGATCGCCGCAGGCATTCCGCGGGCCCGCTTTATTCCATTGGAGAGTCGCGCTCACGTGCTGGGCAGATCGGACCCCGCCTGGGCCGTACTCACGCGTGCCATCGATGATTTTCTCGCTCCGGTACAGGATCAGGCGCAGCCCGCCCTCTGGGATCTGACGGTTCGGGAGAGGGACGTCCTCGGCTGCCTGGTCCGAGGCGAGTCGAACACAACGATTGCCGAAGCGCTCGGGCTTCGCGAAAAGAGCGTGCGTAATTACCTGACCATCATCTACGAGAAGCTCGGCGTGGCTTCGCGCGCGCAAGCGATCGCCTTGGTGCGGGATCATGGATTGAAAGGACGCGTTTGACACGGTCGATCCTTGCCAACGCTCAAAGGTGGATTTCGGCATGCAGGCGAATGGCCGTGATCCCGCCCGGGTCGATCCGGGACTTGGGCGGGCGGTGCGTCGAACCTGCTTGTTCAATCGCTCGGGCGACTCGTCCTTGCCTGCTCCCGCTGTTGCAAGTCGGCAACTGCGCCTCTCCTTCATGCGCCACGGCCGCCGGCCAACCCAATGGATACCCAGGCTTGGTCCGTCAATGACAGGTCAAGACGCTGCGAATCCGGCACTGGTCGCTCGCCGCAGAATGCACCAACAGCGATCCCGCCACGATTGGCAACGGGACATTTGTCCATGGCCGCCAGGTCATCCGGCTCCTAGATTGCTGGCCGAAGCGCTCCTGTTGTTGGCGCGCGAAGAACGTTTTGGAGGCGTAAATGTGTCCCCTTTCCGCGAATCCGCGTGCGTCTTTTCCACTGCACAGGGCGGCGCCCGTGAAGGGATCCTGTCACTTGCTCGGGCCAGATATCGCAGTTGGAAGCGTCCGCATGACGAGGCCTGTCATGGATCCATCTTGCTCCGAGCACCGGCAGTGGCCCCGTGAGGCGGGCGCCCCGGCCCAGGGTGGTCATGTCGGCGGACCCGTCGCCGACCTCGATCAACGGATCACCGAGCTCGAGGATCTTGTGGTCGTGATGGCGGGGGTCATTGAGGCACTGCTCGGTCATACGAAGTGCCCTCGGCCCGCGACGAAGAGTTGGCGCCCGCGCACCATCGAAGAATGCCTGGGCTGAATCGGAGCATGGGTTGGGAGCGACCTCGGGGCGGTGTCCGCAATGCGCAGGAGCCAGCAGCGCACTGAAGCAAGTCGGCGCTGCCCGGCGGGCTGGGCCGCGCTGTGCGCTTTGGCTGTCCGTCCTCACATGAGGAGGGTTCGATCAGCGCAGCCATCGTGTCGGATCCGTCAGGCCAGTCCAGCGGAGACGGGACATTCGTCCATAGGCGGGAACCGCCGGACTGCCTAGATTTTCCCGAACGCAACGCGCCAATGGCAGCGCGTGCAATATCCGGAGAATCCGATGCGAAACATCCTTGCTATTCTGGTTGCCTTCTCGGCAGGCCTGTTGGCCGCTGCCCGCCCGGCTCATGCCCTCGACTACTGCGTGAACAGCGTCTCGGATCTGCGCAGCAAACTGGCACTGCTTCAGTTTTCTGCGGGAAATCATACGATCCGGCTCGTCCAGAACCTTGACTACGACCTCGGTACAACAGGTCTGACCTACACGCCGAATCATGCCGGAAGTCTGTCGCTGCTCGGAGGCTACACCGCCGGTTGCGCGCAGCGCACGATCAACCCGTCGAACACCCGTCTTCAGGGGCACGGTCGATATGACACCTCGATCCGACTGACCTTGCCTGGCGGCGGTTTGATCGAGGGAATCCAATTCACAGGGCTCAACGGCCCATCATACCGTGGAGGGCTGCAATTCCTGCGCGCCAGCTCGGACCAGGCTTATCGGACCCTGGTGTTCCGGCACAATATCGTCAACGGAGTCGTTGGGCATACTGCATTCAAAGCCGGCTACGGCTGGCGGTGGTACGGCGAACTTCGGCTCGAGAACAATTTGTTCCAGGGCAATCAGGCAATATTTGCCGCATCTGTCGCCAACTCGGGCAATGCGGGTTCGAAGCTGGTACTGGCCCACAACACCGTGTACGGCAGTGGTTCGTCGGACAACGCAATGGGCGGATTGTTTCTGGAGGCGGCGGGCAGTCCCTCGCCGCCAGTGGCGTTCCAGAACAACATCCTCTGGGCGAACGCAGGTGTCGATCTCGTCGTCGCCGCGGGAACGTCCGTCTTCAGCGATCACAACGTGATCGGCACGATCAGCGGATCGACGACCCTCGGCAGCACGACGATCAGCGCTGACCCGATGTTCGTGAGCCCGGCGGCAGGAAACCTGAGGCTGCAGAGCACCTCGCCAGCCATCAATTTCGGCACCAACTCGGTTGCTGGCGGACTCTGGGCCTACGACCTCGACCGGAACTCGCGACTTGTTGGAACGCGACCCGATGCGGGCGCCTACGAATCCGCCGTCGATGATTCGGGGCTGCAAGTCGTAACGACCACGGCCGATAGCGGAGCGGGTTCGCTGCGCCAAGCCATCATCAACGCCAACCTCAGCCCGGTGGCTACCCGCATCAAGTTCGATATCTCGACGATTTGCCCTCGAGTGATCACCCTCGGCTCGCCCCTTCCTGATATCGCCAAGGATGTGTTCCTCGACGGGTACTCGGAATACGGCAGCATGCCGAACACATCGGAGCTCGCCTTCAATGCAAAACTATGTGTGGCCGTGCGGGGCAATACGACCAATCAACCGACGCATGCCCTGCGCGTCTCGCAGAACAGTGGTCGCCTGCGCGTCTCAGGGATCGCCTTTGGCAATTTTTCGGGGTCGGCCATCGATCTACCGGCAGGTTCCAATCACCAGATACGCGGCAGTCAGTTCGGTGGTTCCCTGGCGGGAAGCGGCTTGCAGCTCGGCGCCTTCGGCTTGGATGCGGTATCGATCGGTCCGGGAGGCAGTGGCACCGTCGTAGGCGGCTCGGACCTTGCGGCGCGCAACGTCGTGGGCGGCAGTGCAGCGAGCGGAATCGGCGTAACCGGAGGTGCGGCGCCGCAGATTCGCAACAACCTGATCGGGCTCGATGCCGACGGTTCGACCCCCGCCCCGAACCTCTACGGTGTCTGGTTGCGCGGTCAGAACGCCCTGGTGGCGGGCAACGTGATCAGCGGAAACAACATCGCCGGCATAGTCATAGGAAGCAACCAGATGCCTGTCGCATCAGGGAATTCCGTCACTGGAAACAGGATCGGTACCTATCCGAATGGCACGGGCGGCATCGGAAACGGTACCGGTAGCGGCATCGCGATCACCTTTGGCGCCACGCAGAATACGGTAGGTGGACTCGCGTACGGATCCAACAGCATCGCCTTTCACAAGGGGCCCGGGGTATTCCTCAATGGGGCCGGATACGCGAACCGCATCCAGGGCAATTCGATTCGCGACAACGATCGCTCCTTGTCGGGATATCCGTCAATCATCTTCGGATACACGCCGACGCCGAATGATCCGGGAGATTCAGACGATGGATCCAACCGGCAGCAGAATTTTCCGGAGCTCCTCGTCGCCAGGCTGAGTGGGCAGCAATTGCATGTCGAGGGTGACCTCGACGCCGAGGACGACGTCTATATCGTCGAGATCTATGCTGCGGAGAGGGCTGCATTTGGCAATAATCGCGGTGAGCTGGGCGAGCGCATAGGGTATCTATACCTGACAGTCGCAGGCGGACCGAAGCACTTTTCAGGAGATTTCACGGTCGGAACGTTGCCTGGTCAACTGCTCACGGCAATTGCCATCCGCAACAACGGCGATACCTCGGAGCCTGGGCCGGTGATCCAGGTCGAGCCCGACAATGATCGGATCTTCAGCGATGATTTCGAACTCTAGCCACCGGGATCCGGGGCATCGAGAACAGCGATTTCCAAGCGCGATGGATGCGATAGAGCTGCTGATGTTGAGACGCCGGCTGGGGCGCTCGCTGGGTGCACGCGACGCAGCAGGTCTGGCAAATCTGCTCGCCGAGCAGGCGTGCGTCGAGCTGGATGGACGGCGTTGGCGCGGCCGCGAGGAAGTCATTGGCGCACTTCTTCTCGGTCCCGTGCCTGCTTACGTCCCCGACGCCCGCGCACCGCTCAAGGTGAGCTCGGGCGTCCTGACCTTCAGCGAATCCTGGTGGCGGCGCGATCGTGTCGTGAATTGCGAGATTGCGTTTGCGAGCTCGCGGGGGCCCTGGCTACTGATCGGAATCGTCGAGGGGATCCCCGAGTCACGGTCTGCTGCCGGTCGCGGCCCATGTTGCGGGGAACCAGAGGCATGAACGAAACGAAGCTTGCGGTACCCAACTTGCGCGTCGCGCGGCCGGCAGACGCACACGCATTGAGTGCTCTGATGCGCAGCACATTCATGGCGGCGAATGGGCACTGCACGACGGCGGAAAACCTGGCCAAGTTCCTTGACGCTTGCTACACACCGGAAATCCAGCTCAGGGAGATCAGGGATCCCGGCGTTCACACGGTGCTCGTGGAGGAGCGCACGGGCTTGCGAGGCTACGCGCAGTTGCGCTGGACCACTGCAGCACCCCGCGAATTCGGGGAGGTTGCGGTAGAGCTCGGGCGAATCTACCTGATTCCGAAAGTTCAACGTAGTGGGATCGGAAGCGAGCTCATGCAGTATCTGCTGAGGCAGGCGAGAGTGGGTGGAGCTTCACTGGTCTGGTTGAATGTCTGGCAGGAATCCGCAGGTGCGATCGCCTTTTATCGCAAGCACGGATTCCAGATCGTCGGGGAAACCCTGTTCGAGGTCGGCAATGAATCCAAGGAAGACTGGCTGATGACGCGCTCGCTCGGAGACGAGTCGCCGGCGTCGAGCGGCTGTCGTGAAAAATTTCGGACGGAACCTTCTTCTGACGGTAGCGGACAAGCCCACGTAGATTCGCTCGACGATCGCACCGGCGATTCAGCTACGGGCCGTCGAATCCGTCGCTGAAGATCGCATCACCATCGGCATAGGCGACGAAAACGCCGCTGCCCCATTCGACCTGGGTGTCGCCATCCGGATGCAGGGCGCCGATAAAGGCGATGTCACCCTGGTCGTTGATGCCTGGCGCGCCGCTGAAGATCGGCCACGAATCCGGATTGTCGATGTGCTGGCCGATGCGGCCGGGGCCGAGATCGGTCATGACCGGATCCTCCTTGCCGATCACGCGCACGAGGGTCGTGCCGTCGCCGGCATACAGGGCCTGGCCATTGGCATCGCGGGCCCGGAACACGACCAGGCCGGCCGCGTTCATGGCCGGTGCGAACGATTCGATGTTACGGATCGTGCCGGTGGGCTCGACGCGCGCGATCTCGATTGCATCGACGCCACCTCCGTTCGGCGCGAAACGGTAGACCGCACGCACGTTGCCGGCATCGAGGTTGAGCACTACCGCGACCTGCCCGGCATTGTTGTAGGCAAGTCCGTTGTCGAAACGCCGGTACGGCGAAGCCGCATTCGTCGCAGTATCGACCGCCAGCGTCGTGTAGCTGCCGTCGCTGGCGAAGCTGCGGATCTCGTTGTGGTCGACGTCGCCGATACTGACCTTGCAGGCGATCAGGCGACTTTCATTCATCGCCGGCGTATAGATGAACGCATACGGTCCCGGCTGCACGTTGGCATCGACGATATGCAGCAGCGAAGTGCCGGCCCCGGTCGAGGCCAGGCCATAGCCCGAGCCCAGGCCCGCCCGGTAACCGATGACGCCGGCGTCGCTGATCACATGCCCGCTGAACGATACCGGAGTCAAAGGCAGGGTATTGACGATGGCCGACTGCATCGTTCCAGGATCGTAGCGCCGCAGGCGATAGCTGCTGCCGTCCTCGTAGGTGTAATAGACAACTTCGCCACCGCCATTGATGCTGACCCGGTCGGAAATGCCGTCGACCGGCGGCTCATGCAGGGCGACGATGCCACCCACGCCGTGCGCCCCGACCCATAGCCCGACTCCGGTATTCGACTGGCTGCCGTTGATCGGCACGATCTGCACCGGAAACGCGACCGTGCGGTCGTTGTTGATGCTCGCGGAAATACTGTTGAACGACGAACCCGGCGGCAGGTTCCAGCCGTTGTCGTTGACCAGCAGGTTGGTGCGCGCCTGCAGTTCGAAATTGGAATAGTTCGGGACTTGGGCATGAGCCGAACTCGATGCAAGTCCGTTGATGCCCAACCCGAATGCCATGGCGGCGAATACAGTTTTCTTCATTGGTATTTCCAATGCCAGACGTTTACCCACCTTTGCCTATTTTCGGCAATATCGCAACGACCCTCTATCCAATAATCATGACTGAAATCATTCGGACAGAGCGTGCGCGAGTCGGTTGAATATATACTCTTGGATCCCCATACCCACGCCCCGGATTTCGCGGCAATCCTGCACAAGTATGAAAACTTCGATTCGTACGTTGGTCTTCGTCACAGCATTCATGTTCTCTTGGGCAGGTTGCTTCGCAACTGAGCCGTCGCCAAAAGCGCTGCAGCCCACACCAGATCTCCATCTCGCCCTTGCCGGAAAGATATACGCGGTTCTCGTGCAGGCGGATGAGGGCGTGATCATCGGTGGCGAGTTTTCGTCCGTGAACGGCGTCCAGCGAAAAAACCTGGCCCGTATCGGGCCTGATGGATTTCTCGACGCGAATTGGCGCGCCGATACGGACGGCACCATCTACGTCCTCAGCGCAGATGGCCTCGGAAATGTCTACGTGGGTGGCGCATACCTGAACATCCAGGGCCAAGCCCGATTCGGGATCGCAAGGATCGCAACGAATGGGCAGGTCGATCCGGTCTGGGCACCGGCGCAATCGAACGGTGGCTACGAAACGGTGCTTGCGATCGCATTCACGCCGAGCTTCGATGCGGCATACCTCGGCGGCGAATTTGCAGCGATAGGAAATCCCGCGCAGTCATATCTTTCAAAGGTTTCCACGAGTGGCAGCGGCGCAATCGACTCAGGCTGGAACGCCGCTGCGGACGGCCCGATCCATGCGCTGGCGGTCGATTCGACTGGATTCGTCTACGCAGGTGGCTATTTCCAGAACATCGGCGGAGTTCAGCGGTTGAACCTTGCGCGGCTCGCCGCAACCACTGGAATTGCGGATCCAGGTTGGAGTGCGGACGCAGATGGCGTCGTCCATTCGTTGCTCGTCGAAGTTTCAGGCCGGTTGTACGTAGGCGGAGAATTTCAACATATCGGTTCGCAACAAACGGGCGGAATTGCGAGGTTACTTGGCGGGGGTGTCGTCGACGATTTTTGGTATCCACCAATCGGAACAATCAGCTACGTACTGGCGATGTCCCAATCCGCCTCCGGCGATCTGTTCGTCGGCGGAAGCTTCAGCCCTCTCGGAGCACCTCCCTATGGAAATCTGGCCAAGGTCCGGACGACGGGAGTGGACGATGGCGCTATCGACTGGACGTGGTTGCCGTCGTCGAACAATTTCGTCTACGCGCTGGATGCCACTCAAGGTGAAAAAATCGCCATTGGTGGTCTGTTCACGACCATGAGCGAAGTTCAGTCCCTGGGTTTCGCGCAGTCAGATGCGCTGGGTGTGATCGGCTCCGCCATCGATGCTGAAAAGCCTGGCAAGGTCTCTTCGATGGCAGTCCAGCCGGACGGTGGATTTATCGTGGGTGGTGAATTCCTCAAGGGCGGTGGATTGCAACGCAGGAACCTCCTGCGAGTCATGCCGAACGGCAACGTCGATCCCGACTGGAATCCTTCGCCAAACGGAATCGTTGATCGAGTCATTGTCGACAGAGACGTCGATGTCTACGCGGCAGGTCGATTCACGTCCGTGTCTGGCGTGCAACGCTCTCGCCTCGCCAAGATTGGCGCAGGCGGCATCGGAACCGTTGATTCGACTTGGCCCAGCGTGCAGGGTGGTTACGTCTATGCCATGTTGCTCGCCGACGATGGCTCGCTGTACGTCGGCGGCAGCTTTCTCGGGATCGGCGGGATTGCTAAGCACTTTTTCGGCAGGATTCGTTCGGACGGATCGGTCGATCAGGCCTGGAATCCACCCCAGGATCGGTACATTACCGGGCTGGCACAAACCCATCCAGGATTCATTGCAGCGTCAACGTTCCTGCAAAGTTTCCCGATCAACCTCGGCGACGTGAAGCGGGTATCCACCGAAGATGGCAGCGTAGCGCGCACCTGGACTCTCGATAGAGCCGCGAATGGCATCAGGTCCGATGGCCAGTTGCTCTACGTCTACGGTGATCTCGGGAGTATCGATGGAACGCCGGTTTCCAAGATCGGCCGGATCGCTGTGGACGGCAACGTGGATAGTGGTTGGATGCCGCAGTTCAATGGTGGCTATATCTACGGCATGGATATTGGAGCGGACAGTTCGGTGTTCCTCGCGGGGACCATGTACCTTGAGCCGGATCTCCATCGCGTTCTCCGGATTCCGGCGGGCACCAGTCAATTCGACACATCATGGGACATCGCGACCGACAGCGAGGTGTTCGGACTTTCTCAAGTCGGCGACGATTCGCTGCTCGTGGCCGGAACGTTCACGGTGGTCGACGGGGAGGCAAGGGCCGGATTCGCCAAGGTCGGCCCTTCCGACAACATTTTCTCGAGTGGATTCGAGTCGCCGCCGCCGAGCCCCTGACCGCGATCCATCCGGCACGCATCGATCGTGCTACTCGATACTGGCCGTCTCAGGGCAGGTATCAGGCCGATTCTCGCGAAGTTCTCTCGAATTTGGCGCCGATGCGTCGGTCCAGCCATTCGACGATCTCTTGCTGCACCCCTGCGGGTGCCATCTCGAGGCTCTGAACGCAGACGAAGGCCGCGTTCGGGTCGGCGTCGGCCTTGCGCATTTTGCGACGCACGCGCATCGGCAGTTGCTCGCTCGGCTTGAGCTGGACGACGTGCAGGCGATTGTCGACCAGGGCGTTGTCGCTGGCGAGTTCGAGGTGGGAGGCGACGACTTCGGTCTTGAACTGTTCGCTCGAGCGCAGGCGGTAGCCGGCATTCTTCTCGAGCAGTTCGGGATGCTCGGCGAAGAAGGCCTGCAGGGTCGAACACCGCATCGGGTAGGGGTTGTGGTAATGGCGGTAGTAGCGGTCCTGGAAACCGGCCAGGCGCGCACTGAGCTGCTGCGACTCGAGGTTGCCGACCCGGGTTTCGACGACGCCGCGCTTGCGCTTGATCCAGCTTGCCAGGCGGGCGAATGCGCCGTGTCCGGCCTGCTGCCGCCAGTAGCCGCGCTGCACGACCCGGCCTTCACGAAAGAAATCCTCCGGCGCAACCTCGCGCAGCAGGAACATGTCGTCGTTGAAATAGACGAAGTGCTCGGCCAGGTCTTCGATGCGCCAGAGCATCGTGATGATCGAGCGGCTGTTGAACGTCGGCAGGGCCTGCTCGTGGCCACGGAAGATTTGGGCGTGGTCGACGACGCGGAATCGTTCGGCGTGCGGGGTGCCGGCAAGCCGCTCGAGGATGCGCGGCTTCTGGCCATCGGTGACGATGTGGATGCGCCGGAACCAGGGCGCGAAACGCAGGATCGAGCGTATGCACCAATCGATTTCGCCAGCGTCGTTGAAGCGGGTGCGTTCGGCGCTGGGCGGGCGTGACTGGCCAATTCCGGTGAGATAGGCATCCAGCCGCTGCCTGTGCGCGGGATCGGCGCCGTCGACCCAGGTGATGACCGCGTCGATGTTCATGTCGGTTGCTTCCGGTGCAAGGCGATGCGGGCCGAGATGATTTCCGCTGCAGGGATTGTTGCTGCAATCGCCACTTGCGCGCGCCCGCAACTACGGCCGGGCGGCACGAGTCGCCGCCCGAAACCTGATGCGCAACCCGCCGCCCGGAAGCGGGCGGCGGGCTGGAACGCATGTCACCAGATCTTAACCTGCCTGTCGCCGTCGCGGACCATCGCGTCGCCGGTCTTGCACTCGAAGGCCGTGGCGAACGCCGGCATGTTCGACGGGGCGCCGATGGCCCGGATCGGTGTCGGCGAATGCGGATCGACATTGAGCAGCACTTCGAGGCGCTTTTCGCGCGTATTGCCACGCCAGATGCGGGCCCAGTTCAGGAAGAAGCGCTGGTCTTCGGTATAGCCGTCGATCTTCTTCGAGGCCTCTTCCGGGTTCTTCTTCAGTGCAACCTGCAGGGCGTCATAGGCAATCGCCAGGCCACCGAGGTCGGCGATGTTCTCGCCGAGGGTGAGCTGGCCATTGACGTGCTTGCCCGGCAGCGGCTCGTAGCCATTGAACTGCTCGACCAGCTTGGCGGTGCGCGCCTCGAAGGCCTTTCGGTCTTCGTCGGTCCACCAGTTCGTGTTGTTGCCTTCGGCATCGAACTGGCTGCCCTGGTCATCGAAGCCGTGGCTGGCCTCATGGCCGATCACGGCGCCGATGCCGCCGTAGTTGATGGCGTCGTCGGCCTTGGCGTCGAAGAACGGCGGCTGCAGGATTGCGGCCGGGAAATTGATCGTGTTGTCGGTCGGGTTGTAGTAGGCATTGACCGTCTGCGGCGTCATGCCCCATTCCTTGCGGTCGGTCGGCTTGCCGATCTTGGCGATGTCGAAGTCGTGATTGAACTGGTTGGCCGCGGCGACATCGGCGAAGTAGCTGCCGCCCGGCAGGCTCAGGCCCGACCAGTCACGCCATTTCTCCGGATAGCCGATCTTCGGCAGGAAGGTCGACCACTTCTCGAGGGCCTTGGCCTTGGTCGTGTCGCTCATCCAGTCGAGACTTTCGATGCGCGCCTTCAGGGCCGCCTGCATGTTGTCGACCAGTTCCTGGGCGCGCTGCTTCGCCTCGGGCGGGAAGGCCTTGGCCACGTAGAGCTCGCCGAGAGCCATGCCGAGCTGTGCATTGACCGTGCCGAGCACGCGCTTCCAGCGCGGCTCGTCTTCCTTCTGGCCGTTCAGGGTCTGCTTGTGGAAAGCGAAGAACTCCTGCTGGAACGGCGTCGACAGGTAGGGCGAGGCGCTGTCGGCATACTGGTAGCGCAGATAGGCCTTCCAGTCGGCAACCGGAACCTTGGTCAGCATCGCGTCGACCTCGGCGAAGAACTTCGGCTGCGAGAGCGAGAAGCCGTCGGTCACCTCGGCCTTCTGGGCCTTGAAGAAGGCATCCCAGTCGAAGTGCGGAGTGACCTTGTTCGCCTCATCGACACTGACGAAGTGGTACTGGTTCTTCGGGTCGCGCAGCTCGGTTGGCGCCAGCGAGGCCTTGGCCAGCCGGGTCTCGAAGGCGAGCACCGCTTGCGCCTGCTTCTTCGCCGTATCGGCATCGACGCCGGTCAGTTCGAGAACCTTGGCGACATGCGCAACGTAGGCATCGCGCAGTTCGGCGTACTCGGGTTTGCTGTAGTAGTCCGGGGTCGGCAGGCCGAGTCCACCCTGGAAGGCGTAGCCGATCTTGCGCTGCGAGTTCTTGAAATCGGTCTCTGCGCCGAACTGGAACAGGGTGCCCTGGCCACGCGAGAAGCTGTCGTTGAGATAGGCGACGATGTCCGCGCTCGAGGCGATTCCGTCGATCTTCGCCAGTTCCGGCTTGATCGGTTCGGCGCCGAGCTGGTCGATGGCGGCTTCGTTCATGCCGGCGCTGTAGAGCTCGCCGATCTTGTGTTCGATCGAGCCGGCCGGCGCATCGGATTTTGCCGCGTTCTCGGCCAGTTCATGCTGGGTCTGCAGGCTCGCTTCACGCAGCAGATCGAAAGTGGTCCAGCGCGTCTTGTCCGCCGGGACCGGATTCGCCGCGATCCACTTGCCGTTGACGAAACCGTTGAAATCGGCACAGGCATTGATGTTCGCGTCGATATCGTTGACATCGAACGCCACGTGCGGGGCCTCCGCGACCGCGGCGGCCGGCGCCGCCGGTGCCGCCGCCGTGTCCGCGGCAGTCTCGGCGGGCTGCTTGTTGCAGGCTGCCAGGGCGATCGCAATGCCCATCGAAATGGCCAGCGGTTTCAGGACTCGGGTCTTCATGAGGTCTCCTTTCAGGATGGGGCGGGGTTGCCCCGGTCGGGGAATGGGGCGGGCGAGCCAGCGCCGGGGCGCCAGAGGCTGTGGCGTCAAACCAGCAATGGTAATGCGGTTCGGGCTTCGCCTGCAGTGTCGAAGGTCATTGGCGCGGGTACGGCCCGGAATGGCGAGGCCTGTCAGCGGCTTCGCAACGGCCGCAATCCCGCGCACCCTTGCCGTGGGCGTCGGGACATTTCGCAAAATTCCCGGTGCCGCCTACAATCGTGGATCTGCCAATCATGGAATCGATCATGTCCTTCGGGAAGTGGATACTGCTTCTGGCTGCAATCTGCGTGGTTCCGCCGGCGTTCGCAGCGGAATCGGACACGGCCTCGTTCGAACGGATCGAGCGATCCGCCTATCGCGACATGTTGCGGGATGCCGCATCGGCCTATGGTGCCGGACGCTACGACGAATCGTTTGCCATGTTCCGGCGCACGGCCTGCGCGGGCGACAAGCAGAGCCAGTCGGCACTCGGTCGCATGTACCTGCTCGGCCAAGGGGTACAGCGCGATGACCTGACCGGATACGCCTGGCTCAAGCTGGCGGCCGAATTCATCTATCCGAAATACCAGTCGGTGGTACGGGCGCTGGAGGACGCGATGACGCCCGAACAGCGGACGATCGCCGAGGGTCGGGTCGCCGTGCTCAAGGAGCGCTACAGCCTGAGCGCCACGGGCATGAGTTGCTCGCAGAGTGCGTCCAAGGGCGGGCATATCATCGACCAGATCGTCTGCACGCCGCGCAGCGAGGGCAAGCGTCTGCTGCTGCGGCGTTGCGACGACGTCAAACTCGACTGAGGGCGTCGATTCAACCGGGTTTTTCGGCCGCGAGCGGCGCTGGCGGCTGCGCGGAGTCGGTGTCCCAGCGTGCCGTGAACGGCAGGGTTTCGGCGCCAACCGCGCCGGCCGAGAGCAGGAAAGCCATGGCCTGGTCGACGCTCCAGTCGGTTGCGGTCAGGCGCTCGATCGGCACGATCTCGAGGTAGCCACCGGTCGGGTTCGGCGTCGTCGGCACATAGACCGCGGCGAGCTCGCGGCCTCCGGCATCGCGGAATGCGCGCGTCACGAAGCCGATCGACTTCAGTTCGGGTGAAGGGAAGTCGATCAGGACCACGCGCTGCGTTCCGGTTGGCTTGCTCTGCAGCATCGACATCAGCTTCTTGGTGCCGCCGTAGATCGAATGCACGATCGGAATTCGTCCGATCAGATTCTCCACGCCATCGATCAGGCGCCGGCCGAGCACGAAGTTGGCGGCGAATCCGACCAGGTACAGCGAGATCACGGTTATCACGAACGCGATCAGCGAGATCAGCCACGGTTGGCCCAGAAACTCGCCGGTGGCTGGCCAGGTGCTGCCCAGGGCCGAGACCATGCCGGCGACCAGCGGTGCACTGACCTCGGAGAGCAGGCCGAAGACGAACTTGAACACGACCCAGGTCAGCCACAGCGGCACGAAGGTCAGCAGGCCGGTGATCATGTAGCGTTTGAAATAGAACTGTCGCTTGGCCATTTCTTTCCCGAGGCTGCCGATCCCGATTATCGCGGCAATCCGCGATCGGGGCCAGTTCGCATGTCGGCCTGCCGCGATCTTTACTGCTGCCGCTCGGGAAACACAGCTGCAGCCCCGTTTGCGGATTCGTGGTCCCGCGATCGCGGCATGGCGCCGGCGGCGTGCTCGTGGCAGTCTTGGACGGACGGTCGAGACGTCGCAACCGCACGAGGCCATCGGACGTGGCGACAAACCGGGTTCCGCAACCGCCACCCCACGCGACGCCGGAAGGGGATGCCTTTCCGCTCGGTCCGGAACTGCTCCCAGTCCCGATCGTCGTTGCGACGATGGGCCTGCCTGGTGCGGGCAAGTCGGTCGTCGCGCGCGCCATCGAATCCGAACTCGGCTTGCGCAGGATCTGCCGCGACCGCATCCGCGCGGCGATGTTTCCGAACTGCAACTACAGCTTCATCGAAAAGCGCGCAGCCTATCGCAGCCTGCTGCTGGCCCTCGAGATCAATTGCATGTTGCGGGTCGGCAGTGTCATCGACGGCATGACCTTCTCGCGCCGACCGGAACTCGATCGCGTCGCCGAAATCGCCGCCCGGCACCGCATTGCGACCATCCCCGTGCTGGTCGAGTGCCCGCCCGACCTGGCCCGCGAACGCGTCGCCCGAGATCTCGCGACGGGCCGGCACGTGGCCCTGGACCGCACGCCCGAAACGGTCAACGACGTGCTCGCGAGGCGCGAGCCACCGCCCGAGGGCACGCTCGTCATCGATGGGACCCTGGCCGAAGCCGAGATGTGCCGGGCGGCCGTCGATGCGATCCGCCAGTGCATCGCCGATTCACAAGGTCCTGCCGGCGACTGAATTGCCCGCTCGGACTGATGATCGACCAACGACCGACGCTGGCCGCGTTAACGGCGATAATGGCCGCATGACCGAGATCCTGCTGGCTACCCTCAACGCCCGTTACGCGCATGCCTCGCTCGGCCTGCGCTACCTGCGCGCGAACCTTGGCGAGTGGCGGGAGTCCTCGGCGATCCGCGAGTTCGTGATCGGCCAGAAGACCGAGGATATCGTCGAGAAACTGCTGGCGGAAGGACCGCGCATCATCGGCATCGGCGTGTATATCTGGAACGTCGAGGAGTCCACGCGGCTCGTGGCCCAGCTCAAGGCGGTCTCTCCGGAGACGATCATCGTGCTCGGTGGTCCCGAAGTCAGTTTCGAGATCGACGAACAGCGTATCTGCAATCTGGCCGATCATGTCATCACCGGCTGGGGCGACGTCAGTTTTGCCGCCCTGGTGCGGCAGCTGATGGCTGGCGAAACTGCGCCCGGCAAAGTCATCGCCGGCGTGCAGGCACCGTTGCCGGCCATCGTTTCTCCTTACGCCGAATACACCGACGAAGATGTCCGCCAGCGCCATCTCTACGTCGAGGCTTCGCGCGGATGTCCGTTCAAGTGCGAGTTCTGCCTGTCCGCCCTCGACAAGACCGCCTGGCCGTTCCCGCTCGAGGCGTTTCTCGCCGATCTCGAAGCGCTCTACGCGCGTGGCGCGCGCCAGTTCAAGTTCGTCGATCGTACCTTCAACCTCAAGGTCGACACCTCGATGGCCATCCTCGGCTTTTTCCTCGACAAGCTCGAGTCGGCACCCGGGGACCCGGTGTTCGTGCATTTCGAGCTGATCCCGGATCACCTGCCCGAGCGGCTGCGCGAGATGATCACGCGCTTCCCGCAGGGCACGCTGCAGTTCGAAATCGGCATCCAGAGCTTCAATGCGGACGTCCAGGCGCGCGTCTCGCGCCGCCAGAAGAACGACGTGGCGGCGGCGAACCTGGCCTGGCTGCGCGAGCAGACGCATGCGCACCTGCACGTCGACCTGATTGCCGGCCTACCCGGCGAAAGCGTGGCGAGTTTCGCCGCGGGATTCGATCGGCTGGTGGGGCTGGCTCCGCACGAGATCCAGTTCGGCATCCTCAAGCGGCTGCGTGGCGCACCGATCGCGCGCCACACGGCCGAGTTCGGCCTGCGCTTCAATCCGGATCCGCCGTACAACATCCTGGCCACGGATGCCGTGGACTTCCAGGCCATGCAGCGACTGTCGCGCTTCTCGCGCTACTGGGACATCGTCGCCAATTCCGGGCGCTATTCGCGGAGCCTGCCGTTGCTGCTCGGCGCATCGCCATTCGCGAATTTCCTCGCCTTTGCCGACTGGCTCTATGCAGAAACCGGGCAGACCCATGCGCTGGCCCAGGAGCGACTCGTGCACCTGGTTCACGCCTACCTATGCCTGGAACGCGGTCTGCCCGAGGCGCAGGCCGGCGCGGCCCTCCTTGCCGACTATCGCGCGACCGGCGGCCGCAGCCGGTTGCGTTTCGAAGTCGACGATGGCAGGCGCATCGCGCCGCGCAAAGCGGCGCGGACGGCCACACCGGCCAGGCAGGCTCGCCATCTGGAGTCCTGAAGATCCGCGACGGCTGCAGGCGTAGCCAGATCCAGGTGCGGGAACCATTGTCCCGCGGTGGACTCTGTTTGCCGACGCCGCGCTACAGGCGGCAACCCCAGACGAGGTGGTTCGCGATGAATAGGTTCCTGCTTGCATTGTTCCTGGCCGGATTTTCCTGGGCGTCGTGGCCCTCGCTCGCGATCGGTGATGCGATGGCGACCGAGGCGAGCAAGCCCGCCGTCGAGATCGTCATGTATTCGACCAGGACCTGCGGCTATTGCGCCCAGGCGCGTGCCTGGTTCAGCGAACATGAGCTGAAGTGGGATGAACGCGACATCGAGGCATCGGCGCAGTCGCACCAGGAATGGGTGGATTACGGTGGCGTCGGCACGCCGCTGATCCTGATCAATGGCGCGCGCTTCAGTGGATTCGTGCCGACCCGTCTCGAGGCGGAACTGGCCAAGTACCGCTAAACGAGCCGTTCCTGCACGTCGAGGATCGTGGCTGTCCCGATTGCAGGCCGTGTTCGGAACCGCCGTCAGGGCATGCAGCACGTCGGCCGCGCCAAGGAAATCCTTCGACGCGGCCGACGCGACAGAATATCGCCTGGACTCAGTGGTCGCGTTCGCGCTTGCGATCCCGACCGCCCTTGCCGCGCGACGATTTTCGCGCATCAGCGTGCCCGCGTTTGCCGGCCGAAGCGTGCTGCCTCTTGCCGTGATTGCGGCCGGTGTTCGCGTGCGCCGCACGCGAGCCTGAGCGGCCATGCAGGCTGCCGCTGCGATGTGCGCTCGTCGTGCGCGTCACCCGCGTGTCGTGCCTGACCTGGCGATTGCCGCGATTGTCGACCCGCACGCTCGAGCGCTGGACGCTACGGGTGGACTGCCGGTGGTTGCCGTTGCGTGCCTGGTGGTGGCCGCTCCCGCGATCATGGTTTCGCCCATCATGCCTGGAGCTGCGCTGACCTCCGCGGCGGCCATCATGGCGACCGTCGTGCCGGCCGTCGTGGCGACTCGCGCTGCGCCGATCCCAGCGATTGCCGCGATGGCGCGAATGCCGCGAGTAGTGGACGCCATGGTTGTACCAGCGGTCGCGATAGTGGTGGTTCCTGTAGAAGGAACGATGGCTGTAGTGGCGGCCCCAGTAGTCGCCGATGACGAAGCTGATGATCGGGATACCGTAGCGCGCGCCGTAGTCCGGCAGCAGGACACGGTGGTTCCGGTAGAAGAACTCCAGATAGTCGCCGGCGACCCAGCCGCGGTCACCATAGGCGATGACGTCGCACCAGAGCCAGCCGTCGATGCAGCCCTGTACCGATACGGCGGTTCCGGCAGGCAGGGTCCGGATCAGCGGATAGTCGATGTCGGGCGCCGCGCGCATGTTGAGGTTGACCGTCGTGTACGCATCCTGCGCGCGGGCGGCTACCGATGCAGTGGCGAAGATGGCGGCGATTGCCGCGAGCCATGCAAATCTTTTCATGGTAGGTCTCCAGTTCGTTGAAAGAAACGCGCGCCTGGACCGTCACTGGCGGAGCACACGGATGTCGCGATTTCTTTTCTAGCGGCGCGAAGGTGAACCTCACCTGATGTCGTCGACACAAAATGTGTCCGTGAAGCCCTCCCGCGCCGCGCTGGACCCGTTGGACGCGCCCCTGCGCAGGTGCCGCGCGGCCTCGCGATTTCGCCAGGGTTCAGGTTGATGACGGCGAATTTCCCTGCGACGCGTCCGGATCCTGGCCATTTCCGTGCTCGCAAGCGCGTCCGGGACTTGCACGGCCAATGCATCGACGTCGCATTCCTGCGCTGGCCCGACCGGATCGGACCTCCATTGGGCTGCGGTTGGGGCTGCCTCGTCCAGACTCGGGTTTGGCCATCCGGCCAAGCTCTGCAAGGGGAGAACGTGATGACATTTCCGCGATCCATTCGTATCGGCCTGGGGGCGATCGTGTTTTGCGCAAGCAGCGCGGGAGCCGCCGACATCGTGACCGCGCCGCAGGGCGGTGTCGCGCGCTGGGCCGGACTCGCTGCCAGCGACTGCGGCGTCTACGGCAAGCGCTATCCTGCAGTCGATTCGGTCTGCTACTACCCGGTCGACATCCGCACCCGGCCGGGCACGCACGAAATCGCCCTGTGGGACCAGGACGGCAAGCAGCATCTCGGCACGCTGCGTGTCGAGAAGGCAGAATTCCCGCAGGTCGAAATGGAACTGCCCGAATCACTCGACCGTTTTCTCGATCCTTCTGCCGAGGAAACGAAACGGGCCGTTGCCGAGCGGGCCGAGATCGGCAAGATTCTCGGCGGCAGCATGGAACCCGCGCAGTTCTCGCTGCCGCTCGGCAGCCCCGCGGCGACCCTGCCGGCCAGCGCCGATGACTTCGGCAGCGAACGCTTGTTCAACAAGGAGCATCGCAGCCTGCACAGCGGCCGCGACTATCCGGTTTCGCTCGGCAGTCCGGTCAAGGCGGTCGCCGACGGCACCGTGGTTCTCGCCGCCGAGCATTTTTTCGCCGGCAATTCGGTCTTCATCGACCACGGAGCGGGTCTGGTCAGCATGGTCTTCCATCTCGATTCGATCGCGGTCAAGCAGGGCGATGCGGTCAAGCGTGGTCAGACGATTGGCAAGGTCGGCAGTACCGGCAGGGCGACCGGCCCGCATCTCCACATCGGGCTGCGCTGGCTCGGCAAGCGTGTCGATCCGGCCTTGCTGCTGAACAACCCCAACGAGCTGCCTTCGGTCAGCGATACGCGCGCGGAGGCCCAGCGCAAGATCGACAAGGCCGAGCAGCGCGAACCCGACGAAGGCGAGATGCCTGCCGACGAGGAAGACTAGCGACAGGACGGTCCGCGCCGTCTACGCGTGCATTGATTCGTTCGATCTGGCGTGTCGAAGCGTTTGCAAGATCCGGCAAGGCTTCGACGCGTCCTCCACGTACCGCCAAGAAAGGACAGGGCTGTTCTGCCATGTCCGACCGGTGGAGTGGAGGGCCGACGTGACGGGCGCCCAATTCGACCGGCTGCTTTGGTGTTGAATCCCCGGGCAAGCGTCGAATCAATCGAACCCGTCTTTGAACAGGACGTCGGTCGTGCCGAAGATCTCGCCGTAGATCGCCAGGCCGCCATTGGTGGCACCGGCGAGTTGCGTGGCCACGAAACTTCCGAGCACCGCGCCATCGTCGATCGAGACCCGGACCACACGGTTGCTGCCGATGCCGGCGGTCCAGAACGAGAGCCCGTCTGGATCCAGATTCATCGCGAACAATCCGCTCGGATCGGTCTCCCCGAGCGACAGGCGGGAGTAACTCATGATCGTCGCTCCCGTTGCGGAGAGCCTGAATACGGCGTTCTCGCAGGCAACCAGGTACTCGCCGTTGGGGCGGCGACGCAGCGCATAGCAGCGTGAGTCCGGCAGTGTCGCCAGGTCCTCCAGCACCGAGCGCGTGCAGACATCGAAGCGGCGGATCGTGGCGTCTTCGGAGGTGTAGTGCAGCGTGCATTGGTCGGCATCGAGGTCGATCCAGTCCGTGCCGCGGGGTCCGGTCGGGATCACGAACGTGTCGATCCGCCGACCCAGCGGATCGAGCTTGACGACCGGCACCGCCGCATCCAGCGAGGGCGGACTGATCAGCCCCGCGTGGCCGACGTAGAGGTTGCCGGAGCGGTCCTGCACGCAGGACTCGGCGAACAGGCCCGCGGAAACGCCGCCGTAGGCCCCATCGAGCAATGCGCCGTTGCGCGAGAATCGGGCCAGTCCCGGTGTGGTTGCCGGACCGCCGGTATCGAAACGTGTCGCGATGACATCGCCGTTCGACTTGAAGCACATGCCCGTTGTCGCCAGTGGCGCGGCCTGATCGAATGGCCAGGCGTCGATGAATTGCCCGTCGCTGGTGTAGCGATGGATCTTTCCCGCTCCTGCGAGCAGGACGAATCGCGTTCCCGGCGACAGGTCGTCGGTCTTGATCGTGATCGGCTTGCGTGGTGCGCCGAAGCCGCGCGTGGCGACACCGATGAAATTCGCCTTCGCGAATTGCATCGAAAAATCTTCATCCGCTTCGACATCGAGATCGCCGTTGATGATGACCGGAACCAGCGCCTCGGTCTGGCCTGGGGCGAAGTCCAGGGCCGGGGTCAGGTTGGCCTGGTAGTCGGGCGATACACCGCTGTTGGTGGCCGTGCCGGGGAAGTATGACTGCACCTTGACCCGGGTCGTGAACGGCGCCGGTTCCGAGAGGCGCACGGGAACCTGCACGGTCGTCGGCCCCGAATCGCCTTCGATGAACTCGACCGGGTCGAGCATCAGCGTCGGCGCGACGATCACGTTCAATGCCGTTGCGCTGAACTCTGGCGCGAGCTGGCGGAGCGTGTTGACGCTCACGGATCCGATCGATGTGGGAACCGGGGCGATCGCGTAGTCGATCAAGGGAAAGCTGTCGCCCAGGGACGGAACGAGGCCCGCGGCGAACCTGACCTCGATGCGGCCGATGGATTCATTGATCGAACTGATCTGGGTACCGACGACGAGATGGTCGCGCTGGTTGCCGGCCGGGCCCCCGATGTCGAAAGCCACGCTGCCGAACAGGCTCAACCCGCCGCTGATCGCCAGCGAGGCGTAGGGTGCGCCGGCTGTCGAGCCGATCTCGATGCGCGCTTCGTCGGCGACGCCCAGACTGCCGTTGATCGTTCCGCTCGCCCGCACGACCACCCAGTTGGGCACCGCGAGCTGCCGCGCCGGTCCGCCCAGGTCCAGCGACACGGCGTCCAGTTCGACGATCAGGGGCTCTGCCGGGGTTCCCGAACCTGCCCTGTTGAGTCCGAGACTCGCGAAATCGCCGAAAACCAGCGTGGTCTGGGTCGCGCGCAGGAGCCCGGCATCGTGTTCGATTTCGAGACGGTTGCCGGAATTGAAGCCGTGGAAACCGACGCTGCCGGTACCCTGGACGTCGAAGGTGCCGAAATTCACGAAGCGTGCCTGCGTACCGGTGGCGACGGTGTCTCTGAGGAACTCGGCGCTTCCAATGACCGTGAAAACCGCGCCGGCTGCGTTCGTGATCACCGTGCCGCCGCCCAGTGTCAGGCTGTTGCCGCTCGGCGCGGCCATGCTCCAGCTTCCCCGGTTCTCGATCGTGATGAATTTCTCGATGCGGGTCGGTGCCGTCAAGGTCGTGACAGCCGTTGCCGCAAGCACCACGGACCAGGAGAAGCCGACCTGGCCGAGCGTTCCCCCGGCCAACCTCAGCGCCGAAGTGACGGTGAGCTCGGGCAGGAATCCGCTCTCGTTCTCCAGGCGCGATCCGGCATTGAGCTCAAGCTCGTCGACCGTGCCGGCATCTCGCAGCCTCGCCGTCCCCGAATCGAGCCGCGCGACGTCGCCTGGCCCTGGAGTTCCGGCCGGAACTCCGCTGCCCGCTGCACAGCCGCTCCAGTTGGCCGGTTCGTTCCAGGCACCGTCGGCCAGGGTCCAGACGCAGGTCGCGGCCCGCGACTCGCCAACGACCATGGCCAGGGAAACAAGCAGACCGATTGCGGTCCTGTGAATGTTCATCGTGTCGGGGCCTCCGCCCGGGCCTCCACGCGCGAATCGCGCGGCATCCAAGCCCATGCTCGCCTTCTGAACGACGAAGTGCCGCGATTCCGAACGCAGCCGCACTCCGTTGCGGTGCCGGAACCCATCCGCATCTTCCTGGGGAGTGCCTTCGAGCGCATCCGGCGGCGGAAATCACCCGACTGCGTTCGGTTCTCCCCTGCAGCGTCATTCCACTCGAGAAGGGGCCGTCGCTCCGGGGAGTTGCGTCATGCTTTCATCGAAATGGCTGTATTACCTTGCCGTATCGACACTGCTGCTGTCGGCATCGGTCGTCCATGGCGCGCAGATCATCTGCGTTGACAGTGCCTCCGGGCTCGACAGCGCCCTGGGTTTCGCCGAAGTGGCTGATGTACGGATCAATCTCGTGCAGGGCAGCTACGACACCCGTATTACCCGGTTGAATCAGGATTTCGGGAGCTTTCCGTTCGATGCGGAGGGATCGATCACGATCGTCGGCGGATACAACGCGAACTGCACGTCGCGCAGTGCGAACCCTGCACTCACCGTGCTCTTCGGCGATGCCGACACCGACATCCTGATCCGGAACGGAATCGACGTGGAGTTCGAGTCCGTGACCTTCGAGAGCCTGCGCTACATGTCGATCGATGCCAACCAGTTCGGCTCGCCTGCAGAGCACAGCCTGCGCATGACCCGGGTTATGGCCCGCAATATGGGGCCGATCTCGGTCATTGCGAGCGAAGTTTCGCTCAACCAGGTCGCGATTACCGGAAGCATCCCGTTGCCGCCACCGGCCAACAACTGCGCGTTCCTGGCCTTCGCCTTCGATCTCGACGTCGTGAAGGTGGAGAGTTCCCTTTTTGCGGACAATGGCGGCGATGGCCTGTGCGTCGGCCACGATCCGGGTCGTGGCTGGGGCAATGCGTTCGTCTACAACTCGATCTTCTGGGGCAACGCCGGATACGATATCGTCTCGGTCACCGACGAGAGCAGCTCGGACATCCTGCTGCGTGCGAACCTGCTGCAGACCACCAACATCGTTCCTGCACCGACTTCCCCGCCGTCGGGGACCCTGACGGCGAATCCGCAATTCGTCGATGCGGCCGGCGGTGACTACCGGCTCGGCGATTTTTCCCCGGCAAAGGACTCCGGCTACATACTTCCACCGAGCGGGCTACCCTCGATCGACATCCAGGGGTTGCCTCGCATCATCGGCGCAGGACTGGATCGTGGCCCGTTCGAAAACCAGGCGATCCCGACCCAGTTCATCTACACCGTCACCAACACCAACAATTCCGGTTCGGGCTCGCTGCGCCAGGCGTTGATCAACGCCGAATCCGCAGGGGGTCTGAACGGCATCACGTTCAACATTCCGGGAAGCGGCTGTCCGAAAGTGATCGCCTTGCAGAGCGAATTGCCGCCGATCACCCAGCCGCTCGTCATCCAGGGCTATTCGCAACCCGGCGCCATCGGCAACAACAGCGAAAGCTCGTTCAACGCGAGCCTGTGCGTCGTGCTCGAAGACGCCGGGAGCGTATCGCGTGGACTGGTTATCGACGACACGGCACCGCCGGATGCATCGGTCACCATCGAAGGCCTCGGATTCAATGGATTCGCGACGGCCGCCATCGACGTGCGCGGCGGCGGTGATCACCACATCCAGGGCAACCAGTTCGCGGGCAGCGTCGGCGCGGTCACGCTCGACAACGGCAACTACGCGATCCGCGTCAGCCGGCTCGCCGCACCGGTGCTGTCCGGGACCCAGATCGGCGGCGACGAACCTGGCCAGCGCAACCTGATCGGCAGCGCGGCATTCGGGATCCTTCTCAATGGCGGCTTCGTGCGGGACACGCTGATCACCAACAACTTCATCGGCGTGGCCGCCAACGGCAGCAGCGCGCTGCCGAACAACTACGGCATCAGCAACACGGGCGCGCTCGACACCACGGTCAGGGGCAACTGGATATCGGGCAACGCCGTCGATGGCGTGTACGTCAACGGAACGGGAACCTATCTGACCGGCAATCGCATCGGCTTGCGTGCCGATACCAGCGGCGGCTCGAGCCTGCCGAACGGCGGCTGGGGCGTGCGCATCACCCACGCCGGCTCGGGTCTGCCTTCGTTGAATCTGGTCGGCAGCGGAATCGGCTATCTGAACGGCGTTCCGATCCCGATCGGCGCCGGCAACACGATTGCCAACAACATTGCCGGTGGCATTCGCACGGACAGCGGCCTTGGTCATCGATTGAGCCGCAACCTCGTCTATGCCAACGGCCGACCCGAGATCGACATCGCCGAGGTCGGATTCACGTTCAACGACAACGACGGCGATGCCGCCGCTGCGACGCTGAGCAATCGTGGAATCAACTATCCGCAGTTCGACGGCTTCCCGCGCGGCGGCCCGACTCAAGGCACGGTGGCTGGCACGCTGCAGTCGATCAACGGCGACTATCGCGTCGAGGTGTACTCCGCGCCGGCCTGCAACGGTGGCGGCCTCGCCACGGGCGAATCCCGCGTCTATCACGGCGCGAAAACGGTCTCGATCCGCAATGCGCCAAGCGGCCAAAACGGCTCGGCCAGTTTCGGCATGCCGGTCAGCGCTTCTGCAGGGGCAGCGAACCTGATCGACCGCGGCTTCGTCATGCTGGCGATCGACCAGGATGGCAACACCTCGGAACTGTCGCTGTGCCTGCCCTACCAGTCGAACGACGTCATCTTCGCGAATGGCTTCGAGCCGTGAACTCTGCCCGGCACTGCCCGACGCGCCGACGCCTCCCGTGCCGGCGGAGCCGGCCCGGGTTGGCAAGCAAAGTCAGCATGGCCGGTTCGGCAGCAGATGCGAATGGGGCCTGTTTCCCGCGCTACACTTGTGTTCGAATCGGGTACAGGTCGGCGACCATGGTCGAGGATTCGCATTCCGAGCACACCACGGCCTGGTTGCTCGATCGCATACGGGAAGGGGACGACCGGGCCCGCGTCGATCTCGTCACACGGATCGAACCGCTGTTGCGCCGGTTTGCGCGCGGCCGCCTGCCGGTGCGACTGCGCGGCCAGCAGGACACGGCCGACCTGATCCAGCTGACCTGGCTCAAGGTCCTCGACAGACTCGAAGCCATCAAGGTCGACGAACCGGGCGCATTCTTCGCTTACCTGCGCACCGTGCTCGTCAATGCCCTGCGCGAATCCCTGCGCCGCCAGGCACGCTCGCCGATCCTGCCCGATGCCGGGATCGAACTGGTGGCCAATGATGTTGACCTCGATGACTGGCTGGCCTGGGAGCAGTCGCTGGCGGCGTTGTCGCCGGAACAGCGGAGTCTCGTCCTGATGCGCTTCGAGTTCGGCATGAGCTTTCTCGAGATGGCCCGCGAGCTCGGCCAGAGCCCGGATGGCGTGCGCATGAAGGTCAACCGCGTGATTGCGCGCATGGCCGGACAGTCCGATGCGCCCTGAGGCGGAAAGCGCGATGCAGGCATGGATCGCGCGGATCAGCGCCGGTGAACCGATCGACCCCGACTCGGTCCCCGACGATCTCAGGAGCGAGCCGAGCCTGCAGCGACTGCTGCAGTTGGCGCGCGTCGCGGAAGGCCTGCAGCGCAATCTCGGCGCCGAGGACTTCGAGCCTCCATCGCCCGGTCAGATCGGGCCGTGGCGCCTGCTGCATCGCATCGGAAGTGGTGGCATGGGTGACGTCTGGATCGGCGAGCGTAACGACGGCGCTGTCGAACAACGCGTGGCGGTCAAATGTGTCCGCCTGCACTCGCCGATGTTCCGAGATCGCCTGGCGAGCGAACGTCGGATTCTCGCGCGCCTGCAGCATCCGAACATCGCCCACTTCATCGACGCCGGTGTCGACGCCATGGGCTCGCCGTGGTTGGCGATGGACTACGTCGACGGCATGCCGATCACCGATTGGTGCGAGCGCAACCGGGCCTCGTTGCGCACTCGGCTCGGCTTGTTCCTGAAGGTGTGCGGCGCGGTCGAGCACGCGCATCGACACCTGGTCGTGCATCGCGACCTGAAGCCGGCCAACGTGCTGATCGATGCCGAGGGCGAGCCGAAGCTGCTCGACTTCGGCATCGCCAAGCTGCTCGACGGCAGCGAGGAGGGCGATACGGTCGCAGCCTTGACCCCGTCGTATGCGGCGCCGGAACAGTTGCGCGGCGAGCCCGTTTCGGCGGCCACCGATGTCTACTCGCTCGGCTTGCTGATGTATCGGCTCCTCGCCGGCGTCCTCCCGGCGACGCGCCGCGACAACAATGCCGCGATCGTGCTGTCGCGCCTGCTCGACGAGGAGACGCAGCGCCCGAGCGCCAGCGCCGATCCCAGGTTGCTGCCTTACCCGGTCAGTGCCCTCGATGGCGACCTCGACGCGATCGTCGCCCAGGCCATGCGCGCAAGACCGGAGGCGCGCTACGGGTCGGTTGCCGAACTGTCCGCGGACGTCGAGCGCTTCCTGCAGTCGCGACCGGTCCATGCACGCGTCCCGTCGCGCACGTATCGCCTCGGCCGGTTCGTCTTGCGCAACCGCCTCGCGGTCGCGATGGGCGCGTTGGCCGCGTGCGCGCTCATGGCCGGCACTGCGGTTTCGATCCAGCAGGCCCATCGCGCCACGCGCGAGGCCGAGTCGGCGCAACGCGAACTGGCGCGGGCCGAGAAGATTTCCGGGTTCCTCGCTTCGCTGTATCGCGAGCAGGATCCGCTCACGCGGGATCAGTCCGAGGCACGCAGTCCGCAGCGGGTGCTGGCCGACGCGGTGGTCCGCGTCGGCCAGGAATTGAAGGGTGATGGATTGTCCATTGCGCGCCTGTTGCGGGTGCTCGGCGAGGCCCAGATGAATCTCGGCGACTTGAAGTCGGCAGCGACAACGCTCGACCGGGCGGCCGACCATGCCGGTCGCGTCGGCGATGCCCTGCTGGCGGCGGAGATCGACGCGCTGCGCGCTGCTGTTGCCTTGCGCGAGTTGCGACAGGACGATGCGGAAGCCCTGTTCGCGAGGGCGAGGGCCGCCGCTGTTGCGTTGCGCGGCGCCGACAGCGCGGAGACGGCAAGGATCGAGGCGCTGCAGGCCATGAGCCTGGTTTCCCTCGGCAAGTTCAAGGACGCACTGGGCGCCGCCGAACATGCCCACACCACGCTGGCGGCGAAGCTCGGCCCCGCCCACGCGGAGAGCATTGGCGCCCTGGTCACGCTCGGCATCATCGAAGAGCAGTTGCGAGACGACGCTTCGGCGGCGCGTACCCTGCGCTCGGCGATCGACATCATCGAATCGAACTTCGGCCCTACCGACGCGCGGCTCGGCTTGCCGCTGCAGACGCTCGGCGAAGTCCTGCGACGAAAACGGGACTTCGACGCGGCGCGCGAGATCCTGAAGCGCGGCGTCGAGATCGCACGAAGCCGGTTCGGCGAGCGCCACGCACAAGTCGCCGGATTGCTCGTTCGCCTGGCTGGCGTGGAACGTGATGCCGGCCGGCTCGAACGCGCGATCGATGTGCTGGGAGAGGCCGAAGCTGCCTTGCCCGAGCAGGCCGATGATCTGATGCGCGCGCAGGTTCTCAATACACGGGGAAGCGCGTGGATCGAACTCGGCAACGGTAGTCAGGCCGAATCGGACTTTCGTGCCTCGCTGGCACTGCGCCGCAAGGCCGGCGACCAACGCAGCGGGCTATTGTGGTTCACCCAGGCGCAGCTCGGAAGTGCGCTGGCGATGCAGAATCGTTTCGACGAAGCGCACAAGCTGCAGGCCGAAGCCGCCGTGGAAGTCCGCAAACTGCTTGGCCCGGATGCCTACCAGAACGCGCTGATCGCCCTGCGTAGGGCCCAGACCTTCGAGCTCCAGGGGGCCTATCACGACGGGGCCCTGCAATGGCAGGAGGCCGTGCGCCTGATCGAGAAGACCTACGGACGCGATCACTTCGGGTATTTCGACTGGAGCCTGCAGTGGGCCCATGACCTCGAGAAGACGGCCGCCGGTCGGAGCCAGGCTGCAAGCATCGCGGACGATCTGCTGGCCCGCTGGACCGGCAACCCGCAAATAGCCGATGCTTACGCCGACCTCGTGCTGTTGCGTTGCCGACTCCATGAATATGCCGGCAACCGACCTGCTGCTCGCGCCCTCGCGAAATCCGCACTCGGCGCGAGTGGACCAACGATCACCGCCACCCAGCGCCAGGGTCTCGAGCACTACGCAGGCGCGAACTAGCCCTGACCGTGCGTGCCGTTGCCATGCACTAGTCGGCGGCCCGCTCGACGCAGCCCTGATCGAGGAAAAGCAGTTTCCAGCCTGCCTGCAGGGCGCGGACATCGAACGGAAACGGCAGCTTGTTGCCCTTTGTCGGAGCGCTGACTGCGGCCAGGCTCATCAGGTAGGCATACAACGCTGAAACATCCTCGTCGCTCGATTCGGTGACGTGGTCGGACAGGAACGCCGGGTAAAGTTGAGTGCCGTCGTGGGCGATGCCTTCACGCATGGCGTTTACGAGCACTGCCTCGGACCAGTTGCCGAAGCCGGTGGCCGGATCGGGCGTTATGTTAGTCGAATTGCTCGTGCCGAACCCCGTCTTCAACGGATAGCTGCCGGCATTGCGCGCACCGCGCTCGGCCGTGCGACAGGTGGCGCAGGAACCGGCACTGGCGAGCATTTCGCCGCGCTGCAGCTGGCTCGCCTCGAACGTCTTGGCGGCCGGCACTTCGATCGGATCCAGCGCCGGGTGCCAGGCCAGGACGAAGACCCGGCGATGTCGATGACCTCCAGGGTCAGCGGGAACACAATCACGCGTTTGAACATGGGCGGCCTCCACGTTGCGTGAATTGCGGCGCCAACAACCGGGCAGCCATCCGGCGCCGGTGCGGGACCTACTCATCCGACTGCGGCTCGGCGGGCGGCGAATTCGCAACAGACCGATGGTCCGTACGCAGTGGTCAGAGGTGCTCGCTCAAATCGCTGGGGGAATGCGTCGTAGCTGCGGAAATGGACACAGACGTGCGCAGCCGGCTTCCGTTCGGGACTGCCCCCTACGCAAAAGTGGCGGTGTGCAAATTGTCGATGTGGCTTCTCGAACGGATCATGCGCAAATTTCTCTGCAGGCGAGCAATCAGGCGCGCATTCGCGTTGGGCGTAGGCGCCCAAGTCAAAGGGATCTTGCGGATACCACGACGATCGTGCCGCTTGTCCAGAGCCCCTCCCTAGTCGAAACCGCTAGCGAAGATGCTCGGTTCGCGCCCGTCGGCATCGATCAGGCGTGCAACGCCGAAAGTGGGAAATGCGAGCGGATTTGAACCACGGGTATTGCCGGCATAGTAGAGGAATCCGGCCGGATCCAGCGTGATCGCCCGGCCGAAATCCGAATAGCCGAGCGAAGGCGCCGCCGCGTAAGTTCCCAGGCCAATTCCGCCTGATCCGTAGCTGGAGTCCTCCATGCTCGTCGGCAGCAGACGCATGCTGAAGAAGTAGGTGCCGTTTCCGTCGATTCGGTCCACCGTTGCCGCCAGCACGATCTTGCCGTTCGGCTGAATCAGCAGGTCGCCTGGCTGTTCGTTCGGGCCGACGCTGACCAGGTCCTCGGCCTCGATGAGCAGGAAGCCGCCGCCGATCCCGGGGATCGTATTGAAGCTGCTGTCCGGGTTGCCGTCCGGAAGAAACCGAGTGACGTACAGGTCGCGGTCGCCTTCGAAAACGTCCTCGGTGCTTCCGAGCACGACCGCACGATCCGAGGCGTCGATGGCAAGTCCTCCTGCGATCGCCCGCAGGGTGGAATCCACCGATGTTTCGCCTCCCGCACCAAACGTCGTGTCGAGGCTTCCCATGGCGGTAAACCGGTATACGGTATTGAAGGTTTCCGTGCTGTCGAACTGATACTGGTTGCAAACCACAAGGATCCGGCCCTGGCTGTCGATCTCGATATCGACGGCGTTGCTGTTGCGATCGACATAGTCGACGCGCACCGTTCCATCGATACCAAACGTCGAATCCGGGTTGAGGTCCTGTCCAAGGCGCGTGAGGAACAGGGACAATCGGCCGTTGGTCCGGCGAACCGAACCGGCCGCAACGGTCCGGTTCTGGTCGTCGGCGACGACGGCCTGGAAGCGACTGTCGTCGAGTTCGTTGACCGCCGGTGCCCTGATAAACAGGCCCTCCAGGGAATCTCCCCGTGGACTGAATCGGGCCAGGCTTGCGCGATAGGTTCCGCCGGATTCGAGCTCGGCGGCAATCAGCAGGCGGCCGGTGGTATCCGTTGCCGAGTCGAAGGCGGTATAGCGTTCGCCGGGAAGTTGCGGTCGAAGTTCGGTCATCGCGACCATGCCGGGTCCCGTGTCTGCGGGTACGGGACCATAGTCGGTGGGCACTCCGTCCACGGAGAGTTCCGCCGCGCAGAGGGTTCCCACGATGGACCCTGTCGTCGAGAATCCGTCGCATCGCCCGGCCAGCAGTACGCTTCGATCCGTGCGCAAGTGCACTCCTACGAGCTTGTGCAGTCCCGAAACGAGGACTGGCCGTCGTCCTCCCGAAGCGAAGCCCGGGTCATAGAAGCCGTCGGTCGCGGGCGCAGGTCCGCAGGCCAGCAACAGGGCTGCACCGAGCACCAGTAGTACGGCCTGGCGCGGAAGGTACCTGGGCCGCCGGTGTTCGGCGGGTTCGCCGCGCATTGCCTCCCCGATTCGATGCGTTCCGCTCACGGCTCGCTTTCCTCGAACTCGCTGTGGAAGATCCGGTCATCCTCGAACATCGCTTCACCACTGATGAACTGCAGGCCGGGCAAGGCCACAGACGCGATCAATGTCTGCGCATCCGCGAGGTTTCCGGTTTCCGAGTAGTCGAGCAGAACCACGCGCGCATCGGATACGCAACAACGTGTGCCGATGGCATGGCCGGATCCGTCGGCATTGAGCGACAGGTAGTTTTCGCTGGCACTGTCATCGCGCTGGCTGTCGATGACGGTCGGAGCAGCCGGATCGACCATGCGAACCCGGCCGAAACCGGCAACCAGGATCCTTTGCGTGTACGGGTCCCAACCGAGGCCGGTGGCGAAAGCGGAGGTTTGCAGGCGCGTCGTTTGTCCCACGTCGAAATCGATACGGCCAAAATGACCGATGATGGATTCGGTGCCGGTCGAATAGAAGCTCTCGCCCGACGGCGTGAAGACAATGTCGGTCAGATTCAGGTCGCCGCCCGTCAGCGCGACCGGCGTGCCGTTCCCGAAGGGTTGCAGGGGAACCCCGTGCAAGGTCGAGGACCAACCGCAGTAAAGGAGTGACCCGGACAGGTCGGGCGCGCATACGTTGGCGTTGTTGAAGGTTTGCGCGAGGCTGACCTGGCCCGTGCGCAGGTCGATGCGGCTGACGACGCCGGAACCGGTGACGTAGACCAGGAACTCGGAGACAACGATGCCTCCGCCGGCCCCTGCCGTGGCGACCAGCTCGGGCTCCGAAGCCGTCAGGGTTCCCTGACCGTCCCAGTCGATGGCGACCCTGTAGAGTTGCTCGGTCTGCAGTTCGGCCACATAGATGCGGGTGCTCAGCGGTGTCCCGGCGTTGGCGGCTCCGATCGAGAAGCCGACGACGCTCGCAGCGGCAATTGTCCATGTGCGCATGAATGCAAACTCCTGTCCGGGACCTGGCTCAGGCTATTGCGTCGCCCGGACATTCACCCGGATGGCGACTTCTTTTTTTCTTCATTGCAACTGTCGGGCAACATGTCGAATCATTGGCTGCAGGGCCTTTGGAGTCGTCAAACCGAAATGCGCTTTCGATTCGCCGGATTCATCCTCGACGCCACCGAGCGCCGGCTGCTCGATCCGCGTGGCAACCAGGTCAGCTGCGCGCCAAAGACCCTCGACGCGCTCCGATTGCTGGCCGAAAAGGGTGGGCAGCTGGTCAGCCGCGACGACTTCCACGAACAACTGTGGCCACGCTCGGTCGTTGCGGACGAGACCCTGGCAAAGCTGATCTGGCAGGTTCGCAAGGCGCTCGAACCCGTGGGCGAAGAACTCATCGAGACGGTGCCGCGCCACGGTTACCGGCTGCGCGCCGAAGTTGCCGTGGAGGCGATTGGATCGACCGGGCTGCCCGCAGCCGCCGAATTGTCTCCTTCGGTCAGCACGTCGGCTGAGGTCGCTGCGGCGATGCCGGCCGCGCTCGCACGACACCGCACCAAATCGCGGTTGCTGGTTCCGATCGGCGCAATGCTCGTCGTTCTGGTCGTTCTGGTCGTGCTGGCCGCACTCGGGGAGCGCGCGCTGCGTCGAGATTCGCCGCCTCCGCGGGCGTCGCAGGCAGGCAGGGCCCCGGTGGTCGAGATCGCCGCAGTGGCCTCGGCCGACTCTTCGCCCGGTCTCGAGCCGTGGGTAGGGGAAACACTGGCCGCAGCGCTGGGTCTGGAGCTCGGGCTCGAAGTGGTCCCGGAGCGGGCAGCACGGATCGACCTGCCTGAGGGAGGGAAGCCCTCGAACCTGTTGAATCATCGCGTGAGTGTGGATGACGCGGGGCGATGGCTCTGGGACGTCCAGGCAGGTCGCGAGGGACCCCGGCTTTCGTTCGTGATCGATCCCCAGGCCGACGCGCGCAGCCAGATTCAGGTTGTATCCAATCGCCTGCGGGCGGAAACCGGTGCTTCAACGCCGGGCAGCGCACGCGGCGTCGCGCGCGATCTGGCTTTACCGCGGAGTTGGAGTTCCCTTCGCGCCTACGTCGATGCGAGCGCTGCACTGATGCGGCGACAGGGCAGGCACGCCAGTGATCTCCTCGCTCCGGTAGTCGTCGGCGAGCCCGGATTCGTACCCGCCTGGCTGAGTCTTGCGCGCGCCTATTATCTGCAGGCCAGGGACGCCGACGCTGCACGCGCGGCACGCGAGGGCTTGGCCCGTGCCGCACAGGCACCGGCGATCCTGCGCATGGCCCTCGCTGTGCAACTCGACGAGGCGGAAGGGCGATTCGACGAGGCCGCCGAGCGTGCCAATGCCGTCCATATGCTCGCGCCGGAACGGTACGACGCAACCCTGACCGCGGCGAGGCTGGCCGGGCACGTCGGTCGAATCGATCGATTCGATGACCTGATCGCCCAGGCCCGGGCCTTGAGGCCGGATTGGCCCGAGGTGGATCTTCTCGAGTCGGTCATCATGCTGCGCCGCGGCGACCAGAAGGCCGCGATCGCCAGCGCGGAGGCGGCCGCACGCAAGGCCCTGACCCTCGGCTGGCAGGACATCGCAGGCGAAGCGCTGTTGAATGCGGCGCGGGCCTATGGCCAGAACGGGCAATACACCCTTGCGCTCGATCGAGTCGAGACGGCCCGCAAGACGCTGGTCGCCCCCAACGAGGATTTGCTGGCCCAATTGGCCCTGGTCGAAGGTACCGTCCTGTCCGATCTCGGCGAGTATGACCGAGCCGGACAGAGCCTGGCCCAGGCCGAAGCCTGGTTCAGGCCCGCTGGCGCGACGTTCGAACTGTCATCGGTGCTGGATATCCAACGCGCAATCGCCGTGCGACGGGGCGACAGGCAACGTGCCGCGAAGCTCGCGGACGAGCAACTGCGCCTTGCCGAAGCCAGCGGTGACCGCTACCTCGCCGTCGCATTCTCGATACGGATCGCCAACGCATACGTCGAATCCGGCGAAGTGGCGATTGCCAACGAGTGGTTCAGCGCTGCGGTGAAACGGGCATCGGCAATCAATAATCCACAGCTGCTGGCCTCGACCTTGAACGACTGGGCGCGCAGCGCATGGATGGCCGCGGCCGGCGCCGAAGCGCGCGCGGCGGCCACGCGCGCCCTCGAGGTCGCGCTGGGCTCGCAAGACTGGAAGGCGGCCAGCGCGGCCGCCGGCCTAGCCGGTGAGATCGCCTTGTCCAATGGCGACGCGCGACAAGCCGCCCAACTGCTCGACCAGGCCCTGGGCTATGCGCGGCGTGGCGACGATCCGCTGCTGCTCGCGGACGTGGCACGCGGGCAATCGGAACTGGCGTTCGCCTGTGGCCGGGTCGACCAGGCGCATCAGCGCCTGATCGAAGCCCGACAGGCCCTCGAAGTTGTCCCGGGCGGCAGCGAGGAGAGTGCGGAGTCGAACCTTTCCCGGATCCGCCTTGATCTCGTCGAAGCGGAGCTGGCGCTTGAAGGCGGGCCTCCGGCAAGACCCGATGAGGCTCTCCAGAACGCGGAGCAGCTTCTGGCCGGGGGAGGCAACCGCGAGCTGCTTGCCCGGATCACGTTGCTGCGTGCCGAGCAGTTTCTTCGCGACGGCAAGCGCGACTTGGCCAAGGCCAGGCTCGATTCGCTGGAAGGTCTCGATTCGCGTGGCCAGAACCGGCTTGACCGCAACAGGCAACGCCTTGTCCGGGCGCTGGAGAATAACGACCCGTCGATGATTCGCGGCCCGCAGCCATCCACATGCGACGAGGCCTTCACGCAGGCCGGAGGGACGCGGTAAGGACGCAGCCTCCGGGCGCAATCCGACCGGGTGCGTGGCTCCCGGCATATTCCCTCGCCGTGTCCTGGATGCGATTGCAATGCAGCCGCTCTGTCGTTGTAATGGCGAGCTGACCGCCATCCCTTGCAAACAGGAAAATCGCCGATGCCCATCATCCGCATGAGTGAACTCGAGCTGCGCGGCAAGCGCGTGCTGATCCGCCAGGATCTCAATGTGCCGATCGAGGATGGGCGCATCACCTCGGAGCAGCGCATCACGGCCTCGTTGCCGACCCTGAGGCTGGCCCTCGAAAAAGGGGCGACCGTGCTCGTGACCTCGCATCTCGGTCGGCCGAAGGAGGGCGTGTGGAGCGAGGCTGATTCGCTGGCTCCGGTCGCCGCACGTCTCGGTGAACTGCTCGGGCGCGAAGTGCCGCTGCGACGGGACTGGGTCGACGGCGTCGACGTACCCGACGGCGGCATCGTGCTGCTCGAGAACTGCCGCATGAATGTCGGCGAGGCGAAGGATGACGAAGCCCTCTCGCGAAAGTACGCCGCTCTCTGCGATGTGTTCGTGATGGATGCATTCGGCACGGCGCACCGCGCACAGGCCTCGACCCACGGCGTGATCCGCTTCGCCCGCATTGCCGCCGGCGGTCCGCTTCTGATGGCCGAGCTCGATGCGCTGGCCAAGGCCCTCGAATACCCGGCGCGCCCGCTGCTGGCCATCGTGGCCGGGTCCAAGGTGTCGACCAAACTGACCCTGCTCGAGAACCTCGTCGACAAGGTCGACCAGCTGATCGTCGGTGGCGGCATCGCCAACACCTTCCTCGCTGCCGCCGGCCATGCCGTCGGCAAGTCGCTGTGCGAGCCCGACCTGATCGAGACGGCCCGACGCATCAGCGCGGCCGCGCGCGCACGCGGCGGCCAGGTGCCGATCCCGGTCGACGTGGTGGTGGCGCCGCGCTTCGCCGCGGACGCCCCGGCGACGGTCAAGGCGGTCGGCGATGTCGCCGACGATGACATGATCCTCGATATCGGCCCGCAGACCTCGGAGCTGTATGCGGCGATGATCGCCAAGGCCGGCACCGTGGTCTGGAACGGGCCGGTCGGCGTCTTCGAGTTCGATGCCTTCGGCGCCGGCACGCGCGCCGTGGCCAACGCGATCGCCCGCTCGGCGGCCTTCTCGATCGCCGGCGGCGGCGACACCCTGGCCGCGGTCGACAAGTACGGTATCGCCGACAAGGTCTCCTACATCTCTACCGGCGGTGGGGCCTTCCTCGAATTCCTCGAAGGCCGCGAACTGCCGGCGGTGACCGCGCTGCGCGCTCGTGGCGCCTGATCCGGGCTGCGCCGTGCGCCTCGTACTGTTCGACCTCGACGGGACCCTGATCGATTCCGAAGCTGGCATCACCGGTTCGATGGTGCATGCATTGCGCGCGCTCGAGGTCGAGCCGCCACCGATCGAGGTCCTGCGCGGCTGGATCGGTCCGCCGCTGCAGGCCTCGTTCCCGAGCGTGCTCGGCGACGACCTCGAACGCGTCGACTTGGCCGTCCGCCATTACCACGAGCGTTTCGATGACGTCGGCTGGCGCGAGCATACGGTCTACCCCGGCATCGCCGAGCTGCTGGCGGCGCTGAGGCACCGCGGCGATCGACTGGCCGTGGTGACCAGCAAGATCGCCGACCAGGCGCGGCGCATCGTCGGGCATTTGCCGTTCGGCCACCTGTTCGATGGCGTATTCGGCCCCGAGCCGGGCGTGCGCACGAGCGAAAAGGCGGCCCTGGTCGGCCAGGCCATGCGCGAACTCGGTGGCACGGTGCGGCAGACCCGCATGATCGGCGACCGGCGCTTCGATATCGAAGGCGCGCGCGCCAACGGCGTGCGCGGTATCGGCGTGCTCTGGGGCTTTGGCCAGGCCGCGGAGTTGCGCGAGGCCGGGGCCGACCACATCGTGGCCGATCCGGGCGAGCTTCTGGAATGTCTCTGAAGACATCGTCGCGATGTCCTTGAGGACATTCCGCGCGCGGGCGCCCTCTCTGCAATGAATAGGAATGCATAGCCCCGACTGGTGCATCTACCGGTCAAGCAGCTGTGATAGGTTCGGCCGCTGACGAACAGGAGTGGATGGATGTCTGAGCAACTGCGTCGCACCCGCATCATTGCCACGCTGGGCCCGGCCACCGATGCGCCGGGCATGCTGAAGAACCTGCTGGCCGAGGGCGTCGATGTCGTCCGTCTGAATTTCTCGCACGGCCACCCTGACGATCATCGCGCGCGCGCCGCGGCCGCACGCGCTGCCGCCGCCGAACTCGGTCGCGAAGTCGCCGTACTCGGCGACCTGCAGGGGCCGAAGATCCGCGTCGAGCGCTTCGCCGATGGCGCCGTCCACCTCGAAGTCGGTGCCCGCTTCACCCTCGACTGCCGTGCCGACGCGCCGCCCGGCGACATCGACCGGGTCGGTGTCGGCTATCTCGATCTCTGGCGCGACGTCCGGCCGGGCGACCTGCTCCTCCTCGACGACGGCCTGATCGCGCTCGAAGTCACCGAAATCGATGGCAACCAGGTGCGGTGCCGGGTCACCGTCGGCGGCCGCCTGTCCGATCGCAAGGGCATCAACCGCCAAGGCGGCGGGCTGACCGTCGCCGCGCTCTCGGACAAGGACCGCCGCGACATCCAGCTCGCCGCCGAACTGCAGGTCGAGTTCCTCGCCGTTTCCTTCGTCAAGAGCGCGGCCGATGTCGAGCAGGCACGCAAGCTGCTCCATGAAGCCGGCGGCGATGCGTCCATCGTGGCCAAGATCGAGCGCACCGAAGCGATCGCCGCGCTCGGCGAGATCATCGATGCGAGTGACGTGGTCATGGTCGCGCGCGGCGACCTCGGCGTCGAGATCGGCGATGCCGAACTGCCGGGCCTGCAGAAAAAGATCATCCGCGAGACGCTCGAACGCAGCCGCGTCGTGATCACGGCGACACAGATGATGCAGTCGATGGTCGAATCGCCGATTCCGACCCGCGCCGAAGTGCTCGACGTGGCCAACGCCGTCATCGACGGCACCGATGCCGTGATGCTTTCGCAGGAAACCGCCTCGGGCCGGCACCCGGACAAGGCCGTGGCCGCGATGCGCCGGGTCTGCCTCGGCGCCGAGCGCCAGTTCGAGCCGCCGGTCGACGTCGCCCCCGGCGCCCGCGTGCTCGATCGCACCGACCAGGCGATCGCCCTGGCGACGATGTTCCTCGCCGACCGCATCAGCGTGCGCGCGATCGTCGCGTTGACCGAATCCGGCGCGACCGCACGCTGGCTCTCGCGCCATCGTTCGAGCGTGCCGATCTACGCGCTGTCGCGCAACGGCTCTGCGCGCCGGCGCATGCTGCTGTTCCGCGACGTCCACCCGATCGAGTTCGATCCGCATGACGTCGGACCGACCCAGGCCGCGCGCGCGGCGATCCAGCACCTGTTCGACCTCGGCCACCTCGCCGAGAACGATCGCGTGATCCTGACCACTGGAGACCATACCGGCCAGCTCGGCGGGACCAATACGCTCAAGCTCCTGCGCGTGGGCGGCGGTGGACTGGCGGAAGGCCTGGGGGATCTTTGATGGATACTCCTCCCCAGAGCGCTCGCACGTCGCTCTACTCGATCCTCTGCATCGTGATACGACTCGGCGCGGTCATGCTGGCATTGAGTGTGGTGGGCGGATCTTTCGGATTTTTCGGTCCGGGGCAGGCGGCCGATTTTTCTGTCGCCGAGCGGATTTCGGTCTTGATGTTTCTCATTGCCTGCCTGGTGGTCGCTTTCTTGCTCTGGTTGTATCCTGGCCCGCTGGCACGACTTGCCTCCGCCAGAAGTTCGCATCAGATTTTCGAGAGTTCCCTCGACGCCCAACAGATTCAATGGGTCGCATTCAGTGTGCTCGGCATGTACTGGGTGATGACAGGGGTTCTCGATCTCGCCCACATCGGCTATCAATTCATCTGGTTGTCCGAGGCTTTGGGCACTGGCGAAGAGGCGGCCCGGCGCCTCCATGGACAGATTGCCTACTACGCGTTCGAGATCATCCTTGGTATTTTTCTAACGCTCGGGGCGCGCGGGCTTGCACATTTGCTGCACAAGATCCGGTATGCGGGGAGCTCTGGACTGACCACGCGGAAACCCTTCGCATCGGAAGATCCGGACTAGCTGTCACCGGAGGGGATTATGGCGCTTCTGCCTGGCCCTCAAGATTGGCCATTGCTTTCGCCGCAACTCTTTGGCTGTGTTCAGAGCGGGATTCGACTGCGCGAAATTCGGTGACTGTGCCGATCGCGCTGCCAGAAATCGCTTCACGGCGCTGGATGCGCACTGTCAGAGCAGGGCCTCCACTCGCCGGAGGCGAGCCACTCACTCCGATCCCACTGTAGGAGCGCCTTCAGGCGCGATTCGCTCCCCGCGCCAACCGATTTCCCTCACCGTCGTCCCGGCGCAGGCCGGGACCCAGTGACTTGGCTCTGGCTTCGCTTCGTGGATCGCTGCGCATTCCGGGTCCAAAGCGAAGCTTTCACTCGCCTGCGGCGAGGGAGTCACTCCGATTGCAGCTACTCCGATCCCACTGTAGGAGCGCCTTCAGGCGCGATGCTTTCCCGCACGTTTCGGAATTCCACATCGTCGTCCCTGCCCTTCGACAAGCTCAGGACAGGCCGGACTTCGTCCGGTAGGGACCCAGTGGCTTGGCTCTGGCTTCGCTTCGTGCATCGCTGCGCGGCGCGAGATGTGGGCATCTAGTCCCAAGCTTTCACTCGCCTTCGGCGAGCGAGTTACTTTCTCTTGCGTGGCCAAGAGAAAGTAAACACTGCGCTGCAGGAGCAGCGCGAACGGCGCAGCCGACCCGCAGGGCGAAGGGCAGGAGCCCGGAGTCAAGAGAAGGCCACCCCAAAGCGGTGGTCTCCGGACTGCTGTCCTCCGACTGCGCGGCCGGGCTACGGGGGTTCGCTGACAGCACCTCCATGTGCTGGCAGCGAACTGGGCGCGATCCCTCGCGCCCACCCCCGGATCGAGTCCGGGGCAGGCTCTGCGGGCCTTTCCTGCGCCCAGCCGCCACCGCTTACGGGGCCCGGTTAGCGCGCATCCTGCGCGCCAAAGCGAAGAGCAAAGGCCAAAGCCAACAGCCAAAGCCAACAGCCAAAGCCAACAGCCAAAGCCAACAGCCAAAGCCGACAGCCAAAGCCAGAGCCCCTCATCCGCCTTGTTCGCACCATCCATGGTGCTCACCCTTCGGGCCGGCTACCGCCGTTCGCGCTCGATCCCATCGAGCGCGAACGGCACCTTCTCTCGCGCGCGGGAGAAGGAAGTGCGAACGCCAACGTCAACGCAACATTTCACGGGTGCGGGAAATCGCTTCGTCTTGGCTGCGCAGATGCGCAGTGACCGGAGCCCCTATGCAGTGGGGTAGGGGCGAAGGTCAGAAACGGGGGCGTCCAGAATTGCGACGCAGGACCACTAGCCGCCGACGACGATGCCGTCGCGAAGCAGCTGGTCGGTTCCTGGATCATAGGTCCAGACATGCCCTGCAAGCGTGCGCTGAATCGGGTCGACCGCCGCAACGTGTTGGTTGCCATCCCCGTAGTGTGCATTCAGATGCTCGACGCCGGCCGCGAGCTGGCTCCCCGTCCGGATGCAGCCGGTTTCGTTCGGTGTCGTGAACAGGTTGTCGCGAAACGTTGCCGTCCACTGTGACGGCAGACTCGCATAGCGAAACGTTGTAAAGCCGCAGCCTGACGCCGCATTGACGCTCACGATCACGTGGTTGGCGACATAGCGCGCCGGGTAGACGTAGCCGTCTGCGAAGGCGTAGTCCGCCTGGGCCAGTCCCTCCGAGTCGGGGTCTGATCCGACCACCAGATTGTGTTCGGCCAGCATGCCCTCGTCGAGATTGACTTCTCCGCCGGTACTGGGATCGGTGCATCCCAGTCCGAGGACATAGGAACCATTGGTGCTTGCACCGAGGTCCGAATGAAGCAGGCAGTGGCGCACGCTGCTTCGATTGCTCGCTCCTCCGAACGGGTTGCGGGTGCCGTAACTGACGCATCGATGCAGGTGCATGCGCCCGGCGCTCCCTGCGTGCTTGATCTTGAAGCCCAATACGCTGAAACCGCTGCTGATGCAGTCGATCGCGAACGCATCGGCGCGTTCGGGCAAGCCGATGGTGGCGTAGAAGAGAAAATTCGAACTGTTGTGATAGGTCAGGTTGCTGCGGTCGAAGTTGTCGTATGCCTCAACGTGGTCGAGCAGACAGCCGCCGTGAAACTTGACCCCGGTGCAGTTGTTCTGGGCATTGCAGCTGTAGTCGCGCGCAACCACGTACTTCGCCACCGAACCGGCGTTCATGAGAAGCGCAGCCATTTCGCCGGCATTGCCGCCGACAAGCTCCACGCCGATCAACACGACGCGCTTGCCGAGCACGAAGCCCGATCCGTCCACGAAGGTGTACCGAACCGCTTCACCGGGGAACGACCGGATCAGCAATGGATCGGCCTCTTCCCAACTGCCCTGCGCGACGCGACGATAGGGATTACCTGACGGCATGGCGTACCACGACACATTCTCGATGCGATAGTCCAGTCCGCCACGCAGGTAGACCGTGCGACCCACTCCGTCCTGCACGGTTCCGAGGGCGTCGAGCAGGGTCTGGAATGGCGCGGCCAGCGAGCCATCGCCGCCTGCCGGCGCGCTGCCATCGACGAAGACGCAGCGCGCATCTGCGACCGCGATCGTGAATGCGCTTTGCACCCGATCAGCGCCGGCACGCATCTCGATTCGAACGCACACATCGCCCTGCGTGTTCGGGACCCACGACAACCGCCCCTTGGCATCGATGCTCATGCCCGGAGGACCTTCGAGCACGTGCCAGCTCAAAGGCCGGTTGAGCCAGTCATAGCCGGTCAACGGATAGTCGATATCGATGCCGACATGCACCAGCCGAGGGGCGTCCCAGTGGATGAACAGGGGCTGCTCCGGAAGGTAGTAGTCCGGCGTGCCGCCGAACGCATCGGGATCGAAGCCGTCCTGAAACAGCGGCGCGGATGTATCCGGCGCACACAGGCCGGCCAGGGCGTCGGACGCGGGCCATGCCAATGTCGCCATGGCGCCGCCAATCGTCGCGACGAACTCGCGTCTTTTCATGGACGCTCCGGCCAGGGTTCAGGGAAACAACGAGTATGGCATCCGATATTTTCCTCGAGCAAACGATTGAAGCGGCGACATGTTGCGATCGGAAACAGAAACGGCGAACGAAGGGACACGGCGGGAAGCCGTGAGGGCTTGCGAGAGGAACAACGGGTGGGTAGATCGGGCGGCATGCGCAGTGTACGGCCTGTCTGTCTGCGCAAATCCCACGATACCGGCGCGAGGTCTCGCTCGATCTACTCACATGAAAATCGACCTACAGTCATAGGTCCACAATCCGGTTCCCCAGGGTATGGATCACACAGGCCTGGCAGGAGATTTCCAGGAAAGCCGGCTGAGGGGTTCACTATTCCTTTTCCAAGTCGTGCACATTGCGCTTGCGCGGCTGCGTGCCAGAGTTTCAGCAATTCACTCTCGTCGCGTATGGGTTTCCGGGTGGGGCTTCTGGTTTTTGGTTCCAGGGCCAGGTAGTAGTGAAATTTCGGGGGAGAATCCTTCAGTAGCCTGAGTTCATATCCTTCCGGGCGAGGAAGTGAGTCTGATATCAGCAAACCTGACCCATGGATGCTTCGAACGGGCGCTTCTCCGTTGCACGCTGCCAGGACCAGTGCGCATCCCGCCAGGGCGATCACTTTGACACTCATCATTGAAGATTCCTCCAGGGCGACGACATGCTAATACCGCCGAGCATCACCGCCTGTCCCCCGGACACGGTGTGCGTCGCGGAGGACCCGCAATCGTTCTGGTGATTGGCGGGTTTCGAATGCATTGGATTGGAGTGTCGGTGGTGATTGATCGGGACCCGCCCGGTCGGATTAGGTATCCTCACCCACCTAGCCAAACCGGAGCCCGCGTCATGGCCCTGCGACTCATCCCATTCACGATCATCTGCCTCGCGCTGACTTCGCTTGCCTTCGCGCAGAAGATTCCGCGCTCGGTCAAGCCCGAGGACCTCGAGAAGTACTGGGTGATGATGAAGTCCTCGGTCGAGGGCAATGCGCCGCTCGGCGGCAAGAACATGGAACAGTCGGGATGCGCGGCGGTTTCGTTCATCGTCGAAGGCAACGGCCGCACCAGCAACATCACGATCGAAAAGGTCGAGCCGCCGGGTGGCCTCGGCGAGCTGGCGGCGAGCATCGCGTCCCACCTCGAGTTCGAGCCGACCATCATCAATGCCGGCCGCGATCGCGTGTTCAGCTCGCTGATCTTCCCGTTCAATCTGCCGCCAGACCCCGAGGCGCGCAAGGCGATCATGCAGCGCTGCGTCATACCAGCGCGCAAGTGGGGCGCAAAAAGGCCTGCAAAATAACGGGTTGCGTCATTTCCCGCGGCTGAAGCGGGCTGCCTGGCCCGCTCCGGGGTCGACCCATGGCGGACTGCAGTCGCGCCCGAACTGGCCTATACTCCGCGCCCCTGAGCCTCCCAACCCAACCTGACCGGCACCTCGCGTGGCGGCACAACGCATTTGTTTCTGGAGTGGTCCATCCATGAGTATCGAGCAGCTTGAAAGCATCGCCCAGGCCATGGTTGCCCCGGGCAAGGGCATCATCGCCATCGACGAGTCGAACAACACGATCCGCAAGCGTTTCGACGCGGTCGGCGTGCCGAACACCGAAGAGAACCGTCGCGCCTACCGCGAAATGCTGCTGACGACGCCGGGCCTGAACCAGCATATTTCCGGTGCGATCCTGTACGACGAGACGATCCGCCAGTCGACCAAGGCCGGCGTACCGTTCACCAAGGTCATGCTCGATGCCGGCATCCTGCCCGGCATCAAGGTCGACAAGGGCCCGTTCCCGCTCGCCGGCTTCCCGGGCGAGCTCGTCACCGAAGGCCTCGACGGCCTGCGCGAGCGCCTCAATGAATACGCCAAGCTCGGCGCCAAGTTCGCCAAGTGGCGCGCCGTGATCACGATCAGCGGCGATGCGCCGAGCGGCACCTGCATCGAAGCCAACTGCCACGCCCTCGCACGCTATGCGGCGCTCTGCCAGGAAGCCGGCATCGTGCCGATGGTCGAGCCCGAAGTGCTGATGGACGGCGCGCACGACATCGACGAGTGCTACGAGGTGACCGAGGCGACCCTGCGCAGCCTGTTCGCTTCGCTGTACGAGCAGAACGTCTATCTCGAGGGCACGATTCTCAAGGCGAGCATGGTGCTGGCCGGCAAGGACTGCCCCGAGCAGTCCGACACCGACGACGTCGCCGACGCGACGATCCGCTGCCTCAAGGCCTCGGTGCCGGCCTCGCTGCCGGGCATCGTGTTCCTTTCGGGCGGCCAGTCCGACGAGCAGGCCACGGCCAACCTCAATGCAATGAACCAGCAGGGTCCGCACCCGTGGCCGCTGTCGTTCTCGTATGGCCGCGCCATGCAGCAGGCCGCACTGAAGCTCTGGGGCAAGGACATGGCGGCCAACTTCGCCTCGGCACAGAGCACCGTGGCCCAGCGCGCCAAGGAAAACGGCCTCGCCGCGCTCGGCCAGTGGAAGAAGAGCGCCTGAGTCCGCACTCACGCTGAACGGTTGTAACAAAACGGGCGCCCTTGGGCGCCCGTTTCGCGTTGGGCTATCGCAATTTGCATGGCCGTCGCCGCGATCAGGCCCGCCGCGACGCGGTCCGACGGCGCGCACCGGATTCGGCAAACGAGGCGATCACGCCGAGCGCACGCTCGATATCACGCAGATTGGTCGGCGCCCCGAACGAGGCACGCAGCGCGCCGACCGGAATGCCGGAGCCGAGGCAGGCAGCGAAGCGCGGAATGCTGAAGGCATCGCCGAGCCGATCGAGACAGCCTGCCACGGCGTTGCCCGGAAATCCGAAAGCGCTCTCGGCACAGCCCGGATTGCAGAAGCACCCGCCGCGCATGGCCACGCCCGCCGCGCCGGCGCGCTGCTCGACCTCGAGGAAAGGCAGCGCGCGCCCTTGTGCGTCGAGTACGTTGAAGGCGACGGTCGCACCGCGGTCTCGGCTGTCTTCGGGTCCGTACAGGCGCACCAGCGGCGACCCGCAGGGATGGCGCAGTGCGACGAGTCCGTCAATGAAGCACGCGGTCAGCTCGCGCAGCCGTCGCGACAGGCGTTCGCTGCCGATCGCGGCGATGAAATCGAGTCCGACGCCGATCATGCCGATGCCGAGGAAGTTCGGCGTGCCATCCTCGTAGGCCTGTTCGCCGCCGATCAGGCGGTGGCGGTCGAGCTGGACCGAGGCGTAGTCGACCGTGCCACCGGCAAACCACGGACGCCGCAAGCGGGCCAATGCCTCGCGACGTGCGATCAGCGCGCCGATGCCGGTCGGCAGGCCGAACATCTTGTAGAACGAAATGGCCGTGAAGTCGGCGCCACAGCGTCCCAGATCGAGCCGACTGGATGGCGCGTAGGCGGCCGCATCGAGCAGCACGTCCCAGCCGCGATCGCGGGCCGATGCAACCAGGCCGAGCGGATGGCGCACGCCCGAGAAGTTCGATTGGGCGGGGAACGCGAACAGGCCGGGCCCCGATGCCGAAGCGGCACCGAGCTGCGCCAGCGGATCCTGCAGGCGCAGCTGCATATCGAGCGGAATGGTCCCGATCGTTGCGCCGGCGCGTCGGGCGAACTCGCGGATGCCGTTGACCGAATTGTGGTTGTCCGCGCTCAGCATCAGGCCGCGCCGGGCCGAGAACGGGTAAGCCTCGGCGACCAGCTTGATCGCCGCGCTGGCGTTGGCGACGAAGCAGACCGCATGGCTGTTCTCGTCGACATTGAACCAGGTCAGGACGGCGCGGCGCGCCGCGTCGATCAGCGCGGCCGAATGGCGCGAGGGGCGATGTTCCGAATGCGGATTGCCGAACACGCCGTCGGCGAGCAGGCGCGCCTGGGCTTCGACCTGGCTGGCGCCATGGAGCGCGCTGCCGGTGTAGTCGAGATAGGCGCAGTCGTGCGCGTCGAGGCGCGCGAATTCGCGCCGGCGCAGGCCGTCGAAGTAGGCGTCGATCGCGATCGGTGCGTTCATCCGCATCCGCGCCGGCGCAGGTGGGCGATGCTCGCGTCGACATCGTCCGTGGCTGGCGCCGACTCGGCGGCGGACGGGTCGGCGGGAGCACCGATGCGCGGCTGGCCGCCGAAGTAGCGGCTCAGTTCGGCGCGCGCTTCGAAGCGCTGCCGAGACTCGGCCGAGGCGCCGGCGGCCAGCACCGGATTGATCACCTCCTCGAGCCAGCCGCGCAGGCCGTTGCGCAGGACATGGATCTCGCGCGCGCCGATGTTGCGTAGGTGAATGACGGTTTGCGCCGGAATCCTGCCGTCGGCAGACACGAGCACCAGCAGGTCGCGATCCGAAACGGCGATCCGATCCGGCGAATCCGGATCCTGGCGTCGAGCGCGGGGAATCCGGTAGGCCTCGAAGGCATCGGTCGAACGCAGGTCGATGATGCGCAGGCCCGGTTGGCGACCCCGGATCCACTCGGCGAGCTGCGTGGCGGACACCGCGGGCAGTGGCGCCGTTGCGTCGTCGGCACGTTCGCCCTGCGCGCGTGGCGGTGGATTGTCGCGATACGGACTGCCGGCGAACGCTGCCGCCGCGCCGAGCACGATGGCGGCCCAGCCGAGTGCACGAGGCGCATTCATGCCGGCCGCTCGAAGCGGGCCAGCAGGCGAAACGCGAGCAGGGCGACGGCGACCACGAGCAACACGACCACGCCATACGGAAGCTCGAACAGCTGCGGCAGGGTCAGGGTTCCGTAGGCGGTGCTGGCACGCAAGGGCTGCAGTCGGTCGAACAGCAAGCCGCAGCTGCCGATGCCCACGAACAGTCCACCCATCACGGCCAGGCCATCGAGGCGACCACTGGCGGCGGCCACACAGGAGGTGCCCGGGCACAGGCCGGCGAGCACGAAACCGACGCCGAAGACGAGGCCACCGACGAACTGCGGCAGCAGGAAAGTCTCCGGCACGTAGAAGCCAGTCAGGTCGACGAGGCCGAGACGGGCGAGCCAGAAGCTGCCGAGCAGAGTCGTCAGGATCGCGCTGAACATGACCTTGAACACGCAGAAGTCGGTGCCGTAGAACTGCCCGACCAGCTTGCGCGCACGACCGAGTCCGGCCTGCTCGAGGGTGACACCGAAGGCGACGCCGATCAGCAGCGCGATGCCGAGCGTGGCAGTCATCGCCAGAGCCTGCGCAGAAGCGGCGCGACGAGGTAGGCACTCGCGAACAGACTGAGCATGAAGACCCAGCTGCCGACGCTGAGCACAGCCCCGCCACTGAGCGCCTGCCCACTCGTGCAGCCCCGGGCGAGCATCGCGCCGGCACCCATCAGCGTGCCTCCGCCGAAGGCCCAGGCCAGGCGCGCGCGGATGCCGAGTCGCGGCCCGCGCTCGACCTCGGCGCGCCAGCGACCCGACACGAGTGCGGACACGGCCGCGCCGATCATGACGCCGAGCAGTTCGAACACGAGCCAGTCGGAACCGAAGCCGCCGTCGGCGAGATAGCGGGCGAAATACGCATTCGCCGACACGGCTTCGGTGTCGACCGCCGCGGCGACGCTCGCCGACGCGCTCGCGAACGCACCCGAGGCGCCGAGCCCGCGACCGCTCAGCACGAAGCTCGCGAGCAGGACGAGACCGAGCGCGACGCCTGCGAGGTACGGGTCGGCGTAGGTGCGTCGCATCTCAATGGCCGGTCGCGGCCGTTTCGACCGGCAGGTCGCGCCGCGACCAGTCCTCGAACGAGCCGTCGTAGAGCAGCACGGGATGGCCGAGCAGTCGTGCGGCGAACAGCATCGCCGTGGCCTGCTGGCCGATGTGGCAGTAGCCGATCACGGTATCGCCGGGCCGCACGCCGGCGGCGTCGAACAGTGAGCGCAGGGCCGCGGGCGACTTCAAGGTCAGGTCGTCGTTGCCGATCGAAGTGAACGGAATGCTGCGCGCACCGACGATATGGCCGGTCTCGTGGGCGACGCCGTGCGCGCCGCCCGTATCGACGCCGTCGTAGAACGCGCGCGCGCGGCCGTCGACGAGCGCGTAGCCGGGTTCGTTCGCATGTGCCTGCACGAAGGCGGCGTCGACGATCAGCGGTTTGAGGCTCAGTGGCGACAGGGTCGAGCGGGCCGATGGCTTGTCGATGTCGCGGGTCACGGCGTGGCCATCGCGCTGCCAGGCCGGCATGCCGCCATCGAGCAGGGCGCTGCGCTCGCCGAGTCCGGCGACATCGAGGGTGAACACGACGCGCGTGGCCGGTGAGGCCCAGTCCTTGCCGAAATAGACGACGACGCGCGAGCGGTCGCCGATACCGAGCGCGGCCAGACGGTCGTGCAGATCGGCTTCCGGCGGCATCTCGAGCATGAGCCCCTTGCCGCTGTGATCGGACAGTGCGATGTCATCGAGGGTGACGTAGCGCGCATGCGGGATATGACCGGCCTCGAAGCCCTCGCGCTCGCCGACATGCAGGAGCACGAGGTCCGGGTCGTCGAGATGCCCGGCCAGCCACGTCGTCGTGACCAGCGGACCGGGCATCGCGGTCGATCGATCCGCGGCCGACGCGGACGTGGTCGGCAGCAGGCAGGCGCAGGCGGCCAGCAGAAGTGGAATGCGAACCATGGAGCGGACCCTCGTGTGTTGATGTCATCGTCGACCACGAGTATCGGCACCGGGGGCACCGGCCGTCGGACCCGTAGCGTGCAGATTCGGACCTCGGCATGCATCGGAAGTCATGGCGCTCGCACGGTTCAGTTTGCCGGAAGCCGGAAAGCGGCCTTCGGTGGGCGCAGCGCGAATGGGGTCTTGGGGTGTTCAGTGAGGCGTCGGTGAGCGCCGCGATCGCTCAATCGAAACCAAAACGCTCGCGATAGGCTTTCGGCGTCAACCCGAGCTGCTTTTCGAATGCACGCCGGAACGAATGCGCACTGCCGAAGCCGAGCGAGCTCGCGATGCGATCGATGTTGCTGCGCGGCAGGCTCAGGCGCCGGCGCGCCTCGGTCAGGCGCAGCGACAGCACGAACTCGGCCGGGGTCGTGCCGAAGACTGACTTGAAGCGCCGGCTGAAGTGGCGGGTACCGAGATTCGCTCGCTCGGCGAGACGGTCGACGCAGAGATCGCCACCCAGATTGGCGAGCATCCAGGTGACGAGGTCGCCGAAGGCATCGTTGGCCCGGGTCTGGTACTGCAGCGGTTCGGAGTACTGGTTCTGGCCGCCAAAGCGCTTGACGTAGACGACCATTTCTCGTGCTGCCGCGAGCGCGACCTGGCTGCCGAAATCCTCTTCGATCAGGGCCAGGGCAAGATCGATACCGGCCGTGACGCCGGCGCCGGAATAGAAGGGGCCATCCTTGACGAACAGCGCGTCGGCATCGACCGACAGGGCCGGGAAGCGCCGGCGCAGGTCGTCGGCGTGGCGCCAGTGCGTGGTCACGCGGCGGCCATCGAGCAGTCCCGTGCGCGCCAGTGCGAACACGCCCGTGCACACGCTGGCGATGCGCCGCGTTCGTGGCGCGCGTTCGGCGAGCCAGCGGTCGACCGCATGCCCGCGGCCTTCGCGCAGTCCGACGCCGCCCGGCACGATGATCGTGTCGAGGGACGGGGCATCGGCGAAATCCGCAGCAGGCTGGAAGACCACGCCCGATTCGGCCGTGAACGGCGCGCGGGTCGCGGCGATGACGAGCAGTTCGTAGCAGGGCTTGGTCCTGCCGCGTGCGTCGCTCGTGAGCGCGCTCGCGAACGCTTCGGCCGGACCGGTCAGGTCGAGCGCGTTGATGCCGTCATAACCGACGATGCCGATGCGGCGCAGCGCTGGGTTCATCGAGGCGGGCTGCCTTCGTTTCAGTGATTGCCTAGTCTGGTGTCCCACAAATACCATCAAATAATTCCGGCGTCTTTCACGGCGATACTGCGTTGCTCGTCGTCGCCATAGTGCCCACTATGACTCCTCCTCGCGCCTTGTCTCGCCATGAAATCCATCCGGAATTTCTTCGCGTTATTTGCGGGACACCACACTAGATTAGGCCCTTGCCGTCGTGGGGCACAGTGACGACAGGCCGCTCACCCGACGAACCAGGAGGGCCCGATGCGGCCGTTCGCGCCGGGCGTGCCGAAGTGCTGCCAGATCCAGGGCCGTTCGCGCTGAGCTTGTCGAAGCGCTTTCGGAGTCCTCACAGGGGCTTCGACAGGCTCAGCCCGAACCGGTTTGCGAAGCCGGGGTTGCGATGGGATCAGCGGAATTGGAGTCGCTGAACCGGGAGCCTTGAATCGGGCAGCCCCAACGGGTTCAGGCCATCCGTGACCTAGCCCAGCGAGGCCAGCCAGTCGTCGTCGGAGCCCTCGTTGACGTCCTCGAACAGGAAGGTCGACAGATAGCGTTCGCCGGTATCGGGCAGCATGGCGAGAATGACCGAACCGGCCTCCGCCCTGCGCGCGATGTCGAGCGCCGAGGCCAGTGTGGCGCCGGCCGAGATGCCGACGAAGATGCCTTCCTTGCTGGCCAGCAAGCGGGCCGTGTCGCGCGCGACCACGTCATCGACGGTGACGACCTGGTGGGCGACGCTGCGGTCGAGCACGCCCGGAATGAAGTCCGGGGTCCAGCCCTGGATCTTGTGCGGCTTCCATTCGGCGCCGGACAGCAGCGCAGCGCCGGCCGGTTCGCTGGCGATGACCTTCACTTCGGGGCGGGCGACATGCAGCACCTCGCCGACGCCGGTCAGGGTCCCGCCGGTGCCCCAGCCGGTGACGAAGTAGTCGAGCCGCTTGCCGGCGAAGTCGCGCAGGATCTCGGCGGCCGTCGTGTTCCGGTGCCAGGCCGGGTTGGCCGGGTTGTCGAACTGGCGGGTCAGGAACCAGCCGTGCTTCTTCGCCAGTTCCTCGGCCTTGCGCACCATGCCGCTGCCGCGTTCGGCGGCCGGGGTCAGGATCACCTTGCCGCCGTAGGCGCGGATCAGCTTGCGCCGCTCGATCGAAAAGGATTCGGCCATGACCGCGACGAACGGGTAGCCACGCGCGGCGGCGACCATGGCCAGGGCGACGCCGGTATTGCCCGAGGTCGCCTCGATGATGGTCTGGCCGGGTTTGAGCTTGCCCGACTTTTCGGCGTCGAGGACGACGGCCAGGGCCAGGCGGTCCTTGACCGAGCCGCCCGGATTGAAGGCCTCGACCTTGACGTAGACGTCGGTACCTTGCGGAGCCAGGCGCTGCAGTTTGACGACCGGCGTATTGCCGATCGTGTCGAGTATCGATTCGTAGGACATGGGGCTGGAACCTCCGTTGAATTCAGGCGGCACGCAAGGCGTCGACGGCGACCGCCCGGGCCGTCAGCGGTGCCGCGCCGTACCAGTGTAGGCGATCGGCCAATGCGGCGACCTCGCCAACGATGAGCAGGGCCGGCGACTGCGCGCCATGCAGGGCCGCGCACTCGGCGAGTGTGGCGAGCGTACCGCGGATGACCCGTTGCCGCTCGCGTGAACCGTTTTCGATCAGGGCAAACGCGGTGCCGGCCGCGCGGCCATGGGCAATCAGGCGTTCGGCGACCCGGTCGAGGCTACCGACGCCCATGTAGATCGCGAGGGTCTGGCGCCCGGCCGCGAGTGCGCGCCAGTCCAGCGTGTCGATCGAATCACGCCCGTGCGCGGTAACGAAGTGCACGCCCTGGGCATGTTCGCGATGGGTCAACGGAATGCCGGCATAGGCCGCACAGGCGATCGCCGCGGTGATCCCCGGCACGACCGTGTAGTCGATGTCGTTCGCGCGCAGGAACTCGAGTTCCTCGCCGCCGCGACCGAATACGAACGGGTCGCCACCCTTGAGCCGAACCACGCGCCGGCCGGCCTGCGCATGTTCGAGCATCAGCGCATGGATCTGGTGTTGCGGGGTCTGCGCGCCGCCGCCCTGCTTGCCGACTTCGACGAAGGTCGCGTCGCGCCGGGCAAGCTCGAGCACTTCGGCGGAGACCAGGCGGTCGTGCAGGATCACGTCGGCTTCGTTGAGCGCGCGCAGTGCGTTCAGGGTCAGCAGGCCGGGATCGCCGGGGCCGGCGCCGACCAGGGCGACCGAGCCTCTTGCGGGCGCGGACGTCGCGGATTGCAGCGCGTTCTGCAGCTCGCGTTCGGCTTCGAGCGGACGCTGGCGACGCAGGTCGGCGGCGATCTTTCCGCTGAACATCGATTCGAGGAAGCGCCGCCGCGGGCCGGACTCGGGCCAGCGCTGACGGATGCGCTGGCGGTAGCGCGCCGCGAGCGCGGCGAGCGGACCAAGCGAGGCATCGAACAGCGACTCGATGCGCTCGCGCACGAGGCGCGCCAGCACCGGCGCCGCGCCAGCGGTCGAGATCGCGATCGTCAGCGGGCTGCGGTCGACCACGGCGGGCACCTGGAAGGTCGATAGTTCGGCATCGTCGACGACGTTGACGAATAGTCGGCGAGCTTCTGCCGAGGCGGCGATCTGCCGGTTCACGACGCGATCCCCGGTCGCGGCGATGACCAGCCAGTCCTCGTCGAGCCAGTTGTCCTCGAAGAGGCCGTTGCGATGGGTGATCTGGCCGCTTTCAACGAGCCGGACCAGGGCGCTCGTGATTCTTGGTGCACCGACCTCGACCAGGGCTCCGGCCCTGTGCAGGGCCAGCACCTTGCGTTCGCCGACGCTGCCGCCACCTACGACGAGGACGCGGCGACCGACGAGATTGGCGAAGAGGGGATACAGGCTCATCGGCCAAGCCTAGGTTCGGGCCGGCCCGAACTGAAATGCGCAAAGCCTCTGGGCTTATGCGATTCCGTGATGAAAGCTGCGTGGCCGTCTAGACGTCCATAGTGGACGCTGACCGGGCCAGCGCCTATGCTGCGGGGCAGCAAAGGCCGGCGGCCAGCCGCCTTGCTTCACCCGCAAGGCGCCAACCGGTCCGGCAATATCCAAGCGAATCGATCGAAATGACCCTGACCCAGCTGCGCTACATCGTCGCCATCGTCGACGCCGGCCTCAACATCACGCTCGCTGCGGAACGCGTGCACGCGACCCAGCCCGGTGTGTCGCGCCAGCTCAAGCAGCTCGAGGACGAACTCGGCTTCCAGTTGTTCCTGCGCAAGGGCAAGAGCCTCGATTCGATCACCAGCGCCGGCGCCCAGGTCATCGCGCGGGCCCGGGTCATCCTGGCCGAGGCGGCCAATATCCGCGCGCTCGCAGCCAACCTGCGCAGCGACGATGATGGCGAACTGGTCATCGTCACCACGCATACCCAGGCGCGCTTCGTCCTGCCCGGCGCGATCGCGGCGCTCAAGCAGCGTTTTCCGAATGTCGGTGTGCGCCTCGAGCCGCATGGCGATACCGAACTGATCGAGCTGCTCGGCAAGGGCGTTGCCGACCTGGCCATCGTCAGCACCGCCGGTGCGCCGCCCAACGCCGACCTCGCGATCCCGATCTACCGTTGGGAGCGGCGCATCCTCGTGCCGCAATCGCATCCCCTGGCGGCCCTCGGCAGGGCGCCGCGCATCGACGAACTGGCCCGCTACGCGCTGGTCAGCTACGAGTCCTCGCTGGCCGCCGAATCCTCGCTGCGCCGTGCCTTCGATGCGGCCGGGTGCGAACTCCGGCTGGCCGTCACCGCGCGCGATGCCGACCTGATCAAGACCTATGTGCGGGCCGGCCTCGGCGTCGGCGTCCTGGCCGAGATGGCTCTCGGCAGGAACGATCACGACGACCTCTGCGTGTTGCCGGTCGATCGCCTGCTGCCGACCTGCACGACCTGGGTCGTGCTCCAGCGCGACCGTGTCCAGCGCGACTATGCGCTCGACCTGATCAGCGCGCTGGCCCCGCACATCGACCGCCGCGACCTCGTCCGCGTCGTCCAGGGTGCGGCCACCGCGGACTGGCCCGAGCCGCCGCAATGGCGCGAGGCAAGCCGTGGCCCTGGCGCGATGCGCGCGGCCTGAAACCGGCGTCCCCCACCTACGATTTGCCGCACACGGCGGGAGCGCCTTTAGGCGTGCTGCTCTTTGGCAACATGAATGAAGAGCATCGCGCCTGAAGGCGCTTCTACGAAGGCATGCGATGACCTGGCGCGGGCTTCGTTGACGCTACAGGCGTTCCTGCTCCGTTGTAGGAGCGCCTTCAGGCGCGATGCTCTGCGTCTCGCCACCGGAATCCGCGACGTTCAATCATGCAACACGCCCCCTATCGCCAATCAATCCACGATTGCGCAGCAAAGCGATGATGCGACCGGCCAGGGTGGCCGGATCGGCGGCGGCGCCGTCGAGGTGCAGTTCTGGGTTTTCCGGAGCTTCGTAGGGATCGCTGATGCCGGTGAACCGGGCGATCTTGCCGGCCCGGGCCTGCGCATAGAGTCCCTTGCGGTCACGCGCCTCGCAGGCTTCGAGGGCGGTATCGACATGGATCTCGATGAAGGCACCATGGGCTTCGACCATGCGGCGGACTTCGGCGCGACTGTCGCGATAGGGCGCGATCGGGGCGCAGATCGCGATACCGCCGTGGCGGACGATCTCGCTGGCGACGAAACCGATGCGGGTCACGTTGGCGGCGCGGTCCTCGCGCGAGAAACCGAGCCCCTTCGACAGGTGCTTGCGCACCTCGTCGCCGTCGAGCAGCGTGATCGGTCGCGCCGAGTGTTCGAGCAGGCGCGCGATGACGGCCTGGGCGATGGTCGACTTGCCCGAGCCCGAGAGTCCGGTGAAGAAAAGGGCAAACCCCTTCGGCGCCGCGGCCGGATAGCGCTCGCGCAGGATCGCGACGACTTCCGGATAGGTGAACCAGGACGGAATCTGCTCGCCGTCGGCCAGGCGCCGGCGCAGTTCGGTGCCCGAGATGTCGCGCACCTCGTCGCCGGCCTGCACTTCGTTCGAGGGCAGGTAGGTGTCGCGGTTGGCCACGTAGACCATGGCCGGAAACGGAACGATCTGGATGCCGAGCTCCTGCTGGTGGCTGGCGACGAGTTCCTGCGCCGCGAACGGCTCGTAGAACGGAATGCCCTGGGCGTCCTTGCCCGGACCGGCGTGATCGCGACCGATGATGAAGTGCGTGGCGCCGTAGTTCTTGCGGATGATCGCGTGCCAGAGCGCCTCGCGCGGTCCGGCCATGCGCATGGCCAGCGGCAGCAGCGACAGTTGGGCGGAATTTGCCGGATAGTGGGAGAGCAGGGCCTGGTAGCAGCGCACCCGCGTGTAGTGATCGACATCGCCGGGGCGGGTCAGGCCGACCACGGGCTGAATAAGCACATTCGCAATGGCGCGCTCCGCCGCGCGCACGGTCAGTTCGAGGTGGGCGCGATGCATCGGGTTGCGCGTCTGGAAGGCGACGACGCGTTGCCAGCCCAGTGCGCCGAGGCGCTCGCGCAGGCTGCGCGGGCTGTCGCGCAGGGCCGTGAAGTCGTGATGCTGCGGCGCCTGGATGCCACGCACGCGGCCGCCGAGGTAGACGCGCCGGCGCCGTTCGAGCAGCTCGAGCACGCCCGGATGCAGGCGGTCGGTCGTGCCGTAGACCTGGTGCGCCTCCTGCAGGGGATCGACGAAGTAGATGTCCTCGACGGTCAGCACGGCGAGCGGCACGCCCTCGCGGTCGCGCAGCGCGACTTCCTCGCCGACGCTGATCGTGGCCGCAAAGGCATCGTCGACATCGAGAACGATCGGGATCGGCCACAGCGTGCCGTCGGCCATGCGCATGTCGTCGAGCACGCGCGTGTAGTCACGACGGCTGAGGAAGCCCCGCAGCGGCGAGAAGGCGCCATTGAGCAGCAGTTCGAGATCGCAGAGCTGGCGCGCGTCGAGGTCCCAGCCGCGCAGGCTGGCGCTGCGCTGCTTGAGCGCGAATGCCTCGGCGGCCGGCAGGTAGTGTTCCGTGAGCTGGCCGCCGTGTGGCGTGTTGAGCGGGTCGGTCAGGTTCGGGGCGAGGGCGGACTGGGTCATGGGTGCTGGCCTGGCAAGGTTCGGCGGATGGGAGAGGACGGGACGTGGCGATCGGATCGGATGGCGCGCAGACTCAGACTTCGAGATGGATGCCGCATTCGCGCTTGAGGCCGAAATAGCGCGTGTCTTCCTCGCGCATGCCGGGTCGCCAGCGTGCGGTCGTGTGCACGTCGCCGATCGAGACGTAGCCTTCGTGCCAGAGCGGGTGATAGGGCAGGTCGTGGCGGCTCAGGTACTGCCAGATGTCGCGATCGGTCCAGTCGATCAGCGGATGGACTTTCCAGCGACCGTGCTTGAGTTCGAGCACCGCAGTCGATGCACGCGTGCTGGCCTGGCTGCGACGCAGCCCGGCGAACCAGGTGCGCGCACCGAGCTCGTCCAGCGCGCGTCGCAGCGGTTCGACCTTGCGCAGCGTGTCGTAGCGTTGCAGGCCCTCGAGGCCCTGCTCCCAGAGCCGGCCATGGCGCGCTTCCATCCAGGCGCGGCCGATCCGCGGCCGGTACACGCGCAGGTCCAGTTCGAGGCGCTCGGTCAGCTCGTCGGCGAACCGGTAGGTCTCCTCGAACAGGTAGCCGGTGTCGACCAGGATGACCGGAATGTCGCGCCGCTGCCGGCTGACCAGATGCAGCGAAACGGCCGATTGCGCGCCGAAGCTCGAGGACAGCACCTGTTCGCCGGGCAGGGTTTCGAGGGCCCAGGCGACGCGCGCCTCGGCGCTGCGCGATTCCAGCCAGTCGTTGAGCTGGCCGAGTGCGCGCGAGTCTTCGGCCGCGGCAACCAGATCGGGAAGTGCGTTCATGCCATCACCTCCAGGGGAATCTCCACGGCGGCGGGAATGACGCCGCTGCGGAGCAGGAAATCGCCGAAATCCTCGGCTTCGGTGCGCTCGGCGGAAAAGCGCGCGAACAAGGGGTCGAGCGCGTCGAGGATTTCGGCCTCGGCGATGTTTTCGCGGTACAGGCGGTTCAGGCGCTGGCCGCGGCGGTCGGCCCCGAGCATCAGGTTGTAACGACCCGGGGCCTTGCCGACCAGGGCGATCTCGCCGAGGTAGGGCCTGGAGCAGCCGTTCGGGCAGCCCGAGATGCGCAGGTGGATCGGCGTGTCGGCCAGGCCGTATCGGTGCAGGCGCTGTTCGAGCTTGCCGAGCAGGTCGGGCAGGTAGCGTTCGGCCTCGGCCATGGCCAGCGAGCAGGTCGGCAGGGCGACGCAGGCCAGCGCATTCAGGCGCAGCGGACCGGCCGTGCGATGCAGGTCGAGACCATGCGCCACGACCAGGGCGTCGATCGCTTCGCGCTGGTCGGCGTCGACGTTGGCGATGATCAGGTTCTGGTTCGGGGTCAGGCGGAAATCGCCGCGGTGCACGCGCGCGATCTCGCGCAGTCCGCTCAGATGGGCGACCCCGTTGCGATCGGCGATGCGCCCGGCCTCGATGCGCAGGGTCAGGTGCCAGCGACCGTCGTGGCCACGGTTCCAGCCGAAGCGGTCGCCGTTGTGCTCGAACACGTACTCGCGTACCGCCGCGAGGGCGAAGCCGCAGCGGCGTTCGACTTCGGCGCGGAACCAGTCGAGTCCGCGATCCTCGATCGTGTACTTGAGGCGGGCGCGCTTGCGCACTTCGCGATTGCCGAAATCGCGTTGCGCGGTCAGCACGGCCTCGGCGACGGCGAAGACCTGATCCGGACTGACGAAGCCGAGGGGTCGGGCCAGCAGCGGGTAGGTTTCGGCATCGCCGTGGCTGGCGCCCATGCCGCCGCCGACCGTGACATTGAAGCCGGACAGGACGCCGTCCTCGACGATCGCGATGAAGCCGAGATCGTGGGCGAAGACGTCGACATCGTTGTGCGGCGGCACGGCGAAGGCGATCTTGAACTTGCGTGGCAGATAGGTCTCGCCGTACAGCGGCTCGCTCTCGGGTTCGCCGCCGGCAACGCGCTCCTCGTCGAGCCAGATCTCGTAGTAGGCGCGGCTGTTCGGCTTCAGGTGTTCGGACAGGCGCGCGGCCTGCTCATGGACGATGGCGTGCACGTGTGACTCGACCGGATTCGGCGAAACCAGCACGTTGCGGTTGACGTCGCCGCAGGCGGCGACCGTGTCGATCAGGCTGGCGTTGATCGCCTGCATCGTGGCCTTCAGTTCGCGCTTGATCACGCCGTGGAACTGGAAGGCCTGGCGCGTGGTGATGCGCAGCGAGCCGTTGGCGTAGCGCGTGGCGATGGCATCGAGGGCCAGCCATTGGCCCGGGGTGACCACGCCGCCCGGGGTGCGCGTGCGGATCATGAAGCTGTAGGCCGGTTCGAGTTTCTGCCGGCGACGTTCCTCGCGCAGGTCGCGGTCGTCCTGCTGGTAGCTGCCGTGGAACTTGATCAATACCGTGTCGCCCTCGCGGATCGCGCCGGTGTGCGCGTCGCCGAGGCTGTCGGCGAGGCTGCCGCGCAGGTGGCGGCTGTCGCGCTTGATGCGTTCGACCGGGGTCGTGGACTGGCTCATGATCGGATGCGTTCGGCTCGATGGTGGGGCGGGTCAGTAGACGTCGCGGGCATAGCGACCTTCGCGGCGCAGCGCCTCGAGGCGTTCGCTGGCGCCGTCGCGGTCGGTGGCGGCGTGTTCGGCGATGATCCCGAGCAGTGCCTCCTCGACATCGTGGGCCATGCGCGAGGCATCGCCGCAGACATACAGATGGGCGCCACGCTCGAGCCATGCGTGGATTTCGCGGCCGTTTTCGCGCAGGCGGTGCTGGACGTAGACCTTGTCCGTCTGGTCGCGCGAGAAGGCCAGGTCGAGGCGGTCGAGGCGACCTTCGCGCAAGGCTTCCTGCCATTCGACCTGGTAGAGAAAATCGCTGCGGAAATGCGGGTTGCCGAACAGCAGCCAGTGGCGTCCGGACGCACCGACGGCGGCGCGCTCCTGGATGAAGCCGCGAAACGGCGCGACGCCGGTACCAGGGCCGATCATGATCAGGTCGCGACTGCTGTCGGCGGGCAGGCGGAAGCGCTCGTTGCGCTCGACGAACACAGGAATGCGGCTGTCTTCGGTGGCGCCGGCGAGAAAGCCCGAGGCGGCACCGGCGTGCGCACGTCCGAAGACCTCCCAGGCCGTGCGCGCGACGGTCAGGTGCGCTTCCTCGCCAACCCACTTGCGGCTCGACGCGATCGAATACAGCCGCGGGGTCAGCGGCCGCAGCGCGGCGACGAGGTCATCAGCCCCCCAGCGCGCCGGCCAGGCGTGCAGCAGGTCGATGACCTGGTGGCGTTCGAGCAGGACGCGCAGCGTATCCGCCTGCTCGGGTGCCAGCAGCCGGTTCAGTGCGCCCTGGCCGGATGCTGCGGCGTGCCGGGCGACGAACGGACGGGCCAGCCGGGTCAGCTCGCGCCGTGATTCGAGCCACTCGCGCAGGGCCAGGGTCTCGCCGGAAAACGTGACCGGCGATTCGCCGTCGAGTTCGAGGGTTTCGAGCACCTCGTCGACCAGCGCCGGCGCGTTGCGCGGCCAGACGCCGAGCGCGTCGCCCGGTTCGTAGTCGAGGCCGGAGCCTTGCAGCGAAAGTTCGAGATGTCGCACGTCGCGGTCGCTGTCGCGCGCGGTGATGCGCTGGTTGGCCAGCACTTCGGCGGCGAACGGGTGGTCGCGGTCGTGGGCCTGGGTCGTGGCCGCACGCAGCGGCACGACACTGGCTCGCGGCGGCGCCTTGGGTTCTAGTTCGCGCGCGCGTTCGACGGCCTGCTGCAGCCACGGCCCGACGACAGTCTCGATGTCGAGATCGGCCTCGCCGCAAGCGAACAGGCGCTCGGCACCGAGCGCGCCCAGGCGCTGGTCGAGCAGGCGACCCGCCGCGTTGAATTGCGGATAGCTCGAATCGCCGAGCCCGAGCACGGCGAAGCGCAGTTCGTCCAGGCGCGGCGCGCGCTTGCCGGTCAGATGTTCGACGAAGGCGCGCGCATCGTCGGGCGGGTCGCCCTCACCCTGGGTGCTGACGACCACGTAGAGAAGCCGTTCGGTCTTCAGCTCGCGCAGCGGATAGGCGTCGGCGCGCAGCAGGCGCACCGGGCTGCCGCCGCGCTCGATATCGGCGGCGAGGCGTTCGGCGACGCGCCGGGCGTTGCCGGTCTGGCTGCCGAACACGATCGTCACCGGTGCCGTCGACGACGCTTGCGCGCTGCCGGGCGCGACCTTCGCCGGGATCGGCGTGGCCGCGAGCCCGGCGCTGTAGCCCGAAAGCCACCACAAGGCCTGGCTGTCGAGTCCATCGACCAGGCGTGCTAGCAGCAGGCCCTTGTCCTCGGACAGGGGCATCGGCGTCGGGCTGGCGAACTGCGCGGACATGGATGGTGGGCATCAGGATTTGGACGGCCATTCGGCCCGATTCGATGCAGGCTACGGACGCCTCGTGGCGGCGGGAAGGTAGATTTGCTCATGCCGATATGCGCCGGCGACATGAGCGGCGCGACTTGCCCGGGTCGAGGCGGTATGCTGGTCCACGTCATGCCATCCCGGGAAAAGGACCACGATCCGATGAACAGCTCCGCGTCGAGCAAGCTCGCGGTACTGATCGACGCCGACAATGCGCAGCCTTCGATCGTCGATGGCCTGCTCGCCGAGGTCGGCAAGTACGGCACGGCCAGCGTCAAGCGCATCTACGGCGACTGGACCAGCCCGCAGCTGAAGGGCTGGAAGGAAGTGCTGCTGTCGCATTCGATCCAGCCGATCCAGCAGTTCCGCTACACGACCGGCAAGAACGCGACCGATTCGGCCATGATCATCGACGCCATGGACCTGCTCTACAGCGAACGCTTCGATGGCTTCTGCATCGTCTCGAGCGACAGCGATTTCACCCGCATTGCCATGCGCGTGCGCGAGTCGGGACTCACCGTCTACGGCTTCGGCGAACGCAAGACGCCGACCCCGTTCGTAGCCGCCTGCGACAAGTTCATCTATACCGACATCCTCGTCGACAAGGATGACGAAACCGACGCCCCGGCGCGCCAGACCAAGGCGGCCAGCCAGGTCGGCAAGGACCGCAAACTGGCCAGCCTGCTGCGCAAGGCGGTCGAGGCTTCGTCCGACGACAGCGGCTGGGCCAACCTGTCGCCGGTCGGCAGCTACATCGCCAAGCAGACCCCCGATTTCGATCCGCGCAACTACGGCTTCCGCAAGCTGCGCGAACTGGTCGCGGCGAGCAAGCTGTTCGACATCGAGGAGCGCGTGGTCGGTGCCGGGCCGGGCAAGTCGGTCTACCTGCGCGAGCGGCGCAAGAGCTCGCGCTGAGCGGAGCCTTGTGGATCAGTCGATGCCGTGCGCTTCCTCGGCACGGCGATAGCTTTCGAGGATGCGCGATCCGAAGCAGCAGATCGTGATTTCAAGTCCGCTCCAGGCGTGCGCGGTGATTTCGCGCAGGGCAATCCGTGCGGCAAGGTCCGATGGGTAGCCGTACACGCCGCAGCTGATCGCCGGGAACGCGATCGTGGCCACGGCCTTTTGCCGCGCCAGTTCGAGGCAGTTGCGGTAGCAGGCGGCGAGCAGTCCGGCTTCGCCGGACTCGCCGCCTTCCCAGACCGGTCCGACCGTATGAATGACGTAGCGCGCGGGCAGGGCGTAGCCCTCGGTGATTCGCGCTTCGCCGGTCGGACAACGTACGCCGGGTCGCAATTCGGGCAGGGCGCGGCAGGCGCGCAGCAGCCCCGGCCCCGCTGCGCGGTGGATTGCGCCATCGACACCGCCGCCGCCGAGCAGGGTCTCGTTGGCCGCGTTGACGATGGCGTCGACGCGCTGCCCGGTGAGGTCGGCTTCGAGGATCCGGATCATCGGCCTACTATCGGCCTGGCCGCGCCGCCTGCCAAGTCTCCGCGAGACGCAGAAGGGCGCCGGAATGGCGATTGGATGAACGCAGCCAAAATAATGAACCCCGGAGTATTGTAATTTACCTGCCTAGGACATAATATCCTCGGCAGCCATGAAATCGACTCCCGACTCGTCGTTCGCCTACGACCTCCACGACGTCACCTGCCTGTTCCGCAAGCATTTCGACCGGCGGGCGATCCGTCTCGGCCTGACCCGCGCGCAATGGCGCGCGCTCAAGGCCATCCGCCGCCGTGAGGGCCTGAGCCAGAGCGAGCTGGCCGAATTCCTCGAGATGGAGCCGATCGCGGTCGGTCGGGTCATCGATCGCCTGGTCGCTGCCGGCTTCGTCGAGCGCCGCGCCGATCCGAACGACCGCCGCCGCTGGCGCCTGTACCTGACGGTCAAGGCGCATGGCGTCACCGACGACATGGAAGTCATCGCCGCCGAGCTGCGCCAGGAAGCCCTGGCCGGCATCGACCACGGCGATTTCGAGGCCTTCCAGCGCGTGCTCGCGCAGCTTCGCGCCAATCTTTCCGCGATCGAAGCCCCCAACGAATCCTCCGAATCCTGAACCCGAGCCTGTCATGACCAGCCAACAGCCCACCGAAATTGCCGCCAGCGTCGAGACCGAAGCCGCCAGGCCCCGCGGGCGATTGCGCAACCGCGTGCTCTGGATCGCCGGGCCGCTCGTGGTCGCCCTCGTTGCCGGCTGGTTCTACATCACGGCCGGGCGCTACACCTCGACCGACAATGCCTACGTACAGGCCGACCAGGTCACGATCGCGCCGCAGATCAGCGGCCGCGTGGTCGAGGTCGCGGTGCGCGAGAACCAGGCCGTGCACAAGGGCGACCTGCTGTTCCGCCTCGATCCGGAGCCGCTGCAGATCGCGGTCGAGCAGATGCAGGCGCAGATCGCCGCGGCCGGCGATTACCTGAATGCCTCGCGCGATACCTATCGCTCGGCCAGTGCCGACCTGCGTTCGGCCGAGGCCACCCTGCGCAACAACGAGGCCCAGCTCAAGCGCGTGCAGGAATTGCGCGCCAAGGGCCTGGTCGCGCAGAAGGCGCTCGATGATGCGGCGGCCGAGGTCGCCACCGCACGCGGTACGCGCGACAGCGATGCGGCGACCCTGGCCAAGGCCCGCACCATGCTCGGCGGCGCCGTCGATACGCCGCTCGAGGAGCTGTCCGGCTATCGCGTCGCCATGGCCCAGCTGGCCAAGGCCAAACTCGATCTCTCGCACGCCGAAGTGCGCGCGCCGATCGATGGCACGATCGGCAAGATGCACCTGCAACCGGGCGACTACCTGAATGTCGGCCAGGCGGCGATGCCGCTGGTCTCGAACACGCTCTGGGTCGAAGGCAACTTCAAGGAAACCGACCTGACCAACGTGCGCGTCGGCCAGCCGGCGACGATCGAGGTCGATACCTTCCCGGGCCACAAGTGGAAAGCGACCGTCGCCTCGATCAGTCCGGCCTCGGGCTCGCAGTTCTCGATCCTGCCGGCGCAGAACGCGACCGGCAACTGGGTCAAGATCGTCCAGCGCATCCCGGTGCGCCTGGCCATCGAAACGGCCAGCCAGGACGGCAGGGTCTTGCGCGCGGGCATGAGCGCCGACGTCGAGATCGATACCGGCAAGCAGAATTCGCTGCTCGGCCGCTGGACGGGCGGCGACTCGCCTGAGCCGCGCGTCGCCCTGAGCCATTGAGAAGCGGGGAATAGGGAATAGCGAATAGGGAATCGATAAAGCAGATTCCGCCATTTGTTTTGCATTCCCCATTCCCCATTCCCCATTCCCCATTCCCGCGCATCCCACGAGCCACCAGGACCTCCCATGAGCGCAACCGCCTCACACCGCGAGGTTCCCAACCTGCCGCTGCTGGTCGTATCGATCATGCTGGCGACGCTGATGCAGGTGATCGATTCGACGATCGCCAATGTCGCCCTGCCCGACATGCAGGGTTCGCTGTCGGCCACCCAGGACCAGGCGGCCTGGATCCTGACCTCCTACATCGTCGCCGCCGCGATCGCCACGCCGGCGACCGGCTGGCTTGCCTCGCGCTTCGGACGCCGCCATCTGCTGATCATTGCGATCGCCGGGTTCACCGTGGCTTCGGTACTGTGCGGCATGGCCACGAGCATCAGCGAGATGGTCGCGTTCCGAGTGCTGCAGGGTCTGTTCGGGGCGGCCCTGGTACCGATTTCGCAATCCTCCCTGCTCGATGCGTTTCCGCCCGAAAAGCACGGCGCAGCCATGGCCCTCTGGGGCATGGGCGTGATGGTCGGCCCGATCGTCGGTCCGCCGCTCGGTGGCTGGCTGACCGACAACTACAGCTGGCACTGGGTGTTCCTGATCAACGTGCCGGTCGGCATCGTCGCCCTGCTCGGCGTGCTCGCCAGCGTGCCGAAGGACGAGGTCGAGCCGAGCCGCTTCGACTGGCGCGGTTTCGCCTTCCTCGCCGTCGGCATTGCCGCCCTGCAGCTGATGCTCGACCGCGGCAATGAAAAGGACTGGTTCTCCTCGATCGAGATCCAGATCGACCTCGCCCTGGCCTTCCTCGGCTTCTATCTGTACTGGGTGCACTGGCGCAGCAGCGAGCGGACCTTCGTCAACCTGGCCCTGCTGCGCGATCGCAACTTCGGCGTTGCCACGCTGTTCATCTTCATCGTCGGCGTGCTGCTGTTCGCGACCATGGCCCTGATGCCACCCTACCTGCAGAACCTCATGAATTATCCGGTGGTGACGACGGGACTGCTGCTGGCGCCGCGCGGCGTCGGCACCCTCGTCGCGATGACCACGGTTGGCCGCCTGCTCGCGCGCGGCATCGATCCGCGCCTGCCGATGGCGACCGGCATCGTGCTGATCGCGGTGTCGCTCGGCATGAGCGCGCAATTCGGACCCGATGTGCCGATGTGGCCGATCATCAATGTCGGCGTCATCCAGGGTCTTGGCCTGGGGCTGGTCTTCGTGCCGGTATCGACCCTGGCCTATGCGACCCTGCCGGGCCGTTCGCGCACCGAAGCGGCCGGCATCTTCAGCCTGGCCCGCAATATCGGCTCGAGCTTCGGCATATCGATCATGTTCACCCTGATCGCCCGCGGCACCCAGCTCAACCATGCGGAACTGGCCTCGCGGATCACGCCCTATTCGCTCAATGTCCCGGGCGGTATCCTGAATCCGGACTCATTGCAGGGGCTGGCCGCGCTGAACGCCGAAGTGACCCGGCAGGCCGCCGCGATCGCCTACATCAATGACTTCTGGCTGATGATGTGGCTTACCCTTGGCGCGTTACCCTTCCTGCTTCTGTTCCGCATTCCGCGGCGCCAGGTGGCGAAGCCGGCGCCCGAGCTCGCCATCGACCACTGACACGGCCCGGCTCGCCGTCATGCGGCGGCGGAACGCGCCATCATCCACCCGATCGGCTGGCACCGAACGCCGCCCCGGGCGGGTACTCTTCCTGGTCCGCAAACGGGACCAGTATCCGCAACCATCCACGGGACCATGCACACCGATGCAGAAATCGAACGCCACCTTGCTCGCCGCGCTCTTGTTGACGCTGGCCGCCTGTTCCAAGCCGAATAGCGGAGCGGACGCAAAGGCGGGCGCGGCCATTCCGGTCACGACGACCCGCGTGCAACCGATGGAATGGGTCGACACGATCGAGGCGGTCGGCACGACCAAGGCGCGCGAATCGGTGACCCTGACCGCGAAGATCACCGAGACCGTGCGCAAGGTGAATTTCAGCGACGGCCAGCGCGTCGATGCCGGCGACGTGCTGGTCGAGCTGACCTCGGGCCAGCAGGTGGCCGCCCTGGCCGAGGCCCAGGCCACCTACAAGGACGCCGAGCGCCTGATGAACCGCAACGACGATCTGGTCCGCCAGGGCACCGTGTCCAAGCAGGTCGCCGATACCGCCCGGGCCACGCATGATTCGGCCCAGGCCCGGGTCGCGCTGCTGCGGGCGCAGCTGGCCGATCGCGTGGTGACCGCGCCTTTCTCGGGTGTGCTTGGGCTGCGCCAGGTCAGCGTCGGCGCCCTGGTTACGCCGGGCACGGTGATCACCACGCTCGACGACATCGATACGATCAAGCTCGATTTCTCCTTGCCCGAACGCTATCTGGCCGCGCTCGGCCCGGGTCTGCAGCTGACCGCGAACAGCATCGCCTTTCCGGGCCGCGAATTCAGCGGCAAGGTACTGTCGGTCGATTCGCGGGTCGATCCGATGACCCGCTCGGTCGTGGTCCGTGCCGAACTGCCGAACGCCGATCACGCACTGCGCCCCGGCATGCTGATGACCGTGCACGTATTGCAACCCGCACGCAGCGTCCTCGCCGTGCCCGAGATCGCCATCGAGCAGATCGGCCTCGATTCGTTCGTCTATCGGGTCGCCGAAGACGACACCGTTGAACGGGTCAAGGTCACGCTCGGCGCGCGCCAGTCAGGCCAGGTCGAGATCGTCGATGGCATCGTCGCCGGCACGCGCATCGTGGTCGACGGCACGGTCAAGCTGCGTGAGGGCTCGAAGATCAGCGATGCCGGCACGCCGAAGGATGCGTCTTCATGAACCTCTCCGACATTTCGATACGCCGCCCGGTCTTTGCGGCCGTGGTCAGCCTGCTGCTGATCGTGCTCGGCGTCATGTCGTTCTCGCGGCTGACCCTGCGCGAGCTGCCGGCCATCGATCCGCCGGTGGTTTCGGTCGAGGTGAACTATCCCGGTGCCTCGGCGGCCGTGGTCGAGACGCGCATCACCCAGGTCCTCGAGGATGCGCTGGCCGGCATCGAAGGCGTCGACGTGGTCGAGTCGAGCAGTCGCAATGGCAGCGCCGACGTATCGATGGAATTCAACCTGAGCCGCGACATAGAAGCCGCTGCCAACGACGTGCGCGATGCGGTCAGTCGCGTCCAGGACCGACTCCCCGAAGAAGCCGATCCGCCCGAGGTGTCGAAGGTCGAGAGCGACTCCGATGCCATACTCTGGCTCAACATGCGCTCCGATCGCATGGATGCGCTCGAACTGAGCGACTATGCCGAGCGCTACGTGACCGACCGCCTGTCGGCGATCGAAGGCGTGGCGCGTGTCTACGTCGGCGGCGGACAGCGCTACGCGATGCGCATCTGGCTCGACCGCGAGGCCCTGGCGGCGCGCGGCCTCGCCGTTTCTGACGTCGAAGCGGCGTTGCGGCGCGAGAATGTCGAACTGCCGGCCGGTCGCATCGAATCGAAGAGCCGCGATTTCACCCTGCGCGTGCAGCGCAATTACGCCAAAGCCGACGATTTCGCCAAGCTCGCCCTGGCCAAGGGCAGCGACGGCTATGTCGTGCGCCTCGGCGACGTGGCGAAGATCGAACGCGCCGCCGAAGAGCGCCGCTCCTACCTGCGCAGCAACGGCCAGCCGAATGTCGGTCTCGGCATCGTCAAGACCTCCACCGCCAACAGCCTCGATGTCGCCCGCGCTGCGCGCGCCGAAGCCGAGCGCGTGCAGAAGACCCTGCCCGAGGGCACCGAGATCTTCGTCGCCTATGACTCGACCCTGTTCATCGAGTCGGCGGTCGAGCGCGTCTATGCAACCCTGATCGAAGGCGGCGTGCTGGTCGTGCTGGTGATCTTCCTGTTCCTCGGCAGCGCGCGTTCGGCCCTGATTCCGGCCGTGACCGTGCCGGTCTGCCTGATCTCCGCCTTTATCGGACTCTATGCATTCGGCTACTCGATCAACCTGCTGACCCTGCTCGCCCTGGTTCTCTGCATCGGCCTCGTCGTCGACGATGCGATCGTCGTGCTCGAGAACATCCAGCGTCGCGCCGATCTCGGCGAGCCGGCCCTGGTCGCGGCCAAGCGCGGCGCGCGCCAGGTCGCCTTCGCCGTGATCGCGACCACGGCCGTGCTGGTCTCGGTATTCCTGCCGATCGGTTTCATGGAAGGCAACACCGGCCGTCTGTTCCGCGAGCTCTCGGTGACCCTGGCGACCGCGGTCGCGCTGTCCGCCTTCGTCGCCCTGACCCTGACCCCGATGATGGCCTCGAAGCTGGTGCGCCCGCATCGTGAGAAGCGCGGTTTCAACGCCTTCATCCACGATCGCCTCGAACGCCTGACTGCCCGTTACCGCAGTCTGGTCACGCGCAGCAGCGGCAAACCGCTGTTGTTCGGCCTGGTCATGCTCGGGGCGCTGGTGGCCAGCGCCTTCCTGTTGCGCGTGGTGCCCGCCGAACTCGCGCCGACCGAGGATCGAGGCGTGTTTTTCGTGTCCGTGAGCGGGCCCGAAGGCGCCGGCTTCGATTACACGGTCGGGCAGATGCAGCAGGTCGAGAAGAAGTTCACCGGACTGATCGGCGAAGGCGGTCCGATCGAGCGGGTCAATTCGCGCGTGCCCGGCAGCTACGGCGCCAGCCAGGAAATGCACACGGGCCGGCTCACGGTTTTCCTCAAGGACTGGCGCCAGCGCAAGGAATCGACCTCCGAGGTTGCGGACGGTCTGCGCAAGGACCTGGCCACCTTGCCTGGCGTGCGCGCCGTGCCGTTCGTGCGCACCGGCCTCATCCGCGGCGGCGGCCAGCCCTTGAACGTCGTGCTCGGCGGCCCCGACTACAAGGAACTGGCGAGATGGCGCGACCGCATGCTGGCACGCATGGAGGCCAATCCGGGCCTGTTCAGTCCCGATTCCGACTACAAGGAGACCCAGCCGCAGATGCGCATCGATATCGACCATGGGCGCGCCGCCGATCTCGGCGTGTCGGCCCAGGAGATCGGTCGCACCCTCGAGACGATGATGGGCGGTCGCCAGGTCACCACCTTCGTCGAAGGCGGCGAGGAATACGACGTGATCATGCAGGCGCAGCGCGATGATCGCGCCTCGCCGGCCGACCTCGACAATCTCTACGTGCGCTCGCAGCGCAGCGGCGAACTGATCCCGCTGTCGAACCTGGTCAGCGTGCATGAGCTGGCCGAACCGGGGCGCCTGAACCGTTTCAACCGCTTGCGTGGCATCACCCTGTCGGCCGGCCTGGCCCCTGGCTACACTCTAGGCGAGGCGCTGGACTGGGTCCAGAAAACCGCAGCCGAGGAACTGCCGCCCGCGGCACAGATCGACTACAAGGGCGACTCGCGCGAGTACTTGAAGGCCGGCGGCGCGGTCGTGCTGACCTTCACCCTGGCCCTTCTCGTCGTCTACCTCGTGCTGGCCGCCCAGTTCGAGAGCTTCATCCATCCGTTCGTGATCATGCTGACCGTGCCGCTGGCCATCCTCGGCGCCCTGATCGGCCTCTGGCTGACCGGCAATTCGCTGAACCTGTTCAGCCAGATCGGCATCGTCATGCTGATCGGTTTGGCGGCCAAGAACGGCATCCTGATCGTCGAATTCGCCAACCAGCTGCGCGACGAGGGCATGAGCATCGCCGAGGCCATCGCCGAATCGGCCGCGGTGCGCCTGCGCCCGATCCTGATGACATCGGTTGCGACCATTGCCGGCGCCGTGCCGCTCGTGCTGGCCGGCGGGCCCGGCTCGGCCAGTCGCGCGGCGATCGGCGTGGTGGTGATCTTCGGCGTCGCGTTTTCGACCCTGCTTTCACTGTTCGTCGTGCCGTCATTCTATTCCCTGCTGGCGCCGTACACGCGTTCTCCGGACGCCCTGGCGCGGCGCATCGACGAACTCGACGCGGAGACGCCGGCCGTCGGCGGCCATGCATGAGCGTTCCTTCGCTGCCGGTCGATGGCGAGGGATTCCTGCTGCGCCCATGGCGTATCGAAGATGCCGCGGCGCTGGTCCTGCATGCCAACGACGAGGCCGTTTCCGCGCGCCTGTCGGACCGCTTTCCGTTCCCCTACAGCGCTGATGATGCGATGCGTTTCCTCGCCCAGTCGGTCGAGCCGCCCGCGCTGAACCTGGCCATCGAGATCGATGGTGGAGCAGTCGGCGGGATCGGCCTGCGCCCGGGCAAGGGTGAACTGCGCATCGGAGCGCATTTCGGCTACTGGCTCGGTCGCCGCTACTGGGGGCGGGGCATCATGAGCCGCATCGTGCCGGTGTGGTCCGCGCACGTGTTCGCCTGCTTCGGATTCGAGCGCCTGCATACGACCGTGTTCGCCAACAACCCGGCGTCTGCGCGGGTGCTCGAAAAGAGCGGCTTCGTGCGCGAGGGTACGCTGCGCCGGGCGGCGATCAAGGGCAGCGAGGTCTTCGACCTGTGGATGTATGCCATGATCCGGCCCGAAGCGCCGGTCCGGCGCCACGGACCGTTGCAGTGACCGAATTTCCACGCAAGGGCGGCAAGCCGCCGCCATCACCCTGGAAGACGAAGACCCGGGCGCCGGCGCGCGAGCGCGATCAAGGCATGGACGCGGACGCTGCGAACGCAGTCCGACCATCCCATGTGCGACCGAGTGGCGAAATGCGCCTGTATGGGCGCAATGCCTGCCTGGCGGCCTATGCGACACGGCCACAGGATCTGCGCAAGGTTTATCTGACCGAAGCCCGACTCGATGCATTCAGGCCAGTCCTGGCCTGGTGCGCGAAGAACCGTCTCGGCTACCGCATCGTCGAAAGCGGCGACCTCGACAAGCTGACCGGCTCACGCCATCATGAGGGTGTCTGTTTCGAAATGCTGCGCCCGCCAGCGCTCGAACTTGCGGCCTTGCTGGAGAATCAGCCTCCGGCGCCCCGGGCATCCCTGCTGATCTGGCTCGATGGTGTCGGCAATCCGCACAACCTCGGCGCACTGTTGCGCAGCGCGGCGCATTTCGGGGCTGAGGGAGTGATCGTGCCGGCGACGTCGTCGCTCGACCTGTCCGGCGCCGCCGCGCGCGTCGCCGAAGGCGGCGCCGAAGCCGTACCTTTGGTTCGCGTCGAAGATGAAGCAGCGGCGATCGCGAGCCTGCGACGGGCCGGCTACGCCCTCGCGGCAACCGTGCCTCGGGAAGGCGTCGCGCTCTACGCCACGAAGTTGCCGTCGAGGATCGTGCTGGTGTTCGGCGCCGAAGGTGAAGGCATGGGACAGTCGCTGCTTGCGGCAACCGATCTGCGTATCAGCATTCCGGGTAGCGGGGTGGTGGACAGCCTCAATATTGCGGCCAGCGCGGCAACCATTCTCGGTGAGTACTGGCGGCAGAATCGCTGAAACCCGATCGGGCAGGGCGTCGCGAACGATGGGCCGCCATTCGGTGGCGGCTGTCGGCAACTGCGCCGCGCGCAGGTAATCGGAAAAGCTAGTCGGGAACAGAGCTGGCCAGGGCCAGCAGATCCCCGACGCATTGCGCGTCGGGGATCGGTTCGAATCAGCGGCGAATGGCCATCAGGCCGGCGCCAGCGAGGAGCAGGCCGGCCAGCAGCAGGCCGAGGTTGCCAAGGAACGGCAGTTCGGCCGGCGGCGTGAACGGCACGCCCGCGCCGGCATTGGTATCGAGCACGACGTTGTCGAACTCGCCGACTTCGCCGGCCTGGAAATTGTCACTGATCAGCACGACCTGCTCCATCTGCGTGCCCGCGAAAACGCCGGCGACGCTCGAATAGATCAGCGCGTTGTTGATGTAGTAGTCCAGCGTATTGGCGACCGGATCGAGTTCGATGCGCAGGTTGAAGGTCGTGTTGACCGGCCAGTTGATGCCGGTATCGACGAAGGCCAGACCGCCACCCGTGTCGTCGAGGATCTGGATCGTGCCGAGGAAGCCGAACTTGACGCGTGCGGACAGGAAGCTCTGCGAGGGCGCCTGCGGCACGACGTCATAGTCGGCGCCACCGGTGGCGGTGATGCGGATGTCGACGCTGAGCGACGACGGATCGGTCACGTTCTGCGGGCCGAGATCGGGGCTGAAGGCACCAGTGTTGGTTCCCGCGCTGATCGTGCCATCACCGGCAATCTGCAGGTCCTGGGCGCCCGCAATCGGACTGGTCGCATTGATGACCGGTTGGGCGGAGCTGGCCGCAAACGTCGTCCAGCCTGCCTGGCCGCCGATATATCCCGGGGCGAAACCTTCGCCGGGCTCGAAGCCCGAGGTCAGCTGGACTGCCGGAGCCGGCGCATTCGGGTTGGCCGGCACGAAGGCTTCAACGCGGTTGGCGGTCGGGTCGATCGGCTTGGCGACTGCCAGGCCCTGGATTCCCAGAACGAGAATGCTGGCGGCAGCCAGCTTGAACATCGAATTCATCTATTGGTATCCCCTATACGATTGTTGCAGACAATCCCTGGCGCCGCTGGACTACTCGGCGTCTAAGGAAAACGGGTGGCAAAACGGAGAGTTTCGGCCGCGCAAGGACTGTCGATCGACGACCCCTGACCCTCGAATACTAGCGGGCGAGTGGCCAGGAAGATAGCCCAAAGTCGCGATTGGCCTCGATTGTCAAGGAAATGGCGCGAGAATCACCCCAACAGGGTCCGCGCAACGCCTTGCGCGAGAATCCGGGCGCCTGCCTGATCCTGCAGGCGCCGATCGGCGAGCGGGCCGGCCGATATTGAGTGATCCGATTGGCGACGTTTTTCAGCCACGCTGATGGCCGCCAGCCCGAATCGCTGCGATGCCGGCCGCGGAAGCCGCGCTGCGGGTCTCATGGAAGGCCATGCGCCGCGCGTGCGATCAGGTCTCGCGACTCCGCTGTCTGGGCTTTGATTCGGCCCGATCGTTCAGCCGGCCAGGGTCAGTTCCAGCGCCGGACGGGGCAGGGCGAACAGGAAGCCCTGGCCGATGCTGCATTCGAGGCGCATCAGGGCGTCGCATTGCGCCTTTGTCTCGATGCCTTCGGCGATGACTTCCATGCCGAGGGAGCCGGCCAGGGCGCGGATGGCACGAACCACCGCTGCCGCGCTGCCGCTGAGGTCGGATTGCAGCTCGGCGACGAAGGAGCGGTCGATCTTCAGCGAGTGCAGCGGAAAGCGATGCAGGTAGGAAAGCGAGGAATAGCCGGTGCCGAAGTCGTCGAGAGAGGTCAGCACGCCCGCATCGCGCAGGCTCAGCATCGTCCGTGCCGCCTGGTCCGGGTCCTGCAGCAGCGCACCTTCGGTCACCTCGATGCGGACCCGCGAAGGCGGCACCTGGTAGGCGCGCAGCAGGTCGAGCAGACTGGCGGTCAGGTTCGGCGCGCGGAAATGACGGGCCGAGACGTTGATGCTGACATAGGCCTGCGAATCCTCGAGCCCGGGGATCGCACTGAAGACCTGCTCGTAGATCTGCCAGTCGATCTGTTCGATGTTGCCGGTGTCCTCGGCAAGGGCGAGGAAATCCGCCGGCAACAACAATCCGCGCGAGGCATGGCGCCAGCGCAGCAGGGCCTCGTAGCCGAGCACGGCCCCGTCTGCCAAGCGCACGATCGGCTGCAGGTAGGGCTCGAATTCATTGCGGGTCAGCGCGCGGCGCATTTCGCTTTCGAGATCGAGCATGTTGAGCGCTTCGAGGCGCAGTTGTTCATCGAACAGTTCGTAGCGCTGGCGCCCGCGTGACTTGGCCCGGTACATCGCGACATCGGCATCGCGCAACAGTTCCTCAGGCTGCGTGTAGCGCTCGTGGGCGAGGGCGATGCCGATGCTGGCCGAGGAATAGATCTCCTTGTCGCCGAGGCGGATCGGGTCGACCAGCACGTTCAATACGCGACGGGCCAGCTGGCAGGCGTCTTCGACGCCGCGGATGTCCTCGAGCAGGATCGTGAATTCGTCGCCGCCGAGCCGCGAAATCAGTCCGTTCGAACCGACGCAACCGGAAATCCTCTGTCCGGCCTCGATCAGCAGTTCATCGCCGAGCAGGTGGCCGACCGAATCGTTGACGACCTTGAAACGGTCGAGGTCGAGGAACAGCACGGCGAACAGACGCGACGGGTCCTTGCGGTAGCGCGAGAGGACCACGCGCAGGCGTTCGAGCAGCGAAGTGCGGTTCGGCAAGCCGGTCAGGGCGTCGTGCAGGGTTTCGTGCTTGAGCAGCGACTCCGTCATTTCCCGCACCTGGATCTGTTCGCGCAGGTCCTGGTTGGCCAGGCGCAACTCCTCCGTGCGCTCCTCGACGCGCCGTTCGAGCTCGGAGTAGGCCCTGCGCAACCGATCCTGGGCCTGCTTGCGTTCGAGGGCCGTGGCGATATGCAGCGAGGCGAACTGCAGGATTTCCTGTTCCGCAGGGCCGTAGTCATCTTCCGCGTCGTAGCTCTGTACGACCATGACACCGACGGCATGTTCGTCGAGCAGCAGCGGTACGCCGAGCCAGCATTTGGGCAGGGTGCCGAAAACCAGCAGTCCCTGTTCTTCCGCGAGGGTCCGGATCCTGGTTCGGGTCGCCAGCAGCGGACGCTTCTGCTGCAGTACCCACTCGGTGATGCCATTGGTCAGCCGGCGCGTCTGCAAGGGGCGATCGTGTTCGTCGACGAAATACGGAAAGCTCAGTTCGCTGCCGTCGGCGGATACCAGTGCGATGAAGAAATTGCGTGCATTGAGCAGTTCCGAAACGACCTCGTGGACCCCGGAAAAGAAGGCGCCGATGCTGCCGTGGCCGCCGGCCAGTTCGGCGATGCGGAACAATGCCGCCTGCAGACGCTGCCCGCGCTGGCGCTCGCGGACTTCCTCGCGCAAGGTCCGGTTGGTCTCCGCAAGTTCGGCGGTCCGACGCCTGACCTCGTGTTCGAGCCTGTCATGGGCCTGCTTGCGGGTTACCGCGGAAAGGGTCTGCTGGGCGACGAAGGTCAGCAGGGCGCGATCGGCTTCGCTGTAGCGGCGCTTTTCGTCATAGCTCTGGATCACGACGGTTCCGCGCACGCGGTCGCCTTCGAGCATCGGGACACCGAGCCAGTCGACGCATTCCGGACCGAGTCGTTCGTCGGGAAACATGCCCAGCGAGGCGCGCAATTCCGCGCTGGGTCCGAGCAGGGACTTGCCGCTGTGCACGACTGCGAAAGTCAGGCTGTTCGGATAGTCCCTGGCCTTCAGGTGGGTGGAGGCCGTCGAGTTGTCCGGGTCGTCGATTCCGGCGTAATAGGGGAAATAGACGACGTCGAGTATGTCGTCGTACAGGGCGACGTAGAAATTTTCGGCATAGGTCAGGGTGCCGACGACCTCGTGCACGCGGGCGAGCATTTCCGGGACGCTGATGTCCGCGTAGGAAAGGTCGGCAATCGTGTACAGCGCCCGCTGCAGGTGTTCGTTGTATCGGGCCGCGGCGATTTCCTCGTCGCGGTCCTGGAAACGCAGGATCTCTGCGAGCCGCTGGTCGACCAGGTCGATCCATGCGCAATCCTGATCCGACCATGTCCTGCCGGTCGCTTCATTCGCCTCGAGCATGAGGTGCAGGCCAGCCCTTCCATCGGCGAGCGGAACGACCCATTCCTCTTGGTCGAGGCGGACTTCGCGCAGCCGGGAACATGCGCCCGCATCATTCAGCTGCAGCCGGGCGCCACGACAGTGCAGGTATTCGCGTGAAAAGCGTTCGGCAACGCTGGCGAGCCCCTCGAAGTCGGACGCTTCGGTGGCCAAAGCGAGCGCACAAGCGGCACTGGCCGGGCCGATGTTGCGCACCGGCGACCGAGGTCGCAGCAGTCCGATCAGCGTTTCCACATTCTTCCCCCTGCGGCAGCCACCCTAGCACCCGACCGCGGACCTGTCGAAGCCTCAGTCCGAGGACGAATGGCCCGCGGCCGGCCGCCGACTGCAGACAGGATGCCAGTGCGTCCTGCGCATGACGGAAGCCCGACCCTGCAGTCCTCTGCCTGGTCCCGGAATCCCGTCCCGGCGTACTGCCCGATTTCTCCTGGATTCCTGCAAGTTTCGGGCCGCAGGGTGCCGTGGCGGGAATCTGCAGCTCCCTTCCACCGCAGAGCGGCGGATGGTGGGCAGTCCGGGCCGACGGGGTCGTGGCGGCGCGGACAGGGCGGCGTCGGGTTCCTCGACGCGTCTCGACCGCGCGGTGGCGCTCCTCAGTGCGTGCTCTTTTCCGTTTCGAATGCCCCTGGCGCAGAGCCGAAGTCGCCTTCGGCCTGGGCGGCCAGGTACATGGCCACTGCATAGGCCGCCACGTTCTGACGCAGTTGGTCGGGATCGACCTTGTCGAGGGTGTCATTGGCCGTGTGATGCCACTCGAAATAGCGCGAGGTGTCCTGGTGCAGGGAAAGCCCGGCCATGCCGACCGCGTGCACGGCGCTGAGGTCGGAGCCGCCACTGCCGGTGGCAGTGGAGTCGTATTCGATGCCGAGTGGCTTCAGCGCGGCGGCGATCTGATCGATGGCGCCGCGTGCTTCGGGCTTGACCGATGCGGTGACCTTGAGGATGCGATCGGCGCCGCCATCGGATTCCGCGCCGAGAACCGCCTTGCCGATCTCGAGATGATGCTGGGCGGCATAGGCGAATCCGCCGAACAAGCCCGATTCCTCGTTGGCGAAGGCGACCACGCGGATGCTGCGCGCGGGCCGCTCGGGCATCTGCCCGATCAGGTGCGCGGCGGCCGTGGTAATCGCCACTCCGGCCGCATCGTCGATGGCACCGGTGCCGAGATCCCAGGAATCGAGATGGCCGCCGGTCAGGAAATGTTCGTTCGGGCGGCGGCTGCCTGTGATCTCGGCGATCACGTTGGCACCCGTGTAGCGGCCCTCGATGCCGCAATCGAGGGCGACATGGATTCTCACCGGCTTGCCGCGCTTGAGGATGCGTTCGAGCTGGTCGGCATCCGGATTCGAGAGCGCGGCAGCCGGGATCGCCTTGTCCGGGTCGGAGAACTTCGTCATGCCGGTATGCGCGAGCCGATTTTCGTCGGAGCCGACCGAGCGCAACAGGAACGCCGCGGCGCCCTTGGCGGCAGCCAGTTCCGGACCCTGCACGCGCACGCTCGAGCCCGGTCCGTAGTCGCGCCCATCGACGAGTGCGTGCATGCGCGGTATGCCGAGGTAGACGATCTTGCCGCGAACCTTGTAGTCCTCCGCGGCCTTCATCGCATCGAGCGAATCGAAGGCGATCACCTCGCTGGTAAGACCCTCGGCCGGGGTAGCCGCCGAGCCGCCCAGTGCAGTCAGGACCAGCGGCTGCTTGAACGGCTCGACGACTTCGGCGCTTTCGCTGCGCCGCACCCATTTCGGGTAGCTGACCGGTTCGGTCCAGACCTTGTCGAAGCCGAGCGCCTTGAATTTCGCGATCATCCATTCGCGCGCCTTCGGGTCGTTCTCGCTGCCGGCGAGACGCTGCCCGACCTCGGTGGTCAGGCCCTCGATGATGGCGTAGGCGACATCATCCTTGAGCGCCTGTTCGCGCAGGATCGAAGCCTGTGCGATCGCCGCCTGCGGGATGCGCGTGGGCGTACTGCCCTGGGCGGCGTACAGGGCTGGGGCGACGACAAGGAAAAGCGATGAGAGCGCAACGAGTCGGGGCATGGTCGATCTCTGCCGGGGCAAACGGCGATGATGCCAGAAGCGATGCGATCCGGACCATGGCAAAAGTCAGCGGGATGCGCGCGCCGGCGACACCCAAGGCAAGCTTGAAGCGAGGCACGCCATCCGGCGGGCCTCGCCGAGGGTAGGATCAGGACTGATCGGCAGGCTTTTGCGCCTTGCTGCTGCCTGGTGGATCGCTTGGCGCTTCGGGTTCCGGCTTGCGCTCCGCGGCAAGTCCGCTCAGATCGGAGAGATCATTGAGTCCGACTTCCTTCAGCAGCGAGTCGATCAGCGGCCGCTGGGCGCGATAGCGCAGGGCATGGTCGACCACGGAGCGGGCGAGGTTGCCGTCGCCCGGGCCATTGCCGTCGCCGGCACTGCCGCCACCACCATTCATACCGCGCACATCGACGATCTTGATGCCCTCGATGCGCTCCATCGGCTTGACCGCCTGCTCGATGATCGAGGGTAGCTGGCGCAGCAGTTCGAGCTTGATCTCGAGACGGATCTGCTCTTCGCTGAGTGCATTGCGCGCTTCGTTGATGCTGCGTTTGCCCTCGGCCTCGACCCGATAGCGTTCCTCGTCGGCCTGGGCCCGGATGCGCACGGCGTCGGCCTCACCGGTGGCGCTGACGCGTTGCGCTTCGGCACGGTCGTCGGATGCCTTCTTTTCCGCTTCGGCGGCCACCGTGATGCCGATAGCGTCCTGCTCGGCGTGCTCGCGGGCCTGGACCAGCTTGACCGCCTTCGCGCGTTCGGCCACGGCCGTTTCGCGGACCTTCTTGACCTCTTCCTCGGCCTCGACCGCCTTGGCCAGCGCGCGATCGGCTTCGGCCTTGGCCGCCGACTCTTCCTGCGATTTCTGCGAGATCGCGATCTCACGCTCCTGCTGGGCGATCCGGATGATGCGTTCGCGTTCGATCTCGCGTTGTTCGATCGAGCGGCGCTTGTCGATTTCGCTCTCGGCGATCGCGCGATCGGAGTTGATCTTGGCCTGTTCGGCTTCGCGATGGCGATCGGCTTCCTGCTGGGCGATCATCGACGCGGCCTCGGCGGCACGCACCTTGATTTCCTGGTCCTGCGACAGGCGCGCATATTCCTGGTCGCGGGCGATCTCGAGCGACTGGCGCTCGGTCTGCAGGTTCTTCAATTCCACCTGGATCTTCGTGTCGCGCTCGATGTCGTTGCGTTCCTTGCGCCGCAACTCGATTTCCTGGGTCAGCTTGGTCAGACCCTGGGCGTCGAAGGCGTTCTGCGGGTTGAAGAAATCTGCTGCAGTCTGGTCGAGTCCGGTCAACGACACCGATTCGAGTTCGAGGCCGTTCTTGTGCAGGTCCTCGGATACCGCGACCTGGACCTTCTGGGCGAAGTCCGAACGATTTTCGTGCAGTTCTTCCATGCTCATGCCGGCGGCCACCGCGCGTAGCGCGTCGACGAACTTGCCCTCGACCAGTTCCTTCAGTGCCGCTGGATCCATCGTGCGCCGACCCAGGGTTTGCGCCGCGGTCGAGATGGCCTGTGCATCCGGCTTTACGCGCACGTAGAACTCGGCCTGCACGTCGACCCGCATGCGATCGCGGGTGATCAGGGCGGCCTCGCGCGCGCGCAGCACTTCGAGCTTGAGTGTGTTCATGTTGACCGGGATCGTCTCGTGCAGCACGGGCAGCACGAGCACGCCGCCATCACGCACGACTTTCTCGCCACCGAGTCCGGTGCGCACGAATGCGATTTCCTTGCTCGAGCGTCGATACAGCCGGGCGAAGACCATGCCGAGCGCGAACAGCGCGACGAGGATGACGCCAGCCGGAAGCAGTACCGACATATAGGGCACGTTGAGATCCATGATCAGACTTACTCCGTATCGATGAGGGCGTCATTGGGATTGGAGATGGCCGAGAAGCGGCCCGCTCCGATCTGGCGCACGAGCAGGACGAGGGTGCCGGCGGCGAAAGTCTGCCCAGCCTCCTCGGGTTCCACGAGGACATGATGTTCGGTGCCGAACTGGTCGCGCAATCGTGCGTCGGCGGGCAAGCCGGCGCGCGCCACTCCATTGGTTATGGTGGCCGTGCGGCCGATGAAAGTGGACGGATCGACCGCGCTGCTTTCGTCCTGCGGCAGGATGCGGTGCAGGCCTGCGGTGCAGGCGCGCACGATCGGCAACGTGGCGAACAGCACGAGCGGCGCGGCGACGATGCCCGGCGCATGCAGGCCGGTCAGCGATTTCAGGATTCCCTGGCCGATCAGCCCGCACAACCCGAATACCGTGAGCAGCACGATCAGCACCATCAGCACCGGAACCTTGCCCACGTAGAGCCAGGCGAGAAAGCGCGCGAACAGGCCCGGGCCTTCGACGCTGACCGAATCGAGACCGTGCGAGGCATGGCCCGGCGTATCGACGTCGGGCGCGTCGAGTTCGGTGTGCGGAACGACGAATTCATCGACCATGTCATTGAGGCTGAAACCGACGAGCAGGGCGATCAGCTCGACGACGGTCAGCCCGAACATGACGAGCAGGGCGACGACAAAGGGCTGGTTGCCTGGAGCGCCGATCCAATCCATCACGAGCGTGCCTTGAGCTCCGCGAGCCGCTCCTGGATCCGGTTTCTGCGCGCAAGCTCCTCGAGTTCGGCGAGTTGGGCGGCATTGCGGTCGGAAGCATTGCGCGTGGCGCTCAATCCGCTCTGGCGCTGGAAGATGCGATCGAAGGCATCGGTGGCACGCTCGGCACGTGCCGACGCGGAGTCCTTGTTCGCCGCAGAGCCGCCTGCCGATGGCGACGAGCTGGCCTGTTCCTGGGCCTTGCGGAAGTCGGCCATGGCCTCGCGCATTTCGCGCTTCTTGGCCAACAGGGCCGTTACATAGCCTTCCAGGCGGGCCTTCTCATCGGCCAGTTCGGTCAGGCGCGATTCGAGGATCGGCAGCTGCGATTCGATGTCGATCTGGCGCTCGACCGCGGCACTTGCGAGGTCCTCGCGCCCCTGCTCGAGCGCCAGTTGCGCCTGTTCGGTCAGCACTTCGTGACGCGAACCTTCCTCTGCCAGGCGTTTCGCGCTCAGATGCCGTTGCGCCTCGACCTTGCCGAGATCCGCGCGCACGTCCGCGATGGCGGATTCGATTTCGCGGATGGCCTGCTCCATGACGCTTTCCGGGGCCGCATTCTCCACCGCGTCAACGAGGGCGTGGAAGCCCCCGGCGATGATCCTGCCTACCCGACTTGCGAGTGACTCGCTCATGATGGGTTTACCTCCTCGTTGGCGGTGGGCGTTGCCTGCATGGCGAGGGCGCGCAATGCAGGTTGTGCGCGTCGGTTCAGGGCCTCCGGCTCGTAGCAGCCGGGGAAGCCGGTCAACGACATCTGCAAGATCGAATCGACGAAGCCAAGTACGCGATCACCCAGCGTTCGTTCGAGCATGCGCAGGCTTTCGGCGCGTTCGCGGGTGCTCGCCGAGCGAGCCGGTGCGCCGGCCAGGATCAGGGCGGAAACATCGGGCAGCCAGTTGGCCACGCGTGCGATCAGCTCCGAGCGCATCTGCGCCTGCAGTTCGGCTTCGCGAATGCCGCGTTCCGGCCCCGCGAACAGTCGCCTCGTGAAATCCCATGCCAGTCCGGAATCCTGCATGCCATCCCTTTGCGCGCGTGCCTCGGCCAGCAAGGCACGGATCTTCTCGCTCAGATTTGCGGCCCCGTTCAGTTCGACCGAGGAAAGGTAGGTCAGGTCGTCCTCATCGAGCCGGATCGTAATTGTTTGCTTCGCCACTGTCAGGTCCCGGTTCGGCGTTGAGCAAACAATAATGCATGTGTCTTACGTTTGCAAGACACATGCATTCAGATCCTGGCAAGACCTCCTGCCTGCCGCTTGGCCGGCAAATCACAGGGATCTGGCGAGCAAGGCCCGGTGCCCCGCAGACGCGTTCGCGCGCAACTCGCCGGAGCCGGTTGATGCGCTACTTGTCCTTTTTCAGCAGATCGCGGATTTCGGTGAGCAGGACGACGTCGGCCGGAGGGGCCGCCGGTGCGGCCTCCTCCTTCCTGTTCACGCGGTTGATCGCCTTGACCACGAGGAAGATCGCAAAGGCGATGATCGCGAACTGGATCATCGTGTTGAGGAATGCGCCGTACATGATCGCGACTTCGCCCTTGCCGTCGGCCCCGGCCGGGGTCAGCACGAACTTGTAGGCGGAAAAATCGATGCCGCCGATCAGGTTTCCGATCGGCGGCATGATGACGTCGTTGACCAGCGAAGTGACGATCTTGCCGAATGCCGCGCCGATGACGACGCCGACCGCGAGGTCGACCACGTTGCCGCGCATGGCAAAGGCCTTGAACTCGGAAATCATGCTCATGTCGGGTTTCCTCAGTCAGGTGAAGGACGCCAGCGCATGGCTGCCGCGCCGGTACTTTAGCGAGTAGCCGGCCATCCTGCAGTTGCCTTGCAATGTTTCACCTTGCCTGCGGCGCAAATGCCCGATCTAGGGAGGCTCTGAACAAGTGGCGCAATCGTCATGGCGTTCAGAAGGCTCGCCACAGGTGCTGCGTGGCGAAGTGAAGGCTGGTTGCCTTGACGAGGCGCGCGGTGCCTGTGGCGGGCCTTCTGAACGCCACCCGTGTTCCATCGAATCAATCGCTTGGGCGACGCCTGCCTGCGCGCAGCTCTTTGTTGCGCCGACTTGAAAGACGGCCAGTCTGTCTGCGTCGGCGCGCCGCGATCTGCACGCAGGCAGGCGTCGTGACGGTTGTGCCACTTGTTCAAAGCCTCCCTGGCCAGAACATGTCGATGGCGCCGCCGATGCGATGGTTGCCGTAGCCGACCTTGTCGAGCCAGCCCTTCATGCGCCCGGCACCGATGCGCCGGGCCATCTCCTGATAGAACCAGACCACCGAGTACTTCATGCCGCTGGCCAGGCTGTGGTCGCGATTCCAGATCGGGTACTGGCGTTCCTTGCCGTCCCAGCGGATCACCTCGAACTCGTCCTTGATCGCATCGCTGTCGAGGGCGGCCATCGCATTGAAGACCTTGAAGGTCGAAGCAGGCGAGTAGGCGTGCCCGGCGCGTTCGCGGTCGTGGAACAACCAGCGCTGACCGGATTCGTCGAAGATGACGGCGGTCCCTCTGAGGCCGGCTTCGCGGAATGTGCGATTCCAGTCCTGCTGCTCCTGCCCGACCGGCGTGTCGGCACTTGCCTGCATCGCAAGCGTCGCGAAAAGCACCCACCCAAGCCATCGTATGGTCGCCACCGGGCATCTCCATGTGAAATGAAAGGAGGCGCAGATTCGAGTCGAAACAAGGATTTGCGCGGCCCGAATTCTGACTTTTCCGGGGCAGTGCCCCCGTGCCCGGATTTAACCATTACCATCACTCATTCCCGAACAGCGCACGCCTGCGACCATGCCGCATGCCTCACTGGCCCTGAATACGCCCACCGCTGACGAGGTCAAGACGACCACGTGCTACATGTGCGCGTGCCGCTGCGGCATCCGCGTGCATCTCAAGGATGGCCGCGTCCGCTACATCGACGGCAATCCGAAGCATCCGGTCAATCGCGGCGTCATCTGCGCCAAGGGCTCTTCCGGCATCAAGCAGCACTATTCGCCGGCGCGCCTGTCGAAGCCGCTGCTGCGGATCGGCGAGCGCGGGGCCGGCGAGTTCCGCGAGATCGAATGGGACGAGGCGCTCGCGCTGGCCGCCCAATGGCTCGGCGACATCCGCGAGCGCAACCCCGACGAACTGGCCTTCTTCACCGGGCGCGACCAATCGCAGGCCCTGACCGGCTGGTGGGCGCAGCAGTTCGGCACGATCAACTACGCCGCCCACGGCGGGTTCTGCTCGGTCAACATGGCCGCCGCCGGCATGTACAGCTTCGGCGGCAGCTTCTGGGAGTTCGGCGAACCGGACTGGGAGCTGACCCGCTACCTGATGCTCTGGGGTGTCGCCGAAGACCACGATTCGAATCCGATCAAGCTCGGCCTCGGCAAGCTCAAGGCGCGCGGCGCGAAGATCGTCGCGATCAATCCGGTGCGCACCGGCTACGGTGCGATCGCCGACGAATGGGTGCCGATCAATCCGGGCACCGACGGCCTGCTCGCCGGTGCCCTGATCCACGAACTGCTGCAGGCCGACCGCATCGATTTCGAGTATCTCGTGCGCTACACCAATGCACATCATCTGGTCATCCGCGACCCGGGCGCGGCCGACGATGGCCTGATTGCGCGCGACGCGGAGGGCAATGCCTTGTGTGCGGCTCGCTCAAACCTCCGTCATCCCGGCGAAGGCCGGGATCCAGCGACTTCACGCTGCGCGGAACAGGCACCGGATCCCCGCCCTCGCGCGGATGACGGTGAGGAACATGAAGTCGTTCGGGCGAGTGAGGTCGGGATCGCGCCGATGGTGGTCGGCGAGTACACCCTGCCCGACGGCCGCACGGCAGTGCCGTCGTTCCAGTTGCTGGCCGAACGCTTTCTTGCCGATGACTATGCGCCGGCCACAGTCAGCGAGCGCTGCGGGGTCAGTGTCGAAACGATCCGGCGCCTGGCCCGGGAACTGGCCGAAGCCGCCTTCGACCAGGCCATCAGCGTCGACCAGCCCTGGACCGACGCCCACGGCCGCCACCACGAGACCATGCTCGGACGTCCGGTCGCGATGCATGCAATGCGCGGCATCTCGGCGCACGCCAACGGATTCCATACCTGCCGGACCCTGCATGTCCTGCAGATGCTGCTCGGCGCGATCGACACGCCTGGCAGCTTCCGCTACCAGCCGCCGTATCCGAAGCCGGCGCCGCCGCCGAACCGCCCTGGCAAGTCGCGCAAGGACAATGGCGCGCTCGATGGCGGGCCGCTCGGCTACGTGCAGTCGCCCGGCGACCTGCTGGTCGACGCCGAAGGCAGGCCGCGCCGCCTCGACAAGGCCTATTCCTGGGAGCATCCGCTGGCCGCGCACGGTCTCATGCATTCGGTGATCCGCAACGCCTGGGCCGGCGACCCGTACCGCATCGACACGCTGTTCATGTTCATGGCCAACATGGGCTGGAACTCGTCGATGAACACCAGCGAGACGCGGGCCATGCTCTGCGATCGCGATGCCGCGAGTGGCGAATACCGCATCCCGCACATCATCTACTCGGATGCCTACCTGTCGGAAACGGTCGCCTTCGCCGACCTCGTCCTGCCCGACACGACCTATCTCGAGCGCCACGACTGCATCAGCATGCTCGACCGCCCGATCTCGGATGCCGATTGCGCGGCCGATGCGATCCGCCAGCCGGTCGTGCCGCCGGATCGCGACGTGCGGCCGTTCCAGGACGTGCTGATCGAAATCGGCGCCCGGATCGGCCTGCCCGGCCTGGTCAACGAGGACGGCACGGCGAAATACCCAAGCGGCTTCGCCCAGTACATGGTCGAGCACGAGCGCGCGCCGGGCGTCGGCATGCTCGCCGGCTGGCGCGGCGAAGACGGCACGAAGAGCGGTTTCGGCGAACCGAATCCCGATCAGATCCGGCGCTATGTCGAGCACGGCTGCGTCTGGGAAGCGCGCGTCCCCGACTCGGCGCGCTACTACAAGATGGCCAATCGCGACTACCTGGCCTGGGCCCGTTCGCTCGGCTTCCTCGGCTCGACCGAGCCGATCGTTCTGCAGCTGTATTGCGAGACGCTGCAGTGCTTCCGCCTCGCCGCGCAGGGCCATGGCCCGCAGCAACCGCCCGAAAGCGAGCGCGAACGGGTCCGGCGCTATTTCGATCCGCTGCCGTTCTGGTACGAAAAAGTATCTTCACGCGGATCCGTCCGCGAAGCGCAGAACGGAACCGCAGATCCCGGTGCTGATCTCCGGGAAAGCGCTCGATATCCCCTCTCGGCCATCACCCAGCGGCCGATGTTCATGTACCACAGCTGGGGCTCGCAGAATGCCTGGCTGCGCCAGATCACGGCGCGCAACTATCTTTACCTCAACCCGCAGACTGCAGCGGCGCATGGGGTCGCCGACGGCGACTGGATCTGGCTGGCCGCGCCGCTCGGGCGCATCCGCGTGCAGGCGAAGCTGCACGAGGCGACGGCGCCTGGCACGCTGTGGACCTGGAATGCGATCGGCAAGCGCAAGGGTGCCTGGAAACTCGATGCCGATGCACCGGAGAGTCGCGACGGCTTCCTGCTCAACCACCTGATCGACGAACGCCTGCCTGCGGGCGCCGAGGGGCATGCCTACGCCAACGCCGATCCGGTCACCGGCCAGGCCGCGTGGTTCGACCTGCGCGTACGCATTGAACGCGATCCCGAGCCACATCAGGATGGGCACCGCATCGAACTCCACCCTGCGAGGACCGCCTGATGACCGCCCCGCAATGGATGACCCTGGTTCTCGTCGTCGGCGCGATAGCGCTGTTCGCCAGCGAGAAGGTGCGCATCGACATCGTCGCCCTGATCGTGCTCGTGCTGCTCGTCGTGCTGCAGCTGATCACGCCGGCCGAGGCCCTGGCCGGGTTCAGCAACGAAGCGACGATCACGGTCGCCGCGATGTTCGCCTTGAGCCTCGGCATCGAGCGTTCGGGTGCGCTCGATCCGCTCGGCCGGCTGCTCTCGCGGATCCGCCGGCCCTGGTTGCTGACCCTGTGCCTGATGCTGGCAATCGCGCCGATGGGCGCCTTCGTCAAGAACATCGCCCTCGTCGCGACCTTCCTGCCGCTGGCGCTTCGGGTCTGCGCGAATACCGGCACCTCGCCGGCACGCGTGCTGCTGCCGATGGCCTACGCGGCGCAGATGGGCGGCGTCTGCACCCTGATCGGCACCTCGTCCAACCTGCTCGCCGACAGCCTCGCCCAGCAGCACGGGCTTTCCGGTTTCGGCGTCTTCGAATTCACCCGCCTCGGCGCCCTGCTCGCCGTGGTCGGCATCACCTACCTGATGCTGGTCGGACGCTGGCTGCTGCCGAAGGAGATCTCGCCGGTCGCCGCCGCGGAAACCGATATCGGCAAGTACGTGACCGAGCTGAAGGTCACCGCCGATTCGCCGCTGGTCGGCCAGACCATCGCCGACGCCAAGCTCGGCGACAAGTACGGCATCTACCCCCTCGAACTGCTGCGCGGCGATCGCCACCTGTGGTCGCCACGTTCGCAGCAGCTCGAGGTCGACGACGTGCTGCTGGTCCGCGGCGACTGGGACAAGATCGAGGATTTCCGCAAGCGCGCCGTGCTCGAAATCGATCCGGAGAACCGCTACGGCCACGACAAGAGCAGCGCGCGCACCCTGGTCGAGGTCATGGTCAAGCCGGCGACGACGATCGAAGGCAGCTCGCTCGAGGAACTCGACTTCAAGAGCAACCACGATGCGATCGCCCTGGCCATCCACCAGCGCGGACGCATCCTGCGCGACAAGCTCAAGGATGTGCGCCTGACTGCCGGCGATGTGCTCCTGCTGCTGGTCAGCGACGAGGCCGCGACCGCGCTGCGCAGCGACGAGCGCTTCGTCGTGCTGAGCGAGCGCGAGGATACGCGGCGGACCTCGCGGCGGGCGATCGCCGCGGTGCTGATCATGGCTTCGGTGGTCGTCATCTCGGGCCTGCACTGGCTGCCGATCCCGGTTGCGGCGATCGCCGGCGCCGTGGCCATGGCGGTCGCCGGATGTTACGGACGCAAGGACCTCTACCAGGGCATCGATTGGAAGATCATCGTCCTGCTCGCGGCGATCCTGCCGCTCGGCACGGCGATCGAAAACAGCGGCCTGTCGAACACCCTGGTCCAGGCCGGCATGGGCATCGTCGGTGAGCACGGCCCGCTGGCGGCCCTGCTCATGGTCTATCTGCTCACCGCACTGCTGACCGAATTGATGGGCCACAACCCCTCGGTCGTGCTGATGGTCGGCATCGCGATTTCGGTGGCGCATACGGTCGGTGCCGATCCGCGCCCGTTCGTGGTCGCCGTCGCCTTCGCCGCGGCGACCTCGTTCGCGACCCCGGTCGGCTATCCGACCAATACGATGGTCTACTACGCCGGCGGCTACCGGTTCATGGATTTCATGCGCGTCGGCATACCGCTGATCGCGATCTTCTGCGCCCTGTCGATGTACCTGATTCCGCTGTTCTGGCCGCTGCAATGAACCCGGCGATCTCGCTTCTCCGACCGACCTGCCTTGTCGAGCCGATGAATCTGTCAGCTGCCGCGCGGAATCCGGAACGCAGCTGCGAGTATCGCCGCGCATGATCCGACGCATCCTTTCGCGCCTTCGAGACGAGCCGCGCCCGCTGGACAGCGAGGCCATCGTATGGGCCTATCGACTCTTCCTCGACCGCGAACCCGAAAATCTCCAATCGGTCAGGGAGATGGCGGCTGCGCTCAGGACGTCGGCGGAGATTCGCCGCTGCTTCATGGCGTCGGAGGAATTCTCCCTTCACCCGGACACCCACCGGCGTCCCTCGCTCATCGGAAACGAAAAGCCCATGTGGATCGACGAGGTCGAGGACCCGACCGAAATCGCGCGATTGCTCGACCATATCGCCAGAACCTGGACAGGTTTCGGAGATTCGGAACCGCACTATTCCGTGATCACCGATCCCAGGTTCAAACCCGATCAGGTCGCGCAACATATCGAGGACTTCAGTGCCAGCGGCCGGGACGGCGTGGAACGGCTCGATGCCGCTCTGGCGCGCACGGGTACCACACTTGGCTCTGATGCGACCTGCCTCGAACTGGGCTGTGGGGTCGGACGCGTCACAGCGTGGCTCGCGCGCCGATGTGCGCAGGTGATCGCCACCGATATTTCGCAGAGTCACCTGGCCCTGGCCCGGCAGCACTTGAATGGCGAGGGCTCCAGCAATGTCCAATTCCACCAACTGAACCGAGTAGAGTCGCTCGACACGCTTCCGGCATTCGATTTGTTTTTTTCCGTTATCGTGCTGCAACATAATCCACCGCCGATCGTCCGGGCGATCCTCGACCGCGTTTTCGCCCGCCTCAGGCCAGGCGGCTTCGCCTATTTCCAGGTGCCGACCTTCCGGGTCGGCTATGAGTTTCGGATGGAACAGTACCTGCGCGAGGAATTCGGAAAGAAGAAGATGGAGATGCACGTTGTGCCACAGGCGACAATCATGCGCGTGGCCGCGCAACACGGGCTCGAGCTGCTCGAGGTGATCGAGGACTCTTACACCGGAATGCGACCGGGCGAAGTGTCGAACACTTTTCTTTTCAGAAAGCGGAATTCATGACCTCGCTTCCCCCTCGCGCCCGCCGAAAGCTCGGCCTCGTCATCGACCTCGACACCTGCGTCGGCTGCCATGCCTGCGCGGTCGCCTGCAAGGAATGGAACGACGGCGGCGCATTCGGGCCGTTGCCTGATGCGGATCCGTACGGAGCCGAGCCGAATGGCGTCTGGTTCAATCGGGTGCATAGCTACGAAGTGGCGGGAATGGGGAATGGGGAATGGGGAATCGGTAGAAGCCAAGCCCAAAGCACGGCTCCCTGCTCTTCAACCATTTCCGATTCTCCATTCCCCATTCCCGCTTCACCCCAGACAGTCCACTTCCCCCGCTCGTGCCTGCACTGCGAGACGCCGGCCTGCGTGACAGTGTGTCCGACCGGGGCCAGCTACAAGCGCGCCGAGGACGGCATCGTGCTGGTCGACGAGGACAAGTGCATCGGCTGCCAGTTGTGCGCCTGGGCCTGTCCGTACGGTGCGCGCGAGTTCAGCGCCAGGCGCGGGGTCATGCAGAAGTGCACGCTCTGCGTCGACCGCATCTACAACGAGACGCTCGACGAAGCGGATCGCCAGCCGGCCTGCGTGATGGCCTGCCCGACCCGGGCGCGGCATTTCGGCGATCTCGGCGACGCCGACTCCGATGTCTCGAAGCTGGTCGCCGAGCGCGACGGCTACGCGCTGATGCCCGAGCTCGGCTACGCACCGGTCAACCGCTACCTGCCCCCGCGACCGCGTCGTGATGGGACGACGGCGGCGAAGGCACCCGCGGCCGAACCGATCGACACCGTGCAGATGTCGCCGCTGCTGCGCTGGGTCGACCGTGTCCTTTCGCGCTGAGACCAACTGACGATGCGGCCGAGCTTCTCGATCATTTTCTTCACTGTCATGTCCGGGGCCGGGTATGGGCTTTGGATGATCGTCGGCGTCGCCCTGGCCTTGTTCTGGCCGGAGGTTTCGCCCGGCAAAGGCCTTACCCTGATGCGCTACCCTGGCCTTTACCTCTACGGGCTCGCAGCCGGATTCGTGCTCGTCAGCTCGGGACTGGTGTCATCACTCTGGCATCTCGGCAAACCCGCGCGCGCATGGCGGGCGTTTTCGCAGTGGCGCAGTTCGTGGCTTTCCCGCGAGGGTGTGGCCGCGCTTTTCACCTTCATTCCAGCAATCGGAATTGCCGTAATAGTGGCTCACGATGCATGGGTCATGCGCACCGTCGGGAACGAGTTCGTGATCGGCGGCACGTTCTGGTTCAGTACGACGGCATTTTCCATTCTCGGCATGCTGCTTGCGGTCGGCTCGATGCTGACCGTGTTCTGCACGGGCAATATTTATGCCTGCCTGAAACCGGTGCGAGCCTGGCACAACCGCTACGTCGTCGCCGGCTATCTGCTGCTCGGCATCTACAGTGGTGGCCTGCTCGCATGGGCCCTGTGCAGCTTGCCCAATGGCCACATGCGCGGCATGCGCTGGCTGCTCGCCGGCATAGCCGTGGCCGCGCTGGCCGGGGCGTTGCTGAAACATTTTTACTGGCGCTTCATCGACCGCGAACCGGACGCGACCACTGGCGACGCCACGGGCCTGAAGTCCCTCGGCGTCGTGCGCTCGTTCGAACAGCCGCACACGGAAGAAAACTACCTGACCCACGAGATGGGATTCCGCATTGCCCGCAAGCACTCGCGCAAGCTGCGGCGGATTGCGCTCGTGGCCGGATTCCTTGTGCCCGCCGTGCTCGCCCTGCTGGCCTTGTTCGTTCCGGGCTCGTGGCGCGCCGGCGCCTGGATCGCCCTCGTGCCCGGCATGGCCGGCATCTTCGTCGAACGCTGGCTGTTCTTTGCTGAGGCCCGGCATACGGTCATGCTCTATTACGGCGCCCGCTAGCGCGGCTGCGGGCAGGCTGCAAACAATCGTTTCGGCTGCGACGCCCGCTGCCCTCGTTCACTTCGCATTCAATTCGGGCCGCTAGCATCCACGGCCATCGGGCCACTCCGGCACCGACGCCCATTCCCCAAGCAAGCAAGGTATCGAAGATGAAGAACGCCCTTCTGGCGAGCGCCCTATTGCTCGCGATTCCCGCTCTCGTCCACGCCGAGGATGGCGAATGGACCGGTGCCGGTGAAGTCGGCTTTGCCGCCACTACCGGCAACACCAAGTCGCAGAATCTCAATGCGAAACTGGCCTTCAAGAAGGAGGATGCGCAGTGGAAGCACAACTTCTTCCTCAATGCGCTGCGCAGCAAGGGTGAAACCGACGGCGACTACAAACTGACCGCGAACCGCTACGAGGCAGGCGCCTCGTCGGGTTACAAGTTCGACGAGCGCAGCTACCTGGTCGGTGCCGCGCGCTACGAGAACGATGACTTCTCGCCGTATTCCTACCAGTGGGTGATCTCGCTCGGCTACGGCTACACGATCATCAAGAACCAGCAGACCGAGCTGTCTGCCGAAGTGGGTCCAGGTTACCGCCGCCTCGACAAGCGCCCGTACACCGTGACTGCCGGAGACCCGCCGGTGACCACGATCATCGATCCCGATGTCGAAGGCAACGTGGTCGGCCGCGGACTGATCACCTTCAAGCACAAGTTCAACGACGTCACCTCGTTCGAGAACACGAGCCTGATCGAAACCGGCTCGAACAACACCTTCCTGCAGAACGATGCCGGCCTCGCGGTCAGCATGAACGAGAAGCTCGCGCTCAAGCTCGGCTACCAGATCCGCCACAACTCGGACGTCAGCCCGGGCAAGAAGAAGACCGACCAGCTGGTCACGACCAACCTCGTCTACAAGTTCTGAAGACGACTCTCAGGCGCAACCAGGAACGGACCCGCCGGGTCCGTTCCTTTTTTACGTGCTCTCAGATCCTCGCCAGGATTTCCGCGGCGCCGCGTTCGAGCAGCAGCTCGGCCACCTGCTCGCCAAGGGCAGTGCCACCCTCGCGCCCGGACGACTCGACCTCGGCCCGGACCAGATCGCCGCTGGCAGCATCGCCGACCAGGCCGTACAGGACCAGGCCGCTTTCGGTTTCCATGCAATAGCCGGCGACCGGCACATTGCAGCTGCCGTGCAGGCGGCGGTTCATCGCGCGCTCGGTTTCGACGCAACGGCGCGTGCCGGCATCGTCGAGCACCTCGACGAGGGCAGCGACAGCGGCGTCACCAAGCCGTTGTTCGATCGCGATCGCGCCCTGGGCGACCGCGGGAATCCAGTCGGGTGCGACCAGTCGTGAGCGGATGCGTTCGCCGAGCCCGAGCCGCTCGAGCCCGGCACAGGCCAGGATGATCGCGTCGTAGTGTCCGTCGTCGAGCCTGGCCAGGCGCGTGTTGACGTTGCCGCGCAGGTCGAGAAGGCTGAGGTCGGGACGCAGGGCGCGCAGTTGCGCCTGGCGACGCAGCGATGAGGTGCCAACCCGGGCCCCTTTCGGCAATTGGTCGAGGCGCTCCACGGCGTTGCTGACGAAGGCATCCGCGGCATCGGCGCGCTCGAGCACGGCGCCGATGGCGAAGCCCGGCTCGAGCTCCATCGGCACATCCTTGAGCGAATGCACAGCGATGTCGGCGCGATTTTCGAGCATCGCGATCTCGAGCTCCTTGAGGAACAGGCCCTTGCCGCCGATTTCGGAGAGCGGACGATCGAGGACCTGGTCGCCCCGCGTGGTCATCGGCACGAGCTCGACTTCGAGATCCTGATGGATGGCGCGAAGGCGCGCGGCGACATGTTCGGCCTGCCACAGGGCCAGTGCGCTCTTCCTCGTGGCGATGCGCAGGTGCTTCACAGCGTTCGCACCAGCTTGCGCAGTGCCGGCAGGTTGCGCCGGCTGACTTCGAGTTCGGCGTCGACATTTTCGAGCCGGGCCAGCACGCGGCCGTCGGCCGTGCGGTCGAGGCCGGACAACTTGTCGAGTGCGACCAGGCAGTTGCGGTGGATGCGCACGAAGCGCGTGCCGAATTCGGACTCGAGCGACTTCAAGGGTTCCTCGATCAGCACTTCGCTTCCGGCATGATGCACGATCACGTATTTGTCCTCGGCCAGCAGGTAGTCGATTTCGGCGATCGGAACCAGCACCAGGTTGCCGCGGACCCGGGCGCAAAGATGGCTGCGCTCGCGTGGCGCAGCTTCGTTGCGCTCGATCATCCGCAGCGCTTCGCGATTGAAGCGGCCGGCGCGGTCGATGGCCGTGCGCAGGCGCTCGGCACGGATCGGCTTGAGCAGGTAGTCGACCGCGTTGGCATCGAACGCGGCCAGCGCGTGTTCGTCGTAGGCGGTGCAGAAGACGATGGCCGGGGCGTTCTCGAATTCGCCCAGATGGCGCGCCGCCTCGAGTCCATCCATGCGCGGCATGCGGATGTCGAGCAGGACGAGATCCGGCTTCAAGCGTTCGACCGCTTCGATCGCCTCGCGACCGTCGCTGGCTTCGCCGACCACCTCGATCGAATCAAGCGCGCCGAGCAGATCGGCCAGTCGCTCCCGCGCCAGTGGCTCGTCATCGACAATCAACGCTTTCATGGTTTGGTTTCGTCAGGCATGCGCACAGTCACCGTGAATTCCCCGCGCGCCGGTTGCACGACCAGGGCGCCCTTGTCGCCGAAATGGTACGCGATGCGCGCCCGCACGTTGCCGAGTGCATGCGCATTGCGCGGTTGTGCCGCATCGTCGGGAACCGGATTGTGCACGACGATTTCCACCTCGCCATCCCGGCGTCGCCCGCGGATGCTCAGGGTACCGCCTTGCGGCAGACGCTGAATGCCGTGATAGACCGCATTCTCGACCAGCGGCTGCAGCAACAGCGGCGGCATCGGCAGATCGCGCGGAAGGCCCGCGACATCGAGATCGACCTTCAGGCGATCGCCGAGGCGCAGGCCTTCGATGCGCAGGTAGTGGCCGATCAGATCGAGTTCCTCGCCGAGCGTGGCCAGGGTTTCGCGCGTGCCTAGGGCGGCGCGGAACAGATCGGACAGGTCCTCGACGGCGCGCTCGGCCTCCAGCGGCCGCTTGCGGATCAGACTGGCGATCGTGTTCATGCTGTTGAACAGGAAGTGCGGCCGGATGCGCGCCTGCAGCGCATCGACCTGGGCCTTGGCCGCGGCATGCACGCGCTCCTGCCACAGTTCGCGGATGTAGAGGTAGCGCAGCAGTGCTGCGGCGATCAGTGCGCAGATCGCGGCGTTGCCGAGGGAAAATCGCCAGCCCGCACCGGCCGGCGCGGTCAGGCCGAGACCCAGGGCGTGGTCCATCGAATAGACGACCGCGCTGCCGAGCGCTGTGGTAACCACGGCCAGCAGCCACGCCGCCACGAAGCCCCAGCGCACCGGCAGGCGCTCGAGCGATTCCCGCGATGAGCACAGGACCACGGCGTTGAGCAAGGCCAGCCATTGCACGAAGACACTGGCAATGGCGAGCTCGCTGACCCACGAGCGCGCGACCCTATCCGGCGCCATCGCAATGACGAGGGCGACAATTTCGGCGACCACCATCAAGGCGTACAGGGTCGGCAGGCTGCAGAACTGCGGCAACCAGCGATGCTTTTCGGCTTCGGCCATGCCGGCTCCCCAGGCAAATGCGATGCGTCGAACGACAGGGTCGGCGGCGCTGTCCGTGCAGGAACCCGATCCACTTCACCCAGCTCGCAGCTCCTGCCCGCAAAGCTTCCATCATGCCGGCCCGACAATCCAGCCGGCGATGCAGCTCAAGCGACCGCTGGTGCCATTCGCTCGCCCAGCCAGGTACGCAGGTCGCGGATTTCCTCGGTGCAGACCTGATGGGCCATCGCATAGCTGTGCCAGTCGACGCGGTAGCCGTGGGCGCGCAGGAAATCGCGACTGAGCATGCCGAGGGTTTGCGGAACGACCGGATCGAGGCTGCCATGGGCGAGGAAGATCGGCACATCGGCATTGGCTTCGGAGCGTTCTGCTTCGAGCTGCTGTTCCAGAGGCAGGTAGCCGGACAGGGCAATGATGCCGGCCAGCGGCTGGGAGTGGCGCAGGCCGCCGGACAGGACCATCGCCGCGCCCTGCGAGAACCCGGCCAGGAAGATGCGCGTGGACGGAATGCCACGCTCGACCTCGCGCGCGATCAGGGCCTCGAGCTGGGTCATCGAAGTGCGGATTCCGGCCTCGTCCTGACGCTGGGCGATTTCCATGCCGGTGATGTCGTACCAGGCGCGCATGGTCATGCCGCCATTGATCGTGATCGGTCGCCGCGGCGCGTGCGGAAACACGAAGCGGATCGGCGGCCAGCCGGGGGCGACCAGTTCCGGCACGATCGGCCCGAAATCGTTGCCATCTGCGCCGAGGCCATGCAGCCAGATCACCGCGAACGTCGGATTCGGGCCGGTTTCGGTTTGTACGCAATCGAGCAGCATGTTGGCTTCCTGAAATGATCGACGCGGCAGGCTGCCCGAATTGGCCACGGATGCCAAGCACCGGGCGGTTCGGGTCTGGGCAAGGCAGTGGCGACTTCGGCCCTGCTGACTTTCGGCGCATGGCCAGGCCACCGCCTGCGGTTATGCTGTATGGCTTGCGACCCGATGGAGATACTGCCGATGCCCCGTTTCGCCGCTGCATCCCTGCTTGCGCTGGTCTGTGTGCTCGCCGCCCCGGCGCGCGCCATCACCCTGGATCAGGCCATGGCCGATCCGGACTGGATCGGCGCACCGGTCGAAGCGCCCTACTGGAGCGTCGACGGCAAATCGATCTACTACAACCTCAAGCGCAAGGGCTCGAGCGTGCGCGACCTGCATCGCGTCGACCTGGCCGGCTCGACCGATGTCGTCGTCGATCCCGCGGCGATGGCGGGCGCCGATGGCCCGCGTGCCGTATTCGACAATGCGCGCACCCGCGCCGCATTCGTGCGCAATGGCGACGTGTTCCTGCGCGAGATCGGCAGCGGACGCCTGACCCAGGTCACGCAAACGACCGAGAAGGAGACCTCGCCGCAGTTCTCCGCGGATGGCCGGGCGCTGCAGTTCCGCGTCGACAACGACTGGTTCAGCCATGACATCGCCAGCGGCGTGACCGGGCCGGCGGCGATCCTTCGCGCCGAAAAGGATCCGGACAGCAAGAAACCCGACGACCTCGGCGAACTGCAATTGCGCCTGTTCTCGACCCTGCGCGAGATCAGGGACGATCGCGAGGCAAAGAAGGCAAGCGAGGAGTCCTTCCGCAAGGGCGACCCGACGCGGACGCCGCTGCCGTTCTATCTCGGCGACGATGTGGCCATCGATGGTACCTCACTGTCACCTGACGGACGTCATCTGGTGGTCGTGACCAAGCCCAAGTCCTACGACGAGGGCAAGATCGGCAAGCTCCAGCACTATGTGACCGAATCGGGTTACGAGGAGCAGGAAGATGAGCGCGTCCGCGTGGGTCGCAATGCGCCGGCGCCGAACAAGCTGTGGCTGCTCGATCTCGATGCGCACGAGGCGCGGGAATTGTCACTGGCCGACCTGCCCGGCAGCAGCGACGACCCGCTGAAAAAGGTTCGCGAGGAAAACCGGTCCGCCGATGAACAGCGCGGCAAGGGCAAGGACCCGGGCCGCAAGGAAAAGAAGTCCGGCAAAGCCGAGGTTCGCGCGATGACGGTCCCGGACATCGTCTGGAGCCGCGACGGAGGCCAGGTGGCGATCCAGTTGCGTGCGATCGACAACAAGGACCGCTGGATCGCCACGGTCGACTTCGCCAAGGGCAAGCTGGTCAGCCAGCACCGCCTGACCGATCCGGCCTGGATCAACTGGAACTTCAACGATTTCGGCTGGACGCCGGATGGTCAGATGTTGTGGTACCTGTCCGAGGAGAGTGGCTATTCGCAACTCTACGTGAAGCGGCCCGGCGCTCGGGCGACGGCGCTGACTTCCGGAAAGTTCGAGATCGCCGAACCGGAGCTTTCGGCCGATGGCCGCTGGTTCTTTGTGCGCGCCAACGTCGAGGCGCCCTATTCCTACGACGTGTTCCGGGTCGCCTCGACGGGCGGCGCGCTGCAACAGGTCTCGCGCTCCGGCGGTGGGCTCGATGGCTTCCTGCTGTCGCCAGATGGCAGTCGCCTCGCCCTGCTGCAGTCCGGCCCCTACCTGCCCGCGCAACTGGCCGTGCAGGATGCCGCGGGTGGCAGTGCGCGATCGCTGACCGATACGCGCACTCCGGAATACAAGGCGCTTGCCTGGCCCAAACTCGACATCGTCCAGGTGCCTTCGACGCACGTCGCGCGCCCGATCTACGCCAAGTTCTACAAGCCGGCCGATTTCGATCCGTCGAAGAAATATCCGGCCGTGCTGTTCGTGCACGGCGCCGGCTACACGCAAAACGTGCACCTGAGTTATCCGTACTACTTCCGCGAGCAGATGTTCCACAACCTGCTGACCGAAAAGGGCTATCTGGTCCTCGACATGGACTATCGCGCCTCCGAAGGCTATGGCCGCGACTGGCGCACGGCAATCTACCGCCAGATGGGCCATCCCGAACTCGAGGACCTGGTGGATGGCGTCAACTGGCTGGTCGCCAACGAATCGGTCGACAGCGAGCGTGTCGGCCTCTATGGCGGTTCCTACGGCGGCTTCATGAGCCTGATGGCGATGTTCCGCGCACCTGAGGTCTTCGCCGCCGGCGCGGCATTGCGCCCGGTCACCGACTGGACCTCCTACAACCACGAGTACACCTCGAACATCCTCAACACGCCGCAGATCGACCCGATCGCCTATCGCCGCTCCTCGCCAATCGAGTTTGCGGACGGACTCAAGGGCGGCCTGCTGATCGCCCACGGCATGATCGACGACAATGTGCTCTACCAGGATTCGGTGCGCCTGTTCCAGCGACTCATTGAGCTGCACAAGGACGACTTCGAACTCGCCGGCTACCCGCTCGAGCGCCACGGCTTCGTCCATGCCGATTCCTGGCACGATGAATACCGGCGCATCCTCAAGCTGTTCGACACGCATCTGCGCCGCTGACTGGCGCCGGCAGGCGATCCGGCCAGCCGAGGAACGGACCGGCCCGGCCGCCAGCCAGGGCCGCGCTTCTTGGGTCGGTCGAATGCTCACCGGCCCGCCCCTGCGTAGCGACGGACCAAAAAAAAACCCCGCTGAAGCGGGGTTTTTTTCGATCCAGCAGATCGGATCAGTTCGCGCGACGGCGACGCAATGCCCCGAATCCGAGCAGGGCCAGCAGACCGCCCATGCCGATCATGGCAATCGTGCCAAGGGACGGAAGCTCGCGAGCGGCAGGCGGCGGACCGCCGGGCGTGCCTGCCGTGACCAGATCGACGTCGTCGATCCAGAAATTGGTCGTGCCGGAAACACCGTTGACGATGCTGTGGAACGCGAGGGTGTGGCTGCCACCGTCGGCGTAACTCGACACGTCGACCGAGATTTGCGTGTAGGCGGTGTCGATGTCGCAGTAGGTCGCATTGGTTGCGTCGACGCTCCAGACCTGGTTGCCGTCGATCGTCGCCTCGATGAAATCTGGGGCGTCACCGGAACAAACCGGGGCCAGGAAGTAGAAGGTCAAGGTGCCGGTGGCGGCAGCAGGAATCGTGATGCTCTGACTGACGCTGCCTTCCTCGAATGCCGCGATGCCACCGAACCAGGCCCAGAAGGAACCCGAATTCGGACCGATCGGCGCTCCGCCCGTTCCACATCCTGCGGTATCGCACAATGGCGTGCCGAAATTGGTCGAAGCTTCGGTCCAGTTGGCGCTCGGCGTTCCCGACTCGAATCCGCAATCCAGGACAACCGTGCTCGTGCACACCGAAGCACCACCCGGTGTCGCACCCGGCGTCGGAGCCGCGATCTTGTTGTTGACAGGCGCTGCGATGGCAGCCTGGGCAAGACAGAAAGCCGCACTTGCTGCGGCCAGGGACAGCTTTTTCATCTTTTATTACCCCATAGTATGAGAAGCACGAACCGAAACTTCCCTGTGCCACCAGAGCTCCGCTCGCAACATGATCGGCCAGCCGGCGCCTTGGAGCAAGTTCCCCCATGAATTTTCGTGCCTCGCTTTCCGCCGAGGTGAGTAAAAGAGGTGGATTTTGCTGCTCAAACGCAACAAAAAACCCCGCCTGGGCGGGGTTTCCTGTGATCGAACGTCGAATCGGTCAGCTCGAGCGACGGCGACGCAATGCCCCGAACCCGAGCAGGGCCAGCAGCCCACCCATGCCGATCATGGCGATCGTGCCAAGGGACGGCAGTTCACGCGCTGCAGGGGGCGGACCGCCCTGTACGCCGCTCTCGATCGCTACACGGTCGATGCCGATGTAGTTCGAATTCGCACCCGCCGGGCCGGCGTTGTGGACGTAGTAGCGGAAGGCCACCCTGCCGGTGCCGCTGGTCGGCAGTCCATCGGCGTTGGTGACCGTGAATTGCGTCCAGGTTTCGGGGTAGCCGCCGCCTGCTTCGGTTGAATTGATATCCAGGGCCAGACCCGTGAAGTCGCCCGTGCCCTCTCCTGCGGCGCCGAAATCGGCGCAGGCGCCCGAGGGACACACACGAACCTGGAGTCGATCCGGGAAGGTACTGCCGGTGACCGTCCGCGTGTAGAACGAGACTGATGCCCCGGTGCCGAAATTGATCGGCGGCGAGACCAGCCATTCGCTGAGGATGCCCGAAGCGCCATCGCCACCGCCATCGGTGCCGTTGAAGTTCGCGCCGATATAGGCGGTCGTTGCGCCGTCGAAGGCTGCGAAAACCGTGTCGTTGCCCTGGAACCAGTCGGACGTGCCGACACCGGCGCTGTTGTTCTGCAAGGTCCAGCCTGCGCCGGGCAAGGTCGTGATGTCGTCGAAACCCTCGTCGACGACGATCGCCCGAGGCGCCGGGTTGGGTTGGGGTGTGCTTGGATCCGGAGAAAAAGCGCCTCGCGCCGAGGGGTCGCCAGGTGCAGCGATCGCCCCGGCTGCGCAAAACATCGCGGCGGCGGCCACGGCCAGTGTCAATTTCTTCATCAGATGACTCCCTGAATGGTTGATGGAATCGGGACCGGCCGCTCCCTGGCGAAACGCTTGTTCCTGCGATCGAATTGACTGTCAACCCGCGCCGACAGACTCCCAACCCCGAACGTTATCAGCCCCGCGGCATGGCCTCAAGCGCGATTGTCGCGGTGCCTCCGCGCCGCCCGGGCCGGGCGAACTGGCATTGAATTTGCCTGACCTTGGTCCATCGACTGTCCATCTTTTTGACGACGCCCCCTTCGAAACTGTGATTCCGTTCAGCATTGATTGTCGCAATTCGCGCGATAGTGTTAAGACTCCGTTATTCCAGTCTGCAGAGAATTTTGTTAGGCTCAACCTGAGGTTCACTGGATAACCTCTTGTAGGTACAAGAAAATGTTAACCCCGCTGCTGTCCCTCATGCTCGTCTCGCTGGTCCTGCTGGCGCTGGCCTGTGTGCGCCGCATCCCCGAAGGCCAGGTTTACTCGCTGCGCCGGGTCGGAGGACACACCCGCTTCGTCGGCGCCGGAATGCATTTCGTGATGCCGCTTATCGAGCGCGTTTCCCACAAGATGAGCCTGAGCGGCAGCAGCATCGAGGTCCGCGCGTCCCTGAGCAACGGCGAAGGCTGCTCGGCTTCGGTCTACTTCCAGGTGCTGGATCCGCAGCGGGCCGACAACGTCATCGAATCAGTCGATACGCTGCTGCACGAACGTGCGAGCGACCTGCTCGGCAGCAGTGCGCTGCCGGCCGATCCAATGGAACGCCGGGCCTGGCTCAAGCAGGGACTGAACAGCGAAGTACGCGAGCGCGGCCTGCTGGTGACCCGCATCGACCTGCGTAACGCCGCCTGATCCTGCTGCGCGCATTCCCCGTGGCATACATCGGGCGCTCCGGGCGAGCAAGACTCTGCCATCAGAGTAGCCAATACGGCCTGCAGTGACCCTGTCAGGTGCCGTTACCGGCCGGATCGTTGGCGCGATGCTGGATTTCGGGCTCGCACACCCCGATACTGGCGCCCCCTTCGATTCCGAGCGACTCATGTCCGAACGCGAACCGCTGCGGCAGCGGCTGCGCACGGGGCTGACGGCGCTGAACCTCGAACTGGATGATGCCGTCGTCGAGCAGTTGCTCGACTATGTCGACCTGCTGCTGCGCTGGAACGCCGCCTACAACCTGACCGCCGTTCGCGATGCGGGCGAGATGGTGACCCGCCATCTGCTCGATTCATTGGCGATCCTGCCCTACGTGCAGGGCCGGTCGCTGGTCGACCTGGGCACGGGCCCAGGCCTGCCGGGCATTCCACTGGCCCTGGCAAGGCCAGAGCTCGAAGTCTGCCTGGTCGATTCGAACGGCAAGAAGGCGCGCTTCCTGCGCGAAGCGGTTCGCCAGCTGCATCTGGCTCATGCACGGGTTGCCGAAGCCCGCGTCGAAAGCGTCAGCGGCCTTTATGATTGCGTGACGGCACGTGCATTCGCGACACTGGCCGACATGCTCGGGTGGGGAGGGCACTTGCTCGCGGGCGACGGCCGATGGCTGGCGCTGAAAGGGCGATTCCCTCAGGATGAGCTCGACGACCTGCCCGCGGGCTTTGCCGTCGAGGCCGTGCACCGTCTCGCCGTGCCCGGGCTCGACGCGGAGCGACATCTGGTCATCATCAAGCGCAGCGCGGACGGATTGGCTGCCCGGAAACCTTCATGACACGCATCATCGCCATCGCAAACCAGAAAGGTGGGGTCGGCAAGACCACCACGGCGGTCAACCTCGCCGCTGCGCTCGCGGAAACGCGCCGGCGCATCCTGCTCGTGGATCTCGATCCGCAGGGCAATGCGACCATGGCCGCGGGTATCGACAAGCGCGAAGCCAAACCGAACGGCTGCGACGTGCTCCTCGAGGAGGCGTCCATAGATAGCGCGATCGTCAAGACCGAGGGCGGTTTCGACCTGCTGCCCGGCAGTGGCGACCTGACCGCCGCGGAAATCAAGCTGATGGATGCGCTGGCCCGCGAGCACCGTCTGAAGGAGCAGCTCGACAAGCTCGGCGATCGCTACCACACGATCCTGATCGACTGCCCGCCATCGCTGCACCTGCTCACGCTCAATGCACTGACTGCCGCGCACGGCGTGCTGATTCCGATGCAATGCGAGTACTTCGCCCTCGAGGGCCTGTCGAGCCTGGTCGACACGATCAAGGCCGTGCGCAAGCGGCTCAATCCGGGCCTGGAGATCGAAGGCCTGCTGCGCACCATGTACGACGTGCGCAACAACCTGAGCAATGATGTCTCGGCCCAGTTGCACAAGCACTTCGGCGAAAAGCTGCTGCGTTCGATCATTCCGCGCAACATCCGCCTGGCCGAAGCGCCGAGCCATGGCAAACCGATCAATCTCTACGACCGCGAGTCGCGTGGCGCCATCGCGTATCTCGGCCTGGCCGGCGAGATGCTGCGTCGCGAACGCACACCAGCCGCCCAGACAGCCAGTTAGGAAACCCACAGCAATGGCAGCAAAGAAACGCGGGCTTGGCCTCGGACGCGGGCTCGACGCCCTGCTCGGCGGCGCCGACAGCGAAACCGATTCCGCCGCAGCGGCGACTGCGCACGAGGGCGAACTGCGCACGCTGGCGGTCGCCTCGATCAGCGCAGGCCGCTACCAGCCGCGCCGTCACTTCGACGAGACCCTGCTCGCGGAACTGGCCGAATCGATCAGGACCCAGGGCGTGATCGAACCGATCATCGTGCGCACCGCGGGGGCGGGTCGCTTCGAACTGATCGCCGGCGAACGGCGCTGGCGCGCGAGCCAGCTTGCCGGCATGGCCGAAATTCCGGCCCTGGTGCGCGACATAGACGACCGCACCGCGATCGCCATTGCCCTGATCGAGAACATCCAGCGCGAAGACCTCTCGCCGCTCGAAGAGGCCCAGGCGCTGGCCCGCCTGATCGCCGAGTTCAAGCTGACCCACCAGCAGGCGGCCGATGCCGTGGGCCGCTCGCGCGCCGCCGTTTCGAACCTGCTTCGCCTGCTCGACCTTCCTGATCCGATCCGCACCCATCTTGACGACGGCCACCTCGAAATGGGCCACGCGCGCGCCCTGCTCACGCTTCCCGAAGCGCGCGCGATTGCCCTCGCACAAAAGGCCGTCGACCAGGAATGGTCGGTCCGGGAACTCGAGGAAGCGGTCCGCCGCACGACCGAACTGCCGAAAGGAAAGCCGGCAAAACCCAAGCGCGATGCCGACATCGAGGCGCTCGAAAACGAACTGGCCGGCAAGCTCGGCACGCGCGTATCGCTGAGCCATGGCCGCGGCGGTCGCGGCAAGGTCGTGATCCACTACCACAGCCTCGACGAGCTCGACGGCATCCTCGGGCGGATCCGCTGACCCGGGCTGTTTTGTCGCAGGTTTGGGGCTGAGCGCGCCGATCGGCGATAATCGGCGACGTCATCGGCGCCGCGCGGTCGCCGGATTTTCCTCACAGGATGCGGCTCATGCCCCAGCTCTCCGTCGTCGTGCCGGTTTTCAACGAGCGCGACAATGTCCTGCCCCTGATCGACGAGATCGCGGCCGCGCTGCGCGGCAAGGCGGACTTCGAGATCGTCTACGTCGACGACGCGAGCAAGGACGACACGCTTGCCGTTCTGACCGCCGCCAAGGCCGACTTCCCCGAGCTGCGCGTGATTCGGCACCTGTCCCAGAGCGGCCAGAGCACCGCCGTGCGCACCGGAGTCAGGGCCGCACGCGGCGAGTGGATCGCCACCCTCGACGGCGACGGCCAGAACGACCCGGCCGACATCCCCAAGCTGATCGCCATGCGCGACGAATCGCCCGACACGATCAAGCTGTTCGCCGGCTGGCGCGTGAATCGCAAGGACACCGGCAGCAAACGCTTCGCCTCGAAGTTCGCCAACGGCCTGCGCAGCCGCCTGCTGCGCGACGAAACCCCGGACACCGGCTGCGGCATCAAGCTGTTCGAGCGCGCCGCCTTCCTCGACCTGCCCTATTTCGACCACATGCACCGCTACCTGCCGGCCCTGATGCAGCGCGCCGGCTGGCAGGTGAAGAGCGTGCCGGTCAACCATCGCGCCCGCGCCACCGGGGTATCCAAGTACAACAACCTCAATCGCGCCCTGGTCGGCATCTCCGACCTGCGCGGCGTGGCCTGGCTGATCCGCCGTTCGAAGCGCACCGCGACCGAGGAAATATGAGCCCCGGCCCCGGCCGCAGCTTGCCAGCACCCCCGGAATCAGCTATAAAGCGCGGCTCGCTTCGGCCCTTTCCGCCGGTTTTCCGGTTGGGCAGTCCCCGGTACACGACCCCTCTGTCGCATGGCCGAAGCCCCCCAGCATCGTGTGGCGCACTGTCGCCGCTGGGCCGCTTCCGTCCTGGCCAAGGTCGGTAACAGACTACGACGAGGTTCGCATGTCCAAGGTATGCCAAGTCACCGGAAAGAGTTTCCAGTCCGGCAACAACGTTTCACACGCCAACAACAAGACGCGCCGCCGCTGGCTGCCGAACCTTCACGAGCGCCGCTTCTGGGTGGCCAGCGAGAACCGCTGGATCAAGCTCAAGGTCTCGAGCCACGGCCTGCGCACGATCGACAAGAAGGGTATCGAAGTAGTCATCGCCGAGCTGCGTTCGCGCGGCGAGAAGATCTGAGGAGTAACGAATCATGGCATCCAAGCGCGACAAGATCCGCCTCGTGTCCTCCGCAGGCACTGGCCATTTCTACACGACCGACAAGAACAAGAAGACCACGCCCGACAAGATGGAGATCAAGAAATACGATCCCGTCGTGCGCAAGCACGTGGCCTACAAGGAAGCCAAGATCAAGTGAAGCATTGGCCCACGCGCGCAGCGCGTGGCTCTGCCAATGCTTCACCCCGGCGCAGGCCGGGGTCCAGCTTCTGATCAAGTACTGGAAGAACAACCCGCCGAATGGCGGGTTTTTCTTTGCTGGTGGTTGGCCCACGCGCAAAGCGCGTGGCTCTGCCAATGCTTCCATCTCGAAGAAGCCCTGACCTGACGCGTGGCGTTTCTAACTTGCGCGTCATTCTGTGAAGCGATGGTACAGCAGAGCTTTCACTCGCCTGCGGCGAGCGAGTCACGTTCTCTTTGCGTGGCCACTGCGCCGCAGGAGCGGCGCGAACAGCGCGGCTGGCCCGCAGGGCGAAGGGCATGAAGCCCGGAGTCAAGAAAGTAACCAAGAGAAAGACCACTCCAAAGCGATGGTCTCCGGGCATCCTGCCCTGCGACTGCGCGGCAAGGCTACGGGGGTTCGCTGACAGCACCTCCGTGTGCTGGCAGCGAACTGGGCGCAATCCATTGCGCCCACCCTTCGGGCCTTTCCTACACCCTGCCGCCACCGCTTACGGGGCCCGGTTGGCGCGCATCCTGCGCGCCAGAGCGGAGAGCAAGGCCAAGGCCAACGGCCAAAGCGCCCTCATCCGCCTTTGGCACCTTCTCCCGCGCGCGGGAGAAGGGGAAATCAGAAGCGAAGCGGCATCCGCCGGCTTGCGGGAATTCGCTTCGTCTTGGCTGCGCGGGATGCGCAGTGAATGGGGCCCCTATGCAGTGGCGCAGCGGCGGAGACAAGGCCCGATCGTGTCGCTGTCCGGAATCGGCACGTTCGCGCGCACGTCGAGCGTCGGCGCGACGCGCAACACCTTTGGCCAGGCGCAGGAACGCGAAGAATCGGATCGCTGCCCAGCCGATGTCGAACTGAAGCGGCGCAGGGTGAACTTGGCCGAAGCTGGAAGGCATGATGATTGTTGTGCGGTGCCCCTCGCCACCACGAAGACGCCCCACGGTGACAGGTTGGTAGAGGTGTCGGCGCTCTCGAAGCTGGGTGATAGCCCCACCAGGCCAAGGCCATTTGACGACGCCGGCGGCCCAGAACGGATCCACACCATCTTAGGCCCAGATCGCCACACCAACGGCTCCGAACAGGAAGAAGTTGATCAGCAGCAGCAGGGTCGGGCCCATCGACGGCATGCGCGCGTAGACGCTGCGCCGATCCAGTCGTCCGCGTGCTGCGGCCGTACTTTTCTCTTGGCCACGCAAGAGAAAGTGACTCGCTCGCCGCAGGCGAGTGAAAGCTTTGCACTTCGGTCCACGAACGCGCCGCGAAGCGATGTCGGCAAGTGCGAACAGCAAAGTCACTGGGTCCCGGCCTGCGCAGGGACGACGATGTGGAATTCCGAAACGTGCAGAAAAGCATCGCGCCTGAAGGCGCTCCTACGGTGAAGACAAAGTGACTCGCCCGCCGCAGGCGACTGAAAGCTCTGCTCTCACTCTAGGAATGCACCAAGATGCGATGCCCAACAGTGCGAACAGCAAAGGCACTGGGTCCCTGTCCGGACGAAGTCCGGCCTGTCCTGAGCCTGTCGAAGGGCAGGGACGACGATGTAGTTCGAATCGTGCAGGAAAGCATCGCGCCTGAAGGCGCTCCTACAGTGGAATAGGAGTGACTGGAATAGGAGTGACTGGAATCGGAATGACTCGCTCGCCACAAGACAAAGCAAACACTGATTCAAACACCGAAAGACCAAGCCAAATGGAGCAGGAAAGCCGATTGCCGCTTGCCCTTCCCGTCCATAGCCGGAACAATCCGCCCGGCATGAACGAATCCCCCCCTGTGCTTTCCCTCGACCGCGTATCGCGCAGCCTGTCCGGCCGCGCCATCGTCGAGGAGATCGACCTCTGCCTCGATCGCGGCGAAGTGCTCGGCCTGCTCGGCGTCAACGGCGCCGGCAAGTCGACCACGTTGCGCATGGTCTCGGGCCTGCTCGCGCCGAGTTCGGGCAGCGTGCGACTCGGCGGGCGCGACCTCTACGAGCATCCCGAAATCGCACGCACGGAGATCGGTTACCTGGCCGAGGATCCACCGCTCTACGGCGAGCTCAGTGTCGAGGAATACCTGCGCTTCTGCGCTCGCCTGCACGGACTGTCGGGTGCGGCGATAGGACCCGCGGTCGAGCGTGCGATCGAGCGCTGCGAGCTCGGCGAAATGCGCCGGCGCCTGACCAGCCTGTTGTCGAAGGGGTTTCGCCAGCGCGTCGGCCTGGCCCAGGCGATCATCCACGAGCCGGCCCTGATCGTGCTCGACGAACCGGCCTCGGGCCTCGATCCGATCCAGGCGCTGCGTTTGCGCGAGCTGATCCGCGCCCTCGCCGATGCGCATGCGGTGATCCTGTCCACGCACGTGCTGTCGGACGTACTGGCCTGCTGCGATCGCGTCGCGATCCTGCATCGCGGGCGCCTGCGCCACACCGCGATCCTCTCCGAGCTCGATGCCGGCGGCGCGCTGCGCGTGCGCGTCGAGCGCGCGCTCGACCCACAGGACTGGGCGGCCATTGCAGCGATCGCCGAAGTGCGGGCGCTGGACACGCATCACTGGCGCATCGTGCTGAACGAAGGCGTGCCTGCCGGCGAACTGGCCAGGGCCATCAACGAGCGTGGCTTCGGCCTGCTCGAACTGCGTGCCGACGGCAATGCGCTCGAAGAGGTGTTCGTGCGCATCGCCGGCGAAGCGCACGTGGAGGCTGCCGCTTGAACGCAATAGGCCTGATCGCCGGCAACGATCTCAAGCGCCGGTTCGCGCAGCCGTTCGCCTGGATCCTGCTCGCCCTGACCTGTGCCCTGCTGGCGTGGCAGTTCCTCGTTGCGCTCGACGCCTACCTGCGCATCCTGCCCAAGCTCGATGCCGTGCCCAACGCACAGGGTGCGACCGACCTGATCGCCATTCCGCTGCTGCGCAGCCTGTCCGGCCTGCTCATGCTGATTGCGCCGCTGGCCACCATGCAGAGCCTGGCCGGCGAGCGCCGCGCGCACACCCTGCCGCTGCTGCTGTCTGCCGGTATCGGCAACCTGCGCATCGTTGTCGCAAAGTTTCTCGGTGCCTTCGGCCTGGTCGCCCTGGTCGTGATCCTGGCCGTGCTGATGCCGCTGAGTCTCGAGCTCGGCAGCAGCCTCGATCTCGGCCGCCTCGCCGCGGCCACGCTCGGCCTGCTGCTGTATGCCGCGAGCCTGACCGCGATCGGCATCGCCTGCTCGGCCTGGACCGCCTCCCCGGCCCTGGCCGCCGCCGCGGCGCTGATCCTCGGCAGCCTGCTGGCCATGCTCGACATGGGGGCGCGGTTCCAGGGCATCGACAATGCCCTGATCAACTGGCTGTCGCTGTCGACGCACCTGGAGCCGTTCCTGTTCGGACTCGTCGCCAGCGTCGACATCGTCTATTTCCTGTTGCTGACCATGCTCGCCCTGCTGCTGGCTTCGCGCAGGCTCGATACCCTGCGGACGCGAGGCTGAGCCGTGGGCGATCGCCTGAACAACCTCATCCACCTCGTCTTGCTCGTTGCCGTCGTGCTGCTGGTCGGCTTCCTCAGCACACGCTATGGCTTCGTCCACGACATCAGCCGCGCCCAGCGCCTGAGCCTCGGCGCCGAATCGAAGGCCCTGCTCGAATCGATGCAGGGACCGGTCGAGATCGTTTCCTATGCGCGACCGCAGGGCAGCCTGCGCAAGACCATCGGCGATTTCATCGCCCGCTACGAACGCGTCAAGCCCGACCTGAGCCTGCGTTTCGTCGATCCGGACGCCGATCCGAACGCGATGCGCGAGGCCGGCGTGCAGATCGACGGCGAGCTCGAGCTGCGCTTCAACGGCCGCAGCGAGCGCCTCAAGGAACTCAGCGAGAGCGCACTGAGCAGCGCCCTGCTGCGCCTGTCGCGCGCGCGCGAGCGCCTGGTCGCATTTCTCGAAGGCGAGGGCGAACGCAAGCCCGACGGCGTCGCCAACGCCGACCTCGGCCAGTTCGGCGAAACCCTAAGGCAACGCGGCATCCGCGTCCTCAACCTGGCCCTTAGCACGACGCCGCGCGTTCCCGACAATGTCGACCTGCTAGTCATCGCGAACCCGCGCGTCGCCCTGCCCGGGCCGGCCGCTCTCGAACTCGTCGACTACGTCGAGCGCGGCGGCAACCTGCTCTGGTTCATCGAGCCGGGCGAGGACAACGGCCTCGATGCGCTGGCCGAGGCCCTGTCGATCCGTGTGCTGCCCGGCGTGATCGTCGACGGCGCGGGGCAAGCCTTTGGCATCCAGGACCCCAGCTTCGTCGCGGTCAACCGCTATCCCGCGCAGCCGGCACTGGCCGGTTTCGATCTCGGCACGCTGTTTCCGCAACCGGTCGCGCTGGCCCAGCTCGCGCCGCCGCGCTGGGAGTTCAAGGCGCTCCTGCAGAGCTCGCAGCAGTCCTGGAACGAGACCGGGCACATTCCGAAAGCCGGCGAGCCGGCCGGTGACGTGCGCTACGACGGCAAGGACGGCGAAATCGCCGGCCCGCTCGATTTCGGCTTCGCCATGACCCGCCTGTCGCCGCGGCCCGGCGCGCGCGAACAACGCGTCGCCGTGATCGGCGACGGCGACTTCCTGTCCAACAGCTATCTCGGCAATGGCGGCAACCGCGAACTCGGCACGCGCATTTTCGACTGGCTGCTGGCCGATGATGCACTGATCGCGATCTCCGAACCGAGCGTCGAGGACCGCCAGCTCGACCTGTCGGAAACGAGCCTGGCGATCCTCAGTTTCGGCTTCCTGCTCGGCCTGCCGATCCTGCTCGCCGGCAGCGGTCTGCTGATCTGGCGTCGACGCCGGCGGCGCTGATGCGACGCGCGAGCCGCAGCAATCTGATCCTGCTCGGCCTGGTGGTCCTGCTCGGCCTTGCCGCCTGGTGGCAGGTCGAGCGCGAAGTCGCCGGCTTCGAGCCGCCGCTCAGCACGCTCGATGTCGCGGCGATCCAGCGCGTCGAGGTCAGTTGCGCGCAATGCCGGCGCCGCGTGTTCGAGCGCGACGGCGCGCACTGGACAATGCGCGAACCCTACCTCCTGCCGGCCGACGATGCGGTCGTCGCGCGGCTGCTTTCGATTGCCCGATCGCCGGTGCGCCGACGGCATGCGCTGGATGCCTTCGAGGCGGCCAAGGTCGGCCTTGCGCCGCCGCTGATGAGCCTCGACCTCGACGACGAGCATTTCGACATCGGCCTGACCGATGCGCTGGGCGGCGATCGCTATGTGCGGACCGGCGATCGCATCGCCATGGTCCCCGATCGCTTCAGCCCGTTCCTCGTCGCCGCGCCCGAGAGCGAGCTCGATCGCCACTTCGTGCCGCGCGGTTCCAACCTGGCCAGCCTGCGCATCGATGGCAAGCTGCGAGCGGATCTCGTCGAAGCCTGGACCGACGCGCAGGCGACACGCCTGGTTGCAGATACGGATGCCGGCGACGCCGCGGCAGGCACGCCGGTCGAACTGCAGCTTGGCGATGGCTCGAAGGTCGAATTCACGCTCGTTGCCGACACCGACGGTGTATTCCTGCTGCGCAGGTCCCCGCGCATCCGCTACATGCTCGCGCCGGGACAGGCCGAGGCCCTGCTCGGCACCTCCATCCCCGCGTCACCCTGACGGTTCCCGGCCATGCCCGAACTTCCCGAAGTCGAAACCACGCGGGTCGGTATCGCACCCCATCTGGTCGGCCGCCGCATCAAGGGCCTGGTGATCCGCCAGCCGCAACTGCGCTGGCCGATTCCGGCATCGCTGATCGAGACCCTGCCCGGACAGTCGATCACTGCGATCGAACGCCGGGCCAAATACCTGCTCGTGCACACCGATGCCGGCAGTGCCGTCCTCCACCTCGGCATGTCGGGCAGCCTGCGCGTGCTCGGCGAAAACACCGTGCCGGGCAAGCACGACCACTACGACTGGCAACTCGACTCCGGCCGCGTGCTGCGCTTCACCGATCCGCGCCGTTTCGGCAGCCTGCTCTGGCAACCGCCCGGCACCACCCACGAACTGCTGGCGCGGCTCGGACCCGAGCCGCTCGGCGACGCCTTCGACGGCGACATGCTCTGGCGCCTGGCCCAGGGCCGCTCGGCCCCGGTCAAGACCTTCATCATGGACCAGGCCGTCGTCGTCGGCGTCGGCAACATCTACGCGGCCGAGGCCCTGTTCGCCGCCGGCATCCATCCGCGCCGCCGGGCCGGCGCCGTCTCGCGCATGCGCTACGCAATGCTGGCCGATGCGATCAAACGCATCCTGCGCTACGCGATCGATCGCGGCGGCACCACCCTGCGCGACTTCATCTCGCCCGACGGCGTACCGGGCTATTTCGAGCAGGAGCTGTTCGTCTACGGCCGCGCCGGCGAACCCTGCCGCAATTGCGGCACCCCGATCCGCTCGATCACACTCGGCCAGCGCTCGACGTTCTACTGTGCGCGGTGTCAGCACTGAAAGCCGGGAATGGGGAATGGGGAATGGGGAATGGGGAATAGGTAAAGGCAAAGGCAAAGCGGATGTGCATTTCGCTCTTATCGATTCTCCATTTCCCATTCCCCATTCCCGCTAAAGAGGCAATACCGGCTGCTGCAATTCGATGCGGCCTTCGCCAGCGACGATCTTCTTGAATTCGGCGCGGCTGACCGAGACGTAGCGCTCGTTGCCGCCGATCTCGACCTGCGGGCCATCGGTCAGGGCCCGGCCGTGTTCGTCGACGCGCACGACCATGGTCGCCTTGCGGCCGCTGTGGCAGATCGTCTTGATCTCGTCGAGGTGATCGGCCCAGGCCAGCAGGTACTGGCTGCCCTCGAACAGTTCGCCGCGAAAGTCGGTGCGCAGGCCATAAGCGAGGACTGGAATGCCGCGCAGGTCGACCACGTCGGTCAGCTGCCAGACCTGGGCCTTGCTCAGGAACTGGGCCTCGTCGACCAGCACGCAATCGAGCTTGCCGTGCGTGGCGATGTCGGCATCGATCAGGGCGAGCAGGTCGTCGTCGCGCTCGAAGCGCAGGCCCTCCGCCTTGAGCCCGATGCGCGAGGCGACCACGCCTTCGCCCGAACGGTTGTCGAGCTTCGGGGTCAGGATGCGCGTGCGCATGCCGCGCTCGTGGTAGTTGTAGGCGCTCTGCAGCAGGGTCGTGGTCTTGCCGGCATTCATCGCCGAGTAATAGAAATAGAGTTTGGACATTGAAAAGCCGGGAAACGGGAATGGGGAATGGAGAAACGATCCGAAGCAGGGGCGCGATTCTGTCACATCGATATCGATCGGCGTCTTCGCGCATGACGGATCGGTGCCGCACGGGCACAATTGCGGGTATCGGCTCGACCCATTCCCGATTCTCCATTCCCGATTCCCGGCTACACATGCTCAACCCCCAACAACGCGCCGCCATCGAGTACTGCGATGGCCCCCTGCTGGTGCTGGCCGGTGCCGGCTCGGGCAAGACTCGCGTGATCACCGAGAAGATCGCCCATCTGGTCCGGCGCAAGAACCTGTCGGCTTCCAAAATCGCCGCGATCACTTTCACCAACAAGGCCGCGCGCGAGATGCGCGAGCGCGTCGGCAAGCTGATCCAGGGACCCGCTGCGGAAGGGCTGACGGTATGCACGTTCCACGCGCTCGGCCTCAAGTTCCTGCAAATCGAACATGCGCGCGCGGGTCTGCGCCGCGGCTTTTCGGTGCTCGATGCCGATGACAGCCAGGGCCTGATCAAGGAACTGGCGCCCAAGGGCATCAAGAACGACGCGTTGTGGGCCCTGCAATCGCTGGTTTCGCGGGCCAAGAACGAAGGTTTCACGCCCGAGCAGGCCGCGCAGGCGGCCGCCGGAGCGCGCGAACGCGAGGCGGCCGATATCTATGCCGCGTACCAGAAGCGTCTCGCGGCCTTCAACGCGGTCGATTTCGACGATCTGATCCGGCTGCCGCTACGCATCCTCGAGAACGATGACGAGGCACGCGGCGCCTGGCAGGAGCGCATTCGCTATTTGCTGCTCGACGAATACCAGGACACCAACACGGCCCAGTACCGGCTCGTACGCGCGCTGGCCGGCGAGCGCGGCATGTTCACCGCGGTCGGCGACGACGACCAGAGCATCTATGCCTGGCGCGGCGCGAATCCCGAGAACCTCGGCGAGCTGTCGCGCGACTATCCGAAGCTCCGCGTCATCAAGCTCGAGCAGAACTACCGCTGCGCCCGGCGCATCCTGCGCGTGGCCAATGCGCTGATCGCCAACAACGACCATCTGTTCGAGAAAAAACTCTGGAGCGAAGGTGCCGAGGGCGCGCCGATCCGCGTCCTCGAGTGCCGCGACGACGAGCACGAGGCCGAACGCGTCGCTGCCGAAATCGCGCACCTGGCCGAGAAGCACAAGGCACGCTGGAACGAGTTCGCGATCCTCTACCGCGGCAACCACCAGTCACGTCCGCTGGAAAAGGCGCTGCGCATCGCCCGCGTCCCGTATCACCTGACCGGCGGCACGGCCTTCCTCGATCGCGCCGAGGTCAAGGATCTGCTCGCCTACCTGCGCCTGATCAACAATCCCGACGACGACGCCGCGTTCCTGCGCATCGTCAACATTCCGCGCCGCGACATCGGCGCGACCACGCTCGAAAAGCTCGGCCAGCTGGCCGGTGCCCGCCACGTCTCGATGTTGCGTGCGGCCCAGCACGATGCGGTGCTGAGCGAACTCGCCGCGCGTCCGGCCTCGGCCCTGGCCGGCTTCGTCGGCCTCGTCCGCGAACTGGCCCGCAGCGCCGAGCGCGCGACCGCAGCCGAACTGGTCGACCAGTTGATCGAGCGCACCGGCTATGTCGAACACATCGCCGCGCAGGTCAAGGAACCGGGCCTGCGCGCTCGGCGCCTCGAGAACCTCAGGGAACTCGGCGACTGGTTCCGCAGCATGCAGAAGGAGGGTGCTGCCGGCGATCTTGCGGCCCAACTCGCCCTGCTTACCCACGGCGACCGCGACGATCCGGGCAATGCCGTGCGCCTGATGACCCTGCATTCGGCCAAGGGCCTCGAATTCCGCTACGTCTTCATCATCGGCGTCGAGGAAGGCGCGTTTCCGCACGAGGCCAGCATCGAGGAAGGCCGGCTCGAAGAGGAGCGCCGCCTGATGTACGTCGGCATCACCCGGGCCAAGGAACAGCTGGCCCTGAGCTTCGCCCGGCGCAAGCGCCGCTTCGGCGAGATCATGGCCAACGATCCGAGCCGATTCCTGGCCGAACTGCCGGCCTCCGACCTGCACTGGTCCGGTCGTGACGCGGAACAGGATGAGGTCCAGCGCAAGGAAGTCGCCAGTTCGAGCATCGCCAAGCTGGCCGCCCTGTTCGACGACTGAGGTCGCTGGGCAACGGGGCGGCGAAGCGGAGAATTCAGACCAGCTTGCCGGCCTCGAGCTCGCGCTTCAGGTAGGCGTAGTAGATCGGCGCGGCGATGATGCCGGCGATGCCGAACGCGGCCTCCATGACCAGCATCGCGATCAACAGTTGCCAGGCCCTGGCCCGGATCTGACCGCCGATGATGCGTGCGTTGAGGAAGTATTCGAGCTTGTGGATGACGATCAGGAACGAGAGCGCGGCAATCGCCACCCAGAGCGAGACCGACAGGCCGATCACGAAGATCAGGGTGTTCGATATCAGGTTGCCGATCACCGGCAGCAGGCCGCAGACAAAGGTCGCCACGACGAGGGTCTTGGCCAGCGGCAGGTTGACGCCGAACAGCGGCAGCACGATGAGCAGGAAGATGCCGGTGAACAGCGTGTTCAGCGCGGAAATCTTGACCTGGGCGAAGACGATGTCGTGGAAGGCCGTGACCAGGTTGCTGCAACGGGCGTTCAGAACGATGGTCAGGGGACCGGTGGAGTCGCGGGGCAGGCTGGTCTGCAAGGCCAGCATCGCACCGAGCACCATGCCGATCAGCAGGTGGACGAGGACGCGCGCCGCATTCTTGCCAGCCAGCTGCAGTTGCGCGGCATGCTCGCGCAGCCAGTCCATCACGGCGATGCGGATCTGCTCGCTGTTCCCGGGCAGATGGTCGACGATGAATACCGGCATCTGCGCCCGAGCCCGCTCGATGACGGGCGTCATGCGTTCGAACAGTAGCGAGGGATTGCCGTGCTCGGAGCCGAGATAGGCGAGGCCGCCGACGATGGCGAAGGTCAGCAGGCCGACCACCAATGCCCCGAGCAGGGCGACGACCAGCCAGTGCGCTCGCGTTCCGGGCAGGTGACGCTCCAGGGACGGGGCCAGCGAGTGGACCAGGGCATAGACCAGCAGCCCTGCCAGCAGGACAGGCAACAGGTGTAGATAGAGGATCAGCCAGAGGGAAATCGCGGCCAGCACGTAACTGGCCTGGGCAACCCTCTGCGGCAGAATCGACGGGGCAGTTGGCATGGGAGACGCTTGTCGGACGACGCCGCGCAGTCTGTCAGCAGGCGCGGCGCAATGCCAGCCCGGAACGTCACGCGCATGTCGTAGACTGCGGCCAAACTCGTTCGACGAAGAATCCGCGGAGTCTCACGCATGCGTAAACCCATCCTGATCGCCATTCCGCTGAGCTTGTTGCTGGCGGGCTGCCTGTCGAACACGCGCCCGGCGGCGCCGGTTGCGACCGCCGTACCGGCCGCGGTGACCGCGCCTGCCGCGGACGACAATCTGAATGCCGTGGCCTGGAGCCAGACGGCGGTCGAGCGCGATCTGATCTACCGCCAGACCTACCATGCCGCCGCCTTGCAGCTGGACCGCGCGCTCGCCGATCCGGGCTGGGAAGCGCTGGCCAGCGGCGAACGCAAGACTGCGGTCGTGGACCCGTCGAAGACCGCCGTCATCCTCGACGTCGACGAAACCGCCCTCGACAATTCGCCCTACCAGGCCCAACTGATCGCCAATGGCACGCACTATGACGAATTCACCTGGTCGCAATGGTGCCGCGAGGAAAAGGCCACAGCGGTGCCTGGCGCGGTCGAATTCGCGCGCCTGGCCGCCGACCGCGGGGTGACCGTTTTCTACCTCTCGAACCGGGCCAGCGATCTGGCCGAAGCGACCCTCGACAACCTGCGCAAGCGCGATTTTCCGATCGCCGAAGGCGAGCAGGTATTCCTTGGTCTCGGCACCGTCGTTTCGGGCTGCGAACAGAATGGCAGCGAAAAAGGTTGCCGGCGTGAGCTCATCTCACGCAATTACCGCGTCCTCCTGCAGGTCGGCGACCAGATCGGCGACCTCGTCGATGTGCTCGCCAATACCCCGGCAGGCCGCCAGCAGGCTGTTGCGCCGTATCTCGACTGGATCGGCGAACGTTGGTTCGTCCTGCCGAACCCGACCTACGGCTCGTGGGAACCGGCGCTGTTCAATAATGACTGGAGCCAGCCAGCCGCGGTGCGTCGGCGGGCCAAGCTCGATGCGTTGCGCCTGGAGTGATGAAATTCCTGAGGAAATAATGTTTATTATCAACGCATTATCTATTGCAACTTAAGGTATTGCATTAGGAATAACATCGCCGTAACATGTGGCCCAAGAACTTCAAGGGCACCTGCAGCGCCCAACCCTGGAAACACACCGCAAAGAACCAAGAATCGATTCCCCCTCCGGCGTTGCCGGATTGAACCCGGAAGACATCAGTCCTCCGGGTTTTCTTTTGTGCGGGGTATCGGACTGGTAGAGTGCGCGCCTCACTTCCAGTGCGGATTTTCCATGTCGAAGTTTCTTGCCCGCGTCTCCCTCCTGGCCATGCTTGCCTTCGTCGTCGCCGGCTGCAACCGCGACAGCGGTTCGGACACCGCGGGCGCCAAGGCCGGCCCGCAGCAAACGGTGCAGCGCTCGATCGAGCTGACCCGCAAGGGCGATATCGCCGGCCTCATCGAGCACATGCTGCCACCCGCGGAGTTTGCCCGGGTCAAGGCCGAATGGAACGACCGCAAGAACGACGAGGAGCCGAACGAGGAACAGCGCCAGAAGTTCGCCGAAATGATGGCCAAGCTGACCGCGCCGGACGCCGTCGACACGATCTACGCCGAAATAGAGCCCGACATTCGCCAGTTCGATGCGCAGTACCAGAAGCAGATGCCGACCATCGTCTCGATGGGCCGCGGCTATCTGCGCGGACTGGTCCAGCAAAGCCAGGAACTGACCGCGAGCGAGAAGGAGCAGGCCAACAGCGTGATCGAAGCCCTCGCCCAGTGGGTCGAAAAGACCCGCTTCACCGACCCCGAGCGGGTCAGGAAGGCGCTCGCCATTATCAGCGAGACCGCACGCCAGCTTGATCTGAAGACCCTCGATCAGGCTCGCGCGCTGGATTTCGACCAGTCCGCCCCGAAAATGCAGATTGCCTTCGACGGTCTCAAGAAGGTGCTCGAGGTCTACGACTTCTCGATCGACCAGACCCTCGATTCGGTCAACACCGAGCTGGTGTCGAACGAGGGCGACAAGGCCAGTGTCAAGATCTCCTATACCCTGCTCGGCACGCCGCTGGAAACGCGTTCCGAGATGGTCAGGATCGACGATCGCTGGTTTGCGCAGGACACCATCGACAAGCTCAGGGAGCGCGACGCCGGCAAGGCGGCCGCTGTCGCCCCGGCCGCCAGCGGTGGCTGATCGGACAGGCCCGGCGCCGGCGCAAACCGGAGCCCGGGCGAGCAACCGTCATGCAACAACAACTGCCTCTCCACCGCACCTTCGATCCAGCGGCCCGCGGGCCGGCCTGGCTGAACCTGCTCGGTGCGCTCCTGCGCCCATGGATCCGCATTCGTCGTGAACCGAAGGATCCGCAGGAACTGCTGCCCGATGATGGCGTTCCGACCGTCTACGTGGTCGAGCGCTACGGCCTGTCGGACACGCTGATCCTCGAACAGGCCTGCCGCGAGGCCGGCCTGCCCTCGCCATACGAGGCCGCCGGAAAGCTGCCGATCAAGCGCACCCGCGCGATCATCGCACTGACCCCCCGGCCGAGCCTGTTCCGCTCGCGCCCGCATTCCTCGCGTTCGGAAACGCTGAGCCAGCTGGCCGAACTGATCAGCGAGAATCGCCAGGACGACATCCGCCTGGTACCCGTGTCGATCTTCGTCGGCCGCGCGCCGGACCGCCAGTCCGGCTGGTTCCGCGTGCTGTTCGCCGAGAACTGGGTCGTGGTCGGCCGCTTCCGCCGCCTGCTCGCCATCCTGCTCAACGGTCGCGACACGATCGTGCAATTCTCGGCGCCGGTTTCGCTGCGCCAGACCCTCGACGAGCAGGGCGATGCCGCCCTCGAACGCAGCGTGCGCAAACTGTCTCGCGTCCTGCGCGTGCATTTCCGCCTGACCCGGACCACGATCATCGGTGCCGACCTGTCGCACCGGCGGACCGTGGTCGATGCCGTCGTCGATGCCGATTCGGTGCGCCAGACCATCACCGCGGTAGCGGCCAAGGAAAACATCCGCGAGGAACAGGCCCGGCGCCGCGCGCGCGGCTACGCCCTCGAGATCGCCGCCGACTATTCGCACACGGTGGTGCGCTCGATCTCGTTCATGCTGATCGCATTGTGGAACAAGCTCTACGACGGCGTCGTCATGCACCACTTCGACAAGCTGCGTGCTGTGGCGCCCGGACACGAGGTGATCTACGTGCCCTGCCATCGGAGCCATGTCGACTACCTGCTGCTCAGCTACACGCTGTACCAGAACGGCCTGGTACCGCCGCATATCGCCGCCGGCGTGAACCTGAACCTGCCAGGGCTCGGCGCGATCCTGCGCCGTGGCGGCGCCTTCTTCCTGCGCCGCAGCTTCAAGTCCAATGCGCTGTATTCGGCGGTCTTCACCGAATACGTCAGCCAGCTGTTCGCCCGCGGCGTGGCCCTGGAATACTTCATCGAAGGCGGGCGATCGCGCACCGGACGGCTGCTGACTCCACGCAGCGGCATGCTCGCCATGACCCTGCGCAGCTTCCTGCGCGAATCGCGCCGACCGGTGATCTTCCAACCGGTCTATTTCGGCTACGAAAAACTGATGGAGGGCAAGTCCTACATCGGCGAGCTGTCGGGCAAACCGAAGGAGAAGGAATCGCTGATCGGCCTGCTGCGCGCGTTCCGCGTGCTGCGCCAGCACTATGGCAAGGTCACGATCAATTTCGGCGAGCCGATCGAGCTGGCGCCGCTGCTCGACGAGGTCGCGCCGAGCTGGCGTGCCTCCACCGGCGCGCCGGAGAGCAAGCCCGAATGGTTGCCAGCGGCGGTCGATACGCTGGCCGAGCGCATCCAGTCGAACATCAACCGCGCCGTCGACGTCAATCCGATCAACCTGCTCGCCCTGGCCCTGCTGGCCATGCCCAAGCACGCCATGGCAGAGGCCGACCTGCTCGCCCAGATCGGCCTGTGCAAGGACCTGCTGCTTGCCCTGCCGTTCGGCGACCGCATGACGATCACCGACAAGAATCCGGCCGAGATCATCGCCTACGGCGAATCGATGCAATGGGTCCGGCGCGTCGAGCATCCGCTCGGCGACGTGCTCGTCGTCGAAGGCGACAATTCGGTGCTGCTCTCGTATTTCCGCAACAACGTGCAGCACGTGTTCGTCGCCGCGGCCTGGATCGCCTGCTGCTTCCTCAACAACCGGCGCATGAGCCGGACCACTCTGTTGCGCATCGGGCGCCTGGTCTATCCATTCATCCGCGCCGAACTGTTCCTGCCCTGGAGCGAGGACGAATTCCGCGAGCGCCTGCAGGTGACCCTCGACTTCTTCGTCAAGCGCGGCCTGCTCGCCACGGATGCCGATGGCCGCGTGCTCGAGCGCGCCCCTGGCCAGAGTGACAGTGCCTTCCAGTTGCGCGTGATGTCGCACAGCCTGCTGCAGGCCGTCGAGCGCTACTACATCACGCTGGCCCTGCTGGTCAGCAATGGCCGGCATACGCTGTCGGCAGCCGAGCTGGAGAACCTCTGTTCGCTGACCGCGCAGCGCCTGTCCCTGCTGCACCAGCTGAACGCGCCGGAATTCTTCGATCGTTCGCTGTTCCGCGGCTTCATCCAGAAACTGCGCGAACGCCGGGTGATCTGGGCCGATGAAAACAACAAGCTCGATTTCGATGCCGGGCTCGAGGATCTGGTCAAGGAGTCGAAGGTCATCCTGAGCCGGGACATCCGTCACGGCATCCTCAAGCTGACCGCCGAACTGCCGATGGCGAGCGGCGAAGCCGACGCCGGGCGCAGCGACGAAGCGGCCTGATCCGCTGGCGATGTCATCGGTTGTTGCCCGACCCGGGTCAGGCGTCGAGATCCGGGATCAACTGGCTTTCGAGCAAGGCGATCGAATCCTTCAGATGCAGCTTGCGCTTCTTCAATCGCTTCAGTTCGAGTTCGTCGTTGCCGGGGTCGAGCACCAGCCGCGCGATCATCGCGTCGAGTTCGCGATGCTCGGCCTTGAGCGCCGTCAGGCGGCGTACGGTGGCCGCGGGGTCTTCGGGGTTCATCGGTCCGCTAGCCTCCACCCGGGGGAACACACAGGGCATGCCGGACGCAGGAGGACGGCCGGCAATTGCAAGGCGCCCAGTCTAACGCCGCCGCAGCCGCTCGCGCATGCGCGCCATGGCGGTTCGCCGTGGCCAACCGGAAACCTCTGAACCGATGACCACGGAAATATCCGGGCAGGATCCGACCACGTCGCTGAAGCGCCGCCTGCGCCATCAGGTCGGCCAGGCGATCGCCGACTACCGGATGATCGGCGACGGCGACCGCGTCATGGTCTGCCTGTCCGGTGGCAAGGATTCGTGGACCCTGCTCGACATCCTGCGCGACCTGCAAGCGCGGGCGCCGGTCCGCTTCGAACTGCTCGCCGTACACCTCGACCAGAAGCAACCCGGCTACGACGCCAGCCTGCTGCCCGACGCACTGCGCGGCGCGGGCATTCCATTCCGGATCATCGAGCAGGACACCTACAGCGTCGTCCGGCGCGTCATCCCCGAAGGCAGGACCCTGTGCAGCCTGTGTTCGCGTCTGCGCCGTGGCGCGCTCTACGATTTCGCCGCGAACAACGGCTTCAACCGCATCGCCCTCGGCCACCACCGCGACGACATCGTCGAAACCTTGTTCCTCAACCTGTTCCACCAGGCCCGGCTCAAGGCCATGCCGCCGAAGCTGCGCTCCGATGACGGCCGCAACGTGGTGATCCGTCCGCTGGCCTATTCCAATGAAGCCGACATCGCCGCCTATGCCGGGCTGCGCGGCTTCCCGATCCTGCCCTGCAACCTGTGCGGCTCGCAGGAGACCCTGCAGCGCAAGGCGATCAAGGCCATGCTGGCCGCCTGGGAGCGCGAGGCCCCCGGCCGCAGCGAAGCGATCTTCCGGGCCCTGACCCGGGTCGACCCTTCGCAGCTGGCCGATCCGCAGCTGTTCGACTTCGGCGCGCTCGGAACGGATCCCGCACAGCGGTATCCTGAGCAGGACGGCGCCGAGGCCATCGCGCCGTAACACTCCCGCAATCTCAGCGCCTGATCCGCGGCACCGCCAGGATCGCGTCCCTGTCAATCCAATGGAACCCGCAACCGCCCATGTTCTTCCGCAACCTGACCCTGTTCCGATTCCCGAAAAACACCAGCAAGTCCCTGTCCGAACTGGAAACCCGTCTCGCCGATCACCGCCTGCGCCCCTGCGGACCGATCGAACTGGCGACGCGGGGATTCGTGTCCCCGTACGGACGCGAGTCGGAGGAACTCGTGCACCGCTCCGGCAAGTTCGCGCTGGTCGCTATCGGCAGCGAGGACAAGCTGCTGCCGGCCTCGGTAATTGCCGAAGCCCTGGCCGAGAAGATCTCCGCGATCAACGCAAAGGAGGGGCGACGGATCGGTGCGCGTGAGCGCAAGCGGCTCAAGGAAGAGGTCGTCACCGACCTGTTGCCGCGGGCCTTCGTGCGCCCCTCGCGCACCTTCGCCTACCTGGCCGAGGATTCCGGCTGGCTGGTCATCGACACGGCCAGCCGCAAGTCCGCAGAAGAGGCCGTCAGCCAGATCCGCGAGGCCCTCGGGCGGTTTCCGGCCACGCCGATGGCGCCGACCGAATCGCCGAGAATCCTGATGACGGACTGGCTCGTCGGTGGCAAGCTTCCTGCAGGGCTGAGCTGGGGCGACGAATGCGAATTGCGCGATCCCGCGGAGGCGGGCGCCGTGGTCCGCTGCAGGCGCCAGGACCTTGAATCCGATGAGGTGCGGGAGCATCTGAAATCGGGTAAACAGGTGTTTCAACTGGGACTGGAACTCGACGGGCGCATGGCGTTCGTACTCGGCGAGGACCTGACCGTCAGGAAATTCCGCTTCCTCGATGTCGTGCTCGACGAGATCGGCGACGAGGCCTCGGAATCGGCGCAGGCCGAGCTCGATGCGCGGTTTGCCCTGATGACCCTGGAAACGAAGCGCCTTCTCGAAAAGCTGGATGAGTGGTTCGGTTTGCCGCGACCGGACGCGAAGGACTGAAGGAGTTGCCAGCGGCAGGAAGACACCGATGAAGCTGGATACGGAAAACAGTTACCTGGAACTGCCGACCCTGGCCGGCGAAAAGATCAAGGTGCTGCGCAGGAGCCACCCGAGGGCACGGCGCCTGCGACTGACCGTGACCTCCGGCGGCGCGCGGGTCACCTATCCCGAAGGCACCCATCCGGCCCAGGTCTTCGCCTTCCTGAGGAAGCACGGCGAATGGCTGGAGCGCAAGCTCGACGAGCTCAAGCTCGGTGCCCAGCCGCCGGCGCTCGAACCGGGCGCGACCACGGTGATTCCGCTGCGCGGTGAAACCACGCGTCTGGTCTGGCGGGCCGGCGCCTATCCGCGCATCGAATTGAATGCCGATCGCCTCGTGCTGACTCTGCCCGAGCCGCACCGGCGTGCGCTCGAGGCGGCCCGTGGTCTGCTGCGCTCGTTTTTCGAGGCGCAGATGCGCCGCGACGTCTCGCGCTGGCTGGCCCGCATCTGCCCGCAGCTCGGCCTCGCGCCGAACGCGGTGCGCATCCGGCCCCTGAAGAGCCTCTGGGGCAGCCTCGATACGCGCGACCGGGTCACCCTCGACCTGGCCCTGGCCCTGGCCCCGCCGGCCGCCCTCAAATACGTCGTCGTGCATGAGCTCTGCCATTTGCGCATCCGCAATCATTCGCGGCGTTTCTGGTCGCTGGTCGAGACGATCCAGCCGCACTGGCAAGAGCAGCGCGACTGGCTGCGCGTGAATGGCCAGGCGCTGAAAGCCGAACTCGGCCGCCTGATCCAGGCGCCGTAAGCGGCTTCAGCCGGCTTCGAGAAAACGGTTGATGGCGGCAGCCACCGGTAGCGGATCCTCGAGATGCAGGTGATGGCTGCCCTGCATGCGGACAACCTCGATATCGCCGAGCAGCGCGATGCGGGCCTGCATGGTCGCGCGCTGCAGGTAGGGCGCCTCCGGCTCGGCCAGCACGAGCAGGGTCTTGGCGACGATGTTCGGCAGGACCACCGCGAGCTGTTCCTCGGTCAGCCGGGTCGGACTCGGCAAGGTCAAGGCCGGATCGGAGGACCAACTGAGGCCAGGTAACGCCTGGTCCTTTTCGAGGCCTAGGTCTCCATCGCCGCTTTTGCTTTGCGTCCGCTGCACCCCCACACCCGACAATCCGCGCGGAACCGCATCGCCCCTCTCGAGCCCACCCTCTCCATCGCCGCCGCCCTCGCGCGCAACCCGCACCCCGCGCTCGACGATACAGCGCGCCGCCTGCCCGGAAAGCTGGCCCGCACTGCGTCGCGCCTCGATCGCCGCGTCGAGGTCCGGGAATACACGAAGACCGTTGCCCTTGAAGGCTGCGCGCGCGGTCAGCGACCGCCGCAATTGCTCGCAGGTCTTGTCCACGGCCAGGGTCAGCGGGCCCAAGCCTTCGATCAGCAGCAGGCGGCCGACCCTTTCCGGGCACAGCGCGGCAAACATGCTGACCAGGGTGGCCCCGAGCGAGTGTCCTAGAAGGTCGACAGTCGGCCAGCCGAAGCTGCGCACGACCTCGCCGAGATCGTCGAGAAAATCGACATACGGATACCAGTTGCCGGGCGGACGATGGTCGGAGCGACCGTGACCGGCCAGATCGAGGGCGATCACGCGCCGCCCGCGCAGCAAGGGCGCCAGCCGGTCGAAGCTGCCTGCGTTGTCGAGCCAGCCATGCAGGGCCAGGATCGGCGGGTCGTCGGCATGACCCCAGGCCTTGGCGGCGAGGCTCAGATGGCGCAGCGGAATGCGCAGTTCTTCGGCCTTCTGCTCGCTCATGCGCGAGGCGACGCTCCAGCGCCCGCCGGCAGGCCGGATTCCGGCCAGCCCTGGCAGTGACGCCGGATCAGGGCCTCGATCGAGGCGACCTGATCGTCGTTGTCGTTCAGGCACGGGATATAGCGGAAGGCCTCGCCACCGGCCTCGAGGAAGGTCTCCCGCCCTTCCATCGCGATTTCCTCGAGGGTTTCGAGGCAGTCCACGGCAAAGCCCGGGCACATCACGTCGAGGCTGCGCACCCCGAGCGCGGGCAATCCGGCCAGGGTCTGGTCGGTATAGGGCTGCAGCCACGGCTCGCGGCCGAGGCGCGACTGGAAGCTCAGCAGCAGTTCGTGCTCGGCCATGCCGAGGCGCCGGCGCAGTTGCGCCGTGGTCGCCTCGCATTGCTCGCGATAGGGATCGCCATTGCGGATGTAGCGCTCCGGAATGCCGTGGAACGAAAGCAGCAGGCGCTCGCCGCGGCCGTGTTCCTGCCAGTGCCGCTCGACGCTGCGGGCGAGCGCCTCGATATGCCTGGATTCGCCATGGTAGTCGCTGACGAAGCGCAGTTCGGGCGTTCGTCGCCAGCGCCGGAACGCGACGCCGACCGCGTCGAGCACCGAAGCCGTCGTGGTCGCCGAATACTGCGGGAACAGCGGAACCACGAGCAGGCGCTGCATGCCGGCCCGACCGAGTTCCTCGAGCGTATTCGCGATCGAGGGCGATCCGTAGCGCATGGCATGGCGGATCGTCACGCCCTCGCCGAATGTGGCCTGCAGGCGACTGGCCAGGGAGCGCGTCTGGACCTCCAGTGGTGAGCCATCCGCAGTCCACACCTTGGCATAGGCACGCGCCGAGCGGGCCGGCCGGATGCGCAGGATGACGCCGTTGAGGACCAGCCACCAGAGCCAGCGCGGCTGCTCGACGATGCGCGGATCCCAAAGGAATTCAGCAAGATAGCGCCGAACCGAACGGGAATCCGGCGCATCCGGGGTGCCCAGGTTGACCAGCAGGATGGCCAGCCGCCGGGGATCGGGTGACTCGGGAAACGCAAGAAAACGCGACATGCCAGGCAGTGGTCCCGACGCAGTGGAGGGATCGCAGGGAAAAACTCCAAGGCCTTGTCGGCGCAGCGAAAAATGCTAGACTCAGACCCGCCTCGCCGGCAACGGAGAGGCTGACGATTACCAATAACATAACAAAGAAACGCCGCCATGCGCATGCGTGCCTGCCTCACCGCAGCTGTGCTTCTGATCGCCCCGTTTTCGCCAGCCATGGCGCAAACGGTCGGCTATGGGCTGGCGTTCGATGAACTCTACCGGATCGACCTCTCAGCTCGTCAGGCAAGCTATGTCGGCCAGGCCGGCAACTTCGCCGGGCAACCGTTCGGATTCCTCAAGGGACTGACATTCGGGCCCGGGAATACGCTCTACGCCGTTTCCGACAGCCTGAGCCAGAAGCCGCTGGTCACCATCAACACGACCTCAGGCGCAGCTTCCTATGTTGCAGCCCTGAACCTGACCGGCGGGACCGGACAATTCAATTCACTCGACTTCGGCGCCGCCTTCACCTGCGACGGCCAAATGTGGTTGTCCTCCGCGACCGCCGGAAAACTCTGGAAAGTGTCGCCTTCGAACGGTGCAACCACCGTGGTCGGCGATCTTGGCCAGACGGTTACCGGCCTCGCGGCGAGGGGAAACGAGCTGTTCGGCGCCGGTGGCCGCGGCAACAACAGCCTGTACCGGATCGACACGGCGACCGGAGCGGCACAGCTGATCGGCGGTTTTGGTGCAGCGAACAGTGGCTGGATCAGTTCGATTTCGATGAATTTCGATGCAGCCGGCGTGCTGTGGGCGGTATTCAACTACCTCCCGCCTGCACCCGGTGGAAGCACCCTGACCGACTGGAGCGATCTGGCCACGATCGATCCGACCACCGGTGCGGCGACCGTACTGGGTCCGATCACCGGGCCCGAAAGCCTGCGCGGCATCGGCTTGTCCGGCTTCGCGCTTGGTCCCACTCCCTGTGCCGCGCCACCGCCTGACGGCGGCAATGGACCTTCGGCGGCACTGCCTTCGACGTCGAATTGGAGTCTTCTGCTGCTCCTGCTGCTGACCGTCATTTTCGCCGGCTGGCGCCTCGGCGCCGCAAAGCAAAGGCCCTGAATCGCATCGATCCCTGAATCCGGCAGGGCGGATGGCCGGCTGCCGGCCGTTCCGATTGCGCGAATCGCCACCACACTGCACCGGCGCCCCCCATCGCCGCGACGGGAAGAAGTCGAACGTCGTCGCCGGGGCCGTCGAGTCCTTCATCGCAGACTCAGGTTCACCTGCTAGCGTGCTCCGGTTGACCCAGCCCCGGAGTTCCCCGATGCGCCTGACGATCCGCCTCGCTTCTGCCCTTCTCCTGCTCTGCGCCAGCGTCGCGCAGGCTGCCGAGCCACCGCTCAAGCGCGCCGAAAACGCGGTCCGTGTGCTCGGCGAAATCATGCAGGCGCCCGACAAGGCGATTCCGCGCGATCTGCTCCAGGCCGCACATGCCATCGTCGTCGTTCCGGACGTGCTCAAGGCCGGATTCGTCATCGGCGGGCGTCGCGGCGAGGGCCTGATGTCGGTCAAGACCCGCGACGGGGTCTGGTCGAATCCGAGCTTCGTCAACCTGACCGGCGGCAGCGTCGGCTTCCAGGCCGGCGTGTCCTCGACCGACGTGGTCCTCGTGTTTCGCACCGAGCGCGGCGTCGACTCGATCGTGCACGGCAAGTTCACCCTTGGTGCCGATGCCTCGGCCGCCGCCGGTCCGGTCGGCCGCACCGCCCAGGCATCGACCGATGCGCAGCTCAAGGCAGAGATCTATTCCTATTCCAGGGCCCGTGGCCTGTTCGCCGGGGTCGCCCTCGACGGCTCGGTGCTGTCGATCGACAACGACAGCAACCAGCTGATTTTCGGCGAGGGTGTGACACCGCGACGCATCTTCGAAGGTGGGGTCAGCAATGTGCCAGACGTCATTGTCGAGTTTCGCGACCGCCTTGAGGAGTACACTGCGCGCTAGTCCGGTGCGTTTTCGAACGCGCCAACAGCGAAGCAGCGACGCGAGACCCGCCATCGAAGCCCACGTCGGATGACGGCTGTCTGCTTCGAACCGGTGTTATCGCAGACGCATCAACGGAGTATTCAACATGGGTGGTTTCAGCATCTGGCATTGGCTCATTGTCCTGGTCATCGTCGCGCTGGTGTTCGGCACCAAGAAGTTGCGCAATATCGGTGAAGACATGGGCTCGGCCATCAAGAGTTTCCGCAAGGGCATGCAGGAAGGCGACGAACCGTCGAAGCCGTCCGAACTGAAGGCCGATCCGCCGGAATCCGCGAAAACGGCCAGCGAATCCGACAAGGACCGCGTCGAGCGCTGATCCATGTTCGATCTGAGCTTTGCCGAACTGGCCCTGATCGCCGTGGTCGCCCTGCTCGTGCTCGGTCCGGAGCGGTTGCCGGGCGTGGCGCGCACCGCCGGCGCCCTGCTGCGCCGCTTGCGCAACAGCTGGCAGGGCGTGCGCTCGGAAATCGAGCGCGAGCTGGCCGCCGAAGACATCAAGCGCAGCATCCGCGAAACCGCCCGCAGCGTCGATCTGCGCGCGGATATCGAGTCGGCCGGCGAGCAGATCCGCAAGGCGGCAAGCGAGACCACCGACAAGCCCTCCGCCGATGAGCCACGCTGACAACAACGGGGACGCCGAGCAATCGTTCCTGTCCCACCTGGTCGAGTTGCGCGCGCGCCTGCTCAAGGCGGTGGCGGCGGTCCTGCTCGTGCTGGTCGCCCTGATTCCGCTCGCCAACAAGCTTTATGCCTGGCTGGCCAAGCCCCTGCTCGAGCACTTGCCGGCCGGCGGTGCAATGATCGCCACCGACGTCGCCTCGCCGTTCTTCGCACCGCTCAAGCTGGCCTTCTTCGTCGCCCTGTTCCTGGCCATGCCGTTCATCCTGTACCAGTTGTGGGCCTTCGTATCGCCCGGCCTGTACAGGCACGAGCGTCGTCTCGCGGTACCCCTGCTCGCCTCGTCGGTCCTGCTGTTCTACATCGGCTGCGCATTCGCCTATTTCCTCGTCCTGCCGGCGATCTTCACCTTCATGACCAGCATCGCCCCCGAGGGCGTCGCGGTGATGCCGGATATCAGCCGATTCCTCGATTTCGCCCTGGTCCTGTTCCTTGCCTTCGGCTTCTGCTTCGAGGTCCCGGTAGCGCTGGTCATCCTCGTCGCGATCGGCGTGACCACGCCCGAGCAGCTGGTCAAGAGCCGCCCCTACACGATCGTCGGCGCCTTCGTCGTGGCCGCGGTATTGACACCGCCTGACGTGATCTCGCAGCTCCTGCTCGCGATTCCGATGTGCCTGCTCTACGAACTCGGCATCGTCGCCGCCCGCCTGGCGGCCCGACGCGAATCCGGCGAGGAACACACGCCGGCCGCCTGACGGGACCGCCTTGCCGCTTGCCGTGGCCCGCGGTTCAGGCCTGCGCGGGCGGTTCCGCAGCCGCCGCGCCGGCGCCGACCTGCTGACAGGCCAGATAGAGGCCGCAGGCCGCGGTCGGAACGAGCACCGTGCTGACCAGCAGGCTGCCGAGGAAGCTCAGCACCGAAAGCACGACGGCCAGCACGATGAAGCCGAGCATCAGTACGCCGACGAAAACCAGGTAGGCGCCGATGTTGGCCAGGCAGTCGCGAAAGCTCTGTTTCATCGCCGCCATCGGCTCGGCGCCTTCGAGCATCACCCGCGGAATGGCGAAGAACTGCAATGCATAGACGGCCAGCGCGACGGCAATCATGAGCGGGACCAGGATCAGCGCGCCGGCGCCGAGGGCGCCGACGATGGCGGCCGGGGAACCGCTGCTGACCGACGACAGGCCGCCACCGAGCAGGGCGCCACCGAGGAAAATGATCAGCAGGACGAAGATCAGCACGGCACCGGCAATGCTCGGCAGGCACAGCATGATCATCGGTCCGAGCTTGCCCGGCTCGTTGAAGGCCCGGAACAGCTGCGGAATTTCCGCATTCCTGCCCTGTTCCTGCTCGTGCGCGGCATAGATGATGCCCCCGTACAGGGCCGGCCCGAGGATGACCGTGACCAGGCCGCCGAGCAGCGGCACGATGCCGATGGCGGCCACGATCAGGCCCATGACCAGGAAGGCCGCCGGATTGCGCAGGATGCGCTGGAAGGCTCCGCTGATCCATTCGATTCCGCTGCCTGCGGACACTGACTTCGCGTTCATGTTCGGATCCTCGACTGGGGGAGACGATCGCTGCGTGCGCTGGGCGCACAGGGATATTCACAAAATCTTACCGGGACCAACCGATGACACATTTATTCCATGCCACAAAGACGTTACACTTGTAGCCGTGGCGAAAAAGGATTTCGTCGCACATGATTATTTATCTCTGTCCCTAAGGGGGAAACCATGGCTACCAAGAAGAAAGAAGTTCAACACGATGACGCGCGCGACGCCAGTCTTCGCGTCTCCAAGCGCATGCGCGACAGCCTCAAGGCGACGGCTGCCGTCATGGGCCGTCCGCTCTATGACGTCACCAACGAAGCGATCAACAGCTACCTGTCCAATATCAAGCTCGGCGACCCGCTGCAAGCGATTCGCCGCGGCGCGCGCGGACGCAAGTAGGGCTTCAAGCGCTCGACGGTAGCCTTCGTTACCGACCTGCGTTTCTCGAACACGACCGGCCCATCCGCCCCTGCGGATGGTCCGGTCGTTTGCGTTGGGCGGCACGGATACCGCAAGGAGCCGTGCAAGCCATGGGCCGCTTCGGTAACGCAACGGTCAGGCCGCAAGCCGGATGTTCCCGGCTCGCCCCGGCACCGGCTATTCGACCGGCGGCAATACGTTCATGACTTCGCGCAGCGTGGTCACGCCGCGCGCCACCTGGGCCGCCGCGGAAACCCGCAGCGGGCGCATGCCTTCGGCCAATGCCGTCTGGCTGACCCGGGCGAGGTCCATGTCCGGCTGGATCAGGGCCCGCAATGGCGCCGTGATGCGCATCATTTCGTAGATGCCGGTGCGCCCCTGGAAGCCGGTCTTGCGGCACTCGAGGCAGCCCTTCGGGCCATAGGTCGTTTCGGGCAGCGGCAGGTTCCAGCGATGCGTCATCGCCGCCCAGCCGCGTTCATCGAGCGCCACCTCGACCTTGCAATGGGCACACAAGGTGCGCACCAGGCGCTGCGCGACGACGCCGGTCAGGGTCGATTGCAGCAGGTAGTTCGGTACGCCGAGATCGAGCAGCCGGGTCAGGGCGCTCGGCGCGTCGTTCGTATGCAGCGTCGAAAGCACCAGATGCCCGGTCAACGAGGCCTGCACGGCCATCTGCGCAGTCTCGAGGTCGCGGATTTCGCCGACCATGATGATGTCCGGATCCTGGCGCATCAGGGTGCGCACGCCGGCCGCGAAATCGAGGTCGATCGCGTTGTGCACCTGCATCTGGTTGAACTCGGGACTGACCATCTCGATCGGGTCCTCGACCGTGCAGACGTTGAGGTCCGGCGTCGCCAGCACCTTCAGCGTCGAATACAGGGTCGTCGTCTTGCCCGATCCGGTCGGGCCGGTCACCAGCACGATGCCGTGCGGACGCTCTACCATCTCGCGCCAGGTCTTTTCCTCCTCGCTGGTGAAGCCGAGCTGGCGGAACTCCTTGACCACGATGTCAGGGTCGAAGATGCGCATGACGATCTTTTCGCCGAAGGCCGTCGGCATGCTCGACAGGCGCAGTTCGACCTCGCGCCCGCCGGGCGAGCGGGTCTTGATGCGGCCATCCTGCGGCCGGCGCTTTTCGGCCACATCCATGCGACCGAGGATCTTGATGCGCGAGGTCACCGCGGTCATGACCGGGGTCGGCAGCTCGAACACCTTGTGCATGACGCCGTCGATGCGGAAGCGGATCAGGCTGGTGTCGCGGCGCGGTTCGAGGTGGATGTCCGAAGCGCGCTGCTCGAAGGCGTACTGCAGCAGCCAGTCGACGATGTGCACGACATGGCGATCGTCGACGCCGAGTTCGCCGGTCTTGCCGAGCTCGACCAGTTGCTCGAAATTGAGCAGGGCCGAGCCGTCGCCGGCTTCGGCCTTGGCATCCTTGGCCCGCTGGATCGAGCGCTGCACGCCCCACCATTCGGTCAGGAAGCGGCTGATGTCGATCGGGCTGGCGACCATGCGCTGGATGTCGCGGCGCAGGATGTGGCCAAGATCCGCCATCCAGCGCGTATCGAACGGTTCCGAGGTGGCGAACACGACCTGCAGCTGGCTGACCGCGACCGGCAGGATCCGGTAGCGCAGGGCATAGGCGTGGCTGACCACCTGGGTCACTGCGGGTACGTCGATCTTCATCGGATCGATCTTCAGGTACGGCAGGCGCGCGCGGTTGGCCAGCCACTGGGTCAGCACCTCGAGACTGAGCGGCTTGCCCGGATCGCGCGCATCCTCGAGTTTCAGGTTGGCGACCAGGATCAGCGGATGCAGTTCGAGCTTGCCGCGCGCCGTGCGTGCGTCGGCGCGCACGCGGCGCAGATCGGGCTCGGTGATGACCCCGTCGGCGAGCAGGGCGGCCAGGGTTTCGTCGAGGTCGATGCGATGGTGCAGGCCCAGTTGCGACGCCTGCGCCGGGCTGCCCGCCGCGGATTTCCCGACGTTTTCAGGTCGCACCGGTTGGGTTGCCATGCCGCAGCGATCCTCGAATGGGGTGACGGGCCGTTATACTAGCGCGCTTTTCCGCCGCTACCGTGAGCCAATGCATGGCCGGACCCAGTTTCCAGGACGTCATCCAGACCCTCAACCGCTACTGGGCGGACCAGGGCTGCGTATTGATCCAGCCGCTCGACACCGAGGTCGGCGCCGGCACCTTCCACCCGGCCACCTTCCTGCGCGCGCTCGGGCCGGAGCCGTGGTCCGCGGCCTATGTGCAGCCCTCGCGGCGGCCGACCGACGGCCGCTACGGCGAGAATCCGAATCGCCTTCAGCACTACTACCAGTACCAGGTCGTGCTGAAGCCCAATCCTGACGACATCCTCGATCTCTATATCGGCTCGCTGAAGGCCCTCGGCATCGACCCGCTCGTGCACGACCTGCGCTTCGTCGAGGACAACTGGGAGTCGCCCACGCTCGGCGCCTGGGGGCTCGGCTGGGAAGTCTGGCTGAATGGCATGGAAGTGACCCAGTTCACCTATTTCCAGCAGGCCGGCGGACTCGAATGCCGGCCGGTCACCGGCGAGATCACCTACGGCCTCGAACGCCTGACCATGTATCTGCAGAACGTCGACAACGTCTACGACCTGGTCTGGACCGATGGTCCGCGCGGCGTGGTCAGCTACGGCGACGTGTTCCACCAGAACGAGGTCGAGCAGAGCACCTACAACTTCGAACAGGCCAACGTGCCGAAGCTGCTCGAATGGTTCGACACCTGCGAAGGCGAAGCGAAGAAATTGGTCGAGTCCGGTCTGCCCCTGCCCGCCTACGAACAGGTGACCAAGGCCAGCCATACCTTCAACCTGCTCGACGCGCGGCGCGCGATCAGCGTGACCGAGCGCCAGCGTTACATCCTGCGCGTGCGCACGCTGGCCCGCGCAGTCGCCGAGGCCTACTACGCACAACGCGAAAAGCTCGGCTTCCCGGGCCTGCGCATGCGCAAGGAAGCGGCATGAATCCGGCAACCCGACACGAGTCCCTGCTGATCGAGATCGGCACCGAGGAACTGCCGCCGAAGGCACTCGACACCCTGGCCACGGCCTTAGCCAGCGGCGTAGCCGAAGGCCTGGCCCGCACCGGCGTGGCCATCGATGCGGACAGCGTGCGCAGCTACTGCTCGCCGCGGCGCCTCGCCGTACACATCGCCAACGTCGCCACCGAGCAGCCGGACCAGGCCATCGAGCGGCGCGGCCCGGCGCTCAGCGCCGGACTCGATGCCGCCGGCAATCCGACTCGCGCCCTCAGCGGCTTCGCGGCCAGTTGCGGAGTCGATGTGGCTGCGCTGGAACGTCTCGAGACCGACAAGGGCGCCTGGTTCGTGCATCGCGCGGTGCAGCGCGGCCAGCCGACCGCGGCCCTGCTTCCGGCGATCGTCGAGGAGGCGCTCAAGGCCCTGCCGATTCCGAAGCCGATGCGCTGGGGCAACCATGCCCATTCATTCGTGCGCCCGGTCCACTGGCTGCTCATGCTGCACGGCGCCGACGTGATCGAAGCCAGCCTGTTCGGCTTGGCCAGCGGACGCCAGTCGCGCGGGCACCGTTTCCACCACGCCGGTCCGGTCCACGTCGCCGATGCCGACTCCTGGCTCGACGCATTGCGCGCGGCGAAGGTGTTGGCCGATCCAGCCGAGCGCCGCCGGCGTATCGTCGACGAGGTCGGCCGCGTCGCCGGCGAGACCGGCGGCACGCCGCGCCTGTCCGCCGATCTGCTCGACGAAATCGCCAACCTGACCGAGTGGCCGGTGGCGATCGCCTGCGCCTTCGACCGCGAGTTCCTCGAGGTGCCGCAGGAAGCGCTGGTCATGACCATGGAATCGAACCAGAAATTCGTTCCGGTCTTCGATGCCGCCGGCCGGCTCAGCGAGCACTTCATCGGCGTTGCCAACATCGAATCGAAGGACCCGGCCGAAATCCGCAAGGGCTACGAGCGCGTGATCCGGCCGCGCTTCGCCGACGCCAAGTTCTTCTACGACGAGGACCGCAAGCAGGGCCTCGCCTCGTTCCAGGATTCGCTGAAGTCGGTCACCTACCAGCAGTCGCTCGGCAGCGTCTGGGACAAGAGCGTCCGCGTTGCCGAACTCGCCCGCATCATCGCCAACCGGGTCGGTGCCGATGCGGCGCTGGCCACGCGCGCCGCGGCCTTGTCCAAGTGTGACCTGATGTCGCGCATGGTCGGCGAATTTCCCGAGCTGCAGGGCGTCATGGGTCGCTACTACGCCAGCCAGGGCAATCCGCGCGAATCCGCCGAGGTCGCCGAGGCGCTCGATGAGTTCTACCGGCCGCGACATGCCGGCGACGCGATCGCCTCGAGTCCGATCGGCCGGGTCCTCGCCGTGGCCGAGCGCCTCGATACGCTGGCCGGCATCTTCGCCGTCGGCATGAAGCCGAGCGGCAACAAGGATCCGTTTGCCTTGCGTCGGGCCGCCCTCGGACTCGCACGAACGCTGATCGAGGCCAGGCTCGACCTCGACCTCAAGGCGCACCTGGCCGAAGCGCTTGCGGCCCTGCCCGAGTCGGCCCTGGCGGCCGGACTCGGCAAGGGCAAGGATGGCCAGGCGCCCGAACTCGATGCGGGCCGGCGCCGTTCCGCACTGGCGGCCGAGCTCTACGAGTTCATCGTCGATCGATTGCGCGGTTACTACGCCGAGCAAGGCATGACCGGAGAAGTATTCGAAGCCGTGCGCGCGCTGTCGCCCGCTTCGCTGCTCGATTTCGACCGCCGGCTGCATGCGGTCGTGCAATTCGCGACCCTGCCCGAGGCGCAGTCGCTGGCGGCGGCCAACAAGCGCATCGGCAACATCCTGCGCCAGGCCGGCGACAGCGGCCATGCCGCACTCGATCCGTCCCTGCTCGAATCGGACGCCGAGCGCGAGCTCGTGGGCGCCGTCGAACAGGCCGAAGCGAGCGGCGACCCGTTGATCGCGGCCGGCGACTACGTCGGTTTGCTGGCAACACTCGCCGCGCTGCGCGATCCGGTCGACCACTACTTCGACAATGTCATGGTCATGGCCGATGACGAAGGCGTTCGGCGCAACCGGCTGGCCCTGCTCGCGAGGATCCGCTCGATGTTCCTGCGCGTCGCCGATGTTTCGATGCTGCCGGCCGCCGGCGCGGGATCCTGATCCGCGAAATGGGCGGGTCGCGCCGGCATGAGCAGGAGCCGACGAGGATCGCGTAAACTTCGCAGAAGCCCGGTCTGAACCGGGCTCGGCGCAGCAAAGACAGGGGATGCGACAGCCCACCATGAGTCGGCGCAACAACGATGCCAGCACGACCCAAAGGCGGACCATGCTGCCGCTGCGTCGCGCCGGTGCCGGCGAGGTGCCGGCCTGTCTGGTCGTCCTGCAGGGCCAGCGACTTGGCCAGCGCATCGACCTCGGCGAGTCCGCGCTGGTGATCGGCCGCGCGCCCGAAGCCGATTTCCAGATCGTCGAGCGCAGCATCTCGCGCGCGCACTGCCGGATCACGCGTGAGCCGGCCGGCTACCGGATCAAGGATCTGGATTCGACCAACAAGACCTTTCTCAATGACCAGCCGATCATCGAGGCCGAACTGAAGGACGGCGACCACATCGCCGTCGGCAGCTGCGTGCTCAAGTTCATGGAGCGCTCGTCGGTGGAGGCGCGCTACCACGAGGAGCTGTACCAGCTGGCAACGGCCGATTCGCTGACCGATCTCTACAACCGGCGCCAGTTCCTCGAACTGATCGACCGCGAGATTGCCCGCGCCTCGAACTACAAGCGCCCGCTGTCGCTGCTGATCATCGACCTCGACCACTTCAAGGCGATCAACGACCGCTACGGGCATCCGAGCGGCGACCTGGTCCTGAAGAAGGTCGCCCTGGCACTGCGCGGGCATTCGCGCGAGGAATTCATCGTCGCGCGCATCGGCGGAGAGGAGTTTGCGATCGTCCTGCCGGAAAACGACCTCGGCCAGGCCGTGGCGTTCGCCGACGATCTGCGCGTGGCACTGTCCGGTCTCGAGTTTTCCCTGAACGGCGAGCCCAAGCGCATCACCGTCAGCATCGGCGCCGCCGACTGGCTCGGCGGCATGACCGCGACCGGCGATCTGATGCGTGCGGCGGATGAGCAGCTTTATCGAGCCAAGCAGGGTGGCCGCAACCGGGTCTGTTCAAAGCTGACCGGCAACGAACCGGTTGCCGGCTGACACCCGAGCGCGCGCCTGCGCTCAGCAGACGGCCAGGGCCAGCATCGTGGCATCGTCTTCCGGAGCCACGCCGGCATGTTCGCCGAGCGCCTTCCAGGCCAGCGCGACTGCGTCCGCCGGCGCCGCGGCGCTGGCCAGAGAATGAGACAGGCCTTCGGTGCCCCACGGCGCGCCGTCCGCGCCGCGCTGTTCGACGACACCGTCGCTGTAGAGCAGGACGATCTCACCGCGCCCCAATAGCAGCGGTTCGGCGACGAATTGCGCCTGTGCATCGATGCCGAGCGGAATGCAACCGCGTGGCGACAGCGGCCGCACCGAGCCGGCCGCGATGCGCAGGGCATGGCCATGGCCTGCATCGACAAAGTGGCAGCCTGCGCCGCTCGGTTCGAAAACACCGAGCCAGAGCGTGACGAATCGACCGTCGCCGGTCTGCGCGCAGAGGTGCGCGTTGAGCTGGCTGACGACGCGTACCGGATCGCCGTCGTGGGCAAATCCGGCGCGCAGGAAGGATTGCACCGATGCCATGACCAGCCCGGCACCGAGACCGGCACCGCTGACATCGCCGAGCGCGGCCACGACACGTCCGCCATCGATTTCGAAGACATCGACGACGTCGCCACCAACGACCCGACCAGGATGGAGATGCAGGGCATAGCGAACCGCTCCGAGGACGTCGGCGGCGGCCGGCAGCAGACGCTTCTGCACATCGCGTGCACGCTCCAGGTCGGCCGTGAATGCGGCGTGCTCACGTTCGCGCTCGAGCCTGTGCAGATTGGAGAGGGCCAGCGCGGCGAGCCTGGCCAGTGCATGGCAGAAGGTCGGTGCATCGGCATGCCGGCGCGCGCTGGTACGCTCCGAATCCAGATACAGAAAGGCCTCGGCGCGACCATCGAGCATGATCGGCACGCACATCGCACGTCGTGGCTTGCGCTGCAGGGAGGCTTGTCCGCCGGAAGGCGGCGTATCGGACTCGAGCCGGGCCAGATCGCCATTTCCGGCGGAAGCCACGAGCGCGGCGTTGAATTGCCACTGGCTTCTCGGCGAGAGCGCCGGTCGCTGGCAGCACACGATGATGTCGCCCTCCCGACGCCAGAGCACCGTGGCCCGTGCGTAACCTGATCCGAGCAGGGCGTGTTCGGCGAGGATTTCAGCCAGGGCGGCCTCATCGCGGGCCGCGGCGATGTCCCCCGCATACTGCAGCAGCAATTCGAGGCGCTGTTCGGCCAGATTTCCGACGGCTCGCACGACGCTGATTCGGGTGGGTGCGTTTGCGCTACCCGGACCGCCATGCTCATCGGCAAGGGCATCGATGCGGAACTGCCAGGGACCCACACGGAGGATGTCCCCGGCACGCAAGCGGGCAGTTGCGGACTCCGCAAGGGCCAGGCCATTCAGCTCAATGCCCTGCCTCGAACCGCAATCGCGCACGATCCAGCCGTCATTTGCCCGCTCGACACTGGCGTGACGTCTGGAGACGCCCGGATCGGGCAATTCGAGTTCGTTGCTGGCGGCACGGCCGATACGGAATGGGTCGCTCAGACGCCAGCTACCCGAGTCCAGCGGCGGCCCGTCGACCTGCACGAGTGCCAAACTGATGCGGATGGTCTGCGTTTCGTTTTCAATCATCGGAATGGTTTGAAGCCGGATCCAGGCAGAGTGGCAGGTTCTGGTGTCGAATGCCGACCCAATTCGAGCGACGAACGGCAACCCGGCTGCGTCCTTCAAAGGGCCCCGACGGAGCTGCGGGCCGTCGCCCGGTCGATGGCCCGAATTGTGACAACGCGGTCCCCTTGGTTCGGACATCCTAACGCCGCTTGCTGAATGTACGAGAACGCTGCCGACAACCCGCATTTACCCTCGCAGAGGCCGAAATGATTGATTACATGGCTTCACGGCATTATTGTGCTCCGCCCGCGAGACGCCTCCGAGGAGCGCTTCGCCGAGAAACCCCGAAGCCGGTCTGTCGTGCGTTCATGTGACGAACGGTATGCTTGCCGAGTAATCTACGATGCATTTCGTCTATAGTTCCTGGAGGATTCCGCCATGTTGAAGTATGTCGCCACGGCCCTGACTGCGCTGGCCGTTCTCGGGGGCTGCAATCCCTCAAACCAGCCAGCCGGTACGCCCGCAGCGGATGGCAATGGCGCTCCTCCCACGGCCGAACAGATGGCCAATGCGCCGATTCCGTCGCAGATCACCGGTACGGTCACGCTGCGCGCTCCCGCCGTGATCAACCCCGGTGCAAAACTGACCGCGCAGCTGGTCGACGTGGCGCAACAGGACATCGTCATTGCGCAGAGTTCCGAAGACGTCACCACGCAGCCGCCCTATCAGTTCACCCTGCCCCTCGAGCCGGGCCGCATTGACAAGACTCGCGTCTACGTGGTCAACGTGCTGCTGACCGATGGCGAACGTCGCTACGTACAGGCCCTGCAGTCGCCGGTCCTGACCGGTGGAGCCGGCAACACGATCCAGGTCGTGCTGAACTCCGAGGCGACAGCCGGTGAAAATCTCAAGGAGGAGTTCAACAAGCTCAAGGCCCATATCGGCGGCATGAAGCGCATCCAGGATTCGTTCCTCGATGGCGACCTCTCGGTAGCCTGGGACGGTTTCGCCGAAGCGGGCAACAAATTGCGCTTCATGCGGGTCAACTCCGAACTCGGTGATGGCGACTCGGCCGTGCGCACCAATGTCGAATATGCCTTCCTCGACGGCAAGCCGATGGCGATCCTGAAGAAAGGCTCGGTGACCACGCGGGTTGGCTGGAACGATCAGGGCGAAGTCATTCTCAACGAGAAGAGCAATGGCGAGACGGTGTCCGAGGACGAGGCCAAGGCCTTCTACCAGGATGCCCTCAAGGCGTTCGCGATGGGCGAGAAGAAGCTGCCGAAGAAGAAGTAGTCCACGCCCGCAGGGCCTGGATGCAAAAAAGGCCGGCATTGCCGGCCTTTTTTGTTGTCCGGCTGCGAAGCCGGTCTTCAGCGGCGTGCCTTGCTGAAGGCTTCGGCGAGCGCTCCGGCGGCTGCCGGCACGACCGCTGGCTGGGCGCGCGCCGGCTTCGATGCTGCCTGTCCGGCCATACCGGCCCGGGCCGGCTTGCGCGCCGCTCCGGGTTCGTCGTCGAGTCGCATGCTTAGACCGATGCGCTTGCGTGCGATGTCGACCTCGATGACCTTGACCTTGACGATGTCACCGGCCTTGACGACATCGCGCGGATCCTTGACGAAGCTGTTCGACAGCGCGGATACGTGCACGAGCCCGTCCTGGTGGACGCCGAGGTCGACGAAGGCGCCAAATGCAGCCACGTTGCTGACCACGCCTTCGAGGATCATGCCGGGCTCGAGGTCACGGATGTCCTCGACGCCCTCGGCGAAATGGGCGGTCCTGAATTCGGGGCGCGGATCGCGTCCGGGCTTTTCCAGTTCACCGAGAATGTCGCGCACCGTCGGCAGGCCGAAACTCGAGTCGGTGTAGCGCTGCGGATCGAGCGAGCGCAGGAAGCGGCTGTCGCCGATCAGCGCTTTCACCTCGCGTCCGCACTGTTCGATGATCCGCTGCACGACGGGATAGGCCTCGGGATGAACCGCCGACGCATCGAGCGGATCATCGCCGTCGGTGATGCGCAGGAAACCGGCGCATTGCTCGAACGCCTTCTCGCCGAGACGCGGAACCTTGAGCAGGGCCTTGCGATTGCGGAATGCGCCGTTCGCCTCGCGATAGCGCACGATGTTTTCCGCAACCGCAGGGCTCAGTCCGGCGACCCGCGCCAGCAACGGTGCCGATGCCGTGTTGACATCGACGCCGACGGCATTGACGCAGTCCTCCACGCGCGCAACCAGGGCATGCGCCAGCTTCACCTGGTTGACGTCGTGCTGGTACTGGCCGACGCCGATCGATTTCGGGTCGATCTTGACCAGCTCGGCCAGCGGATCCTGCAGACGCCGCGCGATCGATACGGCGCCACGCAGGGAGACATCGAGGTCCGGAAATTCCTTGGCCGCGACCTCCGAGGCCGAATAGACCGAGGCGCCGGCCTCGCTGACGATGATCTTGGCCAGGCGCAGATCGGCATGCTTGCGAATCAGTTCGGCGACCAGGCGATCGGTCTCGCGTGACGCGGTGCCGTTGCCGATCGCGATGAGGTCGACCGCATGCCTGCGGCAGATCGCGGCCAGTTGTGCGATCGATTCGTTCCAGAGCTTCTTCGGTTCGTGCGGATAGATCACGTCGGTGCCGAGCAGCTTGCCGGTGCCGTCGACGACGGCCAGCTTGACCCCGGTACGGATCCCGGGATCGAGTCCCATCACGGTCTTCGGGCCGGCCGGCGCGGCCATCATCAGGTCCTTGAGGTTGTCGCCGAACACACGGATCGCTTCGGCATCGGCAGCTTCGCGGGCACGTCCGAACAGATCGAGGCTCAGGTGCAGGTGCAGCTTGATCCGCCAGGCCTGCCTCGCGGTCTCGAGCAGCCAGCGATCGGCCGCCCGGCCACGATCGGCGATGTCGAAATGGCGGGCCACGCGCCCTTCGGCCTCCGCGTGTCCGGCCGCGGCCGCTTCGTCGAGTGCTGCGCCAGGATCGTCGGATGCGGTGCTGCGCAGCGGCGTGGTCGGCCTGGGTGCCAGTTCGAGATCGAGCACGCCTTCATTGCGCGCACGGAACAGGGCCAGCAACCGATGCGAGGGAATCGAGCCGATCGGCTCGACATGCTGGAAATAGTCGCGGAACTTGGCGCCTTCGCTTTCCTTGCCGGCGACCACGCTCGCGCGGATCACGGCCTTGGCCGTCAGCCAGTCGCGCAATGCCCCGACCAGGGCCGGATCCTCGGCAAAGGTCTCGAGCAGGATCGCGCGCGCGCCGTCGAGCGCCGCCTTGCTGTCGGCGATGCCCTTGGCCTCGTCGACGAAGGCTGCCGCGGCCTGTTCGGGCAACTGCTCGGGATCGGCCAGCAAGGCTTTGGCGAGCGGCTCGAGGCCGGCCTCGCGCGCGATCTGCGCTCGGGTCCGGCGTCGCGGCTTGTACGGCAGGTAGAGGTCTTCCAGGCGCGCCTTGTTGTCGGCGGCCAGGATATCGGCGCGCAATTCATCGCTGAGCTTGCCCTGCTCTTCGATGCTGGCGAGCACGGCGGCGCGGCGGTCCTCGAGTTCGCGCAGATAGCCGAGGCGCTCCTCGAGCAGGCGCAATTGCGAATCGTCGAGTCCGCCGGTGGCTTCCTTGCGGTAGCGGGCGATGAACGGCACGGTGGCGCCGCTGTCGAGCAGCTGGACGGCGGCCTCGACCTGTTCGGGGCGCGCGGCGGTTTCAGTGGCGATGCGATGTTCGATGCTGGACATTGTTTCCTTGGCTGCGATGCCGCAGGCACGGCAGGGCCGCGAAGGTGCCTGCGCGCCATGCGGAGGTTGGGGGATTCAGGCGACGCGCCGGTGCCGCTTGAGATGGACGAGGAGCAGCGAAATGGCGGCCGGGGTCACGCCGCTGATGCGTTGCGCCTGGCCGATCGTGGTCGGCCGGGTGCCCTTGAGCTTGTGCATGACCTCGGCCGAAAGGCCGCGCACGCGCTCGTAGTCGAAATCCTGCGGGATGGCGGTGTCCTCGTTGCTGCGGCTGCGCTCGATTTCCGCGCGCTGGCGCTCGAGGTAACCGGCGTACTTGATGCCGATCTCGACCTGCTCGGCCACTTCGCCATCGTCCACGGCCGGCCCGATGCCGGGCACGCGGGTCAGCCCGGTGTAGTCGAGCTCGGGCCGACGCAACAGATCGAGCGCATGCGCCTCGCGGCTCACGGCCACCCCGAGCGTCGTCTCGAGGGCGCGTCCGAGCTCGTTCGCCGGGGTCACCCAGAGCGCACGCAGACGGGCGCGCTCGGCCTCGATCGCCTCGTTCTTTCGCTGCAGGCGCACGTAGCGTGTTTCCGGGACGCAGCCGAGTTCGCGGCCCTGCGCGCTCAGGCGCAGGTCGGCATTGTCCTCGCGCAGATGCAGGCGGTATTCGGCGCGCGAGGTGAACATGCGGTACGGCTCGATCGTGCCGTTGGTGGTCAGGTCGTCGATCAGCACGCCGATATAGGCCTCGTCACGGCGTGGCGTCCACGGCGCCAGCCCGCGCGCCGCACGCGAGGCATTGAGTCCGGCGACCAGGCCCTGCGCGGCGGCCTCCTCGTAGCCGGTGGTGCCATTGATCTGGCCGGCGAAATAGAGGCCCTCGATGGCCTTGGTCTCGAGCGAGGGCTTGAGCCCGCGCGGATCGAAATAGTCGTATTCGATGGCATAACCGGGACGCGTGATGTGCGCGTTGGCGAAACCGCGGATCGAGCGTACGAGTTCGACCTGCACGTCGAACGGCAGGGACGTGGATATCCCGTTCGGGTAGATCTCATAGGTATCGAGGCCTTCCGGCTCGATGAAGATCTGGTGCGAGGACTTGTCGGCGAAGCGCACGACCTTGTCCTCGATCGAAGGACAGTAGCGCGGACCGACGCCCTCGATCATTCCGCCATAGAGCGGCGAGCGATCGAGACCGGCACGGATGATCTCGTGGGTGCGCTCGCTGGTATGCGTAATCCAGCAGCTCACCTGGCGCGGATGATCGGCTCGCGAACCGAGGAACGAAAATACCGGCGCCGGATCATCGCCGGCTTGCTCCTCGAGGCCGCTGAAGTCGATCGTGCGACCATCGATGCGCGGTGGCGTGCCGGTCTTCAGGCGATCGACGGCGATCGGCAGTTCGCGCATGCGTTCGGCCAGTCGCTGAGCCGGCGCCTCGCCGGCGCGCCCGCCGGAATGGTTGGCCATGCCGATATGGATCTTGCCGGCCAGGAAGGTGCCAGCAGTCAGGACCACGCATGTCGCTTCGAAGCGCAGGCCGGCCTGGGTCAGCACGCCGGTGATGCGGCCGCCCTCGATGAGCAGGTCGTCGACCGCCTGTTGGAACAGCTGCAGGTTGGGCTGCGCCTCGACGATCGCGCGGATCGCCGCCTTGTAGAGCACGCGGTCCGCCTGGCAACGGGTGGCGCGCACGGCCGGCCCTTTCGACGCGTTCAGGGTGCGCCACTGGATGCCGGCGCGATCGGCCGCGATCGCCATCGCGCCGCCGAGGGCATCGATCTCGCGGACCAGGTGGCCCTTGCCGATACCGCCGATCGCCGGGTTGCAGCTCATCTGGCCGATCGTCTCGATGCTGTGGCTGAGCAGCAGGGTTCGCGCGCCGCTGCGCGCCGCGGCGAGCGCAGCCTCGGTGCCGGCGTGGCCGCCGCCGACCACGATCACGTCGTAGCGATGCGAGGAAATTGAAGACATGAACCGACTACCCGTTGCAGAACCGCGCAATTCTAACCCAGCGCCTCAAACCGGCGCCGCTGCGACCCGATGCTTGGCACGGAATCTGCTGTTGAACCATCGCACTCCCACCGGCGCTAGGCGTATGCGAGCACGCCGAAGGTCGGAATTCAGGGGCTGGCTGCGCGCCGGTGGGAGCATGCACTGACCGAGGGGCGAGGCTGCGGAATGGCTGGCGCCCGGCGGTCTCAGGAACAGGGGGTATTCGAGAGGACCTTGGTGCCGGGCGCCAGTTGAACGAACCAGCCGCACCCACAGAAATGCCGCACCCGCAAGGGCGCGGCATTTTTTGTTGCGGCTGCCGTGGGTCGGCCTTGCTGACCTTATCGGTAACAGCAATTGGCAGACTGTGACCGTAATCGCGGAAAACCGGCAGGCCACGGTGAGGCGCGTCAGACCCGGTCAACTTGCGACACGAAACGTCAGTCGGGAGGCAGGATTCTCAGATTTATTTTGACGCAGGCCCGATTTCGGTGAGTTGGCACGCCCCTTGCTACCTATCAATCAACCAACCATCACCCCCGGGAGCACGCCACCATGATGTCGACCGCCGCCAGCATGAACCTCAATCCGCTCTTCCTGCGCCATGACCTGATGATCGAACTGGGCCGCCTCGAGATGGCCATGCAGGACATGCGTTCGACCGCTGCCGTCAACGATGCCAACGCCCAGCTGCAGCAGCTTGAAAGCCGCCGCGCCCGGATCAACGAAGCGCTGAGCCGTCTGCCTGCCTGATCACTGAATCGGCAGCACTCCCGGTGAAACAAGAAACCGCGCGAAAGCGCGGTTTTTTGTTGCCTGCGATCAGTGCTTGCGGGGTGCGTTTCGCGGCGGCGGCGGTGGCGGCGCGCGCATCACCGGGGCCGCCATCGTTCGCACCGGCGGTGCCGGGCGCGCGGCGGAGCGGATCACCGCCGAGCGGGGTGCCCCGGATCGCCCCCGGGTCGGCCCGACCGAAGGACGCAGCGAGGCTTGCGACCGACCCGACAGCGCGCGCCGTGGCGCCGCGATCACCGGTCGCGCGACCAGCGAGCTGCGCAGGGCGCGATCTTGCTGAACCCGCGACTCGCGCCAGGATCCACCGGCGTGATCCGACGGCTGCGGCCACCAGACGTAGGGTGTGTAGCCGAGATACCACGGCGTCCACCAACCCGGATAGCCGCCGAGACCATAGCCGAACCCAAAGCCGTAACCGTAGCCAGGCGCATAGCCGAGACCGCCGCCGTAGCCGTAGCCATGCGCGAATCCGTAGCCCGCTCCGTAGGAATAGTCGCTCGTGAGCGCGGCGCTGTCGGAGGCGGAGTAGTAGTCTCCGCCACCCTCGTAGTGGTAGACGGTACCCGAGGTGGTCGCGCAACCCGCCAGGGTGAGCAGCAAGGGCAACAGCGGTATCAGGCGAGACATGGCGACTCTCCAGTCATCGCCCCGGCAGGGGGCATCATGATCAACATGCGCCCATCGCGCGCCGCATTCAAGTGATGCCATGCGGACTTGCGACAGCACCATGCCGACGGAGAGTGCCGTCGCAATCCAGCGGAGCCGAAGCACGAGCCTGGCGGTCGTCAGCCATGCCTGGTCGCATGCCTGCCGGGCGGCGCAAACGAACCTGCATCGCGCAGCAACCCGCTGCCTAGTTGTCGCCGACGCTGCGTCCAAGGATGTCCGCCACATCTGCCGACAGATTCCCGTCGGCCCGCAGCCTGCGCATCTCCCCGAGCATCAGCTCGCGTCGCCGCGGTTCCAGCCGTTGCCATGCTCCGAATGCCGTGGCCAGGCGCGCCGCGACCTGCGGATTGATCGCGTCGAGCTTTCGTATGGCCTCGGCGGTGAACCGGTAGCCCGCACCGTCCACGCGATGGAAGGCGACCGGATTGCGATGGGCCAGGCCCAGCAGCAGCGCGTAGACCTTGTTCGGATTGTCCCAGTGGAACGCGGGATGGCGCGTCAGCTCGCGGACGCGCTCGAGCGCTGCCGCTGAAGGCACGGTGGCCTGCACCGCAAACCACTTGTCCATGACGGTCGGGTCGTCATGGTAGGCAGCGGCAAATTCGTCGAGCAGCGCAGCTGCCGCGGACCCGGCCGAGTGCACGATGCAGGTCAGTGCGCCGAGCCGGTCGCTGAGGCAGCTGGCCTCGGCATAGTGGGCGGCAGCCAGGGTGTGATGTCGACGATCAGCCACGCAAAGCAGTTGCAGGCAGCGGTTGCGCAGTCGGCGCCGGGCTTGGGCTGCGGGCTGGGTTCCTTCGGCCGAAGCCGGCGCCAATGCCGCATAGTGTTCGAGCAGCCGCGGCTCCAGGGCGCGCGCCAATGATGTCTCGAGGGTCATGCGCGCTTCGAATACGGCATCGGGATCGATCTCGGCCAGCGGCTCGGCCAGAGCCACCGGGTCGGCGACGGTCAGCATTTCGGCCAGCGTTGCCGGCTCGATTTCAGGCTCGGCCAGGCTCGTCCGCAAACTGCCGATCCAGGCATCGAGAACGGGCTGCGCATCGCCCTCGCCGGCCAGGAGCTGCAAGAATGCCTGTCGCGCCATCGCATCGGCAGCCTGCCAGCGGTTGAAGCCGTCGGTTTCGTGGCTGGCCAGGATGGCGAGGTTGCGCGCATCGAAGGAGGTGACCAGACGCACCGGCGCCGAGTAGCCACGCAACAGCGACAGCACGGGTTCGCTGTCGAGGTCGGTAAACCGGAACGTGGCCTCGGCCCGTTCCAGCAGTATGACGTCCCCGCGCAAGCGTTCGTCCCCGTCGCAGCGCAACGGCAGACGATTGCCGTGCGCATCGAAGAATGCCAGCGCAACCGGTATCGGCAGCGGCTGCTTTTCGCTCTGCCCGGGCGTGGCCGCAGTGTGCTGGCGCAGGCTCAACTCGAGGCAGCGTTGTTCCGCATCGTAGCGGGCGCGTGCTTCGAGCACGGGGGTTCCGGCCTGACGATACCAGCCCATCCAGCAACCGAGATCGAGGGCGTTGGCGTCGCCCAGGGCGGCCAGGAAATCCTCGACCGTGACCGCGCTGCCATCGTGGCGTTCGAAGTAGAGATCCATGCCGCGGCGGAATCCTTCACGACCGAGCAAGGTCGCCAGCATGCGCACGATTTCGGCGCCCTTGTCGTAGACGGTGGTCGTGTAGAAATTGTTGATTTCCCGATACTGGTCGGGTCGCACGGGATGGGCCAGAGGGCCGGCATCCTCGGCAAACTGCGTACGCCAGAGCGAACGCACGTCCTCGATCCTGCGCAGGGTACGCGAAGCGACGTCGGATTCGAATTCCTGCTCGCGATAGACGGTCAGGCCTTCCTTGAGGCTGAGCTGGAACCAGTCGCGGCAGGTGACCCGGTTTCCGGTCCAGTTGTGGAAGTATTCGTGACCGACCACGGCGAGGACATGGCGGAAATCGTCGTCCGTGGCATGCAGCGGATCGGCCAGGAGGTACTTCGAGTTGAAGATGTTGAGACCAGTGTTTTCCATCGCACCCATGGTGAAATCGTGGGTGGCGACAATGTGGAATGCGTCCAGCCGATAGCATCGGCCATAACGTTGCTCGTCCCAGCGGAAGGCCGCCTTGAGGCAATCCATCGCGTGCCGGCATCGATCGAGGACGCTCGCATCGGCCCAGATCGCGAGCCTGACGCGGCGGCCCTCGGTGGTGAGGTAGGTGTCCTCGAGCGAGTCGAGGCGCCCGGCGACCAGGGCGAACAGATAGCTCGGCTTGGGCTGCGGATCCACATAGCGCGCCCAGTGCCGGCCGTCATCGAGCTTGCCCTTGCCGTCGACGTCACCGCCGGCCAGCAATACCGGATAGCGCTCGCGATCGGCGCGCAGGGTGACCGTGTAGCGCGCCAGCACGTCGGGGCGATCGATCGACCAGGTGACATGGCGGAACCCTTCGGCTTCGCACTGGGTCAGCAGGAACCCGCGTTCCGTCGTGCCGCTCAGGTAGAGGCCCTGCATCGCTGTGTTGGCGACCGGCCGGATCCGTGAACGCGTTTCCACGATCACCCGGCCACGCACGCCGGTGACGACGAGGGCATCCGCCTCGACCCGGTAGCGGTCGGCCCCGATCTCGCGGCCATCGAGGCGGATGCCGAGCAGTTCCAGCGCCGAACCGTCCAGGCGCAGCTCCGCATCCGGCTGTTGGGGATCCTGGAGCAGCACGAGGCGAGCTTCGACGATGGTCTGTTCCGCATCGAGATCGAAGCTCAGTTCGACCTGCTCCATGCGCCATGCCGGCGCGCGGTAGTCACGCAGGTGGACCGGCGGATTCGAGGCGAGGTCGTTGGGGTCCATGCGGCAGCTCGGATTCCAGTGGTGGTGCAGATCGGGGATCGGCAATGTAACCAGCACGGTCGGGCCTGGCTAGCTTGGGTGCGCCATGGACGTGTATCGTGGCTGTGGATTCCGAACGCAACGCACCGATGGCCGCGGATACGCAAACCGACACGATCAGCTTCGCCGATGTCGAACGGGCCGCCGTGCGCATTGCGGGGCACGCCCAACGCACTCCGGTGCTTCGATCGCGCTCGCTGGACCTGCTCGCCGGAGCCGAACTCCATTTCAAGGTCGAAGCCCTGCAGCGCACCGGCGCGTTCAAGTTTCGCGGCGCCAGCAACGCGGTCTGGTCATTGCCCGATGACCTCGCCGCACGCGGTGTCGTCACCCACTCCTCGGGCAATCACGGCGCAGCGCTGGCCCTGGCGGCGCGCACGCGCGGGATAGCCGCGCATGTGGTCGTCCCCGAAGGCGCGGTGCGTTCGAAGGTTGCTGCGATCGAGGCCTATGGGGCCACCGTGCACCGCTGCGCGGCGAGCATCAGTGCGCGCGAGGAGGCCGCCGAGCGCGTGCGCGTGCAGACCGGCGCAACCCTCGTCCACCCCTACACAAATCCCGACGTGATCGCCGGCCAGGGTACCGCGGCCATGGAGCTGCTCGGCGAGACCGGTCCGCTCGATGCGCTGGTCGCGCCGGTAGGTGGTGGCGGGCTGGTCAGCGGCACCGCCATCACCGCCGCGGCGCTGGCCCCGCAGGCGACGGTCTGGGCTGCCGAACCATCGGGCGCCGCGGATACCGCGGAGTCGCTGCGGCGCGGCGCGCGGGTCGGCCCGTTCGTTCCGGATACGATCTGCGATGGCCTGCGCACCCTGGTCGGCGAAATCAATTTCTCGATCCTGCGCGCGCACCGCGTGCAGGCACTGACCGTCGACGACAGCCGGACCATCGAGGCGATGCGACTGATCTGGCAGCGCCTGAAGATTCTCGTCGAGCCTTCCGCGGCGATCGTGCTGGCGGCGGTACTCGATCATCCGGGGCATTTCGCCGGCCGCCGCGTCGGACTGATCCTGAGCGGCGGCAACGTCGACCTCGATGCCCTGCCCTGGATGCCGGCGTCGGCTCACGCCAACGCACCGGCATGACACAGCGCTCGGGTGCGGGGTGCCGCAGGAGCGGCCCTGCAGGTATGCTCGCGCGTCGAATCCGTGACACCGAGCCCGCCGATGCCCGCCCGCAAGCCCGTGAAGAACAGCGAGAACCGCGCAGCCAGGAACGGTCCCGCGCCAGACGATGGCCGCGTGCGCTGCACCTGGGCGAGCGGAGACTCGGTCGACCTGACCTATCGTGCCTATCACGATCTCGAGTGGGGCGTCCCGGTCCGCGATGACCGCCGCCTGTTCGAATTCCTCGTCCTCGAAGGCGCCCAGGCCGGCTTGAGCTGGCGCACCGTGCTCGGCAAGCGCGAGAACTACCGCCGCGCCTTCCACGGTTTCGACATCGCGCGGGTGGCGTCCATGCGCGACCGCGAGCTCGAATCCCTGCTCGAGGACCCCGGCCTGATCCGCAACCGTCTGAAGATCCTCTCGGCGCGCAGCAATGCACGCGCAAGTCTTGCCGTGATCGACGAGTTCGGCAGCCTCGGCACCTGGCTATGGTCCTTCGTAGGCGGCGAGCCCCGGCTCAACCGCTGGACGACGCACGACCGGGTTCCCGCCACCAGCGAGCAATCCGACGCCATGAGCAAGGCCCTGCGCAAGCGCGGTTTCAACTTCGTCGGTTCGACCATCTGCTATGCCTTCATGCAGGCCACCGGCATGGTCAATGATCACCTGACCACCTGCTTCCGTTGCCCGGACAAGGCCGCGCCGGCCAGGGGCAAACGCGCTTGATCGTCACCCGCCCGCAGGATTTCCTCGACGCCGTCAGTGGCGGCGCGATCGTCGCAGACCTGCCGGCCACACCGCGGGCCGCGTTCCTGGTCAGTCCGATCGACTTCGCGCTGGCCACGGAATCGGCCAGCGACAATCGCTACATGGATCTTGGCGATGCGCCCGATCCGCTGCACGCCCTCGCCGAACACGCCGAACTCGCGCGTCGACTGGCCGAGGATGTCCCGGTCATGACCTTCCCGGGCGATCCGCTGGCTCCCGATGGCGTGTTTCCGAACAACGCGTTCGCCACTGCTCCGGGGCGACTGATCGTCGGCCACATGCGCCACGCGGTGCGCCAGCGCGAGACTGCACGCGCCGATATCCGGGCCTGGTTCCATGAACTGCTCGGGCGCGAGATCGTCGACCTGTCCGGCGCCGCGCTGGTGGCCGAACTGACCGGTTCGCTGGTCATCGACCGAGCACGCGGGATCGGCTACTGCGGCCTTGGCGAACGCTGCGACCTGGCCGGCGCGCGTGCCATGCACGAGGCTTTCGGCCTGCGTCTGACCTACTGCTTCGAGCTCGCGCAAGGCGAATACCACACCAACGTCGTGCTCGCGATCCTGGCCGGACGCGTCGCCCTGATCGCCGAATCGGGTTTTCGCGACAGCGCCGACGCGCGGGCGATCGCCAGCCTCTATCCGGACCGGGCACTCTGGCTCGACGCCGGCCAGAAAGCGGCATTTGCAGCGAATGCGATCTGTCTTGCCGCGAATCGGGTCTGGATGAGCGAACGCGCCGCTCGCGCACTTTCGGGAACGCAGCGGGCCTGGCTCGGCGAACGCGGATTCTCGATCGGCAGCATCCCGCTCGATCAGATCGAAAAGGCCGGCGGCAGCCTGCGCTGCTGCGTCGCGGAGATCTTTTGAGCCTTGCAAGCCCTTGTTCCGTATGGTCAATGCCGGGATCTCGCCGAGGCCCGGACGATCGAGTTCAGCGGGAATTCAATGCCCGCAGTCGAGACTGCACGGACCGCGTCAACCGAGCGGTCACCCATGAAGACCTGATACGAAAATGATTGCCGCCAAGCGCCGAAAGTCCATCCCCGTGCTGGCAGCGGTCATGGCCACATTGTTGTTCTCCTCGGCTGCCACAGCGCGTGAGATCAGCGTCCAGGAAGCCATGGAAATGATCCAGCGTGACACCCATGCCAAGGTTCTCAGCGTGCAGACCCTGCGCATCGGCAAACGCAAGATCTACCGCTTCAAGGTACTGACCCCCGGTGGTCAGGTGCGCGTCATAGAAATCAAGGCCGACCAATAACAGGAGATTGCGATGCGAGTACTGCTCGTGGAAGACGAAGCACCACTGCGCGAGACCCTGGCAGCGCGCCTCAAGCGCGACGGGTTTGCGGTGGATGCCGCCGGCGATGGCGAGGAAGGCCTTTTCCTCGGCCGGGAAGTACCATTCGATGTGGCCATCATCGATCTCGGACTGCCGAAGATGTCGGGCATGGAACTGGTCAAGCAGCTGCGCGAGGACGGCCAGCGCTATCCCATCCTGATCCTGACCGCGCGCTCGTCGTGGCAGGACAAGGTGCAGGGCCTCAAGTACGGCGCCGACGACTACCTGGTGAAGCCGTTCCACGTCGAGGAGCTTCTTGCCCGCCTCAACGCGCTCGTGCGACGCGCCAGCGGCTGGTCGCGTCCGCTACTCGAATGCGGTCCGATCGCGCTCGACACGACCGCGCAGACGGTCAGTTCGAACGGCAACCCGGTCGACCTGACCAGCTACGAATACAAGGTGCTCGAGTACCTCATGATGCATGCCGGCGAACTGGTTTCGAAAGCCGACCTCACCGAGCACATCTACCAGCAGGATTTCGATCGCGACTCCAACGTGCTCGAGGTCTTCATCGGCCGCCTGCGCCGCAAACTCGACCCGGAAAACACGATCAAGCCGATCGAGACCGTGCGTGGACGCGGCTACCGGTTCGCGCTTGAACGCACCGACAGCGGGGCGGACGAGACCGCATCCGAACCGGCCGCCTGATCCCGGCCCTCGCAATGGCCCGCCCGCTTTCGTTGCAGGCGCGTTCGCTGGCGGCGGCGGGCTTCGCGCTCGCCGCCTTTCTCGGACTGGCCTTTTTTGCCCTCGACCAAGCTTTCTTCGATGCGGCCCTGAGCTCGCAGCGCGATCGCCTGCAGGGCTACATGCATGCCTATCTCGCCGGCGCGGATACCAACCGTGCCGGCAATCTCATTCCACCCGAAGTCGGGCCCGATCCGCGCTTCGACCGGCCCGGCTCTGGACTCTACGCGAGCATCGTCGGCGACCATGTGCGCAATGCCAAGGATCGCCAGTGGCGTTCGCCATCGGCGCTCGGACTTGAACTGCCGTTCGACACCGAGCTTGCGCAAGGTGCGACGGTATTCAGCGGTCCGGTGCAAACAGCCCAGGGAGACCTGTTCATCCTCTCGCAGGGCATCACCTGGAGCGTCCCCAACCGCCCCGAACTGAAGCTGACCCTGCACATCGCCGAAGACAGCGCCGCCCTGCAGAACCAGGTCCAGGTGTTCCGGCGCACCCTGCTGGCCTGGCTCGGCGGTCTCGGCGTGCTTTTGCTGCTGCTGCTGCTCGGCGTTCTGCGCTGGAGCATGGCCCCGCTGCGCCGGGTGGCTGCGGACCTCGCCCGTGTCGAACGCGGCGCCGAGGAGCACCTGGCTGGCCGCTATCCGACCGAACTTTCGGGACTGGCCACCAATCTCAACAATTTCATCGACTCCGAACGCGAGCGCCTCGAGCGCTACCGCAACACCCTGGCCGATCTCGCCCACAGCCTGAAGACCCCGCTGGCCGTGGTCCGCACCCAGCTCGAATCCGAAACCGATGGCAAGGAACTGCGCTGGACCGTGCTCGAACAGGTCGGTCGCATGGACGAGATCGTCGCCTACCAGCTGTCGCGTGCGGCGACATCCGGACGCCAGACCTTCGCCGCGCCGCTGCCGCTCGAACCTTATGCCGAAGAGATCGTGCGCAGCCTCGAAAAGGTCTACGCCGACAAGCAGGTCCTGTGCGAATTCGAGATCGATCCGGAATCCCGCTTCCGCGGCGACCAGGGCGATCTCATGGAGCTGCTCGGCAACGTGCTCGAGAACGCCTTCAAGTGGGCCCGGCACAGCGTGCTGCTGACGGCGCGTCCCGGACGGTCCGCCGATGCCCGAGGCGGCGGCCTCGATCTCTGCATCGAGGACGACGGACCCGGCATTCCGCAGGATCGCGTCGAACACCTGCTGCAACGCGGCGTGCGCGGCGACGAGCGCGTCCAGGGCCACGGCATCGGCCTGTCGATCGTGCAGAACATCGTCAAGGCCTATGGCGGCAGCCTCAAGGTCAGTCGCTCGGAAGCGTTGGGCGGCGCCCGATTCGACCTGCACCTGCGCTCGGGCTGAGTATTCGGCGCGCGCTCGCCGCACCACTGAATCAGCCGGCTGCCAGCGCCTCGACTTCGGCGGCGAGTCGCGCCTTGACCTGATCGCGGCTGTAGCGGGCGAGCACATAGTCGCGGGCCTTTCCGCGCCAGTCGCTGCGCGTCGCCGGATCGAGCGCAACCACGCGCCGGATTGCCTCGACCAGTTCCGGCGTGCCACGGAATACCAGACCACTGCCGCTCGCTTCGACATGGTCGACGAGGACTTCGCACTGGCCGTTGACGATCGCCGGCGTGCCTTGCGCCATCGCTTCGAGCAGGACGATGCTGAGGCTCTCGTAGGGCGACGGCTGGACGAAGGCCAGCGCACCGGCCATCAGTTCGGACTTGCGCTGCTCTTCGACGAAACCGAGATAGCGCACGTCCTTGCGCTTGCCGACGCCGAGCACGTCGTTGCCGGTCAGGACCAGTTCGAGGTCGGAGTCCGGATGCGCCGCCTTGAACGCCTCGAACCCTTCGAGCAACAGCGCACAACCCTTGCTCACGTCGATGCGCCCGCAATAGAGAAGATACGGGCGCGCTTCGACGGCCGGCTCGACCCGCTCGGTGGCGACCGTCATGGCGACGACATTGCCGGCATCCACGTTCCAGATGCGCGCACCAAGCCGCCGTTCGGCCTCGGTGTTCCAGAGGATGCGTGGCGCGGCACGGGCCATCTGCGCGAAGGTCAGCAGGTAGGCCGGCGGTTCATCATGCAGGGCGGGAATCAAAGCCCAGCGTCGATGAGCCAGGGAACGAATGCCGTCGAGGACCAGCGGGTAAAGATAGGGCAGGAAGAACACGGCGGCATAGTCTTCGCCGTGCTTGGTCAGATGCGTGCTCAGCTCGGGACAATTCGGCCCCTGGGCGCGAATGAATTCCTCTTCGAGCGCTTCCGGCCAACCGTAGCGTCGAGGTTGGCCGGAAGCCGACGGCGCCTCGAATTTTTCGAACGCATCGAGCATGATGCGATGCAACGCATGGAAATACGGCGTGCGCCCGCGCGCGACCGTGAACCGGCGGATCGTGATGCCATCCCTTTGCTCGACGCCGGCGTCGAGGTCGTTTTCCCACTTCGTATAGTCAAATGCGGTCGAAGTCAGCACCTCGACCTCGTGGTCCACGGCGAGTAGTTGCGCATACTGCCAGGCCAGCGCCTCGGCGCCACCGACCAGCCGTGCGTGGCAGCGCGGCACGACGATGGCGATGCACGGCCTCACAGGACCGGCTCCAGGAAGCGGGTGAAGCGCTCGCGCAGGACCTCGACCGAGAATTGCTGCCGATAGCGCAGACGCGCCCGTTCGAGCATGGCCGCACGCAGTGCGTCATCACCAAACAGGCGCGCGGCACTGGCCGCATACAGCCATGGATCGCGTTCCTCCCAGATCAGGCCGGCATCGCCGAGAGTCTCCGGCACCGCACTCGATGCATGGGCGACAATCGGGGTGCCGACCGCCATCGACTCGATCAGCGGCACGCAGAAGCCTTCATGCTCGCTCAAGAGCATGAACACATGGCTGGCCAGATAGGCGGCCTTGAGCTGCGCTTCGCTGGCCGCTTCGATCCAGAGCACCCGATCGCTCAGGTCCAGCTCGTCGATGCGACCAGTGATCGCCGTGGTGTAGCGATCGAGGCGCGGATCGATTTTGCCGAGGATGATCAGCCGGGCATCCGCGGAATAGCCGCGCACATAGGCATCGAACGCATCGACCAGGGCCAGGTGGCCCTTGTTCGGTGCCACCCTGCCGACCATGAGGAAATTGTGCGATCCATCGGTCAGCTGCTTGATCAGGGCGACATCGCCTTCGGCTTCGACGATTTCGGCGACCCGGTGGAACGGGGCGAGCACGCCGCCACGAGCCACCGGCATGCCCGCCCTTTCGAGTTCACGCAGATTGTAGGCCGAAGCTCCCAGATAGAGTTCGCATCCCAGCGTGGCGATGGTCGCAATTTCCTGTCGCCCTTTGCGGCAGGCAATCTCGTAGTCAGCGGATACGTCGCTGAAGAATTCCGGCGGCGTGATGTTGTGATACTTGATGATGCGGAAGCCGCGACAGCGCCCGAGCAGTTCGACGGCCGCCGGCCAGCCCGTGGAATAGTGATAGATCACCAGATCCCGAGGGCCTCCGGCAAACTGCGGCAGGCGCTCGGGCGGGTAGGTCTTGCGTTCGACTCCGCTCGCGGATTGGCAGAATACGCGCGTCTCGATACCGAGCTCCTCGAGGATCGAAGCCATGGCCAGCGCATCGGCGCCTACCGCGTCCTTGCTGGTCAGCACCGGAATGAGGATGGCCGCCTTCATGCCCGATTCCCGGTCGCGGGTTTCGGCCCGGCTCGGCGACTACCGCCGCAGGGTCTGCACTGCTTCGGATTCACGTCTTTGGACCCCCGTTCCGGGCGACGATGCAGACCGTTCCATCGGCGGCCGGCAACGGCCGCGCGTCGACCAGGCCACCCGCCAGCAGGGTCTGCCTGAGCATTTCGGTGTCGAGCTCGACATTGGCGCGCCCCTGCAGACGCGAGGCGATGCTGGCCGGCGCGCGCCCCGAACCGAGCACAAGGATTCCACCGGAACTCAGGACACGGCGTACGGCTGCCAGGAACGAACTCACCGGCATGTTGAGCAACAGGGAACCCGCGTCGAGCGCGGTCAGGCCATGCAGGGATCCATCGGCGGTCCGTGCCAGCACTTCCGCAGGCTCGGCGACCGTGATCGACAGCCCCGCCGAGCGCGCGCGCGAGCCGACCTCGGTGTTGGTGTCGATGCCGGTCGCTTCGATGCCGTTGCCGACCAGTCGCGCGAGCCAGTCCTCGCCGCTGCACAGGTCGAGTACCTGGGCGCCGGCCGGCAACATGCCAGCGAGTTGCTGGGCCCAGCTATCGAGTCGGGCAGGACGTCCGGCATCCAGCGCGAGTACCCGCGAAGCGATGTCCGCATGGAGCGCATCCGCATGGCGCGCCTGGTCCGCTTCGGCAAGCTCGAGCGCCGAAAGGTTCTGGCGCAGCGACGCGAGCCAATGATTCATGCTCAACACGAGATGGCGCAATTCGCGCGCGTCGATGGCGGCACGCTCGATCTCGGCATGAAGCTGGACACTGCGATCATTCAGGCCGTCCAGACGTTGGCCGAGCTCGACCTTGCCGGAAGCGAGCCGGGCGATCTCGGTACGCGCCGCCTCGAGTTCGAGCTGTAGACCGCGAAACGCGGAAAGCACCTCGTGATGGCGCGCGCTGTGATAGGTGTCCGCGGCGCGCTGATGGCGGACGATGCGCGGCAGGCCACCGAGGCAGACGATCCATTCGAGCAGATAGCCAAGTACGGGAATCCGCATGCACTTGGCCAGCACGTAGCGCGGCAGCAGCCAGGGCACGCGCACGCCGATGTCCCGCCCTTCCGGCGACCAGCGCAGGTTGCCGAGAATCTCGATCTTGCTGCGCCCCTGGACGAGCAGGCGCATCTGCGCGTCGAATCCGGCCGGGTCGGGTGGGCGCCGAAGCAGGGCAGCGAAGGCCTGCTCCAGAAAGCTCGTGAAGTGCGCCTGGCTCAGTTCAGGAATCGAAAACTCGTCGCGCAGTGCAGCCGCGGGAGCCGTATTCGAAGCGGTTTTCGGCGGCTTGCGGGCGGGCTGCGCAGGCGCACGCGAGCGGGCGGATTCCGCATCGGCCCGAATTTCATTCCTGACCACCTCAAGCGGCTTTTCCTCGGGCAGTCTGTTCACGGATTCTGGCGGGCTGGACGTTGCGGACGGAGAGGTGTCGAAAAGGCGACCGGGGCACTGCCGGCGCGGTCCCCCCGGCCGACGGCGAGCGGCATGATGCCATAGGCGCGCGCTTTCGAGATGTCGATGAGTGCGTAATCGGGCCGATGCCGGCCATCCAGGCGCGGCGCGATCTTGCGGTAGCGATCCCGTCCCGCCCGGCGTGCCGCCTCGAATCCCTCGAGGGCCCGCTGCCGGATCGCCGGCTCGACCGATCCCGTCGCGGCGGGCTGCGATCGCCCGGCAAACCCGAGCAGGGTGGTTTCGAGAAACTCCGCCTCGTGCCGGGCATCATCGGTATAGAAGCCAACGAAGGCATGACCCGGGACAAGTACGAGGAAGCTGCCCACGCCGAGCCGTTCGAGCGCCGAAGCGATCAGTACGCTGCCATCCAGACAGTTGGCGACGCGTTCGCCCCAGGTACTCGAAAGCAGGCGCACGCGCTGGCTGTAGACCACCGGTCCCTGGCTGATGCCGGCGCTGTCGTCCGCATAGCGCAGACCATGCCGCTCGAGGCCGAGCCAGATCGCGCGTGCGCGCTCGAGCCGGCCGGCACGACTCGATGGCGCACGCATCTGCTCCGATGCGTCGATTCCGGCGAGCTCGAGCAATTCGTCGATGACCGGATCCTGCGGATCGACCCAGGCCGCGAACGACCAGCCAAGATCGATCCGGCTGGCCCCCTCACGGACGAAGTAGAGGGCTTCGTCTAGCGGGTGAAGGCGAACTTCGATGGTGCGAACGATCGGTTTCAGGCCTGGCGAATCCAGCGTGACCTGCAGGGTCTGGCGGCGCACGGCCCTGATTTCGCGCAGGGCGCGGATGTCCCATTGCAGGCGGGGACGCAGAACGACCTCACCGTCGATGCGCGCATCGATCACGGCCGGCGCAAGCAAGCCCGGCGTGGATACGCTGAGCCGGACCGTGCGCGACCTGCCCGGATGGGCAACGCGCAGCCTGAGCAGGCCGTTGCCCGCATACGCTTCGCTGGCGTCGGCCGCCCGCGACTGGGAAAGGTCGAGGGCCGGAAAAAGATCTCCGGCGGGCGTCGTCTCGACGCCGAGGGACAGCGCGGCAGCCGGGGCCGGAAGCAGCACCGATCCAGCCAGCAGGAAGCAGGCGCGCAGGGCCACGCGCAGCCGCAGCCTGCTCCGGACCATGATCGAATCAAGTGTTGCCATTGCGTACATGGCACGACTATCGTTGCCCCGGCCTGCCCGTGTCCAGTCGGACCGCCGCCGGATTGCGACGACCATTCTCCGGCGAACAGCGCGTAATCAGGTGCCCATCATCCGGCTCGGAAATCCCGGGTGCCACGCTGCCGACGCATGGCTTGCCGCGGAATGCGATGATCGCGGGTGCAAATTCGCCGTGCGCCGCCTGCCGGCAACGGCGTAGCATTGCAGCCATTCCTTTCCCTGCCGCACGGAGTCCTCATGCGCCTAGTTGTCCTGTCCAGCCTTCTCGTCCTGGCCCTGGCGGGTTGCGATCAACCCTCACCCGACCAGTCCGCAGCCCCAGCCACGACCCCGAGTCAGCCCGCCCCGGCAGCCGAAGCGACCCCGGCTCCACCACCGGCGATCACGGCCAAGGCGCCCGAGGGTACCTGCGGTGACCAGTCGGGAATTCCCGCCGAGGAACGCATCGCCAACACGCCAAAGTGGTCGCTGGCCAGCGAGCAGGACAACTTCGGTTTCGATGTCTATCGCGGCGAGTCGGAAAACGGCGAGTTCGTCAAGCTGAACAAGGATCCCATCCTTGGCGCCGGCACCACCGACGAAACGCAGAAGTATCAGTATCGTGACGACAGCATCGACCCGTGCAAGGACTACTGGTACTACGTAGAGTCGATCAGCACCAGCGGCGTGCACGAGAAGATGACCCCCACCTTCAAGGCGCCGGCCAAGCGTTCGCCGAGGACCGAAACGCCGGCCGGATGATCGCGCCCCTCCTGCGCCCCTCAGCCACTCCGCGCCGCTGGCGTGGGCCCGGCCCCGGCGATTCTCGCCATGCCTGAATCCATGCGTCCCGCGCACGGGACTGCACAGAGCCGGGTCCGGCCGGCATGGCTGTGGGCGACCGGCATGGCCTGGGCATTGCTCAACCTGGCCCTGCTCTGGATCTACTACGCGCCGGCGAGCAAGATCCTCGTTGGCGACGAGTTCGACTACAACCAGCGCGCGCTGGCCCTGCTCGCCGGCAAGCCGATGCCCGAGCTGTTCATCTGGCCGCCCGGACAAGCCTGGTTCATCGCCCTCGTTTATCGCGTGTTCTGCGCGCATGTGCTGGCCGTGCAACTGGTCCAAATCGCCGCGCTGGCGCTCTGCGCGATCCTGCTCGTGCGGCTCTGGAAAACGCTTGACGATGGCCGCGCCGCGTTTGCCGCCGGCGTCCTGTTTCTGCTCAACCCGAGCACCCTCGCACACGCTCACTGGCTGTGGCCCGAAGTCACCCATCTGGCCTGCCTGCTCGGTGCGCTGGCCTTGCTGCTGACCCTGCACGGGCGGCCTCGTCTGCGCGCGTTCCTGGCCGGACTGCTGGTCGGCCTGTGCCTGCTTTTCAAGAGCCTGCTCGGCGGTTTCTGGCCAGTCTTCCTGCTCTTCTTCCTGCGTCGCGGTGAACGCGGATTTTCATTCGCCTGGATGGCCGCGCTGGCGTTTGTCGCCGGCCTGCTGCTGGCCGTTTCGCCAGCCCTGTGGAAGGGCCAGCTCGAAACCGGGCGGCCGCTGATTGCCGACAGCTCGCTGTACAACCTCGAAGTCGGCATCCGCGACCGCAGCCGCAGCGACTACATCGACGAGGCCGGTCTGCCGGCCCTGACCGCGTTCCTCGAAAGCGCGCCGACGCCGCAGCAGCGCAACGCCATGGCCCTCGACAGGATTCGTTCCGTGGTCGCCGAGCGCGGCATCGTCAGCGTCATTGCCGAACAACTGGGCACCCAGTATTTCCGTCTGTTCAATGCCAAGACCCTGCTCGTCTCGCAGCTGCCGGGGCCGGCCTGCGCGGGTCGCCTCGGCGCCTACGGCCAGAGCGCGCTGGCGACGCCAATGACCGCGCTCGCCTACCTGACCCATTCCGTCACCCTCGTCCTTGGCGCCTTCGGCATCGTCCTGTGGCGACGCTGGCAGCGGCCACTGGCCGTCTTTGTCGGCCTCTTTCTCGTCTACCAGTTGCTGTTGTATGCCGGCCTACACGTCATGCAGCGCTATCTGTTCCAGATGCTGCCGGTGCTGTGTGGTTTCGCCGGCAGTTTCCTGGTCGCTGCAATTCGCCGCGAGCACGCGTTCGCGGTGCTGGTGCAGGGTCCATGGCGTATCGCGCTCGGTGCCGTGCTCGCCCTGGTCCTGCTCGGTCTGGCCTGGCTCGGTCCCGTTCTCGATGCGAACTGCGCCTGAGGGCGGGCGCACGACGACCCAAGCCTGGCTTCCGATCCGGTATCCTGCCCGCTTCCGCATCCGTCGCCCGCCATGCCCCAACACCTTCTCGAACTGATTCTGTTCAGCACCTATGCCGAGTTGCGCGCGGAACGCTCGCGAAGCTATCTGGGCCTGATTTGGTGGGTTGCCGAGCCGGCCATGATGATGGCTGCGTTCTGGCTGGTCTTCGATGTCATCCTGAAGACCAGCGGCCCGGGCTACCTGCCCTTCCTGCTGGTCGGCCTGACCGTCTGGCAGTGGATGAAATCCTGCATTACGCATGGCGGCTACGCGATCTGGACCAACCTCGGCCTGATCCGCCAGGCGCGCCTGCCGGTGCTGGTCTTTCCGTTCGTGCAGATGCTCGCCGACACGATCAAGTTCCTGTTCATCTTCGCCCTGCTGCTGGTGATCCTCTGGGGCATCGGCTATCCGCCGAACCTGAGCTACCTGGCCTTGCCGGTCGTGTTTTCGGTGACCCTGCTGTTCGCGGCCGGGGTCGGCTTCCTGGTCGCCGCGATCGTGCCGCTGATTCCGGACCTGCGCTTCGTCATCGAACAGGTGCTGACCGTCGTCATGTTCCTGTCCGGTGTCGTCTTTGCCCTCGACTCGGTGCCCTCGCCGCTGCGCGAGGTCATCGCGCTGAATCCGGTGGCGACCCTGCTCGACGCCACCCGTGGCATCCTCATGCATGCGCAATGGCCGGACTGGCCGGCCCTGCTCAAGGTCTGCATCATCTCCGCGATCGTCTTCGCGATCGGCATCGGCGTGGTCAGGCAGCTCGCCCCGCGCTATCCGAAACTGGCCGTCTGATGAACGCACCGCTGATCGAACTCGAACATGTCGGCGTTGCCTTCAGCGCGCAGCGGCGCGTCGGCAGCGGCAAGTTCTGGGCCCTGGAGGATGTCAGCATGAGCCTGCGCCAGGGCGAGCGGCTCGGCGTGATCGGCCGCAACGGCGCCGGCAAGAGCACCCTGCTGCGCGTGCTTGCAGGCATCCTGCGTCCCGATCGCGGCCAGATTCGGCGCGGCCGCGTATCGTGCCAGCTATTGTCGCTGGCGCTCGGTTTCACGCCCTACCTGTCAGGCCGCGACAACGCGATCCTGTCGGGCCTGATGATCGGCCTGCGCCAGCGCGATATCGTCGCCCGGCTGCCGGCGATCAAGGAATTTTCCGAACTCGGCGATTTCTTCGAACAGCCGATCGCCAGCTATTCGTCGGGCATGGTCATGCGCCTCGGGTTCTCGGTGGCCATCCAGGCCGAACCCGACGTGCTGCTGATCGACGAAGTGCTGGCCGTGGGCGATGCGGAGTTCCAGGAAAAATCCGGCGCCGCGTTGCGCGAACGCATGCGCCAGGGGCATACCGTGGTCCTGGTCAGTCACGACGAGACCCAGGTCAGCGCCCTGTGCGACCGCCTGCTCTGGATCGAACACGGCCGCAGCGTGCGCGAGGGCCCGCGCGACGAGGTGTTTGCGGCCTACCATGAGGAGCTCGTGCACCCGGACGGTGCCACGTGAACCGCGAGGAAGTACGCCGACTGCGCGACCTGGCCCTGCGCCTCGGCAGCACACCGCGACGCCTGCTGGTGACTGCAGCGCAAGCCATCGACGACGACAGCGCTGCGCCGCAGGCCATGCTGCGTTCCATTCGCGGCAGCGGCACACACCAATGCGTGCAGGCCGACGAGTGCGCCAACCTGCTGCTGACGCCGGTATCGAGCTACGCACGCGACACGCTCGGTACGGCCCTCAGTGCACTCTGGCGGGCGTCCGCGCCGGAACAGAACTAGGGAGGCCCGGAACAAGTGGCACAAACGTCACGACATCGGCCTGCGTGCAGATCGCGGCGCGCCGACGCAGACGGACTGGCCGTCCTTAAAGTCGGCACAGCAAAGTGCTACGCGCAGGCAGGCGTCGCCCAAGCGATTGATTCAATGAAACAAGGGTGGCATCCAGAAGGCCCTGCAGAGGCACCGCGCGGCACGTCTAGGCAACCAGGCCTCAGGTCGCCACGCAGTTCCTGTGGCGGGCCTTCTCGACGCCATGACGATTGCGCTTGCTCAGAGTCTCCCTAGTGCGCGGCGCCACCCTGATCGTACTGGCATGGAACCAATGGGCGCTGACCCGGCGCTGCCTCGACTCCCTGCTGGCCTGCCACCTCGACGAGGCCGAAGTCATCGTCGTGGACAACGGTTCGGAAGACCAGACGCCGAGCGGCCTGGCTGAATTCGGTGAACGACTTCGGGTCATCCGACTGCCGAAAAATCTCGGCTTCGTGCGCGGCATGAATGCGGGGATCGCAGCCGCGCGCAGCGACAACGATGTGGTCCTGCTCAACAACGATCTCGTCTTCGAACAGCGTGACTGGCTCGATCGCATGCGCGATACCGCCTATGCCGCCGCCGACCACGGCATCGTCGGCTGCCGGATGCGCGGACCGGCGCCGGAAAACCTGCTGTTCCACCTGGGCGGCTTCATCGAGCCCGAACTGCTCTGGGGCCAGCAGACCGAATCCGGGCAGCAGGAAACCGATGTCGGCCAGTTCCCGCGCGACCGCAGGGTACAGGGCATTGCCTTCGCGCTCGCCTACATCCGCCGCGACTGCCTCGATCGCATCGGCCTGCTCGACGAACGATTCCACAGCTACTTCGAAGACACCGACTACTGCCTGCGCGCAGCCGATGCCGGCATCGCCAGCGTCGTTGCTGGTGCGGTCACGGTCTGCCACGACCAGCACGGATCGACCCGCGACGACGGCGGCTTTCGCGAACGCCTGTGGACCGAGAGCCGGGCGAGTTTTGCAGCGCGCTGGCAACAACGGCTGATCGAGAATTACCGCGGCACGGTGCTCTGGCAAGGCTTGACCCGCCTGCCACTCGCCTACGGCCAACTGACCCGCGGCCTGCTCTGGCGCCTCGACGCGCGCTCGCTGCGCATGGCCTATTCGGCGGTTGCGCCCGAACTGCTCGATGGCAACGACTTCCGTCTCGAGCTCGCCGCGCGCCGCATGCTGCCGTCCCTGCCGGAGGCCGCCCTGGTCTGCGCACCGGCCCAACTGCAGACAACGGCGCGCGGTCGCTTCCGTGTATCGCTGGCGTTTTCGGAATGGGCCCACCCGGGCGCGGCCTGGGTCGAGCAGTGCAACCGCTTCGACCTGCTGCTGGTGCCCGACGAATTCCAGGCGAATGCCTTCCGCGAGGCAGGCGTCCGCGCACCGATCGAGGTACTGCCGCTCGGCATCGATCGCGAGTACTGCCACCCGAACGTGCCGGCGCAACGCAATCCCAGCGGCAAGTTCGTGTTCCTCAGCGTGGCCGAGATGCGCGGACGCGACGCCCCGGAGCGTGTGGTCGAGGCGTTCCGGCGCAGCTTCGACGCCGGCGAGCCGGTCGAATTGATCATCTACATTTGCCCGGGCAACGACGAGAGCGCGCTGCGCCACTCGCTCGAGCCGCTGGCCGCCGTCAACAACGCCGCCCGGGTACGCATCATGGCTGGCTGGGGTTTTCCTGCCTACGAGCGGGCGCAGTTGCTGGTTGCCGCGGATGCCTACGTCAGCGCGCGACGCGGAGCGGGCTGGGATCCGGTCGTGCGCGAGGCGATCGCCTGCGGTCGCGTCGTGATTGCGCCGGCCTATGGCAGCCAGAAGGCCCTGATCGAGGAGTGGGGGCAGGCGGTCGAGGTGCGCGAGGAAGTGGCCGATGCCGACCAGCCGGATTGCCTTTGGGCGCAGCCGGATTCCGAATCGCTGGAATGGCGCCTGCGCGATGTCTTCAACCGGCGAGCCGAACTGGTTGCCGAAGCAGTCACGCGCGCGGCGCCGTTTGCCGAGGCCAACAACCTCGACGCCAGCGCCGATCGGCTGGTCGAACTGCTTGCCTCCGGCGGCACCCTGAAAGCCGCTGCGGCGAAGCCGCCCAGGCACTGCCCGGCCGACCTGCAGCGTCCTGCCGCGGGCCAGATCGTCGTTCTCGGCATGCACCGCTCGGGCACCTCGAGCGTGGCCGGCCTGCTCAAGCTGATGGGCGCCTGGCCGGGTGCCGACGAGTTGCTGCTGCGCGGGCCGGACAACCCGCGCGGTCACTTCGAGCATGGCGAGCTGCACATGGCCTGCGTGCGTCGGCTGCAGTCCGCCGGCGGCGACTGGAAATCGCCGCCGCGCACGGCGCCGGCCACGGCCGTCGATGCGTTCCGTCGCGAACTCGCGGGCGTGCTCGAAACGCTGGAGCCGCAGCGGCCGTGGTTCGTCAAGGAGCCGCGCCTGTGCCTGCTGGTCCGCGAGATGCTGCCGCTGCTGACGCGCCCGGTCTTCATCCACGTCGTTCGCGATCCACATGAGGTGGCGGCGTCCTTGCAGCGCCGCGACGACATGTCCGCGGCCTCGGCACTGGCCTTGTGGGAGCACTACACGCGCGAGGCGTTTGCCGGCAGCGAGGGCTGGCCACGGCTGCTGGTCGATTATCGCGAGCTGCGCGAACAACCGGTGGCGACCGCCAGCGGCCTGTTCGATGCGCTCATGTCGATGGGCATCCAGGGCCTTCGACTGCCCGCTGAAGACAGCATCCGGGAATGGATCGAACCGTCCCACGACACGACGCCCGAGCTCGACGCAAGCCTGAGCGAATCGCAGCTTGCCTTGCTGGCCGCCATCGAAAACCGCAGCATCCTGGGCGGACATCTTGTCGACGCCTGATCGCGCAGGTTCCCGCTGCAATCGCTGTCGTCGACAGGTCACACCCGTCCGCGCTTGCAATGCAGACCGCCACGCGGCGTAATCGCGCGTCCCCGACGATGCCGCAGTTCCCGTCCATGCCGATGCACCCGAGCCCGCCCCCGTCTGCCCTGAGCTGGGACGGTCAAACGCTGCGTTTGAACCCGCCTCAAGCAGGCCGTCGTGCGGTGGCGATCGATGGCAGCCGCTTCTGCTTGCTCGAAGCCAACGCGGATGGCCTTGCTGAACTTCGCCTGCCGTTCTCGCCATCGGGCAACGCCGTGCTCGACATTCGAATCGACCAGGACCCGATCGAAGCGGAATGCGGACCGATCGCCGCCAGCATCGAGATCGGCAGGCCCGGCCTGCAGCCGAAAATGCCGATGCAGCCAACGCTGGGCGCGCTGGCCAGCGCCGAGCGACCGGTTCCCGTCGAAGTCGAGCCGATGCAGCGCGAAGTCGCCGTCATCGTACCGGTCTACAACGCAGCCGACGGCGTCGCGCGCTGCCTCGATTCGGTCCTCGCGCACACCACCGGCCCGTGTCGTCTGATCGTCATCGACGACGCCAGCACCGATCCCGCTATCGCCCCCTTGCTTCAGCGCTATCGCGGCATCGCGGGCATCGACATCCTCGCCAACGAGGAAAACCGCGGCTTCACGGCGACCGTGAATCGCGGCATGCGGCATGCCGGCGACGCCGACGTGGTCCTGCTCAATGCCGATACCGAAGTGGCCGCGCACTGGCTGACCGGACTGCGCCGTGCCGCCTGCTGCGCCGCCGACGTCGCCACGGCAACCGCGGTCTCCGACAACGCCGGCGCCTTCTCGGTGCCCGAGCTCGAGCGCGAGAATCCGCTGCCCCCGGGCTGGACGTTCGCGCAGACCGCGCGCGCGCTCTGGCAGTCGGCAGGTCACGCCTATCCGCAACTGCCGACCGGCAACGGATTCTGCATGTACATCCGTCGTGAAGTCCTCGACGAAGTCGGCCTGTTCGACGTCGAGGCGTTTCCGCAGGGCTATGGCGAGGAGAACGATTTCTGCCAGCGCGCCAGCGCGCGCGGTTACCGTCATCTGATCGCCGGCAACGTCTTCGTCGCCCACGCGCGCAGCCAGAGTTTCGGCATCGAGCGCCGCGAGCGACTCGGTCGAACCGGTATGCAGGTCCTGCGTGAACGCTGGCCTGACTACGAGGCGGATGTCGGCGCCATGCTTTTCTCGTTCGAACGCCGCGTCCTCGACTGGCGCGTGCGCCGCATCCACGCCATGGCGCCGCAGATGCAGCCGCTGCCACGCGTGCTGCATCTGCATGCGGGGGAGCATCCGCCGCTGCTGTCCGGTTACGATAGCTGGATGATCACGATGCACAATCAGGAATGGACGCTGCATGGAGCGCACGCGGAGCCACTCGAATCGGCAGCTGCCGGACCCCTGGCCTCACGGCATGTCTCGGAGTGGCTGCAGCGGCACGGGTTCGAGTGGGTTGCGTTCGGCGACGGAGTTGATCCGGGCGCGGCGAAGCTGCTCGCCGTGCAGGCCCGGCGCCTCGGCATTCCGGCACTGGATATCAGCGCGCATCCGCAAACCGAGCCCGGCGCGTCCGCAGGCAGCACCAATGCGCTGCGCAGTTTCAATGGCGAGCGGCCGTGAAGCGTCGCTATGCACGGGCCCTGATAACCGGCGTCGGCGGACAGGATGGCGCCTGGCTGGCCGCGCAACTGCTCGCCGAAGGCGTCGAGATCATCGGCACGCACCGGCCCTCGAGCGCGGCCGGCAACTGGCGACTCGATGAACTCGGCATCGGCGCCCACTCGCGTCTGCATCTGCGCACGCTCGAACTGGCCGATCCGGCGGCCTGCCGCACGCTGGTCGCCGAAGTCTCGCCGCAGGCGATCTTCCACCTGGCCGGACAGTCACGCGTGGCCGACTCGTTCCGCGATCCGCTCGGCAGCATCCACGCCAACGGCATCGGCACGCTGAATCTGGTCGAGGCCATGCGCCGCGACGCCCCCGACGCGCACTTCGTGCTCGCCTCCAGTGCCGAGATCTTCGGCAGTCCGCCACGCGCACCACAGGACGAAGACACGTCGACCCGGGCGACCTCGCCATACGGCCTGTCCAAACTGCTGGCGCACTCGGCGATGGCCAGCTGGCGTGCCAGCTTCGGACTCGCCGCGAGCAGCGCGATCCTGTTCAATCACGAGTCGGAACTGCGCGACCCGGCGTTCGTGACGCGCAAGATCAGCCAGGGCGTGGCGCGCATCGCACTTGGCTTCGAGCAGCAGATCCTGCTCGGCAATCTCGACGCGCGCCGTGACTTCGGCTATGCCCCGGAATACGTGTCGGCCCTGGCCAGCATGGCCGACGGCGACCAGGGCGACGACTTCGTCCTGGCCACGGGCCGCGCCGCCAGCGTGCGCGAGTTCGCCACGCTCGCCTTCGCCTCGGCCGGCATCGAGCTCGAATGGAACGGCTCGGGCAGCGATGAAGTCGCACGCGACCGCGCCGACGGCACACCACGCGTCCGCATAGATCCGCGCCTGATGCGTCCGGTCGATGCACCCCTGCTGGTCGGCGATGCGGCCAAGGCCCGGGCCCGGCTCGGTTTCTCGCCGCAAGTCGAGCTGGCCGAACTGACCCGACGCATGGTCGAGGCCGATGTCGAGCGCGAGCGCGCCGGAATGCCTGCCTAGTGCGCGTGATCTTCAACGTCGACGCGATCAGCGCGCCGCTGACCGGCATCGGTCGCTATGCGCTCGAACTCGCGCAGGGCCTCGCCCAGCATGCGGCGATCGAGGAGCTGCGCCTGTATTCCGCCGTGCGTTGGGTCGAGGACCCGGCCGATGCGCTGCGCTCGAACCGCCTGTTCGCCAGTCTGCGCCAGAACCTGCCGTTCAAGACACGCGCCCTCGAAGCCTACTCGCGGGTGCGCAACGTCTTGTTCCGCGCACATACGCGCAAGCTGCGCGGCTTCCTCCTGCACACGCCGAACTATATCCTGATGCCGTTCGACGGACCGGCCGTGACCACGGTGCATGACCTCTCCGCATTCAATTATCCCGATACCCATCCGCCCGAGCGCGTGCGCTTTCTCGAGCGCCACCTGCCAGCCACCCTGGAGCGCGCGCAGCGCGTGATCACGGATTCCACCTTCATCGCCGCAGAACTGCATGCCAAGCTCGGCGTGCCACACGAAAAACTGCGCGTCGTCGCGCTCGGCGTCGATCCGAGGTACCGACCGCACGCCGATCACGAGCTGGCCGAGGCCCTGTCCCGGCACGGCCTGGCACGCGGTGCCTACCTGCTCGTCGTCGCCACCCAGGAGCCGCGCAAGAACCTGGTCCGCCTGGCCCGCGCCTATGCCGCGCTGCCGCCGCCGCTGCGTGCGCGCCACCCTCTTGTCATCGTCGGCGCCCGCGGCTGGCTCAGCGCCGAGCTCGAAAAAGCACTGGCTCCGCTGGAGGCCAGCGGCGCGGCGCGAAGGCTCGGTTACGTCAGCGAAGCCGACCTGCCGCTGATCTATGCCGGAGCGCACGCGTTTGCGTTCCCGTCCCTGTACGAGGGTTTCGGATTGCCGGTACTCGAAGCCCTCGCCAGCGGCATACCGGTCCTGACCTCGAACGTCTCGTCGCTGCCCGAGATCTGTGCCGACACCGCCCTGTGCGTCGACCCGCTCGACGAATCCGCGCTGCGCGACGGACTCGAGCGCCTGCTCGAAGACGAGGCATGGCGGGGCGCAAGCGCCGCCCGCGGCCTGCAGCATGCGGCGGCGTTCCCATGGTCGCGTTGCGTCGACGAGACCGTGGCTGTCTATCGCGAACTGGTCGCGCCCGACCGCTGAAAGCCGGTATTCGATAACTTTCCACCAGCCCTAGAGCCTTGCTGCGCGGCCGACGCCGTCTATTCCTTAACAGGATGCATCGACGGGCGCGGCCGGGTGGTGATTGCGCCGGCCAATGCGACTATGCTTGTTCTCGAGCGAAACCGGATCGTCGACCAGTCCATGGCGCACCATGGTGGTGATTCGATTCGCGGGCGGGGGGATGGCGAAAGCAGAAGGCGGGTCCGGGATGGGCCGTTGCCGGATGCCGGGGATCGCGCGGAGTCGAACCGGGTCGTTTTGGTCCGGCAACTTCGCAACCGTGACCGACGGGGGATGGATTCGATGTCGGACTTGATCGACGAACGGCTACGGGCGCTGCTCGAAGCCATGCCGGATGCGATCATCGTGGTCGGACCCGACGGTCGTATCGTGCTCGCCAATTCGCAAGCCGAAATCCTCTTTCGCTACGAACCGCTTGCCCTGATCGGCTGCCCGGTCGAGCAACTGCTGCCGGATCGATTCCGTGACGTGCATTCCGGTCATCGCGAACGCTTCTTCTCGCATCCGCGCACGCGGGCGATGGGCGCCGAGCTCGAACTTTATGGAAGATGCCGCGATGGTGACGAATTTCCGGTCGAAATCAGCCTGAGCCCGATTCACATCGGTGAGTCGACCCTCGTCATCAGTGCGGTGCGCGACGTCAGCGCGCGACGTCGCGAGAAGGAGAAGTTTCGCGACCTGCTCGAATCGGCCCCCGACGCCATGGTCATCGTGGACAATCACGGACGGATCGTTCTCGCCAATTCTCAGGCCGTGCGCCTGTTCGGCTGGCAGCGCGAAGAGCTGCTCGGCAACTCGATCGAAATGCTCGTGCCGCAACGCTTCCGCGCGCAGCATCCCGAGCATCGCGCGGGCTTTTTCGGGCAACCGAAGGCACGCAACATGGGCACCGGCCTCGAACTGCACGGGCTGCGCCGGGACGGCAGCGAATTCCCGGTCGAAATCAGCCTGAGTCCGCTGCAGACCGAGAAGGGCCTGCTCGTCTCGAGCGCGATCCGCGATGTCAGCGAACGCAAGCAGGTCGAAGCCTCCCTGCTGCAGGCCAACCGCCTGAAGAGCCAGTTCCTCGCGAACATGTCGCACGAACTGCGCACGCCGCTGAACGGCATCATCGGCTTTTCCCAGTTGCTGATGGACGGCAAGGTCGGCGATCTGGAGCCCAAGCAGCGCGAATTCATCGGCGACATCCTCGACAGCGGACGCCACCTGTTGCGCCTGGTCAACGACCTGCTCGACCTGTCCAAGATCGAGGCCGGCAAGATGGAGGTCCACGCCGAGGTTTTCGACCTGGGCAGCGACATCCCGGAAGTCTGCGCGGTGCTCTCGCCGATGATCCAGGACAAGCGCATCGAGCTCGACATCGATGTCGCTGCGGGGCTCGCGGAAGTCAGGCTGGACCGGCACAAGTTCAAGCAGATACTGCTCAACCTGCTGAGCAATGCGGTCAAGTTCACCGAGCCGCTCGGCCAGGTACGCATCGCAGCCCTGCGCGACTCCTCCGGCGCGCTCGTGCTGCGCGTTTCGGATACCGGCATCGGCATCGAAGCGGGCGACATCGAGCGTCTCTTCGTCGAATTCCAGCGCGTCGAACGCGATACCGCACGCCGGGCGCAAGGCACCGGGCTCGGCCTCGCCCTGACCCGCAAACTGGTCGAAATCCAGGGTGGCTCGATCGACCTCGAAAGCACGGTCAATGTAGGCACGACGGTCACCGTTCGCCTGCCGCTCGCGGAGTCGGTCCCATGAGCGCGCGCATCCTTATCGTCGATGACAACCCGGTCAACCTGAAGCTCGCGCGCAACGTGCTCGAAATCGAGGGCTACACGGTGGATGGCGCCGTCGACGCCGAAGATGCCCTCGTCTATCTCGGGACGCACAGTCCCGACCTGATCCTCATGGACATCGCCCTGCCCGGCATGGACGGTCTGGCCCTGACCCGCAAGCTCAAGGCGGATCCACGCTGGCGTGCGATTCCGGTCATCGCGCTGACGGCATTCGCAATGCTCACCGACGAGCGCCAGGCGCGCGATGCCGGCTGCGACGGCTACATCACCAAGCCGATCGACACGCGCCAGTTGCCCTTGACCGTCGGCGCCCACCTGCGCACGGGAGCGGATCGATGAAGCTGTTGATCGTCGACGACTACCCGGCCAACCTGCGCCTGCTGCGCGCCCAGCTCGAGGCCGAAGGGCATGAGGTCATCGAGGCCGCCGATGGCGTCGAAGCGCTGGCGGCACTCAATGGCGAGAGCGATTTCGACGGTATCGTCTCGGATATCCTGATGCCGCGCATGGACGGCTACCGCCTGTGCATGGAGGTGCGCCAGAGCCAAGGCCATGCGCGCCTTCCGTTCCTGCTCTACACGAGCACCTACAATTCACCCACGGATCGCGAACTCGCCCTCGCCGCCGGCGCCGATGCCTATATCGCCAAGCCGGCGCCGATCGAAACCTTGCTCGAAGCGATCGACAAGGCCACCGGAAGGGATCGCGAATCCGTCGTGCCGGGCCGCGCCAAAGAGCTGCAGACACCGGTGCTCAAGCAGTACAGCGAAACCCTCGTTCGCAAGCTCGAGGAAAAGAGCGCCGAGCTGGAGCGTGCCTACGAAGGCCTGACCCAGACCCAGGCGCGCTTGTCGGGCATGGTCGAATCGGCGCTCGATGCGATCATTGCGGTCAACGACCAGCAGAAGATCGTCCTGTTCAACCGGGCGGCCGAAGGCATGTTCGATTGCCCGCGCAGCGAAGCGCTCGGCGCCTCCCTGTCCACCTTCATCCCGAAACGCTTCCGCAAGCAGCACGAAGATGACGTCGAGAATTTCGCAAGCCCGAACGGCCAGGCCCGGCCGATGTCGATTCCGGCCCGCATGGTCTGGGGAGTGCGCCGGGACGGCACGGAGTTTCCGATCGAGGCCTCGGTTTCGCGTCTCGATACGTCCCAGGGCCGGCTTTTCGTCGCCTTCGTGCGCGATATTACCCAGCGCTACCGGGCCGAACAGGAGCTGGCGCGCAGCCAGGCCGGCCTGCGCCATGCCCAGCAGCTGGCCAAACTGGCCCACTTGGTTTCCCGCCCCGATGGAAGCTTCGAGAGCTGGTCGGAAACCCTGCCCGATCTGATCGGTTCCCGCGCGGACGAGGTACCGGCCGACTGGAGGCAATGGCTGACCCGCGTTCATCCGGACGACCGCGACGTCTTCAACGGGCAAGCCGACCGCGCGTTCGAGAAACACGAACGCGCGGAGTTCGCCTACCGGCTGCGGCGCGACGGTGATTGGGTGCACCTCCGGCACGTCGTGGTGCCCTCGAACCACTGGAGCCAGCGAAGGGACCAGGCGGGAGGCTGGTTTCACACGCTCCAGGATGTCAGCGAGCAGAAGAAGGCCGAACTCGGCATGCGCAGCCTCAATCGCGTGCTCTCGGTGCTCAGTGCGATCAACGCGCTGATCGTGCATACCCGGGATCGCGATGAACTGCTCCAGGGGGTCTGCCGCATTGCGGTCGAGGCGGGGCAGTTCCCGCGCGCCTGGATCGGCCTGCTCGACGATTCGGGTGACGGACTCGGGCACATGGTCAGCGCGGGCGCCTCGCCCGACTATGAAAACCAGCTGCGACGGAAACTCAACGAGGATTCCGAGTTGCGCAAGATCGTCGAATCGCTCTCGGCCGGCAAGCCGCATCCGATCATCATCAACGATCTGGCCAGGGATCCCCGCGCCATTCGCGAATCGCTCGAAACCGGGTCGCGTTCGCTGGCCATGCTGCCACTGACGATCGAGGGCAAGGGCGTGGGTGCCCTGATGCTTTACGCGGAAATGCCCGATTTCTTCGACAGCGACGAAATGGAACTGCTGAACCAGCTCGCTGCAGATATTTCATTCGCACTGGAACACCTCGAGAAATCCGAACAGATCCGCTATTTGGCCCAGTACGACAGCCTGACCGGCTTGCCGAACCGGCCACATTTCCTCGATATCCTGTCGCACCAGATGGTCCGGCACAGCAGCAGCGACAACCTGCTCGCCGTGGTCTTCGCGGACCTCGAGCGGCTTCGCCACGTCAACGAGACGCTGGGTCGGCGCGGTGGCGATGAGCTTCTGGTCCAGGCGGGACAGAGACTGGCGCGCGCGAACACCTCGGTGGCAAGAATCAGCGTCGACATTTTCGCGCTGACCCTGACCGACAAGGCATCCGTCGCCGAAGTGGCCCGCTCCCTGGAAGACCTGAAGTCGCGATGGCTCGGCACGCCGTTCAAGATCTTCAGCGAGGAGCTTCGGATCGGGTGCAGGATCGGCATAGCGATCTTTCCGAGCGACGGCGATGACGCCGAAACGCTGCTGCGCAACGCCGAGGCCGCTCTTCGCCGAACCAAGTCGAGTGCCGAACGCATCGTCTTCTACTCGCCCGAACTGAATGCGCGCGCCGCGCAGGCCCTGAGCTTCGAAAGCCGCCTGCGACGCGCGATCAAAGCCGATGAATTCCTTCTTCACTATCAACCCAAGGTCGACCTCGGCAGCGGCCTGATCTGCGGGGTCGAGGCACTGATCCGCTGGCAGGATCCCGAACGCGGGCTGATCGCGCCGGGCGAGTTCATCCCGGTACTCGAGGAATGCGGGCTTATCGGCGAGGTCGGCGAATGGGCACTGCGCCGGGCGCTGGTCGACCACGGGCACTGGCGTGACATCGATGCCCGCGCCCCGAAAGTCGCGGTCAATGTCTCGTCCCTGCAATTGAGGAAGACCGACTTCGCCGAACTCGTTTGCTCGCTTTCGGAATCATTCGACCTCAGCAAGCTCGAACTGGAAGTGACCGAGTCGCTGCTGATGGAGCAACTCGAATCATCCGTCCATGCCTTGCGCAAGATCCGCGACCAGGGCGTGACCGTGGCGGTCGACGATTTCGGAACCGGCTATTCCTCGCTGGCCTACATCGCCAAACTGCCGATCACGGCACTGAAGATCGACCGCTCGTTCATCACCGAGATCAACAAGGGGCCGCAGGGCCTCGCCATCGTCTCCGCGATCATTGCCCTCGCCCACTCCCTCAATCTCAAGGTCATCGCCGAAGGCGTCGAAACCGTGGAGCAGTCGCGGCTGCTGCACCTGTTGCGCTGCGACGAAGCACAGGGCTTCCTGTTCAGCCCGCCGATGCCGGCCGAGGAGATCGCCGAGCTGATTGCGACCAACGCGAAACTTCCGCGTGGAAATGCGTCGACTGGCGCCGGGGCACGCACGCACCGCGATGCCTAGACCAGGGGAATCGCGGTGTATCCGAAAGCTGCGGCGGAGTCAGCCATGAGCCTGGGCGGGTGACAGGCCCGATCATTCCCTTCGCAACTTCACTTTCGATGCGCGGCTATCGATCTACAGGAGCGTGGCGAAACTACCGGCTCTCCTGCGCGCCATTCCGCGATCCCGATCCTGAGCGCCTCGTGCAATACGGAGCGACTGCGGCCGCAGGGAAGAGCCCTGCGGAGAACTCAATCGAAAGGCCGAATGCGATCGACCTCGCCCCTCAGTCCACGGCAAGGGACGCTTTCAGGTCGACATGTCCTTGATGGTCGTTGTCGCGCCGTTGGCCTTGACGCTGGCAATTCCGGCCTCTCGCGTAGCTTCGGACGCATACATCTGGCTCGTGCCGATGACCTGATGATTGGCCGACTTCAGATTGAAGTAGGCTTTGGCGTTGGCGGCGGTATTTCGTTCGTAGTTCGCGTCGTCGGCGCAATTGGCCTGGACCGATGCGATGCCACCTTGCGCGGCGGCCTTGGACGAGTACATCTGGCTCGTCAGGATCGTTTCGGAATTGCCAGCCTTGAGGACGAAACGGAACTGACCGTCGCTGCTCTTGCTCAATTCAAACCAGCCTGCCATCGAACTTCTCCTTTCCGGGAACCGTGCAAATGCCGGACTTGCCGCCAGCAAGGGCAGCGCGAGTCCGGGCCTGGAACCTAACACGGACATACCTGACCACGCTCGGCGCCGGCGCTGCGCATAACCAATGTTCACGATTTCGCGGCGAGCGAACGGCGATTCGGACTTCCAGCGGAGACGGGCGGCGGACGCGCCAGCGGTTTCGCATGGATCTCCCCGCGTCGTGCCGCGAATTGTCGGTCGCACCTCTCGCGCCGCGCCATCGGTCAGGTGGAGAAGCCGCGCGCTGTCGGCCGCGGGAGAGCATGCAGGATGCTGCGTCGATTGGCCCGCAATCGGGACTTGGTGCCGGCACCCGGATTCGAACTGGGGACCTACCGCTTACAAGGCGGTTGCTCTACCAACTGAGCTATGCCGGCATGGGGCGCGCATTCTAGCCCGGACTATTCATGAAAAACACGCGCCCTCGCTTGTCCCTTGAATCCACGCGAATTTTCGCTCACTCGCGCATAGTCCCGGCTATGCGCTCAATCACGAAAATCCGCGTGAATCCAAGGCCCTGCGCGATCTTCACGCGTATTCATGAACAGGCCAGGCTAGTGGAGTGGCCGTGAAATACCAATTCGGGCGCCCGACTCAGAAGCAGTCGATCGGGCGCTCTTCCAGGCCGACGGTGCTGGACACGTGCGAACGCCAGTCGAGATTGCTGTTCCTGTCCCTGGCCAGGTCGATCCAGTAGACCGGCAGTTCCTCGGTGCGCTGGATCAGCTTCGGATCGAAGCCCATCGCCGCTATTTCGGCCTTGCGTCGCTCGGCATTGGCCTGCTCGCGGAACAGGCCGAGCGAGATCGTGTTGAGCTGGTCGCCGGCGGTGACCACGTAGTAGTCGCGAACGCCTTTCGCAGACAACGAACGGGCCACGCCGAGCGCCTCCTCGCGATTCTTCAGGGCGGCGAGGAAAACCCAGTAGCCGCGCGACTGGGTCGCGCGCTCGTCGCGATACTGGATGCGCTTGACCAGCGGCGACAGCGAGTTGAGCGTGGCGCGCATGTCCGATTGGGTCTGGAACGGCCCGATCGACAGACAGACATCGTCACTGCTGCTCGATCCCGGCTTGGCGACGGCGTTGCCCGGCTGCGCCGAGTGGCCTGATTCGCGTTCGGACAGCAGAACCAGGGCGGGCACGCCCGGATCACTCGGCGGCCGCGAGACCTCCTGCGCTTTCGGCGCAAACGCGATCCAGCAGGCGCCGCCGATATTGAGGGCAAGCAGTAGCAGGAACAGGACTCTCGGGAACATCCGGGCTCGACGGGGACTGCACGGGAAGCGCAGATACTGAGCGTCGATTCTAGCCCGAACACCGCCGGACTACTTTGATCAGCGACCCGATTCGCGTTCCGACCAGAGTACGAGCCCGCGCAGGACCAGATCGCGGCCGCGCTCGACCTCGGGCAGCAGCGGCAACCATTCACCGACACCACCGCCGTCGGCAACCACGGCGACCGGCGTGCCGACCCTCGACTCGAACCCGGCCCGAAACCGCTCGATCAGCGCAACCGCGGCGAGCAGGCAGCCGGAATAGGCCGCATCGGTGGTGTTGTCGGCAATTTCCACGAGGCGGCCAGGCTCGTCGCCGACCCGCGCCGTGCCGCGTCCGAGCGACTCGCGCATCAGTGCCGGCGACGGCGCGATCAAGCCGCCGAGGTGTCGACCGTCGGCGGCCAGCGCATCGAGAGTCAGCGCGGTACCGCAACTGACCATCATTTGAGCCCGGGGCTGGGCCGCGTGCAGCGCGGCCATGGCCAGAAAGCGGTCGACGCCGAGCCGCGCGGGCTCGGCATAGGCATTGCTGATGCCGAGACCCGACGCTGGGCTGCGCACGAATTCGGCTTCGGTGTCGAAATGCGCTTCGATCAACTCGGCCAGTTCCTGCTCCCTGGCCGGGTCGACGACGCTGGCGACGAGAATTGCGCGCGGGCGCGGCAGCGCGGACCAATTGCTGCTGAGGGCGGCCTCGAGGGTCGTCTCGCGGTGCGCGAAGACGCCGCCCATGCTGCGTCGGCCGTCCGCCCAGAGCGCCCACTTCAGGCGCGTGTTGCCGAAGTCGACGAGCAGCTTCACGGGGCCGTTCCGGATTGCGGTCGCACGCTCACCTCGCCACTGTCCACCAGCAATTCACCGTCTGCCGTGCGCAACAGCAGCGCACCCTGCCGATCGACGCCGGCGGCTTCACCGAACCGTTCGCCTCGACCCCCGATGATGCGCACGCATTTGCCGCACAGCACGTCGTGGCGTGCATATTCGTCTACGAAGGCCGCAAACGAGGATTGCGCGAAACACTCGAGCACATCGAGCAGGTGCTCGAGCAGGCACGCGGCAATCCTGTTGCGATCAATCGGCAATCCGGCACGCACGCTGGCCAGATCGGTCCAGGGCTGGTCGATCGTCGTACCGGCAGCCGCATCGATGTGCACATTGAGACCGACCCCGATGATGGCATGGCAAGGCCCCAGCGCCTCGCCGCCGAGTTCGACCAGGATGCCGCCCAGCTTGAGACCTTCGTGGTACAGATCGTTCGGCCATTTCAGGCCGATGCCGTTGTAGCCCATGCGTTCGAGGGCGCGCACCACGCCGATGCCGACCGCCAGGCTCAGTCCGGCCATCGACGCCATGCCGGCGTCGAAGCGGCGCCAGACCGAGCATGCAAGACCGCCACCGAGCGGAAGTTGCCAGCCGCGTCCGCGACGCCCGCGACCGGCGGTCTGGATCTCGGCGAAGCAGGCACCGGGGCCGGGATCGCCGGCTTGCACGCGCCTGTTCAGCGCACTGTTGGTCGAATCGATCTGCCAATGCACGTCGAGCGAGCGAAGCTTGCGACGTACCGGATCGGGCATGGCCGCGCGGATGGCATCGGCGTCGAGCAGTGCCAGCGGACCGCGCAGGCGGTAACCGCTGCCGGCGGCCGCTTCGATCGGCGCACCGCTCGCACGCAGCGCCTCGATCTGTTTCCAGACCGCGGCGCGCGATACGCCGAAGCGTGCGGCGAGTGCGCTGCCGGAGGTCGGCTGTGCATCATCGAGCGACCGCAAGAGGGTTCGTGCGTCGATCATGGCGAACGCGCTGCGCGGCCGATGCGCGGCTCCTCGCCACGCGCCATGCGGCGCAGGTTGGCGCGGTGCGTGAACAGGATCAGCGCGGCGATGGCCAGGGCAAACGTGCCCAGTGCTTGCGGATGCGGATGGCCAAGGCGGTCGAGCAACCAAAGGCTGAGCGGAAATGCGAGGGCGGCAATGACGGTGGCGAAGCCGACATAGCGAAACGCGGCGATCACCGCGACCCAGACGGTGAACATCAGCCCGGCCACGAGCGGCGCCATGACCAGCACGGCGCCGACCGCAGTTCCGGCACCCTTGCCACCGCGAAAGCCGAAGTAGACCGGCCAGCAGTGCCCGAGCACGGCGGCGAAGCCACACGCACACGGAGCCAGCAATGGCGCCGACCACCAGGCCGGCGCGGCGAAACCGGCGATGGCCACTGCTCCGAGCCACGCCGCGAGCGCACCCTTGCCGACATCGATGACGACGACGCCGAGGGCGAAACGCCAGCCGGCGACGCGCAGGGCGTTCGTGCCGCCGGCATTGCCGCTGCCCTGGGTGCGGATATCGACGCCGCGCAGGCGGCCAAGAACAAGGCTTCCGGAGATCGACCCGAGCAGGTAGGCCACGATCAATTGGGCGATCAGCAACGCCAAGATTCCGCTCTCCCCGGTCGACGGCGACGAGCCGCGCAAGGCGATGATGCCATCAGCGCGGCGACGGCGGCAGCTTCGGCATCAGGGCCAGTACGACCGCGCCGGGTCCGGCGTGCGCGCCGATCGCACTGCCGGCATCAAAAACGGGGGGACACTCGACGGCCGGGAGATGCTCGAGCAGGGCGACCCGTACGCGCTCGGCCTCCTCGCGGTTGTCGCAGTGCATGACCTGGGCACGCCAGGCCACTGCGCGATCAATGCCGCGCAAGCAGCGAACCACGAAGCGACGCGGAAGACCCTTGCGATCAAGGCCGATGCCGAGTACGTGCAAACGGCCGTCGCGGGCGCCGATCCGGGCCAGCGGGACCAGCCCGAGCCAGCGCGTGATCGGCAGCGCCCAGGCCGGGATGCGGCCTCCGCGCACGGCCGAGGTCAGGTCGCGGACATAGGCGAATGTGGCGGTCTGCGCACGCAGGGCTTCGAGCTCGCCGATGATCGTTGACGCATCGGCGCCGGCGGCGGCGCGTTCGGCCGCGTGCAGGGCGAGCAGACCCTGGCCGCCCGAGACATTCGCGGTGTCGAACACATGCACGCGTCGATCCAGGCCCGAGGCCGCGGATTCACCGGCCTGCAGCGTGCCCGAGATGGCCCGCGAGACGCCGACGTAGAGGACTTCCTCGTGATGGCTCAGGAGGAACTCGAACAGCCTGCGGAAATCGCCGGGCGGGGGTTGCGAGGTGCGCACCGTGTGCTCACTGGTGCGCAGCAGTGCGTAGAACGCATCGGCGGACAGGGATACCTTGTCGAGGAAATCCTGTGCGCCGACATTGATGCGCACCGGAACGACCTGCAGGGGCAGGGTCTCGAGGGCCTCGGCCGGAATGTCGGCGGCCGAATCGATGACCACGGCGACCTTGCCGCTGGTATGCGCGGAGCGCTGCTGGGCAAGCATGTCGTCGGCCTTGCGTGAGCGCACCTCGCCGAACCGAGCCAGCGCATCGAACAGGCGCGCCGGCTCGTCGATGTGCATGTGCACGCGCAGTTTCTCGCGTGTGCCGGCCATGACCAGGCTCGAGCCGCCGAGCGCGTCGAGGGCCTGGCGCACCTCGGTGCGATCGATCGACTCTGACGACAATACGCACTCCGTGCACCAGCGATGGGCCGGATCGGTGTCGAGTTCGGATCCCACCATCACGCCGACATCGGCGGCGACCGGCTGGACCTCGCTGTGCGCAGCCGCGCGACCTTTCTCGATATAGTCGTTGATGCCTTCGAGCAGGTGCAGGAAGCCTTGCGCCCCGGCATCGACGACGCCGGCCTTGCGCAACACCGCCAGCTGCCTGGGCGTATTGGCGAGCGCTTCACGGCTCGCCACGAGGGCCCGCGCAAAGGCCGTGCGCAGGTCCTCGACACCCTGGTCGCAGGCCTGGCGCAGCGAGTGCGAAAACGCCGCGATCACCGACAGCATGGTGCCCTCGCGCGGCTCGGCGATCGCCTGGCGCGCCTGCAGCGCGCCGAGATCGACCGCCGCCGCGAGCGGGCATAGGGCAAGGCGTTGCTGACCGGCCAGCGGCTCGCTGACGCCCTGCAGGAACTGGGCGAGGATGGCCCCCGAGTTGCCGCGCGCGCCGTCGATCGCCTCGCTCGCCATGCGCTGGAAAATCGCACCGGCATGCGCCCCCGGCATGCTGCGCAAGGCATTGCGCACGCTGGCCAGGGTGAAGCCGAGGTTGCTGCCGGTATCGCCGTCGGGGACCGGAAAGACATTGATCCGGTTGAGCAGGTCGCGCTCGGCGAGGACCCGGCCAATGCCGGCGATCAGCGCCTGCTTGAGCGTGCGGCCGTCGGTATCGCCGTGGTGTCTGGGGCTCGATACGGGATTGTGGCTGGCAGGCATGGGCATCGGCAGACGGGTCCGGTGGGTAAGCGTGGCGTATCGCGCTGACGGCCCGTCCTGGCCTGCGGCACGCGCTGGTCCCGCATGGAACCATCATGTGGCCTTTCCGATCAACGTCCCGTGTTGCCTTGCGCCGCTTCCGCGGGTCTCGGACTCGCGGGCCAGGTGGGCGGCCCGGGTGGGCAGCCCGGGTTCCGCGACCTGGCCGGCAGCGGACACCCGCCTGTCCGCGACTGTCCGCTGCTGTCCACTGGACACCGGGTCAACATGCCACGGCCGACATAACAACATGATTTCAAACGCTATTCGTGATTGGCATGATAGCTGCTCATTCTTGCCCAGGATCGATGCGAACCAGCCAGTGCCGACTCGCTCGACGGGTGGATTGCTGGTGTCCGTCCAGGGATCGTGGGAGACTGCCCGACTCTGGCGCCGACGCAGTCCCGTGCAGTAATCCGGAGACGAAGCATGACCACGCGCAAGTTCACCGTTTTCCTCCCCCTTGCGGGCGTACTGCTGTTCGCCGCAGCGGCCCATGCCGGCGACTTTTCAATGGACGCAGGGAGCCGAGCTTCCGAACCGGCTTCGAGTTCGTCCGGCCGTCATGACGATTGTGCTTCTTCCGGCTCGTCGGCAATCGGGAGTGTCGACGGAGTCCGCGACAGCACGCCCTCCTCGACCACCACAGCAAGCGATCGCGTGGCGAGCTCCGCGGCCAGTCGTGCCAGCGCCGACTCCACGCCAGGCGGAAGCAACACATCGACCGAAGCGATCAGCGTACCGATCAAGACGCGCAGCAACCGCTGGCAGTCGCTGGTGCCGGGCGCCATCAAGTAGCGATCAGCCAGTTCGACCCGCACCCGTCGGACCGCGTGGCGAAGCATTCCTACGCGACAAGCGCTTCAGTGCCGTAGCCGACCATGAATTGTCATGGACCGACATCGCCGAGGGCCTCGAGCATCCGTTGGGCGGCCTCGGCGTGATCATCCACTAATGGCGCGCAAGCTCGACATGCTCGATGGCGAGATGAACGGGATCCCGAGGCTGCCGCAATCGATTGATCGCTCCCTCGGGATTGAAACCCTTTCCGCCGCACGAGCGTAGCTGGTGATCCGCATCGACAGCGGCGAATCCACGCTGATCGACCCTTGTGCCGCGGAAAACCCCCAGGGAGCTCTTCGCCGTTGCCAGCGAAATCCATTCCTCGGCCCCTGCGCTGCTGCAGGTCATCTCGCCGCGAGTTGCCGATCTGCTCGGGCGTTACTACCAGGGCGAACAAGCCGCCGTGCGATGACGGCCAATGGTACGGGCGCCGCGACCATGCACCTCGCCAGTCTTGCAGGTGACCAGCCTGCGGGATAGTCTGCCGGTCATTTCCGCACGAAACACACTCTCACGTAATGCTCTTTTCCCGCTTGTCGCGCGGCATCGCGTTCCTGACCTGCCTGCTGCCGCCGACCGCATTCGCCTGCGGCGGGGCGCTGCACATCGAAGTCGAGAATTCCGGCGTCTACGCGCTCGACTACACCCGTATCGCCGGGCAGCAGCCGGGGCTTGCCGGCTGTCCGGTCGCCGAGCTTGCGCTGCACAACAAGAGCCAAGCGGTGCCGATGCGTGTCGTCGACGATGGCGATGGCCGGTTCGGCGCGGGTGACCGGATCGAATGGCTGGGCCAGCAGTTGCACGGACCGCAAAGCTGGTTCGACAACTACAGCACTCACAACGTCTATCTGCTGTCCGCCTCGGCGGGCGCGCAGGCGCGAATCGCCGATCGGGTGCCGCCCACCGGCGCCGGCGCCCCTGCGGAGTTGCAGCGCACGCTGCACTACGAGCAGGAAAACCTGATGATACGGCTCGATCAGAGCCAGCAGAAACCCGGCGACGAACCCGATGTCTGGCAATGGGTCAAGCTGACCCACGCCGATCCGGCCCCTTTCAGCACGCAGTTCGACCTTCCCGGTCTGGCCGATGGAAATGGCGAGGCCAGCCTTCGGCTGAATTTCCGGGGCATGTCCCAGATCATCAGCCCGCCAGATTTCAAGGCCGAACGTCCGCCCGATCATGTGGTGGAGATTCGCCTCAATGGAAAGCTGCTCGAGCGCTCGGAATGGAGCGGCCGGGATGAACACACGCAGGCCATCGAGGTGCCGCTGTCGGGCCTGAAAGCCCACGCGAACACGCTGACCCTGAGCATCCCGCAGCGAACCTTGCCGTGGAAGACCGACCAGCAGGCGGTCGACGTGGTGATGTTCAACTGGATCGAGTTGAGCTATCGCCTGGATGGGGCGCTCGCCGCCTCCGATCCACCCTTTTCGACCCGCGCTTCAAATGGCCAGCCTGTCGAAATCCGCTGGCAGGGTCCCGGCGATGCGCCGGCCCTGATCGGAGAGGACGGCATTCGCCGAACCCCGCAAGCGCTGGGCAGCAACCGTTTCCGCTATGCCGCGGCCGACGCAGGCGTCCGCCTGTTTGCGGACGCCCGCATCGCGCAACCGCCGGCCTTGCGGGCGGTCGCTCCTGCCGCGTGGCGTGCGCCGGCCACGGGCTACGATTACCTGATCGTCAGCCACCCTTCACTGCTCGACGCGATCCGGCCACTGGCCGACTTCCACGAGAAGCGCGGAATGAAAGTCGCCGTGATCGACATCGACGATGTCTACGACGAATTCAATTTCGGCATCACGCACCCGCAAGCCGTGCGCAACCTCGTCGACCATGCCTGGCACGACTGGCCCCAACCGAGACCGCGCTTCCTGCTGCTGGTCGGTGACGCGAGTTTCGATATCCGCCACGACGTCTACAACGATCTCGCCTACGCCAAGTTCGCCAATAATCCCCAGGAGCTGCAACCCGGGCAGTTTTCCGGAATACCGGCGACCCGCTACGAGGACGGCGACTCGCACACGGGCAGCCGCAACCTCGTGCCGACCTGGCAGTACCCCTCCGCCGAAGGCCAGTCCGCCAGCGACAACTGGTTCGGCGCGGTGGATGATGAGGACTATCATCCGGTGGTCGCGGTCGGCCGTTTTCCTGTCGTCGAACCGGCCGAAGTCAGCGCCATCGTCGACAAGACGATCGCCTACCAGACCCGGCCGGATCCCGGCGTCTGGCGGCGCGACGTGATGTTCATCACCGACGAATCCGACGCCTTCAAGAAATCGTCCGACCAGATCGCCAGCAGCATCGGCGCGAAGGGGTTCAGCGCCGACAAGATCTACGCCAGCCCGGACGAAGCCGACAATCTCGCCCATCAGAGCGCGATCAAGGATGGTCTCAACAGCGGCCAGCTGCTGGTCCACTTCATCGGCCATGGTGGGCGCTTCATCTGGCGTACCGGGCCGCCCGACCTGCGCAAGAACCATGACCTGTTCACTCTCGACGACGTCAGCGAACTGAAAAACGGCGGACGCCTGCCGATGGTCCTGTCGATGACCTGCTATTCGGCGCCGTTCGACAACCCGACCGAGGATTCGATCGGTGAGCGCTTCCTGCGCGAAGCCGGCAAGGGCGCCGTGGCCGTGTTTGCGGCGTCCTGGCGCAACTCGCCTTCGACCGCCTTCAGCAAGAGCCTGGTCGACGAACTGCTGGTTCCCGGGGCGACCATCGGCGAAGCCATCGTGCGCTCGAAGAAGTCCCTCGACGACCGCACCCTGGTCGAGATGTACAACCTGTTGGGCGATCCGGCCATCGTGCTCGAACGTCCGCGGGCCGGGGCGCGCCTCGCCCTCGACGCCGATCCATGGAGCCCGGCCGTGCTGGTTTCCCTTCCGGGAACGGCCTTCCACGGACTGGTTGCGATGGACTGGCTGGACGATGACGGCTCGCTGCTGTCGACCACGGTCCGACGCTCCGACGAGACGGTGTTCCGCATCGATATCCCGAAGCTACCCGGCGGCAAGGTCGCACGCTTCGCGCGCCTGTATGCCAACGACGAGCGCAGCGGCCAGGACATGTCGGCAGGATTGAGCCTGACCGGGATCGGCAAGCGTCGCACGATTCGGCTGCGCTGGCCGGACTGGCTGCGCCCCGCCCCGCCCCCGCCTGCCGCGGATACCCTGACGCGTGACGGATTCGACGAACGTGCAGCCAGTTCCGTTGGCGACGACTGAGCCCATGCAACGCATCAAGGCGCTGCTCGAGCTGGCGCGCCCGGCGCAGTGGATCAAGAACGGCTTCGTCCTGCTGCCGCTGTTCTTCGCCCATGCCCTGCTCGATGCCGCTGCCCTGCGCGGTGCCCTGCTGGCCACGGCGGCGTTCTGCCTTGCCGCCTCGGCGGTCTATGCCTTCAACGATGCCCGCGATGTCGAGCGTGACCGTCTGCACCCGGACAAGTGCATGCGACCGGTGGCCCGCGGCGCGCTCGGCACGGCCCTGGCCTACCGCTTCTCGGCCGCGCTGGCCCTGCTTTCGCTGCTGCTCGCCGCGTTCGTACGCCTCGAGGTGGCGGCGGTCATCCTCCTCTACCTCGGCATCCAGCTGGCCTATTCGCTGGGCCTCAAGCGCATCGCCTATCTCGATGTCGTCATCGTTGCCAGCGGTTTCGCCTTGCGCATCATCGCCGGCGGACTGTCCGCCGAGGTGCCGCTGACACCGTGGATCCTGGCCGTCGGCGTGCTGCTGGCCCTGATGCTTGCCCTCGGCAAGCGCCATGGCGATCTGGTCCACGTCAAGGATGCCCGCGCGCGCGCCGCATCCGGCTATGACCTGGCCATCGTCGAGCGCCTGCTGGTCGGTCTTTCCGGAACGGTGCTCGCCGCCTACGTGCTGTACACGTTCTCGCCCGAGGTCATTGCACGCCACGGTCATCACGCGCTGTTCTATTCGACCCCCTGGGTCCTGCTCGGCGTGCTGCGTTACCTGTTTCTGGTGTTTCGGCGCGGCGCCGGTGGCGATCCGAGCCGGCTCGCCGTGCGCGATCCGTTATTGCTGCTGGCGACCGTCGGCTGGCTGGCCACGCTCACCGGCATCCTTTACCTCTGACTGCCATCATCGGCGTATTCCGGCGACAATGAGCTGATTCGCCCCACTCAAGGGAATCTGCGTGCCCGCATTCGCATACCAGGCGCTCGACAGCGACGGCAAAACCCAGCGCGGCGTGCTGCAGGGCGATACGGCGCGGGCCGTACGCAGTGCCTTGCGCGAGCGCGGCCTCAATCCGCTGGCGGTCGAGGAAGCCACCGAACAGCGGCGCGGGGCGCTGCCGTTCTCGCGGCGCGGTCTCTCCGGCATCCAACTGGCCATGCTGACCCGGCAACTGTCGACCCTGGTCGGCGCCGGTCTGCCGATCGACGAATCCCTGGCCGCCCTGTCCGAGCAGGACGACAACGAACGCCAGCGCACACTGACCGTAGCGCTGCGCGCGCGCGTCATGGAAGGGGCCAGCCTGGCCCAGGCCATGGCCGACTTCCCGGACAGCTTTCCGGAGATCTTCCGGGCCACGGTCGCCGCCGGCGAACAGTCCGGCCATCTCGATGCCGTGCTCGACAAGCTGGCCGGCTACGCCGAGGCGCGCGACGCCCTCAAGCAGACCCTGCTCGCCGCGCTGACCTACCCGCTGTTGCTGACCCTGGTCGCCCTGGCCGTCGTGGCCGGCCTGCTGACCTGGGTCGTGCCGCAGATCATCGGGGTCTTCCAGAACATGCAGCAGACCCTGCCGCTGGCCACGCGCCTGCTGATGGGCCTTTCGGACTTCCTGCGCCACTGGGCCTGGCTGCTGATCGCCCTGCTCGTGCTCGCGGTGCTCGCGGTCCGCCTGGCCCTGCGCCGCGAATCGGTGCGCTATCGCTGGCACGCCTTGTTGCTGCGCCTGCCGCTGATCGGGCGCCTGACCCGCGCCGCCAATACCGCACGCGCCGCCCGCACCCTGGCCCTGCTCGCCGGCGCAGCCGTACCCCTGCTCGACGCGCTGTCGATTGCCGCCCAGGTCGTGCCCAACCTGCCGATGCGCGAATCGCTGCGGCAGGCCGCGTTCAAGATCCGCGAAGGCAGCAGCTTCGCCCGCGCACTTGCCGAGAGCCGGCAGTTTCCGCCGGTTGCGCTGCGCCTGATCGCCAGCGGCGAACGCTCGGGCGAACTGCCGCGCATGCTCAGCGAGGCGGCCGCCCAGCAGCAGCGCGATCTCGATCGCTGGCTCGGCGTGCTCGCAGCGACCCTGGGCCCGGCCGTCATCCTGCTGGTCGGCGCGATGGTCCTGTTCATCGTGCTGGCCATCCTGATGCCGATCTTCGACCTCAATCAGATGGTCAAGTAGCCGGGCGTGGGGAATGGAGAATAGGGAATTGAAAAAGCGTAGAAGCAGCAACTTCCCTTCGCATCGGAAATTCCCGCATCGCGTCGCCTGGCTGCGCGTGCCGCTCTTGCCACTCCCCATTCCCCATTCCCCATTCCCGTCCTCCCAATGATCCACTTCGACAACGTCAGCAAACGCTATGCCGGTGGCCACGAGGCGCTGAACGGGCTCAGCTTCGATGTCGACGCCGGCGAAATGGTCTTCGTCACCGGGCATTCGGGAGCCGGCAAGACCACCCTGCTCAAGCTGCTCGGCATCATCGAACGGCCGTCGCGCGGCGAGATCGTGGTCAATGGCGCCGATCTGGGCCGCGTTCGCCAGCGCTCGATCCCGCAGCTGCGCCGCGGCATCGGCATGGTCTTCCAGAATCATCGCCTGCTCATGGATCGCTGCGTGTTCGACAATGTCGCCCTGCCGCTCGGCATCGCCGGTGCCGGCCGCGAGGAAACCGCCAAGCGTGTCCGCGCCGCGCTCGACAAGGTCGGGCTGCTCGACCGCGAACGCGCCGCACCGGCGACGCTGTCGACCGGCGAACAACAACGCGTCGGCATCGCCCGCGCGCTGGTCGGCAAGCCGCCGCTGATCATCGCCGACGAACCGACCGGCAATCTCGACCCGCAACTCTCCGTGGAGATCATGAACCTGTTCGCCGAATTCCAGCAGGTCGGCACGACCGTGCTGATCGCCAGCCACGACCTGCACCTGATCCGCCACATGGGCAAGCGCGTCCTCGTGCTCGACCATGGCCAGCTGATCGACGACTTCCGTCCGCAGGTCGCATGATGGCGAGAGCGCGCCCTCAGGCCAACCGGCTGCGCGAAGCACCGCCCGCGAACCAGAGCGTGCCGCGCCTGCGGCGCCCGCTGCGGGCGCGCTGGAGCGCCTGGACCCAGCAGCACCGGGAAAGCTTCCGCTCGAGCCTGCGCCGCCTGGTCGAGCGCCCCTGGGCATCGATCCTGACCGTGCTGGTCATGGGCATCGCATTGGCATTGCCGCTGCTGTTCTATGTGTTGCTCGACAATGCCAGGGCACTTTCCGGCGGGCTGCGCGAGGCGCGTGAATTCACGGTTTTCCTGCACACCACCGAAACCACCGAAGCAGCGCAGCGCTTTGCCGCCGAACTCGGACAGCGCAAGGACGTCGCCGGGGTTGCCGTGCGGACGCCGGAGCAGGGTCTGGCCGAATTCCGCCAGCTTTCCGGATTCGCCGAGGCTCTCGATGTGCTGCAGGACAATCCCTTGCCCAACGTGCTCGTCGTTTCGCCGCAGACCGACAGCCGGGCCGGAAATCCGGTATTGCTCGAGGAACTGAAAGCCGACCCGCGGGTCGACATGGTGCAGTACGATGCAACCTGGCGGCAGCGCCTTTCGGCCATCCTCGAGTTCGGTGCGCGCGCCATGCAGTCGTTGACGATCCTGCTGGGCTTGGCCACCCTGCTGGTCGTGGGCAATACCGTTCGCATGGATATCCAGGCGCGCGCCGAGGAGATTGCCGTCGTGCAACTCATGGGAGCAAGTGATGGTTATGTACGCCGACCGTTCCTGTACGCCGGCTTCTGGTACGGCCTGTTCGGCGGCACGCTCGCCGTGATCGCGGTCGGGCTGGTCGAACTGGCCGTGCGCGGGCCGCTGCTGGAGCTGCTGGCCAGCTATCAGAACCGTTTCGCCCTGCACGGCTTCGGCTGGCGCGAGCCGCTGTTGGTCGTGGCCGCCAGCTCCGTCCTTGGCTGGCTCGGTGCCTGGGTCGTCAGCACCCGCTACCTGATCGCCGGACGTCCGCAACGATGAGCCAGAAACCAAACCTGACCCGGCATCTGTCCTCCGAGGAGCCGCGCGTGCTCGTCGTCGACGGCTCGAAGGTCGTGCGCCGGCTGATCGAACAGATGCTCAAGACCAACCTCCCCGGCGTCATCGTGCTGGCCTGCGAAACCGGCGCCGAGGCGCTGGCCCAGCTCAGCGAGGGCGTCGTCGATTTCGTCACCACCGCGCTGCGTCTGCCGGACATGGACGGTCTCGAACTGGCGAAACAGATCCGCCAGCACTCGCCACAGGCCTACATGCCGATCGTGGTGGTCTCGGGAGACGTGCAGGAGCGCCTCGTCGAACGCTCGCTGAGCGACGACGTAACCGACTATTTCGACAAGTCGCTCGGCTTCCAGGCCCTGGCCGAGTTCATTCGCGGCTATGTGCGGCCGACCGAGATCACCTCCGGAGAGGTCCTCTATGTCGAGGACAGCCGCGTGGTCGCGCTGGCGACCCGGCGCATGCTCGAGAAACACGGCCTGACCGTGCTCCACGTCATTTCGGTCGAGGATGCACTGGCCCTGCTCGAAACCGCACAGTCGATGGATCGGATCGGCGCCGACATCGTCCTCACCGATGTCAACCTGAAGGGCGAGCTTACCGGCGGCGACCTGCTCGAACGGATTCGCCACCAGCTCGGCTACGGCAAGGGTCATTTGCCGGTCATCGTCATGACCGGCGACGACAACCCGGACAACCAGGCCGTGTTGCTGCGCAATGGCGCCAACGACCTGGTCGAGAAACCGATCGACGAACGCCTGCTCGTGACCAAGCTGCTGTTCCAGCTGCGGGTCGGCCGCAACCTGCGCGCACGGGTCAGCCAAGCGACCGCATGACCGAAAGCCGTATCCGCCTCGATCCGTCCTGGCGGCAGCGCGTGGGCGACGCGCTGGAAACCCCGCAGATGCGCGAGCTGGCAACCTTCCTGCGCAGCGAAAAGGCGGCCGGAAAGACGATCTATCCGCCCGGATCGCGGATCTTCGCGGCCCTCGATTCGACCCCGTTCGACGCGGTCAAGGTGGTCATTCTCGGCCAGGATCCCTACCACGGGCCCGGCCAGGCCCATGGCCTGTGCTTTTCGGTCAGCCCCGGCGTCGCCGTGCCGCCGTCCCTGCAGAACATCTTCAAGGAGATTTCGCGCGACCTCGACCTGCCGCGTCCGCGGCATGGTGACCTGAGCGCCTGGGCGCGCCAGGGCGTGCTGCTCCTGAACGCTGTCCTGACGGTCGAGCGCGGCCAGCCCGGATCGCACCAGGGCCTGGGCTGGGAGGGCTTCACCGATGCCTGCATCGAAGCTCTCAACCGTGAACGCGAAGGCCTCGTGTTCCTGCTCTGGGGCAGCCATGCCCAGGCCAAGGGCCGTCTGATCGATGGCCGCCGGCACCTGGTCCTGAAGGCGCCGCATCCATCGCCGCTGTCGGCCCACCGCGGATTTCTCGGCTGCGGCCATTTTTCGCGCGCCAATCGCTATCTCGAACAGAACGGGCAGGTCAGCATCGATTGGGGATTGCCGGGCGACTGAGCCGGCGGTGGCCCGTCGAAGCCGCTGCGAAAGACCGTTTCGCTGATGGATACGCGCCAGTTGTCGGCGGTCAGCCGTCCCGTGTTGGTGTAGGCCTCCGTGGTCGCCATATAGGTCGCGCCCATGAGCAAGCCGAAGCGGATCACGCCGCCGTTGACGCTGAAGTCGGGCGGCCCGTCGTACAAGTCGAAATCCTCGGCGGCCAGCTCGAAGGCGTAGGTTTGGGTCGGACCCGGCGTGATCAGCAAGCGGTAACCGGAGAGCGTTACCGAGTTATCCGGCTGGGTCTGGAAAATGACCAGGATCGGAAACATGCCGCCGAATCCCGAAGGTAGCGAACTGCTGCCCGAGGTCGCAGCATCGATCGACCAGACCACGGAGAACAGTCCGCCGCGGCTGGCCGGATCGAGCTGCACCGGCGCGCCGGCCGGATCAAGCAGCATCGCTGCCGACTCCGAACCGCCCACGGGCACGTTCCAGACCGCATCGACGATTATCGCATTGGACCCCCCGACATCGCCGATCATCCCGCTGGCACTGGCGTTGGCGCTGACGACCGGGACCAGTTGATAGCCGGCAGGCAAGGAATCGAAACTCTCGTCGATGAGTACCTGGGAGATCGCGGCACAGGGTGCCATGCCACTGCAAACGGTGACGACGAGGGCCAGGCGCGTAATCAGGTTCATGAAGTGCCTCCAGGTTCTGTGGGAATACGAAGTCGGGGAAGTTCGCCGTATCGGTGCGCGCCGACCACCCGAAGGTCGGCGCGCGGATGTGGCGAGGAGGTCCTCCCTCGCCATGCATTACGCAAGACGGCGCGATCGGGTCTCATCGCCAGCGCGAAGTTTTCCCGGCGCAGGTTGAAGTGCTATCGTCGGATCCGTGGTCGCCGCGCCGGCAGCGTTGACGAGGCCAATGAGCGAATCCGACTCGAGCAGGGGAACCGCGCGCTCTGAAATCACCAGCCTGCTGGTGAATTGGCGAAACGGCGAAAGCGAGGCCCGCGACCGTCTGATTGCGCTGGTCTACGAGGATCTGAGACTCAGTGCCTCGCGCCAGCTTGGCGGCAGTCAGCCGAGCTCGCTGCGCCCGACGGCGCTGGTTCATGAGGCGTTCCTCAAGCTCACCGACGGCACGACGGTGCCGTGGCAAAGCCGCGCACATTTCATGGCGGTCGCCGCCCGCGCAATGCGCCAGGTTGCGATCGACCATGCGCGGCGAAAGGCAGCCGCCAAACGCGACGGCGGCCTCAGGATCACCTTGCAGGATTGCAAGAACGAAACAGTCGCGGAAGATCTCGACGTGCTCGATCTGCACGTGGCCCTCGAGCGTCTCGCCGGAATCCACCCGGAAAAGGCGCGCATCGTCGAAATGCACTACTTCGGCGGCATGAGCAGCGAAGAGATCGCCGAAGTGACCGGCCGCGCGACGATCACGATCAAGCGCGGCTGGCGTACCGCGCGGGCCTGGCTGCACCAGCAGATGGTCGGCCCATGAGCGCGCGGTGCGGAGACGATCTCCCGTTGGCATCCGGCGCGGCCACGCAGCTGGCCCGGCGCGCGCTCGACGTGTTCGAGCGTAGCCTCGACGTGGCGACCGTCGAGCGCCCGGCCTGGGTGCTCGCGGCCTGCGCCGATGACGCAGCGCTACTCGAAGCCGTGCGCAAGTTGCAGCATGCCGATGGCCATGTCGATGGCTTCCTCGCCGGCGAGTTCTCGGGTCGTTCGCTGCTGGCGGCCATGGGCAACCGTATCGGCCCCTATCGCCTCGACTGGCTGATCGCGGAGGGCGGCATGGGGGCGGTCTATCTTGCCCATCGCGACGACGGTGCCTACCGACAGGATGTCGCGATCAAGCTGATCCGTCCGCTGCTCCTCGATGCCGACCTGATCCGCCGATTCGAAAGCGAACGCCAGATTCTGGCCCAGCTCAAGCACCCGAACATCGCCCAAATGATCGATGGCGGAACGACGCCGGATGGCACGCCGTTCGTGGTCATGGAATACATCGAAGGCATGACCATCACCGACTACTGCACTCGACTGCATTTGGGCCTGCGCGCGCGCCTGGACTTGTTTCGCGGCGTCTGTGCGGCCGTGCAGGCGGCGCATCGGAACCTGATCGTCCACCGCGACCTGAAACCCGGCAACATCCTGGTAACCGCCGACGGCATACCCAAACTGCTCGACTTCGGCATTGCCAAGATCCTGCAGGCTGGCGATCGCGTCGAGGCCGCGCAGGCCACGGCGCTGGCGTTGACCCCGGAATACGCCAGTCCAGAGCAATTCCAGAAGCTCGGCGTGACCACGTCCAGCGACGTTTACTCGCTGGGCGTCCTGCTCTACGAGTTGCTCAGTGGGGTCAGACCGTACGCGCTGGAAAACCTGACCCCTATGCAGGCTGAGCGCCTGATCTGCCGTGAAGTGCCTGATCCGCCCAGCGCCGCCGTCTTGCAGCGTTCGAGCAGCAGCGAATCGAGGAAGACAGGGCGTGCCCTGCGCGGCGACCTCGACACGATCACCCTGATGGCCCTGCGCAAGGAGCCCGAACGGCGCTACGGTTCGGTACAGGAATTGTCCGACGACCTTCACCGCTACCTGCGCGGACTGCCGATCAATGCACGCCGCGACAGCATGCTCTACCGGCTGGGTCGCTTTGGCAGTCGGTATCGATGGGGCTTGGCGGCGGCGTGCCTTTTGCTCGTGTCGATGCTCGCCGGCATTACTGCGACCAGTTGGCAGGCGCGCCGTGCTCAGGCGCAGGCAGCGCGCGCCGAGACCGAACAGGCCAAGGCGGAAAACCTCAGCGCGTTTTTCGAGAACATCCTGATGTCGCCGAGCACGCAATGGTTGTCGAAGATCGGCAAGGGGCCGCAGGTGACCATGGCCGAAGTGCTCGAGATCGCCAGCCAGCGCGCCGACGCCGAGCTGGCCAGTCAACCGGAAACGCATGCCGAAGTGCTCGACACGATCGGCCAGTCCCTGCAAGGCATGGGCTTGTACGACCAGGCGCGCGACAATGCGGCGCGCGCCGTCGCCATCGCCGACGCTAAATTGCCGAGCACGCATCACTTGCGCGCGGACGCCTACTACCACCTGGCTCAGGCGCATCATCTGAAGGGCGAATTCGCGCCCGCGGAACAGGCCTATCGCCATGCCATTGCCGTCGGTGCGGAAATTCTTCCGGCCCGGGGCGAGACGCTCGCGCTCATGCACAACGATCTCTCGGTCCTGCTCGGCACCACCGCCCGCTTCGCCGAGGCCGAAATCGAGCAGACCGAGGCAATTCGCCTGCAGCGGCTGCGCATGGGCAGTGAAATCAATCCGCCGATCGCCATCGGTACCGGCAACCTCGGTGCGTTGCGCATGTACCAGGGGGATCTGGAGGGGGCCCTGTCCGCATTCGATGAAGCATTGGGGATGTTCGCCACCCTGCCCGGCGAAACCTATGTCGAATCGACTTTCGCCCTGCTCAATCGCAGCATCCTGCATTCGATCCGTGGCAAATTCGAGGAAGCCGGCCGCGATGCCGACAAGGCCCTGGAGATCGGCCGCGAACGCTATGGCGAGGAGCATCCGTTCTATGCACTACTGATCCTGCGCGGGGTGGAATCCGGCATTGCCCTGGACCGCATGGCCCAGCTCGATCAGCAGCTCGCTGCGGCCCGGCGCATCTTCGAACAACGGCTCGATCCCATGCACCCCTACCAGGCTCGACTCCGCCTGGCCGCGGCATCGCTGCACCTGGCCAAGGCCGAGTACGCCGACGCGCGCGACGCGCTGCGCGAAGCCTTGCGCATCCTCGAGGCGCAAGCCCTGTTCGGCGCACATCCCGACCGCATCCATGCCCGCGTCCTCGCCGAGATGGGCAAGGCCGAACTGCGCCTGGGCCATCACGATGTCGCCCGCCCGTTGCTCGAGAAGAGCCTGGAACTCGAGCAGGCCCTGTTCGGTCCCGACGTCGACGAATCGCGGCGCGTGCAAGAACTCCTGCAGCAAGCCGGTCCATCGGACGGCGCGATGGTTCCTGCTTCGACACGGGAATAATCGCGGCGCGTCGAAGAGGCCCGGGAAATCCCAGGTGACAGGCGGCCGGCGCGGCTATCTCGTGCCCAGCCCGCGATGGCACGGTCACCGCAGCCCCTCCTGCCCTTCGCCGTCGATTATTCACAGGAGCAGCGCAATCTGGTTACAGCTCGTTAACGCAAAAGGCGCTACTATACCGGTCAGTTCAGTTTTTGCTGCCGCCCGGCCCGAGGCCGGGAACTCCCGCCAGCTTTAGCACTCAAAGGACCCGAGTGCTAAAATGCGCCGCATGAATGAGGACACCTGCATGAGCAACGCCCTGATCGCCAGCAATTTTCCGGTTCCCAGTCCGCTGGGCAGCCTGGATGCCTATATCTCCGCCGTGCATCGCGTGCCCATGCTGAGCCCGGAAGACGAGCAGGCGCTGGCCCGCGACTATCTCGAGAACGAGAACATCGAGTCGGCACGCAAGATGGTCATGTCGCACCTGCGCTTCGTCGTGCATGTGGCCCGCGGCTACGCCGGATACGGCCTGCAGATCGCCGACCTGATCCAGGAAGGCAATATCGGCCTGATGAAGGCGGTCAAGCGCTTCGACCCCGAGCAGGGCGTGCGCCTGGTTTCGTTCGCCGTGCACTGGATCCGCGCCGAGATGCATGAGTTCATCCTGCGCAACTGGCGCATCGTCAAGGTCGCGACGACCAAGGCGCAGCGCAAGCTGTTCTTCAACCTGCGCAAGTCGAAGAAGCGCCTCGGCTGGATGAACAACGAGGAGGTCAACACGATCGCCAGGGAGCTCGGCGTACCGGCCGCCACCGTGCTCGAGATGGAATCGCGACTGAGCGGACGCGATATCGCCTTTGACGCGCCGACCGACGACGACGAGGATGCGCGGCCGTCACCGGTGATGTTCCTCGAGGATCACCAGAACGCCGATCCGTATCTGACCGTCGAAAACGATTCCGAGGAGGAGTCGTCGCTCGATACCCTGCACAAGGGCCTGGCCAAGCTCGACGAGCGTTCGCGCGACATCATCCAGCGGCGCTGGCTGGGCGACGAGAACAAGGCCACCCTGCAGGAACTGGCCGACGAGTACGGCGTGTCGGCCGAGCGCATTCGCCAGGTCGAAGCCAACGCGATGAAGAAGATGCGCGCACTGTTCGTGGCCTGATCCGACCGCGCAACACGGCAACGAAGAAGGCCCCGCATGCGGGGCCTTCTTGCTTTTTACCTGTTCGACACGCACCGCGGCACGGTATGCTTGGCGACACCGTACGCCTTCGAGGATCAAGGATGAAACGCACGCTTGCCCGCTCCCTGTGCCTTCTTGCCCTGTGCGCGCTTTGCGCCTGCTCGCACATGAGCTCATTCGAGTCGCCGCAGGCCGGCACGCGCCTGCTGGTCAAGAACGACGCCATGACCCTGCCGGCGACCCGCGATCTGCGCGGCACGAGCTTCGGCAATTACGAGTTCGAGGCACGCGAGGGCGACGGCGACGCGTTCTACGGAATCCTTCCGCTCAAGTTCAAGGGTGGCCATCTGGCCGCCGACATCATCCTGTTCGCCCCGGCCGCGTTCTTCAACCTGCGCTCGGTGTTTCCGTTCTACCAGGTCGACGTGGCGGCAGGCGTCATCCGCTACAAGGAAAAGCGCTCCGATCCATGGACCGAATACCGGCCCAAGCCCGAAGAGGCCCAGCGCGCCCGCGAGTTCTACTCGGATTCGGAGCATTCGGCATCGCCAGACTGAGCGGAGCGCTCGCGCCGCGCCTCCAACCACAGCCCTCCGCCAGAATCGACCCGGTGCCAAGCCTACCAACAGCCGAGATAGTAGACGCCGTCGTAGTGCTCAGTGCACACGTCCGCTCGCATTCCGTCGAGGATCGCCATGTTCGTCTCATGCATGGCGCGGCTGGCCGCGCTGGCGGCGGCCCAGTCCACCGCATCCGGGGCGCCCGCTCCGGAGAGAACGCGCTGTGCGTGCCGGATCAATACCCTGGCAATCGCATCCGCATGCGGCCAGCGATAGACCTCGTCCGGCAGGACGCGCACGCGTTTTACCTGACCGTCTGCGGAAAACACGTACTGGCCAGAGACGTTGAGGCCGTAGCGAAATACGACGTGACCATCTGCGGCCAGGTCGCCGAAATACGCGACAACCCCTTCCGGATGGAAGTAGCTGACGCGGCCATCGCGATCCAGGTAGTACAGCGTGCCTTCGGACCCGTCGAACGGACCACTGACGCCCGCCGTCGGATCCACCGCCGGCAAGCCAGCCGCGCGAGCCCGGGCAACCGTGTTCGCGCGAGGTATCAGTTGCGTGCCGCTCGACCCCGACCTGGACTCGGGCACAGCCGACGCGCCATCGCGGCCCGCTGCGTCTGCCACGGCGAACACCAGCATCGTTGAGAGAAGGATCTTGGCGCCGATCTTCCCGCTCTCGTTCATCGAGACTTCTCCTGCCCGTTCGACGACGAGTCGAAGCCGTTGCGGAAAATGATGTCGTTGGGATCCGGGGGCGGCGTGAGTGGGAAGGAAATCGGTGCCCCGTTGTCTTCGTCGAAGGCCGTCGCGTCGCGGTAGGCCTGAACGATGACGTCACCGGGCGCACCGCTGCCCGTCCATGTTGCGGTGAGAAGGGCCGTATACGGCGTGCGAAGCGGCAACATGCCGTTGCCATGCGTGAGCGTGATCCGGTTGTCGGCGCTGCTCGTGAAGGCGGCATCACACGGCAGGTTTCCGCGGCGGCAGCCTACCTGGCTGATCTGCATGCCGACCGGCAACGTGATGTCGGCCGTGAATCCGTTCGACTGGCTCGGTCCGAGATTGCTGATGTCGACCTCGAGTGAGAGCTCGTTGCCCTGCCAGCGTTGCCTTTGCGCGGTTGCCCGGATGTGGGTGATGCGCAGGACGGGCATCTGCAACTGCACGCTGTCGTTGTCCGGATTATTGTCGCGTGTTCCGCCGATGGCGGCGGGGACGCTGCTGCGTCCGTTGACGACCAGGGTCCCGTCGCCAGCGAGCTCGGTCAGGGTTCCGGTCGCGAAGAAGGTCGCCGTTCCGCCGACGGGAAGGCTCAGGCCCGCGTCGATCTCGCTGCCGAGGCACGCGCCGAAGCAACCGATCGCGGGCGTGCAACTTCCGCCTGCCGTCGTGCTGCATCCCCACGCCGGGTTTTCGATCGCATCGGTCAGTCCGGTCGGGAGGCTGGCCCGGAATCGTCCGTTGCCGGTCGCCGACGGCCCATTGTTGGTCACCGTCCACGTGATGTTCACGCCGTCTCCGCCGACGGCCTCGCCGGTGCCGCCGACCAGCGGGTTGGTCGATTGACCGCTGACTGCGACCGAAAGATCAGATACTCCCGGCACGGTCGCACTGCAGTCGAGGTCGAGCGACCAGTCGAGCAAATGACCGCTGTCACCGCTGGCCAGATCTTCGATCTTCAGCGTCCACAGCCCGCTGGAATCGATGCCATCGTTTCCGGTCGTGCGCCGGCCGAGCAACGCGGACAACGGATGGGCCGGAATGATGTCGCCGGACAATGCCGGCAGATCGACCGGCACGCGGCAGCTGGTCTGCGCGTCGATCGCGGCACCATCATCGAAGCTGGCAACGATGTCCCGCCCGGTACAACTGCCGATGCCTGCACCTGCGGACGCTGCGGGCCGGTCGAGCAGGGTCACGATGCCCTCGCTTCCCCCGACGAACACCTGGCCATTCGGATCGGTCAACGTGATACGCAGGTCTCCGATGTAGGTATGCTCGATGTCGACGCCGACACGGATGGCATCCACGTAATTGCAGCTGCCCGCATTGACGAAGTTGATGCTGCTGCTGACCGAGCCCTGGTCCGGAATCGGCGCCGTGCAATGGCTGTTGAGGCCGCCTTCGCTGCAGCGCGCGCCAGGCAACGCCGGCCGGTTGGCACTGACGACGAAGTCGGCACGCTTGCGTGCGCCGAGCGAGTCCCAACTGTTGTGTGCGCGAATGCCGCCGACGAACAGCGAAGCGGTGGCATCGGCACCGGTGCTCGTCGGTGCCGCGACACGCAGTTGCAGCCAATCTCCGTTCTTGACCCAGCGCGGGCGATCGGACCACGGTTCAAAGCCAACCCGCATCTGCCCACCGAGCACGTAAGCCGGCACGCTCAGCCCGGCATCCAGGCCGCTGATCTGGCGAAACTCCGACTCGGCAAGGGCATTGGGTCGCGCGCTCGCCGCAGGAAAGCTCAAGGCGTCGGGGTCGGTGTCCCAGGGAGACGTGCCGAAGGTATCGCCGACGAACTGGGTCAGCATCGGGTAGGTGGCGTGATGGCTCGGGGCACCCGATGGGGGCGAATCGATGTAGCTTCCGAGCACGACGATCCGACCGTTTCGCTGCACCATCACGTCCTCGGCCTCGAAGACGGAAGGCTCGATGCAGTCGGGACTCGGCGTCAGCGAGACCGGTTCCCAGTCAAACTGTCCGTCGCCGTCGAATCCGGTATCCGCCTGCAAGGTGCCGGCCGTCGTGCGCACAAGGTGCAGGCGACGCTGGGCGTGCGGGCTGCCGAGGCTCGCGCTGCAGGCTCCGCCGTATTCGCGTTGGACGCTGAGAACCAGACTCTTGCCATCCGGCGCGAGGGTTGATGCGCCCACGCCGAGGTCGAACAAGGGGCCGCGGGCTGGCAGGAACGTCGTCTCAAGACCGGTGCTGCCGTCCACGTTGCGGTTCCACGCCGTCACTCCGAAGCGACCGTTCTGGTCGGTCGTCCGTGTGAGTCCGAGGCGTATCCTGCCGGTCGGATCGATATCGATCTGGTCGGCTGCACGCGGAAAGCCGTCAACGTCATTCTGATCGATGCTGTGCGGAATCAGCTTCGGCGCACCGAAGGTCTGATCAAACTGCCCTTCCGGCGTCAGGGCCACCAGCCACAGCACACTCGGATGAAGGTTCTCGGTACCGGCATCACCGAGATAGGCGCCGACCATCACGACGATGCCGAGCCCCGGCTGCTCGGCGACGGCCGTGGCCCGGGTCGGCTCGTATTCAACCGGACCCCATGCGTCGAGCAGCACTTCGTTCAGCGACTGGCCATCCGCATCGAGAAACTTCGCGACCGGCTTGCTGAGGTAGCCTCCATCGAGAGTCGAGCCGACCATTACGGTCCGACCATCCCCGAGCAGCTCGAGGGCATAGCAGTGGCTCGGTCCGTAGCTCTGGATGCCCGAGCCACTGCCCCAGTTCGGATCGAGCACCCCGTCCGCGTCCACCCGAGCCGCGACACCCTGCGGTCCGGCATCGGTATAGCGATCACCGCAGATCAGGGCGCTACCATCGGGAAGCGCGACCAGGTCATTGATCGCCATGCGCAGGTCACCGAGTGTGGACGCACCGGTTCCCTGCCCGCCGTAGCTCGCAACCGGTTGCCCGGTGACGGCCGAGACGCGACCGATCAGGGCTCTTGGATGCTTGATGGGAGACCACTCCGGCTCGTTCCAGTCGGTACCGGCTACGAGCAGCGTAGCGCCGGGGGAAGGCGCGACCTGACGCAAGACCCGCGCATACTCCGCATCGCCTTGCGCGGGAAAAATCGGTGCCAGTTCGCCATCGCTATCAAATGCGACGTCGAACTGGGTGGATTGGGCATGGACGCCGAGAACGGCGCTCATCATTGACAACGACAGCAAGAAGCGCGGAAGTGAGCGAATCATGGGGAGCATCGACGTATTGAGGTACATGGTGTATTCCAAGACCCGTGCCAAGACGAAACCCGTTTATTATCAGTGTGCTATGTTCAATCGGTTCGCAAATGCGAACGCGGCATCATCCAGTCTGGGTCATTCGGGTTCGCAAACGCGAACCGAGACGCTAGGCTGGAGCCCCGAGTGAACTGGGTTGTAGGCATGGAGCGGATTCGCGTTCATCTGGAAGTCCTCGAGCCGGACGGCATCGAGTTGTCGCGACGGCAACTGGACGTGGGCCGCTACCGGCTGGGACGAGGCGCGGAGTGCGAGATCCGCGTCCAGCTGAACGGCCTCTCGCGCGAGCACGTGCTGCTCGAAGTCCTGCCTTCGGGCGGTATCGTTGTCGAGGATCTCGGCTCCACCAATGGCACCCTCATTGACGGCCTCGCCGTTGCAAAGTCTGCAATCAGGCACGAAGCAGCGCTGAAGGCCGGCCCGCTGCTGCTGCGAATCTGCGAAGCCGACACCCGGCTCGATGGGCTGGCTTACCGTACGGGAGAGGAGATCCACGCCTCGCCCCTCCCGGCAATCGCCGACGAGCGAACGCAATCGCAATCCCTCCGCGAACGGCTGCGCGAATCGTTGTGGGGACCGGCGGCATCGTGGGAGAGCGCCTTGGCCAGGCGTATTCCGGCCCTCTGCGACGTGCTCGGCATCAATGCCTTGCAACTGGTCCGAGTCGGACACGCGGATTCCGCGATCGTCGTTGCATCTGCGGGGGCACCGGCTGACGCGCCAGAGACGCTCGCCGAGGACGGGCGTTATGCGCTGCAGGCACCAGCAGGCACCTCGCAACGCCAGGTCGGCCTGCGCGAGCATGCGCTCGTCTGGCTTTCGTGGCTGCCGAATCCCGTGCCGACGCAGGCATCCGATCCTGCAAACCAGGTCGCACGACCAGCCCTGGCGGGTGTCGCGACGGCCGATCCGGTATTGCGACGACAGATGGATGCGCTGGCACGCGTCGCGCGCAGTCGCGTTGCCGTCCTGCTGCTCGGCGAAACCGGAGTCGGCAAGGACGTGGTGGCGCGCTGGATCCACGCGTGCTCGCCGCGCGCCAGCGGTCCCTTCGTCGCGATCAACTGCGCGGCACTGCCCAGGGATCTGCTCGAAGCCGAACTGTTCGGCGTCGAAAAGGGCGCCGCGACCGGTGTCAGCGAACGACCGGGGGTATTCGAACGCGCTGACGGAGGGACGCTCTTTCTCGACGAACTGGGCGACATGCCGCCCGAGACCCAGGTTCGCCTGCTGCGTGCTCTCGAAGACGGTCGCATCCATCGGCTCGGTGGACGCTCACTGATCGACGTCGACGTGCGTCTGGTCAGTGCCACCCATCGCGATCTCCAGGACGCCGTGGAAGTCGGCTCCTTCCGCCTCGACTTGTTCCATCGACTTGCCGGATTCGAGGCGCGGCTTCCGCCGTTGCGCGAACGTCGCATCGACATCTCGCCGCTCGCCATCCATTTCTTCCACGAAGCCTTGTCGGAAACGGGCGTGCGCAGTCCCGGCATGACCGCAGCGGCATTGTGCGACCTGCAGGCGGCAGACTGGCCTGGAAACGTGCGCGAACTGCGTCAGGTCATGCACGGCGCGACGGCGCTGCTGAGCAATGGTGATGCCCTGGATCGACAGCACCTGCCTCGGCGCCTGCGCGGCGCCGGGAGCGCGAATCCGCCGGATGCCTGCGAGATCGGCCGATTCGAACCGACCCCGCTGGCCGAGGCGATCGCGCGGGCCGAACGTCGCACCATCGAACAAGCCATCGAAGCGACCGGAGGTGACGCCGAGCGGGCCTGGTCCCTGCTCGGCATAGGCAAGACGACGTTCTATAAGAAGCTCAAGGAACATGGGATCGGACGGGCGGAAGGCGGGGCCAGCGGACAGTGAATCCGACGCCTCCGGACAATGAGCTCGCCACCGGGCTGGCGGACCTGACCGAAACGCTGACGGCCTCCCTGACGACGCGTTCCGAAGATCTGGTCGGTCGCCGATTCGGACGCTTTCGCCTGCTTCGGGAACTCGGACAGGGCGGCATGGGACGGGTATATCTGGCGGAGCAGTCTGGTCCGGTCACGCGGTTGGTCGCGATCAAGCTGCTGACCGGTCGTCGCCTGGATTCCGAGGCGCGACACCGTTTCGATATCGAGCGCGCAATCCTCGCGCGAATGCGGCATCCCGCCATCGCTCGCCTGATCGAAGCGGGTACGACCTCGGACGGCATGCCGTTCTTCGCGATGGACTACATCGACGGTCCGCCGCTGGATCGCTACCTGCGTGACCGACATCCGGATATCGATACCCGCGTGTCGCTGCTGATTGAGGTTGCGCGCGCGGTCGCGCATGCGCATCGCCAGGGCCTGGTGCATTGCGACCTGAAGCCTGGCAACGTCCTCGTCCAGTGCATCGACGAAACCTGGCAACCTCGGTTGATCGATTTCGGTATCGCCCGCAGCATCGATGCCGCCGACCAGGGCGAGCTGAGTGGCACGCCGGGCTACATGAGCCCGGAGCAGGCCACGCCCGGCGCCTGCGTCGACATGCGCACCGACGTCCACGCGTTGGGTGCGCTGCTTTTCGAAGCCACGAATGCCCAGCGTCTGCGCGACCCGCTCGAGATCAACGGGAAACCAGCCGAGGAAATCCGGCATCGCATTCGCGAAGGCTGGCGTACGCGGTGGCCCGGCTGCCCACCCGAAGGCGTCGCAATGGGGCGGTTCCGTTGGCGCGAACTCGGTCGGATCGTCGACATGGCCCTCGCCGACGATCCCGGATCGCGCTATCCGAGTGCCGATGCGTTTGCCGACGATTTGTCGCGGTGGCGGCACGGCGAAGCGCTGACCGCGATGCCGGCCCAGCGCGGCTATCGCATTCGATGCTGGCTGCGGCGCCACCGTGCAGTGGCTGCGCTGTCGATGGTCTTGCTGCTGGCGGTCGTCACTGGATGGTGGTCCACACTCACGGCTCTGCAGCGCATGCGCGAACAGCGCGACGAGGTTGTGCGCCGCGAGCGCGCCCTCGCACAGACCGTGCACTATCAACGCGAATTGCTCGAAGGCATCGATTTGCGTCGATTTGCATCGCAGCTGGTCGTGGGACTGGTCGAGAAGCAGGCCCGATCGGACGTGGAAACGGGTCGGAACGATGCGACGTTGCTCGGCAGGCAATTGCAGGCGCTGGCGCCGGTGGACGTGGCGCGCTCGCTACTTGGTTCGCAATGGCTGGACCCGGCCGCCTCGCTCCTTGATGGCGGCGACGCCGACCCCAAGGTGCTAGCCGACATGCACCTGCTGCTGGCGCGAATCAATCGCCGCCTGAGTCGCCTGGAGGAAGCCACGATCGAGATCGGGCGTGCCCGCGAGGCCTATGGCCAGGTCGCCGATGCGGAAAGCATGATGGCCGCGGATCTCGAGGCGGCCCGCATCGTCCAATCGCAGGGCAACGCCAGCGATGCACTGGCACGACTGGAATCGGTGCTGACCGACATCCGTGCGCGCCTGCACGAGTTGTCGCCGTTGCGGCTGGAAGCCGAAGAAGCCTACGGCACCGCTCTGGTCAACCAAGGGCGATACGCCGATGCACTGGCCGTATTCGGCCCGATCATTTCTGCCGGAAGGGAGGCCGGTCGAAACGACGCGGCGTTTCGAGGGTTGGTGGCTCTGGAGGAGCGCACACGCCTCTATGCAGCCGGGCTGTGCGATACCGATCTGCTTGCACGCTTGCAGCAAACACGTGATGAATGGGAAGGCCTGGATGACCCGGGTGCGCGGGCGGGGAGTCACTACAATCTCGGTAGCTGCCTGTTCTGGAGAGGCGAATACCGGGCGGCGCTCGCCGAATTCGAGCGCTCCGTTTCACTGTTTCGACAGTTTGGCGGCGATTACCATCCCTTGCTCGCATCACTGCGTTCCATGCGCAACCTTTCGGCCTTGGGTGCAGGCGAACTCGGGGGACTCGAACCCGCCTTGTCGCTTGCGGTTGCCGATGCGATACGGTCGAGCGGAGCAGGCAGCGTGGCAGCGTTGACCGCTCGCCAGACGCTGGCGGAACTCTGGTCGCGACAGGGCCGCGCCGAACAGGCGCTCGGGGCGTATCGACAACTGCTGCGGGATGGCGAACGCCTGGCGCAGGCCAATCCCTCGCTGCTCAATTCCTGGCGCACCTTTTACGGTCAGGCCCTGCGGCGCGCAGGCCGAGTCGAGGAAGCGAGAACCGTTCTGGCTGCAGCCGAACGCGAATGCGCTCGCTTGCAGGGAAGCGACCAGGCCGATTGCCTGTCGCTGCAGATCGACCTGCTGAATCTGCCGCGGAATACGGGAACGAAGGCGCCGGATACGATTGCCGACCTGTGCGCTCGCGTCGATTCGATCGCGACGTCCGACGCACTGTTGCGCAGCCGCTGCACGGCCCTTTGGCTAAAGACCCTGGCATCCTCGGGAGCGCCGTCGACGAAAGTCGATGCGTTGCGCAGCAAACGACTCGGCTGGCTCGACGTCTCGCGACTCAACCGCTACGGCGACGAGGACGCAGCGGAATTGAGTCCTTGGGTCGCGGCGCGCCACGTCGAGCGCTGAGCGGCGCGCCTGAACCAGTCCCGACATACCGGAAACGTGATTGCCGGCAGCCGCGCTCCGAGCCATACGATGAGGAATCCGAATACGGCCCGACGCCCGATCCGTTCAGCATGCGCGCCCTGATGCAATGTTGCCTTCATTCATGCTCTACCGGCCGAATCGTATCGCTCACCCCATCTCGACCGGGTCGACGTCGATCGACCAGCGAACGCGCCGAGCTTCGGGGAGCGGACGCACGGAATCAAGCCACGGCTTGAGGGAGGCCTGCATCGCCTGTCGCTCTGGTGATTCGATCAACACCTGGGCACGTACATGACCGGCCCTGCGCGGCATCGGTGCCGGTAGCGGACCGTGTACGCTGACCGGATCGGCCAGATCGCGGGCGCGCGCGACCGCGGCCTCGAGGAAGCGGCTCACGTATTCGCCACGGGCGGCCTCCGCACGCAACAACGCCATAGAGCCGAATGGTGGCAGTCCGGCTGCGCGGCGCTCACCGAGCAGGCTACGCGCGAGCTCCCTGTAGCCCCCGCCGATGAGCGTATGCAGCAGCGGATGATCGGGATGGTGGGTCTGCAGGATGACGGCGCCGGCCCGCTCGGCGCGTCCGGCGCGCCCGGCGACCTGCACGATGAGCTGCCCGAGTCGCTCACTGCTGCGGAAATCGACACTGTGCAGGCCCTATCCGCCACAAGGAAAAGCGCTCCGATCCATGGACCGAATACCGGCCCAAGCCCGAAGAGGCCCAGCGCGCGCGCGAGTTCTACAGCGGGCGCCCGTCGGCGCCGCATTAGCGCGGCCTGGATAGCTACCCTTACGCCTGAAGGCCCAGCCCTGCCGGCTCAAGCCATTTCGACCGGATCCACGTCGATCGACCAGCGCACGCGGCGCGCACCGGGCAGGCTGCGTACGGCCTCGAGCCAGACCGGCAGGAAGGCCTGCATCGCACTGCGCTCTTTCGCCTCGATCAATACCTGGCTGCGCTGGAATCCGGCCCGGCGCGGCATCGGCGCGGGCAGCGGACCATGCGCCGCGACCCCGGACGGGGTGTCGGCGGCGGTTACGGCCTGACTCAGGAACGCGTTCGCTTCGACGATCGATTTGGCTTCCGCGCGCAGCAGGGCGAAATGTGCGAAGGGCGGCAGCAGGGCGGCGCGGCGCTCGCCCATTAGCGTGCGTGCCAGGGCCGGATAGCCGCCCTCGATCAGGTCGCGCAACAGCGGATGATCGGGCTGGTGCGTCTGCAGGATGACTGCGCCGGCGCGGTCGGCACGCCCGGCCCGTCCGGCCACCTGCACGATCAGCTGGCCGAGACGTTCGGCGGCGCGAAAGTCGACGCTGTGCAGGCCTTCGTCGACGCCGGCCACGACAACCAAGGTCAGACCCGGCAGGTCGTGGCCCTTGGCCAGCATCTGCGTTCCGACCAGGATCCGCGCGCCGTCGGCATCGAGTTGCTCGAAAATCTGGTCGCGGCCGCTGCGGCTGCGTGTGGTATCGCGATCGACGCGCAGCACCGGCACGTCCGGAAAGCGCTCGCGCAGCACCTCCTCGATGCGTTCGGTGCCCTGTCCCTGCGGCGCCAGCGCCGGACTCGCGCACTCGGGACAGCTCGCCGGAATCGGCGCCTGCGCACCGCAATGGTGGCAGCGCAGGCGCGCCGCGCCGCGATGCAGGGTCAGCGGGCGATCGCAGCGGCTGCATTGGGCGGTCCAGCCGCAACCGTGACAGAACAGCACCGGCGCGTAGCCGCGCCGGTTGCGGAAGACCAGCACCTGTTCGCCGCGTGCGAGGTGCTCTTGCATGACCTGCAGGGTCGAGACGGCCAGACCCTGCTCGAGGCGCTTGTTGCGCAGGTCCATGACCTTGAGGGAGGGCGGCCGGGCCACGCCGGCACGCTCCGGCAGGCGCAGGCGTCGATAGCGCCTCGCCTCGGCATTGGCCAGGCTTTCCAGCGAAGGCGTCGCCGAACCGAGCAGCAACGGCACGCCGAGCGCCTTGGCCCGGACCACGGCGAGATCGCGGGCGTGATAGCGGAAACCGTCCTGCTGCTTGTAGGAAACATCGTGTTCCTCGTCGACGATGATCAGGCCCGGTGATGGCAGCGGGACGAAGATCGCCGAGCGCGTGCCGAGGATGACGCGTGCCTCGCCGCGCGCTGCGGCCAGCCAGGCCCCGGCGCGCTCGCGTTCGGACAGCCCCGAATGCAGCACGGCGACGTCGAAGCCGAGGCGTTCGCGGAAACGACGTGTGGTTTGCGGAGTCAGGGCGATCTCGGGGACCAGGACCAGGGCCTGCCGGCCGCGCGCGATGGTTTCGGCGATGGCGGCCAGGTAGACCTCGGTCTTGCCGCTGCCGGTGATGCCTTCGAGCAGGAAGGGCGCGAAGCGTCCGAGGTTGGCAAGGATGGCGTCCACGGCCGTCTGCTGGTCGGCATTCAAGGCCGGCGCCGCGACCGCGCCAGCGGCGCCCGTTGGACCTTCGAGCCGGCAGTCCGCTACCCAGGCGCGCGCGCGCAGGCTGCGGGAGGCCGGGCGCCAGCCGGGCAGGCGCTCGTCGAGAACGGTGCTCGACAATGCTCCTTCACCGAGCATCTCGAGCAGGGCGGAGATCCGGCTGCCGCGCCGGCGCGCCGGGTCGGCCAGGGCGGCACGACCTGCTTCGGTCAGCTCGAAGCCATCGACACCGGGGGCCGGCAATTCGCTGGCGCCGCGCAGCAGCACCGGCAGGGCGGCCTCGAAGGCCTCGCCGATCGCATGCTGGTAATAGCGCGCCGCCCAGCACAAGGTCTGCATCAGTTCGTCGCCGAGCAAGGGCGTCCTGTCGAGTACCGCTGCAACGGGCTTCAACTGCCCGGCGGGCAAATCACTCTGACCGGGGCATTCGAGCACAACGCCAGTGAGCGTCCTGCCGGCGAACGGCACGCGCACGCGGCAGCCCGGCGCGGGCGTGGCTTGAGCCGGCTGCAGCAGATAGTCGAACAGGCGAAACAGCGGCACCGGGACCGCCACACGTACGATGCGCGGCATCAAGGGTGTTCTGAACAAGTGGCGCGATCGTCATGGCGATCAGAGGGCTCGTCACAACTGCTGCGTGGCAAAGTGAAGGCGGCTTGTCCTGACGAGCTGCGCGGTGCCCTTGGCGTGCCTTCTGGACGCGAGCCTTTTCCAATGAGAGCCGTCTGCCGGGCGACGCCTGTCCGCCCGCAACTCCCCGTTGCGCCGACTTGAAAGACGACCAGTCTCTCTGCGTCGGCGCGCCGCGATTCGCACGCAGGCAGGCGTCGTGACGGTTGTGCCACTGGTTCAGGGCCTCCTGAAGTGCGGGATCGATCGGGCGAGCGCGCAGTCTAACGCCAGCCAATCCGTTCGCGGCATGCGCACGCTCGCTCCCACTTGCAACCCATTCTTGAGAAAAGGGTGAGGAAAATTCCCCAAGTCGCTGGTCCAACAAGGGAATCTTCCTTATCCACAGCGCCTGTGGATAAGTTTGTGGATGAGGGCGGGATTTGCCCCATGCAGGCCCGTCGCGGCGCGCTCGCTGTCATCTTGGTGAAACTTTGACCAGTGAGATTTATCCATTGTAATTCAATGCCTTGAAGAACGTCAGTCGGCAGGTTCGGGGGCCTCGGGAGGCCGACTGGGGGCGCCATGTCAAGCCGCGGCAACTGTGCAAAACAGTCTTGACAGCACCGAAAAAACCCGAATTTCAGGCGGAATGCCGGCTGGCCGCCTGAGCAGCGGCAGCGCAAGCCGAATTCGCCCCGATTCCTGGCCCATCAAGGCTCGATTCCGGGTCCGCTTTGCAGGCAAGCGGTTCGCGCCGCGGTACTTCGAGCCCGCCAGGCGGGAGGGGGCGTTATGCGCCGGCTGCGCCTCGCTCAGGTCAGGGCGAGACTGATCAGCCCGGCGGCGACCAGGGCGAGGGTCAGGAAGATCGAGTAGCACCAGCCGATCACGCAGTACTTGAGGATGGTCATGAACCAGCCCTGGCGATACACGCGCTTCTGCATCAACAGCAGGTACACGAACAGCCAGGTCCAGGCCGCGGCGAGGAGCCATCCGAGCAGGGCCTCGAGCCAGCCGATGTCGGTCGAGAGACCGCGCAGGAACTGGATCAGCAGTATCACCAGTACCGACATGAAAATGAAGGCGTGGCTGTGCAGGGCGACGAGCAGATGCTCCATGTAGAGCCGGCGCTTGAACAGGTAGAAGAACTTGAGCAGCACGGCAAACAGTGGCATGACCACGAACAGCGTCTGCGGCAACACCGAGAACCAGCCGGCAACCAGCCGCGATGGGTCCTTCTTGAAATTCAAGACGTTCTCGCGCATGTGCTCGACGGTGTTGTTGAGGCGCGCGTTCAAGCCATCGGACAGCCAGTCGACATGGACCGGGTTGGACTTGAAGTCCCAGGGTTTGCCGTCGACCTCGAACATCGTCACGGTCGGCTCCTTCTTTTCGTCGGGCGGCTCCTTGCCGGCGGCGACAGCCGCGGCATGGGCTTCGATCTCCTTGATCCGCTCGGCTCCGCGTTCGCGCACGGAGGCGATGCGATCATCGAGCTTGCGGATCGTCTTGTCGTTGACTCCGGTGGCCGCCTTCTCCGTCTCCAGTCCCTCGACGGCACGATCGACCTGCTGCTTGACTGCTTCCGCTGTGGTCGCAGTCGCAATACTGTCGTTGTTGCCGATCTGGATGTCGTTCGCGTCAATTGACGCTTGTATGGCAAAGAACGCGATGATCGAGAGAAAGAAGAAAAGGCGGAATGGGGTGACGTACCGGGCGCGGCGCCCAGCCAGGTATTCCGTGGTCAGGTAGCCGGGGCGGAAATAGAGGTCCCCGAGCGAACGGAAAATCCGCGAATCGACATTGAAGACGATGTCGGCGAGATCGACCATGACCTCGGAAAGGTGGCGAATCATGCCCTTTTCCGATTGCCCGCAGGCATAGCAGAACGGTCCGTGCGCGGGTGCGCCGCAATTCGGACAGGTGCGTGCCGGGCGCTCGTCGGCTGACCGCGGGAATTCGGCGTCGGCCAGCTCGGTCGAGGGCAGCGGTGGCGGTGGTGGCGGCAGTTCGATTCCGGTGTTCATCGCGGCAGCAGCATTCCCTGTTCGCGCAACCACTCGCAGGTGTCGTGCACGAGGGTCGGCAGCGGCGTGGTGCGGTAGCCCAGTTCGAGCACCGCTTTCGAGGAATCGACACGCAAGTCGTGGCAGGTGAAGGAGACCGCCTGCGGAGTCAGGCCCGGCTCGCGCCCGGTGACCCGGCTGATCGCATCGAGAACGCGCGCATAACCGCGCAGGAAGCTGGCCGGCATCGGCTTGGCTGGTGCGCTGCGGCCCAGCTCGGCCGCGATCGTCTGGATCAGTTCGAGGAAACTCGCATGCGCGCCGCCGAGCAGGAACTGCTCGCCATGGGCCGGCCGGCGCCAGGCCGCCAGCGCGGCGGTGGCGACTTCGCGCACGTCGGCGAACGCACCCGAACCGGGCGGTGCCCCGGGCAGCTTGCCCTGGTCGATGAGCAGGAACATGCGTGCCCAGTTGTGGGTATCGCCGGGACCCAGAATGTGCGCCGGGTTGAGGACGACCGCCTCGATGCGGCCGGCTGCGTCGGCTTCGAGGACGAGTTCCTCGGCCATGGCCTTGGTCCGCTCGTAGTTGATCCAGGAGTCCTTGCCGAGGCGCGGCGAGGCCTCGGTCAGGATCTCTTCCTGCTGGCCGAAGGCGGAGACCGACGAGACATGCACGAGGCGACGCACGCCGGCAGCTTCGGCCGCTTCGATGACGTTGCGCGTGCCCTCGACATTGGTCCGGGTCTGACGATCGATGTGGCCGCGCCACTGGCTGGTATCGGCGGCAACATGGAAGACCGTATCCACCGGCTCGGCCAGGGCGTTGCGCAGCGAGGCCGGATCCTCGATCGAGCCGATAACGGGGTCGACCCCCGAGGTCCTGAGCCGGTCGCCGGCATCGGCGGAACGGACCAGGGCGGTGATCGCGACCGACTGCGCGCGCAACTGCGCGAGCAGGTGCCCGCCGAGGAATCCGGTGGCTCCGGTCAGCATCACGCGCATCAGCTGTACTCCGTGCAGATCGATTCGGAAAGTCGTCGCGGCGCGGCCCTTGGCCCTGCCGCGAGCGCTGGCGCGTTCGGCGCCGGAGCCGGGGCACCGTTATACTCCGCGGCCGCAGGAAGCTCCTCCCATGACCGCCATTCTATCCATCGACCGGCCCCGGTTGGCCAGCGAACTCGACGCGACCCTGCGCCTGGCCCTGCCCCTGGTCCTCGGGCAGCTCTCGACGATCGGCATGAACCTGATCGATACCGTGCTGGCCGGCCATCTCAACGCGCATACGCTCGGCGCGGTCGCCCTCGGCAGCAATGTCTGGGTGCTCTCGATCATCATCATCATCGGCATGATGATGTCGCTGCAGCCCTCGATCGCCCAGTTGCGTGGCGCCGGCCGCGAAAACGAGATCGGTCCGCTGTTCCGCCAGGCGTTGTGGCTCGCGTTGCCACTCGGTATCGGCCTGGGGCTGGCGACGGCCTTCCTGGCTCCGGGCCTGTTCGGCCTGATCGGCGTCGACGCGAGCCTCGTGGCCGATGCCGGCGCTTTCCTGCGTGCCATTGCCTGGGGAGCGCCCGCGCTGTCGGTCTTTTTCGTGCTGCGCGGCCTCAGTGAAGGCATGGGCCTGACCCGGCCAACCATGTACTTCAGCCTGCTCGGACTGGCCCTGCTCGGCCCGATCGGCTACACCCTGATGTACGGCGCGCTCGGCGTGCCCTCGCTCGGCGCGCGCGGTTGCGGCCTGGCCACGGCGATCGTGCTCTGGCTGCAATGCCTGGCTTTCGCAGTCTATCTGGCACGGCGCCGGCGCTATCGTGAACTCCGCCTGCTCGAGCGATTCGACGCACCGCACTGGCGCACGATCGGCGAGCTGATGCACATCGGCATGCCGATCGCGGTCACCCTGCTGATGGAAGCGGGCCTGTTCGTCGCCGTCGCCCTGGCCATCGGCAAGCTCGGTACCGACGTCATCGCCGGGCACCAGATCGCGATCAACATCGCCTCGGTGGCATTCATGGTGCCGCTCGGCATCGCCATGGCGACAACCGTGCGAGTCGGCCATGCACGCGGTCGCGGCGACGCCCATGGCGTGCGCCAGGCCGGCGCTGTCGGCCTGATCCTGACCCTCGGCGTGCAGCTCATTTCGGCGACCCTGCTGTTCACGATCCCGGCACGCATCGCCTCGATGTATACCGACGATGCGGCAGTGATTGCGCTGGCCGCGCAACTGCTGACCCTGGCCGCGATCTTCCAGCTCTCCGACGGCATCCAGGCCGCCTCGAACGGCGCCCTGCGCGGACTCAAGGACACCCGCCTACCGATGCTGATCACCGGATTCGCCTACTGGGGCGTTGGCATGCCGGTCGGCTGGTGGCTCGCCTTCCCGGCCGAACTCGGCGCGCGCGGGATGTGGATGGGCCTGATCGCCGGGCTCACCGTTGCCGCCGTGCTGCTGACCGTGCGATTCTGGGCAATCGCCAACCGGAACGCGGCCGCGGCCTGAACGAGTTGCCGACCGACCATGGCGTCCGGGCCATGCCCCCGGCCCGATGTTCCGCTAACCTGCATCCTTCACCGTCGGACCCCGGGTCCGCGCCGGAGTCGCACCATGTCGCAAAACAAGCCGGGCCTGATCGTTCGCCTGATCCGAGGCATCTGGAACACCCTGAATTTCACCCGCCGGCTGATCTTCAACGCGGTCTTCGTGATCCTCCTGTTCATGCTGTTCGCCGCGTTCTTCCGTTCCGCCCCGATCATCGGCGAACACACGGCGCTCGTGCTCGATCCGGAAGGCCTGATCGTCGAGCAGTACAGCACCGACCCGAGCGAACGCGCGCTCGGCAACCTGTCCGGCGACAGCACCCACGAAGTCCAGCTGCGCGACCTGCTGCGCGTCATCGAGGCCGCCGCCGCGGACCGCCGTATCGACCGCATCGTGCTGATCCCCGACCAGTTCAGCGCCGGCATTTCGACCCTGCGCGAACTCGGCCAGGCCCTCGATCGCTTCCGCAAGCACGGCAAGGACGTGGTCGTGTTTTCCGAAGGCATGGGCCAGGGCCAGTACTACCTGGCCGCGCATGCCGACGAGATCCTGCTCGACCCGGATGGCGCGGTCCTGCTCGAAGGATTCTCCAGTTACCGCAGTTACTACCGCGACGCTCTCGACAAGCTCGGCGTCGACGTGCACCTGATCAAGGTCGGCGAGTACAAGTCGGCTGCCGAACCGTTCATCCTCAATCACGCCTCCGACGCCTCGAAGGAGGCCGACCTGTTCTGGATGGGCGGCATCTGGAACGAATTCCTCGACGAGATCGCCGCGATGCGCAAGCTCGATGCCAGCGAAATCGCCGACGACATCGCCCATCTCGACACCCTCGTGCCGCAATTCGATGGTGATCTCGCCAAGCTGGCCCTCGACCGCGGCCTGGTCGATCAGCTGGCGACGCGGGAACAGGCGCGTGAACTGCTCAAGAACAAGGGCGTGGCGGACGACGACGGCGAATCGTTCCGCCAGGTCGGCTGGCAGCGCTATCTCGGCATGCAGCTGCGCGACGACCTGCCCGACCTGCGCCCGCAGATCGGCGTGGTCGTGGCCCAGGGCGAGATCGTCCAGGGCGAACAGGCCCAGGGATCGGTCGGCGCCACGACCACCGTGCAACTGCTGCGCCACGCCCGCGAGGACGAGCAGATCAAGGCCGTCGTCCTGCGCGTCGATTCACCGGGCGGCGACGCCTATGCCTCGGAAATGATCCGTCGCGAAATCGAGCTGATCCAGGGTGCCGGCAAGCCGGTCGTGGTTTCGATGGGCGACGTCGCGGCCAGCGGCGGCTACTGGATATCGATGAATGCCAACGAGATCTGGGCGCAACCGACCACGATCACCGGATCGATCGGCATCTTCGGTCTGTTCGTCACGATTCCGGACACGCTCGAGAAGCTCGGCGTGCATACCGACGGCGTGGCGACGACGCCGATCGCCGGCGCCTTCGACATCCGGCGCCCGTTCAACCCGAAAATCGAGACCATCATCACCAGTGTGATCGAAAAGGGCTATCAGGATTTCATCGGCAAGGTCGCCGAGGCGCGCGGCAAGACGCCCGAGCAGATAGACGCGATTGCACGTGGCCGGGTGTGGAGCGGCTCGCAGGCCAAGGAGCGCGGCCTCGTCGACAAGCTTGGCGGTCTGCAGGAAGCGATCGCCTCGGCCGCTGCACGCGCCGACATCGCCGCGGATTTCCGTGTTCGCTACGTCGAACACGAGCTCAGCGCATGGGAGCGCTTCGCCCTGACCCTGAGCAACAGCGAAGCGGCGGTCAGCCTCGGTCGCTGGTCGGGCCTGTCGGCATTGCCGCGCCACCTGCTCGGCAACGCTGAACTCGAACGCACGCTGGCCCTGCTGCGCAACCTCGGCGGCAATCGCTACGGCGTCGTCGCTCACTGCTTCTGCAGCCTGCAGTAGGGGCCGGATGGCGTGATCGGAATTCGGTAGCTGCGCGGCTGACGTTCAGCCGCCGGCATCCTCGATCGCCTTGTCGCGGTCGGCCTGTTCCTGTTTCAGCGTCGCCTCGACCGACTTCGCCTTGTCGAGGGCCTTGAGCTGATCGTCGAGGACGGTAGGCGGACGCTTTGCCGGTTGTTCGGCAGCGTCGGCGGACGGCTCGGACCGCGCTCCGTCCGCATCGGGCGCCGATGACGAACAGGCCGCGAGCAGGCCGAGTGCGGCCACGGTTGCAGCGACCCGCAGGGATTGTCGTAACATGGTTTCCTCGCACGGCAACGGAACGGCTGCAGTCTGCACCGCGATCCGGCCGCGGACAAGCTGGAACTCCGAACGATGAATCCGTCCCGCTGGCGACTCGATGGACAGACTGCCCTGGTCACCGGCGCCAGCCGTGGCATTGGCCTGGCGACCGTGCGCGAGTTGGCCACGCTCGGCGCCGACGTGGTCATGGTGGCCCGCGACGAGGATCATCTCGAGGCGATCCGCAGTGAACTGGCCGAGGAATTTCCCGACGCCGTGCTACGCGCCTTCGCCGCCGATGTCGGCGAACACGAACAACGCCTCGAAGTGTTCGACTTCATCGCCGACCTCGAACTCGAGCTTTCGCTGCTGGTCAACAATGTCGGCACGAACACGCGCAAGGCGACCCTCGACTACGGCGAGGACGAAGTCCTCGAACTGATCGACATCAACCTCGTATCGGCATTCGAGATGTGCCGCCTCGCCCATCCGCACCTGGTCCAGCACGCGAATGCCGCGATCGTGAACGTCGGCTCGGTCTCCGGAAGCACGGCGGTGCGGACCGGTTCGCCTTACGGCATGACCAAGGCTGCGCTGCACCAGTTGACCCGCAACCTGAGCTGCGAATGGGCCGAGGACGGCATCCGCGTCAATGCGGTCGCGCCGTGGTACATCCGCACCCAGCGCACCGAGCCAGTGCTGGCCGACCCGGAGTATCTCGAGGAAGTGCTCGAGCGCACGCCGATGCGGCGCATCGGCGAACCGGTCGAGGTCGCCGCCGCGATCGCCTTTCTGTGTCTGCCCGCGGCCTCGTATGTCACCGGCGAATGCATCGCCGTCGACGGTGGCTTCCTGCGCTACGGATTCTAGCTCGACCCTCGGATCCGGTTTTTCGGCGAAGCGCATTGATGGCCGAATATGGCGAGTCTGCGCTGCCGATCGCGCTAGCATGGGCCCATCATGCAAACCGAAACCACCAGCAATACGCTAGACCCCGCCATCTGCGAACAGGCGCGGCTGACCCGTGATGTTCGTTTCGATGGCCTGTTCTTCACGGCCGTGAAGACGACCGGCATCTACTGCCGTCCGGTCTGCCCGGCGCCGACGCCGAAGGCCCGCAACATTGTCTACTACGCGAGCGCTGCCGCAGCCGCGGCAGCCGGTTTCCGGCCCTGCCTGCGCTGTCGTCCCGAGGCGGCGCCCGGCTCACCGCTGCACCACGCCAGCAGCGCGCTCGTGACCGGCGCGCTGCGCCTGATCGAACAGGGCGCGCTCGACGAACGCCCGGTCAGCGCCCTGGCTCGACGCGTCGGTGTCGGCGAACGCCATTTGCGCCGCCTGTTCGACCAGGAACTCGGCGCCAGTCCGCTCGAAGTCGCAGCGACCCGACGCCTGCTCTTCGCCAAGCAATTGCTCAGCGAGACCGACCTTCCGGTCACGAGTGTCGCTGGCGCCGCCGGCTACGCCAGCCTGCGCCGTTTCAACTCGGCCTTCCTCGAAGCCTACGGCAAACCGCCACGCGAGTTCCGCCGCGGCCGTACGTCGACGAGCACAAGCGACGCGATCGACCTGCGCCTGCCGTACCGCGAACCCTACGACTTCGAAGCCTTGCTGGCCTTCTACGAGCGCCGCGCCATTCCCGGCGTCGAGTGCATCGACGCCGGCGGCTACCGGCGCAGCATCGTCGTCGACGACGAACCGGGCTGGATCGACGTGTCGCGCGCGAGCAACGATTCCGCCCTGCGTTTGCGCGTGCACGGAATGCGTCCGGCCCGACTCGGACAGGTCGTATCGCGCGTTCGCCGCATGTTCGACGTCGATGCCGATCCGACCGCGATCAGCGGCGCACTGCAACGCGAGCGACGCCTGCGCGCGATCGCCCGGCGTTGGCCCGGGCAGCGTCTGCCCGGTGCCTGGGACGGCTTCGAACTCGCCGTGCGCGCGGTCCTCGGTCAACAGGTCTCGGTGGCTGCGGCGCGCACGCTTGCGGCACGCATCGTCGAGCGCCATGGCTCGCCGCACGAAGCGGCGCGGCCGCTCGGACTCGGCGCGCATTTTCCGCGGCCGGCCGATCTGGCCGATGCCCCGCTCGAAGCGATCGGCCTGCCGCGCGCCCGCGCATCGACGATCCGTGGGCTGGCCCAGGCCTGCCTCGATGGTCGCATCGACTTCGCCGCGCACCAGCCACTGGAACCGTTCGTCGAACGCCTCGTCGCCCTGCCCGGTATCGGCGCATGGACCGCGCACTACGTCGCCATGCGCGCGCTGTCGCAGCCGGATGCGTTTCCAGCCGGTGACCTCGTGCTGCGCAAGCTCGCCGGCGACGGCATGCCGATCAGCGAGCGCGCGATGGAGACGATCGCCGAAGCCTGGCGCCCTTGGCGCGCCTATGCCGTCATGCTGCTCTGGCGCAGCGCAAACTGAAGGGAATACTGCCCATGTACTACGACATCATTGATACGCCGATCGGCCGCGTCTTGCTCGTCGGCAACGGTGAAGCGCTGATTCGGGTCGGCCTGCCCGATGCACGCCATCCGCTTCCGGTTGCGCCCGAGTGGCGACGCGATCGCACGGCCCTGGCCGAAGCGCGGGCTCAGTTCGAAGCCTACTTTGACGGCGTGCGGATCGATTTCGACCTGCGGCTCGCGCCCGAAGGCAGCGCGTTCCAACGCCGCGTATGGGATGCGCTCTGCGACATTCCCTATGCGAGCACGATCAGCTACGCCGAACTGGCGCGCCGGATCGGCAATCCCAAAGCCAGTCGTGCGGTTGGTCTCGCCAACGGCGCCAATCCGCTCGCGATCGTGGTGCCCTGCCATCGCGTGATCGGTGCCGACGGCAGCCTGACCGGCTACGGCGGCGGACTTCCCGCCAAGCGCTTCCTGCTCGACCTGGAACGCCGGCACGCGCCGGTCAGACCATTCGCGCTGACGTCCTGAGGACGGCGCGGCGACTCAGTCTCTGCATGGCGCCGCGCGCAGGTGCCACGCCTCCAACTCGGCACGGATGGCCGGCGCCTCATCGCTGAAGGCCAGGCGAAGACGTCGTTGCACGGCATCGATGCGCTCCGCGTAGAACGCGCAAAGCGCGCTTCCGGACTGCGGTCGGCAAGGATCCTCGACCCATATGTAGAGCGCCCCGGGCGAGCCGCGTGCCGCGCGTTCATGAGGAATTTCACGCAGGCCCGGCGCGGAAACCCCGATCCCGTCGTGTCCGTCGTAGGCATCGGCCAGTGTTCCCGAAGGGATACCGAGCATGCCGAGCGGAACCGCACGCCGCTCGCCACGTCCATTCTCACTCAAGTAGCGGCTGCCATCCTCGCGGACGCAGATGGATGCCGCAGGCACGGAGGGAACGGGCGGCGCCGGATCCTCACGCGGCGGAGGCGGCTCGGCGGCCGCGGCCGCTGGCGGTTCCTCGACCTCGGCTTCGCGCATGCTGCCGGCATGCGGATCATCAGGCAGGCGGACGAGGGTCGACGTTTCACCTTCGGCGCAGGGTCGGTCCTGGAACGCGACCCGACCATCGGCGCCCACGCATTTGTGCACTTCCAGCGCCCATAGCGGTGCAGGCCCGGCCACCAGCACCGCCAGGCCAAGAAAAACGTGTGCCGTCGCCTTCCCGTTCGACACCACGCACGCATCTCCAGGAACGGGGGCGATCGGTATCGCCCCCGTTGATTACCCTATCACTGAACTGCCTATCAGCGCTTGGCATCCTCGGCGGCCGCCTGCGCATCGTCGAGCGCACGCTTGGCGTTCTGCTTGGCGATGTCGTGGGCGGCGTTCGCCTGGTCCTTGCACGCACCGACCTTTTCCGAGTCCATGGTCTCGCAGCGTTCGAGGGCGACCTTGAGATCGGCATCGGCCTTGGCCACGGCCAGGTCATAGTCGGCCTTGGCCTGGGTGTTGATCGTGTCGGCCTCGACCTCGGCCACATCGCTGCGCGCATCCTTCGCTGCATCGAGCGCCTCACCGGTCGCCGAATTGATCTTCTCGTTGGCCTCGGTGTCGGCCTTGGCCACATCGGCGCGCGCCTCTTCACGGGCCACATCGAGCTTGCGTTGTGCTTCGGCTGTTTGGGCGCTGGCTTCCTGCTGGGCCTTGGCCAGGTCCTCGGCCGCCTGCTGGCGGGCCTGTTCGACATCGCGTTGCGCCTCGACCGCCGAATCCTGCTGGCTGCAGGCACCCAGGCCGAGGGTCAGGGCGATCATTGATACGAGCATCAGGTTCTTCATCTATTTGTCTCCAGTTGGTCGGCGGCTCGCCCGGTGCCGGTTCGCAACGATCCGGACGCCACGCGGCGCATTGGAACTGGAGCAACGTGAACCCCCCGTAATCCGCTCGAAAACCATTCAGCGCGCGGACACGTTCATGTTTAGCCCGCTGCCCGTCTCAGCCCCCTTGGCGGGCGCGCACCACTGCGCTGGGCAGTGCCGCGATGCGCGCGTACTCGCCGCGCCTGAAGACTTCCGGGTCGGCCAGGGCCGCCTCGATCATCGGCGTCGCGTCATTGCCCCAGAACAGCTGATCGCCGAGACGCAGGGTCGGCACGCCGAACACGCCGCAGCCGATCGCCTCTTCGGTGTTCGCACGCAGTTGTTCCTTGACCGCGGCCGCGCTGATCGCCGATTCGATGTCGGCGATGCCGAGGCGCCGGGCCAGTGCTTCGAGAGCGGCAGCCGTATCACCGGCGTGGCCATGCTTCCAGAGATGATCGAATATTTCGCCGATGCTCTCCCAACGCGTGCCGCAGGCGATCGACAGGCGCAATGCGGCCAGCGGGTTGAACGGATGCGCCGGCGGGAAGTGCAGTTCGAGGCCCTGCGCATCGGCACTCCACTGGACCATGCGGTAGGTGAATTCGCGCTTGCCTGGGATCTCGGCGGGACCGAGCTGACCGTGATGGGCGAGCACGGCGCCGAATACGATCGGGCGCGGCCTGATCGGCCATTTCGCGGCGAGCGCGCGCATGCGTGCGAACTGCAGGTAGGCGAACGGCGAAATGAAGTCGAAGTACCAGATGGCCTCGTCCGTCATCAGCGCAGGCTCCGGAACTGTTCCGGGCTGAAGGCGTCGACCTGGATCACCTCGTCGCGCAGGTCACGAGCCTCGTTGAGCCGGTCGTACTCCTCGCGGGTGATGATGCCGGCGGCCAGGCCGGTATCGTCGAGCATGTGGCCCGGGGCGCGATCGAGCTTGCCGGCGCGCACCGCATCGCGCAGCTTGGTTTCGATCGGCAACGCCGCGACGGCCTTGTCGAGCGCCGCCTCGAGCCGGCCCAGCCCGGGCTGGTCGCCGGCCGGCACGAACACGTCCTCGGTCAGCGTCTTGCGCGCTTCGCGATCCTCGAGGATGTCGCGCGCGACGCGCGCGCCGATGCGGTCCGCCGGCGGCCGGAAGCGCGCGCCGAGCGGAAAGATCAGCAGGTCGAGGAACCAGGCCGCGCTGCGGTTCGGCAGGTTTTCGAGCACGCCGAGCAGGGCTTCCTGGATCCTGTACAGGCACAGATCCACCGACCAGCGCACGAGTCCGAAGTTGGCCGTGGTCTTGCCCTCGTCGTGATAGCGCTTGAGCGCAGCCGAGGCGAGGTACAGGTAGGCCAGCGCGTCGGCCAGGCGACCGGAGATCTTTTCGCGGCGCTTGAGCGTGCCGCCGAGGGTGCCCATCGCCGTGTCCGAGACGATCGTGAATGCCGCCGAAAAGCGCGACAGATGCTGGTAGTAGCGTGCCGTGTCCTCGGTCTGCGGCGCCCCGGCGAAACGCGAGCCCGACAGGGCCAGCAAGGTGGCCCTCACGGCACGCGTGAAGAGCAGGTTGACGTGGCCGAAGATGGCCTGGTCGAAGGCCTTGAGGTCGCCCTTGGCGACCGACTCGATTTCCCGGTGCACGAACGGGTGGCAGCGAATCGCGCCCTGGCCATAGACGATCATCGAACGGGTCAGGATGTTCGCACCCTCGACCGTGATGCCGATCGGCACCGCATCCCAGGAGCGCGACAGCATGTTGCGCGGGCCGCGCTGGATCGCGCTGCCGGCGCGGATGTCCATGGCATCGATGATGACCTGGCGCATGCCTTCGGTCAGGTAGGCCTTGGCGATCGAACCGATCACCGCCGGTTTCTCGCCGGCATCGAGCGCGCCGCAGGTCAGGGTCCGCGTCGCCGTCATCAGGTAGGTCATGCCGGCGATGCGCGCGAGCGGTTCCTCGATGCCCTCGAAGCGCCCGATCGGCGTATCGAACTGCTCGCGCACGGTCGCATAGGCGCCACAGATGCGCGTCGCCATCTGTGCAGCGCCGATGCTCAGCGCCGGCAGCGAAATCGAGCGCCCGGCGGCGAGCGATTCCATCAGCATGCGCCAGCCATGGCCGACGCCTTCGCGCTCGCCGATGATCGCGTCGATCGGCACCCAGACATCGCGGCCGATCGTCGGGCCGTTGTGGAACGGCACGCCCATCGGGTCATGGCGCATGCCGATCTCGACACCCGGGGTATCGCGCGGTATCAGCGCGCAGGTGATGCCGCGATCGACTTCGTCGCCGAGCAGATGGTCGGGATCCTTGAGGCGGAAGGCGAGGCCGATCAGGGTCGCCACCGGAGCGAGGGTGATGTAGCGCTTCATCCAGTTCAGGCGCAGGCCGAGCACTTCGCGGCCATCGATCGAGCGCTTCTCGACGATGCCCTCGGACTGGGTCGCCGCCGCATCCGATCCCGCTTCGGGTCCGGTCAGGGCGAAACACGGAATTTCCTCGCCGTCGGCGAGGCGTTTCAGATAGCGGTCCTTCTGCGCCTGGGTGCCGTAATGCATCAGCAGCTCGCCGGGCCCGAGCGAGTTCGGCACCATCACGGTCACCGCGGCAGTCACCGAACGGCTCGAAATGCGTGTGACGATGCGCGACTGGGCCAGCGCGGAAAAACCGTGGCCGCCGTATTCCTTCGGGATGATCAGGCCGAACAGCCGGTGCTTGCGGATCAGCGCCCAGACTTCGGGCGGCAGGTCGCGGTCCTGATAGACCTGCCAGTCATCGATCGCCGCGCACAGTTCATTGACTGGGCCGTCGAGGAAGGCCTGCTCGTCATCGCTGAGCGGGCGCGCCTCGAAATCGAGCAGCTTCTGCCAGTCCGGCATGCCGGAGAACAGGTCGGCATCCCACCACACGGTCCCGGCCTCGAGGGCCACGCGCTCGGTGTCGCCGAGCCGCGGCAGCACCTTGGCGAAGACCGGCATGACAAAGCGCGATATCAGGGCCCGGCGCAGCGGCGGCAGGCCGAACACGAGCGCGAGCAGGATCAGGCCCGTGGTCACTGCCATGAACAGCGACGGCGAAGCGACGCCCTGTACGCGCCAGCCGAGCAGCAGGATCGCTGCAGCGCCGGTCCAGGCAAGGAAACCAAATCCGCGGAAAGCGAGGACGAGTATCGCAATGATTGCCAGTGCGAATGCAATCCACATGAGCGGTGCTCCTCGGGAAGACCACTCGATTATGCGCCAGGCGCACGTTGCGGCGCCAAGATCGCACGGCCCAGCGCGAACCGGCGTTCAGCCGTATCGGCCATGGCGAAGCGCGGCATTGCAAGGTGCACTGCCACGCGCCGGCCCGGCGCAAGCCGGCCTCAGGGCTGGTCGCCCGCGGCGCGCAGAAACAGGCGATAGGCCGGGTTCGCGCTTTCGTCGCTGTGCGGATAGCCGAGCTTGCCGAGGAACGCACGAAAGTCCTTCATGTCCGACTGCGGCACCTGGATGCCGACCAGGATGCGACCGTAGTCCGCGCCCTCGTTGCGATAATGGAACAGTGAAATGTTCCAACCGGGATTCATCGCCGAGAGAAAACGCAGCAGTGCACCGGGACGCTCCGGGAACTCGAAGCGGTAGAGAAGCTCGTCGTGGGCACTGGCCGAACGACCGCCGATCATGTGACGCAGGTGCTGCTTGGCCAGTTCGTCGTTGCTCAGGTCGAGGGTGGCGAAGCCTTCGGCCCGCAGGGCCCGGATCATCCGCGTGCGGTCGCCCGCGCCGGCGACCTGCAGGCCGACGAACAGGTTGGCCTGGGCGGCGTCGGCCATGCGGTAGTTGAACTCGGTGATGCTGTGGCCCTCGAGCACGGTGCAGAAGCGGCGAAACGAACCACGCTGCTCGGGAATCGTCACCGCCAGCACCGATTCGCGCGCCTCGCCGACTTCGGCGCGTTCGGCGACGAAGCGCAGACGGTCGAAGTTCATGTTGGCCCCGCAAGCGACGGCGACCACGGTCCTGCCGCGCACGGCATGCTGGGAAGTCCAGGCTTTCATGCCGGCCACGGCCAGCGCGCCGGCCGGTTCGAGGATGCTGCGCGTGTCCTGGAAAACGTCCTTGATCGCGGCGCAGACCGCATCGGCATCGACCCGTACGATTTCGTCGACGAGTTCGCGGCAGATGCGGAATGTCTCCTTGCCGACCTGTTTGACCGCGGTACCGTCGCAGAACAGGCCGACGTCCTTGAGCCTGACCCGCCGACCCGCCTCGATCGAGCGGGCCATGGCGTCGGAATCGAGCGCCTGCACGCCGACGATGCGGATCTCGGGCCGGATCGCCTTCACGTACGCGGCAATGCCCGAGATCAACCCGCCGCCACCGATGGCGACGAAGATGGCCTCGAGCGGGTCCGGATGCTGGCGCAGGATTTCCATGCCGATCGTGCCCTGCCCGGCAATCACGTCGGGATCGTCGAACGGATGCACGAAGACGAGCCGGCGGCGTTCGCCCAGCGCATCGGCGTGGGCCTTGGCATCCGAATAGGATTCGCCGCGCAGGACGATCTCGATGCGCTCGCCGCCGATCGCATGCACCGCGTCGATCTTGACCTGCGGCGTGGTTACCGGCATCACGATCACGGCACGGCAATCGAGCCTGGCTGCGGCCAGGGCGACGCCCTGGGCATGGTTGCCGGCCGAGGCGGCGATCACGCCACGCTTGAGCTCGGCCCGGCTCAGCGTAGCCATCTTGTTGTAGGCGCCGCGCAGCTTGAACGAAAACACCGGCTGGTTGTCCTCGCGCTTGAGCAGCACCGTGCAGCCAGTGCGCGCTGACAAGCCCGGCGCGACTTCGAGTTCGCTTTCCCGGGCCACGTCGTAGACGCGCGAGGTGAGGATTCGTTTCAGATAGTCGACGGGCATCGCAGGGTCCGGCAGCGGACCTGCAGCCTAACCAGCCGCGCCGGAACCCACAATTGCCGCGATCGCGGGCCAGCCGACCGAGCGGGGCTATTCGGCCTTCTTGAGGTCTTCCATGCTCCAGATGAACTCGATCGAGATCACGCTGGCCGTATTGCCGTCGATGCGCGCCTTGCACTTGAGCATCTGGGTGAATTCGGATGCCAGGCCCCGATCGAAAATGATCGGGCCCGAAACCTGGTAGGTGTCCGGAGCATCGGCCTGGACGGCGCTCGCCAACAGCTTGTCGGCATCGATTTCATAGGTCTTGCCGGTCAGGCGCTGATCGGCTTCCCTGATGCAGGCATCGGCCACCAGCTTTTTCGGCCCTCCGCCTGCGCACGCGCTCAAGAGGAGGCAAGAAACGACGGCGGCAGCTGCACGCATTGGCTTACTCCTGCATCAGTGTGCTCGAGGTCGCACGGCGTGACGCAGTGCACAGCATCACGCTGATCAGGAGTATAGGTGCAGCCTCCGAATAACCCATGCTGCGATGCAACGAACCTGCTCGTAGATCAGTACGCCGGCACACTCGAATCGATTTCGCGCGACCAGGCGTCGATGCCGCCTTCGATGTTGTGCAGCGAGCGGAATCCGTGCTCGCGAAAATGCTCGGCGGCGCGTCGGCTGGAGTTGCCGTAGTGGCACAGGAACGCCAGCGGCGTGTCGACCGGAAGCTTGACCAGGCGCGCATGCGATTCGGCGTCGAGCACTTCGGCACCGGCGAATGGCGCGCGCGCGCGCTCATCGGCCGGGCGCACGTCGATCACGGTGACGCGGCCTTCGTCGAGGAGATTTTTCAGTGCGTGCACGTCGAGCGCATGCACCTTCGGCGGCGCGGCCGGAAGGTCGATCGAGAGGCCCTCGCCCTGGGCGGTCTCGGCCCAGCCGATGCGCGCACCGCGCGCGCGCTGTGCGCTGGCCGGATCGAAGTGGACGTCGATGCCGTTCGCGCGGGTCCGGATCTCGCCACCCTGGATCTCGCGCAGCTGGAACTGCGGGTGGTAGCGACCGTCGATGGCGAGGAACAGGCCCATGCCTTCGGCGTCGGCCAGGGCGGCGCGGATCTGGCTGGCCGCCTCGTCGCTGATGCTGATCTCCGGTGGCGTGCGGTCGGGCTCGGGCACGCCGAGCAGCTTGTGCAGCTCGCCACTGGCCGCCATACCTTGGACGATGTCGGCGCCGCCGACCAGCTCGCCGTCGACATAGAGCTGGGGAATGGTCGGCCAGTTGCCGTATTCCTTGATGCCCTGGCGGATCGCCTCGTCGGCGAGCACGTCGACCGTGACGTAGTCGTCGAGCAGGTCGTTGAGAACGCCCGAGGTAGCGGCCGAGAATCCGCAGCTGGGCGCATCGCGCGTGCCCTTCATGAACAGGACGACACGGTTGCTGGCCAGCATCGACTCGATGCGCTGGCGGACGGGTTCTTGGCTGGTCATGACATTTCCTCGGAACAGGTTCAATGGGGCGGGCGCAACCTCGGCGGCGAGGCCGGCCCTGGGCAATGGATGGATGTGGGTGCGCAGGCGCCGATGCACAAGGCCTGGCGTGGCGCGCCGCCGGCTGCGCCCGCCGGCACCCGAGCACGCGGTTGGCGCCGCGCAAACGTTTGGCCGCGCCGGGAAAATACAGGATAATTGAAGGTTCAGGGGACCAGCCAACGTCAGGGGAAATGACATGATCCGCAAGTTGCCGCTTTGCATCGCCTTCGCACTCGCTGCCTCGGCGAACGCGCAACCGAACTCCGAACAGGCGGCAGGAGACGCCGCGGTCCCGCTGACCTATGTCGGATCGAACGCCCGCGTGTCACTGGGCATCAACGACGACGGCGACGTCCTCGGCGAAATCCTCGCCATCCTCGGCAAGACCGACAGCTCGGCCTGGCTGGCCGAACTGTGGCTTGGCCAGGGTGGATCGGGCGGACTGCAGCTCGGCTATAACCGTCTGTCCGGCGACCCGCAGAGCAGCAGCGCGACGGTCTGGAAGTTCTTCGGCGCCGGCGATCAGAATGCGTTCAAGGACCGCAAGGCGACACTGGGTCTCGGCTGGGAGCGCGACGACCTGTTCTTCAGCGGCTACTTCAGCCACGCCACCTCAGGCACGCGCCTGGTCGATGCACAGCTGGTCAGCGACACGACCACGCTGAGCGGTACCGACGCGACCGGCGCCTATACCCAGACCCAGACCATCGAAACCCTGACCCGCTTCTTCGAGCATCCTTACGAGAACGGTGCAGGTCTGCGCTTCGGTGCCTATTTCGACGAACCCCTGATGCGCGTGCGCGCCGGCTTCGACTACGAAAAGGGCAAGTACAGCTCGGACCAGACGACCTTCTCGGTCGGGCTCGACAAGCTGTTCCGCAACAGTCCGTTCAGTCTGTCGCTGCAGGGCGAATTCGCGCGCAAGTCCGGCGATTTCGAGACCGACAAGTCCGACACGCGCGGCTGGCTGCTGGCCCGCTACGATTTCGGCCAGAACTACCGCGCCCGCGAACCGTTCCGGCTGGTCGAAGTGAAGACGCCGGCCGCACCGGCAACGACGCCTGCCGAAGCGCAGGTGATCCGCAATGACGTGCGCCTCGATGGCGACGCCTTCTTCAGCTTCGATCACGCCGACCTGCGCCCCGATGCGATCGCCGCGCTCGACGAACTCGTCGCCAAGCTCAATTCGACGAGCCGGGTCAGCCGGGTCAGCGTCGTCGGCCACACCGATTCGATCGGCACCGAAGCCTACAACCAGGGCCTGTCCGAGCGCCGCGCCGAGAGCGCCAAGGCGCATCTGGTCAGCCGCGGCATCCCGGCCGACCAGATCGACACGCGCGGAGACGGCGAGCGCAACCCGAGCTACCCGAACGATACGGCCGAGAACCGGCAGAAGAACCGCCGCGTCGACGTCGAGTTTCTGACCATCGAGGAAACCGTGGTTCCGGCAGCCAAGCCGGCGCCAGCCCCCGAAAAGGTCGAGTGGGTGCGCGAGCCGGTCAAGGCCAACCCGGCCTGGATCGAGCGCGCGCTGCGCAATCCGGCCGAGCACAAGCGCACGGTCGATGTGTACAAGTTCGAGGAACAGACCTCGACTACGACGCTGGGACCGCGCGTGTACCTCAACGGCGCACCGCTGGCCGCCGACGACGCGCTCACGGTCGACTTCGAATCCGCAGCCACCGTGATCGACGTGCTCGCCAACGACAGTGACCCGGACAACGATGCGCTGACGATCACCGCCGTCTCCACGCCGATGCACGGCACCGCCGTGATCGGCGCCGGCGGCGTCAGCTACACGCCGGCCGCGGGTTACTCGGGCAGCGACAGTTTCACCTACACGATCAGCGATGGCCGCGGCGGCACGGCCACGGCCAGCGTCAACGTGACCGTGAATCCGGCTTCGGCGTCGAACCAGGCGCCGGTCGCCGTCGATGACGATGGTGGCGTGCTCAAGGGTTACGAGACCGACATCGACGTGCTCGCCAACGACAGCGATCCGGATGGCGATCCACTGACCGTTCTCTCGGTCGAGCACACCGGGCCGGGCAACGCGACCATCACGATCAACCCGGACAATACCGTGCACTACGAGTCGATCCACGGCTTCTCGGGAGACGATTTCTTCGAGTACACGATTTCCGACGGCCGCGGCGGCACGGCCACGGCGACGGTCACGGTGGTCGTCTACGAACTCGTCGGCGGCTGATCGCTCGCGCGACGGCGCCCCGCCGGGGTGCCGTCGATGCGCTCGCCATTGACCGCGATCAGGTCTCGCGCGCGGCGAGGATCGCTGCCGCCACAGGCAGCACGCGATCGACCCACAAGGCGTACTGGGCGGCCGAGGGATGCAGGCCGTCCTCGACCAGCAGGCTGCGACCGGCCTCGCGCGATGGCCCGGTGACGTCGACCCAGTGCGCGCCGCGGCTTGCGGCCTGTTCGCGGTTGATCGCATTGAAGCGGTCGATGGCGGCGGAGACCGCAGCCCGGTCGGTGCCGCGTTCGGCGGCGAACGGGGTGACGCCCCAATCCGGTATCGACAGCACGATGACGCGCCGGGCCTCGCCATCGGCCATGCCGATGGCCCGCTCGAGCAGGACCGCGAATTCCTCGCCGTAGTTTTCCGGCGAACGGCCGCGGTACTGGTTGTTGACCCCGATCAGCAGACTGACCAGGGCATACGGCGGCTTCGGCCCGGCCGCCTCGATGCCTGCCAGCAGCTCATCCGTGGTCCAGCCCGTGGTCGCGATGATCTCGGCGGCTCCGATGGCCATGCCGGCCTCGTGCAATCGCGCGACCAGCTGGTCCGGCCAGCGCGAACCCGCGGCGACGCCCTCGCCGATCGTGTAGGAGTCGCCGATGGCGAGAAACCGCGCCGGCCTGGCGGACGCCGATTGGGGCATGGGTGTCGGTGTGCGCCTCAGGCGACCTGGCGTGCCGCCCGCCGCCCTTCGGCCATGCCGAGCAGCGCGCGTTCGATGCGCTCGAAGACGTCGGCGATCACCTCGGCCTGCGGCAGCAGGGTGATCCTGAAATGATTGCGATAGGCGACGTTGAAACTCGAGCCCGGAACGATCAGCACGTCTTCGGTTTCGAGCAGGTGCAGGGCGAAGGCTTCGTCGTCGAAATCCGGAATCAATGTCGTGTCGACGCCGGGAAATGCGTACAGCGCGCCGGCCGGTGCGACCACGCCGAGGAAGCGGCTGCGCTCGACCGCTTCGAGCACGGCCTGGCGTGAGGCATGCAGGCGCCCATCCGGGGCAGTCAGCGCGGAAATCGTATCGGGCCCCTGCAGGGCCGGCTCGATCGCCCATTGGCCCGGCACGTTGCCGCAGAGACGCAACGCGGCGAGCAGATCGAAGGCATGCAGCATGTCGGCAACGCGTGCCAGCGAACCGGAGACGCTGAACCAGCCGACCCGGTAGCCGCAGGCGCGATGGACCTTGCTGAGACCGCCGAAGCTCAGGCAGGGCACCTCGCCGGCCAGCGCGGCGAGCGGCTCGAAACGCGCCCCGTCGTAGAGGATACCGTCGTAGATCTCGTCGGCCAGCAGGACCAGCCGGTGGCGCTCGGCCAGGGCGACGATGGCGCTGAGCAGCTCGCGCGGATAGTTCGCGCCGGTCGGATTGTTCGGATTGATCAGCACGATCGCACGTGTGCGCGGCGTGATCAGGGCGGCCATTTCGTCGACATCGGGGAGGTGGCCACGACCGGCCGGACAGGGATAGTGCACCGCCTTGCCGCCATTGAGGATGGTCGCAGCCGTCCACAACGGGTAGTCAGGCGCCGGCACCAGCACTTCGTCACCCGCTTCGAGAAGGGCGCGCAGGGCGAGGTCGATCAGCTCGCTCACGCCATTGCCGATGAACACGCGCTCGGCGTCGACCGTGAGCGAGCCGCGCCCGCGCTGCTGCGCGGCGATCGCTGCGCGCGCCAGCGGCAATCCCTGCTGCTGGCAGTAGGCCTCGCTGTTCGGCAGTGAACGCGTCACCGATTCGCGGATATGGGTCGGCGCCTCGAAACCGAAGGCGCCGGGATTGCCGATATTGAGGCGCACGATTTGGCGCCCTTCGGCCTCGAGGTCGCGTGCGCGATGGCTCAGCGTTCCACGGATTTCATAACGGACTTCAGCGAGTCGCGAGCTGGTCGGCACAGGGCGATGGGGCATGGAATGACACGCGCGGCAGATGTTCGCGGCATCTTAGCAACATCCCATGCTGCACTGCACACAATCGGGTCGCGGCGCAACCTATTCCGCCCGGACCGCATCTCAGATCGGCAACACCAACACCCGATACCTTCGGCAGGCGCGGCCACGGCTCCGATCACCGAGACTCGCCGCCCGCCCGACCCTTGACACGACGAGTTTTGGTGTTATAGTTACCTACAACACTACTTGAGAAATCACCGCAATGTCCCGCCTGATCCCGCTGTTGCCCCTGTCCCTGGCCCTGATGCTCGCCCTCGCTGGCTGCTCGGGCGGCTCTGCGCCAGCCCCGAAGGCTGCGGCCAGCACCGAAAAGGCCGCCACGGAAGAGGCTCAACCGGTCGAGACGGCCCGGGTCGAGCAGGGCGAACTGACCGCGCGCTATGCGGCGACCGCTACCCTGCAGGCCGAACACGAGGCCAAGGTCGTCAGCGAAGTGCCCGGCACGGTGCTCGAACTGCTGGTCGAGGAAGGCGACAGCGTGCGCAAGGGTCAGCTGCTGGCCCGGGTCGATGCGACGCATAGCCGCCTGCAGCTGCGCGAGGCCGAGGCCGACCTGCAGCGCCGCAAGAATGATGTCGACCGCGGCGAGAAGCTGCTGGCCCGCAAGCTCATCGCGGCAACCAGCCATGATCAGGCCGAATCCGAGTATGCCGTGCGTCGCGCCGAAGTGGCGCTGGCCCGCGTGGTCGTCGCCAAGAGCGAAATCCGCGCCCCGTTCGACGGCGTGGTCACCCGGCGCTGGATCAAGCAGGGCCAGCTGCTGGCCGTCAACGACCCGGTTTTCGACGTCGCCGACTTTTCCGACCTGCGCGCCGACCTGCGCGTGCCCGAGCGCGATGCCGTCGCCCTGGCCGCCGGACAGCCGGTCGATTTCACCGTCGATGCGCTCGGCAATCGCCATTTCGATGCACGCATCGAGCGCGTCGCCCCGGTGGTCGATCGCGAGAGCGGCACGGTCAAGGTGACCGTGCGCGTCGACAACCGCGACCGCAGCCTGCGACCGGGCCTGTTCACACGCATGGACATCGCCTTCCTGCACCTGGCCAATGCCGTGCTGATGCCGAAGGCCGCCGTGCTCGGCAGTCGTGACGCGGAAATCGCCTACGTCATCGTCGATGGCAAGGCACAGCGCACGCCGATCCGCACCGGCTACGAAAGCGGCAAGCGCATCCAGGTCCTCGACGGCCTCAGTGCCGGTGCCGAAGTGGTCGTGACCGGCCATGCCGCGCTCACCGATGGCGCCCTGGTCCAGGTGATCAACGCCGAGCACGATGCCAAGATCGCCCAGGCGCGCGCCCTAGCCGCGACCGCCAGCAACGGCAGCTGAGCGAATCCAGCGCTCGAATGGCAATCGCCGGTAGAATCCCGGCGATGGCCGACCCCACCGAATCCCCACTCACCCGCATCGGCTGGCATGGCGACCTGCCGCCGCCGGATGATGACGCCGAAGACACGCGCATTGCCCGCGTCATCGCCCAGCATCGGGCCGGCTACGAGCTGCACGACGGCGTCTCGGCATTCAATGCGCAGCCGGCGCCGCGTTTCCTCAAGCCCTCACTGGACCCGACCGAGCGTCCGGCCGTCGGCGACTTCGTCCGCGTCAATCGCGGCAAGCCTCTCTCGATCGAGCAGATCCTGCCGCGCCGCAGCGTGCTGGCCCGCGCCGCCGCCGGCGAGCGCCATCAGCGCCAGCTGATCGCGACCAACATCGACACGGTGATGGTGATCAGTGGCCTCGACGGCGACTTCAATCCGGCGCGCATCGAGCGCTACCTGATGTTGGTCGAGGGCAGCGGCGCGCGCGCGGTGGTGGTCCTGACCAAGGCCGATACCGCCGAGGACGTCGATGCGGCCATGGCCGAACTGCGCGGGCGCGTGCCCGTGCAGACCGCGATCCACGCTGTCAACGCGAAATCCGCCGACAGCGTTTCGGTGCTGCTGCCCCTGCTCGGTCCCGGCACGTCGACCGTGCTGGTCGGCTCGTCCGGGGTCGGCAAATCGACCCTGACCAACACCCTGCTCGGCGAATCACGCCAGGCCACCAATGCAGTGCGCGAGACCGACAGCCGCGGCCGCCACACGACCACCTACCGGGCCCTGATCCAGCTGCCCAGCGGTGGCTGCCTGATCGACACCCCGGGCATGCGCGAGATCAAGCTGACCGGCGAGGAATCGCTCGACGGCAGCCAGTTCGGCGATATCGAGGAACTCGCCCAGGACTGCCGCTTCGGCGACTGCAGCCACCTCAGCGAACCGGGCTGCGCCGTGCGCGCCGCGCTCGAGGACGGCCGCCTCGATAACGACCGCTGGCACAACTACCTGAAGCTGCGCGACGAACTCGCCGCCGCCGCCGACAGCCTCGAGACGCAACTGCGCCGCAAGAGCGAGGCGCGCGTGATGACCAAGGCGCTGGGGCGCCGGCTCGACGAGAAGTACGGCAGGCATTGAGGGCCCGGGATTCGGACTGTGGAGACAGGATGTCGGAACGAACAGCGAAGCTGGCCCGCAGGGCAAGCCGCAGGATGCGGCGTGTCATTCGGGATTCGAAGCGTGAGATGCCGCGTGTGGGAATGCCCTGGCGAGCCCGGGACGAATGCGATACCGCGGTCGGTTTCGCGGCGGCTAATAGGCGCCGTCGTGGGCGAACTGCGCGAGCTTGACCAATAGCTCGCGCTCGGCCGGGCTCGGTTCGGCGCCGGGAATCCAGCTGAACTCGAAGTGCTTGGCGCCCTTGAGATAGCGCACCATTGCCCGCGCATTGCCCTGCGCGCAGGCGTAGCCGATGCTGCCTTGCGCGCCGAGCGCCGGCAGCGGCGTGGACTTGCAGTCGCCGCTGGCGGCCATGGTTTGGGCCAGTGCCGGGCTGACATTGTCGACGATGGCCAGCATCAGCACGCGCGTGCCGGCGTTGGCGATGCAGCTGTTGGCGCCGTAGACCTGCTGCGAAAACGCCGCGCCCTTGAACAGCTCCTTCAACAGGTCCTGGTCGAAGTAGGCACAACGCGTCGCCGCGGCGAGGCTTTCGCTGTCGCCGGCCAGATCGAAGGCGCGACGGCTCAGCGCCAGGAAGGCTTCGCGCGTATCCCCGGTGACCTCGCCGGGCACGGTCAGCGAACCCATCGCAACCACGCGGCCCTCATGGCCGACCAGGAACAGAGAGCTGCGCGCGTCGGCGCCGGCCGTGTCCTTCGGCCGATAACTGAAACCGCGCCGCCCCATTCCTGCAACCGGCTCGACCACGTAGTCCGCACCGAGATTCTTGCGCAGGCTGGCGACGAAATCTTCGGCCTTGGCCGGCGACTCCTCGACGCGCTGGGTCAGGCTCAGGATCGCCGCCCCGCGCGGCGTGCGTCCGAGGAACTGGCAGGCACCGACCTTGCCGCCCGCCATGGTCTGCCAGGGCTTGAAGTCGGGCAGCGCGCGCCCGACCTGCGCAACCGGCAGCCACTGGCAGGATTCGACGGCCAGCGCCTGCATCGGCATCGTCAGCAGTGCAAGGCATGTCGCCAGCATCGGCACTCGGATACGCATGACGGGAGTCTCCGCGATCGACGTGCCGGCATTCTGCCGCGCCATCGCGCCAGGCGCCAATCGCAGGCGCTGGCAGCGACCTCGCACCCGCCCTGGCAGCGTCGATCCGCGCCTGCCGGACTGGGCTATATTGGCAAGCACCCATGTCGACAACGACCCACAGCCTCGAACACCTGGCCGAACTCGACCGGCGGCTGGTCGCCGCGGTGCGCAACATGCGCCTGCTCGGTTCGGTCAGCTGGCCGGCCTCGGCGCAAAGACGCTTCCTCGAAGGCTGGCACCAGGGCAATCCGCAGTTGCCCGCACCCGAATATGCCAGGCCCGACTATTCCGCCGCGCGCAGCGAGATTCTTGCGATCCACGCCAGCGCCGACCCCGCCCATCCGGTCGGTGACTACATCCGCCGCAATGCCGAATCCTGGCGCATCGCCACCGAACTGCTCGACGCAGTCGGCAGCCCGGCGTTCACCGGGCACTCCATCCAGTTGTACGGCCGGCCCGGCTCGCGGGTTCCCGGCAGCAGCCTGAGCAATGTCGACGCGGCCCGGCATTTCATCAGTCTGGCCGACGAACTCGACAACGAAGTGCTGACCAGCGAGGCCGACTACTGCATCCCGGCCCATGTCCTGCGCGATGAGCTGCAGGGCCAGCTCGATGCATTCTTCGGCCAGGGCACGGTGCGCGTCGAGGTCGACGACCAGCTGATCTCGAAGGCCGCTGCCGGGGCCACCCGGATCCGCCTGAAGTCGGCCACCTGCTTCAGCGAATACGACCGCAATCAGCTGCTCGAGCATGAGGCGTTCGTGCACACGCTGACCGCTCTGAATGGACGACGCCAGCCGAACCTGAGCTCGTTCGCGCGCAGTTCGCCACGCATCACGGCGACCCAGGAAGGCCTCGCCGTATTCGCCGAACTGATGACCGGCTCGCTCGACATCGAACGCTTCAAGCGCATCAGCCTGCGCATCCTCGCCATCGACATGGCCCTCAACGGCGCGGATTTCATCGAGGTGTTCCGCTTCTTCCTCGATGCCGGCCAGACCGAGGCCGACAGTTTCTCGTCGGCGCAGCGCGTATTCCGCGGCTCGCCGACCCGCGGCGGCTGCGCGTTTACCAAGGACACGGTCTACCTGCACGGCCTGCTCTCGGTGCACACCTTCTTCCGCTGGGCACTGAAGAACCGCAAGCTGAAGCTGTGCCGCAACCTGTTCGCCGGCAAGATGAGCCTGCACGACGTGGTCTCGCTCGAAAGCCAGTTCGACTCCGGCTACATCGCCGCGCCGAACTGGCTGCCGCGCTGGATCCAGCATGCCAACGGCCTCGCCGCGATGCTCGCCTTCTCGCTGTTCGCCAACCAGATCCGTCTCGATCGCGTCGAGGCCGAAGACATCGTACTGGCGCTGTGACTGCCGGGATGGCCGCAGTGCGACGCTGCCATCCCCGAGGAAACGCAAGCATGCCTGCTCATTCAAACCCACAGCCGTTCAGGGGCCGTCGAAGCCATCCGCAAAGATCGTGTCGGAGATGCCGAACGCCATCGGTGGCGAAAATTCGGAAGTGCTGCCGATGCCGCCGCCGTCGGTCGCGGTCATGACAAGATGACCTCCCGTCGTGCCGATCGGCAGGTTGAACGACTTGAGGGTCGCGACATTGGGAGCGATGGCGAAGTCGGATCCGATGTACGTGGCACCCTCGCCGCTGCCCTCGCTGTCGGCAAGGTAGAAATCGGCATAGATTGCGTATGCGGAGTTGGACGTCGCGGAATCGATGGTCCACTCCAGGGCCAGTTGCGGCGGGATCGCTGCGGGATTGAACGTGGCGGCAAGAACTACCGGATAGTTCTGCAGCTTGTTGGGCCCAACATCCGCGTCTCCTGAATCGTTGGGTGTCGGGCCATCACCGAGCAGGTCGATGCCGATGCCGACATTGGAGAAGATGGAATTGGAGTAGATGGCGCTGCCGTTTCCGCTGTCCACCAGGACCACCCCGTTGCCGCCATTGAAGGCGATCGAGTTGGCGACGACGCTCGCCGCGGACCCGATGCCTAAGATGGCGACACCGTCGAGGTCGTTGCCGATGTTGCGACCGTCCGCTGTCACGCCGATGAAGTTGCCGGTAATACCGCTGCCATTGCCCTCCACACGGATTCCGTCACCGCCGGAAAAGCCGATCGAGTTGCCCGCGCCACCGAATCCTATGGCGCTGTTTGATGAGTGCACATGAATTCCGCTTCCATCGTTTCCGAAATTCGTTATTCCACCCACCGCAAAGTCGAGAAAACCGATCGTATTCGAGGTCACCTCGGTTGAATCACCACCGACATCGATGCCGTCCGCGCCGCTGTTTAGTACCTGATTGGAGGTGACGACATTGTTGCTGCCACCTGCGATGCGTATGCCATCGCCGGCATTTCCCTGCGAAAAGGCGGCGACACCAACCCGGTTCCCGGCGATCTCGTTGCCATCGCCGTCGATTGCAATGCCAACGGTGTTGTTGGCAACTTCGTTGTAACCATTGGTGTCGGTGGAGCCGACAGTATTGCCGTCACCGATGAGTGTGATACCGATGCCGGCGTTTCCCCTCGCCGACCCATTGACGGCAATGCCAATCGAATTCGCGACGATCCGGTTGCCGGACCCGGCAATCCGGATCGCGTCACCGCTGTTTCCGGAAATCACGTTGCCATAGTCGTTGGCGGAGTTGAACGTGCCGATGACGTTGTTGTTGGCGGCAAATCCAAGAATGCCTACGCCGTTGCCCCGCGCGCCGATGCCAGCGGGTGTGGTGCCAATGCGGTTGCCGGCAATGACGTTGTTTGTGGCCACACCCAGGGATATGCCGCTGTCGATGTTCGCCGAGATGACATTGCCGAAGAATCCGCTGGCAAAGCGGCCGATGAAGTTGCTGTCGGAGCCGATGAATATGCCCTGACCGTTGCCGGCCGCGCTGCCATCGGCCAGAACACCAACGTAGCACGAGTCGACGAGGAGCGAATTGACGCCGGTACCGATACTGATTCCGGTTCCGAATCGGACCACTCCGATCGCCCTGACCCCGCTGCCGGACGCAGCATTGCCAACGAATCTGAGGCCGCGCGCGCTGCCGCCTGCCCCGCCAACGAACTGGCCGTTGAGATACACCTTCGGCGGTGCATTCTCGAGCTGGATGCTGGGGCCGACGTAACCCGGCGCAGTCGTGCCATCGATGTCGAGGGGACCGGTGATCGCAGGAAGCTCGCCCTGCGAAGCGGAAAGCGTGAGAGTCCCCGCGATGCCGAACTGGATGCTGTCCAGACCTGGATGCGCATTCGCCTCCTCGACCGCGGCGCGCAGGCTGCAGTCGCCGAACGCGGTGGCGCAGACCCCATTTCCGGGGTTCACGTCGTGGTCGTCGAACGTGTTATCGATAGAGAACGTCGCGGCTGTGGCGGCGGTCGGAAGCAATACCGGTGCGAGCAGTATCAAGAGTATCGTTGCGAGGATTCCAGGGCTCATGAGAGGTGTCCGTGGCCGAAAGGGGCTTCCAGCGGCAGTACCGCAGGCCCTCCATTCATCGCAATCCGGCAATGAATCGGGACAGCTCCTGGTCGAATGTCGAGTCGGCTGCGGGTCTACAATCGGGATCAACCTCATCCGCAGGGATCGGGCAAGGCGCCTTGGACGAGATCACGCTACTGCTTCAGCGCGCGCGCAACGGCGAGCCCGAGCAGCTTGACCGCGTCTTCGCCGCGCTCTACATGGAACTGCGGCGAGTCGCCGAATCGCGCCTCGGTAGCGGTTGCCAGACGCTGACGCCCACCGCACTCGTGCACGAAGTGTTTCTCACGTTGCGCGGCAACGAGAGCCTGAACCTGAACGACCGCCGGCACTTCTTCGCCTGCGCGGCGCGCTCCATGCGCTGCATCGTTGTCGACCATGCGCGCCGGCGCAGCGCGGACCGCCGTGGGGGCGGCGCCACGCCAGTGACCCTCCAGGAAGGACTGCTCGGCGGCACCGACAACCCCGACAGCAACTTGATCAGCCTGGATCAGGCACTCGATCGCCTCGACCGCTTCGATCCGCGCCAGCGCCAGATCGTCGAGCTGCATTTCTTTGCCGGGCTCACCTTCGCCGAAATCGGCGCATTGCTCGAATGCTCCGATCGCACGGCCAAGCGCGACTGGGAGCGCGCCCGGGTATTCCTGCACGCGGAGCTCGAGCAGGATCGGACTCAATGAACCAGGACGAGACCGCTCTTGTTCGCCGCGCAGCCGAGCTCTTTGATCACCTGCTCGACCTGCCGGATGACGAGCGCGACGGAGCCATCGATCGCCTGGCCGACACCCCCGCGTTGGGTCGCCGCCTGCGGCGACTGCTGAAACTGCACCGGGAACCCGGCATCCTCGACAGCGCCGCGCTGCACACGGCGGCGGTGCCGACCCGAATCGGCAGCTGGACCATCCTCGGTGAAATCGGCCGCGGCGGAATGGCCGTCGTCTATCGTGCCGAACGGTCACTTGGCGAATCCACCCAGGTCGCGGCACTCAAGGTCCTGACAGTCGGAGCCCTGGCCGCCAATGGTCGCGAAGGGTTCTTGCGCGAGCAGGCGATCCTGGCCCGCCTGGATCACCCGCACATCGTCGGCCTGCTGGATGCCGGGGTCCTCGACGACGGGACACCGTGGCTGGCGATGGCTCTGGTCGATGGCGAACGCATCGACACCTGGTGCGACCAGCGGGCGCGTGATACCCGCGAAATCGTCACGCGCTTTCTCGACATCTGTTCGGCGGTCGCCTATGCGCATCGGAACCTGGTCGTGCACCGGGACCTGAAACCATCCAACATCCTGGTCGACAGCGAGCGCCGAGTGCGTCTCCTCGATTTCGGAATCGCGAGACTGCTCGAGGACAGCGGCGACGACGCTACCGCGACCGCCTTCCGCGCCCTGACGCCGCGCTACGCGGCGCCGGAACAGTTCGGCAGCGAGCCGACGACCACGCTGACGGACATATTCGGTCTCGGCGCGGTCCTCTATGCCCTATTGGCAGGCCGGCCACCACGCGACACCGCCTCGAGTCCGCAACAAGCCATCGGCTGGCCATCTCGCTCGGCGCGGGCCAATGATCAATGGCCGCCAGCCCAGCGCCGCCAGCGCGCCCGCGAACTCCACGGCGATCTGGACACCATCGTATTGAAGGCACTGGCGCCGGAACCGAACCGACGCTACCCCACGGTGGAGGCACTCGCCGCCGACCTGCGGGCATGGCTCGAGCATCTTCCGATTTCGGCGCGGCCTGCCTCGGCGTGGTATCTCGCCAGCCGCTTCGTGCGCCGAAACCGGCTTGTCGTCGCAACCGCGGTGGCAGCGCTCGCCCTGAGCACGCTATCGGTATGGCAGGTGGTGCTTGAACGCAATCGCGCCGAGGCGCAGGCAAAGCGCGCGACCGAAGTGCGGGATTTTCTCGCTGAAGTGTTTTCCTCTGCCGAGCCATCGAAGGGCCCGATTCCGAGCCTGCTCGATGTGCTCGACGAGGGCTCGCGGCGTGCCCGCGAGGAATTGTTGCTGACGGCACCGCTGGCTGCGGCAGATGTACTGACGATCACCGGCGGCACCTATCTGGATTCGGGCGTTCTGGAAAAATCCGCGACCGACCTGGCCGAGGCGCGCGACATCCTCGAAGAAACACAGCCGAGGCCGGCAGCCGAACTGTCCCGCGTATACACCACGCTCGGCATGCTTGCCCGGCGCCGCGGTGACAACGAACGTTCCCTCGATGATTTCGGAAAGGGGCTGTCCTATGCGAAGCAGTCCGGCGCACCGGCGCAGGCCATCCTGCGCATTGAAGTTTCGATGTCGGCAACCGAGAACAACGCAGGGAGGCCGGCCGAGGCAGAAGTCACCTTGCGCAAATTGCTCCGCGAAATCAGGGCGCATGAACTCTCCGATACCCCCCTGCACCTGGACGCTCTCAATGCCCTCGGAACGTCGCTTGCGCTGCAAAAGCGCGCCTATCCGGAGCAGGCGGCTCTGCACGAGCAGCGCCTGGCCGTGACTCGCGCGCTCTACGGCACCGAAAACGGCTGGTACGCGTACGCGCTGGCCGATGCCGTGCCGACGTTTCGCAAGGCCGGCCAGATTGCGCGCGCGGAAAGCCTGGCTCGCGAGTCGACGGCCATTGCGGACCGGCTCTATTCCGCACCGCACATCTTTGCGTCCGTCGCCTACTGCAATCTGGCCGCCCTGCTCCAGCACGAGGGCAAATTGGCCGAGGCGCTCGCGGCCAGCAATCGCAATATCGGCATGGACGAAGCGATGAAGCGCGCCGACCCCCACGCCGAATCGTGTCGGCGCAGTCGCGCCTACCTGCGCGCCGCACTCTCGGATTACCCGGCCGCACTGTCGGATCTGGCTGTCGACCGTTCCCTGCTGGAGCAACTCGGCAAGCAGCATTCGACGTTGTGGATGGCGAATTGCGGCCTGGAAGCTTCGATATGGGTCCGCAGCAACGAGGTATCCCGGGCAGAGGAACATCTCTCGCGCTGCTCGGGCGGACATTCGCCGAATCCGTCCGCAAAGGTCGATGAGTTCGATCTGGCGCGCGTGGAGATTGCCCTGGCCAGAAACGACGGGCGCGAGGCCGAAGAATGGCTCACTGGCTTGCGCGACCGCCTGCCACCCGATCCTTCTTCGCGCGCCTGGCTCAGGCCCTGGCTATTGTCCGTGCTGGCAGCAGATGCCGCGGACGACCGGAAACTTCACGAGCGCCTGGTATCGGCCATCCGATCGATTCGACCGGTACCCGGCATGGCGGATCTGTCCGTCATCGAACCCTGCCTTGCCGACCGGGCCGATGTCGCATCCTGCATGATATTGCCGTGATCGAGCGCCGAGAGCGCTGCGGAATCCTCGACCGGCCTTCGCTGCCCGGAACTTGCGCCGATGCGACGCGCGCCGGAGGCTGCGCCAGGCTGCGTGATATAGTCGAAAACCCAATGAAGTCGCCAACTTGAAGGGCCTCGTCCACGCCATGTCCAGCGATTCCGATCTTCTCAAGCAAGCTGCGCTCGACTACCACCGGCGTGCACCAGCCGGCAAGATCAAGGTCGTGCCGACCAAGTCGGTGGTGACCCAGCGCGAGCTCTCGCTGGCCTACTCGCCCGGCGTCGCCTACGCCTGCGAGGAGATCGTCCGCGACCCGACCACGGCCGCCGAGATGACCTCGCGCGGCAACCTCGTCGCGGTCATCACCAACGGTACCGCCGTGCTCGGCCTCGGCAACATCGGCCCGCTGGCGGCCAAACCGGTCATGGAAGGCAAGGGCATGCTGTTCCAGAAGTTCGCCGGCATCGACGTCTTCGACATCGAGATCAACGAGTCGGATCCGCAAAAGCTGATCGACATCATCGCCAGCCTCGAGCCGAGCTTCGGCGGCATCAACCTCGAGGACATCAAGGCCCCGGAATGCTTCATCGTCGAGCGCACCCTGCGCGAGCGCATGAAGATTCCGGTCTTCCACGACGACCAGCACGGCACCGCGATCATCCTCGGCGCCGCCTTCATCAATGCGCTCTCGGTGATCGGCAAGAAGGCCGACGAGGTCAAGATCGTGCATACCGGTGCCGGCGCCGCCGGCATCTCGTGCATGGACATGCTCGTCCACCTCGGTGTGCCGAAGGAGAACATCTGGGTCGCCGACCGCCACGGCGTCATCCATACCGGGCGCGACGACCTCGACGAGAACAAGCGCCGCTACGCGCGCGACACCGAGGCACGCACGCTCGACGACATCATCGACGGCGCCGACATGTTCGTCGGTCTGTCCGGACCCGGCGCCCTGACCCAGGACATGGTCAAACGCATGGTCGAACGCCCGATCATCTTCGCCCTGGCCAACCCGACCCCCGAGATCCTGCCCGAGCTGGTCAGGGAGGTCCGCCCCGAGGCGATCGTCGCGACCGGACGTTCGGACTATCCGAACCAGGTCAACAACGCCCTGTGTTTCCCCTATCTGTTCCGCGGCGCCCTCGATGTCGGCGCCACGGTGATCAACGAGGCGATGAAGATCGCCTGCGTCAAGGCCATCGCCGACCTCGCCCGGCGCGAGATGTCCGACGTCGCCGCGCGCGCCTACGGCGGCCAGACCCGCTCGTTCGGCCCCGAGTACCTGATCCCGCAGCCGTTCGACCCGCGCCTGCTGATCGAGCTGTCCTCGGCGGTCGCCGTCGCGGCGATGGAATCGGGTGTGGCGACGCGCCCGATCGCCGACATCGAAGCCTATCGCGAGCGCCTCAACACCTTCGTGTTCCGCACCGGTCTGGTCATGAAGCCGGTGTTCGACCGCGCGCGCAGCGACCTCAAGCGCGTCGTCTACGCCGAAGGCGAAGAGGAGACCGTGCTGCGCGCAATCCAGCACATCGCCGACGATCACCTGGCCTGGCCGATCCTGATCGGCCGACCGGGAGTGATCGAGGCGCGCATCAAGCGCATGAACCTGCGCCTCAAGGCCGGCGAACACTTCGAGATCTGCAACATCGAGAACGATCCGCGCTTCAAGGAATACTGGACGCTCTACCACAGCCTGCTCGAACGCCGCGGGGTCACCCCCGACAGCGCCAAGGCCATCGTGCGTTCGCGCGCCTCGGTCATCGCCGCGCTGATGGTCCACCGGGGCGAGGCCGACGCGATGCTGACCGGCCTGGTCGGTCGTTACCACAAGAAGCTGCGCTACATCCTCGACATCCTGCCGCTCGATCCCGGCGTGCAGGCCGCCTCGGCAATGACCGGCGTGCTCAACAACAACGGCATCTTTTTCTTCCTCGATACCCACGTCAAGCTCGACCCGAGCGCCGAGCAGATCGCCGAAGCCACGTTGCAGGGCGCGATCCGCCTGCGCCTGTTCGGGGTCGAACCGAAGATCGCCCTGCTCTCGCATTCGAACTTCGGCAGCCACGAGGACGCCTCGGCAGCGAAGATGCGCCGCGCCCTCGAGATCATCCGCGAGCGCGCGCCGGATCTCGAAGTCGAAGGCGAGATGCACGCCGACACCGCGTTCAATGAAGAGGTCCGCGACCGGCTGTTTCCCAATTCCCGCCTCAAGGGCCGGGCCAACCTCTACGTCTGCCCGAATCTCGACGCCGCCAACATCGGCTACAACATCACCCGCGTCATGACCGAAGGCGTCGCCCTCGGCCCGATCCTGATGGGCGTGTCGAAGCCGGCGCATATCCTGACTCCCGCCGCGACCGTGCGCCGGGTCGTCAACATGACCGCGATCGCCGCCGTCGAGGCGCAAATCCGCGCCGCGCAACTGCCGACGCCGCGCTGACGGCGCCCCCTGCGGCCGCAATATCCCGCGGGCTCCACGCATGCAGGAAGGCGGCCGGACAGCTAAACTGCCAGGTCTCACGGGACGACGCCTTCGGTGCGTCGTCCGTCATCCGAATCAGAGTGCTCGCCACGCCGAGGTAACTGCATGAACCAGCTCAACGACATCCTCGACCAGGACCTCGACCCGGTCGAAACCCGGGAATGGACCGAATCGCTGCAGGCGATCATCCAGTCCGACGGCCCCGAGCGCGCGCATTACCTGCTCGAGCGCATGGTCGAGGAGACCCGGCGCGCCGGCGGCCACCTGCCGTTCCAGCCGACCACCGAGTACATCAACACGATTCCGCCGCACATGGAGGCGAAGTCGCCGGGCGATCCGGCCATGGAATGGCGGATCCGTTCGCTGGTGCGCTGGAACGCGATGGCCATGGTCATCCGCGCCAACCGCAAGCCGGGCGATCTCGGCGGCCATATCGCCAGTTTCGCCTCGAGCGCGACCCTCTACGACGTCGGCTTCAACCACTTCTGGCGCGCCCCGACCGACCAGCACCCCGGCGACCTGATCTTCCACCAGGGCCATTCGAGTCCGGGCGTGTATGCCCGTTCGTTCCTCGAGGGTCGCATCAGCGCCGAACAGCTCGATCACTTCCGCATGGAAGTCCAGGGCAAGGGCAAAGGCCTGTCCTCGTATCCGCATCCGTGGCTGATGCCCGACTACTGGCAGGTGCCGACCGTCTCGATGGGCCTTGGGCCGCTGCAGGCGATTTACCAGGCCCAGTTCATGAAGTACCTCGAGCACCGTGGCCTGATCGAGCCGAGTGACCGCAAGGTCTGGTGCTTCATCGGCGACGGCGAATCCGACGAACCGGAGACGCTCGGCGCGATTTCGCTGGCCGGGCGCGAAGGCCTCGACAACCTGATCTTCGTGGTCAACTGCAATTTGCAGCGCCTCGACGGCCCGGTCCGCGGCAACGGCAAGATCATCCAGGAACTCGAAGGCGTGTTCCGCGGCGCCGGCTGGAACGCGATCAAGCTGTGCTGGGGCAGCTACTGGGACCCGCTCCTCGCCCGCGACACCAAGGGCATGCTGCGCAAGCTGATGATGGAAACGGTCGACGGCGAATACCAGAACTGCAAGGCCTTCGGCGGCAAGTACACGCGCGAACATTTCTTCGGCAAGTACCCGGAAACGGCCCAGCTCGTCGCCAACCTGTCCGACGACGACATCTGGCGCCTGAACCGCGGCGGCCACGATCCGCACAAGGTCTATGCGGCCTACCACGAGGCCGTCAACACCAAGGGCATGCCGACCGTGATCCTGGCCAAGACGGTCAAGGGCTACGGCATGGGCAGCGCCGGCGAGTCGCAGAACATCACCCATCAGCAGAAGAAGATGGACGATGCCGCCGTGCGCGCCTTCCGCGACCGCTTCAACATCCCGATTTCCGACGAAGACCTGCCAAGCGTGCCGTATTACCACCCCGGCAAGGATTCGCCGGAAGTTCAGTACATGCTCGAACGGCGCAAGGCGCTCGGCGGCTTCCTGCCGCAGCGGCGGATGAAGTCCGAATCGCTGGCCACGCCCGAACTGTCCGCGCTCGAACAGCTGACCAAGGGCACCGGCGAGCGCGAAATCTCGACGACCATGGCCTTCGTGCGCGGCATGAACCTGCTCCTGCGCGACAAGGTGATCGGCCCGCGCATCGTGCCGATCGTCGCCGACGAGGCGCGCACCTTCGGCATGGAAGGCATGTTCCGCCAGATCGGCATCTACGCGCCATTCGGCCAGAAGTACAAGCCGATGGACGCCGACCAGCTCATGTACTACCGCGAGGACGAATCGGGACAGGTGCTGCAGCAGGGCATCAGCGAACCGGGTGCATTCTCCTCATGGATGGCCGCGGCGACGAGCTACTCGATCAGCAACGTGCCGATGCTGCCGTTCTACATCTACTACTCGATGTTCGGCTTCCAGCGCATCGGCGACCTCGCCTGGGCCGCTGGCGACATGCGCGCACGCGGCTTCCTGCTCGGCGGCACGGCCGGGCGCACGACCTTGAATGGCGAGGGCCTGCAGCACGAAGACGGCCATTCGCACCTGCTCGCCGGGGCCATCCCGAACTGCCGCAGCTACGACCCGACCTTCTCGTTCGAGGTCGCGGTGATCCTGCAGGACGGCGTGCGCCGCATGCTGACCGAGCAGGAGGACACCTACTACTACATCACCCTGATGAACGAGAACTACGCGCATCCCGATATGCCAGAAGGTGCCGAGGCCGGCATCGTCAAGGGCATGTATTTGTTGCGGGATTCGGGATTCGGAAATGGGGATTCGTCAAAGAAGAACGGCAAGAGCAAGGCGAAGAACGTGCCGCAGGTGCAGCTGATGGGCAGTGGCACGATCCTGCGCGAGGTGATCGCTGCGGCGGAACTGCTGGAAGAAGAGTTCGGCGTTGCCAGCACGATCTGGTCGTGCCCGGGCTTCAACGAGCTGCGCCGCGACGGCTTCGACGTCGAGCGCTGGAATCGCCTGCACCCTATGAGCAAGAAGCCGCGCAAATCGTGGGTAGCCGAATGCCTGGAAGGCCATGCCGGACCGGTGGTCGCGGCGACCGACTACGTGCGTGCCTATGCCGACCAGATCCGCGCCTTCATTCCGGACGGCCGCAAGTTCATCGCCCTCGGGACCGACGGCTACGGCCGCAGCGATTCACGCGAGGCCCTGCGCGGCTTCTTCGAGGTCGACCGCTACTGGATTGCGCATGCGGCGATTGCCGCCCTTGCCGAGGAAGGCAAGATGAATCCGGAGGACGTGGCGCGCGCGATCAGGCAATGGAAGCTCGATCCGGAGAAACCGAATCCGACCACGGTCTGAGCATGCTGGAAGTCGGCGCCGCGGCGCCGGCTCGACGGCACCCGGCGACCTGCATCGCGCAGGTCGCGCTGGCGAATGCCCCTGACCGGCGCGCCGGAGCCGGACTTGCAGTAATCACATCGGGTTGAGCTTCAGGATGCTCGCGTTGAGCACGGTCGCGAAGGCGATCCAGGCCAGATAGGGCAGCATGAGCGCGGCAGCGACGCGGTCGCGACGCCAGAACAGGACGATCGTGGCCAGCACGAGCACATCGAGGACAAGGATGTCGAGCAGAGCCAGGTCGATCCGGTGCATGCCGAAGAACAGCGGCGTCCATGCCGCGTTGACGGCCAGTTGGGCGAGCCAGGCGCCGACGGCAATTTCGAATCCCCGCTTGCGGTAGACACGCCACGCGGCCACGGCCATCAGGATGTAGAGCATCGTCCAGACCGGCCCGAACAGCCAGCCCGGAGGATTGAACGACGGTTTCTCGAGCGCGGCGAACCAGGCATCGGGAGCACTGGTTGCGCCGGCGAATGCCGCGGCTGCGACCAGCAGCAGGAATACGATCAGGCTTTTCCATCCGCGCATGCCGGCTTGCTCCGAAATCAACAATGCCGCCAAGCTACACGATTCGCGGGCGCCGAGGATTAACCGCGCCCGAGCGCCATCCCGGCCAGGCCACTGCCGCGTCGCGCACTTCACGGACTCCGCTCAGGCGTTCAGGATCCAGTACCAGGCCGGCAGCGTCACCATCGAGCACAGGGTACCGTAACCAATCAGCGCCGCGGCCAGTTGCGGCGCAAGTCCGGCGCTCGAAAGCAAGGCGCCCGAGGTCATCATCGGCGGCATCGCGGTCAGGTAGACGGCAACCTCGGTCAGCTCGGCCGACAGTCCGAAGACATGGCATAGCCCCCAGGCGAGCGCCGGCATCAGCAGCAGCCGGGCGACCAGGCCGAAGGCCAGCGGCAGCAGGTGGTGGGCTGGAAGCCGCAGTCGCAGTTGCATGCCGAGGGCGAGCACGACGATCGGCAACAGCGCATCGGCCAGCAGGCGCAGGCCGTGGGCGATGACCTGCGGCGGATCGGTCGGCATCACGGTCAGGGCCACGACCAGTGCAATGAACGGCGGAAAGACCAGCACCCTGCGGGCTATGGTCGACACGCCCGGGCGCGAACCGCCGCCGTACAGGGCGACCACGAACAATCCCCAGCTGGCAAGGATCAGGAACGAACCGAGCTGGTCGTAGACGACGGCGTAGCGCAGGGCATCGGCACCGACCAGGACCGGAATCAGCGCATAGCCGATGAAGGAGGTATTGCCCAGCGGAATCTGCAGCAACAGGTTGGCCGTGATGTCGCGCTGAAGCGGCAGCCACTTCGCGAGGGGCAGGACCAGCATGATCGACGCCAGCAGGAGGATCCACGGTACCGCGACCAGACTGATCAGTTCGCGCTCGAAGGCGAGGCGCGGTGCGTACAGGAGGATGGCCGCCGGCAGGCAAACATGCAGCACGACGAGGTTGAGCACATCGGCGGCATTGCCGGGTACCCAGCCGCGCCAGTGCAGGACGCGACCGATGGCGATCAGGACCAGGATCAGGGCAAAAGTCGAAACGACCGGCATCGCTTGTCCTCATCAGCACGCTGGAACGTCCATAACTATAGAGGACGGCTCCGGTCGCGGAACCGACGGAGCCGGCGCTGTTGGCAAACGTCGCAGGATTCGACGATAGTGCACACCATCGGCGCGCCGGTCCGTCGCGCCCCGCGCGGGAGGGTTACGTGAATCGCCTTCTATTGATGATGCTGGCCGGCGTCCTCTGCGGATGTGCCTCGGCACCGCCGGCGCCGCCGCCACCCTCCGATGCCCTGTACCGGTCGCTCGGAGCTACCCAGGGAATCGAGCGTCTCGTCGACGCGAGCCTGGCCAGGGTCCATGCCGACCTGCGCATCAACCTGTTCTTCGAGAATACCGACCTGGCCGACTTGCGCCGCCTGCTGATCGAACAGATCTGCGCCGCGAGCGGCGGGCCCTGCGTCTACACCGGCCGCAGCATGGAGGAGGCGCACTCGGGCATGAACCTCAGCGACGAGGACTTCGACGCCTTCGTCGAGGATCTCGTTGCGGCGATGGACGAGGTCGCGCTCGCCGCTTCGACGCAGCAACAGGTGCTCGGCCTGTTCGGCCCGATGAGACCCGAAATCGTCGGCCAGTAGTCGCTCGCGCAAACGCGACGGTTTTGGCGCAAGGCCTCGCCCGAGGCTGTGAGGCTCGGCCGCCTCGACGATACAGCGCCCGTATACTTGTCGCCGGTTCCTGCCAGATGACGCGAAACGATGGACAGCCCCGATACCGCGAACGCGCAACAATTTTCGACCATCATCGTCGGCAGCTACGTGCATGACCATGTCTGGCTGACCGACCGGTTTCCGGAAACCGGCGAGACACGCCGCGCCCTCGGATTCAGTACCGGCCCCGGCGGCAAGGGCTTCAACCAGGCCGTGGCCTGCCGTCGCCAGGGCGGCGAGGTCGTCTTCATCGGCGCACTCGGCGACGATGGACTGGCCCAGGCCGCGCGCGCCTTTGCCGAACAGGAGGACCTGACCTGCCGCTGGCAGACCTGCGCCGGATCGCCGACGGCTGCTGCCAGTATCGTCGTCGACCGCGATGGCGCCAATCGTATCCTCGTCAACCTGGCAGCCAACGAACTGCTAAGCGTCGACTTCCTGAGTGCCCATGCGTCCCTGTTTTCAGGCGCCCGCGTCCTGCTCGCACAACTCGAAAACGCCATCGATACGGTGCGTGCCGCGTTGACCCTCGGCCGGCAGCACGGCCTGATCACCGTGCTCAATCCGGCCCCGGTGCACGCCGACATCGACGCCGGCCTGCTCGCGCTGTGCGACCTGATCACGCCCAACGAACTCGAATTTGCTCTCTTGCTCGAGCGCATCGGCGGTGAAACGATCGACCACCGCGAACTCGCCGCCCAGAACGACGATCGGCTGCATGCTTTGTGCCGTCGGCTCGATGTCGGCAGCGTCGTGATCACGCTCGGCGCGGCTGGATGTTTCGTCTCGCACGGCAGCGGGGCCCGCTTCGAAGCCGGCCGCCACTACCGGATTGCGGCCGAAAAGGTGCGCACGATCGATACCGTCGGTGCCGGCGATGCGTTCAACGGCGCGCTCGCCGCCGCACTTGCAGACTCCGGTGCCGAAAGCTTTCGCGATGCGGTGGTCCGGGCCAACCAGGTTGCTGCCCTCAGCACCGAAAAAGTCGGCGCCTCGCTGGCCATGCCGAGCCGCGCCGAGGTGCGCGAGCGGTTCGGTACGGATTGAACGGCCGCGCCGCTCAGGGCGGCGAAGGTCGCGCTCGACGGCGCCGGCGCTCGCGGATGTGCATGAGCGTGCGCATGCGTGCCGAACGCCGCCAGAAATAGCGCACGATCAGGGCGACCACGAGCAGTGCGCCAATCAGCAGGATGACCTTGCCGCGGCCGAGCCAGGTCAGCAGCCATTCGTGGTTCTGCGCGCCGTAGTTTCCGAGGTAGACCCAGATCGGCACGCTGATCAGGGCGGCAAAGCCGTCGAGCAGGATGAAGCGCAGGAACGAGACGCGACGGGTCATGCCGGCGGTCAGGAAGATCGGCGAACGCAGGCCGGGCAGGAAGCGCGCGACGAACATCAGGCGGTTGCCGAAGCGACTGAACTTGGCCTGGACCAGGGCGTAACGGCGAGGGGTCAGCAGGTAGGCGACCCAGCGCAGACGCAGGGCGCGCTCGCCGAAGACGCGGCCGATCATGAACATGATCGCATCCCCGGCGAGAACGCCGGTGATACCCACCACGACCATGACATGTACGTTCGCGTAGCCGAGCCCGGCGATTACCCCACCGGCGACCAGGGTGATGTCCTCCGGAATCGGCAGGCCGAATCCGCAGATCATCAGCACGACAAGGACGGCGAGGTAGCCGTTCTCGGTGAAGATGCCGATCAGGGTGTTGAGCAATTCCATCAGCTGACCCGCTGCGACGGGCGCCGGCGACAGGTTCCTGGATTTCGGCGCGAATTCGGATTCAAGCGGTTCGGGAACGGCAGCGGGGGCCACCGAAGTTTAGCAGGCGCCCCCGTCCCGCAACCCCCGTGGCCGATTGCCGCGTGGCGGGGAGTTCAACTCCCGTGGGTCTATCGGCGCCAAATTCCGCTCAGGCGCCCCTGAACGGACCGCAAGTCCGCGATGTCGAGGGTTCTGCTGGAAATAGGCCGCTGGAGCTTGAGACCATCTAGCAGAGTCCGCTGTCCCCCAGCGGCAATAGCCGAGCCTCAAGCTGCATCCCGAGGCCGCCAAGTCCGGCAAGGATCCAGGTCGATACAAGCTTTCCTCGGCAGATGGTGCATTATTGCGGATGCGCCTGACTGGAATGAGATCCGGGCTGCGCCTGGACTTCAGTATGGATCGAGCCGGGGCACCGAGGCTACGGGAATGGAAAGGACATGAGCAATCAGTTTTTTGAGAAGCCCATTCTCAACTCTCCCTACGAATATCCAACACGCCACTGGGAGCTCGACGACTCAGGCCAGCCCACTCAGCGAATCCAGGCCACTCGACGCCAGGCAGATTTCATCACGCCAATCCCGAAGCCGCGAAAGCGAAAGGGCAGTGCCGGAGAGCAAGTTTCGCTGGTTTTCGATGAAGGCAAAGGGCTTTCTACAGAAGATCAGCAATACAGTCATACGGCGGTCATCAATGGCGTTCGTCAGGAGGTTGATGCCTGGCGGCGCCTCCCACAGGCGCAATGGCGTGTGACGGCGGAGTCAGCCCGGCTGCTGAACCACTGGCGCAGCCACCCCTTTTCCAGTATCCGCCCGTTCTTCTGCCAGCTGGAGGCAGTCGAAACCGCAATCTGGCTGACCGAAGTTGCGCCTGAGATGGGCAAGTCGGGGCAGCGCTTCCTGGAACATCTGAAGCAAGCCAACGCCGATGCCAATCCGGAGCTGATGCGGCTGGCGCTGAAGTTGGCCACGGGCGCCGGCAAGACCACGGTCATGGCCATGCTGATCGCCTGGCAAACGGTCAACGCTGTACGCCACCCGGGAAGCAAGAAGTTCAGTCGCGGCTTTCTGGTTGTCGCTCCCGGCCTGACCATCAAAGACCGCCTCCGCGTTCTGCAGCCGAGCGATCCAGACAGCTACTACG
>JAHCAR010000040.1 GCA_019634795.1 Dokdonella sp.
CTTTCCAGATTCCCCCGACATGAATGAATTCGACTTCGATACGCTTGCGGTGAGGGCCGGCACCGACCGCAGCCAGTTCAACGAGCATAGCGAGGCCTTGTACCTGACCTCGAGTTTCGTCTTCGAGAGCGCGGCCCAGGCGGCCGCACGCTTCTCGGGCGCAGAGGATGGCAACGTCTATGCGCGCTTTACCAATCCCACCGTCACCGCGATGCAGACACGGCTCGCCGCGCTCGAGGGCGGCGAAGCCTGTGTCGCCACGGCTTCCGGCATGGCTGCGATCCTGTCGATGGTCATGGCGCTGCTGAAATCGGGTGACCATGTGGTGGCATCGAGGGGGCTTTTCGGCTCGACGCAGCAGCTGTTCTCCAACGTGTTGTCGAAGTTCGGGATCGAGACGAGCTTCGTTGCGGCGACCGATCTGGCAGGCTATCGCGCCGCGGTCCGGCCTGATACGCGGCTGTTCTTCGTCGAAACACCCTCCAATCCGCTGACCGAACTGGTCGATATCGCCGCCGTTGCCGAGATCGCCCATCAAGCCGGGGCGCTGCTCGCGGTCGACAACTGCTTCTGCTCGCCGGCATTGCAACGCCCGCTCGAGTTCGGTGCCGACCTTGTGATCCATTCCGCGACCAAGTACCTGGATGGTCAGGGCCGGGTGCTTGGCGGGGCCGTGGTCGGACCGAAGACGCTGACCGAGGAGGTGTTCCGCTTCCTGCGCACCGCCGGCCCCTGCCTCTCTCCATTCAACGCCTGGGTCATCCTCAAGGGCCTGGAGACCTTGAAAATCCGTATGGAAGCCCAGTCGGCAAACGCGCTTCGGTTGGCCACATGGCTCGAACGCCAGCCGCAGGTGGCGCGGGTTTTCTATCCGGGGCTGGAATCGCATCCGCAGCACGCGCTGGCGCTGCGCCAACAAGGCAGCGGCGGTGCCATCGTCAGTGTCGAAATCACCGGCGGCCGCGCTGCCGCCTGGCAGCTTGTCGACAACTGCAAGGTGATGTCGATTACCGCCAACCTGGGCGACACCAAGACCACGATCACCCATCCTGCGTCCACCACCCACGGCCGAATTTCGGCGGAGGCGCGGGCGCAGGCGGGAATTGAGGAAGGCTTGCTGCGCATTGCGGTGGGGCTTGAGTCGGTCGACGACCTGCAGGCCGATCTCGCTCGCGGACTGAGCCTGCTCTGAGGCGCCGCCGGTCGCCTGGCTTCGCGTCGAGCGGGCCACGGCGCGGGCCTTGCGCGCAGTTCCGCTACGGGATGTACTCGCGGTCGGCAAGCGTTCCGCAAGACCACTCGAGGTAGCGTGCCGTGTCGTGCCAGTCCGGCAGGACGATGCGGCTGCAGCGCCGACCGTCCACCACATGCTCGTGGCGGGCAGGGCGGTGGGTGTGCCCGTGGATCAAGGTGGGATAGGCGTACTCGCGCAGCAGCCGATCGACGGCCGAGGCATTGACGTCCATGATCTGCGATGGCTTGCGCGATTTCTCGGACTCGCTGCGCTCGCGAATGTCCTCCACCAGCTTGCGTCGCGCACTCAGCGGCTGGGCGAGGAATCCCTGCTGCCAGGTCAAGTCGCGAACCTGGCTTCGAAACGCCTGGTAGGCGGTGTCGTCGGTGCAAAGCTGGTCGCCATGGCTCAGCAGCAGTTGCTCGCCGCCAACACTGAGCAGGTGCGGATCGTCGAGGCGCTCGATGCCGGCGCGCTCGGCATACGAAGCGCCGAGCAGGAAATCACGATTCCCGGCCATGAACAGGACCCGGACGCCGGATCGTGCAAGTGCGCCGAGCGACGTTGCGATCAGCAGCGTGAATGGGCTCTCATCGTCGTCGCCCGCCCAGTACTCGAACAGGTCGCCGAGGATGTAGATACGCGCTGCGCAGGATGCGGGCCCGCCGAGGAATGCCAGAAAGGCGCCGGTCGTATCCGGTCGGGCCTCGCAAAGATGCAGGTCGGAGAGGAAGAGGATGGCTTCGTCATCTCCGGCCCGGTCGCTCGTCATCAGACCACTTCAGCCCGCTCGATAAGCACGTCTTCCTTCGGAACATCCTGATGAAAGCCGCTGCGGCCGGTCTTCACCGACTTGATCTTCTCCAGCACGTCCAGGCCGGCGGTGACCTTGCCGAAGACGCAATAGCCCCAGCCGTCCTGGCCCGGGTGGTCGAGGAACGCATTGTCGCCGACGTTGATGAAGAACTGCGCGGTTGCCGAATGAGGATCATTGGTACGCGCCATGGCGACTGCGCCGAGCACGTTCTTGAGACCGTTTGCCGCTTCGTTCTTGATCGGGTCGCCGGTCCGCTTCTGCTTCATGCCCGGCTCGAAGCCGCCACCCTGGATCATGAAGCCGTCGATGACGCGGTGAAAGATCGTATTGTCGTAGTGACCGGCCTCGACATAACGGATGAAGTTCTTGACGGTCTCGGGGGCCTTCTCGGCGTCGAGTTCGATCGTGATCAGACCGTGGTTGGTGTGCAGATTGACTGCCATGCGGTTCTCCGTGAGGTTAATTGCCCGCTTTCGCACTGTCGACAACGCGAACGGACTTGATGATGACCGGCTCCGCCGGCACGTCCTGGTAGTAGCCCACCGTGGTCGTCCTGACCTTGCCGATCTTGCGCACTACGTCCAGCCCCTGGGTGACCTTGCCGAATACGGCATAACCCCAGCCGTCGAAGGAGGGGTAGTCGAGGGACGTGTTGTCCACCAGGTTGATGAAAAACTGCGCAGCCGCGGAGTGCGGGTCGCGAGTGCGTGCCATGGCGATAGTGCCGACCTGGTTGTGCAGGCCATTCTTCGCTTCGTTCTTGATCGGCGCGCGCGCCGGTTTTTCTTTCATGCTGGCGTCAAAACCGCCGCCCTGGATCATGAAGCCGTCGATCACGCGGTGAAATACGGTCCCGGCGTAGAAGCCGCTGCGCGCGTAGGTGAGGAAGTTTTCTACCGTTTCCGGCGCCTTGTCGGGGTAGAGCTCGATCGACATCGTGCCGGCGGAGGTTTCCATCTCGACGACAGGATTCGCTGCGATGGATGAGCACATGACGCCTGCCAGAAGGAAGGCGGCCAGAAGATTCTTCATGGGGGTAAGTCTCCGGGACTCGGGGCGTTGATCGGGAACTGCGAGGCCTGCCGGGTGCGGATCAGGCCGGGCCTTCGTAGGCGATCTTCCACTGGCCTTGTTCCTTGATCCAGTACTGGCGCTTGCGGAAGGTGTCGGTGAGGTTGTTGCTGCGGTAGTCCTGCTTGAACGTGACGACCACCATTTCTTCGCTTCCGGGGTTGCGGAACATGCTGAGCTCATCCAGCTTGACCTTCACCCATTCCTTGCTGGCATTGATCTGGCGCTTGGCCTTTACCCAGTCCGACCGGTCCTGCTTGTCACTGCGGAAACTGCTTGCGTAGTGAGCGAGATAGCGGTCGCTATCGCGGCTTTCCCAGTCTCGACGCCACGATTCGATCGCCTTGTTGAGGGACGTGCGTTCCGCCTGCCAGCTATCGAGGCTCAGCCATTCGATCTGGTCGCTGATGATGACCGGCGTCTCGCCCGGGGTGACGAAATTGGAAAGGGCGTTGAAATCCTGGTTTGCCAGTACGACGCAACCGTCCGACGCCAGGGGTGGGCGCGAATAGGTGTCGCTCTGCGTGCCATGAAGCCAGATCCCGTGCCCGGTCCGCTTTTCACGCTTGTCCCATTCGTTCGGGTAGTTGATCGGAAACGCGCCGCTGCCGTAGAGATCGGCGAGCTTGTCGCCGGGTATCGCGGAGGTGACGTGATAGACCCCGATCGGCGTCCGCTTGTCGCCCTCTCGCCACTTGTCGCTACCTGCCTTGCCGTGGGTCACGTAGTAGTCGGCGACGAAGCGGGGCTTGCCCTTGTCGTTGCGATAGACGTAGAGGCGCGAGCGCTTGGTGTCGACCACCACCGCGTAGGCCTGTCCGGCGGACATCTCGAGCAGGTAGCGTGGTACCGAATTGGTCTTGGGGCGGTCGCGGTAGCCGCGCAGGCGCGCGATGGCCTCGGCGCGAAAATCATCGATGTTCTCGCTCGATGCGCCCTTGGCATTGCCGAAAGTCTTGAGTGCCCCGCTGCGGGAAAGCAGGAGGTCGCCCTTGATGAGGTGGCCGAGGCGGAAGTTCGGATAGTACTTGAGCAGCGTTTCGGTGCGCGTCAAGGCACTGTCGAGACGATTGTTCTCGATGTCCTGGAAAATCGCCTGCAGGCCCGCTTCGGGGCCACCATCGGAAATCGCGGTGCTCGGAGAGGCGAGTGCCTGGCTTCCCGCCAGCACGGCGCCAATCAGGGCGGCGCCGAGCAATCGCCGCGTGGATGCATGGATCGACATGAGACGAGTTGCTTCAACCACCAACGAGTTCCTGCTGAATGCGCCACTGGCCACCGCGCTTGATCAGTACCAGACGTTTGTTCGTGGATGCGTCGAAATTGTTCGAATTGTAGTGCTGGCGGAAGCGCGCCTCGGCGCGGTCGCCATCCACCTTGATATCGAGATTCTCGAGCTGGACGCTGATCGACCCGGGTTTGCCGACCCGCTGGCTGCGCTCGTCCTCCCAGGCCTTGCGACTGCGTCCGCCCGGCGTCTTGAAGTCCCGGTCGTAGGCTGCGAGGTAGGCCCGAACATCCTTGCGGGACCACGCCGAGGCCCAGCTCTGGACGGCTCGCTGAACCGCCTGCTCGTCCTGGGCGGCCACTGCACTTTCGCTGGCGGGTGCGGGTTGCGCAGGCGCAGGCGCAGGCGCAGGCGCAGGCGCAGCCTGCGGTCTGGCCGCCGCGACCGGTGCCTCGGAAGCGACCGGCGCAACCGGTTCCAGCGCGGCCTTCGGCGCCGAGACGGGTTCGACAGGCCGTGCCGGAGCCGCAGCCACCACGGTCGCACCCGGCTTCGACGAGGCGGTGATGAGCTCGCGGATCAGGGCGAGCTTGGTCTGGGCGCCGACGTTGGCGGAGTCGATCTGCAGCGCCTTGTTGTAGGCCTCGTTTGCGAGGCGCGCATAGACGTCGCCGAGATTCTCGTGGGCGGTCGCGTAGGCGGGATGGGTCCGGATCGCAAGTTCGAGGGCGCTCTTGGCCTTGTCGAACTGTCTTTGCTGGGCGTAGAGCACGGCCAGATTGTTGTAGGGCTCGGGCAGTTCCGGGAAATCGGTGGTCAGCGCCTGGAACGCCGCAATCGCCTCGGTAGGACGGCCGAGCTCGGTGAGGGCGACGCCCCTGAGGAAGCGCAGTTGCGGATCCTTTGGCTGTCCCGCGAGAAGGCGGTCGGCACTCTCGAGTGCTTTCGAAAACTGACCCTGTTTCAGCAGGGCCTGGACCTCTGCCGGGTTTGCGTGGGCGGTCAATGCGAAGCAGGCGGTTGCCAGAAGCGGGACGACGTGACGCAGGAAAGGGTGAATTTTCATTGTGATATTATGGCCAGAACGTGCCGGTTCGCTATTTGGAATCAACGCAGCATTTTACCAACAAGGTAAACGCCCTCACAATCAGGCATTCGACGCTGAGGGCGAAAAATGGCACGGCGATACGCGGGCCTCGCTTCGGGGCCCGTTTGCGTTTCGGGTTAAATTCAATCGGATCAACTCCTTAGCGGAGCTGCTTGCAATGCTTAGTATTTTTAACACGCTGAACCGCGAAAAAGAAGAATTCTCATCGATCGAGCCCGGAAAAGTCAGGATGTACGTGTGCGGGATGACCGTATATGACTATTGCCACCTTGGTCACGCGCGCGTGCTGGTGACCTTCGATGTTGTCGCAAGATGGCTGCGCGCCGCCGGCTATGAAGTCACATATGTCCGCAATATTACCGATATCGACGACAAGATCATTCGCCGCGCGGCCGAGAACGGGGAATCGGTAAGGACCCTGACCGACCGCTTCATCGCGGCAATGCACGAGGACTGCGACGCCTTGGGGGTGCTCCGACCCGAGCACGAGCCGCGCGCGACCGACTTCGTGCCACAGATGCAAAGCATGATTTCCCGGCTCGAAGCCCGCGGCCTGGCTTACCTGGCGGGCAATCGTGACGTCTGCTACTCGGTCCGCAAGTTCGAGGGCTATGGGCGCCTGTCCGGAAAGTCGCTCGACGATCTGCGTGCCGGGGAGCGGGTCGACGTCGCCGCCGACAAGCAGGATCCGCTCGATTTCGTCCTCTGGAAGCATGCCCGCGAGGATGAGCCCGAGGAAGTCAAGTGGTCCTCACCATGGGGGGCCGGACGGCCAGGATGGCACATCGAGTGCTCGGCGATGAGTTCGGAGCTGCTCGGTGCCCATTTCGATATCCACGGCGGCGGACAGGATCTGCAGTTTCCCCACCATGAGAACGAGATTGCCCAAAGCGAGGGAGCGAACGGCTGCACCTTCGTAAACTACTGGATGCACAACGGATTCGTCCGCGTCGACAACGAAAAGATGTCGAAGTCGCTGGGGAACTTTTTCACCATCCGGGACGTGCTCAAGCGCTTCGATGCCGAGGTGCTGCGTTTTTTCATTGTGCGCGCACACTACCGCAGCCCGCTCAACTACTCCGACGCCCACCTTGAAGATGCCCGCAACGCGCTCGACCGCCTGTACACGGCGTTGAAGATTCTGCCAGCGGACGCGGCGCCGGTCGAGGCCGACTTCGAGGCCTCCCATGGGCAGCGATTCGCTGCGGCGATGGACGACGACTTCAACACCGCCGAAGCCGTGGCCGTACTGTTCGATCTTGCCGGGGAGGTCAATCGCACCCGCTCGGTCGAACAGGCCTTGCAACTGCGTGCCCTCGGCGGCGTGATCGGCCTGCTGCAGCGTGACCCGACAAGCTATCTTCAGGCTGCGGCGAGCGGCCAGCTCGGCGTGCTCGAAGCGGCCGAGATCGAGACGCGCATCGCGTTGCGCGCTGCGGCCAAGAAGGCGCGCGATTTCGCACAGGCGGATCGTATTCGTGCGGAACTGCTGGACGCCGGTGTAGTCCTTGAGGATGGCGCGCAAGGGACCGTCTGGCGACGCGCTTGATATGGGTTCAATCAAAATTTCAGCGGAGTGCCATGTGATGTCCCGGTTCGGTTGAAATGAGATACGTCAAGATTCGATCGGAATGGCTGGGCCATAGCGATTGCTCGATTTGTCCTGTGCGGGGCTCAGCGCTGTTTTCGGTTCTCGGCCCCGGGGACGTCGCGCAGATCGGCAGCAAGCTCGATGACTTGGCGTTTCCGGCCGCGAGCGTGGTCTTCCATCAAGGCTCTCTGCCCGACGCCATCTACACCGTCAGGGAAGGGGCGATAAAGTTGATCCGCTACCTTCCGAACGGCGATCGGCGCATCGTCGGAGTGCTCAAGCCGGGCGATCTCGCCGGGCTCGAGGCTTTCTCCGACGAGCGTTTCGCGTGCACGGGGGTGACGCTCGGTGAGGTGACCGCGTGCCGTATCCCGATTGCCGTGATTCGATCGCTTGCGGACAGCAACGAGGCCTTGCGCCATCGCATCTTCGAAAAGTATCAGGCCGCGCTCAGTGAGGCGGGCGCGTGGTTGTCCGAGCTGGCGGCCGGTAGCGGCAGCGCGCGGGTACGCATGGCGCGCTTGCTGTTGCGGCTGCGCAAGCCGGGCACGGCCGACGAGGTGTTCCGCTTCGGCGTCGAGGACCTCGGCGCCATGCTCGGCATTACCGTGGAGACCGCAAGCCGGGTGCTCGCCGCACTCAAGCGCGAGCACGTGCTCGGGCCGATGTTGCGCAATCAGTACCAATTCTCGGTCGACCTGGCCTTGCTCGAGCAGATCGCGCACGGAGACGTGCCGGACTGAAGAAGTCTTGAAAGCGTGAGCCTGAAAGGCTGCGCCTTGAGCTGCCAGGTCACCTGGCAGGTTTGCCAATGCTGACGCAAGCAGGGGCGGCGCGGCGGGCGAGTGCCGGATCTGCGACGCTCGCCCA
>JAHCAR010000041.1 GCA_019634795.1 Dokdonella sp.
TTTTGACAGCACTACTTGCCACGAGCCATTGCAGGCCTCGAGAACGTCCTCGGCTTCGGCGCCGAAATAGGCCTCGAGCAGAGCAGAGTCGGCCAGCGGGGTTGCCGGCGTGGTGAATTCCATGATGGCAGTCTCCGAAAAAATGGGAGAGCCCTCCCCGCTCGGGGAAGAACTCCCCACGGGGTTGAATTGAAACCGGCTTGGCTCGGCGCTACCTGGCGTCGAGCAGGGCAGCGTAGGCCTTGAGCATGTTCAATGCCTCGTGCCAGTCGTTGGCGAAATGATCGCCTTCAAAGGGATCGTCTTCGATTCCGGCCGGTGGCCACAGCATCATGCCGCCGTCCGGAAACCTCTCGATCTCGATGCCGTGCTTATGTGCAAGGGCCTTGGCGTGTTCGCGCGCCTTGCGGTGCGGGTCCGCGCGCAGCCTCTTGCGAGGTGGGCGGAACATCGTGTGCAAGGTCGCCTGGATTGACTTCATGGAGGCCTCCAAAGAAAGTTCGCAAGGCCTCCCCGGCGGGAGAGCCCCGCGAGGGTTGTGAATCACATGACATGGCCCCAAGCCCGAAGGCTGTTCCGGTGTCAGGGGCTGACCGGCTGCAACCACCGCGAGAGCGGTGAGGTGATGCCTGGATTCTAGGGAATCGACATATCGCGTGCAACGCGGGATGAAGCGGTTCTCACAGGGAGAACCCGGGTCGGTCACCAGCGCTGACGGACCCGGTTCGTGCTGCGCTGGACTGTCGGCAAGCTACGAGACGCGCAGCGTGCGCAATCGCGACAGGTGCTTCATGAGGGCCACTGCGGGCGTGAGATCGTGCAGCGCCAGTTCAGCCAGCAAGGGGTCTCGCGCTTGCGCGAGCGCTCTGAGGTCTTGCACCAGCGCGCTCGCGTCGTCCGCTGCCTTGGCGAGGCATTCCTGATCCCGTGATCGGCTGCAAGTGGCCGGACCATGGAGGGTCTGCTCAGTCATGACCGCGCCCTCCCCCACCTCGTCGAGCGTCAAACCTTCAGTAACGATGCTCATGATGTTCGCTCCTCAGTGAATGAATGAATGGATGGATGGATGGATGTGCGATTCAGGCGCGGTGCGCCCGGGATGGATGCGATTGCTCCGCGATGGACCACTCGAGGAGCGATCGACCGATGAGCTGCCACACCGCTACGAAGGCGGAATGGACGATCGACTGACCGAGAATCTCGTGTGCCAGCGTGCTGCTGGCCCCTGCCACGAGATGGGCCGGGATGTGCTTGGCCCGCGCGTGTTCGGTCGGGGTGAACTGGCGAAGCAGCTCGGGATTGGAGGGATGGCGGAGCCGAGGGTCGGTGCTGCGACGCTTGGCGTAGCCCTTGGTGAGGGTCGCGAGCTTCGAGCTCTCGGCATCGAAGATCTGCATCCGGAAACCCTTGCCGGCGGCACGGTCACGGACTTCCTTGCGCTTCAGCGCCGCCATTGCCGACCAGCACGGGTCGTCGAGGGGAATGGGCTCGAGGATGTCGCCCAGGCGTTGGGCCTCGACGGCGGGACGCTCGAGCGCGTCGAACGAGAACGGCACCCCTTCGGTGACCGCGACCAGGCACAGGCGCTTGCGATGCTCGAGGGCATTGAACTGGGCGCCATCGAGCACGATCTCGTGCACCACGTAGCCCCAGTCACGGAGCTGATTGCGCAGAATCCAAGCCGAGCCGGTGTCCTGATAGAGCGGCACGTTCTCGATCTGGATGACGAGAGGATTGACCTGCGCCACCAGCGCGAGAAAGCCCGCCACCAGATGGCCCACCTCGGGATGCGCTTCGGGCACTGCCAGATGTCGCTTGGCGCGACCGCTGGCACTGGCCCCGGAACACGCCAGGCCGGCCTCGAGCAGATCCACACCGGGCAGGCGCGCGAGCGCCTTTTGATCGAAGGCGAGCTCCTGCAGCGGAGCCGCGAGGCCGATGGTGTCGGGCTCCCAGCACCCGTTGACCCCGCTGGCGTGGTCGATCAGCTCGGACCGGATTTCATTGGCCCAGGCCAGCGAGCAATCAAGGCCCGCCTGGGCTAGGCCCTGGTGGGCCGCATGAGAGAGGATGCCGCCGCCATGACAGACCGAGCCCGCGGCCAGCGTGTCGCCGCAGAGCAGCCGGGACAGGGCGCCGGCCAGCCGCTCGAGACGGCGCGCTTCAGAGGCGGTGGGCGTGACCAGCATCTCGCCGGGCCCGAGCACGACGATGCGCAGCGTGCGAAACGCTGACAGCGGCCCGAGCAAGCGCCGACTGTTCACATCGATGACCGACAGGGTTCGATCGGCGCGGCGCCTGGCGGAGACCACGCGCTCGCCACTGGACGAGGCCCGCAGGTGCAGCCGGTGCTCGCCGAGCTCCACCGAGTAGGCCATGCCGGGCGCGAACCCGGCCACCTCGAGCACCCGCCCCTGAAGCCACAGGCGCGGGATGCCCCGGTTCTCACCGAGGCACTGGATCTGGTAGTGCAACATGGATGACTCCTTTGTTGAAGCGGGGAGCCATCCGCTGGGGAGGGACTCCCCAGTGGGTGAAAAGGCAAAAAAAAGCGGCTACGTTGCCACAGGCCCAGGGCCCGACAGTTTCGGTGGCTGACTGTCATTGGAATGCCGGCGCAAAAAGCATGTAGAACCGGCGCTCTTTCCCGCAGCACCCTGCTCGAAGGCGCTCCGGGAAAGCCCCGCGGGTGCGGGGCCGGGCTTAGATGAGCTCCGATCGGGATTGAACGTCCAGGGCTGCCTGACGCAGCGGATCCCTGAGCGCGACATGTTCGGGCTCATCGAGTCCCCACGTGCAGCGCAGATGGTCGTATTCGTTCATCACGAAGGATTCGAGCTCGCTCGGCGTTGGCCGCCGACCCTGCGGCGTGACGCCGAACACTGACGCCGTCGTGACGGCGTCGATCTGGCGGTCAACATCGACGAAGGCGACCCGTCCGTCTTTGAGGACGGCGGCCGCGATGCGCTGGCCCGCGTCGGTATAGCAGCGATGGGTATTCCAGGCCGCGTCGGCGGACGCTGTCTCATTGCTCATGGTGTACTCCTCAAGAGTTGCGCGGGGAACGCACCCCTTGCGGGGCGCGAACCCCGCTCGGGTGGATGAATGAATGCTCAGGCGATCAATTGCTTCGCCAGCGCCACCTCGATGCTCTCTGTGGATTGGTTGAGCACATCGAGGCCTGAATCGGGCAGCTCGCCCGAGGTCGACTGGGATACGGCGATCTTCTTCGCCATGAGCTCGAGATAGCTCATCTGCGAGCTGCCGCCGTAACCGAAGAACACCACATCGACGGGCTGGCGCTGGCCGATTCGCCAGGAGCGCCGTGAGGCCTGCTGAAGCGTGTACACGTTGAAGCCGGACTGCATGTACGCGAGGGTCGGAAACTCCAGCAGATCGAGGCCGGTCTTGACGAGCTCCGGATTGGTGATGAGCACATCGATACCGCGCTCGATCTGATCCGCCACCCAGTCTTCCCGACGCGCGGCCTGGACGCTTGCGCGCAGCACCGCCACCTTGAAACCGCACTGCTCGAGCTGCCGGCGAAGCCGCGTAGTGGTGTCTCGCGTCCCGGTGTAGATCGAATACACCAGCACCTTGCGGCCCCTGCCCTTCTCCCGACGGCACAGTTCGATCAATGCCGCCTCCTTGGGCGTGATCTCGTCGTCCGCAAAGACGGCCCGCTGAAAGGCGAGCTGACCGCGGGTCCGGGGATGCCGAACCAGCTCGTCCCTGAAACAGCAGTCGGGCCAGGCCAGCAGCACCTGCAGGACCACACCGAGCAAGGTCGCGTCGCCGCAGCGCAAAGCCTGACGCAGCTCGGCGCTGAGCACAGTGGACAGTTTCTGATAGGCCTCGGCTTGCGCCTCGGTCATCTGCACTTCCTGGAAGATCTCGCGGTACGCCGGGAGCACGGCTGCGCCGATATCCCTGAGCTTCAGAAAGACCGTCGCCGGCAGCACATAGCGCATGATGCCCTTGGGACCAAACCCCGGCCCCTTGCCCGTGCGGTGACTGCGACTGCGGGCCTTCGCGGTGCGATGCGAGGTGCTCGCCGACTCCTTGTAGATGTCCTTGAGCACCCCATGCTCGCGCATGAAGCCCATCGCCGCAGAACCCAGCGAGCCGCGGGCGTTCACCCTGAAGCCGTCTTCGATCATCACGCCCGGATTGAGGCGCCAGAGCAGAAAGAAGAGATCGTCGGCGTAGCCGCCCATGAGCGTGCCGGTGAGGAGCAGGACCTTGGAACACTTGCTCGCCAACACCCCCATGGCCTGCCCTTGCGCGCTGCCCTGGTTCTTGTACTCGTGCCCCTCGTCGACCACCAGCAAGCCGAAGAAGCCTTGCGGAAGATAGCGTTTCACGAATTCGCTAGGCTGGTAATCACCCTGGCCGAACGCGAACTCCATGGTGGACAGGGCCCGCTCCATGCGCTGCGCCTGGCGATCGGAAAAAACCAGCTCGCCTTCGGCGTCCATGAGGTTGATGAACTCGAAGACGTTGTCCTCGAGCATCGAACTGAGCAGATCTTCACCAAAGCTCGCCAGCAGGCGATCCGCCGTCCTGGGGCCGATGGTGGGCATCTGCTTCAGGGCGTCGCGCACGATCTCGCAACGCGAGCGCTGCTGCTTGCCGCGCCGGCACAGCGTCCACAGCCGGGATCCACAATGGCGACAGCTTTGCCGGTCGGTCTCCAGACTCACCCGGGCCATCTGCGCCGACATCGGCATGTCGGCCCCGTCGTCGCCCGCGTGAGCAAGCCACTGGCCACAATCGGGACAAGACGCGTATTCCACCCGATGCAGCTCGCCGCGGTCGTCACGAAACGCCGTACGACGCACGCCGAACGCCGCGCGCCAGTGAAAGCCCATGCGCATGCGCACCCGGCCCAGGATGAAGAACTCGGGCACTGTCGGCGCCTCGCGCGCCGCGCGAAGCGCCAGCAGCTTGCCCAGGGTGTCCGGGCCGTTGAGGATCCACACCCGGGCCCCCGCGACCGTTTCCCTGATCTCCCGACGCCACTTGTAGACAAGGTGCGGCGGTGAAAGGACGAGCGTGCGCTTGAAACCTTCCGCATGCATGACGGCGGCCGTGGCGATCGCCATGATGGTCTTTCCGGTGCCCATCTCGGCATTGATCACCGCGTCCGGGGCATCGATATCGACGAGGCGCCGGGTCACCGCCTGGACCACTTCGCGTTGGGCCGGAAACGGCGTGCGTTTGAGCGCATCCATGAGCGCATCGCGCGCAGCGTTGGCGCGCCCGTCGTAAATCGGCGGGTTCTGCCGGCGGACCGCATCGAGGAGGCTGTCGCCAAAGTGCTCCACGAACTCGGGGAGCGAGAGCTTGGCCGGGGCGCAGGGTGCCCCCGGCGAGTGTGCAGCTTGCGGGTTGTGCATGAGGATCTCCACGAACAAAAAATGCGCAGACCGCCCCCGGCGGGGGCGATCCCCGCAGGGGTTGAGAAACACGGCGTCGGCGCCGGCGGACGGGTGTCCTGGGTCAGTACTCGGCGGGCAGCAGCGCGGTGGTGACGCTGCGGTCCCACTCGGTGATGATCCACAGCGTGTTGTGGCCGAAACCCTCGCACGGCTGGGAGTCATCGATCGGATAGGCGGACAGAAAACGGGCCCCACCGTCTTTCAGGGCCGCATCGTTGAGCTTCGCGTCCGAGGCGCACACGGCACCCCAGTCGCCGCGCACATGGCGGGCCAGAGCACGCTCCACGAGCGACGGGTCGGACTCGAGCAAGGCACGTATGCCGCTGGTCATGACCACCTTGCCGAGCTCGAACAGCGGCTCGCTGGGGGTGGATGGCGGCGGCAGACTGTCCGCAACGCGGGCCAGGCGCGCCGGCCCCTCATCAGAGCCCTGCTCGGCTTCGAGCGTCAGGACCCCCTGGGCAACCGCGGCGGAGACGATGTCCTCGAAACGCTCGGTGAGCGCCACGTGAAAGCCGCCGACACGCCCGATCGGGGGTGCCCGAAACCCGGACAGCGGGCGAACGATTCGCTCGCCGAGACCATCGAGCACCGTGTCGGCCCAGTGGTCGAGCAGCGGCAAGGGGCTGAGCTCCTTGACCAGCGCCCACAGGCGATCACGCTGGCGTGCCTGATCACCGCCGTCACTGAGCAGCCACGCGCTGCGACTGGCATGGTCCGGCCTCATGACTTTGGGATCGTAGAGCCAGGTGTGGGTCAGGTTGCCGAACAGGTTGCGCTGCGGCAACCGTCCGGTGAGCTTGTCGAGGCGGTCCGGATCGGTCACGAAGACCGAATGGGGGCGCTCGCCGTCAAGGACCGTAAAGGCCGCCTGCTCACCCTCGAGCAAACCGCCTTCACTGCGTTTCAGTGAGAAGGCCGCGAAGAACTGCAGCATCGAGGTGTCCCGGCCAAACATCGACAGGAACAGCAGCTCGGAATCTTCATCGCGAAGGCAGGCATCGACGAAGAGATCCGGATAGTGCTGGATGGACAGCATGATGAAATCCTCCAAGAATGAGCGGCCGACGCGGCGCCCGATCGGGGCGGGCGATCGGTCGCGGTGTTGAGGCGTGAGAGGCGTCGGTGACGCCTCACTCAGGGCATTTCGATGGCGCTGAGGAGTGCTGACCCGCGCCGGTTGACGGCCTTGCGGCCGGCCTCGAGCGCCGTCTTCGCATCGACAAAGCGCGCCGGCGGATTGCGCCCGGAGCGGTGGCCGAAACGGCCATCGGTGAGCAGGGTGCGATCATCGGCGCTGCCGCCGAAGAACGGATCGCCCTGCCCGCAGAACTCCATGCACACGAAGCGCGCGTGCGCTCGAGCTTCGATCAGGGCGAGCGCACCACGGGCGCAGCGGGACAAGACCTCGGGATCGACCGAGTCCAGCGTCGACATCAGAACTTCGACGCGCAGACAGCGCTCGATCTCGGCCAGGCGCTCTGGATCGGCGACGCCGGTGGCGCTCGCGATGAGCTCGGTGGGACTGATTTGCATGACGACCTCCAGAATGAGAAAAATCGGGAGATCGCACGCCCCGGCTCGGGAAGTGATCTCTTCCCGACCGGGTGATGAAGCGACAGGGCCCAGCGCCTTGCGGCGGTTCCGGTTTCATGGGCTGACCGGACGCAAACGGCGGCTCAGTTGAGCCCGCACGATTCACTCGCCATTTGATGCAGATTGACGGCTTTTTCCAGTGAAATGGCCCACTCGAAAAAGCCCCCCGCCCCGGCGGCGAAGAGAGGGTGCCGCGTGCTGCCGGCACCCTGTGGGGTCTAGATGCGACGCACCGGCACCAGCCACAGGTCGTCGCCCGCTACGCCGTCTGTCTCAACGCTGCCCTCGACGTCGTCACCGACGTTGCCAAACTCATCGACCAGCGCGTCGATCGCCGGCATGCGCGCACTCAAGCTGCGGCTATCGAAGAATCGCGTGCACTCAGCGGGACGTTCGCGCAGCAGATCGGCCAGTTCGACCAGGGCATCGCGCAGGGTGTCGATGCGACCGGCGTGACTTGCCGCAGCGAGCCGTTGATCGACCCGAACGAGCACACGGCTGGCGAAGTCGCTGCCTGA
>JAHCAR010000042.1 GCA_019634795.1 Dokdonella sp.
CAGACCAAGATGATCGCGGTGTCCTACGGCCGGCAATTGCTGCCCGGGACCTTCGAGCATGCGCTGAGCTATCTGATCGACCACGAGATCGATCTCGGGCGCTTTGCTGCACGCTTCAAGAACGACGAGACCGGTGCGCCAGCCTACGATCCGGCCGTGTTGCTCAAGGTAGTCCTGTTTGCCTACTCGCGGGGAATCACCTCCTCGCGTACGATGGCGCGGGCCTGCGTCGAGAACGTGACGTTCATTGCCCTGGCCTGTGACCAGCAGCCCCACTTCACCACCCTCGCGCACTTCGTGGCGACGTTGGGCCAGGAAGTCGAGGCCGTGTTTCGCGACGTCCTCATGGTGTGCAACGCGCAAGGCTTGATCGGCAAGGCCATGTTCGCCATCGATGGCTGCAAGCTGCCCTCGAACGCCTCCAGGGAGTGGAGCGGCACGCGGGCCGACTTCGAGCGCAAGGCGGCGAAGATGGAACGCGTCATCGCCCATCTGGTTAAGGCGCATGCCGAGCAGGATGCCCGCGAGGCGCTCGATCCCAACCAGGACTACCGGCGCGAACACGAAGAACGCACCCTCGCCACCTTGCGCAAGAATGCCGCCAAGCTGCGCGCGGCCCTGGCCGGCACGACCGAACGCATCGGCGCCAAGGGCAAGCCGATCAAGCGCAACCTGACCGATGCCGATAGCGCCACCCTCAAGAGCGGCCACGGTGTCGTGCAAGGCTATATCGGTGTCGCTGCCGTCGATGGCGCCCATCAGGTGATTGTGGAGGCACAGGCTCATGGCAGCCCACAGGAACACGACCTGCTCAAGCCGGTGATCGATGGCCTGCGCGGACACTTGGCCGCCATCGGTGAAGCGGGCAGCGCCGATGGCGCGGCCTACCTGGCCGACGCCGGCTACCACAGCGAACGCGGCCTGAAGGCACTGGCCGACGACCGCATCAACGGCTATATCGCCGACGGCCAGATGCGCCAGCGCGACCCGCGCTACGCCGGGCCGAGCGTGCACAAGCGCCCAAGCACGGCCAAGACCTTCCTGCCACGGGATTTCACCTTCGATCCAACGAACGGCACCTGCCTATGCCCGGCCGGAAAGTCACTCAAGCTCAACAGCGCCAACGCGATCATCAACGGCCGCAAGGCCATCGTGTTCAAGGGCACCGCCGAGACCTGCTCATCCTGTCCGCTGCGCCGCCAGTGCCTGCGCAAGCCTGAGGTCACCGCCGTCCGGCAAGTGGCCTTCTTCCACGGCAGCGTTGAAAGCCAGCGGCCCAATCCGCACTGCCGGGCCATGCGCGAGAAGATCGACAGCGCCAAAGGCCGCGCGATCTACGCCCAGCGCATGGGTCTGGTCGAGCCGGTGTTCGGCCACACCCAGCAGCGCGGCCTGCGTCGATTCACGCTGCGCGGAAAAACAAAGGTCGACACGCAATGGAAGCTCTTCTGCATCGTCCACAACGTGGCGAAACTGCAGGTCTACGGAAGGATCGCCGCGTAAGCGGAAAACCGCCCGCCCTGCGCGCGCCAAATTCGCCCCGATTGGCGTTGAAAGTCGCCAGGCGCCAGATCCGGAGATGGCGGGACCAATGCAACATTGCGAAGTGATCTCCGACACCAAAACAAAATCCGCCCGGGCGGCGGATTCTTGCGGTCAGAATAGGGTTTTTCTACAGCTTCAACGGCGAGCGTACCGTGGCGGGTATCCGCCAGCAGTTCGCGGCCATCAATGAGATCGACCACGTGCTCGATGAACTTGCCGCCGGTGGCATGATCGAGGTCGCCGACGGCGGCGAAGCGCTTGCGCTCGTGCCGGAAGCGGCGCCGATCGTCGCGGCCAAGGAAGAGATCACCGCGCCGCCGCCGGAAGCTCGCCCGGCACCGAAGCCGGTCGCCGCGAGCGCCTCGCGCTCGGCCAATGATGGCGAATCGCTGCAGCCCGCGCGCGATTTCATGACCCGCATGCTGACCGCCAAGGTCGGCCTGCGCGCCTTCCTGTTCAACCAGAAGATCGAAAAGGCCCCGACCCGCGAGGCCCTGCTTGAACTGCTTCCCGAGTTCCGCCGCGCCCTGCGCAAGAGCGTCGATGCCGGTCGCGTCGCCGAGTTCAGCGCGCATGCCGAACAACTGATCGGCCACGACTGAGCGCAGTCGATCCGTCGGGCGCCGGCTCGCTTCGCCAGCCGGCGCCGATGCCTTCCCCAGCCAGGTTCCCCTGCGCCGATCGCGACGACTGTGCGATGCTTGAACGGGCATGCTCAACAAACTCTGGCTCGGCTTTTTCCTGACCGCCGCCGTCGCTGGACTGGCGCGCTGGCTGGTCGGCGGCGACGAGACCGTGTTCGCCGCGATGGTCGCCAGCCTTTTCGACATGGCGCGCCTCTCGGTCGAGGTGATGGTCTTGCTTTTCGGCACGCTGAGCCTGTGGCTCGGCTTCCTGCAGATCGCCGAACAGGCCGGCCTGGTCGCCGCCCTGGCGCGCTGGCTCGGCCCGCTGTTTGCGCGCCTGATGCCCGGCGTGCCACGCGGCCATCCGGCGATCGGCTTGATCACTCTGAACTTCGCCGCCAACGGCCTCGGCCTCGACAATGCGGCGACCCCGATCGGCCTGCGCGCGATGCGCGAACTGCAGACGCTGAATGCGGAGCCTGAGTCGGCGAGCAACGCGCAGATCCTGTTCCTGGTCATGAATGCGTCGTCGCTGACCCTGCTGCCGGTGTCGATCTTCATGTACCGCGTGCAGCAGGGCGCGCCGGATCCGACCCTGGTGTTCCTGCCGATCCTGCTCGCCACCTGCGCCTCGTCGCTGGCCGGGCTGCTCAGCGTCGCCCTGGTCCAGCGCCTGAAACTCTGGGATCCGGTCGTGCTCGGCTTTCTCGGTGTCGGCGCCCTTTTCCTTGGCGGTTTCATCGCCGTGCTCGCGACGCTGTCGGCGACGGCCCTGGCCGCGCTCTCGTCGTTGCTCGGCAACCTCGTCCTGTTCGCCATCATCATGCTGTTCCTGCTCGTCGCCGCGCTGCGCAAGGTCGCCGTCTACGAAAGTTTCGTCGAAGGCGCGCGCCAGGGATTCGACGTGGCGAAGAACCTGCTGCCCTACCTCGTCGCGATGTTGTGCGCGGTCGGCGTGCTGCGCGCTTCGGGTGCCCTCGATTTCGCCCTCGACGGCATTCGCTGGCTGGTCGCCGAATCCGGCCTCGACACGCGTTTCGTCGATGCCCTGCCGACCGCCCTGGTCAAGCCGTTCTCGGGCAGCGCGGCGCGCGCGATGCTGATCGAGACGATGACCACGCACGGCGTCGACAGCTTCCCGGCCCTGCTCGCCGCGACCATGCAGGGCAGCACCGAAACGACCTTCTACGTGCTGGCCGTCTATTTCGGCGCGGTCGGCATCAAGCGCGCCCGCCATGCAGTCGGCTGCGCACTGTTCGCCGAACTCTGCGGCGTGCTCGCCTCGATCGGCGTGTGCTACTGGTTTTTCGGCTGATCGATCCGCTGCCGCCGGTGCCGCACTGATGCCATCGCGCCCGGCCTGATGCGCGCGCCGCAGCGCTGGACGAACCCGGCGCATGCAGGCACGATTGTCTGTTCGCTTTTGCCGATCGGTCGATCTGCGTCGCATGGAAGAGTCTTTTTTCCGCCAGTTGCTCTCGCGCAGCGCCAATGCGGTGCTCGATCAGCACACCCTCGCCAAGGGCGCCGACTACGTGCGGCGCGGGCGCGTGCGCGAGGTCTGGTACGAGCGCTCGGACGATGCCGGCACCCTGTTCGGGGCGGTCCAGGGGCGCGAGCCGGAACCCTATACGGCGGCCATCCTGATCGGCCTGAACGGCGGCAAGCCCAAGTTCGACACCCAGTGCACGTGCCCGCTCGAGGGCGAATGCAAGCACGTCGCGGCGATCGCGCTGAAGATGCTCGGCGCCCGCTCCGAGGCCTATAACCCGACTCCCGCCACCGCACCACGTGCCGACCTCGGTGCCTGGAAGCCATGGTTCGATGCGCTCAGTGCCCATCCAAGGGCGCCCCTGCGCAAGCCGCCGACCGACGCGGGCCTGGTGTTCGGCATCCTGCTGCGCATCGGCGACGGCACCTTGCCGGGCATGCAGGCGCAGCCGGTGTGGCTGAAACCGAACAAGCGCGGCGGCCTCGGCGCGCCGCAGCCGGTCGGCCAGTTCCAGTTCGGCGCCGATCCGTGGCAGCGCCTGACCCCGCGCCAGTTCGAGCACGTGGCCCGGCTGCGCATGGCCAGTCCGCATTACGCATCGAGCGCGTGGTATCCGCTCAGCGGCGAACGTGACGAGGCCCTGCTCGAAATCCTCCTCAACGACTATCCCTGCTTCGTCGAGAAGCCCTCGCGCGGGCAGGTTACCCTCGGCGACAAGCGCACGCTCGATTGGGGCTGGACGCTGTCCGAGGATGGCAACCAGAAACTCGTGCCGCAGCTCGAAGGCTCGGATAGCTCGACACGCCTGCTGCGCATCGCCCACATCTGGTACTTCGACGCATCGGGGCCGACCCTCGGTCGGGTCGATGGCGATGCCCAGGTCATCGATGCGGCCCTGCGTGCACCGGCGCTGATGCCCGAGCACGCCGAGTTCGTGGTCGAACACTGGCACAAGACCCGCCAGCTCGAAGGCTTGCCGAAGCCGGCCAGGGCGAGCGCACCGGAGACCCATCACGCGGTCCCGACACCGGTCCTGACCCTGCGCGCGTTTCCGCTGCTGACCCACCAGAACGGCATGCCGCATCGCTACCAGGCCGGCTGCGTACGCCTGAGTTTCGACTACGACGGTCCGCGCCTGCCGTTCGCCCCGGTCAGGCCGCGCGAACGTCGCCTCTACAAGGGGCGCCTGCTCGACATCGTGCGCGACCGCTCGGCCGAGATCGCCGCGGTCGAGCAGCTCGAGGCGCTCGGACTGATCGATATCGACCTGCTGCCACGCATGCCGAACGTGCCGCGCGACGTGTTCAGCGATGGCGACTTCGTGCTCGAACCGCGACGCGGCCAGCTGATCGCCGCCGAACACCTGTTCGCCCTCGCACCGCGCCTGCGCGACCACGGCTTCCGGCTCGAGACCGATGCCGGCTTCCCGTTCGAACTGCTCGACGAACCCGACGACTGGTACGCCGAAATCGAGGAGTCGGGAAACGCCTGGTTCGATCTGAGCCTCGGCATCGACATCGGCGGCGAGCGCGTCGACCTGCTGCCGATCCTGCGCCGGCTGCTTGCCGATCCGGGCTTTCCGCTGCATCCGCGCAAGGGTGAGGAGCCCGATGCCCTGTGGCTGGTGCCGATCGATGGCCGCCGGCGCGTGCCCTTGCCGCTGGAACGCCTGCGCCAGCTCATGGCGCCACTGCTCGAGTGGCTGCAGGACATGCCCGAACGCGAGATCGAGCGCGGCAGCCTGCGCCTGCGCCGCTCCCAGGCCAGCGTCCTCGACGAGCTCGCCGCGCGCAGCGAGATGCCGTGGCGCGGCGGCGAACGCCTGCGCGCCGAGCTGGCCCGCTTGCGCGATGCGCGAACCCCGGCGAGCGAGCCGCCCGGCTTCCATGCGACCCTGCGCGCCTATCAGCGCGACGGCCTGGCCTGGCTCGGCTTCCTCGCCGACGCCGGCCTTGGCGGCGTACTTGCCGACGACATGGGCCTCGGCAAGACTGTGCAGGTGCTCGCCCACCTGCTCGCCGAAAAGCAGCGCGGCCGGCTCGACCGCCCCGCCCTGATCGTCGCGCCGACCAGCCTCGTCTCGAACTGGCGCGAAGAGGCGCGGCGGTTCACGCCGGATCTTTCCGTGCTGGTCCTGCACGGGCCGACTCGCGGCGGCCTGCACGATGCGATTCCGCACCACGACCTCGTCATCACCACCTATCCGCTGCTGGCCCGCGACCGCGACGCCCTGCTCGCGCATGAATATGCCCTGCTCGTCCTCGACGAATCGCAGGTGGTCAAGAACTCGAAGAGCCAGGCGGCCCGGATCGTGCGCGAGATTTCGGCGCGACGGCGCCTGGCCATGACCGGCACGCCGCTGGAAAACCACCTCGGCGAACTGTGGGCGCAGTTCGACGCGGTCGAGCCCGGCCTGCTCGGCAGCGACCGCCACTTCACGCGCTTCTACCGCACGCCGATCGAGAAGCACAACGACGCCGAACGCCGCGAGCGCCTGAGTCGGCGCATCGCGCCACTGCTGTTGCGCCGGCGCAAGGAAGACGTGCTCGCCGACCTGCCCGAAAAGACCTTCATCCCACGCCATGTCGAACTCGATGGCGCCCAGCGCGAACTCTACGAGACGCTGCGCCTGGCCCAGCACGAGCGCGTCCTTGCCGAGGTGCAGAAGCGCGGGCTCGCGCAGAGCGGCATCATCGTCCTCGATGCCCTGCTCAAATTGCGCCAGGCATGCTGCGATCCGCGCCTGGTCAAGCTCGAAGGCGCCAAACGCATCAAGGAGTCGGCCAAGCTCGACCTCTTGCTCGAACTGACCGACAGCCTGGTCGACGAAGGCCGCCGCATCCTCGTCTTCAGCCAGTTCGCCGAGATGCTCGAACTGATCGCCAAGGCCCTGACCCTGCGCAAGCACAAGTACCAGATGCTGACCGGGCAGACCCCGGGCACGCAGCGCGCCGAACTCGTGGCTCGCTTCCAGGCCGGCGAGGTGCCGATCTTCCTGATCAGCCTCAAGGCCGGCGGCGTCGGCCTCAACCTGACCGCGGCCGACACCGTGATCCACTACGATCCGTGGTGGAATCCCGCGGTCGAGGCGCAGGCCACCGATCGCGCGCACCGCATCGGGCAGGACAAGCCGGTGTTCGTCTACAAGCTGATCTGCACCGGCACGGTCGAGGAGAAGATCCTCGCCCTGCAGGAGCGCAAGGCCGAACTCGCGGCCGCGGTCCTGGAAGGCGGCAGCACGCAATCGCTGCGCTTCGACGAGGACGACCTGGCCGAACTGTTCGCCCCGCTCTGAGCGTGGCCTTGCGAGCAAGGCCACAGACGAAAGCGTGGAACCCGCCAATGACCTATGGCGCTGCCGCCCTGCACGGGCGTGGCGTAGCCTAGGGAGGGTCTGATGCTTGATTGCGACGACCGCCGACGCCATCTATGTGCTGGAAGCCGGTGCGGGCAGCGCGCTGGCATTTGGTTTCGCGTCGCCGCCCGGGCCCGATCACCGGCCCGATCAATTTCGGGAGTCAACGCGCATGCGTGCACTGTTCGTCCTGCTGCT
>JAHCAR010000043.1 GCA_019634795.1 Dokdonella sp.
AAGCCCAGCGCCACGCCGAACAGGAAGCGCGGATGCAGACGCTCGCGATGGAGCAGCCAGCCGGCCAGGGCCATCACGAAGACCTGGAAGTTGGCCAGCAGCGTGGCCAGCCCGGGACCGACCAGCAGGATGCTGCGATGCCAGAGCATCAGGTCGAGGGCAAAGGCCAGCGCCGGCACCAGCATCCAGAGCAGATGCGAGCGGCGCAGGCGCTGCCAGCGCCCGAACGCGAGCAGTCCGGCGAACAGGAACAGGCCGCCGAACGCGACCCGGTAGAAGGCCGAGACGGTCGGCCCGACGTGGGCCAGCCTGACGAAGATGCTGCTGGTGCTGATCAGCGCCGCGCCGGCGACCATCTGCAGAAGGGCCGGGCGCGGCAACCGATCCGTATTCATCGGGCCGAACCGGGTCCGCAGGCGGCCGATTCCGGCACTCGCAATTAGCCGCCCGCCAGCGCGGGCGAGTCGAAAAAGCGCCCGTCAGCCGGATCGACATCGGCGCGCAGGGCCTTGTCGACTTCCTCGACGATCGGGCTGGCCTGCTCGATGTCGATGTCGGCGACCATCACGTTGACCAGACCCGAACACGGCAGTTCACCGACGCCTCCGGTCAGGTACTCACCGCTGACGAAGGCCATCAGGCCGGCTGATTCGAGTGCCGACTTGACCAGGTTGGCATCGATTATCGACTCGGCGCGATAGATGATCTTCATGGCTTGGCGACCTGCGGGGACGGCCCATGGTAACCGTCGAACGGGCCGTCATGCGATGCCTGGTTCGGACCCACGAGGCTCGCTGCCTACCCGGGGGCAATACAGGACCGGACAACACGGGAGCCGGACATCGGCCATGGGCAGAGCGGGCTCCGGGAATCATCAATCAATTGAAAATAAACTTGTACGACATATGCCGCACATGTCCGGGCTTGAACATGGCCCATCAATACGCGTTATGATCGGCACCGACCCGTCCATCGCGCAGGAAGCCGCGGTGGTCCGGGCCACAGGGGAATTCGCCGTCGCAGGAAGGGAGCCTGCGGAGTCATGCCGATGGATCCTTTCCTTCGACGTCACAGGGCTTTCCCGACTTGATCAGCAAAAGCTTCGCGGAAGACGCATTTGCCGAACGCATCCGAGAATGCGTCATCGAGCTGCTCATCGAGCGCGGCCCCGGGCGCACGATCTGCGTTTCCGAAGCCGCCCAGACCCTCGCCCTGCGCATCGGCTTCCATTGGCACGACCTGATGCGCCCGGTGCGCACGGTGGCCGCCAGCCTCGGCGACGCCGGCGTCATCGAGGCCCTCCAGCACGAACGCGTGGTCGACATCCGCGCCGCGCGCGGACCGGTTCGCCTGCGCCTGCGCGCCATGGCCGGCCAGCGCAGCGCCCAGGGCTGAACGCGGGGCGTCGGTAGTCGGGAAGGCGCGGGGTGCGGGTTCATCCGCCCACTTCAAGTCGGCGCTTGCTGTCGATCAGCGGCAAATCCCGGCTTTTTCGCTTTCCGAATCCCGAATCTCGAATCCCAAATCCCGGCTTTCACCCGCTAAACTTGCCGATTGACCAACTGCCGCCGCGCGCGGATGGATCGGCATGACCGAGAACAGCACCCCGACCAATTTCATTCGCCAGATCGTCAGCGCCGACCGCGCCAGCGGCAAGCACGACGGCAAGGTGCACACGCGTTTCCCGCCCGAACCGAACGGCTACCTGCACCTGGGCCATGCCAAGAGCATCTGCCTCAACTTCGGCATCGCCCGCGATTTCGCCGGCACCTGCAACCTGCGCTTCGACGATACCAATCCGTCGCGCGAGGACATCGAATTCGTCAAGGCGATTCGCGAGGACGTTCACTGGCTCGGTTTCGAATGGGCGGAGCAGCGCCACGCCTCGGACTACTTCGAGGTGTTCTACCGCTGCGCCCTGAAGCTGATCGCCGACGGCAAGGCCTTCGTCTGCGACCTCGATGCCGACGAAGTGCGCGCCTACCGCGGTACCCTGACCGAACCGGGGCGCAATTCGCCGTTCCGCGAGCGCAGCGTGGCCGAAAACCTCGACCTGTTCCAGCGCATGCGCGCCGGCGAATTCGCCGACGGCACGCGCACCCTGCGCGCGAAGATCGACATGGCGGCCGGCAACATCAACCTGCGTGACCCGGCCATCTACCGGATCCGCAAGCAGGCCCACCAGAACACCGGCGATGCCTGGCCGATCTATCCGATGTACGACTATGCGCACTGCATTTCGGATGCGATCGAGGGCATCACCCATTCGCTGTGCACGCTCGAGTTCGAGGACCACCGGCCGCTGTATGACTGGTGCCTCGATCAGATCGACCTGCCGGCCCATCCCGAGCTCGCCGAGTCGGTCGTCGCCGCCGGCCTGCGCTACGCGCCGAGCCGTCCGCAACAGATCGAGTTCGCCCGCGGCAACCTCGATTTCACCGTGATGAGCAAGCGCAAGCTGCTGGCCCTGGTCCAGGACCGCCTGGTCGACGGCTGGGACGATCCGCGCATGCCGACCCTGACCGGAGCGCGCCGGCGCGGCTTTCCACCGGCTGCGATCCGCACGTTCTGGGAACGCGCCGGGGTCAGCAAGCAGAATTCGGTGATTGAATTCGGCGTGCTCGAGAATTGCGTGCGCGACGAACTCGATGCGAGTGCACCGCGGCGCATGGGCGTGATCAATCCGCTCCGGCTGGTGCTGACCAACCTCGCCGATGATCATGCCGAAACGCTGGACTTCCCGAACCATCCGAAAAACGAGGCCTTCGGCCGACGCAGCGTGCGCTTCTCCCCGCAGCTCTGGATCGAGCGCGACGATTTCCTCGAGGAACCGGTGAAGGGATTCCACCGCCTCGTCCCGGGCGGCGAAGTGCGCCTGCGCGGGATCGGCATCATCCGCTGCGAGGAAGTCGTCAAGACCGCGGACGGCAACGTCGAGGAACTGCGCTGCACGCTCGATGAGCAGACCCGCTCAGGCAGCCCGGGCGCGGACCGCAAGGTCAAAGGCACGATCCACTGGGTCGACGCGCGCAGCGCCATCGCTGCCGAAGTCCGGCTCTACGATCGCCTGTTCGACGTTGCCGATCCGGACGACGACAGCGACGGCAAGACCTATCGCGACCACCTCAATCCCGAGTCGCGGCGCGTGGTCCGGGCCTGGCTCGAAGCCGACCTCGCCGGGGCCGCCGCCGAATCGACCTGGCAGTTCGAACGGCTGGGCTATTTCGTCGCCGACCGCCACGACCATTCGCCCGCGCAGCCGGTCTTCAACCGCGTCGTGACCCTGCGCGACACCTGGGCCAGGGCGGCCGGCAAATGAATCGGCGCGATCGCATCGAACTCACCCTGCCCGACTGGATCGATGCCGAAATCGATTTCGACCGCGCCTATGCCGACGACGCGGCGCGCATGGAACTGGCCATCGGCCTGGCCCGCAGGAATGTCGAACTCGACACCGGCGGTCCTTTCGGGGCGGCGATCTTTCGCGATGGAGCGACCCTGGTCGCCGTCGGCGTCAACCGCGTGGTCGCGCAGGCCTGCTCGGTCGCCCACGCCGAAACCATGGCCTTCATGAGCGCGCAGGCCACCCTTGGACGGTTCCGTCTCAACGAGGACGGTGCCCGCTATAGCCTGGTCACGAGCGCCCAGCCCTGCGCCATGTGCTACGGCGCGAGCTTCTGGGCCGGCATCGATGAACTCATCATCGGAGCGCGCGCCGAGGACGTCATGCGCCTCAGCGAATTCGACGAGGGCCCGCTGCCGGAGGACTGGGTCGGCGAACTCGAGAAGCGCGCCATCGCGGTACGTCGCGACGTGCTGCGCGAGAAGGCCTGCGGCGTCTTCGAGCTCTACCGACGTCAGGCCGGGGTCAGCTATTGAACCGCGCCGAACGGCCGTGTCCTCCGGAGTCGCCCACGTGACCGCCTCCGGGCACAGCCTGCTGGCCTACTGCCGGCCCGGATTCGAGAGCGAGTGCGCGCAGGAACTTGCCGCACATGACCACAGCCTGGCCAGCGGCGGCTTCGCGCGCAGCGAGCGCAACAGCGGTTTCGTCGAATTCGTCCTGCCGGATGCCGGCCAGGCGCAGCGCTTCGCCGAACAGGTGCGCTGGCAGGACCTGACCTTCGCCCGCCAGTTGCTGCGCGTCACGGCACGCATCGACGACCTGCCGACGAGCGACCGCCTCGCACGCCTGCTGCCGACGATCGAGGCGGCAGGCCGGCGCTACCAGGATGCCTGGATCGAATCACCCGACAGCGACGCGGCGCGTGAACTGGCCGGCCTGTGCCGCTCCCTCAACAACGCGCTGATTTCGAACATGAAGCGGGCCGGACTGCTGGACGCCCAATCGCCTTGGCGCCTGCACGTCTGCCTGGTCGATGCGCGGACCGCATTCATCGCCGAAGCGCTCCGTGAACAGTCCTCCGAATGGCGAGGAGGCATCCCGAGGTTGCGTTTTCCCTCGGCCGCACCGAGCCGCTCGACGCTGAAGCTCGAGGAAGCGCTGCTGACCCTGCTCGACGCGGACGAGCGCGAAGCCTGGCTCAAGCCGGGCATGCACGCGGTCGATCTCGGTGCAGCCCCGGGCGGTTGGACCTGGCAGCTCGTCCGACGCTCGATCCACGTGACCGCAGTCGACAATGGCCCGATGGATCCTGGGCTGCTCGATTCAGGATTCGTTACCCACCTGCGCGAGGACGGCTTTCGCTACCGGCCGCAAGCGCCGGTCGACTGGCTGGTCTGCGACATGGTCGAGCAGCCGCGACGCGTGGCGGCCCTGATCGGCGAATGGCTGGCCGAGGGGCGCTGTCGCTTCGCTGTATTCAACCTGAAGCTGCCGATGAAGAAGCGCTTTGACGAGGTTCAGCTTTGCCGCGATACGGTTCAGGCTGCCCTCGCCGGCACCGGCCGGGTCGCGCACTGGAGGGCCCGCCAGCTCTACCACGATCGCGAGGAAATCACCGTTTTCGCTCGATCCGGCTGAATCGGGGACCCCTGGCACCCGCCAGGAACGCCTCCTGAAGACGCCAGATCGCCGCCGTCGCAACGCAAGTGTCAAA
>JAHCAR010000044.1 GCA_019634795.1 Dokdonella sp.
GCTCCCGTGCACCGCGTAGGTGCCAAGCGACGCTGCGAGGATCAGCACATATCCGATGATGAGAAACATCGATACCTTCCCGTTCGTTCGTATCGGCTCCGGCCGGCACCACCGTGGCGCCGCCGGGCCTCACGTCTCCGGTATCGGCGTTGCCAGGAGAAACTTGAGCACCCGCTGGCCCGCACCGGAACGCCCGCGAGCGCTTGAACCCGTAGACGAAAAAACGCCGCTGGCTCGCAGCGGCGTCAAAACCCCTTGCCGAGCAAGGAGGAGGTCAGCGGTTTGTGGGCTCCTGGGGAGAAGCCGATCTGCGCCCCTTGCCCGCCCGCGAGGGCATGTTGCATAGGCCGCAGACATAATCGTGAGTCGGATCGTATGCATGGGCCACGAAGCGGCCTCCACATGACGAACAGGTCGCAAGCTGCAGAAGATCTGCGTCGAAGAATCTCACCAGCGTCCATGCGCGGGTCAGGCTGAGCACCTCTTCCATGTCGTCGGCCGCGATGTGCTCGAGATAGAGGCGATAGGCCTTGGTGATCGCATCGAGCCCGGAAAGTCCGGTGGTGTCGCACATGAAACGGTAGAGCGACATGAACAGCGACGAATGCACGTTCGGCTGCCAGGTCATGAACCAGTCGGTCGAGAACGGGAGCATGCCCTTCGGTGGCGAGACACCGCGCACTTCCTTGTAGAGCTTGAGCAACCGCTCCCTGCTGAGCTTGGTCTCCGCTTCGAGCATTTGCATTCGCGCACCCAACTGGATCATGTCGACCGCGCGTTGGATATCTTCAGCTTCCTGTATCACGCTCTTGTTGCGCATTGGAGGTCTCGAGATCAGGCCAAGGCTGCGACGGGCTTGCTCGCCGCGATGATCGCAGCATGCACACCGGCAGTCGCGGCCTGGCGCCCATTGCCGGCGAGCAGGCCGAACAGGGAGCTGTCGTCAAAGCGGAAACGACACAGCATCATCTGGCTGTTCGACATCTTCACGAGTTGCGCCGGGGACAGACCCAACATCAGTTCGGCGACGTCGCCACCGATCCCGAGGCGAAACATTGCAGCCTCGCGATCCTCGCGCAGCATCTGCTGGGCGAGCATCAGGTAAGCAAGATTCAGATCCCTGATTTCTTCCTGAAGTCCGGTCGTTTGCATGGCTGACCCCTCGTGCCGTGTTCTTTTATTCGATGGCCCAAGCTTCTCGTAAACGGGAAAGTGGCGACACCGGGCGCTGCCCGAAACTTGAGTCAGAATGGAAGCGTGTCTTTTGTAAGACTCTTGCCTACACCGGGGTCATATCCCGGCGGCTGGCGGGCTCATGCAGCGCCGTCGATCACACCATCATCCACGCTCGCCAGCGACACTCGCGAGCAGCGATTTCGATGCATCTGCGATCTGCAGCGCAGCAACCCGATTGCGCCCCTGCGCCTTGGCCACATAGGCACCTTCGTCAGCGCGCTTGATCAGGACATCCGGATCGGGCATCGTGCGGTCGCGCACCGCCACGCCGACGCTGATGGTGACGCGCAGAACCTGATCACCGACATTGATGCTCATGATCTCCACCGAGCGGCGAATGCGCTCGGCACAGACCAGCGCCGCCTCCATCGTGGTATCCGGGCAGATGACCAGGAACTCGTCGCCGCCGGTCCGCGAAATGACGTCCTGGGCACGCAGGGATCTCTTGATCGCAGCAGCACCCTGGCTGAGCACCTGGTCGCCGACATCGTGCCCATAGCTATCGTTCACCGCCTTGAACTGGTCGATGTCGATGACCATGCAACACATCGGACGCCAGGTGCGCGTCGACGACGCCCACTCCTGCTGCATACGATCGACCGCATAACGCCGGTTGGGAAATCCCGTAAGCGGATCGGTCAACGCGACCTGCTGCAGGCGACGGTTGGTCACCGCCAGTTCGGCCGCAAAATGGCGGATCTCTTCCTGGTCCTTCTGGATCGCCTGCTGCAGGCAGATCACCCGCTGGCCGGCACGCAGCCGCGCGGCGAGCACTCTCGGACGCAGCGGTTTGTTGACGAAGTCGTCGGCGCCGTTCTCGAACGCCTCGATGAGGCGCTCGTCGTCGTCCTGCGAGGTCAGCATCAGCACATAGATGCCGCGACCGATTCGGGTCTGGCGCAGGCTGCGCGTGAGCTCGAGCCCATCCATCTGCGGCAGTACCCAGTCGATGATCATCATCTGGGGCTGGATCTCGAGGGCCAGTTCGAGGCCCTTGCGCCCGTCGACCGCCTCGAACACCTGATGCCCCGCACGCTCCAGCACGCCCCGCAGCAATGAGCGGGTCGCGGGATCGTCATCCGCCACAACAACCCTGAGCCCAGTGGCACCGGGCAGCTCGGGGGCGGCAGCATTGGTCGACGGCGCGGACGAGGTGCCGTCGCGCGGCGGGAGCTCCGTCGCGACCCTCGCCAATTCGCCAAAGGGTGGGACCTCCGAGAAGCCGACCGAGAGCAAGGCGCCCCACACCCGCCATTCGGCGACCACCTGATCACACAGGGCCAGCAAGGCCTCCTCATCGAGATCGAGGTGGTTCCCCAGCCGCAACAGCGCTTGCATCAGATGGGCACGATCTGCGGGGTGCGCAAGGCAGATCCGGGCCGTCTGGGCAGACAACATCAGGGTGCGCGCCAGGGTCAGTTCGCGGCTGCCGAGCGCAAGCTCGTTGCGCTCCAGCGTCTCGAAACCGCCGGCCGCCTCGCAGAAGACCACGGGAAACTGCCAGTCGGCAAGCATCGCCGCCGTGAGCTCGGAATGGTTGAGCGCGAATCTGCGCGCTTCGAGATCCGCCAGGGGGATGTCGACGAGGCTCTGCTGTTCCTTGATCACCTGCCCGTAATCGTCCGGATAGAGGGTGGCCAGTGCGAGCTCGCCGACGCTCGCCAGCAAGCCAAGACAGAACACCTCGTCGGCGGGCGCGGCCCGCGTCCTGAGCGTGATCGCCTGCGCGGCCAGGCCCATCAACAGGCTGTGCGACCAGAAATGCTCATAGTCGAAACCGTCACACCTCCCGCTGCGGTAACTCGAGATCAGCGAGAAACCCAGTGCCATCGTGCGCACCGCCGGCAAGCCGACCACCATGAGTGCATCCTGAACCGATGCGGCGGGGCGCCTGACACCGCAGACCAGGCCGTTGGCCGCCTTGATCAGGCGTGCCACGAAGGCTGGATCGGTCTTGATGACCGCTCCGAGATCGGCCAGGGAGAGATTCTCCTCACGTGTCTTGCGAATGATGGCCAGCGCGACCCCCTTGGGCGACGGCAATTCGCCGGTCGCCTTCAGGCGCTCGTACTCACTGACATTCACGATTGGGGCCATATCGCTCTATTGAAATAGTTGGGGCCGATGTGTCCGGCGCAATGACCTGAACCTGCTCCCCCTTGGGTAACGGTTTCGCCGGCTCGAACTTTAATTTCCGCTGCAAGCCGCGACCCCTGCCGTGGGCGCTTCGTCGCCAGCGTTTACCGGCTAGAATCGGTGTCAGGCAATCACCCCCGAAAAGACATGCGTTTCTGTTCATCCTGCGGCGCCAAGGTCACTCTCAAGACGCCCGAAGGCGACAATCTTCCGCGACACGTCTGCGAGGCGTGCGGGACGATCCATTACGAGAACCCGAAAGTGGTGGTCGGCGCACTGCCGGAATGGGAAGACCGGATCCTGCTCTGTCGTCGCGCGATCGAGCCGCGCCATGGCTTCTGGACCGTGCCCGCCGGTTTCATGGAGAACCGTGAAACCACCGCGGATGCAGCCGCGCGGGAGACCGAGGAAGAAGCGCGCGCACGCATTGAAGTCGGCGCGTTGTACAGCCTCGTCAATATTTCCCATATCAGTCAGGTGCACCTCTTCTACCGCGCGCGCCTGCTCGACCTGGACTTTGGCCCCGGCCCCGAATCGCTGGAAGTGCGACTCTTTTCCGAAGCCGAGATCCCTTGGGACGATATCGCGTTCAGGTCGATACATCTCACCCTGCGCCACTTCTTCGAGGACCGGCGACGTGGCA
>JAHCAR010000045.1 GCA_019634795.1 Dokdonella sp.
CTGGCCGGGGCGGGGCTCGGCATCGTCGCGGCGATCACGCTGATCAACCGCATCCTCCCCGTGATCCTCGACCCCATGCTGGGGCTCGCCCGGGTCGCCCGCCAGGTGGCGATCGACAAGCAGTATCACCTGCGTGCGCCGGCCGGCAAGGGCGACGAGGTGGGCGAGCTGATCGCCGGATTCAACGAGATGCTGAGCGGGATCGAGCAGCGCGACGAAGAGCTGGCGCGACATCGCGATCATCTCGAATCGGAAGTCGAGGCGCGCACCGCCGAACTGCGCGCCGCCAAGGAGCAGGCCGAGGCTGCGAGCCTCGCCAAGAGCCTCTTCCTTGCGAACATGAGCCACGAGATCCGCACGCCGATGAACGGCATCCTGGGCATGTCGGATCTGCTCCGCGACACCCCGCTGGACGAGCGCCAGGGCCGTTTCGTGGACATGCTGCACGGTTCGGCCGAACTGCTGCTGTTCATCATCAACGACATCCTCGACTTTTCCAAGATCGAGGCTGGCAAGCTCGAGCTCGAGCAGCTTCCTTTCTCGCCGGCGCGGGCGGTCGAAGAAGTGGTGCTGCTGTTTGCCGAGCGCGCCCAGCTCAAGGGTCTCGAGCTGCTGGTGCTGGTGGACCCGTCGGTGCCGTCGTCGGTGCGCGGCGACCCGCATCGCTTCAGGCAGGTGCTCGGCAACCTGGTGTCGAACGCGGTCAAGTTCACCGAGGCGGGGGAAGTGGTGGTGCGGCTCGAACAGCCGACGCCGGCGGCGCCGTCCGACGCCGTGGGCGTTCGCCTGCGCTGCACGGTCGAAGACACCGGCATCGGCATTCCCGAAAGCGCCCAGAAGAATCTCTTCAAGGCCTTCTCCCAGGCCGACAATTCGATGGCGCGGCGCTATGGCGGCACCGGGCTCGGTCTCGCGATCGCCCGGCAACTGGCCGAGATGATGGGCGGTGGGCTGAGCTTCTCCAGCGTGCCGGGCCACGGCGCCAGCTTCAGCGCCGAGATCGAGGCCGAAGTGCTTGCAGGCCCGGAACAGCTGACCGGCCTGCCCGACGAAGATCCGGTGGCGGTGATCAGCGAGAATGCGCGGCTGCGCGAGGTGCTTTGCGAACAGGTGAGCAACCTTGGTCTGCCGTGTTCCGGATTCCCGACGACCGAACGGTATCTCGCCGTCTCGGCCAGGCCAGGATGGGTTTTCCTGGATTCGCGGCTGGTCCAGCGCGCCGGCGAACAGGTCATTCCGCGGCTGTGCGCGAGCGGCGCCCGGGTGGTGGCGCTGACGCGGCTGCGCTCGTCCTCGGATTGCGACCGTGCGCGCCATGCCGGCGCCCACGCATGCCTGCCCAAACCCCTGCTGCAGGCCGACCTCGCCCGCCTGTTGGCGGGCCCGCGCAGCGAGCCGCTCGCCGCGCCGAGGGTGCGCAACGAGCCGAGCCTGCGTTTCAGCGCACGCGTGCTGCTGGCCGAAGACCATCCGGTCAACCGCGAGATCGCGGTGGCGATGTTGCGCTCGCTGGGATGTACGGTGGTGACCGCCGACAACGGCATTGCCGCGGTCAAGACCTTCACCAGCGGCAACTTCGACGTGATCCTGATGGATATCCAGATGCCCGAAATGGACGGCCTGAACGCGACGCGGGCGATCCGCGAGATCGAGGCCGCGCGCACCCGGCCTTCGTGGCGCACGCCGATTCTGGCCCTCACCGCGAATGCATTGCGCGACGATCGCGACAACTGTATTGCCGCGGGCATGGACGACTACCTGACCAAGCCGGTGGTGCGCGAACAACTGGCCCATGCGCTGCAGAAGGTGCTGCCGCCCGAGCGGGCGGGCAGCGACCGCGCAGTTGCGAAGGCGCCGGCTGAAGTTGCGGCGAGCGCGCTGCCGGCGACGCCAAAGGAGGAGGGCGCGCCCTTCCTCGCAGTCGAGGTGCTGCTCGACGTGCCGGGCGTCTCGGGCGATCGACAGGCGCCCCTGCTGGGCCGGATCCTTGCCCTCTTTGTCAGTGAGTCCAGACGCGGCATGAAGGACTCGATCCGCGAGGCGAGCGCCGGCAACTGGAGCGAGGTGCAGAAGTTCGCCCACAAGACCAAGTCGGCCGCGGCTTCGGTCGGCGCGATGCGGATGGCGAAGACTGCGCGCGAGCTCGATGCCCAGCTCAAGGCCGGTCGCAATGCGGAGGTGGTGCAGTTGCTGAGCCAGCTCGAGGAATCCTTCCGCGGCTACATCTATTCGCTCGAGCGCGAGGGCTTGTTGGCGGAGGGTGAACTCCTGGTCGAGGGGGCGCCATGAGGGACATGCTCGACGATGCCCGACTGCTCATCATCGACGACGACGCGCTCACGCGCCTGCTCGCTGCGGAGGCGCTGCGCGAGAGCGGATTTACCGTCTTCGAGGCGGATTGCGGCGAAGAGGGGCTGCGGATGTATTGCAATGTCGAGCCGGATCTGGTGCTGCTCGACGTGATGATGCCGGGCATCGACGGCTTCGAGGTCTGCCGCCGTTTGCGCGAGGAGCCACGTGGCGAGCGCCTGCCGATCATCATGCTGACCGGGCTCGAGGACACCAGCTCGATCGAGCGCGCCTACGACGAGGGCGCGACCGACTTCATCTCCAAACCCATCAACTGGACGCTGCTGCGGCACCGCGTCCGCTACGTGCTGCGCTCCGCAAACCTGCTCGATGAGCTGGTGCGCAGCGAGGACGTGCTCGCCAACGCCCAGCGCATCGGCCGCATGGGGAGCTGGGAGTGGCGGCCCGACGGCGACCTGCTGCAGTGCTCGGACACCTACCTCAGGCTGTTCGGCGAGGATGTGACGACCTTCGGGGATGGGCACGACGCGGTCGTCTCTCGCGTCTATCCGGCCGATCGCGGCCTCCTGCGCGAGGCGCTCGGAGGGGCCCGCCACGGTCGCGCCTACCAGCTCGAGTACCGCATCGTGCGTCCCGACGGCGCGGTGCGCACAATGCAGGAGATCGCGGTGCCGGTGTTCGACTCCGCGGGTGCGGTGTCGTCGGTGCAGGGGACCCTGCAGGACATTACCGACAGGATCGAGGCCGAACGGCGAATTCGCTACCTGGCCTATTTCGACAGCCTGACCGGTCTGCCGAACCGCCAGTCCTTCCGCGAAACGCTCGATGCCATGGTGCTGCGCGCCGGGCGACGCAGCGATACCTGCGCGGTGATGTTCCTCGACATGGACCGCTTCGGTCGCATCAACGAGAGCCTTGGCCAGGATTGCGCGGATCAGGTGTTGCAGCTGCTTGCCGCCCGCCTGCGCGACTTCAGCCGCTTCGAGCTCGGCACCGGGCTTGGTGGCGAAAGCGGCGACGATGTCTCCGTGGCACGGCTCGGCGGCGACGAATTCGCCCTCATGCTCGAAGGCAAC
>JAHCAR010000046.1 GCA_019634795.1 Dokdonella sp.
CGACCCAGGTCTCGGGGGTCGGTTCGCCCGCCTACATGTCGCCGCAACAGGTTCGCGAGGTCCCGCTCAACCACCAGACCGACATCTATTCCTTGGGCGTTGTGATGTACCAGTTGCTCACCGGCCGGCTGCCCTTCGAGGCCAGCAACAACTACAGCCTGCTCTACCGCATCACCCACGACGAGGCGGTGCCCCCTTCCCAGCTCAATCCTGAAGTTCCGCCAAGCCTCGATGCAATCGTGATGCGGGCGATGCAGAAGGATCTCGACAAGCGATACCAGTCGTGGAGCGATTTCTCGCACGATCTCGCACAGGCCTTCCGGAATCATGAACTCGCACTCCAGCGCGGCACCATTGCCGAGCCGCAGAAATTCCAGAGCCTCCGCGGAATGGCCTTCTTTCGCGAGTTCTCGGACGTGGAGTTGTGGGAAGTCATTCGTATCTCCGAATGGTCCGTCGTCCAGCCCGCAACGACGCTCATGCAGGAAGGCGAGCCGGGCAACTTCTTCTGCTTCATCTGTGCCGGAGAAGCGAGGGTGTCGAAACAGGGGCGCTTGCTCAACGTGCTGACGGCCGGTGATTGCTTCGGCGAGATGGCCCTGTTCTCGGCCGGGGGCGGAATCCGCAGTGCTCGCGTTGATACGAGCACCGAGGTCGAAATGCTTACCGTGCGCGCAGCGACGCTCAACCGCGCATCGGACGCCTGCCGCATGCATTTCTACAAGGCTTTCCTTGAAGTTCTCGCGACGCGCCTGTCACTGGCGAATTCACGCATCGCCAACGAATGAACAAGACGAACGCCCTCCTTGCAGACATCGAGGCCGCAATCAGGACTCATGCCGGTAACGCGTTCACGATTGATCGCACCAGGCCGATGCCCGGGGAGGCCGCGGGCAAGACGGTTGTGAGCAGCGGTACGCAAGAGCGTTTCTTCGTGAAATTCGCCCATCTGGATGCCGCAGACCGCTTCGAGGCCGAAGCCGACGGTCTGCAAGCGCTGCGAACCTCGACGCGCTTTCGGGTCCCGACGACCATAGATTGCGGCAGCAGTGGAACCCACGCCTGGCTGATTCTCGAGCACCTGCGGATTGGCCCGGTAAGCACCGTCGAACACGGCAAGCTCGCCGCCGAAGCGCTCGTCGAGCTGCACGCGAATCAAGGCGCGGAGTTTGGATGGCATCGCGACAATTACATCGGCGATACGCCTCAGGAGAACGGCAAGACCGGCAACTGGTCACGCTTCTTTGCCCTGCAGCGGCTAAAACCGCAGTTCGAGCGCGCTGCAGCGAACGGATACGGCACTGAACTCACCAAGCTTGGGGCACGAATCATCGACCGCGTACCGGCCATGTTCCTCGACTATCGAGCGCGACCCTGCCTTGTGCACGGCGATCTCTGGCACGGCAACATCGCAATTACCGACGATGGCAGGCCCGCGCTCTACGATCCGGCAGCGCACTACGGCGATCATGAAGTCGATCTCGCGATGACCGAGCTTTTTGGGGGGCTGCCCGAAAGCTTCTACGCTACCTACCGCGCAATCGCACCGCTCGCGGAGGGTCACCATGAGCGCAAGACGCTCTACAACCTCTATCACATGCTCAACCATCTGAACCTGTTCGGCCGCTCATACCTCGGACAGGTGAAACGCATGACGGAGCAACTCTCGAAAATGCTGGCTTAGCCTGCGTTTCTCACTCCGCTACGGCTTCGGCCATCGATACGCAGGCTTTGCGCCGGCGCAGGAAACGCGGGCTAAGCGGATAGAACCTTGGCGCCGCGCAAAACCCTCGCCGACTTGTGGGCAAGGTGCCTCACCAACAACCGCGGGGGCATCCGCAGCCAATGATAGCGAAACTGGCCGGCCAGTTCGGCCAGGCGCCGCGGCGCACTGCCGCCACGCTCGAATACCACGGGCGGACAGGCATGGCGGAAAAGGAGCTCGAGGAGCAGCCGCGCGAGCGCTGGCGGGGCCGCTGCAAGGCAGCCCTCAGGCAACGGGGTTCCGAGCCAGTGGTGACAGAAATGCAATGCATACCATACGGGGCGCGACGCCCCATGCACTTGCGCCCTCGCCCAGAGTCGCTGGCCGTCCGACGAGCTCCGCACGCGCGCCCGAACCAGCGAATCGATGTCCACGAGATCTCTCAGACGCCCCGAGATTTCCGAATCCTGGATCAGATGGATTGCCGCATGGATGATCTGGTCATCTGCATTCAAGACCTTGTAGCGCGACCCCGGCACGGATTCCAGCGCGACGAAGAGGGCTTCATCGTTGGCCCGTACCCGGCTCGTCACCGGCGAAATCGTATGGTGAAGGTCAACTTCGAGGGCATGTCCGGGGACACGCATCGGCGGCAGCTCATGGCTCCATTGACGATAGTAGTGTTCGTCGTAGGCATCGGTGATCTCCATCTCCCAGCCGCCCGTCTTCAATGCGGTTTCGGCGCCATCCAGGTCCCGCCTGGCGACGAGAATGTCCACGTCGTTCGGCATGCGCCCGCGCGCCATGGGCAGTCCCTGAACGCAATAGGCAGCCCCCTTCAGCAGGGTCACCGACAAGGACTCAGGCAAGGCCTCGGCCAATTGCGCGAGTTCCATCCTGACCATCTGGAGACGATGGGCCGCGTAGTTGATGGATGCCGCCATATGACCACGCACCCGAGCCGGTATGTGTTCGGCAAGATCCGGCCTGTCAGCGATCCGGTGCGCAATCGTACCCAGCAGCCTGGCCTGACGGGCGAGCGGAAGGAGTCGATCCCAATCTTCAAGCCGCATCGCCGACACATGGTCGATGTGCCGCAGGAGCGGCAACAGATGCAAGGAGGCTGGGCCCGCGGGCAATTCAGTGCTCATGCGCACACACTCGCGGCTCGGTGCTGGTGAGATGCTCGCGAAGTCGTTCGATCGCTTCGCCGAGGTCGCTATAGGTCAACTCGTATGCCTGGCATCGCCCGGCGAGATCGGCCACCGCATTGAAGGACACTGGCCCGAGGAGCGAATAGTTGAAACTGTTGAA
>JAHCAR010000047.1 GCA_019634795.1 Dokdonella sp.
TACGGGGTTGTACCTGCTGGTCGGCATGGACTGGTCGCGGCTCGAGGACGGCTACCGGCTCGGCGTCACCCTCGGCCTTCTGACCGGGATTGCCTATGCCGTCTACCTGCTGAGCATGCGCAGGGCGCAGCGCAGTGGCCTGGCCAAGCTACCTGCCGCGCAGTGGCTCTGCGTGATGTCGCTGCAGTGCGCGGCCCTGCTTGGCCTGGCCATTCTGTTCGAGGGCGAAAGCCTGGTCCTGCCGGATCTGCAGACCTGGTCGGCCCTGGTCGGCCTGGCCCTGGTTGGCCAGGTGTTCGGCTGGATCCTGCTGCTGCGGGCGATCCCGCAGTTGCCGGCATCGATCATCGGCCTGCTGCTGCTTCTGCAGCCGGCCATGTCGTTCATCCTCGATGTGCTCCTGTTCAAGCGCCCGACGGCGCTACCCGATTGGATCGGCGTCGGCTTGTGCATGCTCGGCATCTTCATCGGTTCCTATCGGCCCGAACGCAGATCCGAAACGCCAGAGGAGGCGCCTGCATGAACATTGCCCACTGGGTACGCGATATCGAGGACTTTCCGCGCGTCGGCGTCGGCTTCAAGGATCTGACCCCGTTGCTGGCCAATGCCGGGCCGTTTGCGGAGTCGATCCGGCTGCTGGCCGAACCGTTTCGAGGACAGCGCGTCGATTGCGTTTGCGGCATCGAGGCGCGCGGTTTCATTTTCGGTTCTGCGGTTGCCGCTGCGCTCGGCTGTGGCTTCGTGCCGTTGCGCAAGCCGGGCAAGCTGCCGGCGGCGAAAATCGGCATCGACTATGCGCTGGAATACGGCACGGATCGCCTCGAGATGCATGCCGACGCGGTCTGCCCGGGCACGCGTGTCCTGATCGTCGATGACGTGCTGGCCACCGGCGGAACCCTGGCTGCGGCAGCCGAACTGGTTGCCCGGACCGAAGCGGAAATCATCGGCGCTGCCGTCGTCATCGAGATCTCCGTGCTGGCCGGACGGGCGCGCTGGCACTCGAAAGCTCCGCTGCACGCACTGCTTGTCTACGATTGACTCGATTTTCAAATAGACGTCTAGACGTCTTGACGTCCGTCAAATCCGCAAGTACAGTCGTCCCCGTTCATCGAGATCGGCGGAGGGACTGGCCCTTTGATGCCGAGGCAACCACAGCACGTGCTGACGGTGCCAACTCCAGCGGGATTGATCCCGGGAGATGAGCTGCATTCCGCACCGCGGAGTGTCGCCGCTCCCTGTACGCAACGGCAGAGGGCGTCATGGCGGCACTACAGGACAACATCGATCCGAGCGACACCGACGCTGCCGAAGCGCGGCGCGGCATTCTTCCATTGCATGATTTCAGGCTCGCCTGCGGCTCGCTGCTGGCCGATGGCGCCCTGGCCTGGCAAAGCTGGGGATTGCAGCACGCGCCGGTCGTCATCGTCCTCGGCGGTATTTCGGCGGGGCGCGACATCGGCGACTGGTGGGCGGCCCAATGCGGGCCCGGACGGGCTCTCGATCCGCGACGCCTGCGTTTGATCTCGATCGACTGGCTCGGCGGATCCGGTGAATCGAGCGGACCGCGCGACGACCGGGAATTCCCGCCGGTCGACAGCATCGACCAGGCCCATGCGATCCTGCTCCTGCTCAATCATCTCGGCATCGGCCGGGTCGAGGCCGTGGTCGGGGCTTCCTACGGTGCCTGTGTCGGCCAGTGCCTGGCCAGTCTTCTCGGCCATCGCCTCGCCCGATTGGTCGCGATCGGCGCGGCGCACCGGGCGAGCCCGTGGGCGCTGGCCCTGCGTACCCTGCAGCGCGCCGGCATCGAGTCGGCGACGACGAAGCAGGGTCGACGCGACGCCTTGGTCCGGGCTCGCCAGCTCGCCGTGCTCGGCTATCGCACGCCCGGCGAGCTCGAAAACCGGTTCGGCGAGTCCGATCCGGCCAGCGGCGTCCTCGGCTGGCTCGTCGCGCACGGCGAACGCTTCGCTTCGCGCTTCAGCGCCGCGAGTTTCCTCTGCCTGTCGCGCTCGCTCGATCATCACCTGTGCGAGCCGGAGACGATCGCGGCGGCGACCACGGTCGTCGCCATCAACGAGGACTTGCTCGTTCCGCTTGCGCTGGCCAGGGAGTTCGTCCGCCGCATCGGCGGCCATTCCGAACTGGTCCGCATTTCGTCGCCATTCGGGCACGACGCCTTCCTCAAGGAAAGAGGCGCGATCGCCAGCATTCTCGATTCCTGCCTGTCTTTGGAGATCCCGGCATGAGCAATTCAAAACTTGCCACCACGGCCGTTCGCGCCGGTGTCGATTGCGACAAGGCCCACGGCGCGGTGATGCCGCCGCTCTATCTTTCGAGCAACTTCAGCTTTGCCGGATTCGGGGTCAAGCGCCAGTACGACTATTCGCGTTCCGGCAATCCGACTCGCGACATCCTCGCCGACGCCCTGGCCGAACTCGAAGGCGGACAGGGCGGCGTGGTCACCGCGACCGGCATGGCCGCCGTGGCCCTGGTCGCCGCCCAGCTCGACCCGGGCGACCTGCTGGTCGCGCCGCACGATTGCTACGGTGGCACCTGGCGCCTGTTCAATGCGCAGGCGCAGCGCGGCCTCTACCGCGTCGCCTTCGTCGATTTCCACGATCCGCTGGCGCTGGCCGCTGCCCTGGCTGAAAAGCCGAAGCTGGTCTGGATCGAAACGCCGTCGAATCCGCTGCTGCGCATCACCGATATCCGTCATGTGGTCGAAGCGGCGCATGCGGTCGGAGCGCTGGCCGTGGTCGACAACACGTTCCTGTCGCCGGTGCTGCAGCAACCCCTTGCGTTCAATGCCGACATCGTCGTGCATTCG
>JAHCAR010000048.1 GCA_019634795.1 Dokdonella sp.
GGGCGAGGATCTTCTCCTCGACCGTGCCGGTGCAGATCAGCTTGTAGACGAACACCGGTTTGTCCTGGCCGATGCGGTGCGCGCGATCGGTGGCTTGTGCCTCGACCGCGGGATTCCACCACGGATCATAGTGAATCACGGTGTCGGCCGCGGTCAGGTTGAGGCCGACCCCGCCGGCCTTGAGGCTGATCAGGAAGATCGGCACCTCGCCGGCCTGGAAACGCGATACCAGTTCGGCGCGCTGCGTGCCCGGGGTCTGCCCGGTCAGTGTCTGGAACTTGTGCTTGCGCAGCGTCAGGGCCTTGGCGATCAGTTCGAGCATCTCGGCGAACTGGCTGAAGACGAGGATGCGGCGGCCCTCGTCGACCAGGCTGTCGGTCAGTTCGAGCAACAGGTCGAGCTTGGCCGAGTCCTTGATGCGTTTGGCCCCCTCGAGCTTGACCAGGCGCGGATCGCAGCAGGCTTGGCGCAGCTTGAGCAGGGCATCGAGGACGATGATGCCGCTCTGCGCGAGCCCGCGCTTCTGCACCTCGGCAAGCACGCGCTCGTGCTGGGCCAGGCGCAGGGTCTCGTAGAGTTCGCGCTGGGCGCCATCGAGTTCGACATGGCGCGGGATCAATGTCTTTTCGGGCAGGTCGGCGAGCACGTCTTCCTTGCGCCGGCGCAATAGCAGTGGCGCGATGCGCCGACTCAGGCGCTCGCGGCGTTCAGCGTCGTTGTGCTTCTCGATCGGCGTGCGGTAGAAGCGCGTAAAGTGGCGGTCGCTGCCGAGCAGGCCAGGCTCGACCGCATCGAACTGCGCCCACAGCTCGCCGAGGTGGTTTTCCAGCGGCGTGCCGGTCATGGCCAGGCGCCGCCGCGCCGAGATCTCGCGCACGATCCGCGCCGCCTGGCTCTTCGAGTTCTTGACCACCTGCGATTCGTCGAGGACGAGCAGGGCATATTCATGCGCGAGCAGGCCGTCGCGGTCGCGAGCCAGCAGCGGATAGGTCGTGATGACGAGGTCGTGGTGCGGAATCGCATCGTGCAGGCCGCCGCGGGTCGGCCCGTGCAGGACCAGCACGGAAAGGTCCGGTGTGAACCGCCGTGCCTCTTCGCGCCAGTTCGAGACGAGACTGGTCGGCGCGACGATCAGGGCCGGGCGGTCGAGCCGGCCGCGCTGCTTCTCGGCGAGCAGATGGGCGAGCACCTGCACGGTCTTGCCGAGGCCCATATCGTCGGCGAGTACGCCGCCGAGGCCGGCATCGGCGAGGAAGCCGAGCCAGGCCAGGCCGTCGCGCTGGTACGCGCGCAGGGTCGCGTTGAAGCCGGGTGGCTCCATGGCCGGGGTGCGCGCATCGCGCAGGCGAGCCAGTTCCGCGCGCAGGCTTTCGCCGCCACGCCAGGGCATCTCGCTGCGCTCGGCGAGTTCGTCGAGCACGCTCGCCTGCGAGCGGCGCAGGCGCAGGCCGCCACGCTCGATCTCGCGCTCGGGCATGTCCTGCAGCCACTCGAGCAGCGGCGCCATCAACTGGCGCAGGCGCTCGAGCGGCAATGGCACGCGCCGGCGCCCATCGATCGGCACCAGCCACAACGCATCGGGCTCCTCGCCCTTGCGCGGATGCAGCGGGAAGCCCGGATCGGCGAGCAGCCGGCGCAGGATCGGCAGCAGGTCGACGCGCTCGCCGCCGATGTCGATTCCGAGGCTCAGATCGAACCAGGCGTTGCCCGACTCCTCGATTTCGGCGTACCAGTCGTCGGGCTCGTCGAGCAGTTCGAACGGGAAGCCGGCATCGGTCTCGAGCCGGAAGCCATGGTCGCGCAGACGCGGTGCGAGCGCGAACAGGTGTTCGGCGGCGATCAACTGGCCGCGTCGCGGTTCGAGCACGAAGTCGCCATCGCTGAACACGTCGCGCGGCACGCTCGGCATGCGCGGCAGCAGGTCGATGTCGATCAGGCCGAGCGCCTCGAGTTGCTCGACCGCGGCGATCTCGGCCGAGCGGTCACGCACGATGTCGAGCAGGCGCCCGTTGTAGAGTCGACGTTCGCGCGGCCGGACCGGGGCGAACGGCAGGCGCGGGCCGTCGTAATCGAAACTCAGGCGCACGCAGCCAGCCTGGTAGCGATGCGGCATGCCGTTCTGGTGGGTCAGCAGCGGAAACGCGCGCAGCGTCAGGACCGGCGTCGGTACCGCCTGATGGGTCTCCGGCGCGCTCGCCCTGGCCGGCTTCGGCAAGCCCTCGAGCTGGCGCGTCTTGTGCCAGTGTTCGACCACGAACTCGGCGTGCTCGGGCATCAGCGCCGGCGCACGCAGGGCCGCATCGATGACCTGGGCATCGCCGTCGACCCGGCCGAGCGTCGGTCCCGATGCGTCGAAGTACCAGATGTGCGCGATGCGCAGCAGGCGCGTGGAGCTGTCCGGGCCTTCGAGCTGCGGCACGAGCTTCTGATTGCCATCCTCGGACAGCGTCCAGCCCCAGTCGAGCGTGCGCTTGTCGCCGAGGGCGACCCGCCCGCGCGAGGGCCTCTCGACGAAGCAGGGATAGTCGTTGAGGAGGATTTCGAGCAGGGCTTCGTCGCGCTCGCCGCTGAGCGGATACCACGCGCTCGATGCGTAATGCGGACTGGCCATGCGCAGCCGGGCCACGTGCTCGAACTGGCGCGGGGTCAGGCGCTGCCAGGGATCGGCGCCGAACTGGAACTGGCCGACCGGCTGCG
>JAHCAR010000049.1 GCA_019634795.1 Dokdonella sp.
CCTCGACAACGCCGCACAGCAACGCGGCGTGACCGCACTGCGGCGTTTCAACGAACGGCTCGGTGGCTTTGCCGCCGACTCGGTGCGGGCGGTGGCCACCAACACGCTGCGAGTGGCGAAGAACTCGCCCGAGTTCCTGATCCGCGCGGAGACCGCACTGGGGTTCCCGATCGAGGTGATTGCAGGGCGAGAGGAAGCGCGGCTGATCTATGTCGGGGTCGCACATACGCTGCCCGATCCCCACAAACAGCAACTCGTCGTGGATATCGGCGGCGGATCGACCGAGTTCATCATCGGCAAGAGCTTCGAGCCGCTGATGCTGGAGTCCCTGTACATGGGATGTGTCGGCTTCAGCCTGCGCTACTTCCCCAATGGAACGATCGACAAGCGCGGCCTCAAGGAAGCGGAGCTGGCCGCGCGTCGCGAGTTGCAGGCGATCGCCCACCCCTATCGCCAGGTGGGCTGGGAGGAGGCGGTGGGCTCGAGCGGCAGCGCCAAGGCCTTGCTCGAGATCCTCGAACAGAACGGTCTCGCCGAGGGCGCCATCACGCTAGAGGGACTGGAGCGCCTGCGCACCATCCTGCTCAAGGCGGGCAGCCTCGATCGCCTGCAGATCGGCGGGCTCAAGGCCGACCGCTTGCCGGTGCTCTTCGGGGGCTTCGCGATCATGTCGGCGATCTTCCGCGAGTTCGGCCTCGAGCGGATGGTCTTCTCCGAAGGCGCGCTAAGGCTCGGGGTGCTCTACGATCTGCTCGGGCGATACCATCATCACGATCTGCGCGACGCGACCGTGACGGCCTTCCTGAGCCGCTACAGCGTCGATGTGCGCCACGCCACCCAGGTTGCGGATACCGCCTGCATGCTGTTCAGTCAACTGGTGCCCGAGGCCGACGATCCCGACGGCCAGGACGGGCGTTTCCTGCGCTGGGCGGCAATGCTTCACGAAAGCGGCGTTTCGGTCGCTCACTCCAGCTTTCACAAACACAGCGCCTACATCCTCGCAAATGCCGACATGCCGGGCTTTTCGCGTATGGACCAGGGACGGCTGTCGCGCATCGTGCTGGCGCATCGCGGCAAGCTGACCAAGGTCTCATCAATCGATTCGGGCAGCCCGGACTGGTTGCTGATCCTGTGTTTGCGACTTGCCGCAGTGTTGCATCGGGCACGTGACGGGCGCGGCATGCCGCCGATCGAACTCAGCAAGCAAGGCAGCAGTTTTGTCTTGAAAGCCGATCGCGACTGGCTCGACGGCTTGCCGCTGACCGTCGCCGCGCTGCACGACGAAGAACGCCTGTGGAGCAGCGTGGGCAGGGTACTCACGGTGCGCAAGGACGACAGCGGCGCGCTCGTCTCCGGTCTGGCTGCCTGAGCAAGACATGGCCGAGCTTGAGGGGCGCTCGACGCCCGGCATCGAATTCGTCGAGGGCCGCATGCGGCTTTCGGGCGAATGGACGCTGCGGCGGCTGTCGCCCGAGCTCAAGTGGATTCGAGAGCAGTTGCGCACCGCCACACCGGGCGGCTGCGACATGGGCCAGGTGACACGACTCGACAATTTCGGAGCCCAACTGTTGTGGCGTGCCTGGGGCGGACGCTTTCCCGACGACGCCGTGATCCCCCCCTCGCTGCAGGCCGTGTTCCAAAGGCTGGCCGAGATCCGGCTGGAGCCCCCGCCGAAACCCCGCCGCGAGGGCCTGTTGATGCCGGTTCTGGCGGTTGGCCGGGCAAGCCTCGCACTCGCGAATCACCTTGCGGATTTCGTTGTGCTGCTCGGACAGTTGTTGCTCGACGCGATCTTCCTTCTTCGCCATCCTTCACAGATGCCGTGGCTCGAGTTCTCTGCCAACCTTTTCAAGGTTGGTGTGCGGGCGATGCCGGTCACTGCGCTGGTCGGCTTTCTCATCGGCGTGGTGCTCTCGTACCTGTCGGCCCTGCAGTTGAAGGCCTTCGGTGCCGACGTTTTCATTGTGAACATTCTCGGCCTGGGCATCGTCAGGGAGCTCGGGCCGGTACTGGTATCGGTGCTGGTCGCCGGGCGATCGGGTTCGGCGATGACCGCGCAGCTCGGCGTGATGCGCGTCACCGAAGAGATCGACGCCTTGTCGACGATGGGCATCTCACGCTATTTGAGACTGGTCGCGCCCAAGGTCGCGGCCTTGACCTTCGCGATGCCCTTGCTGGTGCTTTGGACCTCGGCGGTG
>JAHCAR010000005.1 GCA_019634795.1 Dokdonella sp.
TGGGCGCTTGAGCGGCGCGCTTTCGGTACAGCTTGCCTCCCAGTACGGCTCGGGCCCAAAGCGTTCGACCAGGTAGTCGATGAGCACGCGCGTCTTCGCCGGCAGGGCGCGGGTTTGCGCGTACACGGCATGGATGGCGATCGGCGGCACGGTCCAGTCGCGCAGGATCGGCACCAGGGTCCCGGCCTTCAGATGCGGAGCGGCGATGAAGGTCGGCAGCAGGCTGATGCCGTTGCCCTCGATGGTCGCCGCGGCGATGTAGTCGCCGTTGTTGACCAGCAGGTTGCCGTGGATGCGCACCGCGGCCTTCTCTTCGCCGCGCTCGAAGACCAGTTCGTCGCGCCGGCTGGCCAGGGTGTAGATGAGGAATTCGTGGTTCGACAGCTCCTCGGGGCGGGTCGGGGTTCCGGCCCTCTCGAGGTAGGCGGGCGAGGCCAGCAGGACCAGGCAGGCCGGCGCGATCCGGCGCGCCACCAGCGATGAATCCGCCAGCCGGCCGATGCGGATGGCCAGATCGAATCCTTCGTCGACGAGGTCGACCACGCGATCATTGAGGTCGAGTTCCAGTTCGAGGCGCGGGTAGCGGCGCTGGAACTCGGACAATGCGGGCGCCAGGTGCAGCACCGAGAACGAGATCGGCGCGCTGACCCGCATGCGACCGCGTGGCTCGATCTGCAATTCGGCCGCTTCGGCTTCGGCTTCGGCCAGCTGGGCGAGCAGTTCGCTGACCCGCTGGTAGTAGTTCTTGCCGGGATCGGTCAGGCTGATCCGGCGCGTGGTGCGATTGAGCAGGCGCACGCCGAGCGAATCCTCGAGGTTCTGGATCAGCTTGCTGGCCAGGGCCCGTGAAATGCCCATCTGCTCGGCACCGGCCGTGAAGCTGCCGGCCTCGACGACCCGGGTGAACAGTTGCATGCCCTGCAGCTTGTCCATCAGAGGATGCCCAGGACCGCCTCGGGCGGCCGTCCGATCGCGGCCTTGCCATTGGCGATGACGATCGGCCGCTGGATCAGCCCAGGATTCGCAACGAGAGCCGCCAGCAGCTCGCTGCGATCGAGCTGCGGATTGTCGAGGCCGAGATCGCGATAGGCCGGTTCATCCCTGCGCATCAGCTCGCGCGGACCGATGCCGAGCATGCCCAGAATCCGCTCGACTTCATCCCTGTCCGGCGGCGTTCTCAGATATTCGAAGACACGCGGACGGATGCCACGAGCCGCGAGCAGCTCGAGCGTGGCCCGGGACTTCGAACAGCGGGGATTGTGCAGGATGGTGACGTCGGTCAAGGCGTCCGCTCCGTTGGCCGGAGCGGCAACTTTGACCGGATCGTCGACGGCTGGCAAGGCGACCGGCCATTGAGTCTGGCCGGGCCCGCGGCCTTGGGCGCCCGCGATCAGTAGGCCGGATGCCGGATCCCGGTCGTGTGGCCGCGCAGCTCGCGCATCAGGATGAAGCGCTCGGCCGACGGACGATCGGGGAAGCTGGCAATGACGTCGCCACCATCGGGTGCCAGGACCTCGTATTGGGTGGTCCAGTGGCTGCCGGCCTCGACGCGATCGAGCTGGTAGCCGAGGATGTTGGCTTCGGTTCGGCGATTGGCGTGCATGGCATGGATTGGGTTGTTGCGAGGATGCCGACTCTAAGGATTTCATGTGTCGCGTCGGTTAACCATGCGTTGCGGTCGCGTTATCGCGCCCGGACGTCCGCTTTGGGCACCGAAAAGCGTTAATCAGCACACACAATGCATGCGCGCCAGTTCGGGTTTGCAAGGACGACCGGTGCGCCATTGGTCACCAGATCGCCTGCTAGAATGCTCGCAAATCGAGTTGCCTGGAGGCTGTCCGGCCACTACCAGGCAGGAGACGTTGGCATACAATCGCCAAGTCGACCTGGCTAGCCGGGCGGACGGGCGATAGTCATGGGTCCGAATCAAACGGGAGAGGAAAGATGAAGAAGCTTGCAATAGTGGCCGCGCTGGCCATCGCAGGAATCGGTTTTGCCGGCACCGTGCTGGCGGGCGGCGAGAAGCCATCGGTCGGCGTTGCCGAATTCAAGAACGAGTCCGGTGCGGCCTGGTGGCGCGGCGGCGTGGGTTGGGAACTCTCGGGAATGCTCTCGAACGAGCTCTCGAGCACGGGCAGCTTCCGTGTCGTCGAGCGGGCCAAGCTCGAAAAGGTGCTCGAAGAGCAGAACCTCGCGGCTTCGGGTCGGGTGCGCTCCGGCAGCGGTGCGCAGATCGGCAAGCTCACCGGCGCCGACTACCTCGTCATGGGCACGGTCACGTCCTATGAAGAGAACACCGCCAGCACCGGCGGCGGCATCAGCTTCAAGGGCATTTCCCTGGGCGGCAAGAAGAGCGAAGCCTATATCGCCGTCGACGTGCGCGTGGTCAATGCAACGACCGGCGAAATCGATTTCTCGCGCACCGTGGAAGGGCGCACTTCGGGTGGCGGCGTGAGCGTCGGCGTGTTTCGTGGCGGCTTCGGTGGCTCGCTGTCGCAGGAGAAGAACACCCCGGCCGGCAAGGCCATCCGCGCCGTGCTGGTCGAAGTGACCGATTACCTGAGCTGCGTGATGGTCGAGCGCAATGGCTGCGAAGACGAATACGCGGCCAAGGAACGCAAGCGCCGCGACAGCAACAAGAAGGGTCTGAAACTCGACTAGGCGCTTACGCCCGGTACCGGGTCAAAAGCGGCGGGGCGCAAGCTCCGCCGTTTTCATTCGTGCTTGCCGCCGCCAGGACCGCGTCGGTTGCCATTGTGGCCCGGGTTTCCGCGACGTCCGGTGTTGCCACCGTTCCCGCCGCGCTGCGGAGCGTTACCACGCGCTCCCTTGCCGCGAGCCTGGTTGCCGCGGCCTTCGCCCCCCGCCGGTCGTGCGCGATTGCCCCAGACGCCGCTCTGGTCGCGTTGCCCGCCTTGCGGCTGGGCGCGGTTGCCGCGGGCGTCGTCATGGATCGAATTTCCGCGCGGCGCGCGATTGCCGACCGCATCGTCCGTGCGGGCGTGATCACGCGGCGGCCGATTGCCGTGGACCGGGCCACTGCGTTGCGGGTTTCCGCGCGGCGCGCGATTGCCGTGCTCGACATTGCCGTTCGCATTCGGATTGGGACGGCCTCCCGGGCCGCGCTGGCCGGGCTTGCGCTTGCGCGCGCCGGGCTGCGGTGAATCGGGAAACCAGGCGCGCAACACGGCCGGATTGAGGCCCGGATCGACATACTGGGAACCGGCGACCGGCCCCGGCTTGCCGCGCGGCCGTGACGGACGCGGTCCGCCGCCGCCGCGCGAGCGCTTGCCCTTGTTCGCCGAGGGCGACTTCCAGCCATCGTCGCGGATTCGGTCGAACTGTCCGAACTCGCGGGCCTCCTCGGTACGCGTGCTGGTCCAGGCCTGCTGGGCCTTGGGATCGGGCCGGAATTCGGTCGGCATGCTGCGGCGCTGGCCGATGACCGGGGCCAGGGTCAGGCAGGGTTCCGGTTCGGCGGCGCCGCACAGCTCACGCAGGGCCTTGACCTGGTCCGGTTCCAGCGGGCTGCTCTGTTCGCGCTTGAGCAGTCGCGGCAGTTCGACGTTGGCGTAGCGCACGCGCTTGAGGCGGCTGACCATCAGGCCGACCGCTTCCCACATGCGCCTGACCTCGCGGTTGCGACCCTCGCGGATGACGACGCGGAACCAGGAATGGCTGCCGCCACGGCTGATCACGGCAATCTCGTCGAAATGGGCCGGACCATCCTCGAGGTCGACACCGCTGCGCAGGCGCTCGATCACCTCGTCGGGGACCTCGCCGTGGACCCGGCAGATGTATTCGCGTTCGAGTTCCGAGCTGGGGTGCATCAGCGCATTGGCCAGGGCCCCGTCGGTAGTCAGCAGAAGCAGACCGGTGGTGTTGATGTCGAGGCGGCCGACGGCGATCCAGCGCGCACCCTTGAGTCGCGGCAGGTGTTCGAAGACCGTGGGCCGGCCTTCGGGATCCTCGCGCGTGGTCATGACCCCTTCGGGCTTGTTGTAGACCAGCACCTGGGCGTGCTCGGTGTTGTCGCTGATGACGACGAAGCGTTTGCCGTCGATCTCGATACGGTCGCCGGCGCGCACGCTGACCCCGAGGCTGGCGGTGCTGCCGTTGACCTGGACCTCACCGGCCTCGATGCGGCCCTCGAGCATGCGTCGCGAGCCGAGACCGGCCGTGGCGAGCACCTTGTGCAGGCGCTCTTCAAGCGTCGCGGTCACCTCTTCGGGCGCCGATCGTTTCAGGGAAAGTACGTTGCGTACGGGGGAAGTCATGCATCTTGCTCCGTGGTCTCGGCGTCGGTTGCGGACGCGGACAGGGTCGGGGAGAGGGTGTCGGCCTCGTTCGAGGCGGTTGCGGGATGGCGCTCGTCGGCCTCAGCCGCGCTGGCCGGATCGTCGTTGGCGGCGCCGGCCTCGCGCGCCGCGGCGGCGAGCGTGGCCGGATCGTCACTGACGGCAGTGGCGGTTTCGTCCTGGGGTGGCGGGCCGAGCGACAGCTGTGGATCGAATTCGTCGATGTCGCGGATTTCGCCGAGCGATGGCAGTTCGTCGAGCGACTTCAGGCCGAAATAGTCGAGGAAACCCCGGGTGGTTCCGAACAGGGCCGGCTTTCCCGGAACGTCGCGGTGTCCGACGACGCGGATCCACTCGCGTTCCTCGAGCGTCTTGACGATGTGCGTGGATACCGCGACACCGCGGATCTGCTCGATTTCGGCACGGGTGATCGGTTGGCGGTAGGCGATCAGGGCCAGGGTTTCGAGCAGGGCGCGCGAATAGCGGCTCGGCCGTTCGGTCCACAGGCGCGCCACCCACGCGTGCACGTCGTGGCGCACCTGGTAGCGGAAGCCCGAGGCGACCTCGACGAGTTCGATGCCGCGCGATTCGCAGTCGGCCTGCAAGGAGGCGATCGCACGCGAGATTTCGTCGTGGCTGGTCGCCTCGTTCTCGCCGAACAGGGCGAGCAGCTGGGTGGGCGTGAGTGGATTGCCGGAGGCCAGCAGGGCAGCCTCGATGATGCGCTTGAGCAGTTCGAATTCGATCATGTGTCGGAGTTCAATCGGATGAGGCGAGCGACTTCAGGTAGATCGGCGCGAGCGGCTCTCCCTGCGAGATTTCGATCAGTTGCTCCTTGGCCAGTTCGAGAATGGCGAGGAAGGTGACGATGATGCCGTGCCGCCCTTCGCTCAGATCGAACAGGTTTTCGAAGCGGTGGAACTCACCGTTGCCGAGTGCGCGCAGCACGTCGCTCATGCGGTTGCGCACGGACAGCGCCTCGCGCTGGATCGCGTGATGGCTGAACAGCTCCGCACGGTTGAGCACGTCCTTGAGCGCGAGCAGCAGTTCGCGCAGGTCGACCGGTGGCGGCAGGCGGATGATGTTGCGGTCGGGAACGTAGGCGGAAACGGTGCTGGTGTCGCGCTCCATGCGCGGCAGTTCGTCGATATCGGCGGCTGCCTTCTTGAAACGCTCGTATTCCTGCAGGCGGCGCACCAGCTCGGCTCGCGGATCCTCCTCGATACCTTCGGCATCAGGCGGTCGCGGCAGCAGCAGGCGGGATTTGATCTCGGCCAGGATCGCCGCCATGACCAGGTATTCGGCAGCCAGTTCGAGCCGCATTTCCTGCATCAGGTCGATGTAGTCGACGTACTGACGCGTGATTTCGGCAACCGGTATGTCGAGGATGTCGAGGTTCTGCCGGCGGATCAGGTAGAGCAGCAGGTCAAGTGGACCCTCGAAGGCGTCGAGAATGACCTCGAGCGCATCCGGCGGAATGTAGAGGTCCTGCGGCATCTGCAGGACCGGTTCGCCACGCACCAACGCCAGCGGCATTTCCTGCTGCTGCGGAACCGGCGGAAAGGCCGGGGCGGATTCGTCGTGCTGGTTCTGGTTTTCGGCTATCGGGGTGTTCATATCCGATCCGGTTGCCCGGCGCCTCACGGCGTGGGTTACGCGCAGATCTAGCGTGCTGAAGTTTCAGTCCGCGGGCACCTCCCGCCTGGACCGTTTGCGTGGCGGGCGACAGTGCGCCGAAACCATGCGGTTTGCTGCTGGCCCGGGCCAAACCTGGCGGCCCGACGCCCGAGGATCACGAGAAACAAAAAACTGATGCCGGCTGGTCCGGATCGCTGCAGCCATCCACGGCCAGCGCTGGCCCCGGATCTCCGAAGCGAAGCATGGTCGATGGTTGCGTGCTGGCAAACCGAATTCGGGGACAAGGCCGGAATTCCCACACGAATCCGGATGCCCGACGCCTTGCACGGAAACCAGCGGCGCAAATCCCGTAGTTGCCGGATTCGCCATCCCGGCGGCCCTGGAATGCCCGCCGAACGCTGATACAAGGCAAGCGTAAGCCCAATGGGTACCGGAAGTCCAGCCTGCATCAGGTAATGGAGCCAGGCCGGGCTTGATGCCTGCCTCCATGATCGGCACCTCAGGCCGGCCGATTTCCGCGCCGCCAGGCTGCAACCGGCGCATGCCGCCCTCGCGCGCGCTCATCGGCTACCATACGCGCCCCTCCACGGAAGCCCGGCGAATGTGGTACGCGATCATCGGAAACGACAAGCCAGCAGCGCTCGATGGTAGAAAGCGCGCGCGGCCCGCCCACCTGCAACGCCTCGAAGCGTTGAAGGAGCAGGGGCGGCTGCTGCTTGCCGGGCCCTTTCCGGCGATCGATGCCGACGATCCGGGTCCGGCCGGTTTCAGCGGCAGCCTGATCGTGGCCGAATTCGAGGATCTGGCCGCGGCGAAAGCCTGGGCAGCGGAGGATCCCTATGTCGAGGCTGGTGTCTATGCCAGCGTCGATGTGCGTCCGTTCCGCCGGGTGTTGCCGTGACCGACCGGCTGGAGGCCATTCGTGCGTGCCTGCAGCAATTGGCACCGCTCGAGTTGCAGATTCGCGATGATAGCCATCTGCATGCTGGACATGCCGGTGCGCGCGATGGTCGCGGTCATTTCAGCGTTCGCATCGTCAGTCGCGCGTTCGAGGGCATGACGCCACTGGCCCGCCATCGTGCGGTCTATGCCGCGCTTGGGACGCTGATGCAAACCGATATCCACGCGTTGTCCATCGACGCCAAAGCTCCCGAGGAAGAACAATGAATCATCGACGTCCCTTGCCGATCGCCCTGGCCGCACTGCTCGCAACCGCCTCGCTTGCGGCCTGCTCGGGCCAGCGCGCCGGCAATGCCTTGCCGGCCGATCTGCCGGTGGTCGAAACAGTCAATGGCCAGGATGTGCCGCAGATCCTGCTCGACGTGCTGGCGCGTGAGCGCAACCTCGATCTGGCCGTGCCCGAGCAGCGCGCGCGGGCGCTGACCGAGCTGACCGACTACATCCTGCTCAGCCAGGCTGCCAGCAGTGAGGCTTATGCCAGGGATCCGGCATTCGCCGCCGAAGTCGAGATCAACCGCTTGCGCGGCACCGCGAATGCCACGCTGGCCAAGTTCCGCAGCAGCGCACAGGTCGACGACAGCGTCCTGCGCACCGAATACAATCAACAGATCGCGCGCGCCGGCAAGTCCGAGTACGACTTCAGCCAACTCCTCTTCGACAATGAGGACGATGCGCTGAAGGCGGCCGGCGAGGCGATGTCGAAACCGTTCGCCGAGGTCTTCGACAGCTGGAACACCCGTGCCAAGCAGGCGCGCGCCTACCAGCGGGTGCGGCCGGGTCAGCTGCCGCCCGCCCTGGGCGCGGCCCTCGCCGCGCTGAAAGCGGGAGAAACCACGAAGGTGCCGGTGCACACCGAATTTGGCTGGCACGTGATCCACGTCGGCGCCGTCTCGCCGTTCGTTCCGCCGACCTTCGAACAGCTCAAGGACAGCATTCGCGAGACCCTGCTCGGGCAACTGGCCGACCAGCGCCTGGCCAAGTTGCGCAGCGATGCAAAGGTGGTCACGAATTCGCCGACGGCATCGACCGCAGCGACAGCGAGTGAAACGAAGCCTGCCGAAAAGAACGCCAATTGATCCACCGGGGATGAACCAGATTCCATGCGACTGACCACGATCAAGCTGTCGGGCTTCAAATCCTTCGTCGATCCGACCACGCTGCACCTGCCCACCAACATGTCGGCCGTCGTCGGCCCGAATGGCTGCGGCAAGTCCAACATCATCGACGCGATCCGCTGGGTCATGGGCGAGAGCGCTGCGAGCCGCCTGCGCGGCGACTCGCTGACCGACGTGATCTTCTCGGGCTCGAGCGCGCGCAAGCCGGTCGGGCAGGCGGTCGTCGAACTGATCTTCGACAATTCCGACGGCACGGTCACCGGCGAATACGCCCACTACAACGAGATCTCGGTCAAGCGCCTGGTCAGCCGCGACGGTCAGTCGCAGTACTTCCTCAACGGCACGCGTTGCCGGCGCCGCGATATCACCGACCTGTTCCTCGGCACCGGCCTCGGCCCACGCAGCTACTCGATCATCGAGCAGGGCATGATCAGCCAGATCATCGAATCGGATCCCGAGCAGCTGCGCGTCCATCTCGAGGAGGCCGCCGGCATCTCCCGCTACAAGGAACGGCGCAAGGAGACCGAGAGCCGGATCAAGTCGACCCGCGAAAATCTCGACCGGGTCAAGGACGTCCGCGACGAAGTCGACAAGCAGCTCGAACACCTCAAGCGCCAGGCGCGGGCAGCCGAGCGCTGGCAGGGCTATCAGGCCGAGCACAAGCGCAAGGAGGCCGAGCTCAAGGCACTGACCCTGCGTGAAGCGCGCGCCGCGCTCGATTCGCAATCGGGCGCATTGCGCCAGGCGGAACTCGCGATCGAGCAGCAACTCGCCGAGCAACGCCAGCGCGAAGCGCAGATCGAAGCCGGTCGCGAGGCTCACGTGGCCGCCACCGAACACCTGAATTCGGTGCAGGGCGAGGTCTACAAGGTCGGTGCGGAGATCGCCCGCGTCGAGCAGCAGATCCAGCACAGCCGGGTCATGGCCGAACAGCTCGAACGTGCGCGACTGGAGACCGAGCGCGCGCATGCCGAACTGGCCGAACATATCGCCGCGGACCTGGCCCAGGCCGAGTCCCTGCAGGCCACACTGAGCGATTCCGCGCCACAACGCGAGGCACTGCACGAGGCGGTCGAAAACGCCGCCGAAGTCCTGCGCGTGGCCGAAGCGAGCCTGGCCGAGTGGCAGGAACAGTGGGACGTTTATGCCAGGGCGAGCTCGGAGGCGGGGCAAGCTGCCGAGATCGAGCGAACCCGGCTCGACTATCTCGACCGCCAGTGCGTGGAGGCCGACCGACGGCGTGAAGCGCTCGAGGCGGAGAAAAAGGCGGCCGATCTCGGTGAGCTCGCGCGTGTGCTCGAGACCCTGGTCGGCGAACAGGACAAGCTGCGCGAAATGGTCGAGACGCTCGGCGGCGCCCTCGAATCGCGGCGCGAGGCTTTCGAGCAGATCGTGGAAGCCGAGCGTCAGCAGCAGGCGCTGTTGAGCTCCAAGCGCAGCGAGCTCGAGAAATGCCGCGGCCGACACGCTTCGCTGGAAGCCCTGCAACATGCCGCCCTTGGCGAAGACGGCGGCGCCGCCCACGATTGGCTCGAGCGTCTCGGCATTGCCGATTCGCGCCGGCTCGGCGAAGTACTCGATGTCGACGCCGGCTGGGAACAGGCGGTCGAGACCGTGCTGCAAGGCTGGCTCGATGCGGTTCTGGTCGAATCGCCAGAGTCGCTGCAGGCCGAGCTGGGGACCCTGCAGGAAGCTGACCTGACCTTGCTGGCCGAAGCGGCCGGCGAAGATGCGCCAGCGGAATCGACGCTGGCGGCCCATGTACGCGGTCCACGGGTCATCCGCGCCATGCTGGCGCGCGTGCATACCGCGGAATCGCTGGAACAGGCCCGCGACTCGGTCGCCGGCCTCGCCGAAGGACACTCGGTCATCACGACTACTGGCGAATGGCTGGGGCAGGGATTCGCACGGATCGCCCGGGCCCAGGGATCCCAGGTCGGGGTGCTCGCGCGCGAACGCGAAATCGTCGAGCTCGGCAACCGCATCGTCGACCTCGATGCGCAGATCGCCGAACTGGCGGCCCAGCTCGATGCCTCACGACTGGCCCGCGTCGATGCCGAGCGCAGTCGCGATGATGCACAGCGCGAGGCCCATGCGGGGCACCGCCGCCTGGCCGAGATCTCGGGTCAGCTGCAAAGCCAGCGCGGGCGCATGGACAGCGCCCAGGAACGCCTGCAGCGGGTCGATGCCGAACTGGGCGAGTTGATCGCAAAGCTCGACGCGGACCATGCCCAGATCCGCGAAGCCCGCGGTCGTCTCGACAAGGCCGTCGAGCGCATGGGCGAACTCGAGCAACAGCGCCAGCAGCTCGACGCCGGACGCCGCCAGCTGCTCGAATCGCGCGAGGAAGCCCGCATGAACGCGCGCGAGGCACGCGACATCGAACACCAGGCTGCACTCTCGATCGAATCCAAGCGCTCGGCGCTGACCTCGCTCGAGCAGTCCCTGCAGCGCATGCAGACCCAGCTCGCGCAGCTCGAGACCCGGCGGGCGGAGATCGCTGCCCAGCTCGAGTCGAGCGGGGATCCGCTGGCCGAACTCGAAGCCGAACGCCAGTCCTGCCTGAACCAGCGTCTGCTGGTCGATCGACAACTGGTCGAAGCGCGCAAGCAGCTCGAGGAGCGCGATGCCGAGATGCGCAAGCACGAGGTCGAGCGCAATGCCATCGCCGAAGCCCTGACCGCACGCCGCGAAGCGCTGGCCGAACTCAGGCTCGGCGAGCAGGAACGGCGCCTGCAGGCGCAGAGCCTGGCCACGGCCATCGTCGAGGCCGGGTTCGAGGTCGAGGCGCTGTTCGCGGAACTGCCCGAGGAGATCGAAGCCGGGCAATGGCAGAAGGATCTCGAGGACCTCGAGCAGAAGATCCGGCGCCTCGAGCCGGTCAACCTGGCCGCCATCCAGGAATACGAAGAGCAGTCGCAACGCAAGGTCTATCTCGACTCGCAGCTGACCGATCTGAGCACCGCGCTGGAAACGCTCGAGGGCGCCATCCGCAAGATCGACCGCGAAACGCGCCAGCGCTTCAAGGATACGTTCGATCGCGTCAACGCCGGCGTGCAGGAGCTGTTCCCGCGCCTGTTCGGCGGCGGCCAGGCCTACCTCGAGCTGACCGGCGACGACCTGCTCTCGACCGGCGTCTCGATCATGGCGCGCCCGCCGGGCAAGCGCGTGACCTCGATCTCGTTGTTGTCCGGCGGCGAAAAGGCGATGACTGCGGTGGCCCTGGTATTCTCGATCTTCCGCCTCAATCCGGCGCCGTTCTGCCTGCTCGACGAAGTCGATGCGCCACTCGACGAAGCCAACGTCGGGCGATTCTCGGCCATGGTGACGGAGATGAGCCAGAACGTGCAGTTCATCTTCGTGACCCACAACAAGGCGACCATGGAGGCCGCGACCCAGCTCTGCGGCGTGACCATGCGCGAGCCGGGCGTTTCAAGGCTGGTTCAGGTGGATCTCGCCGAAGCGGCTAAACTGGCCGGAGCAGCCTGAGGGCCTCGGAGTCAGCATGGAGCAGCAAGCATTGGGCGCCACCGAAATGCGGGTCATCATTTTCTTTCTTGGCCTGATCGTTCTGGCCCTGATCTACTTCTTCGGGCGCCCGAAGAAGCCGGGGCAGGGCAAGCGCACCCTGTTCCCCAAGCGACCTGCAGAACGGGTCGAGCCGACACTGGGTGACGATCCCGCCGGCACCGACGACGAATCGCCGGAACCGGGCGAACAGTTCAACCTGCTCGAGCCCGTCGACGGTGAAGCGGTGGAGCGCAAGGCCAAGGGCGGATCGGGCTCGAAGTCCCGACGCTCCGCGAAAGCGCCGGTCGGCGTTCGCCCGGAGGGTCCGATCGAACGCATAGTCACCCTGTATGTCTGCGCGCGCGACGGAATGACCCTGTCCGGCAGCGACCTCGTCGTCGCGGCGGAAAAGGCCGGACTCGAATTCGGCGATCGCGGCATCTTTCACCGTATGCTGGTCGGCAAGCCGGAGCTGGGACCGATCTTCAGCATGGCGAACATGCTCAAGCCGGGTAATTTCGACATGTCGCGGATCGAGTCGCTCGAAACGACCGGGATTTCGCTGTTCATGACCCTGCCGGGTCCGTTGCCGGCGCTCGATGCCTGGGAGGCCATGCTGCCGACCGCGCAGCGACTCGCCGAGTTGCTCGATGCCAGCGTCCTCGACGAGAACCGCAGCGCACTCGGTCGCCAGGGTGTCGCCCATGTTCGCGATGAACTGCGGGCCTGGGACCGGCAACGCGAAAGCGGCCAGATCCGCGGCAACTGGTAAGCCGCCGGTGGGCGGAGCGGCGTTCCCTCGCCGGTACCTGCGGCGCGCCATCGGTCGGCTGCCTGTAGTGTGAATGCTCGACAGCGAGCGGGGATGATGTGCCCATCGCCACTCGGTGGCGAATATTCCCCATCAGGAGACGCATCGTGAGCAAGCAGATCAAGGTGACGAAGCAGGCCAGGCCGGCTGCCAAGGTCAACGTCGACAAGGCCCGCAAAGTCTGGCTGGCCGGCCTCGGCGCATTTTCCATCGTGCAGAAGCAGGGCGCCGAGGTGTTCGAGAACATGGTCAGCGAAGGCAAGTCCTTCCAGACCCGCAGCGAAAAGCTTGCGCGCAAGGTTTCCGGAGAAATCAGGACCGTGGTCAGCAAGCGCATGAAGCCGGTCAAGGCTCGCCTGCAGAGCGTGCGCCGCGAAGCCGAAGCGCGGGTCGAGCAGGGCGTCGGTCGCGTTCTCTCCTACGCCGGCATCCCGTCCAAGGCCGATGTCGATGCCTTGATCTCGCGCGTCGACGCGCTGTCCAAGCAGTTGCGCGCAGCCAGGTAAGGTAACGCTTGTCTCCAGCGTGACCAGCCGGAACGGCCGCCTTGCGCGGCCGTTCTGCTTTTGGCGGCTCCTTTCCTAGCGCAGGTAGGCGGCGGCCAGGGTATTCAGGTGCAGACGTTCCGAGTCGCGCAGGAACGGCGCGATCAGCATCATGACCTGGTGGATGCCGCGACCGATGTCGAGCTGGCCGGATTCGTTCTTGCCATGCCGCACGGCATCGAAATTGAGCCAGAACGTAGCCACCAGGACGATGTTTTCGGCAGTCGCCCGGATCTCGTCGGCACTGGCGCGGAAGATGCCGGCCGCGGCCAGGCCGCGCATCACCGCAGCCGCGTTCTCAGAGGCGCGCTTGAGGATGCGGGCGAAGTGCAGGCGCAGCTTGCGGTTGCGCGAGAGGATATCGACCAGGTCGCGGTAGACGAACCGGTAGTCCCACATGCACTCGAAGATCAGGTGCAGTTGCAGCCAGACGTCCTCGAGGTTGGGCAGGCGGTCGTCCGGCGCGACCAGCGCTTCGTCGATGCGCTGTTCGTAGCGCGCGAACAGGTGCCCGATGATGTCGTCCTTGTTCCGGTAGTGGTAATACAGGTTGCCGGGACTGATGCCGAGCTCGTCGGCAATGTGATTGGTCGTGACGTTGGGCTCGCCCTGTTCATTGAACATGGCCAGCGCCGTTTCGAGGATCAGCTCGCGGGTCTGACGCGCCATCGGGAATCCCCTGCGAGTGACGCGGCGGTCAGGCGCGCAGCTTGGCGACCAGGTCGATGTACTTCTGCATGGCCTCTTCCCGGGCCGTGCCCTTCAGCTTCGCCCAGGCTTCGTACTTGGCCGTGCCGACGAAATCGAAGAAGCCGGGCTTCGGACCCGAGACGTCGCCGTCGGCGCCCTGCTTGTACAGTGCGTAGAGTTTGAGCAGGGTGTCGTTATCCGGGCGCTCCGGCAGTTTCTTGATGTCCTCCGCGGCTTTCTCGAAACTGGCTTGGAGTTTGGACATGTCGTTCGGCCTGTTTGATCGCGCCCCCTGCGCCCGAACTTTCTATCATGCACCCCGTAGGCGGTCAACGCGATCGGCTGCTCATGGAAACCCACACGGCGGACGTCTATGCTGTTCGCCGATGGCGCCGGACGGGATCGGCGCCGTCCTTTGTATCGGGCATCCTGAATCTGGAAGGGAGTGGGGAAATGACTTATTTCGTGACCGGCGCGACGGGCTTCATCGGTCGTCATCTTCTGGAGCGCCTGCTGCAGCGCAAGGGCAGGATCTACTGCCTCGTGCGCAAGGAGTCGATGGCGAAGTTCGAGGCGTTGCGCGAACGACTCGGCGCGGACAAGGATCGCCTCGTCGCGATCACCGGCGACCTCGGCAAGCCGCGCCTCGGAGTGACTCCGGCGTCGCTGAGGAACATGGGCGGCAAGGTCACTCATTTCTTCCATCTCGCCGCCATCTACGATCTGTCCGCCGACGAAGCGAGCCAGGTCACCGCGAATATCGATGGTACGCGTCATGCCATCCAGCTCGCCGAAGCACTCAAGGCCGGCTGCTTCCACCACACCAGTTCGATCGCGGCCGCCGGCTTGTACCCGGGCGTGTTCCGCGAGGACATGTTCGACGAGGCGGAGGGGCTCGATAATCCGTATTTCCGCACCAAGCACGATTCGGAAGGCATCGTGCGCAAGGAGTGCAAGCGTCCGTTTCGCATCTATCGGCCCGGCATCGTCATCGGCAATTCGCAGAATGGCGAGATGGACAAGATCGACGGGCCGTATTACCTGTTTCCGCTGATCAAGCGCATGCGCGAACTGCTGCCGCCGTGGATGCCGGCGATCGGCCTCGAAGGCGGGCGCCTGAACCTGGTTCCGGTCGACTGGGTGGCCGCCGCGATGGATCACATCGCGCACGTGCCCAAGCTCGACAGCCAGTGCTTCCATCTGACCGATCCGGCACCGCGACGCATCGGTGAAGTCCTCAACATCTTCGCCCATGCCGGCCATGCGCCGAAGATGTCGATGCGCATCGATGCCCGCATGTTCGCGTTCATTCCGGGCGCAGTCCGCCAGGCCCTGTCGAGCCTGCCGCCGGTGCGCCGCATGATCCGCTCCTTCCTGACCGACTTCGGCATTCCCGCCGAAATCATGCGCTTCATCAACTATCCGACCCGTTTCGACATGCGCGAGACCGAGCGCGCCCTGCGCGGCTCGAAGATCAAGTTCCCGAAACTGCAGAACTACGCCTGGCGACTCTGGGATTACTGGGAGCGTCATCTCGATCCGGCCCTGTTCGTCGATCACTCGCTGTCCGGCAAGGTGCGTCGCAAGGTGGTCGTGATCACCGGCGGATCCTCGGGCATCGGCAAGGCTGTGGCCCTCAAGGTGGCCGCGGCCGGGGCGAAGGTCGTGATCTGTGCGCGCGGCGAAGAAGAGCTGGCGGCGGCCAAGGTCGAGATCGAGGCGGCCGGGGGCAGCTGCCACACCTACAAGGTGGATCTGGCCGACCTGGCTTCCTGCGACGAGTTCATCAAGCAGGTGACCGCGGACCATGGCGGCGTGGAGATCCTCATCAACAACGCCGGACGCTCGATCCGGCGTGCCATCGCCTCGAGCTACGATCGCTTCCATGATTTCGAGCGCACGATGCAGCTCAATTATTTCGGCTCGCTGCGCCTGATCCTCGGCTTCCTGCCGAAGATGACCGAGCGTCACCGCGGTCACATCATCAATATCTCGTCGATCGGCGTGCTGACCAACGCGCCGCGTTTTTCTGCCTATGTATCTTCGAAGGCTGCGCTCGATGCCTTCTCGCGCTGTGCGCAGGCGGAGTTTTCCGACCAGGGAATCAACTTCACCACGATCAACATGCCGCTGGTGAAGACACCGATGATCGCGCCGACGAAAATGTACGAATCGGTGCCGACCCTGAGTCCCGAGGAAGCCGCCGATCTCGTCGTCGGCGCGATCATCGAGCGCCCGGTTCGGGTGGCGACGCGGACCGGAATCTTTGCCCAGTTGTTCTATTCGGTTTCGCCGCGCGCCTACGAAATCGTCATGAACACGGCGTTCCGGTTGTTCCCCGATTCACCGGCGGCCAAGGGCATCAAGGGCGTGCGCCAGGAAGCCCAGCACGGGCCTTCGTCGGAGCAGGTCGCCTTCGCGGCCCTGATGCGCGGCGTGCACTGGTAAGGGCCAGCGCCAGGGGGTGTTCCAACAAGAAACCCGCGCCGTATCAGGCGCGGGTTTTTCTTCGCCATTGGCGAGTGCTGCAGCGGACTACTTGCGGGAGGTCTTCTTGCCGGCCGAAGCCTTCTTTGCCGTAGTCTTGCGCGCAGCAGCGGGCTTGCGCTTGCTGCTGGCCTGATGCAGCTGGGCCGATTCGAGCTCGCGGGCGACGTCGGCAAGCTCATCCTTGACTCGCGACACCGAGCGGGTAGAGCCGCTCCGGCTACCCGAGGCCTTGGCCGCCGGCTTGCCGCCGGCCTTGGCATTGAGCTTGTGGACTTCGCGTGCGAGTTCCTCGACCCGCGCAGAGAGGCCCTTCAGTTCCTTCGCGCCCGGAATGCCGAGATGGTTGAGCGCGCGCGACACCCGCGACTCGAAAACCTTCTCGAGCTTGTCCCAGGTTTCCTGGCTGCGCTCCTTGACCTGTCCGACCGCGGCTTCGACCGCGCCACGTGCTTCCTCAGCCTTGCCTGCGGTCAGCTTGCGGGTCTTCTGCTCGAGCGAGACGCCCTCGCGGACCAGCGCCTCGAACAGGCGGGTGCCTTCGTCCTGGGCCTTGGCGAATGCACCCAGTCCGGCGAGCCAGATGTGCTGGGCGGATTCGACGATGCTCTTGCCGCCGGCGCGAGCTGCCGGCTTGCTTGCCGCGGGCGCGGCCTTGGATTTCAGCTTGGGCTTGGGCTTGGACATGGCGTTTTCCTTCGATGAGTCGGTCGCGGATGCGCCCGAATGTTGAAAAGAATAGCTGGAACTCCTAGAGCATCTAGTCGATGCAGCAGGTCGGGTCGGCTATCAGGAGTGGGCGGAGGGTGCAGACCCCGCTTCGGGCCCGGATCGTCGACGGGACTTTTCGCGCTTGCGTCCGGGGCGCGCGCGCTCGAGCGCGACATCGAGATCGTCGAGCGTGCGATGCAGCTTGGACGTCGCCTGGGAACGTCTCGGCGGTTTGCTTTCGAGGCCGCTCAGGACCGTCCTCGTCGTGTCGTCGAGGACATCGTCGCGTAGGACCAGGCCGTGCCGTCCGAGCAGATGGGCGAGCGCCCGGCGATGCCGTCGCAAGTCGCTCATGGTTGCCTGGTAGGCATGTTCGGCCAGTCGCTTGCGGTGCGCGAAACTGAAGACATTGGTGAAGAACATGTCGGTATCGTCGCTCTCCGGCTCGAGCAGGATCAGGTCCGAGCCGGGGTATTTGCGCTCGTACTTGGGCATGCTCGCCTGCATGCGAGATTGCAGCAGGGTGCGGAACATCTGTGAAAGGACCGTCGGCAGTCCTCCTTCGATCAGGCTGGTCGGCGAAGACTTGCCGAGCGCGTTGGCCGTGGTCGTGTCGATCGGGACCAGCGGATTGATGGCCAGCACGAGGTCGGCGCCGGCGTCGAGCGCGACCGAGGCATGCACGGTGTGCCTGAGCGCACCGTCGACGAAATACTTGCCGCCGATCCTGACCGGCGGATAGAGCCCGGGCAGGGCGGCGCTGGCCTCGATGGCGCGCGAGATCGGTACGGCATCGTTGCCCTCGGTACCGAAGCGCACCGCCTGGCCGCTGTCGAGCTCGACGGCGACGATCACGAGCTTGCGTTCGAGCTTGCGGAAGTCGTTGCTGCGCCCGTGCGCAGTGAACGCATTGCGCAGGAATTTCTCGATCGCCTCGTTGTCGAACAGCCCGGTTGGCAGGATGCTGCCCATGTGCAGGATGCTGTCGGAGATGCGCAGGCTCAGCGGATGGCGGGCGAACTCGGCCAATCCGGCGAACAGCATGCGCGGTACGCCGGCCAGGCGGCGCAGGTACTCGTAGATGGCCGGCCGCACGAAGTCTTCCGGCTGGAAGCGGAACTGGTCGGAATCGCCGGTGATGAAGATCCGGCAGAGTTCGGCGGTGCTGAGCCGGTTGGCCAGGCTGGCGGCGACGAATGCCCCTGAGCTGATGCCGACGTAGACATCGAGCGCATTCATGTCGAGGCCGTCGATGGCTTCGTCAAGGGCGCGCACCGCGCCGATTTCGTAAATGCCGCCGATCGGTCCGCCACCGGCGACGGCCAGAGCGATGCGCGGATGGGCCTTCTTGCGGCCGGGCCTGCGTGCGGACTTGACGACCAGCATCAGCCGATCTGCTCGTCGAGGTGGCGGTGGATCTCGCGCTCGATCATCGGTTTCATGACGCCCATCAGGAATCCGAGGTCGGCGTAGACATGGACCTCGCCTTTTTCGAGGGCGATGTGGCCGTCGACGCCGCTGCGCGAAAAGGCCAGGGTGTTGCCTTCCCAGCCGCAGTCGAGGTCGAATTCGCTGGCAATCGACTTGGCCAGCTTGTTGACCGCCTTGCGGGCTTCGGCCAATGACAGGTGGTGCTTGCGACGGATGTCGATTTTCGCCATTCATGCTCTCCGGTTGCGCGGACACGCGCGGGCCGCGCGACGGGCGCTATGATGCCCTAGCCGGCAGCATGGCAGAAGCGTCGGATCGGATTCGTCGCCGCCTCTGGCTGCGCTCGAGCCCGCACAAATGGCCCCGATTCCGGGCAGGTGTCAGCTTTGCCGCATCCTGCTAAAGTGCCAGCACCTCCACAGTCCGTGCACCGATGCGCCTGACTTTTTCAAATGGAGAACATGCCGATGTGATCGTCGAAGGCGGCGTCACCGGCATTGGGGCAGCGCAGGGCAACACGATCAGGCTCGAATCGGGCGGGGTCAAGCCCTGGCACGCGCGCTTGGTCGTCGACCAGCGCGGCATGATCCTCGAAGTGCTCGACGCCCAGGCCAGGACCCACGTCAACGCGCGCCCGGTGCTCGAGAAGGCCCTGCTCCGGCTCGGCGACGTCATCAATATCGAAGACGTGACGGTCCTGATCAAGCCTGACGATGACCGCATCATCGATACGCGCGTTCCCGCCGAGGCCGCTCCCGGCAGTTCCTCCGAGGTATCCCGGGTCGTTCTGCGTGGCGTCTCGGGCGCGCATTTCGGCAAGACGGTCAGCGTCGGCGAGCGCCTGCTCATCGGCAGCGGCGGTGGCGGGCTGGACCTCGACGAGCCGGGTATGTCCGTCCGGCACGCCTCGATCGACGCAACCGAAGAAGCCATCCATCTGCGCGATCTCGGCTCGGCTGACGGCACCGAAGTCAACGGGGTCAAGGTGCGCAACGCCGTGCTGCACCCGGGCGACCAGATTTCCTTCGGGCGCAACCGTTTCGTTCTCGAGGCGCCGGGCTACCCGGCGCGCGGCCAGAGCATGCCGACGCCGGCCACTCTGGCACCGGCCATCACCCAGACACTCGACGCGATCCAGATCGCCGAGCCGATCCGGGCGCCATCCACGGATGATGGCGGATCCAGCGTCTGGTGGCTGATCGCGGCAGCAGCGCTGATCGGGGTCGGCATCGCCGGCCTGCTCTGGTTCGGCAACTATTGAGGGAGCGGGCGGCTCGGCGCCACGCGTCCTGACGCGGCAACACGGCGTTGCCGGCTCCGGCGCAACCAGTCCGGCAGACGCGCCAGCATCAGAATCACGAAGATGCCTGCATAGACCACCGGTTCGATGGCCGCGATGGTCTTGCCGTATTTGACCTGCCAGAGGAAGTGCAGGGCAGCCAGCGCACCGCTGAGGTAGACCAGGCGGTGCAGACGCTGCCACAGGCCGCCGAGCCGGCGCATCATGCTCCGGGTCGAGGTCGCGGCAAGCGGAAGCATCAACACCCAGGCGAGAAACCCCACCGTGATGAACGGCTTCTTCGCGATCTCGGTCAGTATCTGCGACCAGAATCCGCCAAGATCCACGACCAGATAAACCGCGAGGTGAATGCTCGCGTAGAAGAACGCAAACAGTCCGAGCATGCGGCGGTAGCGGAGTGCTGCGCTCCACCCGGTCAGCCTGCGCAATGGGGTGATGGCCAGGGTCAGCAGCAGCAGGCGCAGGGCCCAGAGGCCGGTGTTGTGTTCGAGTTGGGCGACCGGATCCGGGCCCAGGGTATTGGCGTGGATCCGCCAGGCGAGGAGGCCGAGCGGAACCAGGGCAGCGGCAAAGACCAGTGGCTTGCTGGCAGCGATGCGGTCGATGCGTCGGGCCATCAATGGTTCCTGACCAGGTCCATGCCCGCGTAGAGCGAGGCCACCTGCTCGGCGTAGCCATTGAAGGGCAGGGTCTGCAGGCGATTTCCGGTCAGGCTGAAGCCGTCGCCGGCGATGCGCCGCTCGGTGGCCTGGCTCCAGCGCGGATGACTGACCGCCGGGTTCACGTTCGAGTAAAAGCCGTACTCGTCCGGCGCCGACTGGTTCCACGAGGTTGGCGGCTGTTCCTCGGTGAAGTCGATGCGGACGATCGACTTGATGCTCTTGTAGCCGTATTTCCACGGCACGACCAGGCGCAGCGGAGCTCCGTTCTGGGCCGGCAGCTCATGCCCGTAGAGGCCGACCGCGAGCAGGGTCAGGGGATGCATCGCTTCGTCGATGCGCAGGCCTTCGCGATACGGCCAGTCGAGCACCGGATAGCCGAGCCCGGGCATTTCCGTGGGGCGCGCAACGGTCGTGAAGGCGACGTAGCGAGCATCCGCAGAGGGTTCGAAACGCTTGAGCACGGCGGCCAGCGGGATGCCGATCCACGGAATCACCATCGACCAGGCTTCGACGCAGCGCAGTCGGTAGATGCGTTCTTCGAGGGCGTGGCCCTTGAGCAGGTCCTCGAGCGTGAAGGTGCCGGTTACGGCGGCCTTGCCGCCGACCGTCACGCTCCAGGGTTGCGGCCGGAACCGCGAAGAGTTGCGTGCCGGATCGGCCTTGTCGGTACCGAATTCGTAGTAGTTGTTGTAGTGGGTCGCATCGGTTGCCCGGGTCAGGGTCTCGCTCGTGCTGAACGCGCTGTTGCGAAGAGCGACCAGGCGTTTTCCCGGAAGTTCAGGCTCGACCGCCGCTGCCGGCTGCGGGTCCTGCGCATTTCCACAGCCGGCCAGCAGGGCCGGAGCAAAGGCCAGACCCTTGAGCAACTCGCGCCGGCGCAAGTAGACCGATTCCGGGGTGATCTCGGATGGCTTGATGCGTGGGTCGGTCTGCCTGCTCACGATTCGGACTCCTCCTGGCTTGTTGCGACGGGCGCCGCGTGGACCCCGATCCGGGGAAGACTTCGAGCAGACCCGGGCCGGCGCAAAAAGCTTACATGCCGTGCTTGCAGAGATGCTGCATTGCGACATACTGTTGCCGGGAAAGTACCGGCATCGTCAACGCGGGGTTGCACGACCGGGCCGAGTCATTCGATGAGGAAACCCTGGTGACGCGTGCGTGCAATTTCAGCGCCGGCCCTGCCGCGCTGCCGGAAGAGGTACTGGTTCAGGCCCAGTCCGAGTTGCTCGACTGGGGCGATACCGGTGCCTCGGTCATGGAACTCAGTCATCGCGGCCGCGACTTCATGGCCCTGGCCGCCGAGTCCGAGCAGGACCTGCGCGACCTGATGGGGATCCCGGATCATTATCGCGTGCTGTTCCTGCAGGGGGGCGCGACCCAGCATTTTGCCCAGATCCCGATGAATTTCGCCGCTTCGGACCAGGGTGCAGACTACATCGTCACCGGCGCCTGGGGCGAAAAGGCCGTTCGCGAGGCCATGCCCTACGTGCAGGCGCGGATCGCGGCAACGTCAGTGGACAAACATTTCACACGGATCCCGCCGCGCGATGCCTGGTCGCTCGACCCACGCGCACGCTATGTCCATTACACGCCGAACGAGACCATCCATGGCGTGGAGTTCCAACAAGTCCCCGAGGTCGGTGATGTTCCGCTGATCGCCGACATGTCCTCCGACATTCTTTCGCGTCCTCTGGACGTCTCGAAGTTCGGCATGATCTACGCGGGCGCACAGAAGAACATCGGCGCCTCGGGCCTGGTCGTCCTGATCGTGCGCGACGACCTGCTCGAACGATGCCCCGACTCGATCGCCCGGATCTTCAGTTATGCCGAACACGCAGCCGGGCATTCGCTGTTCAACACGCCGAACACGTTTGGCTGGTACCTGGCGTCGCTGGTGTTCAAGTGGCTCAAGCGCCAGGGTGGTCTCTCGATCATCGGCGAGCGCAACCGGGCCAAGGCCAATCGCCTGTACAGCGTCATCGATGGTTCCGGCTTCTATTCGAACCCGGTCGAGCCGTCGGCACGTTCGTGGATGAATGTCCCGTTCTTCCTGCCGCGGGTCGAACTCGAAGCGCCGTTCCTGGCCGAGGCAAGCGCCGCCGGCCTGATCGGACTCAAGGGCCATCGCGCCCTCGGCGGCATGCGTGCCTCGATCTACAACGCCGTGACCATGCAAAGCGTGGAAACCCTGGTCGATTTCATGACCGACTTCGCCCGACGTCATGGGTGATTGCGCCACTCCACTTCAATCGCCATCGGCCCTGGGCCGGGCGACCGACGACTCGTCGCCACTGCAGGCAGGATCCGCACGGAAACAGCAACCATGAGCAATGACATCGAATCGGACCAGCCGACGCCGGATCTCTCCACGGTGCGCACGCGCATCGACGGCATCGATCGGGCCATCCAGGAACTGATCGCCGAGCGTGCGCGCTGGGCGCACCAGGTCGGCCTGGCCAAGGGACCGCTGGCCGCTGCCGTCGACTACTACCGGCCCGAACGCGAGGCGCAGGTCCTGCGCATGGTCGTCGACCGCAACGAGGGGCCGCTCAGCGACGAGGTTCTCGTGCATGTCTTCCGCGAGATCATGTCGGCCTGCCTGGCCCAGCAGGAACCGCTCAAGATCGGCTACCTCGGACCGGAAGGCACGTTCAGCCAGCAGGCCGTGCTCAAGCACTTCGGGCGTTCGGCACACGGCCTGCCGATGGCCAGCATCGAGGAGGTCTTCCAGGAAGTCGAGAACGGCGGCGCCGATTTCGGCGTGGTACCGGTCGAGAACTCCGGGCAGGGCACGATCCAGGTCACCCTCGACATGTTCCTGACCTCGCAGCTGAAGATATGCGGCGAGGTCGAACTGCGCGTGCACCAGTACCTGCTTTCGCGCAGCGGCCGCATCGAGGACATCGAGCGCATCTATTCGCATCCGCAGTCCTTCGCCCAGACCCAGGCCTGGCTGCGCGGCAACCTGCCCGATGTCGAAAAACTGCCGGTATCGAGCAATGCCGAAGGTGCCAGGCGGGCGCGCAATGCCGACGACGCGGCGGCGATTGCCGGCGAGTCGGCCGGCCTCGTCTACGGCCTCAAGAAAGTCATCATGCGGCCGATCGAGGACCACGCAGACAACACCACGCGCTTCCTCGTGCTCGGCCGCCAGATTTTCCCGCCATCGGGGCATGACCGGACCTCGGTGCTGGTCTTCATCAAGGATCAGCCCGGCGCGCTGTTCAACGTGCTCAGTCCGTTCGCGAAACACGGCATCACGATGAACCGGATCGAGTCGCGGCCTTCGCACCAGGCCAAGTGGGAATACGCCTTCTTCATCGATCTGGCCGGGCATGTCGAGGACGCGCCGATGCAGAAGGCGCTAGCCGAGCTCGATGCCTACGCGGCGCAGGTCAAGATCCTCGGCTCCTATCCGGTCGCCGTGCCATGAGCTTCGACGCCGCCGCACTGGCCAACCGGGTCACGCGCCCGCTGCGCGCCTACGATCCGGGCCATGACCTGCCGGCCCTGCGCAAGCGCTTCGGCCCGGCACTGGCCGAACTCGGCTCGAACGAAACCGTGCTCGGCCCGAGTCCGCAGGCCGTGGCGGCGATCGAATCGGCGCTGCCCGAGGTGTTCCGGTATCCCGATCCGCAGGGCGGCGCGCTCAAGCAGGCCATCGCCGCACGGCTCGGGGTCCAGCGCGCGGGCATCGCGCTCGGCAACGGCTCGCACGAGTTGCTGATGCTGCTCGCCCAATGCTTTGCCGACGAGCAAAGCTCGGTCGTGTTCTCGCAATTCGGCTTCGCCGTGTTCCCGATCGCCACGGCAGCAGCGGGCGCCAACGCGATATGCGTGAAGGCGCTTGCGCCCGATCATCCCTCGGCCCCGTACGGTCATGATCTCGATGCCTTGGCCGCAGCAGTCCGGGCGGACACCCGCCTCGTCTATCTCGCCAACCCGAACAATCCGACCGGGACCTGGTTCTCCGATGCCGAACTGGCCGCGTTCCTCGGGCGCGTACCGGACTCGACCCTGGTCGTGGTCGACGAGGCCTACCAGGAATTCGTCGACGCGACTGGCGTCGGTGGCGCGCTGGCCCTGCGCGAACGCTTTCCGAACCTTGTCGTGACGCGGACCTTCTCCAAGGCCTACGCCCTGGCCGGGTTGCGCATCGGTTACCTGGTCGCCGATCCCGGCGTGGTCGCGGTGCTCGAACGCCTGCGCGAGTCGTTCAACGTCAACGTCTTCGCCATGGCTGCCGCCGAAGCGGCGCTCGGCGACACCGCGCATCTCGAGCAGGTTTGTCGCTGGACGCGCGAAGAACGTGCGTGGTTGGCCGCCGAACTGGCCGGGCGCGGCTACCGGGTGCTGCCTTCGCAGACGAATTTCCTGCTGGTCGATCTCGGCCAGGATGCGAGTGGCCTGCAGGATCGATTGTTCGAGCGCGGCGTGATCGTCCGCCCGATGGCAGGCTATGGGCTGGCCCACACCCTGCGCATCAGCCTCGGCACGCGAGCCGAGAACGAGCGCCTGCTCGCCGCCCTGCCGTGAGCGGCCCGATCGGCTGGCTGGCCTCCGGCGGCGGACCCCTGCACGGCGAGGTCCTCGTGCCGGGCGACAAATCGGTGTCGCATCGCGCCATCATGCTGGCCGCGCTGGCCGACGGCGTGTCACGCGTCGAGGGCTTCCTCGAAGGCGAGGATACCCGGGCCACGGCGGCCGCATTTGCCGGCATGGGCGTGCGCATCGACACGCCGTCGCCCTCGCAACGCATCGTCCACGGCGTCGGCATGAACGGACTTTCGGCGCCGCGCAAGGCGATCGATTGCGGGAATGCGGGCACCGGCATGCGCCTGCTGGCCGGCTTGCTCGCCGGGCAGCGCTTCGACTCGGTCCTGGTCGGCGACGAGTCGCTGTCGCGCCGGCCGATGCGCCGAATCATCGAACCGCTCGCGCGCATGGGCGCCGAGATCCGCGCCGAAGCCGGCGATTTGCCGCCACTGCGCATCCGCGGCGGACGCCATCTGCGTGGCATGCTGCACACGCCGGCGATCGCCAGTGCCCAGGTCAAATCGGCGATCCTGCTGGCCGGGCTGCAGGCCGAGGGCGTCACCGAAGTGCGCGAAGCCCATCCGACCCGCGACTACACCGAGCGCATGCTGCAGGCGTTCGGTTGGCCGATCGAATTCGGCCCCGGCTGGGCGCGCCTGGCAGGCGGCCATCGACTCGCGGCCACCGACATCGTGGTGCCCGCCGACTTTTCCTCGGCGGCGTTCTTTCTGGTCGCGGCCAGTATCGTTCCGGGGTCCGACCTCGTGCTGCGCTCGGTCGGCATCAATCCGCGGCGGACCGGGCTGCTTTCGGTGCTGCGCCTGATGGGCGCCGATATCGTCGAAGCCGGTCGCCGGGGGCAGGGCGATGACGCAGTGGCCGATCTGCGCGTGCGCCATGCGGTGCTGCGTGGAATCGACGTACCCGAGGCGCTCGTCGCCGACATGATCGACGAGTTTCCGATCCTTTTCGTCGCCGCGGCGGCCGCGCGCGGGACGACCCGGATCGCCGGCGCGTCGGAATTGCGGGTCAAGGAGTCGGACCGCATCACGGCGATGGCGCAGGGCCTACAGGCGCTCGGCATCGGCGTGGCCGAAACGCCCGACGGCGCGGTCATCGAGGGTGGCGCGCTGGCCGCTGGCCGGATCGAAAGCGCCGGTGACCACCGCATCGCCATGAGTTTCGCCGTGGCCGGCCAGATCGCGGCGGGGCCGGTCCGGATCGGTGATTGCGCCAACGTCGCGACCTCGTTTCCGGGTTTCGCCGAACTCGCCCGCAGCTGTGGCATGAACGTCCGCGACACCGACCTGGCATGAGCCGTTCGGCGAGCCGGGGCGGTCCGAGGCTACAATCAGGTTTCGTTTTCAGCCGCAGGTCCCCATGTCGAATCCCGCACCGGTCCTGACCATCGACGGCCCTTCCGGCTCCGGCAAGGGCACGATCAGCCGCCTGGTGGCCGAACGCCTGGGCTGGCACCTGCTCGATTCGGGCGCCCTGTACCGGGCCGTGGGCTATGCGGCCGGGGCCGAGGGGCTCGATCTCTCCGACGCAGAGGCGGTCACGCGCTGTGCGCAGACCACGAAAATCCGCTTCCGCGACCCTGGGGATGGCAGCGAGACCCGGGTCATCGTCAACGGCCACGACGCCACCGACGAATTGCGCACCGAAACGGCCGGCGCCGCCGCCTCGGCGATTGCCGCCATTCCGGGCGTTCGCAGCGCCCTTTTCGACAAGCAGCGCGATTTCCGCAGGAATCCTGGACTGGTCGCCGACGGGCGCGACATGGGCACCGTGATCTTTCCGGATGCCCGCTACAAGGTGTTCCTCACCGCGAGCGCCGACGAACGGGCGAAAAGGCGCTATAAGCAGTTGAAGAATAAGGGGTTGAATGTTACCCTTGCTGCCCTTTTGCGCGAGATCCAGGCGCGCGACGAGCGTGACGCCGCCCGAACGGTGGCTCCACTCAGACCGGCGGAAGACGCGCTGACGATCGATACCACGGGTATTCCGGTCGACAGCGTGGTCGCTGCCGTGCTGTCGGTGGTTCGTCCCGCCTGATTCCGAGCAAGAGGGAAATTGGTCCGGTGCCGATGGCGCCGGTAACAGTAACGGCATGTCCGACATGCCCCCGACAGGTGGGCCGAATCCCTTCCCGTGCGCCAGGGTGCCACGCTCGGATTACGGTCTGTTGTCTTCTCTGGATAATCACATGAATGCAAGTGTTGCCGAAACCGCGATGACCGAAAGCTTTGCCGAGATGTTCGAGCAGAGCCAGTCGATCGCCAACCTCAAGCCGGGCTCGATCGTCCTCGGCACCGTTGTAGAAATCCGCTCCGATGTCGTCGTCATCAATGCCGGGCTCAAGTCCGAAGGCATCGTGCCGATCGAGCAGTTCCGCAACGAAGAGGGTGAACTGGAAATTGACGTCGGTGACGAGGTCAAGGTTGCCCTCGACTCCATCGAAAACGGCTTCGGCGAGACCATGCTCTCGCGCGAAAAGGCCAAGCGCTCGCTGGTCTGGGACGAACTCGAAGAAATCCACTCGAAGAACGAAAGCGTCGTCGGACGCATCTCGGGCAAGGTCAAGGGTGGCTTCACGGTCGACATCAAGGATGTCCGTGCGTTCCTGCCGGGCTCGCTGGTCGACGTGCGTCCGGTGCGCGATCCTTCCTACCTGGAAGGCAAGGAACTCGAATTCAAGATCATCAAGCTCGATCGCAAGCGCAACAACGTCGTGGTTTCGCGCCGCGCCGTGGTCGAAAGCGAATTCAGCGTCGAGCGTGAACAGCTGCTCGATCGCCTGCAGGAAAACGCCGTGGTCAAGGGTGTGGTCAAGAACCTCACCGATTACGGTGCGTTCGTCGACCTCGGCGGTATCGACGGCCTGCTGCACATCACCGACATGGCCTGGAAGCGCGTGCGTCATCCGAGCGAAGTGGTCAACGTCGGCGATGAGCTCGATGTCCGCGTGCTCAAGTTCGATCGCGAGCGCAATCGCGTCAGCCTCGGCCTCAAGCAGCTCGGCGAGGATCCCTGGGTTGCCATCAGCCGCCGCTACCCGAGCGGCACCAAGGCGGTCGGCAAGGTCTCCAACGTCACCGACTACGGCTGCTTCGTCGAGCTCGAAGCCGGCGTCGAAGGCCTCGTCCACGTGTCCGAAATGGACTGGACCAACAAGAACGTCAATCCGGCCAAGGTCGTGCAGGTCGGCGACGATGTCGAGGTCATGGTTCTCGACGTCGATGAAGAGCGTCGTCGCATTTCGCTCGGCATCAAGCAGACCCGCGCCAATCCGTGGGAAGCCTTTGCCGCGATCTACAAGAAGAACGACAAGGTCTCCGGCCAGATCAAATCGATCACCGACTTCGGCATCTTCATCGGTCTCGAAGGCGGCATCGATGGTCTCGTCCACCTGTCCGACATCTCGTGGGCGGCTGCCGGCGAAGATCTCGTGCGCAACTTCAAGAAGGGCGACGACATCGAAGCCGTGGTCCTCGCGGTCGATCCGGAGCGCGAGCGCATCTCGCTCGGCATCAAGCAGCTCGAGCAGGATCCGTTCGGCCAGTTCATGGCCAACCATCCGCGCGGCAGCATCCTGACCGGCACGGTCAAGGAAGTCGATGCGCGTGGTGTCACCGTCGACATCGGCGAGGGCATCGAGGGTTACCTGCGCGCCAACGACATCGCCAAGGAGCGTGTCGACGACGCGACCCAGCACTTCAAGGTCGGCGACCCGGTCGAAGCCAAGTTCATCGGCATGGATCGCAAGGGCCGCGTGCTGCAGCTCTCGATCCGGGCCAAGGACGAGGAAGAGTTGCAGTCGGTTCTCGACGACTACCAGGGCACCACCGGTGCGACCACGCAACTCGGTGCCCTGCTCAAAGAGAAGTTCAACCGCGAGTAATGCGGGATGGCCGTTTCGCTCGCGTCCCGGCCATTGATCTGATGGTGCCCACCACGGCGGTGGTGGGCACTTTTTTATCCCGACCAAAGTGCCTACAGCGATGACCAAATCCGAATTGATCGAAGCGCTGTCCATTCGTCAGCAGCATCTTGCCGGCAATGATGTCGAGCTCGCCGTGAAGAGCATGCTCGAACAGATGACGCATTCGCTCGCGCACGGCGAGCGCATAGAGATTCGCGGATTCGGAAGCTTTTCCCTGCACTTTCGCCCACCGCGCATGGGCCGCAATCCGAAGACCGGCGATGCGGTCGCCTTGCCCGGCAAACATGTGCCACACTTCAAGCCCGGCAAGGAATTGCGCGAACGGGTGAATGGGGGCATGCGCTCCACTCCTTCCGACAGCGCCCACTGATTGCCTTTGGATCGCCGCACGGCGATCGTCTCCTGGAGAGATCGGCCATGCGACTTGGCGTGGTGGTTTTGATTCTGCTGTCCATCGTTTTCGGCGCCACCTTCGGCGCACTGAACTCCGAGCGCATCGCGTTCGATCTCTACCTCACCGAATTTTTCCTGCCCAAGGGGGCAGCCCTGCTGGCGGCGATGCTGGCGGGCTGGATCCTCGGCGGCCTGCTGGTCTGGGTCCTGCGCGTTCGACGCTTGCGCAGGGAACTGCGCAACTGCAATCGTCTGCTGCGTGAATCGAGAGCCGAGCTGAGCGCAATGGTGAACCGCGACAACGCTTCCGGCGACGCATGAGCGAACTTTCCCTGCTTTTCCTGCTGCTTCCGGTCGCGGCCTTTTCCGGCTGGTACGTCGCCCGCCGCGGCAGCGAACGGACATCCGGCGCTCGCGTCAGCGAGCTGTCGAGCAATTATTTCCGTGGCCTCAACTACCTGCTCAACGAACAGCAGGACAAGGCCATCGAGGTTTTCCTCAAGCTGGCCGAATACAACCGCGACACGGTCGAGACGCATCTTGCGCTCGGCAACCTGTTCCGGCGGCGTGGCGAGGTCGATCGGGCCATCCGCGTCCACCAGAGCCTGATCGCGCGGACCAGCCTCACCGACGAGGAAAAAACCGTCGCCCTGCTCGAACTCGGCGAGGACTACATGCGCGCCGGCTTGCTCGACCGCGCCGAAACACTGTTCACCGACCTCGTCACGATGGACGCGCTGGCTTCTTCGGCGCTGACCCATCTCGTTTCGATTTATCAGCACGAGCGCGACTGGAACAAGGCGATCGACAACGCGACCCGGCTCGAGGCCGCCACCGGCGAGTCCTGCGGTTCGCTGATCGCCCAGTTCCACTGCGAACTGGCCGAACAGGCACGCGGACGCCGCGACTGGGACGAAGCACGGCGCTGTCTCGATGCGGCACTGGCTGCCGAAGACGATTGCGTGCGGGCGAGCATGATCCTCGGTCATATCGAGGCCGCAAACGACAACCTCGATGCGGCCATCGAAGCCTTCGAGCACGTCGCCGAACGCGATGTCGACTACGTGCCCGAAATCCTCTCGCCGCTGCTCGACTGCTATGCCCGCGCGCACCAGATGCAGCGCGCCGAGGAATTCCTGCTGCGCATGACCGAGCGCCACCAGGGCGTCTCGCCGGTGCTGGCCCTGGCCGGGCTGTATACGCGCACGAAGGGCGAGAAGGCCGCCGTCGAATTCCTGACCCGCCAGTTGCACCAGCGACCGTCGGTGCGCGCACTGATGGCCCTGATCGATGCAAATCTGCACACGGCCCAGGGCGAGGCGCGCGAAAGTCTGCTGATCCAGCGCGACCTGACCCGCAAGTTGCTCGAAGGGCAGGCCATGTACCGCTGCACGCGCTGCGGCTTCGGTGCCAAGGCCCATCATTGGCAATGCCCGAGCTGCAAGAACTGGAGCACGATCCGGCCCATTCACAGCGTCGTCGGCGAGTAGGGCGGCGCATGCAGGGCGTGCCGCAAGCCGTCTGGTGGCTGCTGGCCCTGGCGACAGCCGTGGTCTCGCTGCTCGCGACCCGCGCGAGCATCCGCTATGCGCACAGACGCCGCCTTTTCGATCAGCCCGGGCAAAGGCGCTCGCATTCGCTGCCGACGCCGCGCGGCGGCGGAATCGCGATCGTGCTTGCGGTCGTGTTGTCGATGCTGGCACTGGTGGAGATCCGGAACGGAGTCGCCGGCATGCTCGCTTCGATGCCTCTACTCGGAGCCATCACCCTGGTCGCACTGGTTGGCTGGATCGATGATCATCGCAGCCTGGCCGCGGGCTGGCGCCTGCTCGTCCATTGCCTGGCCGCAATCGTCCTCGGCGTGCCGGCGCTGATCCTGGTATTGCGTGACACCGGCTCGAATCCTGCGCTGCCCTGGGTCATCGCGGCCTGGCTGTGCTGCGGACTCGCCCTGGTATGGTCGATCAACCTGCACAATTTCATGGACGGCATCGACGGACTGCTCGGCACCCAGGCGCTGTTCGTGTTCTGTGTGCTGGCATGGATCTGCGATCAGGCCGGCCGCGTCGGCGAAGCGCAGCAGATCGGCCTGTTCGCCGCGGCCACGCTCGGTTTCCTGCCCTTCAATTTTCCGCGCGCCCGGATCTTCATGGGTGACGTCGGCAGCGGCGTGCTCGGCCTGCTGGTGGCGGTCGCGGTGTTTCGCCAGATGGCTGCGGTTCCCTCTGCGTTCTGGGTCGGATTCATTGCCTGTTCGGCCTTCATCGTCGACAGTACCGCGACCTTGCTTTCTCGAATGCTGAGCGGCCGGCGTTGGTATAGTGCGCACCGCGAACACCTGTACCAGTGGTTGGTCCGTTGCGGCTATAGCCATCCCCGGGTCGTTGGCATGTACATGGGCTGGAATCTTGCGATCGCGTTGCCGATGATCTACTGGAGCCTGCAGACGGGCGACCCGCTGCCCGGCGGGCCGGAATCTGCGGATCCCGGTTCGGCATCCGGGACCTGGGCGCTCGTACTCACCTATCTGCTGGCCGTGGCATGCTGGGTCGCCGGCAAGCGCTACTGCCTGCGGGCAATACGGACCGTCGGGTCCAGGTCGACATGATCAATCGCGTCATCGCCAAGATCCACCCCCGCTTCGCCGTCGTGGTCCACGACCTGACGATGGTCTGGCTTGCCTGGACCGCGATCACCTCGATCCGCTGGTCGTTCGAAAGCGTGCGTCCGGAACTTGGGCTGTTCGGGCCGGAGGTTTGCCTCGTACTCGCGTCGCAGGGCCTGATCTTCTGGATCACCGGTCTTTACAAGGGCCTATGGCGTTTCGCCAGCCTTCCCGATCTGTGGAACATCCTGCGCGCGGCCACGCTCGGTGCGCTGGCCATCAGCGTGACGCTGTTCCTCTACAACCGGCTCGCGACCGTGCCGCGCACGGTGCTGCTGGTCTATACGCCGACCCTGGCCTTGCTGCTCGGCTTTCCGCGCCTGGCCTACCGCTATTGGAAGGACAATCGCCTCGATTTCCTGTCGCGCTCGCCGGCCATGCGCGTGCTCGTGCTCGGTGCCGGCCGCGCCGGCGATACTCTGGTTCGTGGCCTGGTCCGCGAAAGCCGCTACCGGCTGGTCGGCATGCTCGACGACAACCCGCAGATCCGCGGTGCCCGCATCCACGGCGTGCCGGTCCTCGGCACGCTCGAGCAGTTGCCGGACCTGGCCCGCGAGACCGCCGCGCAGATGCTGCTGATCGCGATGCCGTCGGCGACCAGCGTGCAGATGCAGCGCGTGGTCGGTTTCTGCGAACAGACCGGCCTGCCTTTCCGGACCATGCCGCGGCTCGCCGATGTGGTCGCCGGGCGTTCCAGCTTCGGCGAGCTCAAGGAGGTCGCCATCGAGGACCTGCTCGGGCGCGAGCAGGTCCAGCTCGACTGGACCTCGATCCGCACCGGCATTTCCGGAAAGCGGGTGCTCGTTACCGGTGGCGGCGGCTCGATCGGATCGGAGCTTTGCCGGCAGGTCGCCCGCCTCGGCGCCGCCTCGCTGACGATCCTCGAACTTTCCGAATACAACCTCTATCGCATCGAGCAGGAACTGCGCCGCGAGTTTCCCGAGCTGCTGCTCGATGCGCGCATCGGCGATTGCGGCGACGCGGTCGGCTGCGAGCGCGTGTTTTCGCTGGCCAGGCCGCAGGTCGTCTTCCACGCCGCGGCCTACAAGCACGTGCCGCTGTTGCAGGACCAGTTGCGCGAGGCATTCCGCAACAATGTGCTCGGCACCCATGTCGTGGCCGAGGCCGCGGACCGGCATGGGGTGGAGTGCTTCGTGCTGATCTCGACCGACAAGGCAGTCAATCCGAGCAGCATCATGGGCGCGTGCAAGCGTGCGGCCGAAATCTATTGCCAGAATTTCGCCGCCCATTCGGATACCCGCTTCATCACGGTACGGTTCGGCAACGTGCTCGATTCCGCCGGCTCGGTGGTTCCGCTGTTTCGCAAACAGATCCGCGCCGGTGGGCCGGTCACGGTCACGCACCCGGAAATCACACGCTATTTCATGACCATTCCCGAGGCCTGCCAGCTGATCCTGCAGGCCGCCGTGCTCGGCAAGGGTGGTGAGATTTTCGCGCTGGACATGGGCGAACCGGTCAAGATCGCCTATCTGGCCGAGCAGATGATCCGGCTCGCCGGCAAGCAACCCGGGCGCGACGTGGAAATCGCGTTCACCGGATTGCGGGCCGGAGAAAAACTGTTCGAGGAACTGTTCCACCCGCTCGAGAACTACCAGGCGACGACCCACGCGAAGATCTACCTGGCGCAGCCGCGCAGCATGGCCTGGAGCCTGCTGACGATGCTCATGCAGCAGGCCGGCCAGGCCGTGCACGAGTTCGATGAGGTCCAGTTGCGCCGAATCCTCGACCAGTTGCTGCCCGAGTTCGAGGCACGCGAAAGCGATACCACGGCCACCGTGATTCCGTTCTCGGCGCGGCCTTCCTGAACCCTTCCGGAGAGTGATTCGATGAGCAACGGACGATTGCGCAAGGTGGTCTTCCCGGTCGCGGGCCTTGGTACGCGCTTCCTGCCGGCAACCAAGGTCGTGGCCAAGGAGATGTTGCCCGTCCTCGATCGCCCGTTGATCCAGTACGCGGTCGATGAAGCGGTCGACGCCGGAGCCGACACCCTGATCTTCGTCACCAACCGCTACAAGCACGCCATCGCCGACTATTTCGACAAGGCCTACGAACTCGAGAGCAAGCTGGCCAAGTCGGGCAAGGACGAGTTGCTGGCGCTCGTCCAGGGCACCTTGCCCAAGCACGTGCGCTGCGTGTTCGTGACCCAGCCCGAAGCGCTCGGCCTCGGCCATGCCGTGCTCTGCGCGAGGCCCGTGGTCGGCGACGAACCGTTCGGCGTGATCCTCGCCGACGACCTGATCTGGAATGGTAATCCGGGCTCGGGCCGCCCCGGTGCATTGCGCCAGATGAACGAAGTGGCCTTGCGCGAGGATGCCGGCGTGCTCGCCGTCGAAGAAGTGCCGCAGGCCGACACCGGCAAGTACGGCATCGTCGACGCCGAACCGATCTCCGAGCGGGCAGCGCGGATCCGCCTGGTCGTCGAGAAGCCGAAGCCGGAGGTGGCGCCGTCGAACCTCGCGATCGTCGGCCGCTATGTGCTGCCGGGCAACATCTTCGGCCTGCTCGAAAAGACCCGCCCTGGAGCCGGCGGTGAGATCCAGCTGACCGACGCGATCGAGGATCTGCTGCACGAGAAGCCCGTGCTCGCGTATCGCTTCGAAGGCACGCGCTTCGATTGCGGCAACAAGCTCGGGCTGGTCAAGGCAACCCTGCACATGGCCCTGAACGATCCGCAGATCGCCGCCGAAACCCGGCGCCACATGCTCGAGTCGGCGCAATGACCTGGCGCCTGCTGGCCCTGGCCGTATGCATGCTCATTTGCGTCGGTGCAGGAGCCGCTACGGCAGCGGATCCGTTTGCCAGGCTCCTGGCCATCGGCGGCCATTGGCAGGGAACCAGCGACAACGGCCGAATCGTGCGATTGAAATACGCGCCGACCGCACGCGGTTCGGTGCTCGTCGAGACCTGGCAGGAAGGCACGGCTGGCGAGACGATGTCGGTCTTCCACCGCGATGGCAACCGCATCATGGCTACGCACTATTGCGGGCAGGGCAACCAGCCGCGACTCGTGCTCGAGCCGGGCAGCGACGACGATCTGGTTTTCGACTATCTCGATGCGACCAACCTCGCCGACGCCGATGCCTCGCATCTGGTCCGGCTCCGCTTCGTGATCCACGACGACGGCAGTCTCGACCGCATCGAGACCTATCGGCATGCCGGCACCGATGAAAGCAGCCGACTGCATCTGCGGCGCGTCGATGAGCGCGATCCGGCCAGCGGCCATGGATCTTAGCTACATCCTCAATCATCTCGGCGAGGAGCGCGAGGGCTACCACGGCGCGGTCTCGCCGCCAGTCATGCAGTCCTCGATCTTCGCCTATCCGACCGTGGCGAAGATGCGCAGCGGTTTCGCCGACGAGTTCGCCGAGCATCTCTACACGCGCGGCAACAATCCGACCGTGGCCATCCTGCGCAGGAAGATGGCGGCGCTCGAGGGTGCTGAAGACTGCCTGGCTTTCGGCAGCGGCGCCGCGGCGATTTCCGCAGCCGTTTTCGCATGCATTCGCGCCGGCGACCATGTGGTCTGCGTGGCCCGACCCTACAGCTGGACGCGCAGCCTGCTGCGCGACCTGCTGCCGAAGTTCGGCGTCGCGACGACATTCGTCGATGGCACCGAGGTCGTCAACTTCGAAGAGGCGATCACCGACGCGACACGCCTGATCGTGCTCGAAAGTCCGAATTCGATGACCTACGAGCAGCAGGATCTGGCCGCGGTCGCCGAACTCGCGCGTGGACGCGGCATCCGCACGCTCTGCGACAACAGTTTCGCCACACCGCTGAACCAGTCGCCGATTGCATTGGGGATCGACCTCGTCGCGCATTCGGCGACCAAGTACCTGAACGGCCATTCCGATGTCGTCGCCGGCATGCTTTGCGGCAGCGAAGCGCTGTTGCGGGAAGTCTTCAAGGGGCCCTACATGACCTTCGGGTCGATCCTCTCGCCGCACGATGCCTGGCTGCTGATCCGCGGCATGCGCACCCTGGCCGTGCGCATGGAGCGGGTTGCGGCGACGACGCTGCGCGTCATCGATTTTCTCGAGTCGCACCCGAAAGTACGCCGCGTCCATCATCCGCATGCGAGCGACAATCCGCAGCTCGGTCTGACCCGGCGTCAGCTGTCCGGTGCCAGCGGCATGATCACGATCGATCTTGCCGCCGACTCGATCGCCGCGGTCGAACGCTTTTGCGATTCGATGAAGCGTTTCCTGATGACGGTTTCGTGGGGTGGCTACGAATCGCTGGCGTTTCCGGTCTGCGCGGTGTTTCCAGCCGATGCGCCGCTGCGGGCCACGGCCGGATTGCCCCTGAGCCTGGTCCGGCTCTCGATCGGACTCGAAGACGCCGACGTGCTGATCGAGGATCTCGGCCAGGCCCTGGACAGGCTCTGAGGCCGGGCATGGTCCGGGCGAGTGCCATGCATGCCTGAGCAAAAGCCTGGCCGCCTGCACATCGCCATCGTCGGTTACGGCACGGCCGGGCAGGCGGCCGCGATCCTGTTGTCGCGGGACGGACATCGTGTCGAGGTTTTCGAACGCTCGCCCTCGCTCGGTCCGGTCGGTGCCGGCGTCCTCCTGCAGCCGGTCGGCCTGCGCGTGCTCTGGGAAATGGGCCTGCTCGAAATCGCGTTGGACCACGGACGCCGAGTCGACCGCCTGTTTGGCGAGACGCCAGCCGGACTGCCGGTCATGGACATGCGTTATGCGAATCTCGATCCGCGCATCTACGGACTCGGCATGCAGCGTGGCGCCCTGTTCTCGATCCTGGCCGCAGCGGTGAATGATGAGGTGCAGGTGCATTGCGCCAGGCGCATCATCTCGTGCAGCGAGGATGGACGGCGCATCGAGGACGATGCAGGCTGCAGCCACGGACCCTTCGATCTCGTACTCGGCGCTGACGGTTCAACCTCGCTGCTGCGCGTCTCGGCAGGTCCGCCGAAACTCGACAGGCCTTATCCCTGGGGCGCCCTGTGGTGTCTGCTCGACGAAAGCGATTGGGCGTTTCCGCACGAACTTCGGCAGCGTTACGTCAGGGCACGCAAGATGATCGGACTGCTGCCGGTCGGTACGCGCCCAGGTGATCCGACGCCGCGACTGAGCTTTTTCTGGAGCCTTCCGACGGCCCGTTTCGAGGCCTGGTCGAGTGCCGGCCTTGCGCCATGGCTTGATGAAATCCGTGCGCTCTGGCCCGAGGCGCATGGCCTGCTCGATGGTATCGCCGATGCCGCCCAGCTCAGTCGCGCGTCATACCGCGACGCGATTCCGCGTCGCTGGCAGCGCAATCGCCTCGCCCTGATCGGCGATGCCGCGCACGCCATGAGTCCGCAACTGGGGCAGGGCGTCAACATGGCCCTGCTCGACGCGCTCGCCCTGCGCGACGCCCTGCGTGAGGCTTCTTCGGTCGAAGCTGCACTCGCCGGCTACGAGCAGATCCGCCGCCGCCATGTGCGTGCCTACCAGTTCTGGAGCCGCTGGCTGACCCCACTGTTCCAGTCCGACCTCGACACGATAGGGGCGCTGCGCGATCTCGCCTTTCACCGCCTCGGTCGACTCTGGGGCATGCGCGGCCTGATGCTGCGCGTGCTTTCGGGAACTCAACTGGGCTGGCTCGGCAAGGTCGTCTTGCCCGAGCCGTTCCTGGCCGTCCTCGAGCACGCCGGAAGAGCCGATCCGGCAGGCTCTCGGTTAGACTCATCGGTTGTTTCGAATCGAAGAGAGAACCATGGCCAGTTTCCAGCCTCCTGACGTCCTCCTGCTCGGACCCGGTCCGTCGCCGGTCTCGCGCCGCGTACTCGATGCCATGGCGCGACCGACGATCGGTCACCTCGATCCGCGCTTCGTCGGCATGATGGACGAACTGAAGGAACTGCTGCGGTTTGCCATGCAGACGCGCAATGCGCTGACCGTGCCGATCTCGGCACCGGGCTCGGCCGGCATGGAAGCGGCCTTCGTCAATCTGGTCGAGCCGGGCGACACCGTCGTGGTCTGCCAGAACGGCGTGTTCGGCGGTCGCATGCGCGAGAACGTCGTGCGCATCGGGGCGACCCCGGTCATGGTCAACGATGCCTTCGGCACGCCGGTCGATCTCGACAAGGTCGAGGCGGCGCTGAAGGCGAACCCCGGGGCCAAGGCCCTGGCCTTCGTCCATGCCGAAACCTCGACCGGCGTCGAATCGGATGCCGAGGCGCTGTGCCGGCTGGCCCGCGATCACGGCGCACTGAGCATCGTCGATGCGGTGACCAGCCTCGGCGGCATTCCGTTGCGCACCGACGCCTGGGGCGCCGATGCGGTCTATTCGGGCTCGCAGAAGTGCCTGTCGGCGCCGCCTGGACTGTCGCCGTTGAGCTTCAGCGAAAAGGCCGTCGCCACCCTGAAGGCCCGCAAGACGCCGGTGCAGAGCTGGTTCCTCGATCTCAGCCTGGTCATGGGCTACTGGCAGGGCAGTGGCGCACGCGCCTATCACCATACCGCGCCGATCAACATGCTCTATGCGCTGCACGAAGCCTTGCTGATCCTGCAGCAGGAGGGCCTCGACGCCGCTTTTGCGCGACATCGCGAGAATCATCTGCGCCTGAAGGCCGGACTCGAAGCGATTGGACTGGAGTTGCTGGTCGCCGAGAAATCTCGACTGCCGCAGTTGAATGCGGTCAAGGTGCCGGACGGTGTCGACGAGGCCGTGGTCCGCAAGCGCCTGCTCAACGACTTCGGCATCGAGATCGGCGCCGGTCTCGGCGAGCTCGCCGGCAGGATCTGGCGGATCGGCCTGATGGGCGCCGGCAGCACGCCGCAGAGTGTCGACCGCGTGCTCGAGGCGCTCGCCGTCTGCCTGGATCGAAAGGCAGCCTAGGCCGGTTCCTGCCCGTGCGGTCCCGGCCAGCGATCGACCGGGACCGTGATTCGTCTCGCTGGACCGTCAGCGAAGCGTGGTGGCCACCTGCGGACCGGCGGCCTCGGCGGTGAGGGTTTCGCCGCGGCGATAGGTGATGCGCTGCTGGCCGCCGTTGCAGCTGCCGACGATTTTCGCCTCGGTCTGCGCATCGGCGGAAACGATCTCGAGCGCATAGGCGCGAACACCGTTCTTCTCGATCTTGGCCGCGATTTCGGATTTCAGTTCATCGCAGGGCTTGCGTGCGGCGGGGGCTTGCGCACCGGCGATGACGGGGGCGATCAGGGCGAGCAGGAGCAGGGCTTTCATGGTCGGTTCTCGTTTCGGTCGTGGGGAGGCACGTCGGCCATGACGGGGTGCTGGCCGCGTGGAAACCATGGTCGCGCCAGGGCATGACCCTGACCTGCGCGATTTGTGGCGAATCGCAGGCAGTCTCTGGCCGACGGCAGCCGGCGCCTCAGTGGAAATCGCGCGACTGCGCGCCGAGCTCGGGCAGCAGGGCATCGAGATTGAGCAGGCGGTGGGCGATCACGTGCTGTACGCCCTCGCTCGATTGCAGTTCGCCCTCGACGCCGAGCACGGCGCTTTCGATCAGCACGCGGCGCTGGCTGCTGGCCAGGGCCGCCCAGACGATGACGTTGAGGATGCCGGTTTCGTCCTCGAGAGTGACGAAGGTGACGCCCTTGGCCGTGCCGGGACGCTGACGCACGGTGACCAGGCCGGCACAACGCACGCGGCGGCCGTTGCGGCTGCCGAGCACATCGCGGGCACGCAGCATGCGTCGCGCATCGAGGGCGTCGCGGACCAGGGCCAGCGGATGCCGGCGCAGGGTGAAACCCTGGCTCGCGTAGTCGCTCATGACATCGCGGCGTAAGGACGGCGCGGCCAGGCGGATCGCTTCCTCGTTCAAGGGGGCATCGGCGATCACGGCGATCGGCTGGTCGATGCCGGCGCTGTCCCAGCGCGCCTGGTGCCGATGGCCGCTCAAGCTGCGCAGCGCATCGGCATCGGCGAGGCGTGCGCGCTCGCCGGCATTGAGGCCGGCTCGATGGACAAGATCGGCAACATCGCGGAATGCCTGTGCGTCGCGTGCAGCGACGATGCGCTGCGCGGTCGCTTCGGCGAATCCCGAGATGCGCGAGAAGCCGAGGCGCAGGGCGAATGCCTTGTTTTCCGTGGCAGGGTCGCCTTGACCGGTGCGTTGGTCAGTTTCATGGCTTCGATGGCTGCCGCTGCGTTGCTGCTCCGTTGTAGGAGCGGCTTCAGCCGCGATGCTCTTCGGCGCCCTGTCAGAAAGCATCGGGCCTGAAGGCTCTCCTACAAAAGGCACGTCAGCCGCGATGCCCTGGTGGCAAGGTTGAAGAAGAGCATCGCGGCTGAAGCCGCTCCTACAATGTCCATTCTCGGATGGAGCTTCGAGCGTGCAATCCCAATCGCTGATCGTCACGTCGACCGGCAGCACGCGCACACCGTGGCGCTGCGCATCGCGGATCAGTTGGGCGGGGCCGTAGAAACCCATCGGCAGCGAGTTGAGCAGGGCGCAGGTGAAGGCGGCCGGGTGGTGGCACTTGAGCCAGGACGAGGCATAGGCGAGCAGGGCGAAACTGGCCGAGTGCGATTCGGGGAATCCGTACTCGCCGAAGCCCTTGATCTGTTCGAAGATGCGCTCGAAATAGCTCTCCTCGTAGCCATTGGCGAGCATGCCGTCGCGGATGCGCTCGCGGAACGGTTCGAGGCCGCCCTTGCGTTTCCAGGCCGCCATCGCGCGCCGCAGTTCGTCGGCCTGCCCGGGCGTGAAGCCGGCCACGACCTCGACCAGCTTCATGACCTGTTCCTGGAAGATCGGCACGCCGAGCGTGCGCTCGAGCACGGCCCTGACCTGCGACTCGCCCTGGCCGGCGGCGCGTTCGCTGGCCGACTGCGGATAGTCGATCGCTTCGAGCTGCTGCCGCCGGCGCAGGTAGGGATGCACCATGCCGCCCTGGATCGGGCCGGGGCGCACGATCGCGACCTGCACGACGAGATCGTAGAACACCGCCGGGCGCAGGCGCGGCAGCATCGACATCTGCGCGCGCGATTCGATCTGGAACACGCCGACCGTGTCGGCGGCGCGGATCATCGCATAGGTTTCCTCGTCGTCCTGCGGCACCGTGGCCAGCTCCAGTTCCCTGCCTTCGTGCATGCGCACGAGATCGAAGCATTTGCGCAGGCAGGTCAGCATGCCGAGCGCCAGGCAATCGACCTTGAGCAGCTTGAGCGATTCGAGGTCGTCCTTGTCCCACTGGATGATCGTGCGGTCGGCCATCGCCGCGTTCTCGACCGGGACCAGGGTGTGCAGCGGATGCTCGGATATGACGAAGCCGCCGACATGCTGGGAAAGGTGGCGCGGGAAACCGCGCAACTGGGCGACCAGGCCGACCATGCGACGCATGACCGGCGCCTGCGGATCGAAGCCGCGTTCGCGCAGGGAATCAGCGATCGGCAGGTCCTCGCTGGTGTGCGCATAGGCCTGGCTGAGCTGGTCGAGCTGGTCCTCGGCCAGGCCGAGCACGCGACCGATGTCGCGCGCCGCGCTCTTGCCGCGGTAGCGGATCACCGTGGCCGCCAGCGCGGCGCGCGTGCGGCCGTACTTGGCGAACACGTACTGGATGACTTCCTCACGCCGTTCGTGCTCGAAATCGACATCGATGTCGGGCGGCTCGTCGCGCTCGATCGAGAGGAAGCGCTCGAACAGCAGGTTGCCGTGTTCGGGATCGACCGCGGTGATGCCGAGGCAGTAGCAGACCGCCGAGTTGGCCGAGGAACCGCGGCCCTGGCAGAGGATCGGCGGTTGCTGTGCGCGCGCCCAGCGCACGATGTCCTCGACGGTCAGGAAGAAATGCTCGTAGCCGAGCCGTTCGATCAGCACGAATTCATGCTCGAGCTGGCGGCTGACGCCGGCGGGAATGCCTTGCGGCCAGCGCCGGCATGCGCCGGCCAGGGTCAGTGCACGCAGATGATCGATGGCGCGCATGCCCGGCGGCACGAGCTCGTGCGGATAGACGTAGTTGATCCCGCGCAGGTTGAAGCGGCAACGTGCGGCGATGCGCGCGGTTTCCGCGAGCAGGGCGGGCGGATGGATCGCGGCGAGATCCTCGACCCGGCGCAGGTGGCGTTCGCCGTTCGGGAACAGCGCATGGCCGGCTTCGGCGACCGTGCAGCCGAGGCGGATCGCGGTCAGCGCATCCTGCAGGGCACGCCGGCCGCGCACATGCATGTGCACGTCGCCGCTGGCAACCAGGGGCAGTCCGTGGCGCTGGCCGAGCGCCTGCAGGCGGGCGAGGGCGCCGGCATCGTCGGGTCCGCGATGCAGTTCGACCGCGATCCAGGCGCGGCCGCCGAAGCGCGCGGCGATCCATGCGGCGGTCGCGTCTTCGGGATCGCTCCCTTTTCCCGCACGCGGTAGCCCGATCCCTGTTTTCCACTCTCCTGCTTGCGCGAACACTTCCCCTGTATTTCCTTCACCCGTGGGCTCCACGCAGCCCGTCGTCCCGGCGAAAGCCGGGACCCAGTGACTTTGCTTTTCCATGCCTGCAACGCCGTCATGAGAGTCCCGATCCGGATCAGGACGCGGGGTGACGCGCCGCTCCATCGGCTTGCCCTCCGGGCCATTCGCTCTGCGAATGTTCGCTTCGGCATCCTGCCTCCGCAGTCCGGCTTTCGCCGGGACGATGGTGAGGGTGACGCTGGATTCCCCTGCGCTCCCTTCCTCCGCTGGCGGGGAAACGCATTCCATTTTCCCTTGTCCCGCTTGCGCGAGCACATGCTCCATTTTCCCTTCTCCCGCTTGCGCGAGCACACACTCTATTTTCCCTTCTCCCGCGTGCGGGAGAAGGTGCCGACAGGCGGATGAGGGAGCGCAGGCAGAGCGCAAGGCAGGGAGCTTGCGAGGATCCGCTGCAGGCAGAGCCGGGCCGCTCGCGGGCTGTTCCCGTTGCGCGGTGGCGGTGGGCACCCACAGCACCAGGACCTCCTCGTGCAGGGTTTCGACATCGGCGCGGCTCAACGCGTACTCGCCCTTGGCGCTGCGCCGGCGTCCCAGCGTGATGATCCGGCAGAGCTCGGAATAGGCCGCCTGCGTGCTCGCCAGCAGGACCAGTTTCGGGCCGTCATCGAGCTGCACTTCGGTACCGACGATCAGGGCGACCCCGGTCGCCTCGGAGGCTTCCAGGGCACGCACGATGCCGGCCAGCGAACACTCGTCGGTGATCGCGAGCGCGCCGTATCCGAGCTGTGCCGCACGCTCGAACAATTCGTCCGCACTCGAGGCGCCACGCTGGAAGCTGAAGTTGCTCAGCGCGTGCAGTTCGGCATACCGGGGCGGGTTCAGGCAAACCATCCCTGCAGCATCCAGTGGGCGGTCTCATCGCGCGCGACGTAGGCCCAGGCGCGCTGGCCGGCACGCGTCTGCACCACGTAGTAGTCGTGGCGGCGGTCTTCGCCATCCCACCAGCCGCTCTCGATGCGCTCGGGCCCGGCGAGGATGCGCAGCGGATCCGGGCGCAGCGGAATCGCCTTGCGCAGCAACCACAGCGGACGTGGAGGCGCACCGCGCACGGCGTGTGCCAGCGTGCGCGACGTCTTCCCGGTCGCCGCTTCACGCAGCGCCGGCTTGCCGAACGCCTGCCAGCGCCAGGCCCGCTCAGGCCGATGGTCGGCCACTTCGAGAAAACAGCCGAGCGCCTGGTCGCCGAGGCGGGCGCGCAGGCGCTCGATCAGCACCGGCCACTCCAGGGTCTCGCGCGGATTCGTATCGAACAGGTCTTCGTGCAGCGGGCGCAGGGCGGGCAGGTCGTCGGCGACCACGTTGAGGGCATGCACCGGGGCGACCAGGGCGATGCGTTCGAGACGTGCGTGGGCCAGTTCCAGCAGCATGGCCGGATCGCGCTGGGCTTCGAGCAGGCCGACCGTGATCCGCGTCGTCGCCTGGTGTTCGTGTTCGAGGATCAGCTCGAAGGACTGCACGCCGCCATCGCGTGCGACGAGGAAACGGCCGAGGTCGCGCAGCATGCGTTGCAGCGGAAACAGCAGCGCCTGCACGCTGTCGATGCGGTAGTCGAATTCGAGCCGGCGCGCATAGCGGGTCGGCGGCTGGTAGCTGACCAGGGCTTCGGCCACGAGGCCACGCATGCGGTCGAGATGGGCCAGCGCCTGCGGGCCGATGCGCCGGGTCAGCTCGATACGCGGCAAGCCAAAGAGCTGGCCGAGGCGGGTCAGGCCCATGGCTGTCAAACTACTCGAAGTTTTCCTCTCAAGTCCGCAATTTTCAACGGAAATATTTCCAAGGACATTGACCAGTTGCGCTTGCGTGCTCAGCGCGATGCCATCGTGCGAGCCAGCCACCACGCGTGCGCCGGTGGCGGTCGGGGCGGCGGCCAGGCGATAAGCCAGGTTCCAGCCATCGAAATCCCCGCGCAGGCCGCGTTCCAGCGCCGCCCAGCCGCCGAAAAGCGCGAGGCTGGCGCCGATCTCGACCAGCAGTGCACGCGGCCTGGCCAGGCTCAGTTCGCCGCTGTAGCGGTAGGCCGTATCGGCCAGCAGGGTCAGCATATGCTGCTCGGCCTCGACATCCCGCCGCCAGCCCGGCAGGCCGGGCTGCAGGGCGCGCGCGGCCGCCAGCGACTGACCGGGATGCACCCCGGCCGCGCGTGCGGCGGCATTGCTCAGGACGATGCGTGGATTGCGCAGCGGACCATCGACCAGGGCTGCGGGCGCCTCGCGCGGGCAGTCCGGCGGGCGCACGGCATCGAGCGGCAGTTCGGGAAAATACAGGCAGGCCCAGCGCATGGAACGGTCCGGCAGAAATCGATGTACGTATCTTAGTACGTATTATCGAAACCGTCGTGGGGGTTCCGCTCAGGGGCCGGTCCGCGACGCCGCCGGGCGTCACTCCGGGTCAATCGATCCGGTAAACGCGCGCCTTCGGCATGTCCTCGACGACCTGCAGGAACCAGCGCCCGGCGATGCCCGGAACGAGCTTGACCTCGGGCGCATGCAGGGTCTCGCGCAGCTTCACGCTGCCCTTGAGCACCTTCCACTGCTGGCCATTCTCGAGTTCGAAGACGGTCCCGGGTTGCCAGCCGTCGAGCGATCCCTTGAGGCGGCTGCTGATCGGGCCTTCATCGAGACCGGCGAGGAATTTCGGCGACTGCTCGCGGGTCGACTCGGCCACCGCGGCCTCGACCGTCTTCACCGATTCCTCGCGCAACAACCGGTTGAGCAGCTGCAGTTGCTGCGCGGAAAGGGTATCGAGACCGGTTGCATGGCGCTGCTCGGCATTGAGTCGCTGTTCGATATCCACGTAAGGCTGGCCGGCCATTGCAGCGGACGAGAGCAGGAGCAATCCGGCAAGCGGAAATCTCAGGCGCATGTTCAAGAGGCATTCCCCGATCGGGCGGCACCGGCGCAACGACTGCGCCGGCATGCCGCGAAGTCTGTGTCAGCGGGATTGCAGTGATATGACAGCGGTGAGGCTGCCTTCAGGCTGGCCCACAATGCCCACGATCAACGGTCGAAAAATACTTTCAAATCAGGCTGATGAAGATCATTTTTCAAGCATTATCGCCCAGCCCTGCAGGCCCTCGACGCGGCTGCAGACGATCTTCACGCAGACCAGCATCGGCACCGCCAGCAGCAGGCCGAGGATGCCCCACATCCAGCCCCAGATCATCAGCCAGAGGATGATCGCCAGTGGATTGAGATTGACCGTGCGACCGAGGGCCAGCGGCGTGGCCAACTGGCTTTCGAGCAGATGCAAACCGAGATACCCGGTAGCCGGCAAGGCCGCCGCGCCGAGGCTCGGGAACTGGGACAGGCCGACCAAGGCGAGCAGGGCGGCCATGATCAATGGTCCGACATAGGGGGTCAGGTTGAGCAGGGCGGCCAGCGCACCCCAGAGTAGCGGTGAATCGACGCCGAGCCCCCAGAGCAGGCCGCTGGTCGCACAGCCGAGTGCGATGCTGGTCGAGCAAACGGTCAGGAAATAACGCGACAGGTCGTTCTGGATCGAGCGCACGATGTCGACCGTGATGCGCTTCTTCTCCCAGGTCGAACGCATCATCAGGGTCCGGCGCAGCAGGCTGTCGCCATAGAGCAGGAAGAAATAGGTCAGCAGGACCACGGCCAGCACGCTGGCCAGCACCCGCGGCGTCGTCGTCAGCAGGCTCGGGCGGGGCTGCGACTGGACCACGACCTGCTGCTTGCCGGGCTTGCCCTCGCCGGCAATTTCGCTCAGCGATTCGCCCATCTTGTTGGCCTCGGCGATCGGTCGCATCAGCGACTTGAGCTTGGGCGTCACGTTGCGGATGACCTGCGGTGCACGCCCGACCCATTCGGCGGCCGGTGCATAGAGCGCATTGCCGATGCCCACGACGGTCGCCATGGTCAGCGAAATGAGCAGCAGGGCGGCAATCCAGCGCGGCAACCAGCCGCTGGCCAGGCGCTTCATCATCGGGCTCAGCAACAGGGCAAAGAATGCCGCGAGCAGGATCGGCAGGATCAGTTCGGCGGCGAAATAGCAGGTATAGAGGCCTCCGACGACGACGAGTACGGCGAGCAGCTTGTGGATTCCCGCGTTGACGTCGAGCAGGGATTCGCGAACGGCCCGGTTGAGCACGCGATTCCCGGGCGACGCATCGCGCCCGCCTTCCTCGACGTCAGCCGCCGCGGTGGCAGCAGGGCTTTCGACGGCGGGCACCGGCGGCTCCGCCTGCGCAGCCGGAAGGCCGGACTTTTCCTCTGCTGTCATGCAAGTTCCCGCAGGATCGTTGCGGCCATTCTGCACGGGTTCCCCGGCCGATGCGGAGAACGCCGAACCGGCGTTTAACCGCCGTTCCCGAATCGATGCGCAGCGGTGGCGCGAAGTCCGCTGCCGAGGTTGCCGCGGCCCGTTCAGCGCATGTCGCACGCAAGGCGTTAGGGTCGAGGCAAGGGAGTCCAGCGTCAGAGGAGTTCAGACCATGAAAATGCATTGGGATTTCTTCAAGGAGTCGGACACGTCGATGGGCGTCTTCTATCCGCTGCACTATGTGATGGCGGCATTCGACAACGAGGCGCGCGCCGGGGAAATCCGCGAGCGCTTTCTCGAGGCGGGATTCAGGGAGGACGATGTCGCCGCCGTCGATGGACCCTTCGTCGCGGAAAGGCTCGAATCGATGGAAGATTCGAGCGTGCTCGAAAAGATGGGTCAGGAGTTGGTGCGGGCAGTCGGCACCGAGCTCGGCTACGTCGACGACGATCTGAAGACGGCCCGGCGCGGTGGCGCCTTCCTGTTCGCCTACACCCCCGACAGGGAGACCACCGACAAGGCCGTCGAGTTGCTCAAGTACGCCCATCCGATCTACGCACGCCGCTACCATCGGGCTGGCATCCACCGGATCAGCTATCCGAAACAATCGGTGCTCTAGTCCGGCATCCGGGATACGCTCGCCGGCCAGGGCGAGGTCGCGCCCTGGCCGGGGATCGCGGTTGCTTTCCAGAATTGGCGCAGCTGATGCGGAGGAACGCGGTTGCGTCGGGGACTGCAATTGCAACCAAGCATGCCCACTTCGGGTCAATGATCCGGTTGCCGGGTCTGCCCCCAGGGCAACGATGCCCATCGGAACGACCATCCAGCCATGACCGTATCGAAACCCGTCGAGAGATCCGTTGTGCGACGACTCTTCGCGCGTATCCGCAAGCGCCCGCGCCTGATGGTCTCGGCCATCGTGTTCTGCCTGTTGCTCGCTGCCGCGACCGGCCTAGGGATCAGGCTCACCCTGGCCATCCTGCTTTCGTTCGACCTCAGCATCTGCCTGTTCCTCGGCATGACTGCGTGGGTGTTCTCGCATTCCGACGAGAAGTCGATGCGTCGCCGCGCGGCGGCCGAAGACAATGGGAGCTGGAGCTTCCTGCTGACCAGCATCGCCGTGTCCGCCGTGGTCCTCGTTGCGCTCGGCGCCGAACTGCATGGCAGCAAGAGCGGCGAGCTGCTCGATATCGGACTCGCCGCGGTCAGCCTGGTGCTTTCCTGGCTTTTCATGAACACGATGTTCGCACTGCACTATGCGCACCGGTATTACTGGGAGGAGCACGAACAGGCAGGCGCCGAAAAGCTCGGCTTTCCGGGCGCCAACAGGCCGGACTACTGGGACTTCGCCTACTTTTCGTTCGTGATCGGCATGACTTTCCAGGTCTCCGACGTCGCGATCAACGACCGCCATATCCGTCGCATCGCCCTGATGCACGGCGTCATCGCGTTCTTCTTCGATGTCGTCATCGTGGCCCTCAGCGTCAACCTGATCGCCGGCAACCACTGATTGCAGGCCTGCAGTCTGCGCCAGACGCTAGCCGGCTCGTGGCCGCAGCAGACTGCTCGCGACGGCTTCGGCCACCCTGATGCCATCCACCGCCGCCGACAGGATGCCGCCGGCGTAGCCGGCGCCCTCGCCGGCCGGGTACAGCCCGCGTGTGTTCAGGCTCTGCAGGTCATCGTCGTTGCGCTTGATGCGGATCGGTGACGAGGTCCGGGTTTCGATGGCGGTGAGGATCGCATCGTGCTGGTCGAAGCCGCGGATCTGCCGGGCGAATGCCGGCAGCGCCTCGCGCATCGCGGCCAGGGCGAAGTCGGGCAGGGTCCCCGCGAGGTCGCACAGTTGCACACCCGGTTTGTACGAGGGTTCGACCGTGCCGAGCCCGGTTGACGCGCGACCGCCAAGGAAATCCCCGACCAGTTGCGCTGGCGCATCGTAGTTCGATCCGCCGAGGGCAAACGCTCGCTCCTCCCAATGGCGCTGGAAGGCGATGCCGGCCAGCGGACCGCCCGGATAGTCGGCCGGGGTGATGCCGACCACGATCGCGCTGTTGGCGTTGCGCTCGTCGCGCGAATACTGGCTCATGCCATTGGTAACCACGCGTCCCGGTTCGGAGGCCGCGGCGACCACGGTGCCGCCCGGACACATGCAGAAGCTGTAGACGGAACGTCCGTTGGCGGCGTGGTGGACGAGCTTGTAGTCGGCGGCGCCGAGCAACGGATGCCCGGCGCTCGGACCGTAGCGGGCGCGATCGATCAGTCCCTGCGGATGCTCGATGCGGCAACCGATCGAGAACGGCTTGGCCTCGACGTAGATTCCGCGCGCATGCAGCATCTCGAAGGTGTCGCGGGCACTGTGGCCGATGGCGAGGATGACGTGCCCGGCCTCGAGTTGTTCGCCGCTGGCCAGCACGACGCCGCGCATCTGGCCGTCCTCGACGTGCAGGTCCGTGACCTTGCTCGAGAAGCGGAATTCGCCGCCGAGCGCCTCGATGCTGGCGCGCATGTGTTCGACCATCTTGACTAGGCGAAACGTGCCGATGTGCGGCTTGCTGACGAACAGGATTTCTTCCGGCGCGCCGGCCTTGACGAATTCGGTCAGCACCTTGCGCCCGTAGTGGTGCGGGTCCTTGATCTGGCTGTAGAGCTTGCCGTCGGAGAACGTGCCGGCGCCGCCCTCGCCGAACTGCACGTTCGATTCGGGATCGAGCCGGCTCTGGCGCCAGAAGCCCCAGGTATCCCTGGTGCGTTCGCGCACGGCCTTGCCGCGTTCGAGGATGAGCGGACGCAGGCCCATCTGGGCAAGGATCAGCGCGGCAAGGATGCCGCATGGCCCGGTACCGATGACTATCGGACGCCGCGGAAGGGGCTGCACGCGCCGGGCCGGGACCGATTCGCCGCTGTCGACGAAGCGATAGCGCGTGTCCGGAGTCGCCATGACATGCGGATCCGCGGCGTGCGCCGCCAGCAACTCCGCATCGCGCTGCGTGCGCACGTCGACGGTATAGATGAAGGCGATGGCCGACTTCTTGCGCGCATCGACGCCGCGCCGGAAGATCGCGAACTCGAGCGGCTCGTCGGCTGCCAGGGCCAGTCGCGCACGGATCGCCTGGGCCAAGGCCTGCTCCTCATGGTCGAGCGGCAGCTTGATTTCGGTCAGTCGCAGCATCGGGAGTCTTCTTTCGGAGTTCGGTCAGAGCGCCATGCCGGCGGCATGTCCGGATGCCCAGGCCCACTGGAAATTGTAGCCGCCCAGGTGCCCGGTCACGTCGACCACCTCGCCGATGAAGTAGAGACCGTCCACGAGCCGCGATTGCATCGTGGTCGAGGACAACTGATCGGTGTCGACGCCGCCCAGGGTGACCTCGGCGGTGCGGTAGCCCTCGGTGCCGCTGGCGACGACAGGCCAGGCCTCGAGTTGACCGGCAATCTCGCGCAATTCGATCTCGCGCAATTGTCTCATCGGCTTGTTGCCGAGCCAGACCTCGCACAGGCGCTGGGCGAATCGGCGCGGCAGCAGGTCGCCGAGCACGGTCTTCAATTCGGCGGCCGGACGTTCGCGCTGCTGCGCATGGAGGAATTCGAAGGCGTCCATATCGGGCATCAGATCCAGGCGCAGGTCGTCGCCCGGCTGCCAATAGGAGGAGATCTGCAGGATCGCCGGGCCGCTGAGACCGCGATGGGTGATCAGCAGATCGGCACGGAAGCTGGCCCCGTTGCAGCGGCTTTCGACCGGCAAGGCCACGCCGCTGAGGTCCTGCAGGCGCTCGTGATGCTTGCCGCTGAGGGTCAGCGGAACGAGTCCGGCGCGCACCGGCAGTACTCCATGGCCGAATTGGCGGGCCAGGTCGTAGCCGAAGCCGGTCGCGCCCATGCTCGGTATCGACAGGCCGCCCGTGGCGACGACGAGGGCAGGGCATTCGATCTCGCCAAGGCTGGTCTCGATGCGGAACGCGCCGTCCCTGCGCTGCACCTTGGCGACGCTGCAGCCGGTATCGATGCGCACTCCGGCCTGCGCGCACTCGTCGAGCAGCATGGCCACGATCTGCTTTGAAGACACGTCGCAAAACAGTTGTCCGAGCTCCTTCTCGTGCCAGACGATGCGGTGGCTGTCCACCATGTCGATGAAGTCCGCGGGCGTGTAGCGCGCCAGCGCCGACTTGCAGAAGTGCGGATTGGCCGAGAGGAAATTGGCCGGCGTGGTCCCGGTGTTGGTGAAGTTGCAGCGTCCGCCGCCCGACATCAGGATCTTCTTGCCGACCCGGTTGGCGTGCTCGATCACGCGCACGCGTTTGCCGCGCCGGCCGGCCGTGAGCGCGCACATGAGCCCGGCGGCACCGCCACCGATGATCACCACGTCCACGGCCGCGCTCGCCAAATCAGCGACCCGGCGGATTGGAGGTCATGCGCGGACGCGGATCGATGCCGATCACCGAATCGGTCGAAAGGATCTGCACGTGGCCGTCCTGGATCAGGCATTGCACGCGCAAGCCGCGTTGCGCGAGTGCCGCCAGGGCGTCGACCGATTCGCTGGCGATGTCGATCACGTCGAGGTTCTTGAGACGCTGCAGGACTTCGGCGGACTTCTCCCACCAGATGTCGGCGCTGCGACCGCCGTAGTTGACCACGATGACCTTGCGAGCCCGGGCGCAGGCCTTGCGGATGCGCACCGGATCCGACTGGCCGAGGTCGATCCACAGGGCGATGTCGCCGTCGAGTTCCTTGCGCCAGAGGTCCGGCTCCTCGTCATTGCTGAGGCCCTTGCCGAACTCGAGGCGCTCGTCGGCATACAGGGCAAACGCAAGCAGTCGCACCATCATGCGTTCATCGGTTTCGGACGGGTGCCGGGCCAGGGTCAGCGCATGGGTCGCGTAGTAGTGGCGATCCATGTCGCTGAGCTGCAGCTCGATCTTGTAGATGGTGGCATTCGGCGCCATGACTCGGCCTGGTCGGACAAAGCCGCCATTGTAGGCGTTGACCGCGGAAAAGAGCGGAGCGCTGTCCCTGCTTGCGCCGATTGCGGGTCGCTTGAAAACTTTTGCTTCAGCGAGCAGTCTATTTCGGCGCTGAAACGGTCCGGATTCCCCTTGTCGCGTATTGCCCTCAAATGCCTGCTGGCCCTGATGCTTTGCCTGAACGGCTTCGGCATGCCATCGGCCATGGCGCACGCCGTCACGCCGGGCAGTGCGGCGGCACCCGCCAGTTCCGTCCACCCCTGCCATGAAGGCATGAGCGACGCTGCGGCGACCGACAGGTCGAATCCCGACCAGCCAAGCGGAGCACGCGACGACGGCCGCGCATGCTGTGCAAACGGCCAGTGCTTTTGCGGCTGCATCGTCTCGGCGGTATTCGACGTTCCGCTGCTGGCGCCAGCCCTTCATGTGCTGTCCGAGCGTACGCTCGCAGTCGATGAGCCCGGCTTCCCGCAAGCCCGTTCCGGCGTGCTTCAGCGACCTCCCATCCTCTGATTCCCGCCTGACGACTGCGGTCGTCTGAGCCGCGGGCCCACCGGCCCGCATCCGTCACCCGCACGATTCCCAACGGCGACACCCGCGCGTGTCTGCTGATCGTGCCTGTCAATGGAACATGCAATGAAACGAGTGTTTTCAAGGCTGCCAATGGTGGTCCTGGTGGCCATGCTTACGGCCTGCGCTTCGGTATCGCGGCGCGAAGGTGCCGACCGGGTCCAGGCCATGGTCAGCCAACGCGTGCCGGATGCCCGATTCTGGCCGCAGCAGCCGCAAGCTGCTGCCGCGGTCGAAAAGCGCCTCGGCGAGCTGGTCGCGGTCCCACTGACGCCTGCCTCCGCGCAGAGAATTGCCTTGCTGAAAAATCCCGGGCTTGCCGCCAGCTTCGCCAGGCTCGGAATCGCCCAGGCCGACGTCGTCGAGGCGAGCAGGATCGGCAATCCGGGCTTTTCCGGCTCGGCGCTGCGCGACGGCGGGCCTTCGAAGATCACGATGGGCCTGAGCCTGCCCTTGTCCGACCTGCTCTTGCTGTCTTCGAAGCGCCGCCTTGCCGAAGGCGACTATGAGCGCGCCCAGCAGTTGATCGCCGCGGAAATCGTCACGCTCTGCGCCGATGTCAACCAGGCCTGGTACGAAGCCGCCGCTGCGCAACAGGTAGCCGCCATGCGTGATGCGGCTTCGAGCGCGGCCGCGGCCTCCGCCGACCTGGCCCGACGCTATTACGAAGCGGGAAACATCAGTGCGCTGGCCTTGAAACTGGAACAGGCCGCGGCAAGTCAGGCGCGCATCGCAGCGAGCATGGCCAGGGCCGAATCCACGCGTGCGCGACTGCTGCTGAATACGCGGATGGGCCTGAGCGGGGACATGGCTGCCAGTTGGCGGCTCGATGTCCCTTTGGCTGCGCCGGTCGAGAACGAGGATGGACTCGAAGCGCTGCGGGCACTGGCTCACGACAATCGCCTCGACCTGCTCGCCGCACGTCGCGAAGTGGAGCTGCTTGGGCAGGCCCTCGGCGTGGTCCGGCGCTGGCGCCTGATCGGCAGTATCGATCTCGGCATCGAACGCGAGCGCGAGGCCGATGGCAGCAAGCTGACCGGGCCAAGCCTGTCGCTGGCGATTCCGCTGTTCAACCAGGGACAGGCCGCAATCGCGCGCGCCGAGGCCCAGCTCGAGGTCGGTCGGGCCAGGCTGGCCGGTCTCGAAGTGCAGATCGACAACGCCGTGCTGCTCGGACGCGAGCGCGTGGCGGCCATGCGCAGCATCGTCGAGGACTACCGCTCGGCCCTGATCCCCCAGCGCGAAGCCATCGTCGCGCGCCAGCAGGAACGAAACAATTTCATGCTCTCCAGCGCGTTCGAACTGCTGTTGTCCCGGCAACAGGAATTCGATGCCTATGCGGCCTACCTCGATGCCGTGCGCGACTACTGGCTGGCGCGGAACGAACTCGGCCGCGCGATTGGCACGGCCTTGCCGAGTGACGCCTCGGCCGGCGCCCGCGTGATCGGCGTCGAAGCGCTGCTCGCGCCGCCCGAAGATGCGGGCATGGAGCACATGCACCATGGCGACCCCGCGGACGCCGTGCCGGGCATGGACCACTCCGGGCATGCGATGCCGCAGGTGGAAGCCGGGCCCGCAGAGGATCCGGTTCCGGCAAGTGGTGAGGGCAGGGGAACGGAGCATTCCGGCCGCGCTTCGACCGCGACAGCACGGGCGCCGGCCGGAACGGAAAAGGCGAGGGAGCGTCACCAAGACGCGCACGAAAGCGGCGGGACAATGCACGACCGACACGAGGGCTCGAAATGACGACGCGACGCAATCTCCTGCAACTGATGGGCATCGGTAGCGCCGGCCTGCTCGCCGCCGCGACGCGGCCCGCGCTCGCCCAGCATCAGTCCGAAGCCATGAAGGGCGCGGCCTCGACAGCACAGGACCCGGCAAGGCCCGGCGGGCAGGGCTACCGTCTGGTGCGCACCCTCAACGGCTGGACCCTTCCATACCGGATCAAGGACGGAGTGAAGGAGTTCCACCTGGTCGCCGAGGAAATCGTCCACGAATTCGCGCCCGGTTCGCGCGCGAAGTGCTGGGGCTACAACGGCACCACGCCGGGCCCGACCCTGGAAGCCGTCGAAGGCGACCGCGTGCGCATCTTCGTGACCAATCGCCTGCCCGAGGCGACCTCCGTGCACTGGCACGGCATCGACCTGCCGAACGGCTTCGACGGCATCAGCGGACTCAATCAGCCTGCGATCGAACCGGGCGAGACCTATGTCTACGAGTTCATCCTGAAGCAGCACGGTACGCACATGTACCACCCGCATGCCGACGAGATGACGCAGATGGCCTTCGGCATGATGGGCATGTTCATCATCCATCCGAAAGACGGCGAGGAAGTATCGATCGATCGCGACTACTGCTTCCTGCTGCACAACTGGGCCCTGCACCCGGGCACCTACCGGCCCGATCCGAGCATCATGGTCGACTTCGACCTATGGACCTTCAACTCGAAAGCCTTTCCGGCCATCGAGCACCTCGTCATGCGCACCGGCGAGCGCCTGCGCATCCGCATCGGCAACCTGTCGATGTGGAACCATCCGATCCACCTGCACAGCAACCCGTTCTGGGTGACCGGTTCGGACGGCGGGCGCTGGCCGCGTTCGCAATGGCGGCGTGAAGTGACCGAGATCGTCGGCGTCGGCCAGATGCGCGATTTCGAGTTCGTCGCCTCGGAACCGGGCGACTGGGCCCTGCATTGCCACATGGCCCATCACACCATGGGCCCGATGGGGCATGGCGTCCCGAATCCCACCGGGGTCGACCAGTCCGGGGTCGAAGCCGAAATCCGCAAGCTGCTGCCCGGCTACATGGCGATGGGCAGGGACGGCATGTCGGAACATGCCGAACATGTCGCCATGGGCATGTCCGGCCCGGCCAATACCCTGCCGATGATGAGCGGCCAGGGGCCGTTCGGAAACATCGAGATGGGCGGCATGTTCACCGTGCTGAAGGTCCGCGACGATCTCGCCCCCGGCGACTATCGAGACCCGGGCTGGTACCGTTACCCGAAAGACAGGCAGGCCCGTCGAGTCAGCACGGATCCGGGCTTCGGCCAGCCGCATCGGCGCGATCCGGGTTTCAGCCTCGAGCTGCCGAGGGTCGACGATGCGCAGGCGGCCGTTCCGATGGACCACGGCCGGCACCACATGAACTCGGGAGAGTAGCCGATGAAAACCATCAGGATCCTGTTCGCATTGGCCATCATCGCGGCCCTCGCGCTGTTCGGCTTCATCTATTCGGGAATCTACCCGATCGGCGCCGACGTGCCGCATGCGCGGCTTACCGCCTTGTTGCTCGATACCCTGCGCGAGCGATCGATCGAACAGGCCAGCGCACGCATCGCGGTGCCGTCGCTCGATGACGCGGCGATGATCGCGCGCGGCGGTGCCGAGTACGACGAGATGTGTTCGGGCTGCCACCTCAAGCCCGGCCTCGAAGATACCGAGCTGCGCAAGGGCCTGTACCCGCAACCTCCGAACCTGACGCTGGCTGGCCACGGAAACGCGGACTCCGTGGCCGCCGCGGCTGAGCATTTCTGGGTCATCAAGCACGGCATCAAGGCTTCGGGGATGCCGGCCTGGGGGCTGAGCCACGACGACGAGGTCATCTGGTCGATCGTGGCCTTCCTGCAGAAGCTGCCGACCCTCGACGCAGCGCAGTATTCCGCGATGAGCTCAGGCGAGAGCAGTCACTCGCACGAGCACGAACATGCGGACTCGACGGATGCGCAAGCGGGCGAGGGCGCCGACAGCATGGCCGGGACCGAACCGGCCGTGATCGTCGAACAGTTCCAGCAGGCACTGGCCAGCGGCGACACGGAGCAGGCCGCGGCCCTGCTCGATCCCGACGTCAAGGTCTTCGAGAGCGGCGGGGTCGAGCGTTCACGCCAGGAATATGCCGCCCATCATCTCGGCGCCGACGCGGAATTCCTCGGCCAGGCCAGCGTCAAGCTGTTGTCGCGTTCGGGTGACGCTGTCGGCGATCTTGCCTGGGTCGGCAGCGAGTCGAGGATCAGCGCGATGGACGCGGCGAAACCGGTCGAACTGGCTAGCACCGAGACCATGGTGCTCAGGAAGGGCGAGTCCGGCTGGCGCATCGTGCACATCCACTGGTCGTCGCGGCCGGCAGATCCGTCCGCAACGGACCATTGAACCGCTGCTTCGCCTTGTGCGCCCGACGCATGCCGGGAATGGCGGTATCGAACGGCGCCGGATCCGTCCGCTGCGTCAGGGCGTATCGAATCCGTCGGCGAATATTGCGTCGACGACCGACGCAGCGGGCGGAAAGCGCGGGTCGAAAAGACAGATCGCCATCGACTGCGCGAGCGGGCGACTGCCACTGCATCCGGCCGCATGGCCCGATATCGCATCGGGGCCCTGGGTGCCGAACGTCGCCGTGCTGCCGAGGCTTGCATCGAGGGCGAGGTACTGGAGCACGATTTCATAGCTCGCGTGGTAGAGGATCGTCTGCATGTCGATCGCTCCCGACTGGCCACGCAGGGCCCAGTTCTGCCATTGCACGACCGTGCAGGCCCCGGCGACGCCGGTGTCCGCTGGCCGCGGACAGTCGGCGAAGTAGCGCGCCTGGATCAGCCCGGAGTTCGGGGCGCCATCGAGATCGGCATGATAGACATAGATCCGCGACTGGCTCGCAGCGGTATTGTCGGCAATCGTCGGCAGCGGGCAATCGGCGCTGAAATCGCCGCCATCCTCACTGGCCAGATCGGCGGCTGCAGCGAGGTAGCCATTGCTCGACACGACCAGCGCGCTTGTACTGATGCCATAGAGCTCGAATGGAGCGGCAAGGCTCAACACCGCGGCGCCATCGTCGCTGGCCGGCGCGCTGCCCGAAGCCGCGGTCAGGCCGAGCACGCTGCCGCCGCTCGCATCGAGGTAGTCGAAGGCGCACTGCGGCGTGCCGCTGGCGTAGGACTGATAACCATAGCCATCGAAGCTGCCAGCGTCGCGCGCATGGGCGGAAAGTGCGCTGAGGAGTGCCAGCGCGGCGAAGCCGAAGAACATGGATCGGGTGCGACTCATCACGGCGTCCTCGCGCTATAGACTTCGGTGTTGCCATCGGCGTTCTGCGAAGGCGTGATCAGGTCGCTGTTGGACAGGAACACCACGGTAGGCACGTTGCCCGCGTCGACGCCGACATCGATGCCGAGCGAAAGGTCCATGGCCGCGCCGAGTTTCAGGGTCGCCAGGGTGCCGTTGAAGTTGCCGGTGCCGTCTTCGAACTGGCCGCTCGAACCATTGAAGAATTCGTAGGCAAACACGGCGCCGGTCCCGTCGGCAGCCTGGCGCACGGTGATGTAGCCGTTGCCGGCAGAGCTGCTGGTCAGCTGCTTGAGCGTGCTCGTGCCGACGTCGTAGCGGTAGATCTCCGGTGCCGTGTCGCCGAAGATGTTGAAGTAGTTTCCGTCCGAGATGAAGTAGATATACCGACCGGCATTGGTCGATGTCGCAGCATCGATCGAAGGACTGTAGTTGCTCGTCGTCGCCAGTGGTGCGGTCGTGATGCGCGTCCACGACGTGCCCGAGATGCTGTAGCGGTAGATGTCCGGGGCCAGCGGCGTCGGCGCGCCCGCCAGTCGGCAGTTCGAAACGAGGGCGATGAAGTTGCCGCTGTCGCCACGGCTCAGGCGCGGTTCGCTGCCGGTGCAACTGGCGGCCGGGGTTCCGGCCGACATGAAGTTGACCGGTGCCGACCATGAACTCGTGAAGTTGCTGTAGACGATTTTCTGGGTCGTGCCCTGGCCGGTATAGGCGCTGCAGGTGGTTTCCCAGGCAATGCGGTTGCCATCGCTGCTGATCGACGGATTCCGGTTCGTGCAGCCGGTCGTGTTCGTGACCTGGGTCAGGGTGGAGGTTTGACGGTCCCAGCGATAGATCTGCTGGGATGCCGATGCGCTGAGGGTCGCGGCGATCGCCAGGTAGCGTCCGTGCAGGCTACCCACGGTCGGTCCGGACAGGCTCACGCCCTGGACGTTGCCACCTGCGGCCATGGTCAGTCCGGTCACCCGCGAATAACTGGTGTCGTAGATGAAAACCTGCTGCAGGACGTTGGGGTTGTCGCCGGTGTAGTTGCCGGTGGAAGCGAACGCGAATGCGGTGCCGGTGTTGTCGGTGCTGAGCGCCGGGCCGTTGTCGATCGGCGTGAACAGCAGGCCGCCATTCTTCAGTTGCACGTACCCGCCGTTCGAAGTCGTGATCTGCTGCAGGGTCGTCGACGCCGCGTTGCAGCTGTTGCGCACGGCGACATTGTCGAGCAGCAGCGCGCTGTCGTAGGTGTTGTCGCCCTGGTCGGCGGCGCGAAAGGTGATGGTGACCGTATTGCTGCCGATTACCGTGCCCGGAATGGCCACGCAGGCCTGTTGCCACTGGCCGACCCCGTAACGAAGCAAGGTGTTGGTGATCGGGGCCGCCCCGGTGATCGTCCAGTTCAGAACAGTGCTGCCGAAGCAGGGCACGTTCGGATAGGGCGAAAAACTGGTTCCGTCGTTCTTGCACGAACTCCCGGAGAAGACGCGCGTCGTCGTCGCGCCCACTGTGGTTTGCACATCGAACAGGTCGTCGTACTGTCCGGGCTGGTCCTGTTCGCTGGTTGGAAAGTTCCAGTTGAAGACGAGCAGGGCGGGGCTGGTGGTCGAGGTGAACGTGACAGTCTGCTGCAGGGTGGTCAGGTCGTAGTCGTTGGTGGTGTTGCCATCGACGTTGTAGATGGTGTTCGAGATACCGCCGGAACCAGTTGAAATCGCTGCAAATCGTGACCCTTCGGGCGCAGGAACCGGGCCCGGATTGAAGTTCGAGGACTGCACGACAGCTGCCCTGTTCTGTACGCCGAGGGTCCAGCCGCTGAAGTTGCCGGTCTCGAAGCCGCCATTGACGACCTGGGCCATCGCCGGGCCAGAGAGGCTGGCGATGAGGCCGAGTATCGCGACAGGAATGGATTTCATGTTCACCTTGGGGTCCTCGGACGCTTGCGTCAGCGACTGGATGGGATCGGCGCGGTGGGCGGGTGAGGCCCCTCGCCGCGGAAGTCCATTCCGAATACGAAGCGGTCGGTCAATGTCAGAGCGAGGGTAGCAATGGTCGAGCCAGTTTCGCTGCGGCGAAGTTCGATCCGATATTGGCCGGGCTTGAGACCATCGGCACGATAGAAGCCGGACGGGCTGATGCTTGCGCGCGTCACAACCTGACCTGATGCGTCGAGAATGACGATGCCGAGCGTCTGCACTTCGGCATAGTCCTCGATCCGGCCAGCGCAACCGAGCACGAGTTCGAGCGGAAAATCCGCGCGCGTGGTCGCGCCTGAACGCACCTCGACGTTGCGCGTCGAACCGCTTGCCGAGACTTCGATCGGCAGATTGTCGGGTTCGAGGCCGACCCGGTAGACGCCGGGCTTGAGATCGCCGATATAGAAGCGACCGGCCTGGTCCGTCTCGGCGCGAATCTGTCCGTTCAGGCTCACCCCGACATGGGCCAGGCGGTCGCGACCGATACCGCTCGGCAGTGTCCCGGACAATGCTCCCGAAATGCCACCGACCTGCTGCAGGGCCACGTTGTAGCCACCGCGGGCCAGCCCCGAGCTGGTCACGGCGAAGTCGGCGACGAGGTTCAGGGTTATCGTCGGCGATGTGTCACCGCTCGTGCCGATCAACGGGTCCTTGAGGACGTCGAGACGCGCATTGAGGCCAGGACGCAGCTCCATGGCACCTTCGAAGAAGTAGCCCGAGGATCCTTCGCCGGCGAGCGCGCCGATGGTCCACTGGGTCCGTCGCGGGCCCAAGGGCTGGTGCATCAGAAACAGACCGGAACGATTGCCGAGCTGTGCCTGGCGGAGGCTCGTTGCCATTAGCCGATAGGCCGAATTGACGTCATATTCGGCGGCGGCCTCGGTGCGGTCCTTGTAGCGGGTCACCGAAACATGCGCGCGCATGCCCGGATACCAACTGGCCGCATAGGCATACTCGCCGCGATAGTCGGGTCGCGCGCTGAGCGAAATCGATTTGAACGGCCGCCAATCCGCGGCCGGCCTGGTGTACTCGATCGTGCCATTGAGCGGATCGGTCACTGATCCGTGGACCAGGGAGAGGCGGGCGGTGCTGCCGAAACTGTGTCCGATTTCGGCGAATCGCGATTCCGTGGCTTCGGCGGAAGCGCCGGCGGCGACATCTTCGCCCGAGCTGAAGCCGGCATCGAGATGCTGCGCGTAAGCGTGCCAGAACCAGCCATTGCGACCGCCATCACCGAGTACGCTCCAGGCTCCGGCGCCGGCCGAATTGCGTGCGCCATAGATGGCCCAGGCGCCGAGGGGTCCCAGACTGCCGGCGGCGCCGAGGCTGCCGAAGTGGCGGCCGTCCACCCCCTGGACAACCGCGTCGACCGTCAGCGCCGAGGAGACGCCATAGCGAAACTGGTAGAAGCCTGCGCTGCCCGTGCTCGGATCGTTCGGGTCGAGCCGCCGGCCATTGAGGCCGGCACCGGCAAAACTGACCCAGGTTCCCTCCGGCAGTTGCAGATTGCTGGCCTGCGAGTAGGCGCGGTCGACCCGGGTCGGCACGGCGATATCGCGAAATTCATAGATCGCAACCTCGAGGCGAATCGCATTGACCGGGGACGCCGGCACGTTGCGGAACTCATAACGACCATCGAGGCCGATGGTCTGGCGCAACAGAACCTGACCATCGAGTTGCAGTTCGGCGATACCTCCTGGTGGCCCTTCGCCGCGCACCACGGTCAACGGATTTGCCGCATACGGCACCAGCTGGCCACTCAGCGGGGCCTGCGCGTAAAGGTACTCGGGCGAATTGGTGTAGGCCATCTGGGCTCCGCTGAGGTCGAAGCCGGGCAGCAGCGGATTGATCGCCACGCGCTGCTGGCCGAACAGCCAGCGCGCCGGTCCCTTGTCGCGAACCCAGATCAACTCGTTGATGCGCGGCGAGCCTTCGATGCCGTCGACGACTTGCGCCTGCCAGTAGCCGGGTCCAAGCGCGCCACCGAGGTCGGTGACCATGGCCGAGGAGACACTGCCACCGCTGCTCTGGCTGGTCAGTTCAGTGCGCCAGCGTGACAGGCTCGCATTCGGCGCATGCACATCGATCGGAAGCGGGGCCGCAACTGGACCGGTCTTGTCCTGGATATCGCGCCAGGCGGTATCGATGATCAGGGCGAATTCGCCCTCGTCGAACTTCAGTCTGCAACCCAGGCGAGTGGCGGCGAGGGGCAGGGCGACGAAATTGGCGCCACGATCCGAAATCACGTCCGCAGCGGGGAAGAGTGCGCGGCCAATAGGTGTATCCACGGCAAATGTACCGTCCTCGGAGATCGATAACGACAGTCGCATGGCCCTTGCGAGCGTCTCGAGGGATACGCCGTAGGGTTCGTTGGTGGCCGTGCGGCGCAGGGCGACCGAGGCTTCCGATTCGTGTCCATCGACCACGGCCGCAGCGAGCAGCAACCGGGCCTGCTGGCCATCGGATGCGTTCTTGATCTCGCGGAAGTACGGATAGCTCGGGCCCGCCGACAAGTCCGCCGCGGCGAGCTGACCCGAGCCTGCGGTCAGCAGCAGGCACGCGCCGAACAGGCCCCAGCACCAGCGCGTCGGAACCTTGCGAAATTCGGTGCTGGCTTTCATTGCGCGAGGTCGATGGATGCCGAGTCGTTCATCGGTGTGAACCGCGCCGCGGTCAGCGTCCGGCGATGTCGAAAGCAAGCTGGTGGCTCAGGGGATCGTCGCCGAGGCGACCGAGCAGCACCGCGATGTAGTGGCCCTTGGGCAGTCGATTGCGGAGCGCCAATTCGTACCTGCGATTTCCGCCCGGAAGTACCGGTTGTCCGGGCAATCCACCGGCGGCGACCATACCCTTTGGCAGGGACGGATTTTCCTCAGTCAGATTGCCGAGCAAGGCAAGCTTGTCGAGTCCGGGAAACTCGGCAGCCTTCCAGACCATGTACTGGCCGTCGAAGCGGACATTGGCGGATCCAGTGGCGCGCAGTTCGAGCTTGAGTGTCGTTGCATCGACGGACACCGAGACGAGATCGGCGTGCCGCGTCGCCTCGCCGACCTGGCAATAGATCGCCGTACGAAACTGGAAACGCGCGCGCAAGGCGGTTTGCGCGCCCGCGCCGCTGGCCTCGCCGGGAGCCTGCGGTTGCAGCACCTCGTCGAAGATCAGCATCGCGCGGTGTTCACCGGGCGCCAGTTGCACGGCGGGCCGGATCGAAAAACGCACGGCCTGGGAATCACCCGGCGGGATCGTGAATTCGATCGGATTGACGACGACCCATTGATCGAGGGTCGTGTCCGTGCTCGGGAGGATGCGAATCTGGCCTGCCTCGTCGAAGTCCCAGCTGACCACACTGACCTTGACCTGCTTGGGGTCCTTGGTCAGGTTGAACAGACGATAGGCGTGCGTACCCTGGGCTTCTGCCAGGCCAAGGTCGAAATACTGCGGGCTGAATCCGACCTGGGCCATGGCTGCGCCACTGGCAAGGCAGACTATCAGGCAAAGTACTCGCGAGAATCGGGCGTACATTCAGAATCCTTCGGTGCGGAGTACGAGCCGGCCGGAGTACTGGCCAGCGTGTTGTAGCGTTGCGCTCGGAATCTGCAAGGCGATGCCTCCCTCCAGAACGCGGCTGCCGGATTGTTCCAGGCGCACGCTCACAGGGCGCTCCAGAACGGCAACCGGAATCGATACCTCCTCATGCCCGAGCAGGGACAACCTTCCGGGTTCCCCGCGCAGCGATTCGACGCTCGCCGATACCTGCGCACGGGACGGACTTCCCGCAGGAACCGTCAGTCGCCAGATCCGGACCAGCTCGCGCTGGATGAGCGGATTGATCGGCTGGGTGGGGAGGGCGTAGCGGGCGCCGAGCTGCGAGGCACCGAATGCCATGGCCGTAGCCTCGGCTGCTCCCGACGTCGTGGCTGTAGCGGGCGCAAGATCATTGAAGCGGATCGGCTCCAGGTGCAGATTGGCCTGCAGCGTTTCCATGACAGCCAAACCCCATTGCTGAGGGGCCTGCGCCGAAGGAATGCCGGGGACGGCCCTGGGGCTGGCAGAGACGGCCAGGCCCAGGGCGAGGGTCAACGAGAGCGCCGCGGCCATTGACATGAACAGACCCCTGGTTTGCGGGCTCCGACGGCGTCAGGTACCGCTGACAGTCAGGACGTAGTTGCTGTCGCCGGTGGCGGACGCGCTGCTCGAGTACAAGCCTGAAGCCGTTGCGTTGGCCATGTTCAGGGTCAGGGCGACATTGCCCTGCTGCGCATTGACCAGGCCTGGATCGGCAAACGTGACTGCCGTGGTGTTGTTGCCCGAAACGACCGGCGTCGTCGAAACGAGCGGTGCGCTGAGGACGATGGTCTGCGGCCCGGTGCCAGCCAGCGACAGAGTGGTGCTGGTTCCGAGCGCAATGCTGACCGTCGTGTTGGCACTGGTGCCACCGATCGCGCGCACGGCCCAGACGTTCTGCAGGGTCAGCGGGATCAGTGCTGCGCTGAAGCCGCCCGGATTCGCTCCGATCGCGCCATTGGCAGTCAGACCACTGGCGCCACCCGATGCCGTCAGCGCGCCGGTCGCGCCCAGATCGCAGTTGGCGGCGGAAGTGCTGTAGATCGCACTGACCGTACCGCTTCCACAAAGCATTCCAGCCAGGGCCGTGGACGGAACCGTGACGTTCACGGTCGAGAAATAGTAGAGCAGGGTGATCGGGCTGAGGGTGACGTTGAGGTCGACCACCGCATTCTGGGCACTTGCGGAATTGGCCCCGAACAGGGCGCCGGCGATGACGAGCGAGGCACCGAAGCGCGTGCCGCGACGGGCAAAGATAGTACGCATGACCTGATTTTCTCTCTGTGTTGACGAAATGGATTGACGTTTCATGCGCCTTTTCGACAAGTCGCGCATTCACGTCGTTGAAAAAAACTCCCAAGATTCGGGCCTCCGGCCGTCATCTTGGTCCCCCGTGCAGCGAATCCATCGCCAGACAGTTCTTGAAACCTGCGCCCCCCCGGGCGGGGGCTTCGAAATCCTGTGGCTGCCCCGACGGGGCTCTTTGCGCCTTCACCCGGATGTCGGGTTTGTATGCAGGCAATGCCAGATTCATGCCAACTGCGTCACACATTCGAGATTCGGCAGCTCGGCAATGAGAAGTCTGGCACGTATTCCGCGTCGGCAGGGCCGGCTTGTTGCCAATGTTTTAGAATCGTAAGGGCCGCGACGACATCTGCACTGCTCCGCAGCCGGTCCAATGCCGACCGGTTGATCTCCATCAAGGTGCGGAATATTCCGACCGCTAGACTGCAAGTGACGGAATCCGCCGTTGTCACGGAATCTGCCGGCATGTTCAGACACATCCTCATACCCACAGACGGCTCGGAACGCTCCCTCGAAGCCATCGAGAACGGGATCAGGCTGGCCAGCGAGCTTGGCGCCAGGGTCACCGGCTACCACGCGACCCAGGATTTCGCCGCGATCGCCTATCGCGCCGAAATGCTCGAGGTGACTCGGGAACACTACATGGCCCAGGCAAGACTGCGTGCCACGACGGCGCTCGACGAAGTGCGCCACCGGGCCAAACTGGCCGGCGTCGAGTGTGACGTCGAATCCACCGCCCATGAGCATCCGCACCGCGGAATCATCGAGTCGGCCGAGCGAAACGGCTGCGATCTGATCCTGATGGCCTCGCATGGCCGCAAGGACATCCAGGGGCTGCTGCTCGGCAGCGAAACCCAGAAGGTGCTGACGCACAGCAAGATTCCGGTGCTCGTTTATCGCTGAGCGGGTTCGAGTGGCAGCAAGAATTGGCTTTAATATCAGAAGCTTGCGACGCGAAGCGGCTGCGCCGCTGGGGCGGCAGGAATCCGGTTGCGAAGCATTTCGTCGCCGAAAGTGGGCTGTCCGGGCGCAGATGATACCGTGGCATCGCCATGACCTGGACCCCGTGCAGCGCGAAGCCGCATGGGGCGTGCAGGGTGGACCTGACCCGCTTCATTGCTAAACTCGGGCCTGATTCCGCCCAGGAGCGAACGGTTTGCCAAACATTGCCTCAGTTCTGAAAGACGAGATCACGCGCCTTTGCCGCAAGGAAATACGCGCCCAGCTCGAGCCGATCCGGAGTTCCTCGTCCACATATCGCCGCGATATCGCCGAGCTCAAGCGTCGACTCGCGCAACTGGAACGGGAAAACACCCGGTTGCAGAAGGGAATTGCTTCGAAAAAGGAGGAGCCGACGGACAATGGACCGAAGCTGCGCTTCGTGCCCAAGGGCCTCGGTTCGCTGCGCAAGCGCCTGGGCCTCTCGATCGAAGACTTCGCGACTTTGCTCGGCGTAAGTCCGCAGAGCATCTACAACTGGCAGTCAGGAAAGACCGTGCCGAGACGGGCCCAGCTCGAGAAGCTCGCGGCGGTTCGCTCGATCGGCAAGCGTGAGGCGCGCCAGATGCTTGAATCGGGCGAGTAGAAGCGCAGCCGGCGCCTGCCGTGCCGTGGTTGCGGCACGGTTTCATCTACTTGAGTCAATCCGGCGGGGCATTTCAAATTTTGCAGGGAATTGGGGCGATTCAAGGCCGCGGCCCGCATACCGTTTGTATGCACAATGCATATTATGTCAAATACGGTTTGAGCCCTGATTCTGCCGCACGCTCCTCTGCCCGCCGACGCGGCCCGGCTTGGCCGCGCCGGGCGCCCTCAAGATCAGCGAAAGACCAGAACCGGCACCCTGCTATGCGTCAATACCTTCTGCGTTTCGCTGCCTATCAGCAGGCTTTCGATGCCACCCCGACCGTGCGAGGCCATCGCGATAAGGTCGCAGCCGGCGCCGTCAGTCTCGTCGACAATTGCCCGCCAAGGGTGGTTGTGGACCGTTGAACGCACTTCCATCTTCACTCCGGCCTGGGCGGCCAGCTTGCTTGCCTCCGCCAGGGTTCGTTCGACACGCTCTCTGGCCGCAGACAGATAGGCTTCGCGCGTTATCGCAAGCATCTCCATCTGGTAACCAAGGGCATCGTAATCGGGCATGACGTGCAAACAGGTCAGGCTCGCGCCGGACTGGCCGGCGAGCTTGATCGCATTCTTCAGCGCCTCGGTGGCGAGCTCGGTTCCGTCAGTTGGCACGAGAATGTGCTTGAACATGTGGACCTCCTCCTTCTCGGCTGGTTGCATCAATGTTCAAACTAGCAGGCACGATGCATTGCGCTCTTGATGCAGATCATGCAGAAGCTCGATGATGATTCGACGATCCGGCAGACGCCGGACGGCCTTGCCAGGGTTGCCCGGTCCGATCAGCGCAACCAGCGTGTCTCGAATTCGGCCATCGATACCGGTCGGCCGAGATGGAAGCCCTGCAGATGATCACATTCGCAATCGCTGAGCATCCGCATCTGGGCGGGCGTCTCAATGCCTTCGGCTACCACTTCGAGTGACAGGTTGTGCGCCAGTTTGATCAGAGTCTCGATGATGGCGCCATAGCGCGGATCGTCGATGGCCCGATTCACGAACATGCGGTCGATCTTGACTGTGGACAGCGGCAGTTGGGCGAGATGGGTGATCGAGGCATAGCCTGTCCCGAAGTCATCGAGGGACAGTCCAATGCCGGCGGACGCGAGACGGTTGATCACCGACAAATCGCGCTCCTGGTTGGTCAGCAGGGTGTTTTCCGTAACCTCGACCGAAACGGCATTGGCGGGCAATCCTGCCTGCGCCACTGCTGCGATGAGTAGATCGGGAAAATCGGCACGTGTGAGCTGGACCGACGAGAGGTTGATGGCTATGACGAAGCCCGGACTCTTGATCGCTCGCCACCTGACTACCTGCTCGAACAGGCCGCCGAGCAAGGGCCATTGCATCAGTGCGAGCAGTCCGCTGTCCTCAGCGACCTGAAGAAAATCCACCGGCTCCAGAAGGCCGCGTTGCGGGTGTTGCCAGCGAATCAGGGCTTCGGCCCCGTGCAGGCGTCCGTCTCGGGAGAAGACCGGTTGCAGGTGAAAGAAGAATTCGGAGGCTTCGATCGCTCGCCGAATGTCCGCTTCGAGCTCCAGCCGGCGACGAATCGGCTCCTCCATGCCAGACTCGAAGATCTGCACGAAATCGTGCCCTGCCCGCGCTGCCGAGTTTTGCGCGATTTCAGCGTCACGCAGTACATCGAGCGCTGACTCGTAGTGACGGATGGACGGCACCAGGCCGATGCTGAAGCGAAGGCGGACATCCTGCCCGTCGATGAGCATGCCGTCCTGCATTTTCCGGCGCAGATCGGTTGCCCGTTGCACGGCTTCCATGACGCCCCTTTCACCGACCAGCAACAATGCAAACTCGTCGTTGCCCATGCGCCCGGCCAGTTCCCCGCGGCGGACACCCTGCTCGAGGCGCGCCGCGGTTTCGCGCAGCAGCTGGTCGCCGAATGCCGGGCCGAAGGCCTTGGCAAATTCGCCGAATCCATCGACATCGAGGACCAGAAGGGCGGCGTCGCCATCCTTGCGGGCCGACTCGAGGCGTTCCAGGAACAGCGCACGATTGGCCAATCCGGTCAACTGGTCATGGAACAGCGCGTGCTGGCGTTCGCGCTCCGACTTGCGCAACAGTTCGAATTCCATGACCTGGGAGCACAGGGCGCCCATCGCCGCGGCGAAGATGCGCTCCGTGACGAGCCACTCCCTCGGCGAACCCGTGTGTTCATGGCAAAGGATTCCGATCAGCTCGCCGAACTGGCGCACCGGAACATCGAGCATGGCGCCGATGCCGAGCGGTTTCAGATAGTCATCCGCGAGCTGGCGGGTGCGCGGATCCAGCTGGGCATCGGCCACTGCCAGGGTGAGCAGACCCTGCAACGACTGGAAGTAGTCCGGAGCGACTTCGGCGGGCAGGCGCATATCGGGATGGGAAATGCCCTTCCCTTTCTCATGGAGGGCAACGCAGACGATGGCGGTCAGTCCGGGCTCGAACAGCCAGAGACTGACGCGATCGACCTCGAGGGCCTCGGCAGCGGTGATCAGCAGGCGCTTGCGCACCGCATCGGCATCGTGAAACGGCGTGCAGGCGAGCGTGAGCAAGGCGTCGCGCAGTCGTATCCAGTGCGGATCGCTATCCATCGATGCGATATCGGCGCTGGCCTCGACCACGTTTCCCTGTCTCATTGTCTGCTGTCGTCGGATTTCCCCGGAAACCGAAGTGTACGCCGACATCCTTCGCACCGGCACTGACGCAGCGAATGGCAGGAGTGCACCTGGTTCCTACCAGTCGGTCGGCTTGTAGTCTTTCAGGAACTTGCCCCAGACGTGCTCACCGCTGTTGATGCCGTGGATGATCGGGTCGACGATGCGGGCGGCGCCATCGACGATATCGAGTGGCGGATGGAAGCGCTCCTCGGCGACCTTGCGGGCGGCGATTTCGATCGGGTCCTCGTCGGTGACCCAGCCCGTATCGACGCTGTTCATGTGGATGCCGTCGTTGTGGTAGTCGGTGGCCGCCGTGCGCGTCATCATGTTCAGCGCGGCCTTGGCCATGTTCGTGTGCGGGTGCTTGGTGGTCTTGAAGTTCCGGTAGAACTGCCCTTCCACGGCCGACACGTTGACGATGTGCTTGTCGCGTCCCGGCGTGCGCAGCATCAGTGGCTTCAGCCGCGCATTGATGATGAATGGTGCGATCGCATTGACCAGTTGCACCTCGAGCAGCTCGATGGACGGCACTTCGGCCATCTGCAGGCGCCAGGAATTGCGCCCACGCAGATCGACCTGCTGCAGGTCCTGGTCGAGGCGGCCCTCGGGGAAAAGGTGCTTTTGGGCGAGCAAGTCCTCGGGCAGCAGTTTCAGTTGCGAGAGCTCTGCTGCACGCATCAGTCCCGCCGCCGCGTCAGCGGACCGCGGAGCGATCCGCATGCCCTGCCCCGTTTCGCCTTCATACATCCCGGCGCTGCGCAGGCCCTCGTAGCTGCCGATCAGCCTGCGCACGCTTTCCGGCACATCGGCCAGCGCAGCGCTCTCCGCTTCCATCATGTGGGCATAGAACTCGGGCGGTCGGCGCACGGTCTGGCAGGCATTGTTGATGATGAAATCGAGACGCGGGTGCGTTTTCAGCAGTTCGCTGCAGAACGCTTCGACGCTGGGCGTGTGGCGCAGGTCGAGACCGAAGATCTCGAGGCGATGGCCCCAGTCGGCGAAATCGGGCTCGTTTGCGTAGCGTGTTGCCGAATCGCGCGGAAAGCGCGTCGTCACGATCAGTCCGGCTCCGGCGCGCAGCAGTTTCAGGCCGGCCTGGTAGCCGATCTTGACGCGTCCGCCGGTGAGCAGGGCGACGCGCCCGCGCAGATCGGCCAGTTCACTGCGCTTGGCGTAGTTGAACGAGGCGCAGTCGGGGCACAGCTGGTCGTAAAAATGGTGGATCAGCGAATACTTCTGCTTGCACACGTAGCAATGCTGCGGCATGACCGATTCACGCGGCGGGTCCGTCTCGTCGCTGTCGCGGGCGACGAAACCCTCGGGCGGAAACACGTTCGGCGTCGTGAACACGGGCCTTGCGCGCAACTGGCGGATGCCGGTCGCGTTGAGCAGGGCTTCGTCGCGGTCGATCTGCGACTGGATGCGTTCTCGTTCGGCCGCCTTCATGCGCTGGCGCCTCGATACCGGGTCCGGATGGTAAACGCCGGCGACGGCCTGATGCAGGCGCCGGCGATCCTCGGCAGGCAACTGCTCGAGCAGGCTCCAGTCCTCGGCGACGGCCTGCAGGATCGCGGTCGCGGCACGCAGGCGTTCGACCAGATCGGTCGCGTCGGCCACTTCAGCGGATTCGGTTGTTCGGTGGTTCACGTCGGGCGTCATGCGGCTGGCAGGCCGCACATGATCGCACGCGGAGGGCCTAGGGCGCGGCCGGTGCCTCGGCCAGGCGACCGAGCAGCGGCCGGTAGTAGGCCAGTTCGGCGATCGAATCGCGGACATCGCTGAGCGCAGTATGTGCCGCTTCCTTGCTGAAGCCGCGCGCCACTTCCGGCGCCCAGCGCCGTGCCAGCTCCTTGAGGGTCGACACATCGAGGTTGCGATAGTGGAAGAACTGCTCGAGGCGCGGCATCAGGCGGTGCAGGAAACGGCGGTCCTGGCAGATCGAGTTGCCGCACATTGGCGACTTTCCGGGCGGCACCCATTGAACCAGGAATTCGACCGTGCGGATCTCGGCCAGGGCCATGGTCACCGTCGAGTCGAGCACGCGCTGCCAGAGGCCGGACTTGCGGTGCTGGTTGCGATTCCAGTCGTCCATGCCGAGCAGGCGCGCCTCGTCGTGGTGGATGGCGAATTCCGGGCCTTCGGCCAGCAGGTTGAGGTTGCGGTCGGTCACCACCGTCGCGATCTCGAGGATCGAATCGTTGTCGGTATCGAGCCCGGTCATTTCCAGGTCGATCCAGATCAGGTTGTCCTCGTGGGCTTGCGATGGCGACATGCGGCTCTCCGCTTCAAGGGATGGCCCCGATTATTGCCGGCTTGTCCGCGCAAGGCCAGATTCCGGCGTCGAAGGGCCGGCGACGGGTTAGCATGTGGCGGCCCCAAGAACGCCTTTCGCGAGATGCCGCAGACCACTTTCTTCTGGCACGACTACGAGACGACCGGTACCGACCCGCGCCGCGATCGTCCGGCCCAGTTCGCCGGCATCCGCACCAATCTCGAGCTCGAGGTGATTGGCGATCCGGTCATGCTGTACTGCAAGCCGGCGCCGGATGTCCTGCCGCACCCCGAAGCCTGCCTGGTCACCGGCATTGCGCCGCAGCAGGCCGAGCGCGAGGGCCGCATCGAGGCCGAGTTCGCGGCGATCGTGCACGAAGAACTGGCCGCCCCCAGCACCTGCGGCGTCGGCTACAACTCGCTTCGATTCGACGACGAATTCACCCGACACCTGCTCTACCGCAACTTTTACGACCCCTATGAGCGCGAATGGCGCAACGGCAACTCGCGCTGGGACCTGATCGACCTTGCGCGCATGTGCTATGCGCTGCGCCCGCACGGCATCGAATGGCCGCTGCGCGAGGACGCCACGCCGAGTTTCCGCCTGGAGGACCTGGCCAGTGCCAACCGGCTCGAACAGAACCGCGCCCACGACGCACTTTCCGACGTCGAGGCGCTGATCGGACTGGCCCGCCTGATCAGGCGCCGGCAACCGCGCCTGTTCGACTTCCATTTCGAGCTGCGCAAGAAGCAGCGCGCGTTCCAGTACCTCGATGTCGCCCATCGCACGCCGGTGGTTCACGTCTCTTCGCGCTATCCGGCCAGTCGCGGCTGCCTGGCCATCGTGGCGCCGCTGGCCATGCATCCGCAGCAGCCGAACGGCGTCATCGTCTACGACCTCGATGTCGACCCGACGCCACTGCTCGATCTGGCTACCGACGAAATCGCCGACCGTGTCTTCGTTTCGCGCGAAGACCTGCCCGAGGAGATCGAGCGGATTCCACTCAAGCTCGTCCACGCCAACCGCTCGCCGGCGCTGGCTCCACTAAGCGTGCTCAGAGATGTCGATGCGGCCCGGATCGGGCTCGACAGCGAGCGCGCGCTGCGCCATCTCGAGCGGCTCAACCGCGATCCGGATCTTGCCGCCAGGGTGCAGGCGGTTTTTTCCGCGCCAGCGGCGCAGGGTGAACCGATGGACCCCGAACTGGCCCTGTATTCGGGTTTCCTGCCCGATGCCGACAAGCCCCTGTTGCGCGAAGTTCGGCGTACTCCAGGCGAAACTCTCGGTGCGAGCAACTTCCAGTTTCGCGATCCGCGCCTTGCGGAATTGCTGTTCCGCTACCGGGCACGAAACTGGCCGCAGTCCCTGGACGAGGACGAGTCCGTGCGCTGGCAGGAGTGGCGCCGGCGCACCCTGGGCAGCGAAACCCCGTTCACCGCGCTGACCTTCGACCAGTATTTCGCCACGATCGCCGACAAGCGCGCGGAAGTCGGGGCCGAGCGATGGCCCCTGCTCGATGCGCTCGAAGCCTGGGGCCGCGAGCGGGCCCTGGAACTGACCTGACTGCAAAAAACCAGCACCCAACGGAATACTGTCCCCATGGCAACCCGATACTTCACACCGGCGACCTTCAAGTTTCTTCGCGATCTGAAGGCCAACAACAACCGACCCTGGTTCAGCGAAAACAAGGCCCGCTACGAGGAGACCTTGCGGCAGCCATTCCTGCAACTAATCGCCGATCTGCAGGCGCCGCTGGCGAAGATCTCGACGCATTTCGTCGCCGATCCGCGCACCCAGGGCGGCTCGATGTTCCGCATCCATCGCGATACGCGATTCGCCAACGACAAGACGCCCTACAAGACCTGGTCCGGTGCGCGGCTCTTCCACGAGCGCTCGCGCCAGGTCGAGGCGCCGGTCTTCTACATGCATTTCCAGCAGGGCGATTGCTTCTGCGGCGGCGGCATCTGGCATCCGCAATCGGAGACGGTCAGGCGCATCCGCGAATTCATGGCCGACAACCCGGCCACCTGGAAGAAGGCCACGCGCTCGAAGGCATTCGCCGCGCACTTCACGTTCGGGGGCGCCTGCCTGACCCGGCCGCCGCGTGGATTCGATGCCGGACACGAATTGATCGATGACATTAAGCGCAAGGATTTCGTCGCCTCGTCTCCGTTCACCGACGCCATCGCGACCTCGAGCGAGCTCAAGGCCGTGCTGGTCGACCGATTCAAGCGCGTCGCCCCGATGGTCGACTACCTGTGCGCCAGCCTCGATCTGGAATTCTGACGTGCCCGGAACGGATTCCGTCGACTCCAGGGTTCCCTCGTTCAGACTGTCGAGCTTCTATTTCACCTATTACGCGGCGCTCGGCGCGTTCAATCCGTACTGGAGCCTGTACCTGAAGGCGCGTGGCCAAGACGTGGCCGCGATCAGCATCCTGATGAGCCTCTGGTACGCCACGCGCATCATCGCCCCGAGCACCTGGAGCACTCTGGCTGGACGCTCGGGCCGTCCGGTGCGTTGGCTGCGCGCCGGGTCGTTGCTGACCCTGGCCAGCTTCGCCGTGTTCACCGTGCCGCTCGGCTTCCCTGCCCTGTTCGCCGCGATGTGCGTGTTCTGCTTCATGTACAACGCGGTGATGCCGCAGTTCGAGTCGATCACGCTTTCGCATCTGGTCGGACGCAGCGAGCGCTACGGGCGCATCCGGGTCTGGGGTTCGATCGGCTTCGTCGCGATCGTGGCGCTCTATGGCGTCGTGCTCGATCACCTCGCCGTCGACCTGCTGCCGTGGCTGATGTTGCCGCTGTTCGCCGGCCTGGTCGCCTCCGCCTTCGTCAACGACTACGGCAAGCCAGCGACCACCACCGTGCAAGCCGAGGACACGCGCTTCGGCGCCCAGCTGCGGCGTCCCGAAGTGATTGCCTTCTTCGCCGTCGCCCTGCTCATGCAGGTTTCGTTCGGACCCTACTACACGTTCTACTCGATCTTCCTCGACGAGCACGGCTACAGCACCTCGGCGCTCGGCATCTACTGGTCGATCGGCGTGGTCCTCGAAATCGCCGTATTCACGTTCTCGAGCTGGATCTTCCGTCAGTGGAGCGCGGCGACCGTGCTGATCGTCTCGCTGATGGCGGCCAGCCTGCGCTGGGCCATGGTCGCGCTGTGGCCGGACAACGCCCTGCTGATGGCTGCCGCACAGTCGCTGCATGCGCTGAGTTTCGCGGCCTTCTTCGCCGCCAGCATGCAGTTCCTGGTCCTGTACTTTCCGGGTCGCCAGAACGGCCATGCTCAGGGCATCTTCTACGGATTTTCGTCGGGAGTCGGCGGCGTGCTCGGCGCGCTGCTCTCGGGCCAGGCCTGGAAGCTCGCCGGCGGCGAATCGGCCTTCCTGCTGGCCTCGCTCTTCTCGATAGCGGCGACCATCATCGCCTGGGTCTGGATCCGCCCGCGGCACGCCCTGCGAGCAGCCTGAGCCGATCCGCTCAGGCTTCGTCGAAGGCGAAGGCGAGCACGCTGCGGATGTCCTCGCAGCCGCCGAGGCACATCAACAGGCGTTCGATGCCGAGCGCGACTCCGGCGCAATCCGGCATGCCATGTTCCAATGCGGCGAGCAGGTGCTCGTCGATCGGCAGTTCACGCTGGCCACGCGCCTGGCGGCGCCGGTTGTCGTTTTCGAATCGCGCGCGCTGTTCGGCCGCATCACATAGTTCGTGATAGCCGTTGGCCAGTTCGCAGGGCCCGAGGTAGAGCTCGAAGCGCTCGGCAACGGGAGGATCGTCGGCTCGGATCCGGGCCAGTGCGCACTGGCTGGCCGGCCAGTCGCTGATCACCGTGATCCGGTTCGCCGGCAACTGCGCTTGCAGTAGATGGGTGATCAGCAGGTCGAGCCAGTCGTCGCGCTGGAGATTCGTGCCGTCGATGCGAAAGTCCCGCAGCGGCTCGCGCAGGGCATCGACCGGGGCGCTGAAGGGATCGATCTGCAAGCCTTCCATGAACCATTCGCGATAGGTCATCGACACGGCGTCGAGTGTGCGTCCAACCGACGCTGCCGCTGTTTTCACGAGCTCGATGGTCTCGCCGATCAGCTGCCGGTGATCCCAGCCGACCCGGTACCACTCGAGCATGCTGAATTCGGGATTGTGCCGACGACCGGCTTCGCCATCGCGGAAGACGCGGCCGAGTTCGTAGCAGTCGCCGATGCCTTCGGCGAGCAGGCGCTTGAGCGGAAATTCGGCCGAGGTCCGCAACCAGCGCTCACTCGCACCAGCATCGGAGCGGCCGCTGAAGCGCGTGCTGAAGCTCTCGATATTCGGTTCGGTATTGGCCGCCACCGACAGCATCGGCGTTTCGACCTCGAGAACCCCGCGTGCGGCAAAGAACTGCCGGATCAGCGCATATATCTGCGCGCGCAGTCCGAGCATCCGGATGAGATCGGGACGTCTCAAGACGCGTGCCTGTCGAGAAACTTGAGCAGCGCTTCCTCGTCCCAAACCTCGACTCCGAGCGCCTGCGCCTTGTCGAGCTTGGAGCCGGCCGCTTCGCCGGCGACGACGAAGCTGGTCTTCTTCGACACGCTGCCTGCGACCTTGGCGCCGAGCGCTTCGAGCCGGGCGCCGGCCTCTTCGCGCGTCAGCGATGACAATGAGCCGGTCAGCACGACGGTCTGGCCGTCGAGCGGCAAGGACTCGACCGACACGGCGCTGGCCTCGACCGCCTTGCGCAGCCGATTCCAGGATGAAATCGTGCGCGTGAGCAACTGCGCATTCGCCTCGTCCTCACGCCAGCTGGTGAAAGCTGCCGCAGTCTCGGCCGGCAGTCCTGCAGTCACGAGCTGGTGTTCGGGCACCTTCAGCAGGGCCGCCGGATTCTCGAACGCGGACTCGAGCTGGGCCGCACGCTTGTCGGTCAGTTTCGGGATCTCGAGCGAAGCCAGCATCGGCGCGGGGGCAAGCAAGGGCCGCAGTTTCGGCGAGACATCGTGTTCGTCGGACAGATGAACGCCGCGGGCCAGCAAGGCGTCGATCGCTTCCTGGTTGCCGTCCTGCCCGAAGAACCGGTCGATCGAACGCGCCACCTCGCCGCCGATGTCGGGCACGAACTTGAGCAGTGGCCAGGGCAGATGCCGGATCAGTTCGAGTCGGCCGAACCAGGCCGCCAGCGCCTTGGCCGTGCTCTCGCCGACATGCTCGATGCCGAGCGCGAACAGGAAGCGCTCGAGCTTTGCCTGCTTGCTGTTGTCGATCGCCTCGATCAGGTTCTCGGCCCATCGGGTCGCGATCTTGCCGGCCTTGGCTGTTTCCGGCGTGGTCCCGTCGCGTTCGTCGGCGCGCCGCTTCATCTCGACGAAATCCTCGAGGCTCAGCTTGTAGAGATCCGCCACCGAGCTCACGAAGCCGAGATCGCAGAGATCCTCGATCAGGCGCGAGCCGAGTCCATCGATATCCATCGCACGCCGCGACGCGAAATGGATGATGGCTTCCTTGCGCTGCGCCGGGCAGATCAGTTCGCCCGAACAGCGCCAGACGACCTGGCCTTCCTCGCGGACCAGGTCGGAGCCGCAGATCGGGCAGTGCGCCGGCATCCGCCAGGCCCGGGTATTGGCGGGGCGCAGCTCGGGCATGACCCGGACCACCTCGGGAATGACGTCGCCGGCACGACGCACGATCACCGTATCGCCGACGCGCACGTCGAGGCGTTCGATCTGGTCGGCATTGTGCAGGGTCGCATTGGTGACCACGACGCCGGCCACCTGCACCGGCTCGAGCCGGGCGATCGGCGTGGCCGCGCCGGTGCGGCCGATGTTGATGTCGATGGCCAGCACCCGCGTGCTCTGTTCCTGGGCCGGAAACTTGTGTGCGATCGCCCAGCGCGGCGTGCGTCCGACAAACCCGAGTTCACGCTGCGCGGCGAGATCGTCGAGTTTGTAGACGACGCCGTCGATATCGAATGGCAGGCTGTCTCGCTGTTCGCCGATGCGTCGGTAGTAGTCGAGGCAAGCCTTGGCGCCGCGTGCCTGTTCGACCAGCTGGCTGACCGGAAAGCCCCATTCGCGGAAGCGTTTCATCATGGCCGTGTGGGTGGCCGGCAGGCTGCCGTGCTCGACGGCGCCGGGCGCATAGGCGAAGAAGGCCAATGGTCGCGACGCGGTGATCGAAGGATCGAGCTGGCGCAGGGAGCCGGCTGCGCCGTTGCGCGGGTTCGCCAGTACCTTGCCGCCGTGCTCGCGGGCATGGGCGTTATAGGCCTCGAACGCCGCCCGCGGCATGTAGACTTCGCCGCGCACCTCGAGTACGGATGGCCAACCGCTGCCGCGCAGGCGCAACGGAATCGATTTCACCGTACGCAGGTTCGCTGTCACGTCCTCGCCGGTTTCGCCGTCGCCGCGGGTGGCGCCCTGCACGAACAGGCCGTTCTCGTAGCGCAGGCTGATCGCGAGACCGTCGAACTTCGGTTCGACCGAGAACAACGGGTCGATGACATCGAGGCGTTGTTCGATGCGACGCACGAATTCCTCGACTTCATCCTCGCTGAAGGCATTCGCCAGCGAGAGCATCGGCAAGGCATGACGAACCTCGGCGAAGTCTCGCGAAGGCGCAGCGCCGACCCGGCGGGTCGGCGAATCCTCGGTCACCAGTTCCGGGTGCTCCGCTTCGAGCGCTTCGAGTTCCCGCATCAGGCGGTCGTAGTCGGCGTCGGGCATCGGTGCGTCGTCGAGCACGTGATAGCGGTAGTTGGCATCCTGGATGCGCTCGCGCAATGCAGCGGCACGCCGGGCCGGATCGTGGGCAGTGGATTCGGTCGTTTTCATCGAACGGATGGTTTTCAGGTTCGGGGGCCGCCTCGGAAGTCGATGCGGTCGAGGCCGTCCAAGTTTAGCGGCTTGCCCGCGCCCATGCTGGCAGGGCACGATGCAATCGGACGATTCGAGGATCCAGCCATGGCTAAGAAGAACTGGGCGGCATTTCCGTACAAGGACAAGGCATTCGACTACGCCGGCGACAAGCTGGCCAAGGCCTGGCCAAAACTGCATGCGGGCGATCAGGAGCCGTTTCCCGACCAGACCCATATCGGAGCCCTGCTCGAAATCCATCCGAAGCTCGGCAAGGATCCGGCAGCCATCGCCGCACAGTTGCAGGAGGCGTGGCGTTGTTTCCACCGCGGCGATTTTCAGCAGGCTTACGAAACCGGCATCGCCTTGAAGGCCCTCGGCGCATCCGTGGCGATCAAGGCAGCCGGCATCCATGCCACCCACCTGATCGAGGACGAGGCAGCGAAGACCGCGCGCTACGAGGACCTGGTCCGGCTCGCCGACGAAGCACTGGTGGCGCTGCCGGGCGAGATCAACAGCCATTACCGGCGCGCCTTCGCGATGGGGCGCCTGAGCCAGTCCATCTCGATCGCCAAGGCGCTGGCCCAGGGATTGGCCGGCAAGGTCCGTGAATCGCTGGTGACGACCCTCAAGATGGCGCCGAAACACGCCGAGGCCATGACCGCCCTCGGCCTTTACCATGCCGAAATCGTCGACAAGGTCGGCGGCATGCTGGCCAAGCTGACCTACGGCGCCAACGCGGCCGATGCCGAGAAGTACCTCAAGGCCGCACTCAAACTGACTCCGGATTCGCCGATCGCCTGGATCGAATACGGCAATGGCTTGCTCCTCCTGCACGGCGACAAGCGCGAGGACGAGGTCGCCGAGGCCTACGACAAGGCTGCCGGGATCAAGCCGAAGGACGCCATGGAAGCGCTCGATGCGGCCTGGGCGAAGGCGCAGATCGAATAGCGGTATCGTTTGCGGGCGGAGGCTGCCGCCTGTTTCGCGCCGATCGTCGGTCCACCTCCGAACCCCGTTCCGGTCCGTCCTGCGTTGAACCGCACGACCCTCTTGATGACGGCCCCCATGGATTGCCTTAACCTCGCACCCATGGGGTCGGAACGAACGGACGAAGAACTGATGCTTGCGTATGCCGGAGGCGACCTGCTCGCCTTCGAAATGCTCTATCGGCGCCATCGCGGCACCTTGTACCGCTTTCTCCTGCGATCCCTGCGCCAGCGCGCCGATGCCGATGAACTGTTCCAGGAAACCTGGAGCCGCGCCGTGGCCGCGCGCGAACGCTATCGGGTCGAGGCGAAATTCACGACCTGGTTGCTGCAGATCGCCCACAACCTGGTCATCGACCGCTTCCGTCGCGCCCGTCCGCAGGCATCTGCCGAGGAAGCCGAGATCGTGTTCAACCAGCTCGACTCGCCCGAGGACGAGCAGCCCGATCGCGTCCTCAGTGAATTCGAGCAACGCCGGCGGCTGCAGATCGCACTTGAGGATCTGCCTGAAGAACAGCGTGTAACCTTCTTGTTGCGTATGGAAAATGGCCTCGGCCTCGAGGAGATCGCCGAGGTCACGGGCGCCGGCCGAGAGACCGTGAAATCACGCCTGCGCTACGCACTGGCCCGGATCAGGGCGAGGTTCGAGACATGAGCCCACGCCGCGACCCCGATCACGACCTGCAGCGCCTGCTCGACGAGGATGGCGGCGACTACGGCGCCATCTATCGGCGCCTGAGTCGTCCCGAGCCCCCGCGACGCCTCGATCGCGTCGTGCTGGCCAATGCGGCGCGTGCCGTGCACGGCGGCCGCGCCCCGCCGGCCCAGCGCTGGATGCTCGGAATCGGCTCGGCCGCCGGCGTCGTGCTGGCCGCCGGCATCGCCTGGCAGGTTGGCAAGCAGCTCGAATCACGCGATGCAGAGACGGGTGGAAGCCTCGAGCGCAGCCACCCGTCGGTGATCGCGGTCCAGCCGATCAGCGAATCGGCTGTTTCGAAGAAGGCCGAGAGTGATACTGCGACAAGCGATCAGTCGGCACCGGCCCCGGCGACATCGGTCGAAGAGCGCAAGCCGGATCGCGCAAGCCGCCAGAGGGCCGCCCGACCAGCGCCACCTGTACCCGCACCCCCGCCCGCCGCCGCAGCACCCGAAGTGACGCAGATTCAGCCGCAAGCGGAGCGCGCCAACAGCATGGCTGCCGATGCGGAGGCCGAGCCGTTCCCGCCCGCCAAGGATTTGCCCGAAGCTCAGGGTGCGCCCGGTTCGATCGGCGAACTCGGCAAGAGCGACCGCAGGGAACAGGCCGACGAGGCAGCCGGCGCAGCCCGGGAGAAGTCGCTCGGTTCACCGGAGCCCATGCAATCGCGGGCACCGGCACCGACCAGCTCGGTCCAGCTTCGCCAGAACATGCGCCTGCCCCCCGAGGAATGGCTGGCCGAAATCGTGCGTCTCAAGCGCGAGGGACACCGCCAGCAGGCCATCGAGAACCTGCGCCTGTTCCGGCGCATGCATCCGGACTGGAAGCTCTCCAACGAGCTGCTCCGCCTGTCGCAGTGAGCGTGCTGCACACCCTGCAAGGACGCGCCATCCTGCAGCAGGAGATCCGCAAGAGCCGATTCATCGCCATGGCGGCGCCCGCCAGCGATCCGGAGCAGGCCCTGGCCTTCATCGAAGATTCGAGGAACATCGAGGCGACGCACAACTGCTGGGCCTACCGGATCGGCCAGCAGTACCGTTTTTCCGATGATGGCGAGCCCGGCGGCACCGCTGGTCGCCCGATCCTGCAGGCCATCGAAGGTCAGGGCCTGGACCGCGTGGCCGTGGTCGTCACACGCTGGTATGGGGGCATCAAGCTTGGTGCCGGGGGACTCGCGCGTGCTTATGGGGGGTGTGCCGCGGAATGCCTGCGCCGGGCCGATCGCGTGCCGATCATCGACCAGGTCGATGTCCATGTGTTCTGCGAATTTCCGTGGCTTGAGATCCTGCGCACGCGCCTCCGCGATTTTTCCGCGAGCCAGCTTGCCGAGCGATTCGACGCCAGCGGCGCCGACCTGCACCTGCGCCTGCCGCGCGATTGTGTCCCCGCGCTCTCCGAGCTCGTTCGCGACTTGAGCCGCGGCCATTCGCAAGTGCGCGTCGATTGAAGCTTGATCCAGCGCAGTTGGCCGGTGCGATTGCCATGCAATGGGGGCAGGCGGACGCGCGCACGACTCAACGACGTGCTTGAAAAGAATCCTGCAGGCACCCATTCGTTGGCAATTCCCGGCGAATCGAGTCCATGGCCACACCCGCTCAAGGCACAACCCGGCGACTCGGTGCCTACCGACGCCTGATCCCCTACCTGCGCGAACAGCGTGCCCTGATTGCCGGCTGGCTGGTTTTTCTGGCCATTTCATCGGCCGCCACCCTGGCCCTGCCGGCTGCGGCCCGCTTCATGATCGATCGTGGTTTCGGCCAGACCGATCCGGCCCAGCTCAATGCGGGTTTCATCGGCCTGTTCGGCGTCGCCGTGATCATGGCGATTGCCGGCGCGTCGCGGTATTTCTGCGTGACCCTGCTCGGCGAGCGCGTGGCAGCGAACCTGCGCAGCCGCCTGTATGCGCACCTGCTGACCCTGGACCAGGCCTTTTTCGAACGTACGCGCTCCGGCGAACTGGTTTCGCGCCTGGCCGCCGACACCGAACTCGTGCAGACCGTGGTCGGCTCGACCCTGTCGCTGTCGCTGCGCAGCGCGGTCATGCTGGTCGGCTCGACGACCATGCTCGTCATCACCAGCCCGCGCCTGGCCGGTCTGACTGCGCTGGTCATTCCGGCCGTGATCCTGCCGATCGTGATCCTCGGCCGTCGCGTCGAACGGCTGTCGCGGCAAAGCCAGGACCGCATCGCCGATTCCGCGGCGATCGCCTCGGAGTCCCTGAATGCGATCCACACCGTGCAGGCCTACACGCGCGAGCCGCGCGAGCGCGAGCGTTATACGCAGGCGGTCCAGCGCGCCCTGGCCACCGCACGCAAACGCATCGGCACGACTGCACTGCTGACCGCCCTGGTCATCCTGCTCAGTTTCGGCGCCATCACCCTGGTCCTCTGGGCCGGCGCGCACCAGGTGATCGCTGGCCAGATGAATGCCGGCGTGCTGGCCCAGTTCGTCCTCTATGCGGTGGTCGCGGCCGGCTCGGTCGGCGGACTGACCGAAGTCTGGGGCGAGTTGCTGCGCTGCGCCGGTGCGCTCGGGCGGATCGGCGAACTGCTCGACACCGATGCGGAAATCAGGAGTGTGGACGATGCGGCGCCGCTGAGCCGACCGGTCAGGGGCGCCCTGCGTTTCGAGCACGTCGAATTCCGCTATCCATCGCGCCCCGACCAGGCCGCGATACACGATCTCTCACTGAGCATCGAGCCCGGCGAAACAGTGGCGCTGGTCGGCCCGTCGGGTGCCGGCAAGACCACGCTGTTCCAGCTACTGCAGCGCTTCCACGATCCGCAGGCTGGCCGCATTACCCTCGACGGTCGCGACCTGCGCAACGTGCAGCTGTCCGACTTGCGCGGCTGCTATGCCCTGGTGCCGCAGGATCCGGTGCTGTTCGGCGCGAGTGCGGCGGACAACATCCGCTTCGGACGCCTCGAAGCCGATGATGCGATGGTCGAAGCCGCAGCCCGCGCGGCTGAATGCCACGAGTTCCTCAGCGCCCTGCCCGAGCGCTACGAGACCTACCTCGGCGAACGCGGCGTGCGCCTCTCGGGCGGCCAGCAACAGCGTGTCGCCATTGCCCGCGCCTTGCTGCGCGATGCGCCGATCCTGCTCCTCGACGAGGCCACGTCGAGTCTCGATGCGCAGTCCGAGCGGCTCGTCCAGCAGGCCCTCGAACGCCTGATGGCGAACCGGACCACCCTGGTCATCGCCCATCGCCTGGCCACCGTGCAGAAAGCCGACCGGATCGTCGTACTCGATGCCGGGCGCATCGTCGCCCAGGGCACCCACGCCGAACTCATGCGCGAAGGCGGGCTGTACGCGGAGCTGGCCCGCCTGCAGTTCGCCGCCTGAGCCCGGCCGGTCAGAAGCCCGGCGATGCGGCGCACGGACCCGGCCCCGGCGTCGTCCTGCTCAGGACTCGAGCAAACGCGCAATCAGCACAGGAACGCGTGCCGTTGCATGTTCGAGATTGGCGTAGATTTCCTCGAGACTGATTTCCGCTTCGTCACCGCAACCCGCGGCCCAGTTCGCGACCAGGGCCAGGCAGGCGTATTCGAGTCCCAGTTCGCGGGCCAGCGCAGCCTCGGGCATGCCGGTCATGCCGACCAGATCACAGCCGTCGCGGCGCATCCGCGCGATCTCGGCGCGCGTCTCGAGGCGCGGGCCCTGGGTGGCACCGTAGCAGCCACCGTCGACCACCTCGATACCGGCCGCAGCAGCCGCCTCGAGCAGCTTGCTGCGCAGACTTGCCGTGTAGGGCTCGCTGAAATCGATGTGACGGACCGGTTCGCCGCTGCCTTCGCCGAAGCTGGTAATGCGGCCATGCGTGTAGTCGATGAGCTGGTCGGGGACGACCAGGATGCGCGGTCCCATGTCTTTGCGAATGCCGCCGACCGCGTTGACGCCGATGACGCGGCTTGCCCCCAGCGATTGCAGGGCCTGCAGATTGGCCCGGTAATTCACTTCGTGCGGCGCGATATCGTGCTGGCGGCCATGCCTGGCCAGGAAGGCGACCCGCTTCGTGCCGAGCCGGCCGACAACGATGCGGTCTGAAGGCGCGCCCCAGCGCGTCTCGACCTGCTCCTCGACGACCTCCTCGAGGCCGGAAAGCCGGTACAGGCCGGTGCCGCCGATCAGGGCCAGATCGATGCCCATGGGCGACTCAGAGTGCATGGATGCCGGGCAGGTTGCGGCCCTGTTCGTGGAAATCCATGCCATAGCCAAACACGTAACGGTCGGGCACCTCTACACCAACGAAGTCCGCGCTGAGGCCCGGGACCGTGCGTCCATGGCGCTTTTCGCAAAGGACCGCAAGCATGACCTGCGCTGCGCCCTGCTCATGGCACCAGTCGCGAATGGCCTTCAGCGTGTGGCCCTCGTCGAGGATATCGTCGACCAGCAGCACGATGCGCCCGGCCAGCGGCGTCGAAGGCCGCCGCAGCCACTGCAGCGTGCCACCTTCGGTGCTGCCGCGAAAACGCGTGGCGTGCACGTAGTCGAATTCGAGCGCCGCGTCGATCTCGGTGGCCAGCTGGCCGGCGAAGACGAGGCCGCCCTGCATGATGGTCAGAAAGACCGCCGACTTGTCCTCCAGCGCGCGACTGATCTCGGCACCCATCCTCGAAATGGCTGCGCGCAGCACCGTCCGGTCATGAATCAGGTCGCCATCGCGCAAGGCGGTGGCCAGGTCGGGTCGGTTCATTTGCTGCTCGGTTCGGGACAGAGTTCGGCGAGGCGGGCGATGACCTTGTCGCGCTTGGGATTGTCGACCAGCGCCTCCCAGGTCGGTGCGACCGCGCCGCGCAGGCTTTCCACGCGCGCGGCGTCGCAGGCCGGCAGATGCGTGCTGGCGGTGACCGCTTCATCGACGATGGACGGACTGCAGGCGAGCACGAGATCGCATCCTGCGGCCAGGTGCGCCTCGATGCGTTCGGGGATGCCGCCGATGGCCTCGGCCGCGGCCATGCCGATGTCATCACCGATGACGATGCCACCGAAGCCGATCTCCTTGCGCAGGATGTCGCCGATCCAGATCTTCGAATATCCGGCGGCGAAGACGTCGATCTCGGGATAGGTGACGTGCGCCATCATGACCGCTTCGGCTCCCGCGGCGATGCCGTCGATGAACGGCACCAGATCCCTGCCGCGAAGTTCATCGAGGATGCGCGCATCGGCGGCGACGTCGAAATGCGTATCGGCGACCACCGAGCCATGCCCCGGAAAGTGCTTGAGGGTCACGGCCATGCCGGCAAGGTGCATGCCGCGCGCATAGGCCTGGACGAGATCAGAGGCGATCGCGGGGTCGGCGTGGAATGCGCGGTCACCGATCGCGAGATTGCCGCAGGCAAGGTCGGCGACCGGGGCGAAACTCAGGTCGATGTCGATGGCGCGCATTTCACTGGCCATGAGCCAGCCGTGATCCTCGGCCAGGGCCAGGGCGCGCTTTGGATCGCGGCCGTAGAGCTCGCCGATCCTGGACAGCGCCGGCAGGCGCGTGAAGCCGTCGCGGAACCGCTGGACCGGCCCGCCCTCCTGGTCGACGCAGATCAGGAATGGATCATCCGGTCGCTCCATGCGGATGTCGTCGATCAGCGACGTCACCTGGTCGCGGTTGGAAAAATTGCGCGTGAACAGGATCACGCCGCTGACCTGGGGAGCCGAGAGCCAGACTCGATCGTCGTCGCTCAGGGTCTTGCCGGGGATGCCGATGATCAACATGCGTCATCTGCCTCGCGAGTGTGTGTCGTCATGTGCCGTATCTGCTTCAACGGATTCGGATTGCAGGAAGTGCCGACGAACGAGCCAGTACATCGTACCGGTCGCTCAACGCTCGAACAACGCTATTGATTCGACATGGGCGGTATGCGGAAACATGTCCATAACGCCGGCCCGTGTCAACGTAAATCCGTGACGCGTAACAAGCGTGCCGGCATCGCGGGCCAGCGATCCGGGGTGACAGGAAACGTAAACGACGCGGTCGGTTCCCTTGCGCGGCAGGTATTCGAGAACCTCGGCCGCGCCGGAGCGCGGCGGATCCAGCAGCAGCTTGTCGTACCCGGCCCTGGCCCAGCTGCTTTGCGCATGGCTGATCGAGAGGTCCGCGGCATGGAAATCCGCATTGGCTATGCCGTTTCTCGCGGCGTTCGCTGCGGCACGCTGGACCAGCCTGGCGTCGCCCTCGACACCGATGATCGAATCGACCCGGCGCGCGATCGGCAAGGTGAAATTGCCGAGGCCGCAATACAGATCAAGCACGCGGTCGTCGGTTCGCGCGTCGAGCAGTTCGAGGGCCCTGGCCACCATGCGCTGGTTCATGCCGGCGTTGACCTGGATGAAATCGAGCGGTTCGAAGGCGAGGTCGACATCGGCATCATGGATGCGGAAGTGCAGGTCGACGCGATCCGGCCACAGCGCATGGACACTGTCAGGCCCCTTCGGTTGCAGCAGGATCGCAAGCTCATGGGCACGGCCGAACGCTTCGAGCTTGCCGAGATCGCCCTCGCTCAGCGGCGCAAGATGACGGAAAACCAGGGCCACGGTATCGTCACCGGCAGCGATCTCGATCTGCGCGATCTCGCGACGGGCGTCGAGCGACCCGATCAGTGCCGAAAGGGCCTCGATGCGCTGCCCGACTTCGGGCAACAAGGTGTGGCAGACCGCAAGGTCCGCGACGAAGCGCGGGTTGTCTTCGCGAAAACCGACCAGGGCCTTGCCCTTCTTGTCGACCCACTTGACCGACAGCCTGCCCTTGCGGCGGTAGCCCCAGGACTGGTCGGTCAGCGGCGCCAACCATTCGCCTGGCGAGACCTTGCCGATGCGCTCGAAGTTCTCGGCGAGAACGCGCTGCTTGGCCTCGATCTGCCGCGGCGCCGACAAATGCTGGAGCGCGCAGCCACCGCACTGGCCGAAATGCGGGCAGTGCGGATCGACACGATCGGGCGATCGTGACAGCAACTCGACCACGCGTGCTTCGTCGTAGTGCCGATGCCGCCCCGCGTAGCGCACGAGCGCGCGCTCGCCAGGCAACGCACCGGCGACAAACAGGGCCTTGCCCTCGACGCGCGCCACGCCACGTCCGTCGTGGGTGAGGCTGTCAATCTCGACTTCGAAACTCTGCATGAACGAATCCGGACCGCGACGAGGGCGTGAACAAGGGCCGCGAATGGTAGCAGCGATTGGGCGAAGTCCGGGACGTGCCACGCCGTCGCCGCACATTTTGCGTTGACCCGGGCGCGCAATGTGTTGATGCTGAACCCGGTCCTGGAGAGGGAGTTCCACGTATGAGCCGCGTGCTTGTCGCCGACGACAATCCATTGAGCCTCGCATTCTTCCGCGATGCCATCGCCCTGGTCGGTCACGACGTCACAACGGCCGGCGACGGCGCCGAGGCGGTTGCGTTGGCCGCGACACAACGATTCGAATTGATCCTTCTCGATACGCGCATGCCGCTGGTCGATGGGCCGGAGGCTCTACGCAGGATTCGCGCTGCACCTGGGCCTTCGCGCCAGACCACGGCACTGGCGACCAGTGCCGACGCGGGAATCAGCTGCAGCGCACTCGTCGCTGCCGGTTTCGAGGAGGTGTTGGTGAAGCCAATCGCGCTGGCCGTCGTGCACGGCTTGCTCGAGCGGTACCTGGGAGCAATAACCACATCCGGGACGCTGCTAGACGAAGCCATGGCCGCGCAGAAGACTGGTGGCGATGCGGGCATCATCGCCGCATTGCGGAAACTGCTGGCCGTCGAACTCGATGCATTGCCTGGCGAAGTGCGATTGTTCGAACGCGATGCCGATACCGTCGCGCTGCGTGATCGGCTGCATCGTCTCGAAGCCTCCGTCGGATTCTGTGGCGCTTCGGCACTGGCCCTGGCCATCGGCAGGCTTCGCGATAGCCTTGACCGCGATACAGCCTGGCCCGGAGCAGCGATTACGGACCTGCTGCAGGTCAGTGCGCAAACGCGGCTTGCCCTCGACTGATCGCCGCGAAAGGTCCCTTACCTGATCCATCCGCGAAGTGCGATCACCCTGGCCTGCCGGTCTTGCCCGGCACAGGTCGGCATCTTCCGCACGATCAATCCGGAGCCGACAAGCCGGTGTCGCGGAATCGGAGCGCCGCCGGGGCTAGCGGTCGGATCCCGCCGTCGGGGGCGCGCTCAATGTCCATGCATTCAACGATGCGCCGCCCAACTGGTGCTGCAGGAGAATGCGCATCAGCCGTCGCAATTCGGCGCAGTGTGTGGAACCCGGCATGACGTCCTCGTCAAGCGCGCGCAAGGCTGCGCCGCTGATCCGCAGGACACCGCTCTCACCGCGCCAGATGCGCGGACCGGCATCGAGTACGTAGATGTATTCGGCATCGGCGTCCAGCTCCGCTCCGGATTCGCAATCCCGATCGAGCACGATGCCGTAGCCGAGCACGTCCATCAGATCACGCTCGAAGCGCCGCAGGGTCCAGCCTTCCGGCTCTCCATCAGCGAGCCGTTGCAGACACAGCAGATAGTGTTCGAACAGGTCGCCGTGCGGGTCTCCGCGCGCGCACAGACGCAGCACGAGTTCATTGAGGTACATCGCCGAATAGAGACGCTCGCCACGCAGCGGCAGGGGGCCGGCGCTGGCCTCGGCCTGGGTCAGCGTCAGCAATTCGCCATTGCCGACCCAACCCAGAAACAGTGGTTGCAGCGGTTGCAGCAATCCACGCGGCAGCCGCGATTTTTCGCGGCGCACGCCACGCGCGACGAGGCCGATGCAGCCATGATCGCGGGTCAGGCATTCGAGCAGCAGCGAAGTCTCGCGATAGGAGCGGGCGTGCAGGACCAGCGCGGGCTGGGCGTCGACGCGCATGCTCCGGATCGATCAGCCGGTGTAGCCGAACTGCTTCAGTGAAGCATCGTCGTCGGACCAGTTTTCGCGGACCTTGACCCAGAGCTCGAGGAAGACCTTGCCGCCGAACAGTTTCTCCATGCGTCGGCGCGCCTGGCTGCCGATCGCCTTGAGCTGGGCTCCCGAGGCGCCGATGACGATGCCCTTCTGCCCTTCCCGCTCGACCCAGATCGCCGCCGCGATTCGCGACAGGCCGCCGACCTGTTCGAAATGCTCGATCTCCACCGTGGTCGCGTACGGCAGCTCTTCGGACAGGCGCAGCATCAACTGCTCGCGGATCATTTCGGCGGCGAGGAAGCGCTCGCTGCGATCGGTCAGCTCATCCTCGGCGTAATTTGCCGGTGCTTCGGGCAACAGGCGCTCGAGGTCCGCCAGCAAGGCCTTGAGGCCCTTGCCGTGAGTCGCCTGGATGTAGTGCACGGCGTCGTAGCGCCGCGTTTCGGTGATCGCCGCGACGAAGGGCAGCAACTGCGCCTTTTCGCTTACCCGGTCGATCTTGTTGACCGCAAGCAGGCGCGGCACTTCGTGTCTCTCGATCAGCTCCCAGACCTGCTGGTCCTCTTCGGTCCAGCGCGGCGCGGCGATCACATGCACGATCAGGTCGGCCTCGTCGGGCACCTGGCGCGCGACGCGATTCAGCTGGCGGTTGATCGCCCGCTTGCCACCGAGGTGCAGGCCTGGGGTATCGAGAAAGGCGATCTGCGCATTTTCGTGGGTCGCGATGCCGAGGATCCGGTGGCGGGTCGTCTGCGGCTTCGGCGAGACGATGCTGAGCTCGGTACCGATCAGGGCATTGAGCAGGGTCGACTTGCCGACATTCGGCCGGCCCATCAGGGCAACCTGGCCGAAGCGGTGACTGGATTGGGTGGACATGTTCAGGCCTTGCGCTTCTTCCTGCGCTCGGCAAGTGCCGCGCGCGCTTCGCCGAGTATGGCCTCGGCGGCCGATTGTTCCGCGGCGCGCCGGCTTCCGCCGCGACCCTGCGTCTTCAGGCCCAATGCTTCTATGCAACAGAGTACTTCGAAGACCTTTTCGTGATCGTCGCCCTGTGTCGCAACCAGATCATAGGCCGGCAGGGCCAGCGCGTTGGCCTGCAACAGTTCCTGCAACGTTGTTTTCGGGTCCTTGGCCACCCTGCCTTCCGCGTCGAGCACCCGGCTGCCGAACAGTCGCCGCACCAGCGTCCGGCAGGTAGGCCAGTCCGAATCCAGATACACGGCCGCAATCAGGGCCTCGAAGGTATCCGCAAGAATCGACTCGCGACGATAGCCTCCGGTCTTCAGCTCCCCGGGACCGAGCACCAGGCTTTCGCCGAGTTCTTCTTCGCGAGCCAGCTCGGCCAATGCGGATCCGTTGACCAGGGCGGCGCGCAGCCGCGTCATGTCGCCTTCGCTGGCACGCGGATATTGCTCGTAGACAAATTCGGCGACGATCAGGTTGAGCAGCGCGTCGCCGAGGAACTCCAACCGTTCGTTGTTGCGTCGACCGGCACTGCGATGCGTCAGCGCCTGCTCGAGCAATGAGGCATCCGAGAACGAATGCCCGAGGGCGGCCGTGCGACTAGTCATCGGCACCGGACAGATTGACCGACTTGTCGAAGGTGCCAAGGATCTCGAGATTGTGGATGAACGGCACGCGACGCTCGTAGCGGATGCGCAGCGTCTGCGCATTGCCCTGGCGGATCACCTGGATGCCTTCAGGCGGAATGGCATCGTCCTCAATGTATTGGGCATTGAACTTGAACAGCAACGAACGGCGCACCTGCTCGGGCGACATGTTGGCCGCACCGGGTTCGGCTCGGACCTGCTCCATGGACTTGACCACACCCATGTACTCGATATACATCGGTACAAGACGCATGGCGAGATAGGCAAAGAAGCCCAATACGGCCAACAGCATCACGAATCCGATTAGTGTGATGCCGCGAGAACGATTACGAATGGACATGCTGATACTCCCAGTCTATTTGATGACGGTGCCGATACGCCGGTAGTCGATGCTGTCGTCCCAGTTCATCCATATCACGATTGCCCGGCCGACAAGGTTGTCCTCCGGCACAAAACCCCAATAGCGACTATCCGCGCTACTGTCGCGATTGTCACCCATGACGAAGTAACTGGCCGGCGGAACGCGCCAAGTACCTTCCCGGCCCGAATTCTGCGGAAGCACCATCATCCGGTGCGTGGTGCCCGACAGGTCCTCGTCCTTGACCTGCGCATCGGCCAGGCTTCGTCCCGATTCGGCCGGGCCAATGTAGGGGCCGACGTAGGTCTGCGGAACCTGCACGCCGTTGACGTAGATGACCTTGTCGCGATAGGTGATTTCGTCGCCGGGAAGGCCGACGACGCGCTTGATGTAATCCTGCTTTGGCACGGGAATCAGCGGCTCGTAGCAGGGATTCCCGCTGCGCACGTCCTTGCCGTCGCGCTCGCACAGATAACCGGGATAGCGGAACACGATGACGTCTCCACGCTTCGGTTCGCCGATTTCGAGAAAACGAGTGTTCAGCACCGGAAGGCGCAGCCCGTAGGCGAACTTGTTGACCAGGATGAAATCGCCGACCAGCAGGGTCGGCATCATCGAGCCGGAGGGAATCTTGAACGGTTCGGCAATGAAAGAGCGGAAAATCAGGATCAGGACCAGCACCGGGAAAAACGAGCGCGCGTATTCGGTGATCACCGGCTCGCGCATCGCCTCCTGCATGCGCGCCTTCCTTTCCGCCTCGGACAATGCGGTGATGTCGTCGATGCTTTCGGCACGGCGACGCCGTGCGGGCGCGAAGGCCAGCTTGTCGATGAGCCAGATTACCCCGGTCAGCGCACTCAGCACCACCAACAGCAAGGCCAGGTCGAAATTCATTCAATCTCCTCGAACGTTTGCCGGAAGCGGCAGCTGCTACTTGTTGTCTGACTGCAGGACGGCCAGGAATGCCTCCTGCGGGATGTCCACACGCCCGACCTGCTTCATGCGCTTCTTGCCTTCCTTCTGCTTCTCGAGCAATTTGCGCTTGCGCGAAACATCGCCGCCATAGCACTTGGCCAGCACGTTCTTGCGCAGGGCCTTGACCGTCGAGCGCGCGATGATCTGCGCACCGATGGCGCCCTGGATGGCGACGTCGAATTGCTGGCGCGGAATCAGGTCCTTCATCTTTTCGACCAGCTCGCGACCGCGTCGGTCGGCCGCGGAGCGATGCAGGATCAGGCTCAGTGCGTCGACACGCTCGCCGTTGATCAGCACATCGAGGCGGACCAGCGGAGCGATCTGGAAGCGCTCGAAGTGATAGTCCATCGACGCGTAGCCGCGTGAAACCGACTTCAGGCGATCGAAGAAATCGAGAACGACTTCGGCCAGCGGCAGCTCGTAGCTGATCTGCACCTGGTTGGCCATGTAATGGATCGAACGCTGCACGCCGCGCTTTTCCTCGCAAAGCTTGATCACGCTGCCGATATGGTCGGGCGGCGTGAGGATGTTGGCAACGATGATCGGTTCGCGGATTTCCTGGATGGTCTGCGTCGGCGGCAATTTGGCCGGATTGTCCAGCGCCAGGATCGTGCCGTCGGTCTGCAGCACTTCGTAGATCACGGTCGGCGCCGTACTGATCAGGTCGAGGTCGTACTCGCGCTCCAGGCGTTCCTGGATGATGTCCATGTGCAGCAGGCCGAGGAAGCCGCAGCGAAAGCCGAAGCCCATCGCCTCGGAGCTCTCCGGCTCGAAGTGCAGGGCGGCATCATTGAGCTTGAGCTTGTCGAGTGCCTCGCGCAACGACGGATAGTCCTCGGCATTGACCGGGAACAGGCCAGCGAAAACACGCGGCTGGACCTTCTGGAATCCCGGCAACGGCTGTGCAGCCGGATCGGCATTGAGGGTCAGGGTGTCGCCGACAGGCGCGCCGTGGACCTCCTTGATCGAAGCCGTGACCCAGCCCACTTCGCCACCGCAGAGCTTGTTCTTGACCAGACGCTTGGGCGTGAAGACGCCGACCTGGTCGACCTCGTGCCAGCGGCCGGTCGACATAACCAGGATCTTGTCCTTCGGCTTGATCTCGCCCTGCATGACCCGCACCAGCGAGACCACGCCGAGGTAGTTGTCGAACCACGAGTCGATGATCAGGGCCTGCAGCTTGTCGGTATCGCGCGGCTTCGGCGGCGGAATGCGGGCTACGATCGCCTCGAGGACATCGACGACATTGAGGCCGGTCTTGGCGCTGATCGCGATGGCATCCTCGGCATCGATGCCGATGACGGCCTCGATTTCGTCCTTGGCCCGCTGAATGTCGGCGGTCGGCAGGTCGATCTTGTTGAGCACCGGGACCACGGTCAGGCCCTGCTCGACCGCGGTATAGCAGTTGGCAACCGATTGCGCTTCGACGCCCTGGGCGGCGTCGACGACCAGGAGGGCTCCTTCGCAGGCGGCCAGTGAGCGGCTGACCTCGTAGGAAAAGTCGACGTGGCCCGGGGTGTCGATGAAGTTGAGCTGGTAGGTCTTGCCGTCACGCGCGGTATAGGGCAGCGAAACGCTCTGCGCCTTGATTGTGATGCCCCGCTCGCGCTCGATCGGGTTCGAATCGAGCACCTGGGCCGACATCTCGCGGTCCTGCAGGCCGCCGCAGAGCTGGATGATGCGGTCGGCAAGCGTCGACTTGCCGTGGTCGACGTGTGCAATGATCGAGAAGTTTCGAATATGGTCCATCGGGTCTGCCGTAAAGCACCGTCCAGATGGGCGGCACAAAGGCGGCGATTATCGCAGAAAGCGGCTGCTTTGGCTGCGCTGCAACATCGGCGACCACCTTCGCCAGGGTCCTGCGCCCGGCTTGCCCAGAATGGATCGACGCGGGCCGGGACCCGCGTCGATCCGGTTGCCGGCCGGCAGACGGCCCTATTCGTCGTCGGATTTCGGCACGGTCAGGGCCACAAACGACGTGGTGTCGTTGCGGCGGATCAGCAGCATGACAGACTCATCGGGCTTCAGATCCTTGACCGCCGCGTTGAAATCGTTCGCCGACTTGACCGACTTGCGGCCGATCATCAGAACCACGTCACCGGGCTGCAGTGCGGCACGGCGGGCCGCGCCACCGGCGATGCGCGTGATCACGACGCCCTCGTCCTTCAGGCCAAGCTGTTGGCGCTGCTCCGAGGTCAGGTCGTCGACGACGATGCCGAGCTTGTTGGCGGGCGCCGCGCGCGGCGCCGCGCTGGCGACCGTGCTCGCGTCCTGCGGCAGCTCGCCGACGACGACCGGCAGCTTCATGGTCTTGCCGTTGCGGAAGATCTCCAGTTCGGATTTGGTTCCCGGAGGCGTCAGGCCGACCATCGGCGGCAGGTCGGATGAACTGACCACTTCGCTGCCATCGAAGCCGAGGATGACGTCGCCCACCTTGACCCCGGCCTTCTCTGCCGCGCCGCCAGGGGAAACGTTGTTGACCAGCGCGCCGCCGCTGCGCGGCAGGCCGAGGGCCTTGGCCGAGGCGCGATCGACATTCTGGATCTGCACGCCGATCATGCCGCGCGAAACGTGGCCCTTCTCCTTGAGCTGGCCGACCGTATTCATGGCGACCGAGATCGGTATGGCGAACGAAACGCCCATGTAACCGCCGGTGTTGGAGAAGATCTGGGAATTGATGCCGACCACCTGGCCATCGAGATTGAACAGGGGGCCGCCCGAATTGCCGGGATTGATCGGCACATCGGTCTGGATGAACGGAACATATTGCTGACTGCGATCGTAACCGCGACCGACCGCGCTGACGATGCCATGGGTCACCGTGTGATCCATGCCGAACGGCGAACCGACGGCGACCACCCACTGTCCGGGCTTGAGCAGGGTCGAATCGCCGATGCTGACGACCGGAAGATTCTTCGCGTCGATCTTGAGCAGGGCGATATCGGTCTGCTCATCGGTGCCGATGACCTTGGCATCGAATTCGCGGCGATCGGAAAGGCGAACGGTGACCTGATCGGCCTCACCGACGACATGATTGTTGGTCAGCACGTAGCCGTCCGACGAGATGATGAAACCCGAACCGGCCGAACGGCGCTCTCCTCCGGGTTGCCCGCCGCGCGGGATGGGACCGAAGAAGCGGCGGAAGATCTCCGGGATATCCTGCTGGCCGTCCGCGTCCGGACCGAGGTCCTGCGCGATCGCCGTCGGCGTGACGGTCGCCTGGACATTGACGATGGCCGGCGCGTTCTTCTCGACCAGGCTCACGAAATCGGGCAATTCCGCGGCGTGAAGATTCGCGGCGAGGGCCAGGAGGAAGACCCATGCCATGGAGAAAAGGCCGGCATTGCGCCGGCTCGATACGTTCGTCATCTTGATTTTTCCTCGACTGCTGATGCGTGAAAATCCGTTGCGCTGGATCGCAGCAGCGCTGCGTCCACGATGCCGTTTGGAGCGGCGGCGATGTTCCAAAGTTCCCGCGGCCGACGGTGACTCATGGCACGTCCGTCGGCGCCTGGTGAGTCTCCGCTGCATCTTTCACGGAGCGGCCGATCGATCTTGCAATTGTGCTGACCGTGAGCACGGGAACGTCGCCGAGCACGGTGAACCTCCATTCGCCATCGACCGTCGTGTAGACATTGAGCGTGCCGCGACCGGCGACCGTGGTCTTTTCCTCGTCCTTGGCGTCGCGCGGCTCGACATAGATCGAGACGTTGGCGAGGCCGTCCGAATAGACCAGATGCTCGGTACCGGCGACACCATTGCGCGGTCTGCGTGCCGAGCTCAGGCTGAATCCCGGGGGTGGCTCCGTCACGCTCCAGAGCGGAGCGCCGCGCAGTTCGAGTTCGTCCGGCGGCGCCGCCGTGGTTGCCAGCAGTTCACTCTGGCGCGGGACCAGATCGGTATCGCTCGGCAGTTTCCCGAGCTCGAGCGATACGAACATGAATTGCTCCAGCGGTCGGCGTTCGCTATCGGTGACCATCGAACGCAGCAGGAAGCGGGTCGAATGATCGAGCCAGAGGCGGTAGCCGTAACGGAACCGGTCACGCGGCAGGACATCGATGACGTCGGCCTCGTAGCCGGCGACGCGGTCCTTGCCGGCGATGCGGACTTCGTAGTGCTGGCCGATCTGGCGGTTGCCTGCCTCCGGAACCAACGGCAGCAGTCCGCGTCCCGAACTGCTCGTATAGACCGTGGCCGAGCCATCGGCCTGGATGCAGGTGACATTGGCGCCGCTACGGATGACCTCGCTGCGCGGACCGTTCAGGCTGACCAGGCGCTCGCGCTCGATGCCCCCGCCGGCATGAAACACGCGCAAGGTGTCGACCCGTCCGGCGTGCTGGTAGACGAAGGAGCCCTGGTAATCGAGGGAGCGGATGGCCGTGGCCATCTGCTGGAGGAGTTCGTGGCTGTCGCTGGACTGCGCGTGCACGCCCTGGCCAACACCAAAGACCAGGCCGAAGACGATCCATGCGCCGAACAGTCTGATGAATCCCGGATGGCGGCCCACCGGTTCCGACGAATGGTCTTGCATTGGACCTCAGCGTTTCTCCGGATTCCCCTGCGCAGCCGCTTCGGCGGCAGCCTGCTGCTGGGTCGGCACGATCAGGAGCACATAGGGCATGAGCCCGGACTGGCCCGCATTGCCGGCCGCATCGTAGTGGCGAATCAGGTAGGACTGCAGGCGCGGATCCATCGGGGTGCCGGGAGAGGCGAATCCTTCGCTGCTGACCGAGGCCGGTTGGACATCGATGGCCGGCGATACCATTGGCGCGCGGAACTCGCCCGACCTGATCGCGCTGGAAACTACCGGAGCGCTTGCGCTCGGGGTCGTGCTCGCAGGAACGGCCGCCAGCGGTTGCTCGACGGAATCGTTGCCAGGTTCCCGGGGACCGCTGAACATCAGCGCGAACACCGCCACCGAGGCCGCGATCGCTCCGCCGGATACCCATTGCAGAACGCGTCCATTGCGCGACGGGCGCTGCGGCGGTTCATCTGCGAGCCGCGCCAGTACTGCATCCGCGAAGTCCGTCGGCAATGCCATCAGATCCTGGCGTCGAAGCACCTGTCGGCACACGTGGTAGCTCGACCACTGTTGCAGAAGCGCGCGGTCATGGGCGACCCGCCGCAGGAGAAACGCGGTTTCGTCTTTGGGCAACTCGCCATCCATGAGGGCGGAAAGCTGTTCCCGGATCTGCTGGCTCATGCGGCTGAATCCTCGTCTTCTGACAATAGCGGGCGGAGCTTTTCGTCGATTGCCTCGCGAGCGCGGAAGATCCGCGAACGCACGGTGCCGATCGGACAATTCATCGCTTCCGCGATTTCCTCGTAGCTCAGACCATCCACTTCCCGAAGCGTAATTGCGGTTCGCAGTTCCTCGGGTAGTTCTTCGACCGTGCCGAACACGGTTTGTTCAATTTCCTGGCGCAACAGTTCGCGCTCCGGCGTGGCGCGGTCGCGCAGCTGGCTGGCTCCGTCCAGTTGCACGGCGTCGTCGATCGCGATATCGCCGATCGGCGGCCTGCGACCTTTCGAAACGAGATAGTTCTTGGCCGTGTTGATGGCGATCTTGTAGATCCAAGTATAGAACGCGCTGTCACCGCGGAATGCGCCGATCGCCCGATAGGCACGGATGAACGCCTCCTGGGAGACATCCTGGGCCTCGCTCCAGTCCGAAACATAACGCGTCACCACGCTGACGATCTTGTGCTGGTACTTGCGTACGAGCAGGTCGAAGGCATGCTTGTCGCCACTCTGGACACGCTCAACCAGCGCCTGATCCAATTCGCTTTCGCCCATGCGGGCAGATCTCCTTGCCGGCGATGGGGTCGAGGCACACTGCCCTAGACCGCCTCGACGGGAAATAGTTTCACCGCATTTTCCCCGATTTGGCCGGCAGCGCCAGCGTGCGGGGGTCCGGGCACTTCATCGAACTGCCGCAACGGCCCTATCTGAGGCCAACCTCCGCAAAGCTCAATCCTGAAGATTCGAGATCCGCGCTTCCTGGTGCAGACGCTCGCGTTCGCTCAGCAGGCTCTCGAAACTCGCCGCCGGTAGCGGCCGGCAGAAAAGATAGCCCTGCAGGACTTCGCAGCCGAGCCCGCGCAGGAAATCGAGGTGGGCCTCGATTTCGACCCCTTCGGCGACCACCGCCCGATTGAGGTTGTGGGCCATGCCGATGGTCGCCTGGACGATTGCTTCGTCATCCGGGTCGAGGCCGATGTTGCGCACGAAGGCCTGGTCGATCTTGATCCGGTCGGCCGGAAAGCGCTTGATGTAGTCGAGCGAGGACTGGCCGGTACCGAAATCGTCGATGGATATCTGGCAGCCAAGCTCGCGCAGGGCCTGCAGGGTTTCGAGCAGGTTCGGGATCGACTTGACGCTGATGCTCTCGGTCACCTCGAGATCGAGCAGATGCGCGGGTACTCCCGTCTCTTCGAGAATGGCCGCGACCAGGCCGACCAGATTCGGCTGGCGCAACTGCAGCGGGGACAGGTTCACGCTGATCCGCAGCGGCAGCGAAAAGCGCACCTGCCAGCGCCGAGCGTCCTGGCAGGCAGCACGCAGGACCCATTCCCCGATCGGAATGATCAGGCCGGTTTCCTCGGCCAGCGGAATGAAGAAGCCAGGGCTGATCATGCCGAGCTCGGGATGCTCCCAGCGGATCAGCGCCTCCATGCCGACGATATCCTCGGTAGTGGTGTCGACCTGGGGTTGATAGAACACGCGCAATTCCCCGTTGCGTTCGGCCTGGCGCAGCTTGGCTTCGAGCGCCAGGCGTTGCTGGTGGGACTCTTCCGGCACCGCGACATAGGCCTGGTAGTTGTTGCGTCCCATGCCCTTGGCCGTATACATGGCCACGTCGGCATGCTTGAGCAGGCGCTCCGCCACGGTCGCGTCGTCCGGATAGAAGCTCAGGCCCAGGCTGGCGGTAATCTGGATCTCGAGTCCGTCCGGCAGGGTCAGCGGTGCCTCCATCACGCGCACGATCTTCTCGGCGATGCGCATGACGTCGTCGCGCTGGACGATATGGCGCAGGATCATGGTGAATTCGTCGCCGGCGTAGCGGGCCACGGAATCCGAGGCGCGCACGCACAGGCGCAGGCGCCGGGCCACCGCCACCAGCACATGATCGCCGACGCTGTGGCCGAGCGAATCGTTGATGTTCTTGAAACGGTCGAGGTCTACGAACAGCACGGCGAACATCTCGCCGGTCCGGTGCGCCTCCTGGATCACCGACTCGAGCCGGTCGTTGAACAGGAGCCGGTTCGGCAGTCCGGTCAGCGCATCCTGCAGACCCCTGACCCTGCCCTGCTCACGGGTGCGACGCAGTTCCAGCTCCATGGCCAGGCGATGGGCGACCGCGCGCAAACCCTCGATGACCGGCGACTGGCGCAGGATCGGCTCGCGTCGGGCCACGATCAGGGCGCCGAGCGCAACCTTGCGTTCGTCGCAGAGCGGCAGCCCGATCAGGCATTCGAAACGCCGTTCGCGGACGAACCCGTTATCCGGACTGAGCCGCCAGGCGTCGGCCAGCTGGATCAGCTCGTCGCCGTCGAGGACATGCTTGAGGCTCGACTGGCGCAGTGGATCAGGTGTTTCTTCGGCCGGGCTGAAACGGTGGTAGACGACCAGGGGCTGGATCTCTCCGGCCTGCTCGAGGCGCAGCGAGACCAAGGCCACGAAATCGAGCGACAGCCAGTCGACCACGCTGCGTACCGCGGCATTGATGCCCTCTTCCCCGCCTCCGGCCAGGGACAGGCTCGAAATGACCTCGAGGGCCTGCTCGTAGCGGCCGAGCTCTCCGAGTTCGCGGAAGGTATAGAAATGCACGACCTTGCCATCCTGCACGGCCAGCTGCACATGGACATCGACCAGATAGGCGCTGCCGTCGGCATGCGGCTTCTGCGCACGGAACTGCACGCTGCCCTCGCGCTGCAGGCGCAGGTTCAGTTCGCTGCGAAGCTCAGGTGCCAAGGCGGCATCGAAATGCTCGATCCGCCCGGCCAACAACTGCATGCGCGAATAGCCGCTGCGCTGGATGAAGGTCGGATTGACGTCGATCAGGCGGCGCGTCTTCGGATCGACCAGGGCGAGCTCGTCGAGGCTGCCGTCGAATGCGTAGCGGTAGCGGGCGTCGCTTTCTGCCGCTGCCGAAGCGCCGGGCTTGCCGCCGTCATCCTTGAGCTGGGCATGGATGCGCGCGAGGGCCTCGGCAGGATTGACCGGGCTGGATATCCAGTCGACCACGCCAGGCGGCATGTTTTCCCAGTTCCAGACCTGCTGTCCGGAACTCGAGGCAAGGATTCCTATCACCGGCACCGGATTCTGCGGGCGATAGCGCAACAGCTCGCCGCAGAAGGCGACAGCGTCGCTGGCCGAGCCGATGAACTCGAGCAGGACCAGATCGATCTGCGGATCCTGATCGAGGAAGGTGCGTGCCTGGCCGATGTCCTTGGCCGTGTAGATGGCGTCGAATTCCTGCGCGTCGAGGGCATCGAACAGAAAGCGCCGGTCGTCGCGATCGGTGGCGACGATCAGAACCGCTCCGCTGACGCCTTCGCTGACCATCAACTGACCCAGCGGCCGTCGCGCAGGCGCGGGCGCGCATTCGCCATTGCGCCGGGCGACATGCGCTCGACCAGGGCGTCGATTTCGTCGGGAAATGCGAGCTTGCGGGCGAGGAACACCATCTTGCGCTGATTGCCCGTGCGGATCCGCGCGAACCTCCGTAACAGCGCGGTGTTCGGCGGCTTGACCTGGTCCTCGAAGTCGATCAGCAGGTAAACGGCGAACTGCATGCTCTGCAGGATGAAGCGCAAGGCGTCGCTCAAGCGCTTCGAACCCGGGATGCGCAGTTCGCTCTGGCGCAGCGCGGCGATGCCGTTGTCCGGGTCCCAGAGGTAGACGGACTGGCCACTGCGCATGGCCAGCTGACGAAACTGCTCGAGCGTTTCGTCGATCTGGCCCGTTTCAATGCCGATCAGGTTGCCCTCGGCTCCGAGAATCTGCTCGAACAGCTTCGGCGTGACCAGCACGTCCGTCGATTCCTGCATTACCTAGACCTGCGCCCCCACCCAAGTCGCCAACAGTAGACCGATCCGGGTGCATTGACCAGAGCCGCAGCTTGCCCGGATCATAGATGTCCGCTTTTCCGAGGATCTTGCCATGTTCGAGGGACTCCGCTTCAAGCACTGGAGCAGCGAACAGGACGCTGACCGGATCGTCGTCCTCACCATCGATCGGGCTGGAAGTTCAGTCAATACCTTCGCCCGCGAGGTGCTCGACGAGCTCAACGAAATCGTCGAGCGTCTGTCATTCGAACTGCCGAAGGGGGTCGTCATCCGCTCCGGCAAGACCGCGGGATTCATTGCCGGCGCCGACATCAGCGAGTTCGAGAGTTACGGACGATCGGGCAGCGTGCTCGACGCGATCAGCTTCGGCCAGGGTGTCATGCAGCATCTGTCGCGGCTGCGCTGCCCGACCGTGGCCGCGATCCACGGCCACTGCATGGGCGGTGGCACCGAACTGGCGCTGGCCTGCCGCAATCGTGTCGCCAGCCGTGATCCGTCGACCCGGATCGGGCTGCCCGAGGTCAAGCTCGGCATTTTCCCGGCCTGGGGCGGCAGCGCCCGCCTGCCCTACCTGATCGGCGCACCGAAGGCGCTCGAGCTGATGCTCAGTGGCCGCACGGTTTCGGCCGAGCAGGCCCGCGCCATCGGCCTCGTCGATGCAGTGACCTCGGCCGAAATGCTGGTCGAACGGGCCCGGGAAATCGTTCGACGTCCGCCTTCACGATCGCTGCAGCAGCGCCTTTCGGCCTGGGCCACGAATATCTGGCCGGCACGCCAGCTGCTGGCGCCGATGGTGCGCAAGCAGACTGCAGCCAAGGCGCGTCCCGAGCACTACCCCGCCCCGTTCGCCCTGATCGAAACCTGGCGTCGCGGCGGCAGTCTGACTCAGCGCCTGCGGCATGAGGCCCGCGCCGTGGCCAAGCTTGCGCAGACGGCGACGGCACGCAACCTGATCCGCGTGTTCTTCCTGCAGGAGCGCCTCAAGGGTCTCGGCAGCGGGACCGATTCGGGCATCAGCCATGTCCATGTCATCGGCGCCGGTGTGATGGGCGGCGATATCGCCGCATGGGCGGCCTTGCGCGGCTTCACGGTGAGCTTGCAGGACCGCGAGATGAAATACATCGAACCGGCCATGAAGCGCGCCCGCGAGCTGTTCTCGCGCCGCCTGAAGACCGCCGAGCGCATCGATCCGGCCCTGGCCCGGCTCAAGGCCGATGTCGAGGGCAAGGGTGTGGCCGATGCCGACCTCGTCATCGAGGCCATTTTCGAGAACGCGGAAGCGAAGGAAGCGCTGTACCGGAAGGCCGAACCGGACATGAAGGAAGGGGCCCTGCTCGCCTCCAACACCTCGAGCATCCCGCTCGACGAACTGCGTCAGGCGGTCGGCCACCCCCAGCGCTTCCTCGGCCTGCACTACTTCAACCCGGTTGCCCTGATGCCGCTGGTCGAGATCGTTCGCCACGACAAGCTCGACAAGACCGCCGAAAAGCGTGCCTTCGCGTTCTGCAAGGCCATCGACAAGCTGCCGGTCCCGGTCCGTGGAACGCCCGGATTCCTCGTCAATCGCATACTCATGCCCTACATGCTCGAGGCCGTGCGCCTCTATGGCGAAGGCGTTCCGGGCCCGGTGCTCGACAAGGCGGCGAAGAAGTTCGGCATGCCGATGGGGCCGATCGAACTGGCCGACACGGTCGGTCTCGACGTCGCCGCATCGGTCGGTCGCGAGCTTTCGGAATTTCTCAAGCTGGAAATCCCGAAGGGCATGGAAGCCCTGCTCGAATCGGGCAAGCGCGGCAAGAAGGACGGCGAGGGCTTCTACAAGTGGGAGAACGGCAAGGCGCAGAAACCGGAGGTCGATCCGGGCTATTCGGCGCCGGCCGATATCGAGGACCGCATGATCCTGCCGATGCTCAACGAGGCGGTCGCCTGCCTGCACGACGGCGTCGTCGACGATGCCGATCTCTGCGATGCGGGTGTCATCTTCGGCACCGGATTCGCGCCGTTCCGTGGCGGCCCGATCCAGCACATCCGCGACACCGGTGCCGATCGACTCCGCCAGCGTCTGGTCGAGCTGGAAAAGCAGTACGGTCCACGCTTCGCCCCACGCGAAGGCTGGGACAGCCCGGTGTTGCGGAGCGAAGCGGCACCTGCAAAAAGCGCCTGAGATCGCTACGCCGGATCCGTCGATCAGCGTTCGCCGCTGGCCAGGCGCGCCTCGTGGATGCGCAATTGCGCGCAGGCCGCCGCAAGCAGCGGCGCATCGACACCGAGGGCGGCGGCTCGTGCGAGCATGTCGCCGAGGACATGCTCGACTTCGGTGCGCTGCCCGCGTTCGACGTCACGCAGCATCGAAGCCTTGAGCGGCGAATGCGGTGCGGTAAGGATGTCGAGCGCTTCCGACAGGGCGCCGTCGTCGGGCGGATAGCCGCTGCGCCTCGCCACTTCGGCGCATTCGAGGTACATCCAGCGGATCAGCTCGGTCCCTTCCGCGACCGCAACGATGGCGCCGATGTTCGCCCGCATCAGGCAGGTGATGCCGGCCAGCGCAGACAGAAAGGCGAATTTCTGCCACATCGCCGTGATCACATCGGCGCTGTGAACGACCTCCTCGGAAATGGACAGGAGTCCATCGCGGATCTGGCCGGGAACCGCGGGCGACTCCGGACGCGAGCCGAAGGTCAGGCGGGCGATGCTGCCAACCTGGCGCACCGATCCGTCCTCGGCCAGGGTCACCGAGATGTGGCAGAGCCCGCCGAGAACCCGGTTCCTGCCGAAAGCGGCATCGAGCGCGTCGAGATGACGCAAGCCGTTCAGCAGGGGCAATACGCAGGCGCCCGACTCGACCGCAGGGGCGATCGCGCTGATCGCCGAATCGAGATCGTAGGCCTTGCACGAAAGCAGGACCAGATCGAACTTCGCAGCGGGCGGAACCGCGGTGATTGCATCGACCGGCCGCTGTACGGTGCCGGAAGACGCGCGGATGACGAGTCCCTGGCTGGCCAGCGTGGCCGCCCGGCGCGGTCGAACGAGAAAGGAGACGTCAGCACCCGACTCGATCAGGCGATTGCCGAAATAGGCTCCGGTTGCGCCAGCACCGAGGACCAGGACGCGCATCACATGGTGTGGGTCGCGCGCTCCTGGCCGAGGATGCCGGCCAGGATCGACTCGATCTTCGTGCGCGCGGCATCGCCGTCGCTGGATTCGTTGAACTGCACGCCGATGCCGGCCGTGCGGTTGCCCTGGGCGCCCGGCGGCGTGATCCAGACCACCCTGCCTGCGACCGGAAGGCGGTCCTTTTCATCCATCAGCGAGAGCAGGATGAAGACCTCGTCGCCGGGGTTGTAGCGCTTGCTGGTCGGCACGAACAGTCCGCCGCCCTTCACGTACGGCATGTAGGCATTGAACAGCGCGCCCTTGTCCTTGATCGCCAGGGACAGGATTCCCTGCCTCGGCATGCCTCCAGCGGCGGGTGTCGACATCTCATGTCCTCCGGGGCATCTGCCATGCGTGCAGCAGGTCCAGCAGGACCAGTTCGCTGCGTAGTTGTGTAGCAAGCAGCTCGCGCGAACGGTTGGCCGACGCGAACCATGCGGCTAGCTTCGGTATTTCCTCGGTCCCGGTCAAGCCGAGCGCGCTTTTCCCTCCGCGAGCCAGGCTCAGGGCCTCGTCGTGGACGATCGCCGCCGCGTGCCATAGCCGCTCTTCGGGCCGGTCCGCGGACCATGCCTCGGCCACGGCCAGCGCGTTGCCGTGCCGATCGCGCAGGGATCGCAGGTCCTTGCGGCATTCATTGCGCAGGCCGAGGGAATCGTCGCGGATCGCCTGCATGGCCTGGCCCGGGTTGCCGAGGGCCACGCCAAGCGCTTCCTCCGCCGCACCAGCGGCGACGCCGGCAGCGACCATCCAGTCCAGCGACTGGGCCTTGTTCGGCACCTGCAACTGGATGCGCTGGCAGCGGCTGCGGATCGTCGCCGGCAGGCGCGATGGCTTGTCGCTGACCAGGATGATGACCGTGCTCGCCGAGGGTTCTTCCAGCGTTTTCAGAAGCGCATTGGCTGCGCTCGCATTCATCTTGTCGGCCGGATCGATCAGGACCACCTGCAGCCCGCCAAACTGGCTCGACAAGGACAGGCGATGCGACAGGCTCCGGATCTGCTCGATGACGATCTCGGTGCGCGGCTTGCCATCGTCGCGCAGCTCGAAGCTGACGAACACGCGATCCGGATGCGAGCCGGCCGCGAGCAACAGGCAGGCGCGGCATTTGCCGCAGGCAAAGCCCGCCTCGGTGCGTGCTTCGCACAGGGCACTGGCCACCAACGCATCGGCCAGGGCGCGTTTGCCAAGCCCCGGTTCTCCGCAGACCAGCAACGCATGCGGCAATTCGCCGGCGCCAAGGCGCACGCTCAGCGAATGCCAGGGTTCGAGCAGCCACGGTGCCAGGTTCGTGCTCATGGCTTCCAGTCTGCGACAAGCGCGTCGATCGCGGCAATCGCGTCGGCCACGACGCGCGGCAGCGGACGGCTCGAGTCGATCACGCGAAAGCGTTGAGGATCCGCATCGGCGCGACGCCGGTAAGCGTCGCGCACGCGTTCGAAGAATTCCGCCCGTTCGGCTTCGATGCGGTCGGGCCGCCCGCGTTCGCCCGCGCGTGCCAGGCCGAGGCTGACCGGCAGGTCGAGCAGGAGGGTCAGGTCGGGTCGCAGGCCGTCGGCCGCCCAGTCCTCGAGGTCGCCGATGCGCGCCGCGGGTTGTCCGCGCCCCCCTCCCTGGTAGGCGAAACTGGCATCGGTGAAGCGGTCGGCCAGGACCCAATCACCCCGCTCCAGTGCAGGTCGGATCAGCTCGCGCACGAGCTGCGCGCGCGCCGCGAACATCAGCAGCAGTTCGCTTTCCGCGCAGACCATGCCGAGTTCCGGATCGAGCACGATCGCCCGGATCGCCTCGCCGAGCGCGGTTCCGCCCGGCTCCCGGGTGACCTGCAGGCGTATGCCGCAGGACTCGATGTGCTCGCGCAAGGCCTGCATGACGGTACTCTTGCCGGCACCCTCGCCTCCCTCGAGCGTGATCAGGCGCCCTCTCATTGCTGCCTGCGCCGGTTCAGGTAGCGCTCCACGGCACGGTTGTGTTCCTCCAGCGACGCCGAGAATTCATGGCGTCCGCTGCCATCGCCGAGGGCGACGAAATACAGGGCATTGCCATCGGCCGGATGCAGCGCGGCCTCGATCGCAGGCAAGCCGGGCAAGGCGATCGGCGTCGGTGGCAGGCCATCGCGCGTGTAGGTGTTGTACGGGGTGTCGGTTTCGAGATGGCGGCGCCGGATATTGCCGTCGTACTGTTCGCCGAGGCCGTAGACCACGGTCGGATCTGTCTGCAAGCGGATACCGATGCGCAGGCGACGTGCAAACACGCCGGCAATGCGCGCCCGCTCATCGCCGACTCCGGTCTCCTTTTCGATGATCGAGGCAAGGATCAGGGCCTCGTACGGGCTGGCCAGGGGCACCTGCGGATCGCGCAACGGCCAGAGCCGGTCCAGCGCCTTTTTCATCGCTACATGGGCGCGCTCGAGCACGAGCATGTCGCTGTCGCCCTTGACCCAGGCATAGGTTTCCGGAAGGAACCAGCCCTCGGGCTTGCCGTCCGCAATATCGAGCCTGGCCGCGATCGCGGCGTCATCGAGGCCCGGCAGGCTCTGCCGCAGGCCGCTCTCGCTGGCCAGGGCCAGCCGCAACTGGCGAAACGTCCAGCCGTCGACGATCGTGAACTGGTGCTGGACCACCCTGCCCTCGGCCATCATCGCGATCAAGCCGCGCGGGGTAAGCCCCGGCTGCAGCGCGTATTCGCCGGCCTGCAGGCGCGAGGCCACGTTCATTTCGCGCGACAGCAACTTCCAGTAGAACGGCGAACCATCCGAGATGCGCTCTCGCCGCAACTGCCGGACGATGTCCCTGAACGGCGTTCCGCGTGCGTAGTCGATGGTCCGGGCCTGCTCCAGTTGCAAGGGCGCATCGGCAAAGCGCCGGTAGTCGCGCCAAGCCAACCCGGCGACGACGCCAACGGCGGCAATGACGGCGAGGACCAGCAGCAGCCACCAGCGCACGCGTCCGCGCGCGCTCAAGTTGTTGAATCGCCGCTTTTCAAGAATGCTGTTCATCGGTCAAAGCGTAGCAGGATTGGGCTGTCGGATCGGTGCCGCGGATCAACGATCGAGGCCAAATGCACGCAACATTCCGCGCGCCTTGGCCCGGGTCTCGGCGAGCTCGGATTCGGCGTCCGAGTCGATCACGATACCGGCCCCGGCGCGCAGCCGGATCTCGTCACCACCGATGGCCAGGGTACGGATCAGGATGTTGAGGTCGAGGTCACCGTTGTTGTCGAGGTAGCCGAAGGCACCGGTGTAGCAGCCGCGCGGCGCCTGCTCGAGTTCGGCGATGATTTCCATGCAGCGCACCTTCGGGCAGCCGGTGATCGTGCCGCCCGGAAATACGGCGCGGATGACCTGCCCGGGGCTCGTGCCCTCGCGCAGTCGGCCGCGCACGTTGGAGACGATGTGGTGCACGTGGGCATAGCTCTCGACCACCATCAGCTCGTCGACCTCGACGCTGCCCGGAACACAGACGCGACCGAGGTCGTTGCGTTCGAGATCGATCAGCATGACATGTTCGGCGCGCTCCTTCGGATGCGCGACCAGTTCGCGAATGCGCGCATCCGCATCGTCTCCTTCGAGGCGCGGACGCGTGCCGGCAATCGGCCGCGTCTGCACGCGATCGCCGCGGCATTGCACCAGCCGTTCGGGAGAAGAACTCGCCACGGCCCAGCCGGCCTGCTGCAGGAGTCCGGCGAACGGGGCCGGGTTGGCGCTTCGCAGGGCCGCATACACGGCTGCCGGTGCCGCCGGTTCAGCCAGCGCAAGACGCCATTGGCGCGACAGGTTGACCTGGAACACATCACCGTCACGCAGGTACTCGTGGGTTCGCGCGACCGCATCGAGAAAGCGCAGCGGTTCGTCCTCGGCGATCGTTGCGACGTGCAGCGCCGCATTGCCGGGGACCGCCGCACGCGCGAGATCTGCCTCGATCTGGTCGAGCCGGTGCGCATGGCCATGCTCGGCGATCAGGAAGGTCTGACCGGCGACGTGATCGACGACCACGGCGACCGGGCAACGCAGGGCCAGGGCCAGCGGCTGGCCGGCCGGCATCCGCGGCAGGCGCAGCCGCGGCTCGATTTCGCCGGCCAGTTCGTAGCCGAGGTAGAGCAGCCAGCCGCCGTGGAACGGCAGACCGTCGTCACCGCGAAACCCGTTGTGTGCGCCTTGCCAGGCCTCATCGAGAGCAGCCAGAAATCCGTCGCCGGCCCGCTCGCCGTGGCAACCGTGGACGCGACCTTCGATGTCGAGCCACAGGGACTGTTGCGGGAACGCCAGCAGGATGTCGAAACGCGCATTGGCTGTGCCATCGGCGGCGCTCTCGAACAGGCCCGGATAGCGATCCGGGGCCAGCGCAGCGAGGCCGAGCAGGTCGCGACGACCGGCCAGGCTGCGGATCGAGGGGAGTTTCCGCTCAGGCACGACGGCAGTGCCCGTCCCGATCGCGTTCAGATCTTGCGGAATACCAGGGTACCGTTGGTGCCGCCGAAGCCGAAGCCGTTCGAAACGGCGATCGAGATCTTCTTTTCGCGGGCCACGTTGGGCACGTAGTCGAGATCGCAGCCTTCGCCCGCGGCATCGAGGTTGATGGTCGGCGGAATGATTCCGTGGTGCAGGGCCAGAATGCTGAAGATCGCCTCGACGCCGCCGGCCGCGCCGAGCAGGTGGCCGGTCATCGACTTGGTCGAACTGACCATGGTCTTGTAGGCATGATCGCCGAGCGCGCGCTTCAGCGCATGCGTTTCGGCGACGTCGCCGAGCGGCGTCGAAGTTCCATGCGCATTCAGGTACTCGACCTGGTCGGGGTTGATGCCGGCGTCGTTCATGGCCGAGACCATGCAGCGCGCCGGTCCCTCGCCGTTCTCGCTCGGCGCGGTCATGTGGAAGGCATCGCTGCTGCTGCCGCTGCCGGCCAGTTCGCAATAGATGCGCGCGCCGCGAGCCTTGGCCGATTCGTACTCCTCGAGGACGAGGATGCCGGCGCCGTCGCCGAGCACGAAGCCGTCGCGATCCTTGTCCCAGGGGCGGCTGGCCGCCTGCGGATCGTCGTTGCGCGTCGACATCGCCTTCATCGAACAGAATCCGCCGACCGCAGTCGGCACCGTGGCGTATTCGGCGCCACCGGCGATCATGACGTCGGCATCGCCGTACTGGATCAGGCGCATGGCCATGCCGATGCTGTGGTTCGAGGTCGCGCAGGCCGAAACGGCGGAAAAATTGGGGCCCTTGATGCCGGTCATGATCGACAGGTGGCCGGCGACCATGTTGATGATCGTCGACGGCACGTAGAACGGCGAGATCTTGCGCGGGCCGCCCTCGTGCCACGCGACCGTGGTCTTTTCGATACCGGCGATGCCGCCGATGCCGGAACCGATCAGCGCGCCGGTGCGCTCGGCGTTCGCCTCGGTGATCTCGAGCCCCGCATCCTGCATGGCCATGAGGCCTGCGGCGACGCCGTAGTGGATGAAGAAGTCCATCTTCTTCACATCCTTCGGCGGGATCCATGTCGCCGGATCGAAGTCGCGCACCTCGCCGGCAATGCGGGTTGGAAATGCCGTGGCATCGAAGTTGGTGATCGGGCCAATACCGCTCCTGCCCGCAGTGATGTTGCCCCAGGCAGTGGCCAGGTCATTGCCGACGGGGCTGACGATGCCGAGGCCGGTAACGACGACGCGACGCTTGCTCATGCTCGAGTATCCGCAGTGCTGGGAACCGGCCGGCGAACATACGCCGGCGTAGTGTTCCCTGTCCTCAAAATGAAAGCTGCGCCTCGTGGGCGCAGCTTGGCGAATCGATGGTGATCGGGTCGGCCCTTGGACCAGGATGCCAGGCCGGTACCGATCAAGAAGGGTCGGCGCCGGCAAGCATGCGCTCCGGCGCCCGGAAAATCAGGACTTGACGTGCGCCTTGACGTAATCGACGGCCTGCTGGACCGTGGTGATCTTTTCGGCGTCTTCGTCGGGAATCTCGCACTCGAACTCTTCTTCGAGAGCCATCACCAACTCGACCGTGTCGAGCGAATCGGCGCCCAGATCGTCGACAAACGACGCATTTGGCGTGACTTCGTCTTCCTTTACGCCCAACTGCTCGACGACGATTTTCTTGACGCGTTCTTCGATAGTACTCATGAGTTTGTTGTCTCCCGATGGGATCTCGTTTCGTGATTCGGATTGCGGAACACCGCGGGCGTCAGGTTGGCCCCGGTATCCGCTACACAGCGATGCGTGCTGCGAGGCGCCGCGAATTGTAGTGGAACGTGTCGATACCCGCTACCGCCAGCAGAACCGTGGCCAAAACCGCCACCGGATTCCAGACGGCAGTCCGGATCTCTGCGGCGGCGAACGCAACACGCCGATTGTAAGGGACAGGAAGGCCTCGCGCGCGTCCTTGCGACATGGACCGACTCAGGCCATATGCATGCCGCCATTGACGTGCAGAGTCTCGCCGGTGATGTAGGCAGCGCCAGGCGAGGCCAGGAAGGCGACCGCATGGGCGATGTCGTCGGCTTCGCCGAAGCGCTGCAGGGCGATCTGTCCGAGCAGGGCACTGCGCTGTTCTTCCGGCAAGGCGCGGGTCATGTCGGTGTCGATAAAGCCGGGCGAAACGACGTTGACCGTGATTCCACGCGAGCCGATTTCGCGCGCCAGCGATTTCGAGAAGGCGATGATGCCGGCCTTGGCCGCGGCATAGTTGGACTGTCCGGCGTTGCCGATCGAACCGATCACCGAGGCGATGCTGATGATGCGTCCCTTGCGCGCCTTCATCATGCCGCGCAGGACCGCCTTCGAAGTGCGGAAGACCGAGCTCAGGTTGGTGTCGAGGATGGCCTGCCACTCCTCTTCCTTCATGCGCAGGAGCAACTGGTCGCGCGTGATCCCGGCATTGTTGACGAGGATGCTGACTGCGCCGAATTCCTCGGCCACGGCGCCGATCAGGGCGTCCACTGCGGCACTGTCGCTGACATCGAGAACGCGACCGCTGCCGCCGTGCGGCGCCAGCCGTTCGGCGATCGCGCTGGCTCCGCTCTCGCTGGTCGCCGTACCAATGACCGTTGCACCGTCGGCAGCCAGGCGATCGGCGATGGCCGCACCGATACCGCGGCTCGCACCGGTCACCAGGGCGACCTCGCCTTTCAATGTTGAACTCATGGGGGATCCTCAGACAGCGAAAAGGGGCGGGACGGGGCGGCTCAGCTCCATGCCTCGCGCGCCGCCTCGAGCTCGGCGGGCGTGCCGAGTGCATGCATGTCGATGCTGCGATCGATGCGTCGCACGAGACCGGCCAGCACCTTGCCCGGGCCACACTCGGCCATCTTCTTGACGCCGGCGCCGACCAGGGCCTGCACGCAGCCGGTCCATTGCACCGGCAGGTAGAGCTGGCGAACCAGCGCTGCGCGAATGTCGGCCACCGAGTCGTGCACGCTGGCATCGACGTTTTGCACGACCGGAATCTGCGGCTCGCGCCACTCGTAGGCGCTCATCGCCTCGGCCAGGCGATTTGCCGCCTCGCGCATCAGGGGCGTGTGCGAGGGCACGCTGACCGCGAGCTTGACGACCTTGCGCACACCACTCTCGGCGAGCTTCGCGATTGCCGCGTCGACGGCGACGGCATGGCCGCCGATCACGATCTGGCCTGGCGAATTGTAGTTGGCCGGAACGACCACGTGATCGCCCGAAACCTCGCGACAGATCGATTCGACCAGGGCATCGTCGGCCCCGATCACGGCGGCCATGGCGCCAACGCCAGCCGGCGCCGAGGCCTGCATGGCCTGTCCGCGGATGCGTACCAGGTGCGCCGCGTCGGCAAGCTTCAGGGTGCCGGCCGCAACGAGGGCGGTGTACTCGCCGAGGCTGTGCCCGGCCAGCAAATCGGGCATCGGCGCCTTCAGTTCCTGCCAGACCCGCCAGACCGCGATGCCGGCCGCCAGCAGGGCCGGCTGGGTGTATTCGGTGCGGTTGAGCATCTCCTCGGGACCGCCTTGGGACAGGTGCCAGAGATCGATCCCGGCGCCATCGGAGGCGTCGACGAAAGTCTGGCGCACGATCGGAAATTCATCGCTGAGCGCGGCCAGCATGCCGACGCTTTGCGAGCCCTGGCCAGGAAAGAGGAACGCTGTCGAGCTCATCATGTGCTCCGGGATCAGTAGCGAAGCAGCGCGGAGGCCCAGGTGAAGCCGCCGCCGAATGCTTCGAGGAGGATGTTCTGCCCGCGCTTGACCTTGCCCGAACGAACCGCCTCATCGAGGGCCAGTGGCACCGAACCCGAGGACGTGTTGCCGTGCCGGTCGACGGTGACGATGACGCGCTCCATCGGCAGCTTGAGGCGCTTTGCCGTCGCTTCGATGATGCGCAGATTGGCCTGGTGCGGAATCAGCCAGTCGACCTGGGATTCGTCCATGCCGGCCGCTTCGAGGGTTTCACCGACGATGCGGTCGAGGGTTTTGACCGCGACCTTGAACACTTCGTTGCCGGTCATCATCACGCGGATGCCGTGGTTCGGCTCGTCGTCGCGAAAACCGGCCGAGACGCCGACCGGGTTGTACAACAGATGCTTGTAGCCGCCATCGGCGTGCAGCTTGGTCGTGTAGATGCCCGGCTCTTCGGCGACTTCGAGGACCACGGCCCCGGCGCCGTCTCCGAACAGCACGCAGGTGCCGCGATCGCTCCAGTCGAGCATGCGGGTCAGTGTTTCCGAGCCGACCACGAGCGCCTTCTTCGACTGTCCGCTGCGGATAAAGGCATTGGCCACGCCGAGCGCGTACACGAAGCCCGAGCATGCGGCGTTGACGTCGAATGCGGCACAGCCGTTCGCCCCGAGCCGATGCTGCAGCAGGCAGGCGGTCGAAGGAAAGATGATGTCCGGCGTGGTCGTGCCGAGCACGATCAGGTCGATTTCGGAGGCCGCGACACCGGCCGCCTCGAGGGCCCGGGTCGCGGCATGGAAAGCCAGATCGCCGGTGGTCTCGCCATCCGCGGCCTTGCGTCGCTCACGAATGCCGGTACGGGTCCGGATCCATTCGTCGCTGGTATCGACGAACTGCTCCAGGTCCTTGTTGGTGACGATTTTTTCCGGCAGATAGCTGCCGGTGCCCGCAATGCGTGAGTAGAACAGAGCCGTTTCTCCCGAACAAATGGAAACGGCGGAACCCCGGGTCGGGGCGTCCGCCGCTTCAGCGCATCATCCGTGCGGAATCAATCCGCGTCGGCAACCGGGGTCTTGCTTTCGATCACCTTCTTGCCACGGTAGTAGCCGTCCTTGGTGACGTGGTGGCGCAGATGCACTTCGCCCGAGGTCGGGTCGGTCGCCAGCTGCTTTGCGGTTAGGGCATCGTGCGCACGGCGCATGCCGCGGCGGGACGGGGATTTACGACTTTTGGCGACTGCCATGACAACTCTCCAGATGAATCCAGGCTTGCGTGCAAGCGTACGTAGTGAAACTGACCAGGGTGACGCGACAACGTGGCATCGGACGATGCCTCTGCGCTGCCGCGAACTAGTGTCGCGAACTCTTCAACTGTCCCAGCGCGGCGAACGGATTCGGCGCCTGATCGTCGTCCGGAGCCGAACCGGCGGTAACCGGCACCTGCTCCAGCGGTGCGCCCGGACTCAAGGGCACCAACGGCAAGGCGAGGATCAACTCATCCTCGAGGACATCCTTGATGTGCAACTGACCGTCGGTCACGAGCAACGGCTCGTAACCCTCGGGTAACGCGTTCTCGTCCCGCTCGTCCCGCAACAATCCGAGCCGCTGGTTGATGCTGCACGGCTGCACGAAGACGTTCATCGTGCGCTGGCAAACCAGCGACAGGCCCGTATCGACGTGGATATCGACGAATGCAACGTCGAACTCGTCGATGCCGAATTCGACCCTGTATGCGACGTCTCCCTCGGCCGAAGCCAGCAAGTCCTGCAGGCGTTCGAACTGCCGTAACGGCACTGTTCCTTCGAACACGCGCCCGCCTTGCACCATGCGCCAAGGATCCACACTGTCTGGCAAGGTGTCTGGCATGGGCGCGCGATGGTAGGTGCGGCGGTTGCCGATGTCAAATCGGAAAGCGACGCAAGCAATTGACCGGGACCGCAATTTTAGCGCTTTCCGCGAGGAATTGCTGGGCAGGCCGGCAAGCGGCAGACTGGGGCCCTTTCCCGGGGAGATTCGCGCTTGCTGGACTACCTGCTCATTGCCGCCCTGCTGCTGGCCCCGATCCCGATCTTCGTCTGGCTGCGCGAGCGCCGCCTCGGCGCGCGTACCCGCGAGCTGCGCAGCGTGCTCGACCATGCCGATGCCCTCGAACATGAACTGCAGGAATGCCGCGCCCGGCTGCGCGAGATACCGCCCCTGGTCAGCCGCCTGCCGCCCGCGATCAGCCTGTCCGCGCATGCGACCCTGACCGCCGAACCCGAGGTCCAGGCCGCCCTCCACGATCTGCTCCAGCATCGGCTCTGGCTCAAGCAGTTCGGTGCCGACGCCTCGCTGGCCGAACTCAAGGCCGCCTCGGCCGCGCTGGTCCACTCGCGCGAAAAGCTGGCCCTGCAGCTCGAGCGGCTCGACGAGGTGCGCAAGGAACTGGCCAGCGCCGGTGGCGACATCGAGAACACCCCCTCATGACTGGCCGCGCTCCTGCGCTGGTCCTCGCCTCGACCTCGCCCTACCGCGCGCAGATGCTGGGCCGCGTCGTGGCCGATTTCCGCAGCATGGCCAGTCACGTCGACGAAACTCCACGGGAAGGGGAACTGCCGCGCGACACGGCACTGCGGCTGGCCATCGACAAGGCTCGGGCCGTCGCCGCCGACTGTGCCGACAGCCTGGTCATCGGCTCCGACCAGGTCGCCGAACTCGATGCGCGCCCGCTCGGCAAGCCGGGCAATGCCGAGCGCGCATTCGAGCAGCTCCGGCAAAGCTCGGGAAAGATACTGAGCTTCCACACCGCGCTCTGCGTGGTCGACACGCGCGCCGGGGGGATGGTCGTGCGCTCGGCGATCGACACGACCCGGGTCCATTTTCGCGAACTCGACGATGCCGAAATCCATCGCTACCTCGAGCTCGAGCGTCCGTTCGACTGCGCCGGCAGCTTCAAGGTCGAGGGCCGCGGCATTGCCCTGTTCGAGTGCATCGAAAGCGACGATCCCACGGCCCTGGTCGGCCTGCCGCTTATCGCGTTGTGCCGGCTGTTGCGCGAAGCAGGTCTGGCCATCCCCTGATCGGCCTGCCTGGCGCCGACCACTGGTCGATGCAGGGGCATGAGCGGACCCGCAACGGCAGCCGCCGGTTCGCCTGCCGGTGCAGGCAGAGGCTACACTGGCGGCAGCCGCCCCTTGGCCGTGCAGCCCATTCCCGCAATCACCCCGCAACCCATGCCCGATACGCCCGTTGCCCCCGAATCCGCTGCTCCCGGACTGGCCGCCGACCTGCGCGAGGCCCTGGCCCGCAGCATCGTTCAGGTCAACGGCATCCTGCTCGGCAAGAAACAGGAGGTGCGCCTGGCCTTCGTCTGCCTGCTCGCCGGCGGACACCTGCTGATCGAGGATCTGCCCGGGGTCGGCAAGACCACCCTGGCCCATGCCCTGGCGATCACACTGGGCCTGGATTTCCAGCGCGTCCAGTTCACCAGCGACCTGCTGCCATCGGACATCATCGGGGTCAGCATCTACGAGCGCGATCCGGGCGCCTTCAAGTTCCACAACGGCCCGGTCTTCACCCAGTTGCTGCTGGCCGACGAGATCAACCGGGCCACGCCGAAGACGCAGAGCGCCCTGCTCGAGGCCATGGCCGAAGGCCAGGTCACGATCGATGGCCGAACGCATGCCCTGCCTGCCCCGTTCTTCGTCGTCGCGACCCAGAATCCGGTCGATTTCGCCGGAACCTATCCGCTGCCCGATTCGCAGCTCGACCGCTTCATGCTGCGCATGAGCCTCGGCTACCCGGATCCGGAGTCGGAACGCTCGATGCTCGGCTCGACGGATCGCCGGCAACTGCTCGAACAGCTCAGTCCCTGCCTCGCCGCGGGCCAGATCCTGGCCCTGCGCAAGGCGACCGCGTCGGTACTGGCCAGCAGCTCGCTGATCGCCTACGTGCAGAACCTGCTCGAGGCCAGTCGCCGCCACGCCGAGATCCGGATCGGCCTGTCGCCACGGGCAGGTCTCTCGATTCTCGCGGCTGCGCGCGCCCATGCCCTGCTCGGCGGCCGCAATTTCGTCGTCCCCGAAGACGTGCAAAAGGTCTTCCCTTACATCGCTGCGCACCGCCTGAGTCTGGGATCCGGCTCGCAGGCAAGCCGAGCCGCGGTGGTCGCCAGCCTGATCGAGAACACGCCGGTGCGATGAGCGCCCTCGGCGCAAGGTTTCAATCGACCTGGCAGGGGCTGCTCGCAGTGGCCGAACGGCGGCTGCCGGCCTTGACCCGCTTGCGCGCCGCCGAGGCCCTGCCGATCCGCTTGCACCGGCGGCGTATCTACGTCCTGCCGACGGCCTTCGGCATCGGATTTGGTGCGCTCCTCGTCATCATGCAGCTCGGCGCGCTCAACTACGCGAACAACGCCGCCCTGCTGCTGACCTGCTTTCTCGCCGCCGCCGCCTGGATGAGCCTGTTCGCCGGATTCCGTACGCTCGCCGGTCTCGAACTGGTCGCGATCCATGCCGCCGAATGCCATGCCGGCCAGTCGTTGCCACTGACCCTTCACTTTCTCGCATCGGCACGGCCACGACCCAGCCTGCGCCTGCGCATCGGCACCCACCTGTTCGCCTTCGCCCTTGCACCGGGCGACGGCCCCGGAATCAGCATCCAGTTGCCCGCGCCACGGCGTGGCTGGATGCGGCCCGGGCGCATGAAGCTCTGGACCGAACAACCGCTCGGCCTGTTCGTCGTCTGGAGCTGGATCAATCCGCGGACGTCGATCCTGGTCTACCCGGCAATCGAGGAATCCGCCCCACCGCTTCCGCATGGATCCGGCCAGCTCGGCGAGCGCTTCAGCGCCGGTGACGGCGAAGAATTTTCCGGGCTGAGGGAATACCGCAGCGGCGATCCGCAGCGTCGCATCGCCTGGAAAGCCTCGGCCCGTCACGACGGCCTGCTGGTCCGCGAGAGCGAGGTGCCGGTCGACGACAATCGTGTGCTCAGTTACGCGAGCCTGCACGGCCTCGAGCACGAGGCACGCATCCGCCGCCTGACCGCCTGGGTGATCGCGGCGGATGCGGCCATGCTGAGCTATGCACTCGAACTGCCCGAGCTGCGCATCGGCCCGGGGCTTGGCCATTCCCACCGGCACGCCTGCCTGCGTGCGCTGGCCCTGATGCCCGATGCGCCTTAGCAATCACCAGTTCAACCTGCTCGCCATTTCCGCCCTGATCGCGGTTTCGGCCCATCTCGGCCGCCTGCCGTGGTGGCTGTCGATTGCCTTGGTCGCGGTTCCGCCGCTACGCATGTTCAGTCGTGCGCGCAGCCCGAAGGCCATCTCGGCCTGGTTGAGGGTGCCGCTGGTCCTGCTGCTGGTCGCGGTCGTCGTCCTCCACTACGGAAACCTGTTCGGGCGCGAACCCGGCAGCGCCCTGGCCTGCGGCCTGCTCGTGCTGAAGCTGCTCGAGAGCGAACGCATCCGCGATGCGCGCACGGCTGCCGCGTTCGCCGCATTCGTGCTCATGAGTGCGCTGCTGTTCACCCAGTCGATCGGCTACACCTTGCTCGTCAGCAGTTGCCTGATCGTCCTGCTGGCCACCCTGAACGCCCTCGAGCCTGCCCCGCTCGACCGCAACCGACCGCTCGGCGCCGAATTGCGCACGGCGGCGCTGTTGCTCGGACTCGGCGTGCCGCTGGCCGCCGCGGCCTTCCTGTTCACGCCACGGCTGGGCTCGCCTCTCTGGGGTGCTCCCGGCGCCTTTTCCGAGGCCCGCACCGGGCTGGATGACCGCATGTCGCCGGGTTCGATGACCGAGTTGCTGGTCGACGATTCGCCGGCTTTCCGGGTTCACTTCGAGACGGCGGTACCAGCGGCCAGCGCACGTTATTTTCGTTCGATCGTGCTGCCGCGCTTCGACGGAACCACCTGGACGCGCCGGGAAACGCCGGCGCAGCCCGAGCTGGAACCGGTGGTCGGCGAAACTCCGCCGATCGACTACGAAGTGACCTTCGAGCCGAGTCATCGGCCGTGGCTGGTGGCGCTCGACGTACCCGTGTCCGCCGACACCGGCCTGCGCATGCGGCCCGACCGCACCCTCAGCGCAACCGGCGGCATCCGCAATCCGAACCAGTATCAGGCCCGCTCGGTGCTGGCCTACCGGCTGGCGCCGGATCTCGATCCGGCGGATCGCCAGCGCGCCCTGCAGTTGCCGGGTGGCTTCGATCCGAAGACCCGTGAATTGGCCAGGCGCTGGCGCAGCGAAGGCCGCGACGACGACGCCATCATCGCCAGCGCGCTGGCCATGTTCAACGCCCAGTTCACCTACACCCTGTCGGCACCCCTGCTCGGGCGCAATTCGGTCGACGATTTCCTGTTCGATACCCGGGCCGGCTTCTGCGAACACTTCAGCTCGGCGTTCGTCGTCCTGATGCGCGCCGCCGGCATCCCGGCGCGCGTGGTGACCGGTTACCAGGGCGGCTGGTGGAGCGACGTCGGCGAGTATCTGCTCGTCCGCCAGTCCGATGCACATGCCTGGTCCGAGGTCTGGCTGCAGGGTCGCGGCTGGGTGCGCGTCGACCCGACCGCGGCCGTCAACCCGCTGCGCATCGAATCCGGAGCGGCTGCCGCGGCGGGCGACCGGTCCTGGTACTCGGGATCCTGGTGGCTGCCCCTGCGCAATCGGCTCGACGTGATCAACCGCCTCTGGACCCAGTCCGTTGTGCAGTTCAATGCGCTGCGCCAGAAGAGCCTGCTGCAGCCGGTCGGCATTACCAGCGCCGATCAGCGCGACCTGCTGCTCGCCCTGGCCGGAGCGTTTGCCGCCATCCTGCTCTCGGCCTCGCTCTGGGTCATGCGCAGCGGGCATTCGACCCGCTTCGATGTCCTCGATGCCGCCTGGCGCCGCCTTTGCCGGCGGATCGCCAAGGGCGGCGTTCGCATACGCGACAACGAAGGGCCACTCGATTTCCTCGACCGCAGCCGCGCCGCCTTTGCCGACACGCCGGAACGAGCGCGGCTGGAAGAACTGGTCAACGCCTACGTCGGACTACGCTACGCCGTGACCGAACCGGTCTCGGCCAAGGTTCAGGCATTCGCGCGCAAAGTACGGGAATTCCGTGCGCCGCCAAAGGTCCAATGATCGACTCCAACCTCGCTGGCCGACGACCGCGCACGACACGATAAACGCATCCGAAGGAGGTGCCTCATGTACAAGTCCGTCCTGTTGACGCCTCTTGCGCTCGCCCTGGCGGCCTGTGCGACCGTACCGGCCCCGCTGACCGGGGAATTCTCATCGCTCACGCCCCAGCAGAGCCTTTCCGGATCGCATTCCGGCGAGCGCGTGCGCTGGGGTGGCGAGATCATCAAGGTCGAGCCCGGCGAATCCTCGACCTGTTTCGAGATCCTCTCGCGCGAACTCGATGCCAGCACGCGACCGCGTTCGCGCGATGCCAGCGAGGGTCGTTTCATCGCCTGCCGGACCGGTTTCTATGATCCCGAGGTCTTCGTAAAGGGACGCGAACTGACCGTGACCGGCAGCGTCAGCGGCACCCAGGTCGGCCGCGTCGGCGAGTTCGATTACACCTATCCGAGAATCGCGGCCGACACGATCTACCTGTGGCCGAAGCGACCGCTGGTCATCCGCCAATCTGCCGTCTGGCCCTACGACCCGTTCTGGGGACCCGGTTTCGGACCCTATTGGGGCCCCGGCTTCTGGGGGCCACCGCCGGTCATCATCGTCAAACCCGTACCACCGCCGCCGCACGGCGACCGGCGCTAGGCTCCCTACCCCGGCGGCCAGGTCATCTGGCGACCGGCCAGCAGGTGCAAGTGCAGGTGGTAGACGCTCTGGCCGCCATGGCTGTTGCAGTTGATGACGCAGCGATAACCGTCTTCGGCGAAACCCTCGCTGCGCGCGTAGCGGGTCGCGGCGAGGACGAGCTTGCCGATCAGGGCAGCATCGCTTTCTTCAAGGTCGTTCAGCGTCGCGATCGGACGCCGCGGAATGAACAGGATGTGGGTCGGTGCCTGAGCGTTGACGTCGCGGAAGGCGAGCAGGTCCTCGTCCTCGTAGACGATGTCGGCCGGAATCTCGCGTCGGATGATCTTTGCAAATATCGTGTCGCCCACAGCGGTCTCCTCAGAGCAGCGACTGGCGCCCGCCGAAGGCGTGGGCCAGGGTGCCGCGATCGATGAATTCGAGTTCGCCGCCCAGCGGCACGCCATGGGCCAGCCGGCTGGCCCGCACGTCGGCCGCCCGGGCCAGTTGCGAAAGCATGTGCGCCGTGGCTTCGCCTTCCACGGTCGGATTGGTGGCCACGATCATCTCCTCGATTTCGCCCTCGGCCAGGCGCGCGGCGAGCAGGTCGAGGCCGAGTTCCTTCGGTCCGAGTCCGTCCAGCGGCGAGAGCCGGCCGAGCAGCACGAAATAATGTCCGCGATAGCCCGTGGCCTGCTCGATGGCGAGCTGGTCGACCGGCGTCTCGACGACGCAGAGCAGGTGCTTGTCGCGCGAGGCGTTGGCGCAGAATGAACAGATTTCCTGTTCGCTGAAGCCGCGGCAGCGGCGGCAGTTGCCGACCTTTTCGACCGCCACGGCGAGCCGCTCGGCCAGTCGCCGGGCGCCGGGCCGGTCGCGCTCGAGCATATGGAAGGCCATGCGCTGGGCGGTCTTGGCGCCGACCCCGGGCAGACAGCGCAGGGCCTCGATCAGGTCGGCCAGCAGGGGCGAACCGGTGCTCAAAACGGCATCTTGAATCCGGCCGGGAGGTTGAGGCCGGCGGCGAGTCCGCCGAGGCGCTCCTGGCTCAAGGCGCCGACCTTGTTGACCGCATCGTTGATCGCCGCGGCAACGAGGTCTTCGGCCATTTCCGGGTCATCGGCGAACAGCTTGCGGTCGATATTGACCCGGCGCACTTCGTGGCGGCCGCTCATGACGACGCTGACCAGTCCGCCACCGGCCTGGCCGGTGACTTCGAGCTGGGCCAGCTCTTCCTGGGCGCGCTGCATGTCTTCCTGCATGCGCTGGGCCTTCTGCATCAAACCGGCGAGCGGACCTTTCATCTCAATTCTCCAGGGGGCGTACCGAATCACTGATGATGCGGGCGCCAAAGGTGTCTATCAATGATTGCACGGCCGGATCGGCATGCAGGCCGTCATGGGCCTGCTGACGTCGTTCGGCGCTGGCCCGGGCACGACTGTCGGCCGGACTCTCGGCCGCATCGGCCACGCGCTCGACGCGCACGCGCAGCGATCGGCCCAGCGCCGCGCCGAGCCGCTGGCCGAGCAGTTCGAGCAGAGGCGGCGAAGCGAAGTGCTCATGCGCCGCCTTCATGCCGAGCCGCAACACGTTGCCGTCGACCCCGAGCAGGACCGCATGCAAGGCCAGCTGGCCGACCGGCCCGCCGAGCTCGGCTCGTTCGAGCAGTCCGGGCCAGTCCTCGATGACGAGCGGCGTATCGACGGGCGGCGCTTCCGCGACCCGGTCGGCCGGCCGTTCAGGTGAACGGGTGCTGCGACTGCCCGCCTCCGCCGTGTCGGCAGGCCGTGCAGCCGGCGCAGCGCCAGCGGCTCCGCGTTGGGCTGGCGGCGGGACGGGCCGCGTGCCGGTAGAGACCGGGTTGCGACCGCCCGGGGCGGCGCCGCCCTCGCTGCCACTCGGCGCGAAAGCCAGCATGCGCAGCAAGGCCATTTCGAAGCCGACGCGCTGGGTCGGCGCCAGCGGCAGGTCGCGCCGCGCGGTGATCGCGATCTGGTAGTAGAGCTGGACCTCGCGCGGGTCGATCCGGGCCGCCAGTTCGGCCAGTTCCGGCTCGTCCGCGATCGCCGCTCCGGCCATCAGCTGCTGCAGCTGGATTCGATGCAGCAGCCCGGCCAGTTCGTCGAGGACCTGGCCGAAATCCGGCGCGAATTCGGCGATGCGTCCGACTTCGGCGAACAGGCTCTCGGCATCTCGGCCGACCAGGGCCTCGAGCAAGACCCGCACCCGGCCGCGCTCGACCGTGCCGAGCATCGAATGCACGTCGGCCGCGCGCAGCGCGCCGCCGCCATGGGCGATGGCCTGGTCCAGCAGGGACAGCCCATCGCGCAGGGAACCATCTGCGGCCCGCGAGAGCGCCTCGATCGCCTCGTCCTCGAACTCGACCGCCTCGGCGCCGAGGATGTGCCGCATCTGGCCGAGAATCTGCTCGGGCGTCAGCCGCTTCAGGTTGAACTTGATGCAGCGCGACAGCACCGTGATCGGCAGCTTCTGCGGATCGGTCGTCGCGAGCAGGAACTTGACGTGCGCGGGCGGCTCTTCGAGCGTCTTCAGCAGCGCATTGAAGGCGGCCTTGGACAGCATGTGCACTTCGTCGATCAGGTAGACCTTGTGGCGACCGCGCGAGGGCGTGTACTGGGCGTTGTCGATCAGCTCGCGCACGTTGTCGATGCCAGTGTTGCTGGCCGCGTCGATCTCGAGCAGGTCGACGAAGCGGCCGGCGTCGATCTCGGTGCAGATGCCGCAGACCCCGCAGGGCTGCGAAGTCGGCCCCTTCTCGCAGTTCAGCGACTTGGCGAAGATGCGCGCGATGGTGGTCTTGCCGACCCCGCGCGTGCCGGTGAACAGGAAGGCGTGGTGGATGCGCCCGCCATCGAGGGCGTGCGACAGCGCGCGGACGACGTGTTCCTGCCCGACCAGCTCGGAAAACTGGCGCGGACGCCATTTGCGCGCGAGAACCTGATACGACATCGTCAATTCCGTGGAGCGATCCGCGATTGTGCCAAGTTCTGTCCGCCCTGACCAAACTTCCTCGGCGCCAGCTTGTCTGAAGCGGACATGCCTAGTATCCTCCGCCGCCCGTCATGGCAGGCTTTTCCGGCTGCGGCGGCGGGACAGCCCCGCGGGGCCGTAGGTTGCGGAGAGGTGTCCGAGTGGTTGAAGGAGCACGCCTGGAAAGTGTGTAAGCGGCTAAACCCCGCTTCGCGGGTTCGAATCCCGCTCTCTCCGCCAGTTTTGAGCTAAGAGTTAACCGCAATCCGCCGCAGCGCTCATTCCTGCGCGAAAGGTGGGGAGCGGGGTTCGAACCCGCGAAATAAGCATGCCGGGTTCGACGCATGGGCAGGACGCCCATGCGTGCAGCGCAAGCTGCCCGCAGGGCGAGGCACAGGATGTGCCGAGTACATCCCGCTCGTCCACGGGTTGAAAGGCATCCGCAACGATGCGAACACGTCTTATGGTGGCTCCGTTGGTGCCTCCGCGACGATAGCTTGTGAACTCCGCCAGGTCCGGAAGGAAGCAACGGCAGCAAGTGACTCGGGTGCCGGAGTGTCGCTGGCGGAGCTACCACCAACAACGAAGCAGAAACGCGACTCCGGCCAACAAAGCCGGGGGCGCTGTTCGCGCTTCTCGAGTGCGCGGCAACCATGTAGTCCCTCCCCGCGATCTCCTTAGAGCGCTTCTGCGCAAGCAGCCATCCCTGGAGCGGCTCCCGGCCCGGCCATCCCTGGCCGGTCGCTCAGCCCTGCATGCGTTGTCCGACGACAACGCATAAGCGCAGGACTTCGCCCGGAAGGAAGCAACGGCAGCAAGTGACTCGGGTGCCGGAGTGTCGCTGGCGGAGCTACCACCAACAACGAAGCAGAAACGCGACTCCGGCCAACAAAGCCGGAGTCGTCGTTCGCGCTACTCTGGCGCGCGGAAACCACGGAGTCCGAGGCGAATCACAGCTTCTTGGAAGGCGGGTTGTCTATCAGGCGTTGACCATCGATTTTCAGGAGCGTGATACGCATCGGATCACCCTGCACAGCGCATGTCACCTCGGCATCATTCAAGGCTCCGAAATCGTTCTGAAGCCGCAGCCCATCTCCTCTATTCCAGACGAAATAGAAGCCACTGGATTGAGCCTGGTTCGCGGAATGAGGGATCACGGCAGCCGATGGATTCTTCGTGGCAGCCTTGATCGCCTTCGTGCACATCAGTTGAGCGTCGATATCATTCGGCCCGACACCCTTGCCGCTCACCGAAGAACGCCTTGGCGCCGCGTTCGATACTCTGTCGACAGATCTGAGCCAAAAAATCAGGAGAGGCAACGCGACGAATATGGCCACAAGCCATGCGCAACCGCTCGTTGGCCTGGGCTGTCTTGCTCCGCACTTCGGGCATGCCTCAGCCTTCGTGCTGATATCGGCTCCGCATTCCTTGCACTTCGTCATTGCCACGATCGATCCTCCCACTTGCCCGAAGCTTTCCAAACTGCGACTACCATAGCAATTGGAAAGGTACATCCGCGACGAAGTGAATCAAAGCGCATTGCCAGCCCAGTCGGATCCTCGATTTCGCAAATCGTTGCTTCGGGGGTTCAGAAAATTGCCCACCACGCTTGTGCGACACGACTGGCCACGACGCCAGTGCGCCCGCAGATATCATGCGAAACAAGGAAGCGCATATTCCATTTCGACGCCATGCCAGCTCGTCGCCTGCCTCAATCGAGTGGACTGCGCCGCGTCGGCCCAGACACTGACCGAAAAGGCGCAATCTGAAACCGGACCATGGCGCCCAGCAATTCGATCAGGAATCACTCTCAACCGGCGTATTGTCCGGATGCAACCAACCCGACTCCCCATCGGCGTAATGTTCGTTCTTCCAGATCGGCACGCGCAGCTTGATCTCGTCGATGATCCAGCGACAGGCTTCGAAGGCTGCGTTTCGATGGTCGGCGCTGACCCCGATCCAGACCGCGAGGTCGCCGATGGCCAGGCTGCCGGTGCGATGCACCGCGAGTGCGGCGCGCAGGTCGAAGCGCGCCATCGCTTCGGCCATGATTGCTTCGCCTTCGCTTTCGGCCAGCGGCGCGTAGGCCTGGTAGTCGAGGCGGATCACCGAGCGGCCCTCGTTGTGGTTCCTGACCCAGCCTTCGAACAGCACGCAGGCCCCTGCCCGGCTGTCGTCCAGCCGGCGCTTCTCGGCGTCGACGTCGATCGCCGTGGTGGCTAGGGCGAAACGCTTCATCCGCCCGACACCGGCGGCAGGAACACGACCTCGTCGCCGTCCGCCAGGGCGTGGCTCCAGTCGACGATCTGGCCATTGACCGCGACGCGCAGCCGCGCGGGATCCATGGCGAAGCCGTGGCGAACCCGCAGTTCGTCGTAGAGCGCGGACAGGCCCGTCGCATCGGACTGCACCGTTTCGCCGGCGCAGCCGGCGCGGTCGGCGAGGCTGGCGAAATACAGCAGCTGATAGTTCATCCTTGCACCTTGCCTGCCTTGACCGTGCGTTTGCCACCCGTCTTGTCGAGCAGGCGCAGATCGGCAATGACGATCTCGTGGCTCAGCGCCTTGCACATGTCATACACAGTCAGCGCCGCCACGCTGGCTCCGGTCATCGCTTCCATCTCGACCCCGGTCTTGTGGGTGACCGCCACTTCGCAGCGGATCCTCAGTTCGGTCGCGGAGACGAATTCGATCTCGAAGCGGCATTTCTCGATGCCGAGCGGATGGCAGAACGGAATCAGTTCGTGGGTGCGCTTGACCGCGAGGGTGCCGGCAATGATCGCGGTGTCGATGACCGGCCCCTTGGCCGAGCGCAGTTCGTTGGCCTTCAACTGTCTGGCCGCGGCGGCCGGAAATTGCACGCGCGCCTCGGCCACCGCAACGCGCCGCGTCGCCTGCTTGTCGCCGACGTCGACCATTTTCGGGCGTCCGGCGGTATCGATGTGGGTCAGTTTCCTGGGCATGCCGTTCAGCCACCGATCTCGTACATTTCAACGCGCCGCCGCGAATCGACATTGGCCATTCCGCGGATTTCGCTGTAGCGATCGTCGCGGCCTTTCCAGACCGCGCTGATCAGGCCGGCCAGTTCGGCGTCGCTGGCGCCGGCCCGCAGCGGTCCGAGCAGGTCATGTCCGCTGTTGGCGAACAGGCAGGTGTACAGACGCCCGTCCGCGGAAAGCCGGGCCCGCGTGCAATCGCCGCAGAACGGCTCGCTGACCGAGCTGATGAAGCCGATCTCGGCGCTGCCGTCATCGAGTGCCCAGCGCTGCGCCACTTCGCCGCCGTAGTTCGCCGGCAACGCATGCATCGGCCAACGCCGGGCGATGCGCTCGCGCAGCTCGGCGCTCGGCACCACCTTGTCCTCGCGCCAGGCATTGCAGGTGCCGACGTCCATGTATTCGATGAAGCGCAGGATATGCCCGCTGCCGCGGAAATGGGCGACCATGTCGGGCACTTCCTCGTCGTTGACCCCGCGCATGACCACGCTGTTGAGCTTGAGCCGGCTGAAGCCGGCGCGCGTAGCAGCCTCGATCGCGGCATGCAGTTCGGCGACCTCACCACGGCCTCCGGAAAGGGTGCGGTAGGTTTCCGCGTCTAGGGTGTCGACGCTCAGCGTGATGCGCTGCAGGCCGGCCTCGCGCAGCGCCGCGACGCTGGCCGGCAGCAGGCTGCCATTGGTCGTCATGGCGAGGTCTTCGACCTGCGGGATGCGCGCCAGCAGTCGGACCAGTTCGGGCAGCTCGCGCCTGAGCAGCGGCTCGCCGCCGGTCAGGCGCAGCTTGCGCACGCCGAGCGACACGAAGATCCGGGCCAGGCGTTCGATTTCCTCGAAACGCAGGCGCTGTGACTTGCTCAGGAACTGGTGATCGCGCGGATAGTCGGCTTCCGGCATGCAGTACGGACAACGGAAGTTGCAGCGGTCGATGACAGATATGCGCAGGTCGGTCAGCGCGCGCGCGCGGCGATCGAGCGGCGACCCACCCGCGAACTTCAGCGGAATCGGCTCGCTCATGATTGCGCCACTGCCGGATCGAGCACGACCGAGGCGTCGGGCCCGTCCAGTTGTACTTCCTCGCCGCGGTCGGCGACCCGATAGCCGCGCTCGCGCAAGGCCCTCGCTTCCCGGGCCGAACCGTAGTGGTAGAGGATCAGGCGTCCGAGTAATTCCGACGGATATTCGCGTTCGATATCGTCGAGACCCGAATGCGAGGGATTGCCCTCGAGCACGCAGTCATGCGCGACTGTCTCCGCGCTGGCGGCATAGCGCGACAGCATCTCCGGAACCGGACGCGTGTCGCCAGTCCAGACCACGCTGCCGCGCAGGGCAAGGCCGAACGAGGTCATCGGCGCGTGATGGCGGGTCGGAAAGACATCGAACCAGAAGCCTTCGTGCCAGAAGCCCTGGGACAGCGGGACGAGCTGAAAGGCATCCCAGAAGTTGGCGCCGCCTTCGGCGAGCACCTGCGGATAGTCGGCGACCCGCGACTGCAGCACCGGCACGAGGGCGGCATGCGCGTAGAGGCGCAGTTTGCCGCGCAGCTGATGGTCAAACCAGGTCGAGAAGAACAGTCGCTCGAGTCCGCCGACGTGGTCCATGTGGGCGTGGGTCAGATAGATCGCCCGCGGTGACTGGCGGTAATGCTCGAGGTAGGCGGTCAGCGCATCGGGACCGCAATCGATCATCAACAGCGGCTCGCCGTCGCGCTCGATCACGGCACTGGCCGAACCGAGGGCGACGGCCTGGGCGTTGCCGACGCCGAGGAAACGCAGGGCCAGACTCATCGGCCCTCCCCGCGCGCATAGCGATCGGCCAGGCTGCGGTGGTAGGCGGCCAGCATCGGGTGCCAGAACACCTCGTCAAACTCGCCCATGACCTTGTTCGCATGCAACTTGCGGAACGAACGACGCAAACGGTCGAGGTTGGACTGCTGCCAGGCCATCGCCGGCTTGCGCATGCGGCAGCGGTCGAAATCGATCAGCCAGACCTTGCCTGCGCCGTCGACCAGCAGGTTGTGCGCATTGAGGTCGGCATGCCAGAGGCCGATGGCATGGAAACCGGCAACGGTGCGCCCGGTATGCGCGCCGAGCGCCGCGTCGAGCGAATGCGCCGCAAGGCGGTCGGCCAGCGTGCGTGCACCGGGAATCTGTCGGGTGATCAGGTCGGCGCGGTAGAGCAGACCGCTGCGCACATAGCGCGCCATCAGCGGCGAAGGTACCGGCAACCCGGCATCGTGCAGGCGTGCGAGCAGGCGAAATTCGCGAAACGCGCGCGTGCGTTTGCGCCCGGTCCACAGGTAGCGGTCCGAATTGAGGTGGGCGACGAGGCCGCCACGGCGGTAGTGACGCAGCACGCAGGCTCCGAACGGGGCATCGAAATAGGCCACCGCGCCGCGTCCGGTGCTGGCCGAGCGGTCGGCGGACGCGGTTCCGGCCTGTTCGAACCAGTGCTCGTCGGCACTGGCCATCTGCGCCGCGTCGAAAAGCATGGCGCCATTCCGGCCTGGTTGGATCTGCGCCTTGGTCATGGAGAGTCGGGGGCTTCGGTGGCGATCATCGGCAAGTCTAGCAAGGCTGGGTCGCCTCCATCCTGCCGTGGCCTCCGGCACATCGCGCTGGCGGCGATTGCCTGCGACAATGGCGGATTGTACCGAGCGCCACGGAGTGCGAAAGGAATGCGCGAGCGAACCGAACTTGAACCCTCGGCAGCACCCGAATCGCTTTGCATCCTGCGCACATCGGCCATCGGCGACGTTACCCATGTGGTCCCGCTCGTGCATACCTTGCAGGCCGCCTGGCCGGATACGCGGATCACCTGGATCATCGGCAAGCTCGAATACCGGGTTGTCGGCGATCTGCCGGGCATCGAATTCATCGTCTTCGACAAGGCCGCCAAGCGCGAGGGCTTTCGCGCGGTGCGCGAGAAGCTCGGCGGGCGGCGCTTCGATGCGCTGCTGCACATGCAGGTGGCGTTGCGCTCGAACCTGCTCAGCCTGCTGGTCAAATCGCCGCTACGGATCGGCTACGACTGGGCCCGCTCCAAGGATCTGCACCGACTGTTCATCAATTGCCGGATCCCGGCGCGCAGTGGCGAACACGTGCTCGATGCGATGGCCAGCTTCCTCGAACCGCTCGGACTCAAGCAGGAAAACGTGCGCTGGGACATCCCGATCCCCGCCGAGGCCGAGGAATTCGCCGACCGCCACCTGCCGCGCGGCCGGCGGACCCTTCTGATCAGCCCGACTTCGAGCCACCGCCTGCGCAACTGGCGACCCGAGCGCTATGCCGCGGTCGCCGACCACGCCATGTACGAACTCGACTGGCGGGTCGTCCTTTGCGGTGGTCCCAGCGAGTTCGAACGCGAATTTGCCGATGAAATCCTTTCGCACATGCGCTCGCCGTGCATCGACCTGACCGGCAAGGACACGCTCAAGCAATTGCTGGCCCTGCTGCGCCGCGCCGATCTCGTGCTGGCGCCCGATTCGGGACCGATGCACATGGCCAATGCGGTCGGCACACCGGTGCTCGGACTGCATGCGGCGAGCAATCCGCATCGGTCCGGCCCCTACTCCGATCGGCGCTGGTGCGTCGACCGCTACGATGCCGCGGCACGCAAGTACCGGCGCAAACCTGCCGAAAAGCTGGCCTGGGGCAGCAAGCTCGAATACCGCGGTGTGATGGACCTGATCGAGGTCGACGACGTGCTCGAGCGTCTGCAGGCCTTTGCAAACCAGGCGGAAAACGCGCCAGACTGAACGCCGGAATCTGAACGCAGCGCAACCCGCTGAACGGATTGGATGGTCTGCTCCAATCGTGCCCGCCACCATGCCGGCATGATTTCCATACTCTCCAGCGTCCTGCGCAGCCGGCCCAGCATGAATCCGTACCGTTCACGCCAGCGCAACCCACCGCAACCCTGCCGTTCGCAGTATCGCGAATCGCCCGGTCAATGCGCCTCCGGCGAGCGTGTCCGCATCGACGGCGGCCAGGATCTGCTGCTGCGCCCGATCCGGCCCGAGGATGCGCCGGCGCTGATGCGCGCCTTCGACCGCATGACTCCGGAACAGGTCCGCTCACGGGTGTTCCACGCCCTGACCGAGCTGCCCGAGCCGGTCGCCCGCTCGCTGTGCGAGGTCGACCCCGATTCGACCGTTGCCCTGGTCCTGGTCGATGCCGACGGCACCGAGATCCGCGCTGAAGGCCGCGTGCACCTCGATCCGGTAACCGAATGCGCCGAGTTCGCCCTGGCCGTCGATCCTGAGTTCACCGGCAAGGGCCTCGGCCGCCTTCTCGTTTCGCGCCTGGCCGAAGCCAGCCGGGCCGCAGGCATGCGCGAAATCTGGGGCGATACCCAGGCCGAGAACAACCGCATGCTGGCCCTTGCCAAAGAGCTTGGATTCGACCTGCGCCGCGAAAGCGACGATGCCGGCCTGGTCCGCATGAGCCTGGCGCTCGCGCCAATGGCAGATTCGGGCAAAGCTGCGGCCGCCTGATTCGGGCGCTCGACCGACTGCGCCGATCGGCCGCGCCTGATCGGCACCGGAAATGCGGGGGTCGCGTTACACTGCGCGCCCAGCGCCGGGCGCATGTCGCTTCCGGTGCCGTCGTTCTGCAGGTTCCATGACTCCACCCGTCCTTTCCAATCTCGCCCTGCCGGCGACCGCGAAACAGCGTCGCCAGTGGATCACCCCGCAGGGCTCCTCGCTGGCCCTGGCCCTGGCCGAGGCAGCCGGCCGGCATCCGGGACTCGTCATCGTGGTCACCCGCGATACCCATGGCGCGCATTCGCTCGAAAGCGAAATCGCCGTGTTCGCCGAGGCCGGGCTCGAGGTGCTGCAGTTCCCCGACTGGGAAACTCTGCCCTACGACCTGTTCGCGCCGCATCCCGACATCGTCTCGCAACGCGTCGCGGCCCTGTATCGCCTGCCCGGCCTGAGCCGCGGCGTGCTCGTCGTGCCGGTCGCCACGCTCATGCAACGCCTGGCGCCGCGCAGCTACATCAACGGCACCAGCCTCGTTCTCGAGAACGGACAGCGCTTCGACCTCGCCGCCGAGCAGCGCCGGCTCGGCGGCGCCGGCTACCGCAATGTGCCGCAGGTGCAGGAGCCCGGCGATTTCGCCGTGCGTGGCGCGATCGTCGACATCTTTCCGATGGGCAGCGCCGAACCATATCGCATCGAACTGCTCGACGAGGAAATCGATTCGATCCGCACCTTCGACCCCGAAACCCAGCGCTCGGCCAACAAGGTCGATCGCGTGCACCTGCTACCGGCCCGCGAGTTCCCGCTGACCGATGAAACCACGCGCAACTTCCGCAATGCCTTGCGTGAACGCTTTCCGATCGACCCGCGCCGCTGCCCGCTGTACCAGGACATCAAGGAAGGCACGGCGCCGGCAGGCATCGAGTACTACCTGCCGCTGTTCTTCGCCGGCTCCGGCTTCGGCGAGCCCGAAACACTGTTCGACTACCTTGCGCCGGGCGCGTTGTTTGTCGTTGCCGAAGGTGCCCTCGAAGCCGGCGAGCAGTTCGAACGGCAGGCCAACGAACGCTACGAGCAGCGCGCCCACGATGTCGAGCGACCGATCCTGCCGGTCACCGAGCTGTATCTGTCCGCGCAGCAGCTGCGCGAACGGCTGAACCAGCAACTGCGCATCGACCTGGTCGCCGCCGGCGCCGACGAGCGCGGCATCGAACTCGGCACCCAGCCCGTGCCGATGCTGCCGATCAACCGCAAGGACGAGGCACCGGCCGCCGAACTGCAGCGCTTCGTCACGAGCTATCCGGGCCGCGTGCTGATCGCAACCGAATCGGCCGGACGCCGCGAAGCGCTGATCGAACAGGTCACTGCGGCCGGCATGGAAATCGCCACGGTCGCCTCGTGGCGCGATTTCCTCGGCGAAGCAGAAGAGCCGCGATTCGCGATTACCGTGGCTGCACTCGAGCAGGGCTTCGCCCTGAGCAAACCGCCGATCAGCGTGCTGACCGAGCGCGAACTGCTCGGCGAGCGAGTCCAGCAAAGCCGCCGGCGCAAGCGCGCGGCCCGCGATCCCGAAGCGGTCATCCGCGACCTGACCGAACTCGCCCCCGGTTCGCCGATCGTCCATGTCGACCATGGCGTCGGCCGCTACCAGGGCCTGCTCAAGCTCGATGTCGGCGGCCTCGACGGTGAATTTCTCGCCATCGAATACGCCAAGGGCGACAAGCTCTATGTGCCGGTGTCGCAGCTGCAACTGGTCAGCCGCTACTCGGGAACCGCCCCTGAACTGGCCCCGCTGCACTCGCTCGGCGGCGACGCCTGGGAGCGGGCCAAGAAGCGCGCCGCGGAAAAGGTCCGCGACGTCGCGGCCGAGCTGCTCGCGATCTACGCCCAGCGCGAGGCCCGGCCCGGCACCGCGCTGGCCATCGACCGGCTCATGTACGAGCAGTTCGCCTCGGCCTTTCCGTTCGAGGAAACACCGGACCAGTTACAGGCGATCGAAGCGGTCATCACCGATCTCGCCCGTGCCCGGCCAATGGATCGCGTGGTCTGCGGCGATGTCGGCTTCGGCAAGACCGAAGTGGCGCTGCGCGCGGCCTTCGTCACCGCGATCGCCGGCAAGCAGGTCGGCATCCTCGCCCCGACCACCCTGCTCGCCCAGCAGCACTTCCAGAACTTCCGCGATCGCCTGGCCGACTGGCCGCTGCGCGTCGAGGTGCTGTCGCGCTTCAAGTCAAAGAAGGAAACCGCGGCGGCTCTCGAAAAGCTCGCCGCAGGCCAGATCGACATCATGATCGGCACCCACAAGCTGCTCCAGCCCGATGTCCGCTTCAGGGACCTCGGCCTGCTCATCGTCGATGAGGAACAGCGCTTCGGCGTGCGCCAGAAGGAGCAGCTGAAAAAGCTGCGCGCCGAAGTCGACCTGCTGACCCTGACCGCGACGCCGATACCGCGCACCCTGAACATGGCCATGGCGGGCCTGCGCGACCTTTCGATCATCGCCACGCCGCCGGCGCACCGGCTGGCCGTGAAGACCTTCATCGGCGCCTGGGACTCGGCCCTGATCCGCGAAGCCTTCCAGCGCGAACTGCAGCGCGGCGGCCAGGTCTACTTCCTGCACAACGAGGTCGACACGATCGAGAAGACCGCGCGCGAACTCGAGGCCCTGGTGCCCGACGCGCGCATCCGCATCGCCCACGGCCAGATGCCCGAGCGCGAGCTCGAACAGGTCATGCTCGACTTCTACCGGCAGCGCTTCAACGTCATGGTCTGCACGACCATCATCGAGTCCGGCATCGACGTGCCGAGCGCGAACACGATCGTGATCAACCGGGCCGACAAGTTTGGCCTCGCCCAGCTGCATCAGCTGCGCGGACGCGTCGGCCGCTCGCACCATCGCGCCTACGCCTTCCTGATCGTCCCCGACACGCGTGCGATCACCGCCGATGCCGAAAAGCGCCTGGAGGCACTGGCCTCGCTGGAGGAACTCGGCGCCGGCTTCACCTTGGCCACACACGATCTCGAGATCCGCGGCGCCGGCGAACTGCTCGGCGAGGAACAGTCCGGCCAGATCGAGGAAATTGGCTTCTCGATGTACCGCGACATGCTCGACCGCGCCGTGCGCGCGCTGAAGTCGGGCAAGGTCCCGGACTTCGACCTGAGCAGCGAACACGAGGCCGAGATCGAACTGCATCTTGCCGCCCTGATTCCGGACGACTACCTGGCCGACGTCAATGCGCGACTGACCCTGTACAAGCGCATTTCGAGCGCGGCCGACGAGGACGCGTTGCGCGAGCTGCAGGTCGAGATGGTCGATCGCTTCGGCCTGCTGCCGGATCCGGTCAAGAACCTGTTCACGGTGACCGAGCTGAAATTGCTGGCCACCCCGCTCGGCATCCGCAAGCTCGAACTCGGCGCCAATGGCGGCCGGGTCCTGTTCACGCCGAAGCCGAATGTCGACCCGCTGACGATCATCCGCATGATCCAGACCCTGCCCAAGGTCTATGCGCTGGATGGCCAGGACAAGCTTCGGATCAAGCTGCAACTGGAAGGCGCGGCCGAACGCCTGCGTGTGGCCCGCGAAATCATCACCGCCCTGGCAAAACGCACGGCCGCCTGACCCGCATCGACCCCGGGGCCGATCTGCGCGCGCGCAGGCGCGGTCAGGCTTCCTGCAGGTTCGTCGCGCGTTCGCCCGCCGTGGGCTTCAGCTCGGGGTCGAGCGCGACACGCTCGTCGAAGACGAAGCAGTTCCCCGCATAGCCGTGGCCGCCGACCGCCTCGAAATAGCCGAGGATGCCGCCGTCGAGCTGGAGCACATTGCTCATTCCTTCTGCCCGCATCCACAGCGCCGCCTTCTCGCAACGAATGCCGCCGGTGCAGAAGCTGACGACGGTCGCGCCTTCGAGGTCCTGCCGGCAGTCGGCGATGGCGCCCGGCAATTCGGTGAAACGGTCGATCGGCAGGCACAGGGCGCCGGCGAAGGTCCCGTGCGCGACCTCCTCGCGGTTTCGCGTATCGAGCAGGACCAGGCGGCGACCGCTGTCGTCCTCGCCGCGCTCGATCCAGCGCGCCAGGTCGAGCGGTGCGACCGCCGGGGCGCGTCCGCGCAAGGGCGCGGCATGGTCCCGCCGGAAGCTGATGATCTCGTCCTTGAGCCTGAGCTTGAGCCGGCCGAACGGCGGGCTCTGGCTGTAGCTGCGCTTGACGCCGATGTCAGCGAAGCGCGGATCGGACCGCAGCACGTCGAGCAATGAACCGATGCCACTCTCGCTGCCGGCGAGAAACAGATTGAGGCCCTCGCGGGCGACCAGGACCGTACCGAGCAATTCCGCGCTGGCGGCTGCGTCGTGCAGGGTTTCGCGGAGAGCCTGCGGGTCGTCGACCTCGACGAACTTGTAAGCGGCGATATTGAGGATCATCCGCCCATTTTAGGGCATTCGCAGCGCCTCCGCGGCGCATGCAAGGTCCGGGCGCCCCTATGCAGGCCCTGCATTACGCGCTAAAAAGACCGTCCCGAGCGACGGCGGAACCGTCGCATTCCAGCGCGTCCAGCGTGCAAGCGAGGCTGTCATGTCCAAGGGTATGGATCAGAAGAAGAGCGACAAGAAGAAGCCGGCAAAGACCCTGAAGGAAAAAAGGGCCGAGAAGAACGAGAAGAAGAAGAGCAAGTAAGCTGCCGCCACGGCCTGCTTCGCTGCCAATCGAAGGGTTGGCAGCGAACGCGGAGCCGACTCCCGCGAGCCTTGTCCCAAATTCCGGATGTCGATGTCCTACGAAGCCCGCACAGCCCCCAGTCCATGCAGACCCGCCCGCGTCCGCGGTCTGCCCGGGCTCGCCCTGTTCCCGATCCTGCTCGCGGCCGCTTCGCACTGTGCGGCAGACGGCGACGCGCCGCTGGTCACCGAGGCGGCGCGGCCGCCGGCCGTGCTCGAGTACGAGATCGTCAACACCTATCCGCACGATCGCGGCGCTTTCACCCAAGGCCTGATATACCGCGACGGCTTCCTCTACGAGAGCACCGGCCTGAACGGCCGCTCGAGCCTGCGCAAAGTCGTCCTCGAGAGCGGCGAAGTCGTGCAGCGCGAGAACGTCGCGACCGAGTATTTCGCCGAGGGACTGACCGACTGGAAGCACTCGCTCGTGCAGATCACCTGGCAGTCCAAGCGCGGCATCGTCTATGACCTCAATACGTTCAAGCCGACCAGCGCTTTCAGCTACGCCGGCGAAGGCTGGGGCATCACGCATGACAGCAAGCGCCTGATCATGAGCGACGGCACGTCGACTTTGCGCTTTCTGGATCCGAAGAGCTTCGCCCAGATCGGCACCCTCGAGGTGACTTACCAGGGCAAGCCACTGGCCAATCTCAATGAACTCGAATACGTGCGCGGCCGCATCTTCGCCAATGTCTGGCAGAGCAACAGCATCGTCGTGATCGATCCGCTCAACGGCCGGGTCATCGCCCAGATCGACCTGCCCGGCCTGCTCAGCGCCGCCGACCGCGGTCCGGGAGTCGACGTGCTCAACGGCATCGCCTACGACGCCAGGCGCGATCGCCTGTTCGTGACCGGCAAGCTCTGGCCGAAGCTGTTCGAGCTGCGCCTCAAGCCCACCGTCTTGCTGGCCCCTTGATTGGGCCCGCGAAATAATCAATTCAGCGCTTCACCGGCCCGCAGGCGCATTGAGGAGGACCTGCCGTGTGGAATGCCTCTCCCGCGGGCGGGAGAGGCTGCCGACAGGCTGGTGAGGGTGGTCGGGCGGAGCGGAATCGCCAAAAGCCCTTGGGGAGGCGCTGAAGTGCGCCGTGGAAAGGCGCACTTCAGAGCCTCCCTGGATCAAGGGTCCCTCATCCGCCCTTCGGGCACCTTCTCCCGCAAGCGGGAGAAGGAAAAGACGCGAGATGCGGCGGTGTGGAGGACTACTCCTGTCCAGGCGAGAAGGAATTGCCTCGTGGCTTGATGCTGTTTTCCGGCCCGGGCAGCAGCGCGCCGGGAGTCTGGGCGAGTTCGCCTCAGGCTGCGTGCCATCTCCGTTCTGCGCCTGCTCTCGTTACTGATCGGCCTCGGCTGCAGCCTCGCGGCCCTGCTGGCGTATCAGGGCTTCCTCGCGGGCATCGTCGATCGCTGCGCGCACGCCATCGAGGTCGACTTCGCTTTCGTCATGCACGAATTGCCCGGTCAGCGCGCTGTCCGCGCGCAACTCGCCGGCTTCGAACAGGGCCCAGATCTCCTCCGCATACCAGGTGTCGAGGAGTTCCGGGGCGAAGCGCCCCAGATAGGCGGTCAGGTTGTTGACGTCGCGTTGCAGCATGCTGCGCGCGGCGTTGTTGCCGCTGGCGCTGACCACCTGCGGAAAATCGATGATGACCGGCCCGCTCTCGCCGACCAGCACGTTGTACGGCGAAAGGTCGCCATGGATGAGCCCTTCGCCGAGCATCAGGACGATCTGGCGGATCAGGAAGGCGTGGTAGTCGCGCGCCCGTTCGGCCGAAAGTTCGACTTCGCCGAGGCGCAGTGCCGAATGGCCGTCGGCATCGGTGACCAGTTGCATGACCAGCACGCCATGAAAATAGCCGTGCGGTCGCGGCACGCTGACACCGGCCTGCAACAGGCGATAGAGGGCTTCGACTTCGGTGTTTTTCCAGGCCGTTTCCTGCTGCTTGCGGCCGTACTTGCTGGCCCGCCCGATCGCGCGCGCTTCGCGGCTGCCGCGTACCTTGCGGCCTTCCTGGTATTGCACACGCTGCTGGAAGCTGCGTTGCGCCATGTCCTTGTAGACCTTGGCGCAGCAAAGGACCTCGCCCGCTTCGACCACGTAAACCGACGCTTCCTTGCCGCTCTTGAGCGGCCGGATCACGCGATCGATCACGCCATCGTCAATCAGTGCCTGCAGGCTGGGAGGAGTCTTCATCGGCGGAAATCAGGGTTGCGGGTGATCGTGCGCCGGTTCGCAGGAGGGATTCCGGGCCGCGGAGAATAGCGGATTGCGGCAGAAGCCGCGTCGGCGAGGCATCTGGTCGGTAGCCACAGGAAAAGGGTCGGACCCGTTCCGGCCCGTCCGGGCCGCCGGTTTGCAACGATGCTGCGGGCATTCAGCCTGATCCAGGCCCATTGGCGTAGACTGTCGGCGCCTGCAGTATTTTGAGCGCGTCTCGATCGGCCGATATCCCGTCGCCGTTACGCCCCTTTCGCGCCGTCACCTCTCTCCTCTGCGATGACGCCCCAACGGGAGTGCCCATGCCGGGCTACCGTACCCGCCAGCTGGTCGTCCGGATCGGCGGGCATGATTTCCAGATTCGCGCGCTGAGCGACCTCCAGCAGTTCTCGGATCCGCACCGGTTTGCCGAACGCCTCGGCATCTCGTCGGCGCAGTGGAGCCTGTTCGGCCAAGTCTGGCCGTCCGGCCGGGTCCTCGCCGAGGCCATGTGCACGGTCGAGATCGCGCACCGGCGCATCCTCGAGATCGGCTGCGGGCTCGGTTTGTCGAGCCTGGTCCTGCAGCGTCGTGGCGCCGACATCACGGCCAGCGACCAGCATCCGCTGGCCAAGTCGTTCCTGGCCCGCAATTCGCGCCTGAACGGACTCGACAGCGTGCCCTACCAGGATCTGCACTGGGCGATTCCGCACGAAACGCTCGGTCGTTTCGACCTGCTCGTCGGCAGCGACATCCTCTACGAACGCGACCATATCGACCTGCTCGCCGGGGTTCTCGATCGTCACGCCAATACCTGTTCCCAGATCATCTTCACCGATCCCGGTCGCGGCAACAGCGCACCGTTCACGCGTGCCCTGGCCGCGCAGGGCTACAACGTCAGTGAAGTTCGCAGCCGCTTCAACGAGAGCGACCTGCCGCCCTTCCGCGGCCGACTCCTGAGCTACCAGCGCTGATAGCGGACCCGAGCACGATGGCCCTTGGCATTCTCCCCGACGACAGCAAGATCGACCCGAGCGTGTCCTGCACGGCCTGCGCGGCTGTCTGTTGCCGTCTCACCGTCGTCATCGCGGCCAGCGACCGGGTGCCCGAGCATCTGATCGCGCATGGCCCCAACGGCGTCGATACGATGGCCCACGGCAGCGATGGCTGGTGCCTGGCCCTGGACCATGCCAGGCAGCGCTGCGGCATCTACGCGACGCGCCCGTCGGTGTGCCGGAAATTCGCCATGGGTGGCGGCTACTGCCGCTTCGAACGGGCGAAGTTCGCGAACAGCGGGCTTTCGCTACGCGTCGTTTGAGTCGGAACTCCCGCCGGCCTGACGCTGCTGCCAGGCCGCGTGGGCGGTCCGGTAGCGCGCCAGCGACTCGTCATACACATCAAAGACGCAGCGCACGCAGCCCGATCCGCAACACTCCGACGGATCGGGTTCGAGCGGCCTGACCGGCTCGGGATCCGCCGCGCAGCTCAAGACTTGCGTGACTGGTTCTCTGTCCATTGCAGGATCTGCGCGGTCGTCATGCTGCCGGACTGACGCGCCAACTCCTTGCCGCTCTCGAAAAGGATCAGGGTCGGAATGCTGCGTATCGCAAAGCGGCTGCCCAGCCCCGGTTCGGCCTCGGTGTCGACCTTGGCCAGGCGGACCCGTCCCTGCAGAGCCTGCGCGGCGGCCGCAAAATGCGGCGCCATCGACAGGCAGGGCCCGCACCACGGCGCCCAGAAATCGACCAGCAAGGGCACTTCGCCGCGCAGGGCCTTGCGCTCGAAATCGGATTCCGCAAGCGCGATCGGCTGGCCCGGAAACAGCGACTCGCCGCAGCGACCGCAGACAGGTTTCTCGGCGAACCGGCGCCGTGGCACGCGGTTCATCGTGGCGCAGTGCAGGCAGGGAACCAGGCTGGTCTGATCGTTCATGGCAGTACGAATTCCGAGGGTGACTGATGCGGTATATGGCGACGCGTGCCGATCGGCACAAGTCGCAGGCGGCGCTCAGGGCGGCGGGAAGATCGCGCCAGCGCCGGTGCCGGGCCAGGGTCGGTATTTGTGCATCGCGCGGACGAACGCCGCGCCGGCCTGGAGCTGGCACAGCCAGTCGCGCAGGCGGCGCCAGGGCTGCTCCTCGAACCAGCGCGGCTCGACCCCGGCGAACTGGCGCACGAACGGCATGATCGCGAAGTCGGCCAGGCGCGGGGTACGACCGAAAAGCCAGCCCTCGCCCGCCAGGCGCCGTTCGAGCTGGTCGAGGAATGCATTGCCCTGCCCTTTCGCGAGTTCGCGATCGCAATCGGGGTAACGCTGCGGATACTTGTAGCGATCGAGCGCCGGCTTGAATCCGGCCTCGCACGATTCCACCAGTTCCAGCATGGCGGCTAGGCAGCCCGCTGCGCCACCGAGCCAGTCCGAGGGATCGTTGAGGCGCAGCGCCCAGAGCATGATGTCGAGGCTCTCGTCGATGACCGCGCCGGCGTCGCATACGAGCACCGGCACGGTGGCCTTCGGCGAACAGGCAAGCAGCGCTGCCGGCTTGTCGCTCAGCAGCACCTCGCGCAGTTCCACGCGCATCCCGCTTTCGACGATCGCCATGCGCGCACGCATCGCGTAGGGGCATCGGCGGAACGAATAGAGCACGGGCAGCGTCACGGCCGTCAGCCCGATTCGCGAAACCGAATGGCGAATGGCTCCAGATGAGGTGGCTTTGGTCCGTTCATGCCTCGACGTCGAAGACCTTGCCGGGATTCAGGATCCCGTGCGGATCGAGCACCTGCCTGATACCGCGCATCACGGCAATTTCCGCGGCGCTGCGCGTACCCTCGAGGTATTTCTTCTTCACCAGGCCGATGCCGTGTTCGGCGGAAATGCTGCCGCCGAACCGGGCCAGGGTAGCCGACAGCAACGCGGTGACGCGTTCGCACTCGGCGATGAAGGCTTCATCGCCGACGTCGTCGGGTCGGATCACGTTGATGTGCAGGTTGCCATCACCGATATGACCGAACCAGACGATCTCGTAGTCCGGGTATTCGCGCTCGAAGATCTCGCGCATCGCCTGCATGAAGCGCGGAATCGCGCTGATGCGCACCGAAATGTCGTTCTTGTAGGGTTTCAGGGCGGCAAGGCTCTCTGTGATGCCCTCGCGCAGGCGCCACAGCGCCGCCGCCTGCGCCGAGCTCTGGCTGATCACGCCGTCGTCGACCCAGCCCTTGCCGAGGCATTCCTCGAAAACGCCAAGCGCGGCCGCCTCCTGCGCCTCGCTGCCGGCATCGAACTCGGCGATAAGGTAGAACGGCGAGATCTGCGCGAACGGATTCTGCGCACCGTGACGCAGCACGTGCTCGAGCGCGCGGTCGGTGAAGAACTCGAATGCGCTCAGCGAAAGCCGGCGCCGGCAGGCCGCGAAGACCTCCATCAGCGCCTCCATGGCCGGCACCGCGAACACCATGACATTCGAGGGCGGCGGCGGGTCGGTCAGTCGGACCGTGGCCTCGACGACCAGCCCGAGCGTGCCCTCGGCGCCGATCAGCAACTGGCGCAAGTCGTAGCCGCTGGAGTTCTTGATCAGTCCACGATTGAGGTCGAGCAATTCGCCGCTGCCGGTGACGACCTTGAGGCCGGCGATCCATTCGCGCGTATTACCGTAGCGGATGACGCGGATGCCGCCGGCGTTGGTGGCGATGTTGCCGCCGATCGAACACGAGCCGCGTGCCGCGAAGTCGACCGGATAGATGAGGCCGTGCTGGAGCGCCGCCGCCTGCAGCGACTCGAGGACCAGGCCCGGCTGCACCGTCAGCGTGCGATCGATCGGATCGAAGTCGAGGATCTTGTTCATGCGCTCGAAACTGACCACGAGCTCGCCGTGCGCCGCGACCGCCCCGCCGGACAGTCCGGTGCGACCGCCCGAAGGCACCAGGCCGACCTGCTCCTGAAGCGCCCAGCGCACGATCGCCTGCACCGTCGCGATGTCGGCTGGAAATGCGATCGCCAGCGGTGCCGGCTGCCAGCGTCGGGTCCAGTCGCGTCCGTAGAACTCCAGGTCGTCAGGATCGGTCTTCAGCAACAGGGCCGGCATCTGCTCGCGGAGTCGGCTCAGGCGCGCGTCGTTCATGGATTCCCTGCATGTCTTCGTGGAAGGACCGGCCTGGTCGAGGCCGATGGCTCGGTCAGCGGTCGATGCCTGCTGACCGGCGGGCCGCAGCATTGCCGGCAAGCGTGCCAGCGATGCGCCGAAGCGTCCACTGTTGCAGTGCCGCAAAACCGGCGCGATCTGGCATAGTCGGCATTCCGTCGCGGCGCCCCGATTGGTATCCGCTGCAACCATCGACCCGTGCAAGGCCGACTATGAAAAAGACTTCCTACCCCAAGCAGGACATCCGCGTATTGCTGCTCGAAGGCGTCAGCCAGAGCGCCATCGACACGTTTACCGCAGCCGGCTACTCGCAGATCGAACTGCACGAGAAATCGCTGCCCGAAGACGAGCTCAGGCGCCGCATCGCCGAGGCCCACCTGATCGGTATCCGTTCGCGCAGCCAGCTCAGCGCCGAGGTGCTGGCCGAGGCGAAGCGGCTGATCGCGATCGGCTGCTTCTGCATCGGCACCAACCAGGTCGACCTGGCCGCAGCACAGGGACAGGGCATCCCGGTCTTCAATGCCCCTTACTCGAATACGCGCAGCGTCGCCGAGCTGGTCCTCGCCGAGGCGATCCTGCTCATGCGCCGGATCCCGCAGAAGAATGCGGAATGCCACCGTGGCGGATGGTCGAAATCGGCGGCCGGCAGCTTCGAGGTTCGCGACAAGGTGCTCGGCATCGTCGGCTACGGCCACATCGGCACCCAGGTCGGCCTGCTCGCCGAGGGCCTCGGCATGCGCGTCATCTTCCACGACATCGAAACCAAGCTGACCCTCGGCAACGCCCGCGCGGCAGCCAGCCTCGACGACCTGTTGCAGCGCGCCGATATCGTCACCCTGCATGTCCCGCAGACGCCGCAGACGGCGATGATGATCGGCCCTGCCGAACTCGCCCGCATGCGCAAGGGCAGCGCCCTGATCAACGCCTCGCGCGGCACCGTGGTCGACATCGACGCGCTTGCCGACAGCCTGCGCTCGGGACATCTGTCCGGTGCCGCGGTCGACGTGTTTCCGGTCGAACCGAAAGCCAACGGCGAGCCATTCAGTTCGCCCCTGGTCGGCATGGACAACGTGATCCTGACTCCGCACATCGGCGGCAGCACGCTCGAGGCGCAGGACAACATCGGCGTCGAGGTCGCGGCCAAGCTGGTCCGCTACAGCGACAACGGCTCGACCCTATCCGCGGTCAACTTCCCCGAAGCGACCCTGCCCGAGCATCCGCACAGCCGGCGCCTGCTGCACATCCATCGCAACATGCCGGGCATGCTCTCGCGCATCAACGAGATCTTCTCGCGCGAAAACGTCAACATCGACGGCCAGTACCTGCAGACCAATGCCAATATCGGCTATGTCGTCGCCGACGTTTCGACCAGCGAGGAACAGGCGGTGGCATTGAAAGATGCGCTGGCGGCGATACCCGGAACCCTCAGGGCCCGGGTCCTCTATTGAACCAAGCACTTCGACGGCATGGCAGCCCCGCATGAATTGGTTTCATTCGCAACTGCATGACGGTTGTTTTACACCGCTTTAACAGGTGTAGACTGTTTCACGTTTTATCCACTCGGAGTCGCCGCATGAATCGAATTGCATTGCTTTCCGTTGGCATCCTGATTTGTGCGTCGGCCAGCGCACAGCAGACCCAGGTTGACGAATACGCCCTCAAGGCCGCCCAGGTCTACACACCGAACCCGATCACCTCGCCGAACGATGTGCAGTCCTATACGGCCGACACGACCGGCGGCACTTCCTGGGATCGACCGTTCGCGGACGGTACCTGCTGTTCAGGTCTCGGCCCAGTCGTGCTGCACAGCCAGCAGTTCTCGATTTCCGCCAACGATACCTGCAATGTGGGCAGCGTCCAGAACGGTTGGGACGGTTACCTGTTCATCTACGTCGACCCGTTCGACCCATTGAACCAGACCGTCAACTTCGTCGCCGGCAATGATGATGGCGGCGGCGGAATCGGCACTTCTGACATCAACGGCGTCGCCTTGACCGGCGGCACGGTCTACCAGATCGTCACGACCGGTTTCGAGGCTGGCGAGGAAGGAACGTTTACCAACACGATTACCTGCCCGGTCGCCAACGTGACGCTAGGCGGAGGCGGCGTGCCGTTCGAGCCGCCAGCCACCCTGCCGACCCTTGGTCAGAGCGCACTGATCATTCTCGGCATGCTGGTCGGCCTGCTCGGTTTCGTGGCCATTCGACGTCGCGCCTGAACCGTCTGAACGATGCAATCGAGGGGCGGCCAATGGCCGCCCCTTTTCTTTTTCGGCCGTCAGTCCGAGCGCGACGGGGCGACCGGGAGTCGCCAGCCGAAACGGATTGCCATGAAGCGCAGGCCGAAGCAGATCGTCACGGCCACGATCAGTACCGGCAGATCAGGCATCGCGAAAACCTTGCCGGCGACGATCACGGACGCACCGGCCAGCGCAGCCACGGCATAGAGCTCCGAGCGCAGCACCACCGGCGTCTGCGCGACCAGCATGTCGCGGACGATGCCGCCGCCGATGCCGCTGAGCATGCCGAGCAGGATCGCCGAAGCCGGTGTCAGGCCGAAGGCCAGCGCCTTGCTGGCGCCGGTAGCAGCGAACAGGGCAAGTCCGAGCGCATCGAATATCTGCACAGGATTGCGCAACTTCTCGATATCCTCGCAGCGATAGAACGTGATGACGCCGGCCAGGCAGCTGACACCGAGATAATGCCAGCTGGCCAGGGCCGTCGGCGGCGTTGCACCGATCAGCACGTCACGCACGATGCCGCCGGAAACGGCGGCGGCAAAGGCCAGCACGAGCACGCCGAACAGATCCAGTCGATGACGCACGCCGACGGTCGCGCCGCTGATGGCGAACACGAAGGTGCCGACGAAATCGATCGCGACGAGGATCAAGTCCATGTCCGCGACCGGCAAGCTCCGGATGGCCGCATCGGTACGACCGCGGCCGGATTCTCGCCGCCGGATGCCATCGTCGTCGCTACCATGTGTAGCGCACGCTGTAGGTCAGCTTGGCCTCGCCATCGGCCGGAATGTCGAGCGGAAAATCGATGGTCTGGGCGTCGCGCTTCTCGTAATCATGGCTCCTGGCCGTGATCTTCCAGGTACTCCAGCGATACAGGTATTCACGAACCACGACGGTCGCCGCCGACTTCTTGCGGTTGCGCACGCTGATCTCGAAGCTCTCGTCGATGATCTTGCCGTTGCTGTCCATGGTGAAGGCCGTCTGCCGGCGTTCACCGACGATGTCGAAGACATTGCCGAGCTTGATGCGCACGGTCTCGTTGCGCGGCGTGTGCTTGATCACGTCCTCGCCGATGAATTCGAGCGAGCCATCGACCGAGGCCTGGTTGACGCGCATGCGACCGGCCGGCAGCGGAATGCCGAGCTGGTTGGCCTCCTTGTTTTCGAATTCGAGGTAGGCACCCACGGTTCCGTCGCTGCTCGCGCCATAACCCTGGTCGGCGATCGGCTGGGCCCAGTAACTCCATGGCTGCGGCGCGGCGGTGAACACCAATTGCTTGCGGCAGGCGACGTCTACGGCGGTCGGGAACAATTCGAGTTGCTTGGTCGAATTGTCCGGAAGGTCGCTGCGCCGACCGAGCGTGTACAGGTGATACTCGAACAGCGAGGATTCGGCGAAGCCCTGATCGGCCTCGTCCGCGCGCACCGCGCCGGCTGCCTTCATCCTCAGCATCTGCGGCTGAGCAGGGGACGGCGCGCGGTTGACCTCGCCGGCGACCAGCTTGAGCTGCGCCGCCGGAAAGCTGCCACCGGACTGGTTGACGATGGTGACCCATGACGACAAGTCCATCGCGCATTGGTCGCCCGACTCGCGCAGGGCGATGTTGTAGTCGGCCCACCAGGTCACGCCCCGCGTCTGGTAGGAAACACGCGTATCGTGCATCCCGGCGCGTTTCGCGTTGACCAGCCAGACCAGGGTCGGCCGCGTGATCAGACCGCCCGGAAGGCTCGGAAACAGCACGTTGCTGAAGTTGGAGAGGCTCACCACCTCGCCAGTGTCACGTTGCAGGATCAGGCTGCCGCCAGCAGCCGACAACAGCGTGCCGGTCATCTTCTCGAGATCCGTGCCGCGCAGCTGCTCGACCGTGATCTTCTCGCCGACGTAGCGCTCGAGCAGCTTGTCGCGATTGACCAGGTCGTATTGGTAGTTCTGCTCGATGACCCGGGTACCGGCCGGATCGGTCAGCGACTCGAACGCGACCGTGGTCGGATCGATGCGCTTGGCAACATCGGTGAAGCGCAACTCGCTCTTGCCGGCAGGCAGGCTCATCTTGCGCCCGTCGCGGACCAGCGCGTAACCCGGCAGGGACTCCCCGTAGTTTGCCAGCCGCTCGGTGCTGATCTGGCCCGGCTGCGCCGAACTGTAGATGGTCAGTGAGTAGTCGGGCGTATCGGCAAGGGCGGATCCGGCGACCAGAGCAGTCGCCATCGCCAACGGAAGTGGCTTGCGCATGATTCTTTCCCTCTGCTGGTTGAGTGTCCGCAGTGCAACGCAGTGTGCATGAAAGCGGGGTTGGTGATCCAATAACCCATCGTCGGCACCAGGCTGCGCCGCTGCACCTGAAAAACGAAGGGGCGCCTGCAGGCGCCCCTTTTGCATTTCACTCGCTGTGCCGCTCAGCTTCGACGCAGTCGCCGCCGAAGCACGATCATCCCGACGCCGAGCGCGAGTCCGATCAGGAGCAGACTGGACCACAATGAACCTGAAGGCACCGTGACGGCGACCGGCGGTGGGCCGGTTACCGCGCAGCTGCAGGTCGTCACGTCGAGCGACCAGGCACTCAGGCTGCCGGTATCTCCGGCGGCGTCGTCACCCACCATCAGGGTCCAGGTTCCGTTCGGGTCGCCACCGGTGAAGGCACCCATCGCGCCCTCGGGAACCAGGGGCGTCGCGGTCACCAGGTTGGTGTAGGCGAAATCCGTGGCCGGCGAACCTGCCTTGTCGTACCACTGCGTTCCGTTGAACACATCGTCATTACCGGCGCCATTGTCGGTGGTGATCGTTGTGGTGGTAGCGGCCGGCGACATCAGGAAAACTTCGAGGTCTGCGGCGAACGTGTGGGTGATGTTCGTGTTGAGCTGGACTGCGCAGGTGAAGGCATCTGCACCACTGACCGAAAGTGTCGAATTGGCGACGGTGTTGTCGACGATCGCAACCGGCACGTTGGTGCTCGAGAAACTGCTGACCGTATCGGTCGGTGCCACGTCGCCCGAAATGATCGTGAGCGACCAGGACTGCAGCGTGCCGGTGTCGCCGGTCGCATCGTCGCCGACGCTGAGCACCCAGGTTCCATTCGGGTCCTCGCCGCGAACGGCGGCCATCGCCGATTCGGGAATGACCGCGCCGATCGATACGAGATTCGTGTAGGTCGCATCGGTGACGGGCACGCCGGCGAGGTCGGTGAACGTGACCGGGGCGAAGACGTCGTCATTGCCGGCGCCGTTGTCGGTGGTCAGGGTAATCACCGTTCCACTCGGCGACGTCAGCGTGATGTCGAGGTCGGCGGCGAAGGTATGGTTGATCGTCAGCGTGGCTTCGACGTAGTGGGTAAAAGTCGGCGCGCCGGCGATGCTCAGGTTGGATACGGCGGTAGCGTTGTCGACGATCGCGATCGGGGTGTCGGTGCTGCTGCCGTTGGTCGTGGTGACCGTGCAGTTCGGCGGCGTCATCACCGCTCCGCGGACCACCGGGCCATTGCCGGAGACGCCGCTGGCCGGACGGTCTCCGCCGAGACTCGCGCTGATCGCATCGAGCTGGGCGATGGCGGCGGCGGGATCCTGCCCGCTGGCCTTGGCTTCACGGATCTGCTCGGCCAGCGCCTGCATGCTGGCCAGTGCGTCCTCCTTCGGGCCAGCGACGGCCAAGCACGGCAAGGCCGCAAGCGTGGCAACCATCAGGACGCACGGGAATCGGGACAAGAACTTTGATCGGCTCATGGACTGCTTCCTCCCCAGGGTGGAAACCAGCAGCAACCGCAGGCATCGCGAGCGGATGCGCAGCGCCGATTCTGCGCCCCGGGGCGGGTCGATTCAAGCCTGCAAATGCCATCCGCGCCGCATGAGCCAGGAAGGATAATCCCTTGTACTCAATCACTTGCATGAGTACCGGCGCAAAAAAAACAAGACTTCGCAATTGCCGGCATCTCTCGCTTCCGGCACGAGTACTCGGCCTGACCGCAATTCGAGCTGCGTTCAGACCATGAAATCGACGATTTCGACCAGCGGCTTTCGCCCGATGTCGGGTACCCGGCAGTCCTCGGCCGGATGCCCGACCACGAGCAGCAGATACGGCACTTCATTTTTCGGTCGTTCGAGGATCTCGTTGAGGAACGCCATCGGACTTGGTGTGTGCGTGAGCGTGGCCAGTCCTGCGTGATGCAGAGCCGTGATCAGCAGGCCGGTGGCGATGCCTGTCGATTCGTGCGGGTAGTAGCGTTTGGCCTTGTGGCCATCGAGCAGCGGGCCGGTGCGTTCGTAGAACACCGCGATCAGCCACGGCGCGCGTTCCAGGAACGGCTTGTTGGCGTCGGTGCCGAGAGCGGCCAGCGCATCGAGCCACTCTCCCGGCGCGCGGCGCTCGTAGAACTCGCGCTCCTCGGCCTCGGCAGCGACGCGGATGCGTCGCTTGACCTCGGCGTTGGCGATGGCGACGAAGTGCCAGGGCTGCTGGTTGGCTCCGCTCGGTGCCGTTCCGGCCGCGCGCAGGCAGGCTTCGATGACCTCGCGCGGGACACTCCTCTCCGAAAAGTCGCGGACGGTGCGTCGGCCCGCCATGGTGTCGGCGAAGCGCTGCGCGCGGGCAATCATTTCGGCGGGTTCGAGGCTTGCCGCTGCGGAAAACGGAATCGACTTGATGGCGTTCATCGGAAAAGCATAACCCGGCCACGTTCGCGCGCAAGCAGGCACGTCGCCAGAATCGATGCTGGCCGGTCCGGCGTAGGCGATGGGAGAATCTGTCCACGATCGCCCCTGCGAAACCGATCACGCCGCTGACTGATGTCTACCGATACCACTTCGACCAACCGGACCCTGCATCGCTTTCACGGCCAGCATCGAATCTGGCTGTTCGGCTATGGGTCGCTGATCTGGAAGGCCGATTTCGACTTCATCGAACGCAGGCCGGCGCGCATCCATGGCTGGTCGCGGCGCTTCTGGCAGGGTTCGCATGATCACCGAGGTACGGCAGTGGCGCCCGGTCGGGTCGTCACCCTGGTAGCCGAGCCCGGGGCGCAATGTTCCGGCATGGCCTACCTGATCACGCCGGCGGTTTTCGATCATCTCGACCTGCGCGAAAAGAACGGCTACCTGCGCGAAGTCGTGCCGATCGAGTTCTGCGCTGGCGGCGCCAGCGAGGGCTTGATCTACATTGCCGGACCCGACAACGAAGCCTTCCTCGGCGACGCGCCGGACCCGGTGATCGCGCGCCAGATTGCCCGCGCCCGGGGGCCCAGTGGACTCAACCGCGACTACCTGCTGCATCTTGCCGATGCACTGCGCGCGATGGGTGAGGAGGATCCCCATGTGTTCGCGATCGAACGCGAGTTGATGGCCCTGGATCCGCTGCCGCGGCAATAGACAGCGTGCGGGCAACGCACAGCCCGCCACGGCCCGCAACGACTCAGGCGCGTCGGTATGTCCACCAGCTGCGCAACGTGGCCAACCATCCAGCACTTGCCTGCGCCGGCAGCAGGTGGCGAAACACCGCGCTCCGACTCGCCGGATCCTGTGGTTCTGGTCGCGATCGGGTCATCGGCGTCGCCTCGGGCAGATCGGACCCCGTGGCCAGCCACAGCGCCTGCCTGCCCATGCCATCGACATCTTCGACATGGCTGCGCAAGCGCGAGCGATCGAGTCCGGCCAGTTCGACAACCGGTTCGGTAAGCAGGACATATTCGTTCGACGCGACCTGGTTCTTCATCAGGCGGTGCAAGAGGATCACCGGGCCGCCGGCCAATTCGTCGAATTGGCGGATCTTCTTCAGCAGCACCTCACCGCAGTGCACGAACGCCTTGAGGCTCAGGTTTGTGATGTTGCGGCAGGCATCGCAGCTGCAGTTCCGGCGCAGGGCACTCAGCGCCGCGATACGCTCGCGGAAGGCCGGGAAGAACGCGCGCACCTGGCCGAGCATGTCCCGCGCGGTAGCTGGGTCGGCCTGATCGATCTCGGCGTAGAGCAGCGCAGCATCGCCTTCGAGCTTGTTCAGGGTCAGCGGATGGCGGGATTGGTCGAGGACCGTATCGAGCAGGTCGCTGATGACCTGCTCGGCATGCTCGAGGGTCAGCGATCTTTCGGTGATGAATCGGGTATAGCCGCTGATGTCGACGACGATCAGCAGGGCCTTGCAGATTCGCATGCGGGTTCTCCATTGTCCTGATTCGATCGGCCTAAACTGCCGCATCCTGCGGTGCAACGGACCCGGCCGCCGTGCCCTCACGCCGCAACAGACCGGGAGGTGGCGCCATTCATTGCAGGCGGTGGGCCTGACGTTCCGGTGCTCCTGGCCGCCACGTGGTCGCCCAATGGGAATGACTGAGGCATGATGGCCCGAGACCCATTCCGACCGACGTCCATCATGATTTCCCGATTGCAGTGGCTGATGTTGCAGCTCTCTCGCAAACTCTGGTTGCGCGCGACCGCGTTCTCGGTTCTTGCCATCGTCACCGCGTTGATCGCGGTCCTGGTCAAGCGCTACATCCCCGAGGACCTGCCGACCAAGATCGGTGCGGAAGCGGTCGACACGCTGTTGCAGATCATTGCCTCGAGCATGCTCTCGGTAATGATCTTCTCGCTCAGCACCATGGTCAGCGCCTATGCCTCGGCAACCGGCAATACGACACCGCGGGCGACCCAGTTGCTGATCGAGGACAGTACTGCGCAGAACGCCCTGGCGACGTTTCTCGGCTCGTTCCTGTTCAGCCTGGTCGGCATCATTGCCCTGCAGACCGGGCTTTACGGCGAAACCGGTCGCGTCGTGCTCTATGCAGTCACCCTCGGTGTGATCGTCATCGTGGTCATGACCCTGGTGCGCTGGAGCGATTACGTGCTCGGACTCGGTCGGGTCGCGCCGACCTGCGATCGCGTCGAGTCCGCGGCAAGCCAGGCCATCCGCCGGCGCCGGGCGGCTCCTTATCTGGCTGGACAGCCGCGCGAAGCCGGCGACGCCGGCATACCCGAAGGCGCCCGGTCGATCCATGGCGACAGCTTCGGCTTCGTCGAGCATGTCGACATGCAGGCCTTGCAGGATATCGCCGAAAAACAGGAGATCGAGATCTATCTGGTCGCCCTGCCGGGTCACTACGCCGGGGCCGCGCAGCCGCTGGCATGCGTAATGAAGACTCTCCCGGAGGAATGCCTTGCGGATATCCGTAAGGCCTTCAGCATCGCCTCGTCGCGCAACTTCGACCAGGACCCCAGGTTCGGCGTCTGCGTACTGTCCGAGATCGCCTCACGCGCCCTGTCGCCAGCCGTCAACGACCCCGGCACGGCCATCGACATACTCAGTCGCGGCGCACGCATGCTGGCGCTGTGGTCGGATCATTACCCCGATTCGCCCGACCGTAGCCGCCAGGATGAGATCCATTTCCCCAACGTGCATGTGCCTCCGGTCGAGCTCGAGGAACTGTTCGACGACTTCTTCATACCGATCGCCCGCGACGGCGCCGGACTCGTCGAAGTCGGCATCCATCTGCAGAAGATGCTGCAAACCCTGGCCTGCCTCGGTGACGAACGCTATCGCAAGGCCGCGGCACGCCATTCCTCGCAGGCACTGGCGCGCGCCGAACTGGTCCTGAAGATGACCGACGATCTCGTTCGCATCCAGCAGTCCGCTGCCCGCGTGGCCAAGGCCGCGCAATCCTGATGCCGGCGGACACGGACGCGGAATGGCGGCAAGCCGGGTCGACCTTCGAGCATGCGGGGCGGGCCATCTTCTGGCGCCAGCAAGGAAGCCAGCAGGCCCCGCCCTTGTTGTTGATCCACGGCTTTCCCACCTCATCCAGCGATTGGCGTGCGATCTGGCCGCGACTGGCGTGCGGCTACCGTCTCATTGCCCCGGACCTTCTCGGCTTCGGTCATTCGGCCAAGCCGTGGCCGCATCGCTACTCGATCGGCGAGCAGGCCGACATTCTCGAAGCGTTGCTTGCCCATCTCCGCGTCGACAACTGGCACGTGCTCGCCCACGACTATGGCGACACGGTCGCGCAGGAGTTGCTGGCGCGCCACGGCGCATCCGAATCCGCCGGCGGCTTGCGCAGCGTCTGTTTTCTCAATGGCGGCCTGTTTCCCGAAACCCATCGACCGCTGGCGATCCAGCGCCTGCTGATGTCGCCGTTCGGCGGCCTGGTCGCCCGGCTTTCGAGCAGGCGCAGTCTCGGCGCCAGCATGCAGCGGATCTTCGGTGCCGGCAGCCAGCCCGATCCGGACCTGCTCGACGAATTCTGGGACGCGATCCGTTTCAATAAGGGCAAGCGTGCGCTGGCTGGACTGATCGGATACATGCGGGAGCGTGTCGAGCGTCGCCAGCGCTGGGTCGGTGCGATGCAGACTTCCTCGTTGCCACTCAAGCTGATCGACGGCCTCGCCGATCCGATATCCGGGGCGCACATGGTGCAGCGCTATCGCCAGCTGGTCCCGAATGCCGACGTCAGCGAACTCGCAGGCATCGGCCACTACCCGCAGATCGAGGCGCCTGACGCGGTCATCACCGCCTACCTGGCGTTCAGGGCGGGCCCGGCCCACTGACCGTGGGCGGCCGAGGCGCGATCTGCGCAGTGACTTTCGGGCCGCGTGCGGATCGGATTCATGCGCGCATAGTGGCGCATCGCACGCCAGGGAATCCCACGATGCATTTCGCCCGTCCGTTGATCCTTTCATTGCTGCTGTCGCTGGCCTTCTGTCTGCATGCACACGCCGCGCCGGCGCCGCATCCGAAGTCCGACCCGATTGCATCCGCCATCGCCAATCCGGCCCGCAGTGACCGCGACCGCGAACGGGACGCGCGCGACAGGCCCGAAGCGGTCCTCGAACTCGCCGGCTTCGGACCCGGCATGACCATCGCCGACATTTTCGGTGGCGGCGGCTATTACAGCGAGATTCTCGCCGGCCTCGTCGGCCCGCAGGGTCGGGTCTTGCTGATCAACAATCCGCCCTATGACGCCTATGCAAAAAAGGCACTCGAGGCCCGCCTTGCCGGCGGACGCCTGGCCAATGTCGACTACCGCATCGTGCCCAACGAGGCGATGGGTCTCGGCGAGGAGAAGCTCGATGGCGCGATGATCATCATGTCCTACCACGACCTCTATGTCGCCGACCCGGACCAGGGCTGGCCGGCGATCGACGCCGGCCAGTTCATCGATCAGATCGTCAAGGCGCTCAAGCCCGGAGGGAAACTGCTGATCGTCGATCATTCGGCCAAGCCCGGAACCGGCAAATCGGCCGCGCAAACCCTGCATCGCATCGACGAGGCCTTCGCCAGGAGTGATTTCAAGGCGCACGGACTCGAGCTCGTGGCCAGCAGCGAGGTGCTTCGGCACAAGGACGACGAACGCACCCGCAATGTCACCGACGAGGCCATCCGCGGCAAGACCGATCGCTTCGTGCAGGTCTACCGCAAGCCTTGAAGTTGCGCCGAATCAGCGCATTAATCCTATATTTTGTAATGCCTTAGCGCGCATTCTTAATGTCCATTGGCAGCCTGTTGCGCAGGTTTCGCGGTGCCGCTCGTGCACGCCTTCCAGCTCAGGCCGAGAGACTGCAGGGTTCGTCCCGTCGCATCCTGGGCAAATGCGACGAGACCCCAGTCCGATGAATCCGCGGGTAGGCGCAGCGACCGCTCCAGTCGGGAATCCTCTATCTGCCAGGGCCCCCAGAGTCGGGTAACCACGCGATCGTGGTGCAGGGTCGCTCCGCTGTTTTCGCCGGCCCTGACCCGCGACTGCTGATCGTCCACATAGCGAGCGAGCCAGACCCGGGTGCTTGCCCCGGCGGGTTGCTTGTCGAGCGCCGCAAGGCTGACCTCGATCCCTTCCGGGCCAGCGCCGAGGGACAGTGCGAGATCGAGAGGCGCGATCCCTTCGTCCGCCTCGACGGCGTGCGCGAACGCACTTGCGGATTGCCAGGCAACGCGAACGTTTGCACCAACCATCACCTGCGGCGTGTATACGGTACTGGCGCCGGCCGCATTCACGCGCTGACGCTGCCGCGCCGAATACTGCGGATCGGCGAAGCGGTCGGCCCAGCCGATGTAGTTCCAATAGTCGACATGGAATGCGAGCCAGTTCAGCGGCGTGTCGGCAAGCCGCGCCGACAGCCAGCGATCCGCAGGCGGACAGCTGCTGCAGCCTTCCGAGGTATACAACTCCACCAGCGGCACGATCCGTTCGCCGCTGTGTGCCTTGCATGCGTCATCGGCCATTGCCGGCAAGGCGAAGCCTGCGCACAACAACGTCGCGGCCAGGGTTCGGATAGGCATCGGCTTCCTCCGCGGATTTCGGCGCTGGGCGCCTGTCGGTCAGAAGACCGTGCCAGTGCAGGGTTTCTTGCAGGCCCGCTGCTTCGTCCGGACCCGCCGGATCGCGTCTATTGCTGTGCGGACTGGCCTCGATTGCCCGGCGATCCGCCCCGCGTCGGCATCGCCGGCGTTTCGCTGATGCTGACGCTGACCTCGAGCGTCTCCGAGCGCCCACCGCGGTGCACGCCACGCACCGGTGCCGCATCGTGATAGTCGCGACCACAGGCGATGCGCACATAGTGTTCGTTCGGGCAGATGCGATTGGCCGCATCGAAACCGACCCAGCCGAAATCGGCGATGTGGATCTCGGCCCAGGCATGACTGGCCGCTTCGGCGCCCTCGACGCCCGCGCACAGATAGCCGCTGACATAGCGCGCCGGAAATCCGAGCACGCGCGCGCTCGCCGCCATCAGATGGGCATGGTCCTGGCAGACCCCGGATCCGTTGGCCAGGGCCTCGGCCGCGGTCGTCGCCGAATCGGTTTCACCGGCGACGTAGTCGAGGCGATCGCGGACATGATTGCAGAGCCGGTGCATGCGTTCGATCGCGTCGTTGATCGATGGCACCTGCCCCGCCAGTTCGCGGATCGACTCGTCGACATGGGTCAATGGCGTCTCGAACAGGAAGAAGCGGACCGGCAGGCGTTCGAGCGTGCCGCCGACCACGCCATGCAGGTCTTCGGTCTCGACGTGGCCCTGCACGTCGATGCGCACCTGGTCGACCGCGCCATCGGCCGTGTGCGTGGCGACCGGATTGCCGAAGCCGTCGGTGGTTGCGTAAGGCAGGGCCTTGCCGTCCACGTCGACCTGCCAGCCGATCACGCGCTGTCCGGTGCAGGCCGCGGGCCAGAGTCGCAGCGCCTGGGTCACACGCAAGGCCGGCTCGGCGTAGCGGTAAACCGTTCGGTGCTGGATCGACAGGTGCATCAGAACAGGTGGCCGCGGGCGATCTCCGCGCCGAGCAGGCCGCATCGATCGACCAGTTCGCTGAGGAACTCGTGCAATCCCTGCTCGATGATCGGCTCGATCTGCCCGAACCGCAGCGCTGCGTATTGTGAATGCGCGATTCGCTTGCAGTCCGAGCTCAGACGCGGGTCATGGGCCTCGATGGCATCGAGATTCAGGCAGATCTGCTCGAAGCAGAACACCAGCGAGCGCGGAAACTCAGGCCGCAGGATCAGCAGCTCGGCAACCTGGGCCGGCTCGACGTGGCCCTTGAACAGGACCCGATAGGCACGCCGGGCGCCGACCACGCGCAGCACCGCCAGCCACTGGTAGTAGTCGATCACGCCACCGACATCCTGAACGGTCGGCAGGCGCACGTGGTACTTCACGTCGAGCAGCCGCGCCGTGTTGTCGGCGCGCTCGAGGAACTGACCGATGCGCGTGAAATGAAAGCCGTCGCGGCGCAGCATCGTGTTCGCATAGACGCCGTGGACGAGGCTGGTACGCGCCTTGACCCAGTCGAGGAATTCGGTGAGGCGATCCTCGTTCATTTCCGAGGATTCGAAATCGCGAAGCTCCATCCAGCTCGTGTTGACCGCTTCCCACATGTCGCTGGTCAACGCGGTGCGCACGGCCCGCGCATTGCGCCGCGAAGTTTCGATGCAGTTGCAGATCGACGACGGATTGCCGCGATCGAAGGCGAGATAGTCGATCACGCTTTCGGCAGTGGCCGCTTCGTGCCTGGCAAAGAACTCCTCGTGGCAACCGGCGGCGGCGATCGCCGATTCCCATTCGCTGTTGCCGTCCGCGTCAACGCGCACCGCGCTCATGTGGCCGGCGACCTGGAGCAGCCGTGCCAGGTAATCGGCCCGCTCCATGTAGCGGGCCAGCCAGAACAGGTTGGAAGCGGTACGGGCAAGCATCAGCGTTCCAGCACCCAGGTGTCCTTGGTGCCGCCTCCCTGGGATGAATTGACCACCAGCGAGCCATCGCGCAAGGCGACCCGGGTCAGGCCGCCCGGGACGATCCGGATCTGCTCGCCACTGAGCACGAAGGGCCGCAGGTCGACGTGCCTTGGTGCGATGCCCGATTCGACGAAGGTCGGCACCGTCGACAGGGCCAGCGTGGGCTGGGCCACGTAATCATGCGGCCGCGCCCTGAGCTGGGCAACGAAAGTCTCGATCTCGGCCTTGCTCGCGTGCGGACCGACCAGCATGCCGTAGCCGCCCGAGCCATGCACGGCCTTGACCACGAGCTGGTCGATGTGGGCCAGGGTGTAAGCGAGGTCTTCGGGCTTGCTGCAGTCGTGGGTCGGCACGTTCTGCAGCAGCGGTTCCTCGCCGAGATAGAAGCGCACCATTTCCGGCACGTGGATGTAGACCGCCTTGTCGTCGGCGATGCCGGCGCCAATCGCGTTGGCCAGGGTCAGGTTGCCGGCACGTGTGGCGAAGTGCAGGCCCGGAGCGCCGAGCATCGATTCGGGTCGAAACACGAGCGGGTCGATGTAGTCGTCGTCGATGCGCCGGTAGATCACGTCGACCCGGGTCAGGCCGCTGGTGCTGCGCATGTAGCAGATTTCATTCTTGACCAGCAGGTCGGCGCCCTCGACCAGGTCGATGCCCATCTCGTCGGCGAGGAAGGCGTGCTCGTAATAGGCGCTGTTGTGGATGCCCGGGGTCAGCAGCACCACGGTCGGCTCACCCTGGCAGTTCGGCGGGGCGACCGAGCGCAGGGTTTCGAGCAGTTCGTCGCCGTAGTGCGCGACCGGGGCGACGCCGGCGCGACGGAACAGCTCCGGGAACAGCCGCATCATGACTTCGCGATTCTCGACCATGTAGGAAACGCCGGACGGGGTCCGGCAGTTGTCCTCGAGCACGTAGTACTCGTCCGGGCCGGTGCGCACCATGTCGATGCCGGCAATGTGCGTGTAGACATTGTGCGGCAGGTCGAGGTCGACCATTTCCGGGCGGAACTGCGGGTTGTTGAGGACCAGGCGTTCGGGGATGCGATCGGCCTTGAGAATCTCGCGATCGTGGTAGACGTCGTGGATGAAGGCATTCAGGGCGCGCACGCGCTGCTCGAGGCCCTTGCGCAGGCTCTGCCATTCGGCCTGGGCCATCACGCGTGGAATCAGATCGAACGGAATCAGGCGTTCAGGGTCGCCGCCCTCGGTATAGACGGCGAAGGTGATGCCGATGCGCCTGAACAGTACTTCTGCTTCGCGACGCTTGAGGGCGAGCTGTTCGGCAGGCAACGATTTGAGCCAGGCATCGACCAGTGCATAGGGTGGCCGAATATGGTCGGGCCAACCCATCTCGTCGAAGATCGCGGCGCGTTCTGACATGAGATCTCCCGGAGGATGCGCTTTCACACTGGACGCTTGGCGCGGCGACGTCAAGGCAAGTAGCGCGGGTCTGAACCTCGAACAAACATAAGAAATGCATTCTATCTATCGGATATATATGATCTAAATTGTAACGTTCCTTGGCTGAAGATCAGCTCCGAATTATCCTAGACTCTGTGCTGCAGCACCGCATCACAGTTGCGACGCGCCGCAGGCATCTGCGGCCCGAGATCTTGCGGCAACGGTCACCGTTGCCCCTTCATGGTCTGGACAGTCCGGCCGAAGATCAGTCCACGCGGCATGCGACTCGTCGCGTCGCAGCGACCTCATGGGCTATCCGTCCGACCGTGCCACGCATCGCCGGGCGAATCGGCATACTGTCCGGACAGCCTGATCCGACCAATCCGCATGAAAGATTCCGCTGTCTCCTGCCGCGCCGGTCATTTACCGAGTGCCGAACTGGTCCTCACCTGCGGCGACCTCGATGCCGCTGTCGCGTTTTACGTCGACAGACTCGGCTTTCGACTCGACATGACCATGCCCGCCGACGCGCCGACCGTCGCCTTGATCTCCGGCCACGGCATCAAACTGCGCCTGCAGTCGACCGCACTCGACCAGGCGAACGCGCCGATGCCCGAGCTGCGACTGCCCGCTGAGCTGCGCGGTGCGGTGGCCAGCGCCGGGTTGCCCGCATCGGCACCCGGCGGCTTGCGCATCGCCTGGCAGGAGCCCGCACAGGCGGATCCTGCACTCGCCAAATCGCGCGAATTCCTGTTGCGCCGTGCCGACAGTGCGTCCGCCTGGGTCACGGGCCGCGCCGGTATGCAATACCGCGACCTGATCCCGGGCCGCATCGATGGCCGCGTCATCGCCTCGCATATCCGCATCGTAGAAGGCGGCCCCGTTCCGGACTATGTGCACTTCCATGAAGTCGGCGTGCAGCTGATCTTCTGCCGGCGCGGCTGGGTTCGCGTGATCTACGAGGACCAGGGCCCACCCTTCGTCCTGCAGCCCGGGGACTGCGTGCTGCAGCCGCCGACGATTCGTCACCGCGTGCTCGAAGCCTCTGCGGGACTCGAAGTCATCGAAGTCGGCAGTCCCGCGCAACATGCAACCTGGCGCGACCATGAGCTCGCACTGCCCACACCGCAGGTCGACGGCGAACGACGCTTCGGCGGCCAACGCTTCGTCCGCCACGTCGCCGCGCAAGCGCTCTGGCAATCGTCCGCGCAGGGTCGGCTGCAGTTCGCCGATACGGGAATCGCGGATGCCACGAACGGCATGGCGAGCGTGCGGGTACTGAGATTGCACGGATCACCCGGCAAGCCGGCCGGCATGCCGATGCTGGCCGCTCCGGTGCATTTTCTCTTTGTGCTCTGCGGACGGCTCAGACTCGGCCCGGTCGCCGACGAAATGATCGATCTGGACAGCGACGACGCCTGCGTGCTGCCGGCCCGCTGGAGTGGGCGACTCGAATCCTCGTCGGCCTGCGAGATCCTCGAGGTTGCCCTGCCCGCCCCCGCCGCGTAGGCACAGGTATTCGCGCCCCGATCAGTCCTCGCTCGGCACCCGGGTTTTTGCATGACGTAGCAGCCATGGGCGCGCAAACACGGCGATTACGAGCAGGACGCCGAACAGGACCAGGGCAATCGGCGTCGTCCGCCACAGGCGGTCGACCAGGGCCAGCGCCGCGGCCGCGCTGGCCAGTGCGCCACTGCCGGTGACGATGCGCCAGCCGGCGCGGGCATGAAAGGCCAGCGCGCAGACGATCGAAAACGTGCACAGGAAAGCCAGACTTGCCGCTTCGACCAGTCCGGAAAGGGTACCGATCGCGGCGAAGGCCGCAGCCAGCACACCGAGCGTGATCACGGCGCGATCGGGAATGCCGAAGCGGTTCTCATGGTCGACCGATTCCGGAAGCTGACCTTTCTGGGTCACTTCGCGGGCCAGTCGCGCGGTGGCGAACAGCGTGGAGTTGATGGCCGAACCGGTCGAGAACGCGGCGGCGACGGTGACGACGACCAGACCCGTGGTTCCAAGGGCTTTTTCGCCAGCCAGGGCCAGGGCCACTTCCTGATTGTTGATGACACCGTCGGCACCGATCAGCATCGGCGTGCCGATCGCGACCATGACGTAGACGACGATGACGACCGCAATGGCCGACAGCACAGCCCTCGGCAAGGTCCGGTTTGGATTCTCGATGTCCTCGTAGTCATAGGCGAGCAACTGGAAGCCTTCATAGGCCATGAACACCGCCGCTGCGCCGAACAGCGCGGTCGTGATGCCTGCGTCGGGTGCGCCACGCGCCATCATCGGCGGGTCCCAGTGGCTGAGCCCGAAGATCGCCAGGCCGACAAGCACCACCATCTTGAACCAGACCAGGACGATCTCGACCGTGCTCGACTGGCCGATGCTGCGCAGGTTGAGCCCGATGAAGACGGCCATGATCGAGACCGCCGCTGAGCGGGCAAACAACGGGCCGAGGCCGAGCACGTGGGCGAGGTATTGCCCGAACGTGTAGGCATAGACGGCATTGGTCAGCACGTAGCCGATGATCAGGACCCAGGCCAGCGTGCCCGCCGATTGCATGGCGCCGATCTGGCGCAGGAAGGTGAAGGCGCCACCGCCCTTTCCATAGTGTTCGGTCAGTTCCACGTAACTGTAGCCGGCGGCCAGCGCGATCAGTCCGGCGACAACGAAACTGAACCAGGCCAGATCGCCGGAAATGCCGATGACGACACCGAGCGTCGAGAAGATGCCGCCACCGACCATGCCGCCGACGGCCATCGACCAGGTGGCGTTGAAACTCATCTTTTCGCCGGAGCCGCTCATGGCTTCGGATCTACGGACAAACCAGGATCAATCATCACTGCGCACCTGGGCATGGCTGATGAGGGCGAAAATGACGCTGCCGCCTACGATATTTCCGGCCAGCGTCGGCAAGGCGAAATCGAACAGGTAGGAAGCGAACGTCGCCTGGCCCGAGAAGACCAGATAGAGCACTTCGGTCGAGCCGACGATGATGTGGGTAAAGCCGCCGATGCCGACAAGATAGGTGACCAACAGCACGATCAGCGCTCGCGACGTGCCGGCGCCCGGCAACAGCCAGGCCATCGTCGCGATCAGCCAGCCGGCGACGATGCCCTTGGTGAACATCTGCCAGGGCAGGTTGTGCATGATCTCGGCTCCCAGGCCGGCGATGCTGGCGCGGACCGGTTCGTCGACCACCTGCATGTGCAGCACGCCATAGGCGAACAGCGCGACACCAACGAGATTGCCGACGAGGACGATGCCCCAGAGCCGAAGCAACCGGGCAAACGTGGTCAGGCTCGGCACCGTCATTACCGGCAGCACGGCGGTGATCGTGTTTTCGGTGAATAGTTGCTGGCGCGCGAGGATCACGATCAGGAAACCGATGGTATAGCCGAAGTTCTCGATCAGGAATCCGCCTTGCGCCTCCGGCAGATGCGTGCGCAGAAGGGCACGGGCGAGCATCGAGAAGCCCATCGAAAGCCCGGCCGCCAGGGCCGACCAGGCAAGGGCCGCCGCGGTCCGGTGCAGTTCCTCCTCGCCCTGGCGGCGAATCGTTTCGTGTAGCACCTGGACGCGCGGCGGCCGGCTCTCCTCGACCTCGCTGACCTCGTCGGCAGAAAGGGCAAAGGACTCGCCGATCGCTTCTTCCGTCTCCGCTTTTGCCTTTTGGTCCGTGCCGTTCTTGCGTGGGGTCTTGCTCGACATGAGGTTCCCGGATCGACAGGTCGATCAGAATATCGACAAACCGGTCAGTGCGGTAAAGCGGTCGAGTGCTGCTGCCCCGGCCAGCGAGTTGCCCTTTTCGTCGAGTCCGGGCGACCAGACCGCGAGGGCCAGGGCGTTCGGCACCACGGCGACGATGCCGCCACCGACACCGCTCTTGGCTGGCAGGCCGACGCGGAAAGCGAATTCACCGGCCGCGTCGTAGGTTCCGCAGGTCAGCATCAGCGCATTGATGCGCTTGGCCCGCTCGGCGCTGATCACGGACTGGCCGCTGCGCTGGCAGCGTCCGCGATTGGCCAGGTACAGAAAGGCACGGGCCAGGTCCAGGCAGCTCATCTGCAGCGCGCATTGATGGAAGTAGAAATCGAGCACGCGCTCGACCGGGTTGTCGAGGTTCCTGAAGCTGCGAATGAAATTGGCCAAGGCCGCATTGCGGTAGCCGGCATCGCGCTCCGAAGCGGCGACCTCCTCGTCCATGACGATGGCGCGATTGTCGGCACGCGCGCGCACGAACTCGAGCAGATCGGCCTGCGCTGTCGGCGTGCTCGAAAGAATAACGTCGGCAACCACATGGGCGCCGGCATTGATCAGCGGATTGCGCGGGATGCCCGACTCGCGCTCGAGCTGGACCAGCGAATTGAAGGCACTGCCCGAGGGTTCGCGTCCGACCCGTTTCCAGAGATCGCCCCCAAGGGCCTCGAGGGCCAGGGTCAGCGTGAACACCTTCGAGATGCTCTGGATCGAGAACGGCGTTGCCGCATCACCGACCTCGAACACGCGCCCGTCCAGGGTGGCCACGGCCATGCCGAAGCGGTCCGCGGGAACCTCGGCCAGGCGCGGAATGTAGGCAGCCACCTTGCCCTGGCCAACCAGGTCCTGCACGTCTTCGGCGATGCGGGCGAGCGTGGCGGCGAAATCGAGCCGGGCCACGAGGTCAGCGGTATTTTCCTCGGGATTCATGCGGCCATGTTCGCATGCACGGGTATGCCGTCCCAGACCCGCGACGCGAATCCGCCCTGGTCGTTCAGCTTTCCGGCTTCAGGTACTGCTTGCGCTCTGCAATCGCCTTCGCCGCCGCGAGTACGACCGAACCAGGCACGCGGACCTTGTAGTCAGGATGGCTGTAGGAAAACTGGAGGATGCCTTGCGCATCGACGATGAAGACCGAGGGCACCGGGAGGGCGTGGTGGCTTTCGCCGGAAGCCTCTTCGAGGTCGATGCCGTAACCGTGATACTTCTCGATCGTCGCATCGTCGACGCGATAGCCGATGCCGAATGCGGCCAGTGCCTCGGCCCTGCTGTCGGAAAGCAGGACGTAGTCGAGCTTGTCCCTGCTCATCGTTCGCGAGAGCTCCTCGGGTCGATCGGGACTGATCGCGATGAGCCGGTAGCCCAGCGCCTCGACGTCCTTGACGATCAGGCGCAAGTCGCTGAGCTGCAGATTGCAGTAGGGGCACCAGCCGCCGCGGTAGAAAACCAGGATCGCGGGCTTGCCGTCGACCTGCGCGCGCAAGCTGGTCTGCTTGCCATCGGTCGTGCGCAACGCAACCTCAGGCATCTTTGAACCGAGCAGCAGCGGACGTACCTGCTCGGCCGACGCGGCAAGTTCGACTGCTGGCGCCGATGCAGACGCAGCCATCAGCAGCACCGTCAACAACAAGACTCTGAGCACGTGTTTCTCCATCCGGTTCGATTCCCATCAACGACAGGAAAAAGGCGAAATTTCTTTCATGCAGCCTTGTCGATCCGCAGGCACGAACGCGCCATGGCCCTTGCTGCTTGCGGTCGCTCAGTCCGACCGCGCCGCGGAACAATCCGGTTCGGCCAGCGCCTCACCGGAAAACGCCTGGCGCAGCACATCGCGCTCGAGGCCACGGAAGATGGTCGCGTGCTGCAGCTCGGGATGGGGCGCATAGGTCCAGCGCAGGCCGGGCAGCGGATTGCGACACAGCGCGTCGACCAGGTGAGCAGCCGAGTTGCCGCTGTCGCCTGCGGCGGCGAGGATCAGCCGCGCCTGCATTCCGGCGTTCGTCTCGAGTCGGCTTCCCGCCTCGCGCCACCATTGCTCGGCATTCCACCATAGGCTCGGGTCGAGGGCGATATGGGTATCGAACAGGCCTGGCTGCACGAACAGCGTCTCGACGACGAACAATCCTGCCAGTGATTCACCGATGATCGAGCGTTCCCCCGAGACCTTGTAGAAAGTTCCGATCAGGGGCATCAGTTCGCGTTCGATGAAGGCGCGAAACGTCGCTGAGCCGCCGACCACCGCTGCGATTTCGCGGTCCGAGGCGATATCGGTCGGTCCGGTCAGGTCGCGACGCCGCTCGGTGTTCTCGATGCCGACCAGCAGCATCGGCGGAATGTCCGCCGACCTGATCAGGGCATCGAGGGCCTCGACGAGGTGCGGGAAGTCCTCTTTTTCGCCGCCATCGAGCATGTAGAGGACCGGATAGCGTCGATCCGCCTTGCTGTCGTAGCCCGGTGGCACGTAGACATTGACGACGCGCGTTTCCGCCAGCAGCGTCGACGGAACGCGCAAGGTCAGATGGGCCGGCATCGGTTCGTCGGCGCGCGCAGGCGCCAGGCAGGCCAGCGCCAGCACTGCCGCGGCCAGCCATGGAAGATTCAGAACGAGATCAAGTCGAAACAGGGTTCGCATCGCATTTCATCGGTTTGCGCGGTCCGCATCACTTTAACGTGATTCGCCGGAGCTCGGCTCGGTCCGGGCGCAGCCGAACCGGCAGCCGCCCGAATCATGGCATGTATCATGGCGCTCCCCTGACCAGGAGTTTCTTTCACCGATGGGCGGCAGCGACAGCGGGAATTCGGCGGAAAAGCCCACGGCACACTGGCGCACCGCCGCACAGGAACTGTTTTCACCCGTGCACTGGCGACGCCGCATCCTGTTCTGGTCGGGCGCGATCCTGGTCGGCCTCGCCGCGGTCGGCTTCGCCCAGGCTGCCGACCGTGCCTTCGGTCTTTTCCAGAAAATCGTCGCCCACAGTTCGTGGTGGCCGTTCCTGATCACGCCACTGATTTTCGCCCTGCTCGCCTGGGTCACCGAGGGCGCCCTCAAGCCGACGCGCGGATCCGGCATACCGCAGGCGATCGCGGCCCTGAAGCTGGAAGACGAGCCGTTCCGGCGCAGCCTGCTCAGCGTGCGCATGGCGGTCGGAAAAATGGCCCTGACCCTGACTGCCTTGATCGGCGGCGCCTCGATCGGCCGCGAAGGACCCACCGTGCACGTCGGCGCAGGATTGCTGTATTCGCTAGGACGGCGCTTCGGTTTCGACGACCCGGCCGCCAGCGCGCGCTTCATCCTGGCCGGCTCGGCGGCGGGCCTCGCGGCCGCCTTCAATACGCCGCTGGCCGGTGTCGTGTTCGCCATCGAGGAAATGAGCGGCGCGTTCGAGCATCGCATGAGCGGCATCCTGCTGACCGCAGTCATCATGGCCGGCGTGGTCTCGCTCGGCATCCTCGGCAACTATGCGTATTTCGGTCGCCTCGACATCGGCTTGCCGCTCGGCAAGGCCTGGTTCGCGGTACTTGCAACCGGCGGTCTCTGCGGCCTCGCCGGAGGACTTTTCGCGCGCCTGATCATCCCCCACCATGGCGGCTTTCGCGGCTTCATCGGTCGCCTGCGCAAGCGCCAGCCGGTAGTCTTCGCGGCCGCCTGCGGACTGGTCCTGGTCCTGCTCAGCCAGCTCACCGACACCGGCCTGTACGGCACCGGCTATCCGCAGGCCCGGGCCATCCTTGAAGGCCATGGGCATGCCGTCGAGGCCTTCGGGGTACTCAAGTTCTGCGGCAACATTGCTTCATTCTGGGCCGGCATACCGGGCGGCATCTTCTCCCCGGCCTTGTCGGTCGGGGCCGGCCTCGGCGCCAACATCAGCACCTTCCTGCCCGGTTCCGACCCGTCCGCGGTTGTCCTGCTGGCGATGGCGGCCTATCTCGCCGGCGTAACCCAGGCGCCGCTCACCGCCGCGGTGATTTCGATGGAGCTCACCGCGAACCAGCAGATGGCCCTGCCGATCATGGCCGCCTGCCTGATCGCCCGGGCCAGTTCTTCGCTGATTTGCCGCAAGCCGGTGTACAAGGCCCTGGCCGACAACCTCATCGAAGCCTACGAGCAGTTCGCAGGCGAGGCCAGGACGACGACGCCGAAACCGGCGTCGGCAGAGCCCTTGCCGATCGTCGACGACGAAACGCAAACCGATGCGGAGATTGCGGCCGCAAGGAAACCGGATCCCCCGGCCGCGTGAACGCCCGTTCCTGGCCGGCGTCCAGGATCACCCCTCTGCGACCAACGAAAGCGCGCGGCCCTGCAGTCGGCTGGATCAGTCCGCCTTGGCCGGATCGCCGGCGTTCAGGAGATAAGGCTCGACCTTGCCCTTGACCTTGATCGTGATCGGTTGCCCACGCCGGTCCAGCGAGCGTCCCGCCGCGACCCGGATCCAGCCCTCGCTGACGCAGTACTCCTCCACGGTGGTCCGTTCCTCGCCATTGAAGCGGATGCCGACGCCACGGGCGAGCAGATCGGCATCGTGATACGGGCTTTTTGGATCGACCGAGAGTCGGTCGGGCAATTGATCGGTCATGCGGGAGAGGTCCTCGGGTCCGGATCTGGTTTCGACAACCCGCAATCCTAAGGGAAGCTGGCCCGAAGTGCGCGACCCGGGCACCGCGCCGGGTCTGCAGCTGTTCGCATCATCCGGCCGCCGAAGCCGATGCTGGCCGCAGGATCAGGACGATGCCGGTGCGGCGACCATGCAGAACACGTTGAGCTTGTTGCCGTCGAGATCGCGAAAGTAGCCGGCGTAGAAGCCCGGACCACGCGGTCCGGCAGGACCCTCGCTACGGCCGCCCAGTTCGATCGCCCTGGCGTAAAGGCGATCGACCTTGTCCGGGCTATCGACGACGAGGGCGACCATCGTGCCATTGCCGACACTGGCCGGAGCGCCGTCGTACGGCAGGATGACGCCGAGCGCCGGCTGGTCCGGACGTACCGCCCAGGCGATGAATCGCTCCGATTGCATGTGCCGTTTCGCACCGATTTCGGCGAGCAGCGCATCGTAGAAGTTCCCCGCGCGAGAGAGGTCGTTGGTGCCGAGGGTGACATAGCCGATCATCGCAAGACTTCCTCCACCGGGCAGCAAAGACGGGTATGCCGACGATACTCCGATCCGCGCATGGGCGGGCGCCATCGATCGATGGTCGCTGGCCTCCTCCAGAAGGTCAGAATGGCAGGACCGACGAGGCTGGAATGAGACACAGCTCGCCGTTACCCCTTGTAAGGACCCGGCAACTTATGCATGATCCGGCTCGGGTTGAGCCGACCTCGTCCTCGAGGTCCGGTCTGACTGGGGCTTGAGACGTAGTGGGGGAGCCGGCGCTGCATGCACTGCCGGTCATTGCGTTTCTTGGCGTGTATCGCGTCTTGGGAGACAGCATTGCGGACGATACTGTTCGGCGGCGTTTTCGCGGCTATGTGTGGGTGCGCGTGTGCAACGACCGGGACCGATACCCCGGCGTCGCCGTCCGCCAGCGGCGACGGCTCCGATATCAGGATCGTGCGCCAGGATGTGTCGTCCACCTTGCCGGCTGGCCAGGCACTGGTCGTCGACAATCCCTACGGCGATGTCCGCCTGCGCTTCGGTGGCTACGAGAACGTGCTGGAACTGCATGCAGTGACCCAGCAGCCTGCGGCCGGCAAGACCATTGCATTGAAACCTTCGGTCGACGGCGACCGCTACCGGATTGCGCCACGCCTGCCGGAAGGCACGCTGGTCGCGCCCGGGCAACGCCTCGACATGGTCATCCTCGTCCCGCTCGGCCACGCGGTCAGCGTGCATACCGAACGTGGCCTGATCGAAAGCCGCGGCGTGCGCGCCGACATCGAGCTGCGATCGACGGCAGGCGACATCGCCGTGCGCGGCACCCAGGGCAGCGTCCATGCGGAAACCGGTCCGGGATCGATCGAAGCCTCGCTCGGCAAGGCTCCGGCGGGTTCGCGGCAACGCCTTGCGACGAGCACCGGCAACATCATTCTCGCCGTCGACGATGGCCTCGACGCCCATCTCGAACTGGCCACCTCGGCGGCCTTCGCCACCGAGTACTCGCTGCAGGTGACGCACCTGCCGGGGCAGGAACCGAACAAGCAGGCCCGTGCCCTGGTCGGCGACGACCGGGCGAGCATTGTTGTGGAAAGCCGGCGCGGAGAGATCCGCCTGTTGCGCCGGAGCGGATTCATGTCGACCGATCCTGAATCCGGCCAGAAAGAGGAAACCGAAGAGGAAGCGGATAGCGATAGTGATTGACGCACGCGCCCCCTGCCCGGCCGCACCCTCGGCCGGCACCGGGCGCACGGATTTCAAATGATTCCCGTATGAGGACAGATTGATGAATTTCCGTAATTGCACCTACGCCGGCGTCCTGCTGGCGCTGCTGCTCGGTTGCAGCGGCTCCGCCCTCGCGGCGTCCGAAACCAGCGTATCGAATGGCGTCCAGATCGGCGAGCCGGTCTCCGCCGTCGGCATCGACGTCGACCTGCGCGACGTTCCGGTAGCCGCGGCCTGGCGGCCCGGAATGCCGATCAAGGAAGCGCACAAGCGCCAGTTCTTTCCACCGGACCGCATCAATACCGCGGCACCCTCGTGGCTGCTGACCGAACCCGACCGCCTGCCCGAGCTGCAGAAGCTCTGGGACGACAACAGGTCGCCGTTCACCTCGCAATACCGCTCGGAAACCCGGGTCAGCATCAACAACGGCAACACCGGCGTTTCGCCGGGCGATCCGGTGGTCGACGTCAGCGCCAGCCACATCATCTACGGTGTCAACGGCAGCAGCGGCACCACCTTCACGATCTACAACAAGTCCGGCACCAAGCTGGCCGGACCGACCACGTTCTCGTCTCTCGCACCGTCCGGCGACGGCTGCCGCACCTCGGTCAGCGATCCGATCGTGCTGTTCGATCGTCTGGCCAACCGCTGGTTCCTGCTCGAAATGGGCGGCAGCTCCTCGGCGGCCAAGATGTGCATCTACGTTTCGAAGACGTCCGACCCGGTTTCCGGCGGCTGGTGGTTCTACGGGTTCTCGACCCCGACCCAGAACGACTATCCGCATTGCGGCGTCTGGAACAACGCCTATGTCTGCACCGACAACGAAGGCCAGAGCAACGTCACCGCCTACGCCTACGATCGCGCCAACATGCTCAATGGCGCCACGGCGCGCGCGCAGCAGCGCTTCGCCAGCGTACCGAAGCTCGGCGGCTATGGCTTCCAAGCCCTGACTCCTGCCACCTTCATGGGTGATACCGCGCATGCTCCGCCGGCATCGACCCGGCAGATCCTCGCCCGCCACAACGACGACGAGGCCCATGCCGGCGGTTCGGCCGACACCACCCGCGATTTCATCGACCTGTACTCGATCGACATCGACTGGAACACGCCGTCGAACAGCAGCATCAGCACGCTGCCACGCATCCCGATCACCGAGTACAACAGCTGGTTCCGCAACTACTCGACGTTCGCGACCGTGCCGCAGCCGGGATCCTCGTCCCTGCTCGACCCGATCCGCGAGGTCATCCTCAACTCGCTCGTCTACCGCAACATGGGCAGCTACGAGTCGATCGTCGGCCAGTTCGCGACCAACGTTAATGCGGCGCGCACCGGCACCGTGGTCAACGCCGGCATCCGCTGGTTCGAACTGCGCAAGATCGGCAGCGGCAACTGGACGCTGCAGCAGGAAGGCACGTTCGCGCCGGGCGATACCAGCACCCATCACCTGCTCGGCACGATCGCCAGCGACAACAAGGGCAACATCGCGCTGGGCTACAACAAGACCAAGACGAGTTCGCCGACAGTCTATGCGAGCCTCGGCTACACCGGGCGCATGGCCTCCGATCCGGCTGGCGTGATGACCCTCGGCGAGAACAATGTCGTTTCCGGAGCAGCGGCCGAAACCTCGGGACGCTGGGGCGACTACTACCAGATGGCGGTCGATCCGAGCGACGACTGCACGTTCTGGATGGTCGGCATGTACCGTCCATCGGGTAGCTGGAACACGCGTATCCAGGACTTCAAGTTCAGCGATTGCGGCGCGCCGCCCAGCACGTATTCGATTTCCGGCACGGTATCGACCGGCTCCGGCGTCGGCATCTCAGGGGTCACCGTCAGCACCGGCACGGTCAGCACGACGACCAACTCGAGCGGCGCCTATACGCTGACCAGCCTGGCCAACGGCAGCTACACCCTGACGCCGAGCCTCGGTGGCTACACGTTCTCGCCGACCAGCCGCAGCGTGACCGTGAGCGGGGCCAACGTCAGTGGCCAGAACTTCACCGGTACCGCCGCCAGCAACAACCCGCCGGTCGCCAACTTCAGCTTCTCGACCAGCGGCCTGGTGGCGAGCTTCACCGATACCTCGACCGACAGCGATGGTTCGATCGCGTCGCGCTCGTGGAACTTCGGTGACAGCACCACTTCGACCGCGACCAACCCGAGCCACACCTACGCCAGTTCGGGCACCTACAGCGTGACCCTGACGGTTACCGACAACGGCGGCGCCAGCAACGCGGTGACCAAGTCGGTCACGGTCAGCGGCGGCGGCAACGTGCTGGTCAACGGCGTCACCGTGAGCGGCCTGGCCGCCACCACCGGTAACGACGTCAACTACACGATGAACGTGCCGGCCGGCGCGACCGGCCTGAACTTCGTCATCTCCGGCGGCACCGGCGATGCCGACCTGTACGTGAAGTTCGGCAGTGCGCCGACCGATACGAGCTACGACTGCCGCCCGTACAGCAACGGCAACTCGGAATCCTGCCCGATCGCGACCGCCCAGGTCGGCACCTACTACGTCCGGGTCAAGGCCTATGCCAGCTTCACCGGAGTTTCGCTGACCGGAAGCTACTCGATCGCAAGCAACAATCCGCCATCGGCGAACTTCAGCTTCACCACGAGCGCGCTCGTGGCCAGCTTCACCGACACCTCCACCGACAGCGACGGCACGATCGCATCGCGCTCCTGGAACTTCGGTGACGGTGGCACTTCGACGGCAACCAATCCGAGCCATACCTATGCCTCGGCGGGCACCTACAGCGTCACCCTGACGGCGACCGACGACGACGGCGCCAGCAATGCCACGACCAAGTCGGTCACGGTCAGCAGCGGCGGTGGCTGCACGCCATCCGGTACGGTCCTCTGCAATGGGACCGTGATCACCGGGCTGTCGGCGAGCAAGAACAACTGGACGTCGACCTACACCCTGGTGGTTCCGGCTGGCGCGACCAACCTGTCGTTCAACATGTCCGGAGGAACCGGCGATGCGGACCTGTACGTGCGCCTCGGATCTGCACCGACGACCAGCAGCTACACCTGCCGTCCGTACACGTCGGGCAATACCGAAACCTGCTCGTTCGCGGCACCGACGGCCGGCACCTACTATGTGCGGATCCGCGCCTATGCCACCTTCTCGGGAGTCAGCCTGACGGCCAGCTACACACCATAAGCCGACAGGACGATTAACCGCCCGAGGGAAATAACCCGCGGCGGCCGGAGCGATCCGGCCGCCGTTTTTTGTGCCCGGAAACGAACCCTGCCGAACCAGGTTTCAGTCAGCGCAACTGGCTGTCCTTGCTGCCGCGCCGGTTGATGCCGGCAGCACCCCGCTCTTCGCGATCGCGCGCGTCCTGGCAGCTCACGCACAGACGCACGCCGGCGACGGCCTTGCGCCGGGCTTCGGGAATCGGCGCCTCGCATTCCTCGCAATGGGTCAGACCCGGGCCGTTGCGCAGCTTGGTGCGTGCCCGCTTGATGCCATCCTTGATGGTCGCATCGATCTGGTCCTGCACGGCGCCATCGCCTGCCCAACCGGTTGCCATGTCTGCCTCCTTTGGATGCATCTGCACCCCGATCCGTCCAAGGTGAGGATGGCGGCGGATGATTCAAGCATCAGCAGCGGGACAGGCCGGGCCCGTCCGCTTTCCAGAGTTGCCTGGAGTCGTGCAAACTACGCCGTTGATCCAAGGGTCCGGCCGGACCCGACCGCTCGCATGGAATCCCATGAAAGACCTGACCGAAGGCCCGATCGCCGGGCATATCGTGCAAATGGCCGTGCCGATGGCCGTCGGCATGCTGATCCAGACGCTCTATTTCCTGGTCGACCTGTACTTCGTCGCCCAGCTCGGCGATTCGGCCATCGCCGGGGTCAGCGTGGGCGGCACCGTCATGTACATCGTGCTTGGTCTGACCCAGATGCTCGGCGTCGGCACGGTCGCACTGATCTCCCATGCCGTCGGCCGCAAGGACGTCAACGACGCCAACCTCGTTTTCAACCAGTCGCTGGTGCTCAGCGCGCTTTGCGCCGCACTCACCCTCGCGCTCGGATACGGACTCGGCGACGATTACCTGAGCAGCCTCGGTGCCGATGCGGAAACCACCGCAGCCGGACTTAGCTATCTGCACTTCTATCTACCGGGGCTGGCCCTGCAGTTCGCCCTGGTCTCGATGGGCTCGGCCCTGCGCGGCACCGGCATCGTCAAGCCGACCATGATCGTGCAGGTGCTGACCCTGCTCCTGAACATCATTCTCGCGCCGATCCTGATCGCCGGCTGGGGCACCGGGCACGCCCTCGGCGTCGCCGGTGCCGGACTTGCCAGCTCGATCGCGATCGCGATCGGCGTGGTGATGATGGCGGTCTATTTCGTGCGCATGGAAAAGTACGTCGCCTTCCACAGCGCTTTGTGGCGACCGCGCCTGCATACCTGGAAGCGCATGCTCGGCATCGGCTTTCCGGCCGGTGGCGAATTCGCATTGATGTTCGTCTTCATGGCGGTGATCTACACCGTGATTCGTGATTTTGGCGCGGCCGCGCAGGCCGGTTTCGGCGTCGGCGGGCGGGTCATGCAGTCGATCTTCCTGCCGGCCATGGCCATCGCCTTTTCGACGCCAGCGGTGGCCGGACAGAATTTCGGTGCGGGCAAGCCTGATCGGGTTCGGGAAACGTTTCGCACGGCCGTGCTGATGAGTTGCGTCGTCATGCTCACATTGACCCTTCTGTGCCAATGGAATCCGGCCTGGCTCGTTTCGCGCTTTACCAGCGAACGCGACGTCATCGATACCGGTGCCCAGTTCCTGCACATCATCTCGCTGAATTTCGTCGCCCAGGGCATCATCTTCACGTGTTCGGGCATGTTCCAGGCGCTCGGCAATACCTGGCCGGCCCTGCTCAGCACGACGACGCGCCTGCTCATGTTCGCCCTTCCGGCGCTATGGCTGTCGCACCAGGAGGGTTTCCGGATCGAGCAGGTCTGGTACCTCTCGGTGACCACCGTGGCCTTGCAGGCCGTGCTCAGCTGGATGCTCCTGCGCAGACAGATGCGCCGGAGGCTGGCCACGATAGCCTGAGCATGCCCGGTTGCGGGCGCCCGGCGGGAATGCGACGAGGCGAGGGCCGGCGACTGCGTTCAAGCCCGGCTCAGATCGAAACGGAAAAGTCGTGGTCGAGTCGCGGGCCGATCGCGCCGAGGGCGTGGCCGCGCAAGTGATCGACCCCGAGGCTCCCGAGCTGGGCCACCGCCCGAGTTTCTTCAACCTCGTCGACGATCAGGCTGCGGCCCTTCGACTTCCAGGAAGCCATTGCCGTGCGAAATTCATCAGCAGAAGCCGAGCCCGCCACGGCATGCCGCAAACGCAGGAAGTCCGCCGGAAGTTTTGCCCAGGTGGCGACCTCTTCCAGCGTGTCGCCCGTATCCGACAGGCCGATGCGCACCCCGTAGCGACGCAGGCGCACGATCCTCTTCACGCTGTCCTTGTCGAGCAGGACCGGACCGGCCACCAGTTCGACGATCAGTCGTCCGAGCAGGTGCTGGCGCCTGCGCAGTTCGGCTTCGAGCCAGCGCCACGGAAGGTCCTTGAGGGTTTCGAGTTCGATCGGCACGATGATCTGTGTGCCGCGACCACGCGCATGTTCCTGCTCGAGGGTCTCGAACGCGTGGAACAGGCTCATGCGGTCGATCATTACCATCGCCCCGGCCTCGCGGGCCAGACGCAGGTATTCGTCGCGGTGCACGCCACCGAGCGGATCCCGATAGTCGCGAAGCTTTGCATGCACCGAGTAGATCTCGGCGGCCGCCGAATGCAGGGGCATCAGCGGCTGGTATTCGATCATCACATTGCCGCCAGCCTTGGCCTCCTCGACCCACTCACGGATGATCAGCACACGCTCCGCCGGCATCGGCTCGAAGGCGCGGGTCAGCAGGCCTTCACAGCGGTTGCCGCCATGCCGGTGCGCAATGCCCTGGGCCGCGTGCGCCGAGGCAAACCATTGCTGGCCGACATCGTCGCGCTTCTCGCTCGGCGAAAGTGCCAGGCCCACCGAAACGGACAGGTCCATGGCCTCGTCATTGACCGCGAACGGCTCATCGGCGACGCTGGCACGCAACCGATCCGCCAGTTCCCAGATTTCCTCGCTGGTTCGGCGATGAGCCAGGACGCCGAATCCGAACTCCAGCCAGATCGTGGTGACATCCTGCTTGTCGAGAACACCGGCGATCCGGGCGCAAATCCTTTCCTCGAGATCGATCACGGCGATCCGACTCAACTGGGCATTGAGCTTCGAGGCCTGGTCGACCTGCACCGCCATAAGGGCGCAACAACCGCTGGCAGCGGAACCTGCCACTGCGGCAAGGTGGGAAAGGAACACGGCGCGGCGAACCATGCCGCCACGCACCTTCGGTGGTCCCGGCCTGGCGTCATTGGCCGGACCAAGCGCCTCGTGCAGATGGGTCAGCCCGCGGGCGACGCTGCCGCTCAGAGAGGGCTTGCCGATCTCGGCCCACGGCGAGACCACCAGTGCCGATTCTCCGGAGCCATGCAGTGCAGCGGGAATCCGCTCGGAACTGCCGCAATTGGACACCAGCCAACCGGCATTGACCCACGGCAACTGCCAGCCTTCCGGAAGCTTTTCAGTCGGTGGAACCAGCAGGATGACGTTGCGCTTGCGCATGTCCACGGCCATGCGCAAGGACAAGTCGCTGCGTTCAGCGTCCTCGGCGAGTTGCGGCTGAGCTGATTCCGTCCTCATTGGGGGTCCATCGATTCAGGTCGACGGTCCAATCAATGCAAGGGTCGCGCCACCTCCGGATCGTCACCGTGGCGCCAGCGGCGAACGGCCCTGCGACACGCTTGGACATCAAGTGACACGGCCGGCCCTGGAAGTCCGCACCCACATGTGACGCCGTTCACAGTACCGTAGGGAGGCGGCCCAACCGCGTTTTCGCAGATCTGCGAATTGGCCACCGGTCTTCCCTCGGGAAAGCGAACCGGGCACGACGATCCGGGTACCCGTCTCCGGAAGTGGATCGCGCTGCGTTCAGGCGATACAGTGCCGGACCTAGGCTGGCGGCTTTGATCGCTACCAGACCCGGAGGGGGATCCGGTGGAACTGATGCTGTGGCGATGGAGCACCATGGTCCAGGCAACATCCGTTGTCCTGATCGCCGGGTTTTTCATTGCACTTGCCCATTCCCTGGGACGCGACGAACTGCGCTCCTGGGTCGGCGCATGGCTCGCCAATCTCGCGGCTCTCCTGGTCACCATCGTCTTTTGGCTTCTGCGGCCCGAAGGCGTATTCGCATTCGGCGTCGCGACCACCGCCTACCTGTTTTCAAAGACGATGTTCGTGGTCCTGCTGATCGACGGCGCCGCAGGATTCTCGATCCGACGTCCTGCACGGCCCTCGTACGCGGGTGTGCTGGCCGTGGTTGCCATGCTCTCGCTCTCCGGCGGGCTCGTCATCCGTACGATCGACCAGTTGGGCCTGGTCCAGGCGGCCGTCATTTGTCTCGGCCTCGGTGCCAGCGCCATTTCCCTGGCCAGGTCGCATTTCGACCGCCATGGCTGGCTGGCGACCGGGTTCGCCATCCGCGCCCTGCTCGCACTTGCCGAGAGCGCTGCATACGCGATGCACTGGAATGGGGCGAACAATCCTGCGCCGGCCTTTCTGGCCACCTTCATCTCGGTTCATTCCTCGTTCGATGCCGGTGCCGAGTGGGTCATTGCGCTGGGCTGCGTACTGACCCTCTACAGCCGGATCCAGGGGGAACTGACCCAGTCCAACACCGAGCTCAAGCATGCCCAGGTGCAGTTGCGGGATCTGTTGCATCGCGATCAGCTGACCGACGCGCTGAATCGCCGCGCCCTGCCCAACCTGTTGCGCGAGGCGCATGCCGGCGGCGCGACCTTGCTGTTCTTCGATCTCGACGACTTCAAGCGGATCAACGATCAGCTCGGGCATCACGTCGGCGACACCTGCCTCTTCCGTTTTGCAGGGGCGCTGCGCGATGTATTTGCAGCGCATGATCGCATCGTCCGCTATGCCGGTGACGAATTTGTCGTATTAACGCAGGAACGTGATGCGGACATCATTGCAGAACGAATCAGAAGGGTCCGTAGCGACCTGGCATCAGCGAGCGGACCCACTCCGAGCATCCATTTCTCGGTAGGCGTTGCGCATGTCGATCCCGGGGACGATCCGGAGGCGGCCCTGCTCAAGGCCGATCGCGCCATGTACGCGGCCAAGTCGGCACGTGTGCCGGAAATGCGATCGAAATACCAGCGCGAGAAACGCGCGGATCTTTCCAGCTAGCCGTGCCAACGGCTCTCCTCGCTGATCTCCGGGCAGCCCGGCAACGCCTCGGCGTCGCGAACTGTCGAGTCATACATCCAGCAATCACCCAGCACCGAGCAATAACAGGCCTTGACCCGCACCTTGAATCGCTCGCTATTCAGCCGTGCCCAGATATCCGGATCGGCGTCAGCCTCGTCGAAACGGAAGAATGTCACCAGCTCGGTACTCAAATGGCCGGCCTGAGCACCCCGGTTCAGCGCATGGCGCAGCGCAGCGGCGGGTATCGCTCCCGGGCGGGCCGACGCATACCGCCGCGACCGGCCCGGCTGACACATGGGGTGCGACGCGGTGTTCCGGGCGACGCTTCGTCAGTGACTTGCAACGACCAAGACGAACGCTTTCAATCGGCCAGGCTGCAACGACTTGGACACGACACTGAGCCACCCTCTCGACAATCCATTCTGGTCCTCGCTTGCGTCCCGCCATCTCGGCATTTCCATGCGCAATGGCCGGGCTGCGCGCTTTCCGCCGGACTACGCACCGTTTCTCGGCGTTGCCGACAGCGAGGACGTTGCCGACGCCGAGCTCGAGGGCCTGGTCGGAAGCGATGAAACTGTCTATCTGCTCGGCGTGGCACCCGCGCTTTCCGGCGCATGGCAGCTCGAGATCGACCAGCCCCTGACCCAGATGATCTGCGCATCGCCAACCGGTCCTGACGACGGAGCCGACATCATCGAACTCGGCCCGGCGCACCGCGAAGACGCGCTGGCCCTGACCGCCCTCGTCTATCCGCATTTCTTCCGTTCCAGGACCATGGACCTCGGTCGCTACTTCGGCATCTATCGGGACGGCCGCCTCGCAGCCATGATCGGCGAGCGACTCGGTACCGACGATTTCCAGGAGATCAGCGCGGTCTGCACGCACCCGGATTACACGCGCCAGGGCCATGCCCAGCGCCTGCTCGGCATGCTCACCAACGACAACCTGCGGCGCGGGCGCATACCCTTTCTGCATGCCAGCCTGCAGAACACCGGTGCCATCTCACTCTACGAGCGCATCGGCTACAGCCACCGACGCAATATCGCGTTCTGGTCGTTGCGGCGCATGTCGGCCAGCGTCTAGTGTGGTGTCCCGCAAATAACGCGAAGAAATTCCGGATGGATTTCATGGCGAGACAAGGCGCGAGGAGGAGTCATAGTGGGCACTATGGCGACGACGAGCAACGCAGTATCGCCGTGAAAGACGCCGGAATTATTTGATGGTATTTGCGGGACACCACACTAGCTGACTGCACACCCGGACCGCGATGAGCGATCCGGGCGCACGGGCCGACTGGCGGTCGGGCCTTAAGGCAGCTTCACGTCGAAAGCGAGGTCGACCTTGATCGGTTCGCCGAAGATGTCGGCGTCGGCGCCCGAAACGAGCTTGCCGCTGAGCCGGCCATTCGCGGCCTTGACGTCCTTCACGTCGAGAACGCCGGTCGCGCTGGCGCCCATGTGCTTGAGCGCGGTGTGCCCGAACTCGGCCCCGATGACACTGTAGCCATCGCTGTCCTTCATCAGGGTGATGACCAGGGCATTGCCGAAATCGCCGAAAGCCGCGTGGAAATCCGGCTGCTTGTCGGCGCTGGCATCCTTCTCGGTAAAGACGAGCTTGGTGGTCGGATTGCCGGAAAACGGTTCGCCGGACAGGGCCAGCGCGAAAGCCAGTTTTCCGTCCTGGCCATTGGCGCTGTAGGTGCCGACAACCGGCTTCGCGGCCCAGGCCTGCGCGGCGAACAGGGCAATCAGTACGAACAGGAACGAACGAACAGCGGATTTCATGCGCAAGCTCCTACTCAAGTCGAAGTGAAAGGACAACCGGCCGGAGCGGCCGGGCGGCTAAGGGAGGGTTTGATCAAGTAGCAAAACGGCAAGACCGGCCCATGGTGCTCCCGTCGGCGCAGCCCTGCAATCAGTGCTGCCCTTGCGGCTTTGCCGGCAGGCTGTGGAGGAACGCGTACAGGGCGGCGACCTCCAAGTCGGACATGTGCCGGGTCGCCGAAACGGGCATGAACTCGGTCTGCAACTTGCGTCCGCCGCGGGCGATACCCTCGCGCAGCGCCTTGCGGAAGTCTTCCTCGCTCCAGTCCGCCAGGCCGCTCGGATGCGGGGTCAGGTTGGCGGCGTCCGGCCAGTATGGGGGCGTTCCCGGAATATGGCCGCCGGAAAACCCCTTGCCATGGCAACCGGTGCAGGCCGAGGAAAGATACGCCCCGTAAGCCGCGGTCGGGGCAGCCACGGGTCGCTCTGGCCTGGCCTCGTGATCGACGATCTCGGCCGGCAACAGCGGCACCTTGCCGGCCACGAGCAAGGCGCGACCGATCGGGCCGACGCGGTTCGCGGGCGGCGTCTTGTCGACGGCCGGCAGGCTGTGCAGGTAGGCCAGCAGGTCGCCCATGTCCTGGTCGCTCAGATGGCTGAATTCCTGCGAAGGCATCAACAGAAGCGAGCGTCCTTGCTTGACGACGCCATGGCGGATGGCACGGACCAGATCCACATCGCTGAATTTTCCGCCCGGCCCCGCGGGTGTCAGATTGGGTCCGGAAAGTCGTGCGAACAGCGGATCATCGATGATGGTGGCACCGCCCATGTCGGTGCCATGGCAATCCCGGCAGCCGCGGATCGCCGCCACATGCGCACCCCGCTCGACCGCGCCCGGATCGGTCGAAACCAGAGGAACCGCAGGTTCGATCGCGTAGATCTTTGCCATCCGCTGTTCGCTCAGCACGTAGACCGCAGCGAGCAACACCCCGACCACGACAACGACGACCAGCACAATTCGGACCAGCCACTTCACGAGCCTGCGCATGTCGCTCCCCCAATGGACCCAACACCCGGTGGCGCAGTCTAGGGAGGCTCTGAACAAGTGGCGCAATCGTCATGGCGTTCAGAAGGCTCGCCACAGGTGCTGCGTGGCGAAGTGAAGGCTGGTTGCCTTGACGAGCCGCGTGGTGCCTGTGGCGGGCCTTCTGGACGCCACCCTTGTTCCATTGAATCAATCGCTTGGGCGACGCCTGCCTGCGCGCAGCTCTTTGTTGCGCCGCCTTGAAAGACGGCCAGTCTGTCTGCGTCGGCGCGCCGCGATCTGCACGCAGGCAGGCGTCGTGACGGTTGTGCCACTTGTTCAGAGCCTCCCTAGAGCCTGGCAATCGCAAATTGCGAACGGGGCCTTTCGCTCCGTAACATCGCACGTGACAAACGCGCGAAGCAGCCTCCTTATCGACGCGGCGGATTGAGGTCCTCAACATCAGGGCCAAGCCAGAGGAATAGCCAGCCCCCGATCTCAAACATGACGCCAAGAACTGCAAATAGCCAAAGTCCAGGGGCCCAGGCTATGAAATAGAACAGGAATGCCAAAGCAAAGCTGGCCGTGGCACTGGCATGAACAGACTTCATTTTGGCACCCATGACCAAAGTTTCACCGCCGCCGCAGACACATCGAGCCGGACAGCCAGCCGAGTGCAAGTCCACGGAGGATCTGATCAAGTAGCAACGTCGTCATGACGCCTGCCTATGTGCAGATCGCGACGCGTCGACGCAGACGGACTGGCCGTCTCGGCAACTGCTTCTACGTTGCTCCACCTCCCGCATCCCTGCAGTCGTTTCAAGCCGATGCAACAAGGATCCGCGCACAGGCAGTCGTCGCCTGACCGATTGATCGGATGGTGCAAAGGTGGCGCCCAGAAGGCGCCCCACATGCACCGCGCGCCTCGTCAAGCAAACAGCATTCGCTTCGCCACTTAGCACATGTGGAGACCCTTCTGAACGCCATGACGACTTTGCTACTTGATCAGACCCTCCCTAGACACTTGAAATGATGGAGGCGCGCTTCTCGTTGTACTCCACCTCGTTGACAAGACCTTGCTCCCTGAGCGCAGCGAGCTGTCTCAAGCGAGAGTCCGGACTTTCGGACACCGAGCTATCATTAGTACCCGGAACATTGCGCGAAGTGGAGGTCTTTCGACGCGACAAGCGGACCAGCAACCAGACGAAACCGCCCACTGATATCGCGAGAATGAAAAGAACGGATAGTGCAATGAGCAAAGACAGATGTCCCATGACCACTTCCTGCATTTGATTGCTTGAGCGGATAGAGCCGAGTGCGTGCGCACTCGGCTCGAAACTTGTAGTTGGGCGCTGGGGCCCATTCAGCACCCAATATCCGACAGATCTCACAATGGAATCTATTCCACAATCCTATCATGGCGATGGAGGCTAGTACGTTCGGGCATTTCCGAATGATCAATGAGTCGCTGACACAGCGCGACCTGATTGTTCGGTCTGCTCCAGCAGTAACTTGGCGGGAAGTCCTCCGTACCTATATGGCCAAGTCCGCACCGCACGCCGGTCTGGTCGTCATTCATGTTGCACGTGGCTTTCCTCAGAGGCGCTCGTGCACCGCAAGTGTCCGTACGACCCGCACTCAGCCGGTCCCGATGCCCTGCCCTTTGTTGCCTGCATTCATTCCCCTCGTTACTGACAGGCACATGGAGGCGATCATCCCGGCGCGCGCTGACTGCCCGGCCCAACTATCGACACTGGTCGACCTCGGCATTGGCGCGTAGAACCGGAAGTGTCGTCACAGCGTGGAGGCATGGGCATGGCCATCGAATTCGTCGTCAACGGCAAGGACGTGGCGTTCGAGGGGGATCCGGAAATGCCCCTGCTCTGGTACCTGCGCGACCATGCGCAGACGCTGGGCGTGAAGTATGGCTGCGGCGTCGGTGCCTGCGGGGCCTGCACCGTGCACGTCGATGGCGGCGCGGTGCGGTCCTGTTCGATGCCGGTTTCGGCGGCAGCGGGACGCAAGGTGACCACCATCGAGGGTCTCGCCCACGGCAATACCCTGCACGCCTTGCAGCGCGCCTGGATCGAGGAAGACGTGCCGCAGTGCGGCTACTGCCAGGCCGGCCAGATCATGGCCGCCGCCGACCTGTTGGCGCGTAAGCCCGATCCGAGTGACGAAGAGATTGCCGCGCTGACCAACCTGTGTCGCTGCGGCACCTACCCGCGCATCCGCAAGGCGATCCGCCGCGCCGCCGGGTTGCGCAAGCAGGACGAGGTGAAGGCATGAATGCGCGCATACGCGAGGACTGGGAATCGGCGGACACGTTCGCGGCGCTGATGAAGACGGGCGAGTCGGTACGCCTCGGCCGACGCGGTTTCCTCAAGGCCTGCGCAGGCGCCGGCGGCGGACTTCTGCTCGGCGCCTGGCTGCCTGCCGCCACATGGGCGGACGCGCCGGCAGCTGGTGCAGAACCGGGCGCCATGCTTGGCGTGTTCGTGCGCATCGGGCGCGATGGAAAGATCGTGATCGGTGCGCGCAGTCCGGAGATCGGCCAGGGCGTCAAGACCTCCTTGCCGATGCTGATCGCCGAAGAACTTGACGCCAACTGGGACGACGTGAGCGTCGAGCAACTGCCGCTCGGGCTCGTCTTCGGCGGTCCGCCACCGGGCGTCGCCTGGAAGTGGGGCCCGCAGGGCGCCGGTGGCAGTACCAACATTCCGGACGCCTGGCAGGAGCTGCGCCAGGCCGGCGCGCGGGTCCGCCGCATGCTGCTCGAGGCGGCGGCGAAGCGCTGGAACGTCCCCGTGCAGCAGTTGCGCACCGCCAAGGGCCGCGTTCTCGATGCCGAAGGTCGCGCGCTGGGCTATGGCGAACTCGCCGATGCGGCGGCGGCCATTCCGGTACCCACCGTCGATGTCGAGCTGAAGAAGCCCGAGGCGTTCCACATCATCGGCACGCCGCGCCGAGTCGTCGATGCCGAGGACATCGTGACCGGCAAGGCACGCTACGGCATCGATACCATGGCGCCCGGAACGCTGGTCGCCGTGATTGCGCGGTGCCCGCTGTTCGAAGGCGGCGTCAAGCGCTTCGATGCCAAGGCCGCGCTCGCGATTCCCGGAGTGCGCCAGGTCCTGTCCTTGCCAGGCCCCAAGGGCGATGAGCCGATCACGCAGAACTTAGTCGCTGGCGTTGCCGTGCTGGCCGACGATACCTGGGCCGCACTGAAGGGACGCAAGGCCCTGCAGATCGAGTGGGAATCCGGTGGCCATGACGCCGAATCGACGCAATCGCTCGACGCGCAATGCCAGCGCCTGCTCGCCGGCAAGGGCCAGGTCGTGCGCAATGACGGCGACGTCGATGCGCTGCGCAAGGCCTCCGATCGCATCATCGAGGCGACCTATCGCGTGCCCTACGTCGCGCACGCGCCGCTGGAACCGCCCGGTGCCTACGTCGAGATCGGCAAGGATTCGATGCGCATCGTTGCCTCCATGCAGATGCCCGGTGGCGCCTCGCGCACGGCCAACGCGATCACCGGCATCGACCGCAGCAAGATCGAAGTGATCATGCCGCGTGTCGGTGGTGGCTTCGGCCGTCGCCTGAGCAATGATTTCGTCGCCGAGGCCGTGCTGCTGGCCAAGGCCTCGGGCAAGCCGGTGAAACTGATTTGGACGCGCGAGGACGATCTCGCCCACGATTTCTTCCGCCCGTTCGGCCAGCAGCATCTCAGTTCGACACTTGGCGCCGATGGCATGCCGACGAGCTGGCGCCAGCATCTGGCCAGCGCGAGCAAGTACCATCGGCGTCCCGACGTGAAACCCGAGGAACTGTGGACGGCGGAACTCTATCCGGACGACTTCCCGGCCGGCATCATCAAGAACCTTCGCGTCGAATGGTCGGCGGTGAAGTCGGGCATGACGCGCGGTTCCTGGCGCGCACCGGCGCATACGGCGAATGCCTTCGCCGTGGAAAGTTTCATCGACGAGATCGCGCATGCCGGCCAACAGGATCCGCTGGACTTGCGGCTAAGGTTGCTGGACCACGAAACCATGGATTACGGGCAGCACGGCGGGCCCAAGTTCTCGCCACGACGCCTGCGCGAAGTGGCCCGGCTTGCCGCCGAGAAGATCGGCTGGCAGCGCAAGTTGCCGCAGGGCCACGGTCTCGGCATCGCGAGTCATTTCACCTTCGGCGGCTACACCGCGCATGCGATGGAAGTCAGTGTCGGCAGTGACGGAATACCGGTCATTCACCGTTGTGTCTGCGCAGTCGATGTCGGCCAGCCGGTCAATCCGCTGGGCATCGAGGCTCAGATGATGGGCGGCACGATCGATGGCCTGTCCACGGCCATGAATCTCGAAATACGCATCGACGGAGGCCGCATAATGACGGGAAACTTCCCCGACTATCCGCTGCTTCGCTCGGCCCGGGCGCCGGATGTCGAAGTCCATATCGTTGCGAGCCGCGAGACTCCCTGCGGCGCGGGAGAAATGGGCATACCGACTGCCGCTCCGGCCTTCACCAATGCCCTCTTCGCGGCCACAGGCGTGCGCATACGTCGGCTGCCGATAGGCGATCAGCTGGCCGACGCCATGCGCAAGCGGACGCAGGTCCAGAGCTGAGCGCGCAACAACGGCTCGTCGGGCCCGAACCGTTGTTGCGCCCGCCATGTCTGCAACCGTCCGGCACCGCTTGACGAAGCGTGCAGGTCAGGCCGGTTCGCTGACCGCTTCCGGCTCGCTGTCGTTCTCGTGCACATGAAGAATTCCGACTGTCTCTAGCGTCAACGGTCGATTCGATGACGAGGGCACCACTGTCCGTTCCTTTTTCTTCGACAAGCAGGCCTTCAGATCGGGACACAACTCGTGCATGTAGTCGGAGTCGAAGCGCAGGCGATCGACGAGAAAATCGACGAATGCACGGACCTTCGGCGATTGCGCGGCACCACGCTGGAACACCGCGTTGAAGTCCATTTCGGGTCCGGTCCAACCAGCCAGGACGCGCTGGACCAGACCCTGCTCGGCGAGCCGCTTGATCGTGACGTCGCTCGCAAGCATCAGGCCTTCACCGCTCATCAGGGCGCCAGTCAGTGCTGCCGGATCATTGGCCACCAGTACCGGATCGACGCGGAAATCGCCGGACTTCTCGCCGTCGTTGAGGGTCCAGATGTAGCTGCCGTTGCGCAGCGACTTGTGCATGGCCAGCGCACGATGGTGCTTGAGGTCATCGGGATGCAGCGGCTCGCCGTGGCGCTTGATGTAGCCCGGACTCGCGTAGACCTGGGTGCGGAATACTGAAAGTCGCCGGGCGGACAGGTTGGAATCCGGCAGGTTGCCCACGCGCAAGGCGACATCGATTTCCTTGGCGATGAGGTCCAGCGGCTCCTGGGTCAGCAGCAGCTCGACCCGTACCTCGGGATGCTGGGCGTGGAACTGGCCGAGCAAGGGAGCGATCCAGGTGATCCCAACCGAGTACGGCGCGGTGACGCGCAGCCAGCCGCGCGGCCCGCTCTGCAACTGTCCGACCGCGCTCTCCGCTTCATCGAGTTCGCGCGCGATACGCTGGCAATGCTCGAAATAGATGTTGCCGGCCTCGGTCAGGCCGAGCTTGCGCGTGGTCCGGTTCAGCAACTGCGCACCGAGGCGCGTTTCCAAATCCTGCACCTTGCGGCTGACGGTGGTCTTCGGCAGGCGCAAGGCGCGCGCCGCGGCGATGAAGCTGCCGAGCTCCACCACTTTCACGAAGATCAGTGTGTCGTTCAGATCGCGTGACATCTCGGTATCCCCGTATTCGGCCCATTGGCCCATGTTCGGGACAATTATTCCCTGAATTGGGGACTAATCAAGTCCTGATTGCAGCCCTATCCTTTGCCGCGTCGCAAAAAAGGAACTGCCTGTGATCAGCCAATCCCAAACCAGTGCCGCCTCGTTCGTGTGGCAATCGATACTCGCCGATCGGCGCTCAACGGCCCGTAAAAGCTTGGTATCCGAGCCTTGCAGCCCGCATGGCCCCTCACTTTCCGTGATCCGGCCCGACAGCGATGGCGCTCGCGCCAGCGCCGCTGCGAAGATCGGGCGACAGCCACGGCGCGCGCCGGGCCGGACAAGGAGCCTGCCCGACTCCGTCCCGCATTCGGGACTGAATATCCCACGAGCAGGACAATGAAACGACCCTTGCTCGTTCTCGGCGCAACCGGACTGATCGGCCGCAACATCGTCGCGGCAACCGTGGAAGCCGGACTTCCGGTGATTGCAGTGGCCCGCGACAGCGACAAGCTGGCCGCGCTCAAGGCGGCGTTTCCGGGCGCCGATGTATCGGTCATCGCCAACACGATCCGCGACGATCTGGCTGGTGATCGGCTGGCTCGCGAACTGCGCGATTCGGGCCGGCCGCTGGCCGGTGTCGTGGCCTCGATCTGCGGCTCGCCCGGTCGTGGCCGCCTGCTCGACCAGCCGGTTTCGAGCCTCGGCCGCGAACTCGACGAGGTCCTCATTCCGCACCTCTCGGCGGCGCGACACGTCCTGCCATTCATGGCCGAGAACGCCATGGCCGGCAATTACATCCTGATTGGCGGACCGGGCAGCGAAATGCCGTGGGCCGGCTATGGTCCGCGCTCGGTGACCGGTGCGGCGCTGCGCATGCTCGCCCAGGTTCTCCACGACGAAGCGCGCGCACTGGGTATTCGCGTCCAGTTGCTCGACATCAGTTCGCCGGCCTGCACCGACCAGAACCTTGCCCACGCCTGTCCGCGCTGGCCGCGTGCGGAGGATATCGGTCGGCGCGCACTGCAACTCGCGCTGCGCAACGAATCGAGGTTGGGCACGCATCCGGTTGTCCCGTTCGACCCGCGCCCCGAGTCGGGCGCTTCCCTTGCGACCGCCCCTGCCAACCCGGCCGTTGCGCCTGCAGGGCGCATTCAAGCCCCGATCCTGACGGACCCACGCACGACTCGCGTCAGCGACGCACGTCGTCTGCTCGATTCCCTGATACCTACCAAGTCCAATGAGGTTTCCCGATGAAATTCCCCGATTCGCTCGCATCGACCATCCACTGGCGCGCCGCGCTGGCCCTGTCGATTTCGATCTCGATCAGCCTGCTGGCCAGCGGTTGCAGCAGCCACGCCGCGCCCCAGGGCGCCATGCCGGCCCCCGAAGTCAGCGTCGCCAAGGTTCTGGTGCAGCCGGTTCGCCAGTGGGATGAATTCACAGGCCGTGTGGCCGCGGTCGAAACCGTCGAGCTGCGCCCGCGCGTCAGCGGCTATGTCGACAAACTCGCCTACACCGAGGGCCAGCTGGTGGCCAAGGGCGATCTGCTGTTCGTGATCGACCAGCGTCCGTATCGCGCCGCGCTCGCGCATGCACGCGCCGACCTGGCCCGCGCCCGCAGCGAAGCGCAGCTTGCGAAGTCGCAGGCCAAGCGAGCCGAGTCGCTGATCGCGGTCAACGCAATCTCGCGCGAGGAAGCCGACACGCGCATCGCCGCCGTGGCCCAGGCCGATGCCGCCGTACGCGCCGCCGAGGCGGCGGTGACCAGCGCCGAGCTCGACCTGCAGTTCACCGAGGTGCGCTCACCGATCGCGGGCCGCACCGGCCGCGCGTTGATCACGGTCGGCAACCTGGCCCGCGCCGATACCACCCTGCTGACCACGGTCGTCTCGCTCGATCCGATGTACGTCGATTTCGAGAGCGACGAGCGTTCCTTCCTCGGCTACCAGGCGCTGGCGCGCAGCGGCGAGCGCGCCGAACTGAGCAATGCAGTGCGCGTCGGCCTCGCCAACGAGGACGGTTATCCGCATCTCGGCAAGGTCGATTTCATCGACAACGGCGTCGATGCCACGACTGGAACGATCCATGCGCGTGCCGTCCTGCCGAACAAGGACGGCAGCCTGACCCCTGGCCTGTTCGCCCGTGTGCAGCTGGAGGGCGCCGCCGAGGCCGAGGCCCTGCTGATCGACAACAAGGCCGTGCTGACCGACCAGGATCGAAAGTACGTCTACGTGCTCGGCCCGAACAACACCGCCGTGCGCAAGGACATCGTCCCGGGCAGGTTGATGGACGACCTGCGCGTGGTCACCTCGGGGCTGAGCCCCGACGACCAGGTGATCGTGCGTGGCATCCAGAAAGTGTTCTTCCCGGGCATGCCTGTGCAGCCCACCGTCATCGCCATGCAGGCTCCGGCATCGACCGGACAGGTCGCGATGAAATGACCGACTGATCGAGGCGCAGGCGTCCGGGCGGACGCCTTCACCCTACACCCGAGTGGCAAACGACCCCTGCGCGGCGGGGGCGAGGCTTGACTGCGGCCCGAGGCCGCAAAGGAACCCGTTATGGATTTTTCCAGATTCTTCATCGACCGGCCGATATTCGCGGCGGTCCTGTCCATCGTGATCTTCGCCGCCGGCCTGATCGCGATCCCCTTGTTGCCGATCAGCGACTACCCGAACGTGGTACCGCCGACCGTGCAGGTCACCGCGGTGTATCCGGGCGCCAACCCGAAGGTCATCGCCGAAACCGTGGCGACCCCGCTCGAAGAGGCGATCAACGGCGTCGAAAACATGATGTACATGAAGTCGGTGGCCGGGTCGGACGGCGTGCTCGCACTGACCGTCACCTTCCGCCCCGGCACTGATCCCGACCAGGCCCAGGTCAACGTGCAGAACCGGGTCAGCCAGGCGCTCTCGCGCCTGCCCGAGGACGTGCGCCGGCAAGGCGTGATCACGCAGAAGCGCGCATCCGACCTGACCCTGGTCGTGCACCTGACCTCGCCGACCGGCAAGTACGACACGCTCTACCTGCGCAACTATGCCCTGCTGCACGTGCGTGACGAGCTGTCGCGCATTCCCGGCGTCGGCGATGCATTGCTGTTCGGAGCCGGTGACTACGCCATGCGCGTCTGGATCAACCCGGGCGAAGCGGCCGCACGTGGCCTCACTGCGGGCGATATCGTTTCGGCCATTCGCGAACAGAATCTGCAGGTTTCGGCCGGCCAGCTCGGTGCACCGCCGACCCAAGGCGGCAGCGATTTCCTCGTTTCGATCAATGCCAAGGGTCGCCTCGAGAACGAAGCCGAGTTCGGCGAAATCGTGATCAAGACCGGTGCCGACGGCCAGGTCACGCGCCTGTCCGATGTCGCACGCATCGAGCTCGGAGCGTCCGACTATTCCCTGCGCGCGCTGCTCGACAACGAGCAGGCCGTGGCGATGCCGATTTTCCAGGCGCCAGGATCGAACGCCATCGAGGTTTCCGACGCCGTGCGCGCCAAGATGACCGAACTGGCGACACGATTCCCCGAAGGCATGGCCTGGGAACAGGTCTACGACACGACCCTGTTCGTACGCGACTCGATCAAGTCCGTGGTTACTACCCTGTTCGAGGCGATCCTGCTGGTCGTGCTCGTCGTCATCCTGTTCCTGCAGACCTGGCGCGCGTCGATCATCCCGTTGCTCGCCGTTCCGGTCTCGATCGTCGGCAGCTTCGCCGTGCTCCATCTGCTCGGCTTCTCGATCAATACGCTGACCCTGTTCGGCCTCGTGCTCGCCATCGGCATCGTCGTCGACGATGCGATCGTGGTCGTCGAGAACGTCGAGCGCAACATCGAGGAAGGATTGACGCCCCTGGCCGCCGCGCATCAGGCCATGAAGGAAGTATCCGGACCGATCATCGCGATCGCCCTCGTCCTCTGCGCGGTGTTCGTGCCGATGGCCTTCCTGTCCGGTGTGATCGGCCAGTTCTACAAGCAGTTCGCCGTGACCATCGCGATTTCCACGGTGATTTCGGCGATCAATTCGCTGACCCTGTCGCCGGCCCTCGCCGCCCTGCTGCTGAAGCCGCACGGTGCGGAAAAGGATGCGCCGACGCGCCTGATCGACCGCCTGTTCGGCTGGATCTTCCGGCCGTTCAACCGGTTCTTCGCGCGCAGCTCGCAAGGCTATCAGGGCGCCGTTTCGAAGAGCCTGCGCAAGCGCGGTGTCGCCTTCGCCGTCTACGCCGTACTGCTGGCCGGAGCCGGCCTGATGTTCAACATCGTCCCGGGCGGCTTCATTCCGGTCCAGGACAAGCTCTACCTGATCGGCGCGATCCGCATGCCGGAAGGCGCATCGATCGACCGCACCGAAGCGCTCGCGCGCAAGATGAGCGAGATCGCCATGCACACCGATGGCGTGGCCCATGCGGTCGGCTTCCCAGGCTTCAACCCGCTGCAGCGCACGAACTCGCCGAATACGGCCGCCGTGTTCTTTCCGCTGACCCCACCCGGCGAACGTTCGCGCACCGCTGGCGAAATCGCCGGCGAACTGAACGGCCAGTTCTCGAAGCTGCAGGAAGGCTTTGCCTTCGCCCTGATGCCGCCGCCGATCTTCGGCCTCGGCAGCGGTTCCGGCTACTCGATGTACGTGCAGGACCGCAACGGCCTCGGCTACGGCGAATTGCAGAACGCCGCCAACAATCTGGCCGGCGCGATCGGCCAGAGACCTGGCATGGGCCGTCCGATCAGCTCCTACCAGGCCAACGTGCCGCAGCTCGATGCGAAGGTCGATCGGGTCAAGGCCAAGGCGCAAGGCGTCTCGCTGACCAGCCTGTTCGAAACGCTGCAGGTCTATCTCGGCTCGTCCTATGTCAACGACTTTAACCGCTTCGGCCGGACCTATCGCGTTATAGCCCAGGCCGATGCACCGTATCGCAACCGGATCGAGGACATCGGCAACCTGCGCACGCGCAATGCACGCGGCGAGATGGTGCCGATCGGCAGCATGGTGACCCTGAGCCAGACCTACGGTCCGGACCCGGTAATCCGTTACAACGGCTATCCGGCTGCCGACCTGACCGGCGAAACCGATGCGCGCCTGATCTCGTCCGCGCAGGCCATCGACAAGGTCTCCGAGCTCGCCGCGGCCACATTGCCGAACGGCATGAGCTTCGAGTGGACCGACCTGACCTACCAGCAGGTCACCCAGGGCAAGGCCGCCGTGGTCGTGTTTCCGCTGGCCGTCCTGCTCGCCTTCCTCGTACTCGCAGCCTTGTACGAAAGCTGGACCCTGCCGCTGGCAGTGATCCTGATCGTGCCGATGACCCTGCTTTCGGCCCTGCTCGGTGTCTGGCTGACCGGCGGCGACAACAACGTGTTCGTCCAGGTCGGCCTGGTCGTGTTGATGGGCCTGGCCTGCAAGAACGCGATCCTGATCGTCGAGTTCGCGCGCGAACTGGAGATGCAAGGCAAGGGCATCGTCGAAGCGGCACTCGAAGCCTGCCGCCTGCGCCTGCGCCCGATTGTGATGACCTCGATCGCCTTCATCGCCGGCACCGTTCCGTTGCTGATCGCCCATGGCGCCGGCGCCGAAGTCCGCTACGCGACCGGCATCACCGTGTTCGCCGGCATGCTCGGGGTCACCGTGTTCGGTCTGTTCCTGACACCGGTGTTCTACGTCGCACTGCGCAAGCTCGTTGCGCGCAAACCGGTTGCGGCCGGAAGCGCGTCCGACAGCAATCTGGAGATCGTCCATGCGTAACTGGAAACTGCCTGCCATCACCGTACTCGCCGCGAGCATCGCCGCCTGCACGGTTGGTCCCGACTATGTGCGGCCCGAATCGCCGACCCCCGCGCACTTCACCAGCACGGCACGACCGGATCCGGCCAGCCGCGCGGACATGCCTGGCGAGTCGGCGGCCGGCTCCGAGTTCTGGAACAGCTTCGACGACCCGCTGCTGAGCCGACTGGTCGAGAAGGCACTTGCCTCCAACCATGACCTGCGTATCGCCCTGGCCAACCTCGATCGGGCCAACGCCCTGCTCGGCGGCGCCCGCTTCGACGCATTGCCCGTGGTGACCGCCGAAGCCGAGGCCCGAGACGCGCGCGCCAGCGCAGACCAGGTGCCTGGCACCGGACGCGATGGTCGCGACGCAAAAAGCTACAGCACCGGCTTGCGCGCGAGCTGGGAACTCGATCTGTTCGGCCGCATCCGGCGCGGCATCGAAGCACAATCGGCGGAAGCCGCGGCCAGTGCGGCCGACCTCGCTGCCGCCCAGGTGGTCGTCGCCGCTGACGTTGCCAGCACCTATGCCGAACTGCGTGGACTGCAGGAACGCTTGCGCGTCGCCCGCGACAACGCGAACAACCAGCAAGACACCCTGCGACTGATCGAGGTCCGCTTCGGTGCCGGGCGCGGAACCGAGTTCGACACCGCGCGCGCCAAGGCCCAACTCGAAACCACGCGCTCGCGCATCCCCGCGCTCGAATCGGCCCTCGCCATCGACATGCACCGCATTGCCGTGCTGACCGGCCAGACACCGGATGCGCTGGTCGCCGAGCTGCAGCCCGAGCAGGCGCTGCCGGCCCTGCCCGCGCGCATCGATGCCGGCACGCCGGGCGATCTGCTCCGGCGGCGCCCGGATGTCGCCGCGGCGGAGCAGCGCCTGCACGCGGCGACCGCTCGCATCGGCATCGCCTCGGCCGACCTGTTTCCGCACTTCAGCCTGGGCGGACTGCTCGGCAGCCAGGCGGTCAGCGTGGGCGACCTGTTCGAGCGTGACAGCGAAACCCGTCTGTTCGCCTTCGGCGTTGACTGGTCATTCCTCGACGTCGGCCATGTGCGCGCAAGGATTGCCGCCAGCAATGCCGACGCCGGTGCCGAACTGGCACGCTACGAGCAGAGCGTTCTTCGCGCCCTCGAGGACACCGAGAACGCACTGACGCGCTATGCCCACGCCCGCGTCGAGGATGCGCATCTGCAGCGCGCCGCCGAAAACAGCAGCCGGGCGGCCGAACTGGCTCGCACGCGTTTCGACGCCGGAGCCACCGACCTGTTCGAGGTTCTCGACGCCGAGCGCACGCGTCTGCAGGCCCAGGATGCGCTGGCCGTGGCCCGAACTCGAAGCGTGACCGGTGCCATAGGTCTCTATCGCGCCCTGGCAGGTGGCTGGTCGTCGCTCTCGCCGCAGCGCAAGGCACTGGCCGCAGCGAATTGACGGACGTGCAGGAGTCGGTCGCCGAGGTGCCCAAATTGACTATCCGCAGTCGCAGCGCGTTCCCGTTACGATAGGGCTCGGTTCCTGGCACGGGATGCGCGGCAATGTCCACGAGACTGGTCGAGATCATCGTTCCGGATGCGCAAATCGCCAGTTTGCGAGCCCTGGTCGTGAGGCATTGCCGCCGCTTCTGGCAGGAGCCCCTACCGGGAGATCGCGAGAAATTTTCCTGTATCGTGCAGAAGCGCTACGTAGAGCGGCTGCTCGCCGAACTCGATCAGCGCTATGGAACCTTGCCGGCGTTCTGTGCGGTCGTTGTCGCCCTCGAGGCCGCCCTGCCTGCGATTGAAGAGTCGTCGGCCACAGCATTGCCGGAGGGCCCCGGTACGGCACCGCCGACGCGGCTCGAGTCGTTCTTCAGCAGGGATCGGATCAGCACCGATGAACTTTACGACGACATAGCTGACAGCGTCGAAGTACGTCCGACATTTCTGCTTACCGCCGTCCTCTCTGCAGTTATCGCAGCACTCGGCATGCGCAGCGGACAACCCGCTGTCGTCATCGGCGCGATGGTCATCGCGCCGCTGCTGGGACCGACCATGGGTATCGCGCTTGCAGCCACCGTGGGGAACTGGGTACTCGGACGAAAGGCCCTGGCCACGCTCGTTTCCGGAGTACTGGCGGTACTTGTGGTGACGATGCTGCTCGGGCATTTCGTTTCCGTCGATGCCGCAGTCACCGAACTGCGCAACCGGACCCTGATCCAGCCGGCTGACGTTGCGCTGGCACTCGCCTCGGGAGCGGCCGGCGTACTCGCCTTCAGCCGCGGATCGTCGCTTTCACTGGTCGGCGTCATGATTGCTGTCGCCCTGGTGCCACCCCTTTCGGCCGCCGGCCTGTTCATCGGCAATGGCCAGGCCACGCTCGGCATCGGCGCACTCCTGCTTTTTACGACAAATCTCGTCTGCATCAACGTGGCGGGAATAGCCATGTTCCTCATCCAGGGATTGCCGCCCAAGAACTGGCGAATTACCGGTGGCATCCTGTTGTCGTGGGTCATCATCCTCGTGTTGTTCGCAGCGATGATCGGCGGATGGATAGCGCTTGGTTAGCTCGGCCGTGATGCTGCGGCCCCTTCGTCATCGTGCGGGGCCAACGTGTCAGAATGCTGACGATGGCGCGCGCAAGCGATCAAACACGCGCAGGATGGCCGCGACGCTGACGGCGGCATCGGCTTCGGAGGTCTGCCAGTTCGATACGGATATGCGCATGGCGCTCACGCCATGCCAGGTGGTTCCACTCAGCCAGCAGGTCCCGTCCTTCTGGACGCCTTCGACGACGGCCCGGGTCACGGCGTCGTCGCCGCCAAAGCGGACGAGGACCTGGTTGAGCACGACCTCGTTGAGGATTTCGATTCCGGGCTGCGCGCCTAGCGCACGCGCCATCTGCCGGGCGCGATCGCAGCAGCGTTCGACGAGGTCGCGCACGCCCTCGCGGCCCAGCGCACGCAGCGTGGCATAGACCGGCACGCCGCGGGCGCGCCTGGAAAACTCGGGGACCCAGTCGACCGGATCACGTTCCGCGCCGCGGGTCTGGATCAGATAGGCCGCCGTCGAGGTCATAGCCCGGCGGTGGTCTTGCGCATGACGAACGATCGCGACGCCACAGTCGTATGGCACGTTAAGCCACTTGTGCGCATCTGTCGCCCACGAATCCGCCAGCTCGATGCCATCGGCCAGGCTGGCCAGTTGTTCGCTGGCCCGCGCCCATAGTCCGAAAGCGCCGTCGACATGCAGCCAGGCACCGTGCGCACTGGCGAGCTGTGCGATTTCGCGCAACGGATCGAAGGCGCCGGTATTTACGTTGCCGGCCTGGGCGCAGATGATGGTCGGGCCTTCGAGGGTCTGCATCAGGTCGTGCAGGCGATCCACGCGCATGCGCCCCTGATCGTCGCTCTCCACACGGAGCGGCGAACGCGTGCCGAAGCCGAGGTAGCGCAGGGCGACATCGACGGTCACGTGCGATTCCGCCGAGGTCACGATGTTGACCTTCGGCGCGCCATAAAGTCCGTCGGCCTCGACGTCCCAGCCGACCCGCGCAAGGACGGCGTGGCGTGCCGCGGCGAGACAGGTGAAGTTGGCCATCTGGCAGCCGGTCACGAAGCCGAATTCGGCCTCACGCGGCAAGTCGAACAGGTCGAGCAACCAGTCGCCGGCGACGTCCTCGGCCACCGAGCACAGCGGCGAAATGGCATAGAGGCCCGCATTCTGATCCCAGCTCGAGACCAGCCAGTCGGCGGCCAGGGCGACCGGGTAGGTGCCGCCGATCACGAAACCGAAGTAGCGCGGTGAACCGCAGGCTACCGCGGCATTTTCGGCCTGGCTGGCGAGCAGTTCGATCACGGCCGCGGGATTCTCGCCATTCTCGGTCAACGGCGCGCGCAGCACGCCATCAAGTTCGGCATGGCTGCAGCGCGCACCGACATGACGCGCCGGTTGCGCAGCAAGGTAAGCCGTCGCGTGCGCATGCGCACTGGCCAGCAAGGGTCCGAAATCGTCCGCAGTCATGGTCATGTTCCTGTCCGGATCGTCCTGCTGTCGCGAACAGTCCGCTCCAGCATCGCGAGAGTCTACAGCGGGACCAGCATCGGTCCGCAGTCCGGCCTGCGTCAGGCTGCGGATCAATGCGTCAGGCCTCGCCACGATTGCGATCGACCGCGCCTGCATCCGGCGGCGTCGTGATCCTGCGTGTAGGATGATGCCCGCTTGGGCGCGCATTCTGCCAGCCTCTGGAGGAAGAGCCATGCAGCGATCCGGTTTTCGTTCGCCACCTGTGCCATCACGGTCGGGACGCTTGTCTCGGTGCCGCGCCCATGGATTGATCCTGTCGGCAATGCTGCTCCCGGCGATTGCCGAAGCGCGTGCCGACGCTCCCCCACCCGATCCCGCGGCCACGGCGCTGATAACGTCGCTGGGACTCAGGCAGTCGCCGGTCGCCTCGCGCGACCAGCCCGGCTGGAAGCAGCCCAAGCGCATCGTGGTGGCGACCCGCGATGCCGATCGCCTGAAGCGTCTGCGCGCCGTCGCCCCCGGAGTCGAGATCCTCGCTGCCGCCAAGGGCGATGCCCTGGCCACGCAGCTTGCGACTGCCGATGCAGTCATCGGCCTGTGCAATGCGGCCACGCTTGCGGCGGCGAAACAGCTGCACTGGATCCAGACCTGGTCGGTCGGTGTCGAACGCTGCGTGAGCCTGCCCGGCCTCGACGAACGCGGCATCGTGATCACCAACATGCAGCGCACCAGCGCGATCCCGATCGCCGAGCATGCGATGGCAATGATGATGTCGCTTTCGCGCGCCCTGCCGGCATTCGGCCGTCGCCAGCAAGCCGGCAAGTGGCTCGAGGACGTCGAGGATCTGCATATGCGCGAGTTGACCGGCCGCACCGTGCTCGTGGTCGGACTCGGCGGCATCGGCACCGAGATCGCACGGCGCGCGCACGGGCTTGGCATGCACGTGATCGCAACCCGCAACAGCAGCCGCGAAGGGCCCGGTTTCGTCGACCGGGTCGGTCTGCCGGACGAGCTGCTGGCAATGGCCGCGCAGGCCGATGTGGTGATCAATGCGGTACCGCTGACCCCGGCGACGACCGGCATCTTCAACCAGGCGTTCTTCGGCGCCATGAAACCGGGCGGTATTTTCATCAACATCGCGCGCGGTCGCAGCATGGTTACCGACGACCTGGTCGCGGCACTGCGCAGCGGCAGCTTGTCCGGCGCCGGCCTCGATGTCACGGATCCGGAACCCCTGCCCGCCGCCCATCCACTGTGGACGCTCGAAAACGTCATCATTACGCCGCACGTCGCATCGGAATCCGCCGCCCAGAACGAGCGCTATATGCTCCTGGTCGTCGAAAACCTGCGTCGTTACATCGCCGGCGATCCGTTGCTCAACGTGGTCGATGTGAAGCGCGGCTATTAGGGAGAAGGTCTCAATGAGCGAAACCAAGCCGGCCGCCGACGGCCGGCCCAGCGTCCTGCAGGTCATCGCCGGCATCCATCGCAACGAGCGCGCAGTGCTGGCACTTTCGGCCCTGTATTTTTTCCTGATCATGGCCAGCTACTTCATCCTGCGCCCGATCCGCGACCAGATGGGCGTGGCCGGCGGGGTCAGGAACCTGCCGTGGCTGTTCAGCGGCACCCTGCTCGCCATGCTCGCGGTGAGCCCGATGTTTTCGGCACTGGTTTCGCGCTGGCCGCGCAAGCGCTTCGTCGCCTGGAGCTATCGCGCCCTGATGCTGTGCCTGCTCGCCTTCTACGCGGCTCTGGTCGGCTTGCCGGAGTCGAGCCAGGTCTGGATCGGCCGGGCCTTCTTCATCTGGGTCAGTGTCTTCAACCTGTTCGCGGTATCGGTGTTCTGGGCGGTGATGGCGGATGTCTTCAAATCCGAATCGTCGCGCCGCCTGTACGGGGTGATCGCCGCCGGCGGCACCCTCGGCGCCCTCGCCGGCGGCGTCGTCACCACGGTGCTGGTCGAGGTACTCGGCGCACCGGCCCTGCTGCTGATCTCGCTGGTCATGCTCGAACTGGCACTGTGGTGCATGTTCGCGCTGACCCGCCGCAGCGACAGCGAGGTCGACGCGACCCGACCCAATCGCGGCAGCGAGATCATCGGCGGCAGCGCGATCGACGGCTTCAAGCTCGCGATCCGCTCGCCCTACCTGCTCGGCATGTGCGGCTACATGCTGCTGTACACGATCGGTTCGACCTTCCTCTACTTCCTGCAGGCGCAAATCGTCGACACCAGCATCGATGGCCGCGCCGCGCAGACTGCCTACTTCGCCAATGTCGACATCTGGGTCAACAGCCTGACCCTCATCCTGCAGGTCTTCCTGACCGGACGCCTGATGGCACGCATCGGCGTCGGCCTGACCCTGGCCGCCCTGCCGCTCATATCGATCATCGGATTCGCCGGACTCGGACTCGCGCCGGTGCTGTTTGCCGTGGTCGTCTTCACGGTTGCACGCCGGGTCACCAATTTTGCGTTCTCGCGGCCAGCCCGCGAAGCCCTGTTCGTGCCGCTCAGCCGTGGCGAGAAATACAAGGCCAAGAACCTGATCGACACGGTCGTCTACCGGGTCGGCGACCAGATCGGCGCCTGGACCAACGGCGTGCTGATCTGGCTCGGCCTCGGCATCGGCGGCATCGCCTTCAGCGCGGTACCGCTGGCGGCGATCTGGCTGGTCCTGTCGCTCTGGCTCGGTCGCAAGTACGTGCTCAAGCAATCCGGTCCTCCGCAATGAGGATTTGCCGGGCGAGTCGCCCATGCCGGTGATCAAGCGCGCGCCAATTCCACAAGGCTCGTTCCTTGAGCGCTATCAGGACGAAGGAAGCTATGCGGACTGTTACGTCGCGAAACTGCCTGGCCACGTCAGCCAGGCGGACTTCGTCACCGCGTTCTACACGACCGGACTGTTCCGGCTCGAACGCCGGATCCTCTCGGTATTCGCCAGGCGACCTTCGAGCGACGATGAGGCAGCCGAGCTCGCGCGCGGCGAACGCGACAGCTTTGCCGCCTGGCAGGTCGAGCAGCGCAGCGACAACGAATTGCTGCTGTGCGACTTCAGCGGGCGCACGCGTTCGTGGCTGATGACCGAGCCGGTCGACGCCGGTGCGGCCTCGAGCGGCACGCTGCTGCGCTTCGGTTCGGCGGTGGTGCCGCGCACCGATCCGGCCAGCGGCGAGCGCTCACTCGGCCCCGTGTTTGGCGCCCTGCTCGGCTTCCACAAAATGTATTCGCGCCTGCTGTTGCGCGCCGCCTGCGCGCGACTGCGCACAGACTGAAACCCGCTGCAACTTGCGCGTCCGGCGCAGGTCGCAGCGAGCCCGCGTATCATGCCCGGCATCGCAGCAGAGGACGCATTCGCCGATGAGGTCGATGATTTCCCGCACGGGGCAGCGAATCGCGGCCTGCACCCTGCTCGCCTCGCTGTCGGCGAGCGTGGCCGGCGCCATCGCCGCGGAGCCGACACAGGGCACCGTTCCGTCGGCCACCTGGCAGGGTCCGTACCCGTGGAATTACAGCGGCACGCTCGAGCGCCGGCCACGCCCGAGCCTGATGGCCGGCGCCTGCAATGCCACCCCGACTGCGCGCGTCCTGCTCGCCGGCGACAGCTGGGCCCAGTACATGTGGGACGACGATGCGCACAACGAGATCTTCGACAAGTTCGGACAGGCCGACCATCGGGCCGTGAGCCGTTCGCTCGGCAGCAACCCGGGTCCCGGCTACAGCGGTCCCGAATACGCCGTTTCGGGCAGCGAGGCACGCGAGTGGGTCGACACCGCCGATTACCCGTGGATCGCCAATGTCGTCGCCGAACTGGTCGCCGAACCGTCCATCGACACGGTCATGTTCAGCCTCGGCGGCAACGACATCCTTGCGGGCAAGTCGGGCGGCGGCTGGTACAAGGACATGGACCTCGACGTGCCCGGCTCGGAGCAGGCGCTGTTCACGCGCATCCTAGCCGACAGCAGCACGATCATCGACGCGATCACCGCGGTCAGGCCCGGCGTCGACGTGCTCGTGTCGAGCTACGAGTATCCGAACTTCAATGTCTCGGCGCTGTGGTGCTGGATCTATGCCTGCCCGAAGCGGCGCGACCTGAGCCGCGACCCGGACAACGCCCTGGTCAGCGACGCCGAGATCAATGCCATGAACCTCGATGTCGAGAGTCGCCGCATCGCCTGGACCAACGCCAATCCGCGCCTGCATTTCGACCATGGCGACGGCGAGATGCATTACTACTACGGCGACGGCGTCTCCGCCGCCGGCGTGCTGCCGCGCCCCGGACAGCAGGCGCCGGACTACCTGCCCTTTCCGGGCGGCAACCCGTTGCGCCCGAGCCTGCGCGAGAATTTCCGCGTGGTTTCCGGCATCCCGGCCGATCCGATCCACCTCGATGCCGAAGGCTATCTGTACAAGGTCGCCGTGCAGACCGAATCCTACTTCTTTCCGAAATTTCGCGGCGAGGTCTCGCAGACGCTGTCCTCGCTCGGTGGCGCCTTCGATGGCTGGACCGACGGCGTCGCGGCCGGTACCGACGACATTGCCATCGGCGACGATGGCACGCGTCTGAGCTATGGACTGGTCAGCTTCGACACCAGCGCGATCGCGCCCGATGCGGTCATCGAATCGGCCAGCCTCTACCTCGTGCAGGACACACGCAGCGGCAGCAACCCGTTCGTCACCGACGCTCTCGGCGCACCGCGTCTCGATGTCGCGGCCAGCTTCGGGGCGCCCGAAGTGGAGCCAGGCGACGCCAGCGCGCCCGCCGACGCCAGCGATGCCGGCTGCTTCGTTGGTTCTGCCGACGCCAGCTATTACGCACTGCGCATCGACCTGACTCCCGCGGCGCTGGCTGCGATCCGCCGCGACGGCTTGACCCAGTTCCGGATCGCCTTCTCGAATACCGATCCGGGCATCAACCGGATCCGGTTCAATGATGGCGATGCGCCGCCACTCACCGGGCCTGAATATCGCGAGACCGTAAAACAGGTCGACGAGGTCCAGGCCGACGGCAGCGTGGTCACGCGCACGCTCCGCGGCACGGCCCTGGTCCATCGTGGCGTCGCGGAAATCATCGGCAATGCAAAACCCTTCCTCGACCTGCGCTATCTCGACCTGATCTTCCGCGATGGCTTCGAGCTTCCTGGCAGCGCCGGCAAACGCATTGCGATGCCGCCTTCGCGATGATCGGGACAGGGAACCGTCCACGCCCTCTTTGAATATCCCTTCCCGATCATCGAGTCGCCCCGGGCGCCGCGGCGCCCGGAACTCCGTACCGCCCCTGACCGCTCGCGCTTAGGCGCGGCGCAGGACCCGCAGTCCCAGCAGCAGCATGCCGAGTCCGAGCAGCAGTCCCATCCCGCCACCGCCGACCGGCAGTTCGACCACGCCCACGCTGAGGATCGCCGTTGCACTGGAGCTGTCGTCGTCGACGTCGCCCGAGTAGGTCGCGACGAGGCTGAACTGGCCTTCGAGCAATGCGCGGAACTGGCAACTCGTGGCATCGGCAACGAGGATCAGGTTCTGGCACTCGGCGATCGGGACGCCATTGCTGGTCACGCTGACCGTGCCCGACAACGGAGCCACGCCGCCGCTGACGGCAATGGCCAGCTGCACGTCGGTATTGCGCAACACCTGGTTGGGCGTCACCACCAGGGTGGTACTGGTCGGCACACGATCGACCGTGAGATCAAGCGTTCCGGTCGAGGCCAGGTTGTTGGCGTCGCCAAGATAGTTGGCCCGCAGGTTGCGCACGCCGGTTGCCGCGAAGCTGGTCGAGCACTGCGCGGTGCCGGCAACCAGGGCGACCGCCGTACAACCCGGAATCGGCGTCGCGCCATCGAGGAAGTCGACACTGCCACCGAGGGCGACGCCCACGGCCGAGGGCTGGTTGACGCTGGCCGTGAGCTGCACCGGCATGCCGACGATCGCCGGGTCCGGTGCGGCCGACAAGGTCGTCGTGGTTGCAGCCTGGTTGGCGACTATCGCGAAAGTGCCGCTCGATGGCAGGTTGTCGGCATCGCCCGCATAGCTGGCGGTCAGACTCAGCGCACCGGCCACGGTCGAGTTGAGGTTGCAGGAAGTCGCCGGCAAATCGAGCACGCAGCTGCCGCCGTTGCCATCGTCGATAGTTACCGCACCGAGCGGCGTGCCGAAGCCGGATACCGAAACCGAGACGCTGTAGGCCGAACCTGCGGTCGGCGGATTCGGCGCCACCGAAGTGATGCTCGTGCTGCTCGGTGCGCGATCGATCGTGTAGGCCGCCGTGCCGCTGCTCGGAAGATTCTCGGTATCGCCCGAATAACTGGCCGTCAACGTCCTTGCACCGGCAGCGGTCGAGGTCAGTGCGCAACTGGTTGCCGGCAGCACGAGATTGCAACTGGCGCCGGCCCCGTCGTCGACCGTCACGGTTCCAACCGGCGTGCCGAAACCGCTCACCGAAACACTGACCGTATAGGGCTGGCCGACCACGCTGGACCCGGCCGGCACGATGCCGGTGATCGTCGTCACCGACGGCGCCTGGCCGATCGAATAGGCCGCGGTTCCGCTGCTCGGCGTGTTGTTGATGTCGCCGGCGTAGGCCGCCGTGATCGTGCGTGGGCCGACCGAGTTCGAGGTCAGCATGCAACTGCTGGCCGGCAGTGTGATCGAACAGGTCGCACCGAAGCCGTCGTCGACGGCCAGGCTGCCGGTCGGGCTGAAACCGGCGACGGCGACATTGACGGTATAGGCCTGGCCGATCGGACTGGAGTCGACCGGAACGATACTCGTGATGGTCGTCGTCGAGGTGGCCTGGACCACGCTGTGGGTGGTCGAATCGCTGCTGCCGACGAAGCCGCCTTCACCCTGGTAGCTGGCGGTGATGGTCAAGGGACCGAGCACCGTTCCAGTCAGCGCGCAAGCCGATGCCGGCAGAGCGAACGTGCAGGATCCACCGATGCCGTCGTCGACGATCACGTTTCCGGTCACGGCCCCGCTGGTCGCCGTGACCGTCACGTTGACGGTATAGGCCTGACCAATCTGCGAAGGCTCGGGGACCACCGAGGTGATCGTGGTCGTCGTCGCCTCGAGTCCCTTGGCGCCGTCGAAGAGGCCATTGACGATCCGGGTGTCCGCGACGGGGCCAGCGCTGAAAGTAGCCGCGCCGCTGCCGAGGTCGAAGCTCAGGAATGCCTGTCCGCTTGCCGAAATCGGGCGAGCCACGACGGTCAAGCTGCCGCCACTGATTGCACCGACGTCGGGTGCGAGCGCGCAGCAGTCGACCAGCGCGCTTCCGATCGGCGTGAGGACGCCGGTCGCGGCGTCGACCTGGACCAGGCTCAGGGTCGCGCCGGCTCCCGGCCCGCTCAGTGCCTGCAACAGCCCGTACATCACGCCGTTGGCCGGGTCCGTGTTGAGCACGGTCAGCGGCGCAGCCAGCCCGACGCTGGTCACAGCGCTGCCGTCGACCGGAAATCCGAACAGTGCCGGGGCGCTGCTGCCGCGCAACTGCGCCGACAGATAGACCACGCCGGCACGATAGGCAACCGCATTCGGCGTCGGCATGCAGCATCCGGCGAGACCGCTGTTGAGCACGACCACGGCACCGGATACCGGGTCGACTTCGACCAGATCGACATCCCCGCCCGCCCCGGCACGCAAGGCCAGCAGCCGCGGCGGCACCTGCTCGAACGCAGCGCCGATGATGCGACCGGACTGAGCGAGGGTCACGCTCGGCAAGGCCGTTCCGGTCGTCGCATTGAACACGTGCAGTTGCCAGGGCGCCGACGCGCTGGCCGGGTCCGGTCCGAACGCATACAGGCGCTGCGAGAACGGGTCGAATGCATTGGCGGCCGCGCCGAACGCGCAACAACCGCTGCTGCCGGCGCCGAGATTGTTCAGTGCGCCGGTCGCGGCATTGGCGCTGGCGACGAAGCTTGCAGCGTTGGCGCGATCATAGGACAGCGCATTGAGCTGGGCATGGGCGCTCGACCAGCCGAGCACGCACAGCAGGAGCAGCACACGACACAGGATGATCATGGCGTCCCCTTGCCCGGCCTATTCATGAATACGCGCGATGATCGCGCAGGAACTTGGATTCACACGACTTTTCGCGATTGAGGGGATAGTGGGTTCTATCGCCGAATGAGCGGAAAGCCGTGTGGATTCAAGGGACAAGTGAGCGCGTGTGTAATTCATGGATAGTCCGGGCTAGTCCTTCGCGCCGTCGATTCGCTCCAGTGCCGACTCCAGACGTGCGATGCGGGCCTCGAGTTCAGCGATATGCCGGTCGCGCTGCTCGATCTCGGCCGAAAGCGCCTGGCTCGCCGCCAAGGCGACGCCGGCCATGTCCGCGGGTGCCACGCTGCGCTCGTCCTTGCCGAGCCCGAACATGCGATAGAAGTCCTCGGCGACCGGACCCATGTGGCGGTCGGCCATGCTCGAGCTGCGGTAGTTCCAGGTCCACAGATTCAACTGGCGCAGTTGCGAAAGCAGCGTAGAACCCGCCACCGCGACGAGGTTTTCCTTGCTGTGCCGGCTCGACAACTGGGTGATCGTGCCGCCGACGAAGAGGTTGCCGTCGTTGTCGAGCGCAAGCCTGCGGTCCTCGGTCAGCGGGTCTCCATCGTCGGGCACGTCGGCGAGCAGCAGCGAACCCGAGAACGTCGCGGCGCGGCGGATATGCACGGCCGATGTCGGGCTGGCGATGCCGAATCCGACATCTCCGCTACCCGCGATGTCGATCGCCGAGGTCGGCGCGCCCGGACGAATGCGGAACGGCAGCCGCGATGCGCCGGTGACGTCGCGTATGAAGAAGTTGGTCTCGTTTCCGGCGACGTCCCAGATCTGCGGTGAATAGCCGACCGAACCATCCTGGTCGAGCCTGAGGCCCGGGGTATCGCCGTCGACCGCATGCAGATCCAGAATCGGCGTGGCCGTTCCAAAACCGATGTTGCCGGTGCTGTCGACGCGCAGGGCGTCCGTCGGCGCGCCGGCTTCGACCAGGAAAGGCATGCGCCCGGCCGTGGAGTCTTCGAAAGCGAGGTAGTTTGCGCCGCCGTTGGCCTGATCGTTGGCGACGATACGCCAGTCATTGGCCGGAAATGTGCCGGTGCTGCTCGTATCGTCGAAGTTGATGCGGAGGTTGTTCTCCTTCAGGCGCAGCGTGTCGGCGCCGAAGCTCTCGTTGTTGACGCAGTCGAATCCGGAACAGGTGCTGCCCTGCACGATCAGGTCGTCGGCAATGACCTGATCATTGGGTACTTCGCCAGAATCGCCCTCGCTGCCGGTCGGCGCATCATCATTTTGGGAAAGTTCGATCGGAGCGAACTGGCCAGCCTGCACCGACAGCAGGCCGGAGCTTGCCGGAATCGGCGCCGGCCAACCTGGAACGACGCTGGTGTCGCCGGCCTCGCGACGCTGCGCGGCCAGCGCCTGCAAGGCCTCGGAAATGGCAGGCGCGAAGGTCAAATGCCAATGGTAGAGGCCGTCCCCACCGAGCATCGACGGATTGACCACGACGCTCTGGTTGGCGGCAAACGTGAATTGGCGCGTGCCGCGCGGGCCACTCACGCTGAGGGTTGCGCCGGCGGCGCCATCAGGGCGCTGCCACTGATGGCTAGAGGCACCCTCGGCTTGGGCCAGTGCGGCGGCGAACATGCCGACGAGGAAGAGTCCGACAGAGAACAGACATGCACGCATTTTTTGGACCCCCTGAGGTACAAGACTTGATCAACCGGGGGAAACGCGGCGTTCGATTCGGACGAATCTCCTGCCGACACCGACCATCCCCTGTGCCCTTCAGGGTAGCCTCTCAGGCCGATATGTCAAAGGCGGGACCGCTCCGCGCAGATCGCGGCTACGCGCCGAATGAAACCAGGCACTCGAGCCACAGTATGCCCAGGGATTCACGGACCGCGCAGTCGAACGGTCAGGCCCTTG
>JAHCAR010000050.1 GCA_019634795.1 Dokdonella sp.
GCCGTAGTGCTGACGATCCTGTCGAAGTCGGTATGGGTCGATGTGCTGCACATGGCGGACCTCCCGGTATTCCCCTACGCCTCGCCCGCACTCTTCTCGATGACCGCAGGCTTCTTCGGCATCTGGCTGTTTTCGATCCTCGACAACAGTGCTCGCGCCAAGGAAGACCGGGCAGGTTACCTCGCCCAGAAGGTGCGTTCCGAGACCGGCATCGGCGCAGCCGGCGCATCGGGTCACTGAGCAGGCGTTCGCGGGGAAAGCCCCTCCGGGGGCTGCCCGACAAGATTGCGCGCGGCGACACCCTGGGTGTCGCCGTTTTCTATTGGGCCGTCGCACTCATCGCCGGCAGATCGAGCAATAACACCGTGCCGCCCGACGCGCCTCTGTCGAGGACCGTGATCGTACCCCCGTGCGCGGTAACGATCTCGCTGGCGATGGACAGCCCTAGCCCACTGCCCGTGCCTCGCGCCGCCGGGCTGCGGTAGAAGCGCTCGAATATCCTCCCGCGTTCGCTCGCGGGAATCCCCGGACCGCTGTCGGCCACCCGGATCAGCACCCGGGTGCCATCGAGCCTGCAGGTCAGTGTCACTTCACCGCCATCCGGCGTGTATTTGATCGCGTTGTCGACCAGGTTTGCCAGCAGCTCACGCAGCAGTGTCGGGTCGCCCGAGAGCACTGCGCGCTCGCGCTCGACGCCGAAGTCGATCCCGCGGCTATCAGCGCTGCGCAACCAGTCGTCGAGCATCTCGTCGATGAGTTCGGCCATGTCGACCGAGGCATGATGCACCAGCAGCAGCGCCCCCGACTCCGCCCGCGCCAACGTCAGAAGCTGGTTTGCGAGGCGAATCACCCGCTGTACCGAGTTGTGAAGCGTGGTTCGCAGACTCGCATCGTCCGGCGTAGCCTCGAGCAGCTCAAGTTGAAGCTGAAGGCCCGCGAGCGGGGTGCGCAGTTGATGCGCGGCCTCCTGCAAGAAGCGGCGCTGCTGGTGTCCAGCGCTCTCGAGGCCCGCGAAAAGCGTATTCAGGGCCGCCACCAGCTGCCGGATCTCGACCGGCACCGTCGACGGATCGACTGGCGACAGGTCTTGTACCGAACGTCGCGAAAGATCGCGTTCGAGCGTGCTCAAGGGCGACAGACCTCGCTGGATGGCCCAACGCGAAGCCAGGCCGATGGCGCTCAACACCAGCAGCATCGCCACCCCGAATCCCCACAGCAAGGTATGCACCGCCTTCTCGCGCTTGCCGAGCGTCTCCGCCACCGTCACATAGAATCCGACCGCATCCAACTGCTGGTGCAGGCGCACGCCGCGAATTGGTTCGCCACGAAACCGGGCATGGAAAAAATACGGCTGCAAGGTCGGAAAGCGAACCTCGGCGGGTGGCAGGTCGGTGTCACCCGAAACCAGCCGACCGTGATCGTCGCGCACACGAAAATAGATGCGGTCCACTGTGTCGGTACGAAGCACCGCTTCGGCCTCGAAGGGCAGCGAAACCTGCAGTCCGAAGGGCTCGAGCCGCACCCGGTTGGCCACGCCATTGGCGAGGTTGAGCAGGCTCTGGTCATAGGCCGAGGTAACCACCCGGCCGGCG
>JAHCAR010000051.1 GCA_019634795.1 Dokdonella sp.
CTCGCCGGCGGGGTGGGCGCGCTTGTTCAGGGCGCCCTGCTGCGCGCAGCGAACTTGCGTTCGTACATATCGCGGTCGGCGTGCTTGAGCAATTCATCGGTGTCGCTGCCGTCGCGGGGGAACATTGCAAGACCGACGGCGCCGCCAAAACCCACTCCGGCGATCGATTCGGCGTCGACCGAGGTGAGCGGCTCCTTCAGCAAGGCCTCGATCTTGAGCCTGACGTTTTCCGCCGCGGCGGTGTTCTCGACTTCGTGCAGCAGGATCACGAACTCGTCGCCGGCATAGCGGGCAACCAGATCGGCAGACCGCAGTGCAGCGTGCAGGCGCTCGGCGACTTCGACCAGCACCTGGTCGCCGGCGTGATGACCCAGCGCATCGTTGACCTGCTTGAATTGATCGAGGTCGATGAAAAGGATCGCGAACTGCTTGGCGTTGGCGCGGGTGTGATAGTCCGCGATGCGTCTTCCAAGTGCGCGAGTGACGGCTTCCCGGTTGGCCAGGCCGGTCAGACGGTCGGTACGCAGGCGAAATTGCATCGCCTCGAAGCTCTTTGCCAGTTCGCCGATTTCGTCACGACGTATCACCCCGACAGGCGTTTCGAGGTCGCCTTCGCCGACGCTGCGGGCCGCGTCGGTGATGCGTTTGAGGTCGCTTACCACCCAGTTGAGGATCCGCATGCCGATGAGGGTCGCGAGTACCGCGGCGACCAGCGCCGCGAGCGCGGTGCGGAGCACATTCTCGGTCACGCCATGCATGAAATCCTTGCGCGGAACCGCCACCACCGTGATCCATTCAAGCCCTGCGTCGTCCTTGATGCGATCGAATGCGGCGTAGATCGGTTCGCCATCGGGACCGTCGAAGATGCGGGTCAGTGCCCTGGCGTTCTCGTCGCGATCCTGTTTCGGCAACAGGTCGCGGACTTCGGCGTAGGTGCGCTCCAGCAGAGGGTTGCCACTGTCCGCGGCGCTGAGGCGCACATTGGTGCCATCGGGCAGCCTTCTCACGTTCGGGCTGGCCGAGGAGGCGATCAGCTTGCCATCGGGCTCGATGATGAAGGCCAGGCCGTTGGCCGAGATGTCGAGCCGGCCAACGAAGTCGTTGAGTCGTTGCAGTGACACGTCGGTAGCGACCACGCCTTCGAACGCGCCGTTGACCGCGGCGACCCGCCTCGCGCGGGTGGCAACCAGTTCGGCGGTTCGAAAATCGATATAGACGGCCGTCCAGGTATGCTGTTTGGTGGATTCGCCGGCCTTGTACCAGGGACGTTCGCGCGGATCGAAAAGCTTTTCTTCGCGGGATGCGAACCTGAGCTCGCCATTGATGCCCAGAAAGCGGTACAGCGTGCGGTGTTCCTCGGCGTCGAGCTTGATCCGCAATTCGCCTTCCTGCATCGAGGGCCGGTAAAGTCCGATGGACTGGCCGAGGCGGTTACCGTAGTAGACGTAGTTGTTGGGATCCTGGTGCAGCGAGGTGGCGATCCAGAAGCGCGTGCGCAGATTGCCCACATCGTCGGCGATCGTGGTGGGC
>JAHCAR010000006.1 GCA_019634795.1 Dokdonella sp.
ATTCGGCGTGCACGGGCGGCTCAGCCGCGAGCAGATGATGTACTGCCTGTTCCGCCACGCGGCGGCCCAGGCCGTGCGCGACCTCGTGGTCCAGATCGGCGGTCGCCTGATCGCCCAGGATGTGTCGATGCGCGTGATCGAACGCGTGGCCAAGGCGATCGGCGTGCGCGTGACCCGCCGCCTGATCGGTGGCGGCGTGTCGCGCTGGTTGCCGGTGATCGGTGCAGTCGGCGTCGGTGCCTACGCGTGGTACGACACGCGCCAGGTCGCGCGCACCGCGATCGGCCTGTTCGGCGGCGGGCCGACCACGGTCGATGCCTATCTTGCCGCCATGGACGCCGAGGATGCCTTGGCCGCCGCGCAGGATGAGGCCGGCGAGCCCGACCGTCGCCGCGCCTGAACGATTCCCCACGTCGGCGGGCGGGATCCCGCATGGCTTCTGGCTCTCCGGTTTTGGCAAGTCCGAAACCACAAAATATTCCGTTGACTCGACCGGGCTAACCCAATAGCTTGTGCCGGGTCGGTGCCCGCCTGTTCGCCATTCTGTTGCGAACAAGCCGGGTTAAAAGGGAATCCGGTGCGAATCCGGAGCTGCCCCGCAGCGGTAAGTGGAAACGAACGCCGTACCAGGCACTGGAAGCAAGCTTCCGGGAAGCCACGGCAACTAGGTGGATCGCAGGATCCGTGTCCGCAAGCCCGAAAACCTGCCGGCACACCGGGTCTCCGGCCCGTTGTTCTCGTCCGCTGAGACGCAGGCAACGGATCGTCGGCTCCCCGGTGCAGGTGGCCGCTTCCGCGGGGAAGCGCGTCGCAGGACGGCTGCCGAGGCAACCGTCGTGTGGCGTCCTCCGTGATCCGGTACCGAACAGCCCTGCGCGCGGGAGCAGGCCATCGGTAAGGCACGGGAGAAGACCATGCACCCACTCGAATCGCGCGCCGCGGAAGGCGCCGAGACCGTTTCCACCTCCGACAGTGAAATCGCCATGAATGCCAGCAACGCGGTCGCCGGCGCGAGCGCCCGTCCGTCCGTTTCCGAACCCTCCGGCGAGGAGGCGTTTGCCCTGACCGCCCCGCACAGCCCGACCCAGATGCGCGTGACCAAGCGCAACGGCAGCAGCGAGAGCGTCGACCTGGCCAAGATCGTGCGCGCGGTCACGCGCAGTGCCGAGGGTCTGCATGCGGTCGATCCGATGCGCGTCGCCCTGAAGACGATCGGCGGCATCTACGACGGCGCCAGCACGCGCGAACTCGACGAGCTTTCGATCCGCACGTCTGCCGCGCTGACCGCCGAGGAGCCCGAGTACGGATTCCTCGCTGCGCGCCTGCTCGGCTCCTACATCGACAAGGAGGTTTCGGGCCAGGAAATCCAGTCCTTTTCGCAATCGGTCGCGCGCGGCGCCGAACTCGGCATCATCAACGCGCGCCTGCGCGACTTCGTCGCCCTCAACGCACGCAAGCTCAACGATGCGATCGATCCGCTCGCCACGCGCCGCTTCGAATATTTCGGATTGCGCACGGTCTACGACCGCTACCTGCTGCGCCATCCCGAGCAGCGCAAGGTCATCGAGACGCCCCAGTATTTCTTCATGCGCGTCGCCTGCGCGCTCGGCGGCGGCCAGCTCGGTGAAACGCTCGAACTGTACCGGCTGCTCTCCGCGCTCGAGTACCTGCCGAGTTCGCCATCGCTGTTCAATGCCGGCACCGCCCATGAGCAGCTGTCCTCGTGCTTCCTGCTCGATTCGCCGCTCGACTCGCTCGAAAGCATCTACGACAAGTACGCCGACGTGGCCAAGCTCAGCAAGTTCGCCGGCGGCATCGGCCTTTCGTACTCGCGCGTGCGCTCGCGCGGCTCGCTGATCAAAGGCACCAACGGTCACTCGAACGGCCTCGTGCCGTGGCTGAAAACGCTCGATGCCTCGGTCGCCGCGGTCAACCAGGGCGGCAAGCGCAAGGGTGCGGCCTGCGTCTATCTCGAGACCTGGCACGCCGATATCGAGGAGTTCCTCGAGTTGCGCGACAACACCGGCGATGATGCGCGGCGCACGCACAATCTCAACCTCGCCAACTGGATCCCCGACGAATTCATGCGCCGGGTCGAGGCCGACGGCGAGTGGTCGCTGTTCGACCCGAAGCGCGTGCCGCAGCTGGTCGACCTGTGGGGTGAGGGCTTCGACGCGGCCTATCGCCAGGCCGAGGCCGACGGCCTCGCCGCGCGCACGATCCGGGCACGCGAGCTGTACGCGCGCATGCTGCGCACGCTCGCGCAGACCGGCAACGGCTGGATGACCTTCAAGGATCGCTGCAACGCGACCTCGAACCAGACCGCGCGCCCGGACAACGTGATCCACCTGTCGAACCTCTGCACCGAGATCCTCGAGGTGACTTCGGATCGCGAAACCGCCGTCTGCAATCTCGGCTCGATCAACCTGGCCCGCCACGTCGTCGACGGCGCCTTCGCCTACGACAAGCTGGCCGCGACGGTCGCGGTCGCGGTGCGCCAGCTCGACCGCGTCATCGACCTGAACTTCTACCCGATCGGCAGTGCGGCGACGGCGAACCGCAAGTGGCGCCCGGTCGGTCTCGGCGTGATGGGCCTGCAGGACGTGTTCTTCCAGCTGCGCCTGGCCTTCGACTCGGCTGAAGCCCAGGCCCTGTCGGCGCAGATCGCCGAATACATTTACTTCCACGCCCTCGAACAGTCGTGTGCGCTCGCCGCCGAGCTCGGCGCGCATCCGGGCTTCGCCGAAACGCGCGCCGCGGCCGGCGAACTGCAGTTCGAGCACTGGCCGAACGCGCGTCCGTCCATCGCCGCTGCGCGCTGGGATGGCTTGCGCGCACGCATCCGCGAGAGCGGCCTGCGCAACTCGCTGCTGATCGCGATCGCGCCGACCGCGACGATCGCCTCGATCGCCGGCTGCTATGAATGCATCGAGCCGCAGGTATCGAACCTGTTCAAGCGCGAAACGTTGTCCGGCGACTTCCTCGTCATCAACCGCTATCTGGTCGAGGAACTGAAGACGCTGGGCCTGTGGACCGCCGAGTTTCGCGACGCGATCAAGCTCGCCGAAGGTTCGATCCAGGGCATCGCGGCGATTCCCGAACGCCTGCGCGACATCTACCGCACGGTCTGGGAACTGCCGCAGAAGGCGCTGATCGACCACGCTGCCGCGCGCGGGGCCTACATCGACCAGAGCCAGTCGCTCAACCTGTTCCAGGAAAACCCGAACATCGGCCGGCTGTCCTCGATGTACATGTACGCCTGGAAGGCCGGCATCAAGACCACCTACTACCTGCGCTCGCGCCCGGCCACACGCATCGCCAAGACCACGATCGGCAGCGAAGAGACGCAAGCGCCAGCGCCCGCGGTGCCTTCGCCCGATGAAGCGGCAAGCGCGGTCGTCTGCTCACTGGAGAACCCGGTGTACTGCGAGGCGTGCCAGTAAATCCGGCAAGACGCGAAACCTCGCTCATTCTTGCCGTCGAATTCCATTCGCATTTCGAGGAAGAGCTGGATCCCGGCTTTCGCCGGGATGACGGAGAGGAGGGTTGGACCAACTCGCGAAGACAGATTGTCTCGAAGCGTCATCCCGGCGGAAGCCGGGATCCAGCCTTTGCAACAAGCCGGATGCTCAAACAATGTTTGCGTACAAGTCCCGCCATTCAGGATTGAATCCCTGAATCAGCTCCACCTTCCAGGCCAGATCATGCACGCGATAACGACTCGTGAAGCCTTCGACGGCATCGTTGCGATGCTGCCAGACGCGCGCCGGCAGATCGGAGGTCACGCCGACATACAGCGTGCCATTGCGCCGGCTCGCGAGGATATAGACACAAGGCTGGCGAGCTTCCATGCACGTTGCTCCATTGACCTACCAGACCACCATTCAACATGACGTCGTCCCGGCGCAGGCACACCATGCAGCCGTCGTCCCGGCCCGGACAGAGTCCGGCCAGTCCTGAGCCTGTCGAAGGGCCGGGACGACGCCAAGAAATATTCGACTATTTGGCAAACATGCATCCGGTCCGTCAGCCCGAATTCGCATGAACGTCATCCCGGCGAAAGCCGGGATCCAGCCTTTCGGCAAACCCGATACCAGAAAATCTCGAGAGCCAGGAACATGTCCGCACAGCCCCCCCTCAACAAGCAGCATCTCCTCGACCCCGGCTTCGAACTGACCCTGCGGCCGATGCGTTATCCGCAGTTCTATGAAATGTACCGGGCTGCGATCCGCAATACCTGGACGGTCGAGGAAGTCGACTTCGCGCCCGACCTCAACGATCTGAAATCCAAGATGTCGCCGGCCGAGCGCCATCTCGTGCATCGGCTGATCGCGTTCTTCGCGACCGGCGACTCGATCGTTTCGAACAACCTCGTGCTCAACCTCTACACGCACATCAACGCGCCCGAGGCGCGTATGTACCTGTCGCGCCAGCTCTACGAGGAGGCGCTGCACGTGCAGTTCTACCTGACCCTGCTCGACACCTACCTGCCCGATCCGGACGAGCGCAACAAGGCCTTCGCGGCGATCGAGAACATTCCCTCGATCCGGCGCAAGGCCGGGTTCTGCTTCAAGTGGATGGCCTCGATCGAGGATCTGAGGCGGATCGAAACGCGCGACCAGCGCCGCCAATTCCTGCTCAACCTGATCTGCTTCGCCTGCTGCATCGAAGGCCTGTTCTTCTTCGCCGCGTTTGCCTATGTCTACTTCCTGCGCTCGCGCGGCCTGCTGCACGGCCTCGCCTCGGGAACCAATTGGGTCTTTCGCGACGAAAGCGGTCACATGGCTTTCGCCTTCGAGGCAATCCGCAGCGTGCGCGAGGAGGAACCCGAACTGTTCGATGCCGACATGCAGGGCCAGGTCGTCGAGATGCTCGAGGAGGCGATCCAGTGCGAGATCGCGTTCGCCGAAGACGTGCTCGGCGGCGGCGTCGCCGGCATCTCGCCGAAGGACATGCGCCAGTACCTCGAGTACTGCGCCGACCAGCGTTTCGCCCAGCTCGGCATGCCGCGCCAGTACGGTGCGCGCAATCCGTTCGACTTCATGCAGCTGCAGGACGTCCAGGAAGTGACCAACTTCTTCGAGCGCCGCGTTTCGGCCTACCAGGTCGGCGTGCAGGGTGAAGTCGGTTTCGACGAGGCGTTCTGATCATCGGTCGGCGCCGGACGGCGCTATGCTGGCGGCATGCAGACCGAGGCACTCCGCGAATTCATCGAAGCTCACCCGCGACTGTTCGTGCTGACCGGCGCGGGCTGCAGCACCGATTCGGGCTTTCCCGATTACCGCGATGCCGAAGGCCAGTGGAAACGGACGCCGCCGGTCACGTTGCAGGCGTTTCTCGGCGACGCCGCGATCCGCCGGCGCTACTGGGCACGCAACATGCTCGGCTGGGATCGCTTCGGTCGCGCGGCACCGAATGCGGTCCACCATGCCCTCGTGCAACTGGAACGGCAGGGTCGGCTGCAGGTCCTGCTGACCCAGAACGTCGATCGCCTGCACCAGCGCGCCGGCAGCCGCAACGTGATCGACCTGCACGGTCGCATGGACCGGGTCCGCTGCATGACCTGCGGGGAGGTCGGCGAACGCGAGGCGCTGCAGGCGAGACTGCTTGCACGCAACCCGGACTGGGCCGGCCGCGACTCACGTCCGGCCCCGGACGGTGACGCCGATTTCGAAGCGGCCGATTTCTCGGGATTCGAAGTGCCGCACTGTGCGCGTTGCAACGGTCTGCTCAAGCCCGATGTGGTTTTTTTCGGCGAGAACGTGCCGCGCGAACGCGTCGAGGCCGCCATCGCCCACCTGGAACAGGCTGACGCGATACTCGTCGTCGGCTCATCGCTGATGGTCTATTCGGGGTTCCGCTTCGTGCGCCTTGCCGCGCAGCGGGGCAAGCCGATCGCCGCGGTCAACCTCGGCCGGACCCGAGCCGACGACCTGCTCGCCCTCAAAGTATCCCTGCCGTGTGCCGGGGCGCTGGCCTTCCTGTTGCCCGGAACGACCGCCGGGACCGTCGAATCGCTGCCTTCCAGGCCTGCACTGGCTGGCTGAGACCGTTCTCCCCTGATGCACAAATTCCGGCGAGAGCGCATGATCCGCGCCTGGGTTGGGCATAGTCGCATTAGCGGCCTGTCGTCGGTGGGGCATGAAGAAAAGGGTGACGACTACGATCGTGCTGGCCGTCGGCATTTTCGGCATTGCCTTGCCCGTGCTCGCCGCGCTGTACCTCGCCCATCGCCAGAGCATGGATGCCGAGATCCGCCTCGGCATGACCATGGCCGACGAAATCATGCGGCGTAGCGACGCGGCCGGTGACCAGGCCATGCTGGCCTATCAGCGCCTGGCCTGGTCGCGAGATGGCGATCCGTGTTCCGACGAGCGCATCGCGCTGATGCGCGACGTGGACCTCGGGCTCAGCTATCTCGAAGTGATCGGCTACGTCGCCGATGGCCGGCTGATGTGTTCGTCGCTGGGCCGCCATGGCCAGGGCATCCCGCTCGGCGCCGTCGAGTTCGTCTCCTCGAAGGGCGCCAGCGTGCGCACGTCGGTCGATCTGGGTATCGGCAACAACCGGCGATTCCTGGTTCTGCAAAAGGACGACATCGCCGCGGCGGTCCACCCGGAAACCCTGATCGACACCTTCCAGGACCGAAAGGACGTCGCCATCGGTGTTTTCGGCCGCACCGGGCGCATGCGCCTGAGCAGTCGCGGCGATTTCGATCCGAAGTGGATGTCCCGGCTCGGCGACGCGGCTAGCACGGCCTTCTTCGATGGACACCACCTGGTCAGCCTGCGGCGCTCGGCCGGCTACGACACGGTCGCCTATGTCGCGATTCCGGCGGATTACCTGAAATCGCGGTTGTACGGCTTCGTCGGCGTGCTCGTGCCGATCGCCCTCGTGCTCGGCTCGGGACTGTCGTTCGGTATCGTGCGCCTCGCCCGCGAGCGTGCTTCGCTGCCGGCGGAACTGCGCAATGCGCTGCGACGCAGGGAATTCGAAGTGCACTATCAGCCGATCGTCGAGCTGGCCAGCGGCTGCATCGTCGGCTTCGAGGCGCTGATGCGCTGGCCGAGACGGGACGGGCCGCAGTTTCGTCCCGACCTGTTCATTCCGGCCGCAGAGGATTGCGGCATGATCGCGCAATTCACCGACTACCTGCTCAAACGGGTAGCCATCGATGTGCCGCGCCTGGTCGAACTGCGTCCCCACTGCTACGTCAGCGTCAACCTCGGCTCCTCGGATCTGCATTCCGAGACGATCGTCGACCAGTTGCGAGGGCTGCTCGAGACGCCCGGGGTGCGGCCGCAGAACATCGTCGTCGAGGCCACCGAGCACTCATTCCTCGATCCGCTGCTGGCGCGACGCATCGTGGCCGGGATCCGCGCCCTTGGCATCCGCGTGGCCATCGACGATTTCGGCACCGGCTTCTCCAGCCTCTCTCACCTGACCACCCTGCAAACCGATTTTCTCAAGATCGACCGGGTTTTCGTCGAGACCATGGGCACCGATTCGGCAACCAGCCAGGTCGCCCTGCACATCATCCGGATCGCCGAAGCACTCGGCCTGAAAGTGATCGCCGAAGGCGTCGAAAATGAATCGCAGGCCGCGTTCCTGCGCGCACACGGCGTCCAGTTCGCCCAGGGCTGGTTGTACCACGCGGCGATGCCGGTCGAGGACATCGTCAGGTTGCCGGAACGGCTGGAACCGGCAGCGAACGTGGCCGCCGTGCCGGCCTGATCCGGGCGCCCGCCCGGCACCGCAATGAGCGGCAGCTGTGCGGCCGGCCGCGCCGGGTCAGCCCCGGTCAGGCGCAGCGTCTGCCGCAACCGCGCGACGCACGCAGTTGCGACCCTCGTGCTTGGCCCGATACAGGGCCTGGTCGGCGCCGCGCAGGAGGTCGGCGGCGCGTTCGCCCGCCGCCGGAATCCTGCTCAGTACCCCGGCACTGATCGTGACCGTCTGCGTGCGATTGCCGAGCGTGCGCGGCGGCAAGGCCTCGACCAGCGCGCGCATGCGTTCGGCGCAGCCAGCGACGACCTCGATGTCGGCGTCGATCAGCAGGCAGGCGAACTCCTCGCCGCCGAAGCGGGCGACCAGATCCTGTTCCCGCATCACGCTCTGCAGGGCCTGGGCGATTGCGCGCAGGGCGGCATCGCCGGCGAGGTGGCCGTGCTGGTCGTTGTACTGCTTGAAGTGGTCGACGTCGATGACCATCAGCCCGACTGGCAGCTGACGCTCGCGCGAGCGCTCGATCGCCGCATCGAGGGCCTCCATCAGGCGGCGTCGATTGGCCACGCCGGTCAACGGGTCCTGGTAGGAGAGCTGGGTCAATCGTTCGTTGGCCGCGCGGATTTCGAGGGTGCGGTCGGCGACTTCGCGCTTGAGATGGCGTTGCCGCGCGCGCAGGCCGCGGTTGTAGGCCAGCACCAGCGCCGCCGCGATCAGCACCATCAAACCGGCAAGCACGGCGCGGACCAACGGCTCTTGCCACCAGAAAGCGGCGATGGAAATCTTCAACGAGCGCGGCGGGCTTGCAGTGCCGGCAAAATCGCGACCCTCTACTACCAATTCATAGCGACCGGGATCGAGGCCGCTGAAGTGGCGTACATGCTCGTGCGTCCAGGCGCCCGCTTCGCTGTCGTAGCCGAGCAACTGGCTGCGATAGGTCGATTCGTGTTCGCGCAGGCCGGACAGCAGCGTGTATTCGATCTGCAGCTCGCGCGTGCCGGCCGGCAAGCGCCATTCCTCTCGACCCTGCAGATCGCTGGTCTCGCCATCGACCGTGCCGGTCGTGAAGTGCAGCGGCTTCGGCCGGGTGTCGCGCGAGGCGGCCTGAATGTTCGGATCGAAGACGCTGAGTCCGCCGAGCGTGCCGACCCAGTAGCGATCCTCGGCATCAACGGCCTGGGCCTGGGTGTTGCATTCGTCGTGGACGAGGCCGTCGCGCCTGCGGAACACACGCTCGGAATAGCCCCCATCGCTGTTCGGCGTCAATTGCTGCACGCCGTTGTTGGTGCATACGTAGATGCGTCCCTTGCTGTCCGGAAGGATGCTGTACACGGTCGGATCGGGCGGAGCGGGCACCCGGCCGTCGCGGACCAGCTCGGCATTGCGCGGATCGGTCACGTCGTAGCGAACCACGCCGCTGCGATTGCTGGCGGCCCAGAGTATCGAGCGCGAGCCGTCGGACATCACCGTGAGCGCCCGGAATCCCTCTCCTTCGAGCGCACCCTTGCCTGCGAGCAGGCGCCACTGGTCGCCGTCGAAGCGGGCGATGCCGCGGTTGCTCGCGGCCCATAACCAGGAGCGGCCGCCAGCATCGACCTGTTCGGCGAGGCCGATGACCGACCAGTCCGCGTCGACAGCGGCCGCCATGAACTGCGTCCAGCGTCCGTCGCGCCAGCGATAGATGCCGCTGTGCAGGGTGGCGAACCAGAATTCGACGCGACCCTCGAAACGGCGGGCGATCGCGTGGCTGGCCACTTCGTCCGGCCGCAACGGCCACGGAACCGCGATCGATTCGAAGTGCAGGGCATCGTCGATGCGCATCAGCTGGCCGCCCATCAGGCTGAGCAGGCGCCAGCGCTGGCCGTCGGGGCCGGGCAGACTCCAGATCTGGCGCACGCCTTCGGCCGGCAAGCTCCCGTTGGCCTTGCTGAAGTGGCGCCATTGGCCGTCCTGCAGCAGGCCGAGCCCTTCCTTGGAGGAGCCGACCCATAGTCGACGCTTTCCATTCGCGTCGGTCTCGGGCAATACGCCGAAGATGCCGTTTTCGCGGGCACCCATCAGGCTCACGGTCTGCCATTGGCTGGCGGTCAGGGCGGCTCGCGCAATGCCGCCTTCGGTCGCCAGCCAGAGCAGGTCGGTGCCATCGAGGCTGCGTTGCACCTTGATTCCGCGCACCGCGTCGGAGGGCAGGCCATGGCGACGATCGAACACGGCGACCTTGTCGTCGATGATGCGCAGCAGACCGGCCCGCGAGGCGATCCAGACCGTCTGCCGACCCGCTGCGGAGTACGTGGCTCGTGCCGAATAGATCGCCTCGCTCGGCAGCTCGCCGTTCGCGGCGCGCCAGACGCGGATGCCGTCGGCGCGGATCCGGGCGAGGCCGTCGCCATAGCTCAGTACCCAGAGCTCCTCCTCGTCGCCATGACGGGTGCGCAGCAGGTCGGTGCTGTGCCAGCCTTCGAACAGCGGCTCCTCGAAGCGTTGCCACGGTGCCGGCGAGCCTCGATTGCCGAGCGGGCGATACCAGAGCCCGTCATTGATCGTGCCCATCCACTGGCGCGGCCCGCCGTAGAGAAGGTCGGTCTGTTCGATGCGCGCGGCAGGTCCCTGTTGCAGCGTGGCGTTGCCGGGATCGGGACGCCATTGGCCCGCTTCGAGGTGCCAGAAGCCGGCATCGAGGCTGACCCAGTAGTCGGCCGATCCATCCGCACGATGGATGTCGGAAAAGCGCTGGTGAAACTTGCTCGAGGCCGGATACAGCGACCATCGGCTGCCGTCGTAGCTGGCCAGGCCTTCGCGCTCGAAGATGACCCAGAGCTTGCCGTCGTTGTCGGTCTGCATGTCGCGGACCAGGCTGCGCGCCTCGGCGAATGGCCACGGCGTCCAGCGGTAACCATCGAAACGGGCCAGGGTCGAGGCCGAGCCGGCCCAGACGAAACCGTGCGCGTCGAATCCGATCGTGCTCCAGATTTCGTCCGACAAGCCTTCGCGCGATGAGTAGACAGTGAAGGTCGGCGCACCCTCGTCGGCGATGTCGAGCGGCGCGCGCGCGGTCGGCTCGGCGGACGCCGCGCCGGCCATGCAGAGAGCGGCCAGCAGAATGAAGATTTCCGATCGCATCCGGCTGGACGGGTCCTGTGGTGGAGGCAGGCCGAACGGCGCGCCGGGGTCGGGGGTTGGAGGATCCGTGCGCGATTGGCAGGGCGATGCTCCAGTTGCTTTCGTGTCGCATGCAGGATGTGTGCCGGAATCCCCGTGCGGCACGATCGGCCGTGGCCATGCTGCGCGGCGCCGTTGCGGTCCGCAGCACAGGCCATGAACTGTGCAGGCGGTCACGCCGCGGCAGGCTCCCGGCGGGGACACTTGCCGCGGGCCATCGAGCAGGGCCGCCATCAGGTCATGATCGGCGGCCACGAATCCGCCACGCAAGGCCAAGCCCGAGAATACGCGCTGCGCACGGAAGCTGTGCCCGATCATACTGCAGCGCGGCGACCACCTGCCGCGCTGATTTCGCCGCCGCCGGCAAACCACCGAGGTCACCGCCCATGCGCCCTTGCAGCCTGCTCCTGACCCTCGTTGCCGGATTCGCGGCGACCTCGGCGACCGCCCTGACCGCGCGCGACTACGACATCGTCTATGTGCGCCAGGTGCGCTTCGGCGACAACCAGAACACGATCTGGCCCGAAGTGTTTCATCCGGCGCGGCTCGATCCGGGCGCCGACCTGATGCTGCTGCATCCAGACGGCAGCGAAGAAGTGCTCGTCGCCGGCGGTAATGGCGGCGTCACCGATCCGTTTGTCTCGTTCGATGCGCAGTGGGTCTACTACGCGCGCTTTCCCGACCTGCGCGCGCAGTCGCTCAATCACCAGCGCGGCGATCTGCCCTACCAGGGTGCGGATATTTACCGAATCCGCCTGGCCACGCGCCAGATCGAACGCCTGACCCACGGCGAGTTCACCCCGAACACCGGCGCCGGCAACTGGGACGAAAGCAACCCGCTCGACCCACCCGCTGCGTTCGACCGACTCGGCTACGGCATCCTCAACCTGGCGCCCTGTCCGCTGCCTGGCGGACGCATCGCCTTCGTCAGCAATCGCAACGGCTTCGAACCGCCGAAGGGCTACACCAATCCCACCTTGCAGCTGTTCGTCATGGATGCCGACGGGCAGAACGTTACCCAGATCGCGCCGATGAACATCTCGAGCGCGCTGCACCCGACCATCCTTCGCGACGGTCGCCTGCTGTTCTCCTCGCATGAGGACCAGGGCCTGCGCGATACGCGCATGTGGGGTGTCTGGGCGATCTGGCCCGACGGGCGACGCTGGGAACCGGTCCTCAGTGCCTTCCGCGAGGGCCAGGCCTTTCATTTCATGACTCAGCTCTCCGGCGGCGATCTCGTCATCGAGGACTACTACAACCTCAACAACAACGGTTTCGGACAGCTCTATCGCACGCCGTCTCGGCCGCCGGCCGGACAGCCGCATTTCTTCAGCGCGTACGCGGCGGACAATCCGCCGATCGAGCGCACCGTCGGCGCCGGTTTTTCCTACCCCTACACGATTCCGTTCACGCCACGCGGCGGCCTGCATGCGCTGGCGCCATTCACGCACGGCGACGACGAAGCAGCACCGGTCGGCAGCAACGGCCAGCGCGTCGGCAAGTTCACCCATCCCTCGGCGGCGCCGGATGGCGACCTGCTCGTGGTCTGGACGCCGGGTCCGGCGAACGATCTCAATCGCCCGACGCCGACGCCCTACTACGACGCCGGCCTGTATGCGATCGCCGGCGGCAACGTGATTCATTCGCCACAGGAACTCGTGCTGATCAAGAACGATCCGGCCTGGAACGAAGCCTGGCCGCGCGCCGTGGTGCCCTACAGCCGCATTCATGGCGTCGCCGAGCCCGACGACCTCGGCTGGCTGCCGAACGATGGCAGCACGCATGCGCAGTTGCCGGCCGGCACACCGTATGGCCTGGTCGGCAGTTCGAGCCTGTACAAGCGCGAGAGCTTTCCGGCCCAGGTAACCTCCTGGTCGAATACCTTCGACGGCCTTGATGCCTTCAATACCGGCGAGAACGGCCAGTCGAGCAACTGGTTCACCCAGGGCAGCGATGCCGGCAAGTACACCGACAGCGACATCTGGGCCGTGCGCATCCTCGGCATGGAGCCGAATTCGCACCGCAGCTACGGACCGAACAACGGGCGCAAGTTCAGCAGCCATGCCGAAGAGCGCCTGCGCATCCTCGGCGAACTGCCGGTGCGCAAGTTCGGCAGCGGCGGCGCGCCCGTGCTCGACCTCGAAGGCAATCCGGACACGAGCTTCCTGGCCAAGGTCGTCGCCGACACGCCGTTCACGTTCCAGATGCTCGACCGCCACGGCATGGTCCTGAGCATGGCCCAGACCTGGCACCAGGTGCGTCCCGGCGAGATGCGCGCCGATTGCGGCGGCTGCCACGCGCACAGCCAGCAGCCGCTCGCCTTCGCCAGCACCGCGGCGGCGCAACCGGATTATCCGGTCATGGATCTGTCGACGAGCACGCCGCTGCTGACCTTCGATGCCGGCGGCCAGCCCGACCTGCGCATCGAGAATACGCGCCAGGTCAGTGTGGAGTTCCTGCGCGACATCCGGCCGCTGTTGCAGCAGCGCTGTGTCGGTTGCCACCAGGGCGCGAGTCCCGCCGGCAACCTGAACCTGGCCGACACCAGCGTCGTCGACGGCCTGCCCGGTGATTACCGGCGCCTCGCCGCCGATTCCGGGGCCGCCTTCGGTTACCCGCCGGTGATCGCGAATCGAAGCTGGCGACAGACCAACGCCAGCCGCTACCTGCGCATGTTCCAGAGTCGGCGCAGCCTGCTGGTCTGGAAACTGTTCGGCGCCCGCCTGGACGGCTGGAGCAACGCCGACCATCCGACCGAGAGCGTGCCGGGCAACGCCGCCACCCTGCCGGTGGGCGCCGATCCGAACGAGGCCGATCTCGACTACACAGGCACGATGATGCCGCCGCCCGGCAGCCCGGTCGCGCCTCTGACGGCCGACGAAAAGCTCCTGTTCGTGCGCTGGATCGACCTCGGCGCGCCGATCGATACCGGCGATCCGGACTATGGCTGGTTCCTCGATGACCTCAAGCCGACGGTCGCGCTGAGCGAGCCGCGCCCGCGCGCCAATCCGGCGGCGGTCACCCAGATCCGCTTCGGCCTCGCCGACGCCGACAGTGGAATCGCGCTGTCGAGCCTGAGCGTCAGCGCCGACTTCACGGTCAATGGGCGCCCGGCCGGCGTCGAGCTGGCCGATCTTGCCGCTGCCGTCGACGAAGGCATCTGGGCGATCGCGCTGGTGCCGCCCCTCGAGACCGGCTGGAACCGCCACGTGCGCGTCAGCGTCCGCGACAACCAGGGCAACATCACGCGTGTGGATCGGACCTTCTTCATCGGCGCCGACGACACGATCTTCCGCGACGGCTACGATTGAGCGCGAAGGCGCGTGCCGATCGACGCGCGCCGTTGCCCATCGCCGCATCGAGGAGTCGTCGTTGGTGGAAATCGACAAGCTGGCCTGGATCCATATCCGCGCGCGCAAGCTGCTCGGCGCACGTTCGCGCGGCAATCCGGTCTGCTATCTGCCCGGCGGCAAGCGCGAGCCGGGCGAAAGCGATGCCGAGGCGCTCGTGCGCGAAATCCGCGAGGAGCTCTCGATCGCGCTCGATCCGGCGAGCCTCGTGGCGGCCGGCGAGTTCCGCGCCGAGGCGGATGCTAAGCCCGCCGGCGTGATGGTCAAGCTGATCTGCTACGAAGCGGATTTCGAAGGCGAAATCGCGCCGGCTGCGGAAATCGAGGAAGTGCTCTGGCTGGGACACGCCGATCGCGAGCGCTGCTCGGCGGCCGGGCGCCTCGTGCTCGACCACCTGCATGCCTGCGATCGCATCGACTAGTCGAGGCGCACGCCGGAACCCGGCCAGCAGCGCAGCCTATTCGGCGATGTAGCGCCATGGCTGGTCCGGCGCAGCCCTGCGCCAGACCGTGAAGAACGGAATCGGCGGACGCTCGCTTCCATCCTCGGCGCGTTCGTTGAAGCGGATATGACCGATGCTGACGCCGAGGTCGCCGCTGGCCGCGACGACTACGCGATCGGCCGACCAGTTCAGCGTGCTGCCGCCGGCCGGCTGGCCCTCGCTGACCAGCTTGGCAATCGCTTCGGCACCGAATACGAAGCCGGCATTCGCGGCGCCACCGAGGTTCATCGAATCGGCTGTGCCGTACTTGGCAAAGGCCGGACCGAGCCCGATCGTCTGCGCCTCATCCGAGAACGCGCGCTCGGCCTGTTCGAGCGCGGGCCCACGAGCCTCAGGCGGAAACGCGCCGGGCAGCAGCGGCGGCCGAGGCGCGAGCTCGACCTTGCCGTCCGCGCGGCGGCCGCGCTTCCAGGCGATCGCGCGCCAACCGTCGCTGCCGCGTTGCCAGTAGGCGAGATACTTGTAGGGCTGGCTCGAGCCGTCGGCCAGGCGCTGGGTCATGAAACCGAAGGTGAAGCCCTGGTTGCCGTCGGCGGCGATGCCGACGCCGACCGGCGCCCAGTCGATGCGTGCGCTGTCCAGGGCCGGGTTGGCGCGCAGCGCGGCGATGACTTCGGCCTTTCCGTCGGCGAAGCCCTGGCCCGGCAGCGGCACGGTCACGTCGTCGGCGAGGGCGGCGCTCAATCCGGCCAGTCCATCCGACTTCGCACTCGCCGCGCCGAGGGCTTGGTCGGCAGCGAACAGCTCGTCGGCGCGTTGTCTCGCCAGCGGGTTCTTTTGCGCGGCAGCAGGCATGGCGCCGGCCAGCAACGATGCCGCCAGGGCGGCCACTGCGATCACCTTCATTGTTCGATCCTCGACTCACGGGACGCGGCATGATCGGACCGCGCCGGGCGGCCTGCGAGTGCCCCAAGTCACAGTTCCCGACAGGCCGCCAGTCGAAGCCGTTGGCGCAGATCGTGTCGTCGAACGGCAGTTCGCGCGCGCCGAGATCGACCGGGCCGTTGATGTTGGGCACACCGGGCGGGTCGCCGCGCAGACATCGGCCGCCGACGAGGCCAGTGGCGCTAGCAGCCTGGCGCGCGCTGCGATCGACGAGCTCAGGGGCGCAGACGCCAGTGGCGCAGCCCGGCGTAGACCAGCACGAGGATGGCCAGGGCGACGCCGATTGCGGTCCATTCGGCACGGCTCAGGGTGCCGATGATGGCGAGCATGGCGAGCGTCGACACGGCCGGGATCAGGGCCCCGCCCGGCAGCACGAAGGGCGGGCCACCAGCGCGCAGATCACGTTTTTGCGCGAACCACGTGGCCAGGCTGACACCGAGATAGATCAGGCAGTTGGCGCCGCCCGAAATCAGGGCCAGCGCCTCGAAATTGCCGAGCATGGCGAGGCTGAAGCCGACCACGCCGTGGGTGACGATGGCGAGCAGGGGCACGCGATACGCCGCGGTCACGCGGCCATAGGCCGAGGGCAAGTAGCCGTCGCGACCGAGCGCATAGAGCAGGCGCGAGGAAGCGAGCAGGTTGCCCATCATGAAGCCACCCATCGATACCCCGGCGGTCACGAGCAGGACGACCAGGCCGGGCGACCACAGATGTTCCGCACTCTCGGCCAGTGGCACCTTGCTCGTCGCCAGCGTGGGTCCGAGGATGCCCTGGCAGACGATCTGGATGCCCATGTAGAGCAGCACGACGACGAGGATTGCCGCCATCGTTGCGCGCGGAACGCTGTGCGACGCGTCGCGCAGTTCGCCCGAGGGAATCAGCGCGGTCTCCATGCCCGAATAGGCGAACATGACCAGCACCATCGAGGCGCCGAGGGTCGACCAGGACGGAATCGCCAGCCAGCTGATCTGGCTCCAGTCGACGAAGAACAGGCCGATGCTGGCGAGCACGAACAACGGAGTCAGCTTGAGCGTGGCGAGCACGGTGATCGCGCGCGCACCGAGCTTGACGCCGAACGCGTTGAGGGCGATCAGCACGGTGTAGAGGACGATCATGAACGCGGTGCGTGCCAGCGGCTCGTCGAACTGCGGCCACGCGCGCGCGACCTGCAGGAACAGCGCCGAAGCGACGGCGCCGCTCGAGGCGGCATTGCAGATCCACATCAGGGCGCCGGCGACGAAGCCCGGAAACGGGCCGAAGGCGGCGGCGACGTAGGTATACGGCCCGCCGGTGGTGGCCGCGCGGCTGCCGATCGCGGCGAAGCACAGCGCGATCGGCACGATCGCGAGCGCCCCAGCGAGGAAGGCGAGTGGCGCGGACGAGCCCATGCGCGTGAACAGCAGGGCCGGCAACAGGAAGATGCCCGAGCCGACGATGATGTTGATGATCGCCGCAGCCAGCGAGACGCCGCCGACCGCGCGGACCAGGGCCGCCTCGCCTTCGAGCGTCGCTGCAGCGGGCGGAGGATTCGGGATCAATGTCATGCGGGCCGATCCGGGCGGGAGGCGAAGGGCGCAAGCGTGCCACAGTTCGCAAGGGTCGGGCTGTACAGCCACGCGATCTCGCCACACACTCGGGCAGATCAGCCATCGGAATCGTCGCACCCGCTGCGGCGATAGTGAGGAGGTACAGACATGTCGGGAGGCGCAAGCAGCCACCGGATCCGGCAGGCGACCCTGGTCGCGGGTAGCGCATTGATCGTGGCGACGATGCTGGCCGCAGGCTCGGGTTCGCACGGCTGGCTCCTGACCGGCCTGCTCGGACTCGGCGGCCTGCTGGTCGTGTTCGCCGCCTGCGAACTGATGATCCTCGCCGTCGACGGCATCGGCTTGCGCGTGCGCATGAACCGGTATGTCGCCGGCACCATGGCCGGGCTGGCCAGCAATATTCCCGAGGTGGTCATGCTCGGTTTCGTGCTCGCAGCGACGCCGCGGGTCGGCTTCCTCGTCACCGTCGTCACCCTGCACGTCAGCGCGGCCGCATTCGGCATTTACAGCGCGCTGCTGCCACGCGATGCAAGCGGCAGTGCGGAGATGCCGAAGCCGCTGGTCCTGCTCAGCACCGATCTGTATGCCTGCGCCGCCGGCGTGTTCTTCGCCACCGGCGCGATCATGCTGTTGATGTATGTCTTCGATGCCGGCGTGCATCAGGGCAACGCGCTCAATGCAACCGACCTCTATGTGCTCGGTGCGGCCCTGCTGAGCGTCGAGCTGGTCGCGATCACGCGTCTGGTCAAGCGCTTCAGCCGCGAACCGACAGAATCCGCGGACCATGCGACGACCGCAACGTCCACGACGAAAGGCGATGCGCCGACGATCGCGGCGGTCGCGGGATTCGGCCTGCTCGGCATCGTCGCCAGCGTGTTCGGCGGACATGCGGTCGGCAATTTCGCCGATGTGCTGGTCACCGCCCTCGACCAGGCCGGCTATCCGAAGATGGTCGGCGCACTCGTGCTCAGCGTGTTCGCCTCGACCGGTGCGTTCGTGATGATGGCCTCGGCGCATGCCAAGGGCATGTACGACGTGGCCCTCGCCAATGCCTCGGGCCAGGTCACCCAGGTGCCGTTCGTGGTCCTGCCGTTCGCCCTGATCCTGCTCGCCGCATTCGGCCAGACCGGTGTCATCCCGCTGACATCGAGCGGTGGTGTATTGCCGATCGACCTCGATACGGTCAGCGTGCTGCTGCTCGGCTTCCCGTCGATGCTGATCCTGTGGAAGGCGATCCAGGACGACGGCACGGTCAACTGGCTTGAAACGACGACAATGATCGTCATCTTCGGCCTCGCCATCTATTTTCTCGCCGCGCACGGCTGAACTTCCGCACTGCCGGCAGGCACCGCGGCGCCTCGCGAGCATGACGGGACCCGCCCGGGCTCGCCACACGGCTCGCCACCAACGACGGAGCATGACCATGAAGATGCGAAGGATCGGCCGCGATGGCCCCGCAGTGTCGGCAATCGGGCTTGGCTGCATGGGCATGAGCGAGTTCTATGGGCCGCGCGACGAGGCCGAATCGATCGCGACGATCCGGCACGCGCTCGACCGCGGCATCAACCTGCTCGATACCGCCGACATGTACGGGCCCTACATCAACGAGGAGCTGGTCGGTCGCGCGATCGCGGGGCGGCGCGAGGAGGCGTTCGTCGCCACCAAGTTCGGCTTCGTGCGCGATCCGGCCGATCCGGACAAGCGCGTCATCGACGGCTCACCGGCGCACGTGCGCGAGTCCTGCGAGGGCAGCCTGCGCCGTCTCGGTGTCGAAACGATCGATCTGTACTATCTGCACCGGCTCGACGCGCGCGTGCCGATCGAGGAAACGGTCGGCGCGATGGCCGAACTCGTGGCCGCCGGTAAGGTGCGCCATCTCGGCCTGTCCGAGGTCGGCGCCTCGACCCTGCGGCGCGCGCATGCGGTGCACCCGATCAGTGCGCTGCAAAGCGAGTATTCGCTGTGGACGCGCGATCCCGAGGGCACGGTCCTCGATACCTGCCGCGAGCTCGGCGTCACCCTGGTCGCCTACAGCCCGCTCGGACGCGGCTTCCTGAGCGGCGAGATCCGTTCCTTCGAGGATTTCTCCGACGACGACTACCGGCGCCGCCAGCCGCGTTTCCAGGGCGAAAACTTCGCCAGGAACCTGGCCCTCGTCGATGCCGTGCGCTCTGTAGCCGACGCGAATGGCGTGACCCCGGCCCAGTTGGCCCTGGCCTGGGTGCTGGCCCGGGGCGAGGACATCGTGCCGATTCCGGGAACCAAGCGCCGGCACTACCTCGATCAAAATATTTCGGCCCTCGAGATCGTCCTCAGTGCAGCCGACCTCGCCGCGATCGACGCGGCGTTCCCGGCTGGAGCCGTGGCCGGCACGCGCTACCCGGCCGGCATGATGGCCTTGCTCGATCGCTGAAGGCCGGGCCAGCGGCGCCCCGGAGTGACTTCCGGGGCTTGTGCACAATGTAATCGAGCCACAGAGTGTCTAATTCGATCGCCCCCGTTCGTCTCCATGGGGCTTGCGCGATTTGTCGACAAACCTCTATTATTGAACCGATAAGTTTTGTATTTTCGGACTCCCCTGCCCATGAATCTCCCACGCTTCCGCGAAGCGGACGGTCGATTGCGCCGCGGCGCTACGCCTGTTCCGCTGCATCTCGTGGCCTGCTCTGTCGGCCTGCTCGCCCTGCTCTCCGGCTGTGCGGCCGGGCCCGATTTCCGTACGCCGACGCTGTCGGACGAGGCCGGCTATCGTGCCGAAGCCCTGCCCGCGGCGACCGCGGCGACCGACGGCCCGACCGGTGATGCGCAACGCTTTCTCGAAGGAGCAGAGGTTCCCGCGCAATGGTGGACCGGCTTCGGCAGCGAAGAACTGAACCGGCGCGTCAGCGAGGCCTTGGCCAACAGCCCGACCGTGGCCTCGGCCCAGGCTGCGCTGCGCAAGGCGCAGGAAGAGGCCGGTGTCGCCCGCGGCCAGCTGTTCCCGTCCGTGGACGCCGCGCTCGGCGCGAACAGGCAGAAGAACCCGGTCACGACCGGCGGCGCTTTCTCGAGTTCGCCTTACACGATCTACAACGCCTCGGTCGATGTCGGCTACACGCTCGACCTGTTCGGTGGCGTTCGCCGTGGCGTCGAGGCGCAACGCGCGCTCGCCGACTACCAGCAGTTCCAGCTCGAAGGCACCTATCTGAGCCTCGCCTCGAACGTGGTCACGACGAGCATACTCGAAGCCTCGCTGCGCGAGCAGATTCGCGCCACCGAAGACATCGTCGAGGCTTATCGCCAGCAATACGACCTGGTCGACAAGCAGTTCTCGACCGGCGCCAAGTCGCAGGGCGACGTGCTCCTAGCGCAGAGCCAGGTGGCGACCGCACGCGCCGGCTTGCCGGCCCTGCGCAAGGCGCTCGAACGTGCCCGCACCCAGCTCGCCGTCTATCTCGGTCGCTTTCCTTCGCAGGCCGAACTCGAGGCCCTCGATCTCGACGCACTGAGCCTGCCCGACGAGGTTCCGGTCAGCCTGCCTTCCGAGCTGGTGCGCCGGCGGCCGGACATCCGCGCAGCCGAAGCGCGTCTGCACGAAGCGACCGCGCGCGTCGGCGTCGCCACGGCGAACCTGTTTCCGAGCATCGGCCTCTCAGCCTCGTTCGGCTCGCAAGCCGTCGATCGCGGCGACCTGTTCGGCGGTTCCGCCGAGGCCTGGAGTCTCGGTTTGAACCTGCTGCAGCCGATCTTCCGTGGCGGCAGCCTGCGCGCGCAGAAACGCGCGGCCGAGGCCGGACTCGACCAGGCCGCGGCCGACTACCGCACGACCGTGCTGACCGCGTTCCAGAACGTCGCCGACAGCCTGCGCGCGCTCGAGCTCGATGCCGAAAGCTTGGCCTCGCAGGCCGCCGCCCAGGAGGCGACCTCGAACAGCCTGGCCCTGACCCGCCGCCAATACGAGGATGGCTCGGTGGCCTATTTGCAGGTACTCGACGCGACCCGTCTCTACCAGCAAACGCGGCTTGCCGTGATTGACGCGCGGGCCACCCGCCTGGCCGATACGGCAGCGCTTTATGCCGCTCTCGGTGGCGGCTTCGCCAGCACCGGCGAAGGGCTCACGCAAGCCGAAGCTGCTTCGGAGCGCTAGGCGCAGGGCCTTGAAGTATCAAAATACGGCCGGTCGATGGCGGCACGCAGACCGGTTCCGAACCAGACCCCAAGAAAAAGAGGATTGCGCATGAAATCGCGCAGCGAACGCAAACCGAGTACCACCAAACGCATGATCATCATGGGCATCTTCGTCGGCGGCTTTCTGGCCCTGTTGATCGCCTGGAACCTGTTCGGCCAGTACATGGCCAGTCAGGCCGCACTGCAGTCGCACGTGCCGCCGCAGACGGTGACCTCGATGAAGGTCGGCAAGGATTTCTGGCAGCCCGAGCATACCAGCGTCGGCTCCTTGCGTGCCGCCCGCGGTGCCGACCTCGCCTTCGACGTCAGCGGCCTGGTCAGCGCCGTGCGCGTGAAGTCCGGCGAAGAGGTCAAGCAGGGCCAGCTGCTGGTCGAACTGAATGCCGACGACCTGGTCGCCCAACGCCGCCAGCTCGAAGCGAATGCGGTGCTGCTCAAGACCAATCTCGAGCGCGCCCGCCAGCAGCTCGCCTACAAGGGCATCAGCCAGGCCGACTTCGACAGCGCCGAGGCCAGCTACAAGGCCGCCCAGGCCGGTGTCGCCCAGCAACAGGCCCTAGTCGACAAGCGCCAATTGCGCGCGCCGTTCAGCGGACGCGTCGGCATCGTCAGTCTCAATCCCGGCAGCTATGTGAACTCGGGCGATGTCGTGATGACCCTGCAGCAGGTCGATCCGATCTTCGTCGACCTCAACGTGCCGCAGGGCAGCCTCGCCGAGATCAAGGTCGGCCAGACCGCGATCCTTACGCTGGATTCCTTCGCCGATCATCCGTTCATCGGCGAGGTGACGGCAATCAGCCCGAAGCTCGATCCGGCGACGCGCAACGTCGAGGTCGAGGCCAGCGTGCCGAACCCGGACCAGCTGCTGAAGCCCGGCATGTTCGCCAACGTCGCGATCCAGGTCGGCCAGCAGAAGGAGTTCCTGACCCTGCCGCAGACCGCGATCACCTTCAATCCGTATGGCGAGACGGTGTTCCTGGTCAAGCCTTCGGACAAGAAGGACGCCCAGGGCAAGCCCGGGATGCCGACCGCGCAGTCGGTGTTCGTCACTACCGGCCTCAAGCGCGGCGACCAGATCGCCGTGCTGAGCGGCATCCAGGAGGGCGACGAAGTCGTCACCAGCGGCCAGCTCAAGATCAAGAACGGCACGCCGCTGATCATCGACAACAGCAAGCAGCCACCGAATGACCCGGCGCCGACGCCCCAGGAACAGTAGCGATGTCGTGAACGTGGCGGCAGCCAGCGGCGCCAAGAAGGTGCCGCCCGGCCGGCCCGGTCGCTCCATCCAAATCCAGCGAAGCGGAACCTCATGAAATTCACCGACTCCTTCATCAACAAGCCGGTCTGGGCGATCGTCGTCAGCCTGGTCATCCTGGTCCTCGGCCTGCGTTCGGTCATCGACATGACCGTGCGCCAGTTCCCGAAGACCGAGAACGCGGTGGTCACGGTCAGCACGGCCTACTACGGCGCCGATGCGCAGACCGTGGCCGGCTTCATCACCCAGCCGCTCGAATCGGCGATCGCGCAGGCCCAGGGCATCGACTACCTGTCGTCCTCGAGCGTGACCGGCGTATCGACGATCACCGCTACCCTCAAGCTCAATTACGACTCGAACCGGGCCCTGACCGAAATCCAGACCCAGATCAGCTCGGTGACCAACCAGCTGCCGCCGCAGGCGCAGCAACCGGTGGTGTCGGTGCAGGTCGGCGAAACCACGGCCTCGATGTACCTCGGCTTCTACAGCGACACGCTGCCGACCAACAACATCACCGACTACATGATCCGCGTGATCAAGCCGCAGCTCGATGCCATCGACGGCGTCCAGGAAGCGCAGGTCATCGGCGGCCGCCGCTTTGCCCTGCGCGCCTGGCTCGACCCGGTGCGCATGGCCGCCCAGGGCGTCACCGCCGCCGATGTCTCGCAGGCGCTGTCGGCCAACAACTACCTGGCCGCCGTCGGCGCGACCAAGGGCAATGCCGTCACGGTCGCCCTGACCGCGGCCACCGACCTGCATTCGGTCGGCGAATTCCGCAAGCTCGCGGTGAAGTCGAAGGATGGCGCGATCGTGCGTCTGGAAGACGTCGCCAATGTCGTCCTCGGCGCCGAGGATTACGACTCGTTCGTCGCCTTCGACGGCAACCAGTCGGTGTTCGTCGGCATCAAGACGGCGCCCGATGCGAACGTGCTCGACGTCGCCGAGCGCGTGCGCAATGCCTTTCCCGACATCCAGGCCCAGCTGCCGGCCGGCCTTACCGCGAACATCGCCTACGATGCCACCCAGTTCATCACGACCTCGATCGAGGAAGTGGTCAAGACCCTGGTCGAGGCGCTGCTCATCGTGACCCTCGTCATCTTCCTGTTCATGGGCAGCATCCGTGCCGTGATGATTCCGGTCATCGCCATGCCGCTGTCGCTGATCGGCGCGTTCTTCATCATGCTGGTGCTCGGCTACACGATCAATCTGATCACGTTGCTCGCCCTGGTGCTGGCGATCGGCCTGGTCGTCGACGATGCCATCATCGTCGTCGAGAACGTCGACCGGCACATCACCGAGGAAGGCAAGACGCCGCTGCAGGCGGCCCTGGTCGCCGCGCGAGAACTGACCGGACCGATCATCGCCATGACCATCGTGCTGATCGCCGTCTACGTGCCGATCGGCTTCCAGGGCGGGCTGACCGGTGCGTTGTTCACCGAGTTCGCCTTCACCCTGGCCGGGGCGGTCACCGTGTCGGCGATCATCGCGCTGTGCCTGAGCCCGATGATGTGCTCGCGTTTCCTGCGCGACACCCACGAGGGCAGCCGCTTCGTCGCCTTCATCGACCGCCAGTTCGATCGCCTGCACAACGGTTACCAACGGCGCCTGCACGGCATTCTCGATACGTGGATCGTGCTCGTCGTGATGGGCGCGATGATCTTCGGTGGCACGATCTTCCTGTTCATGAACTCGCAGTCGGAACTCGCCCCGCAGGAAGACCAGGGCTTCGTCGTCGGCATCGCCACCGGCGCGCCGAACGCTTCGCCGGCGCAGGTCAAGAGCTACATGACCGAAATGCAGGCGATCACCAAGTCCATTCCCGAGGTCAAGCAGACCTTCCAGATCAGCGGCGTCAACGGACCGAACTCGGTGCTGACCGGAGCCAAGCTGGTGCCGTGGAGCGAACGCTCGCGAAACGCCACCGAGATCCAGAACGAGCTGCAGCAGAAGTGGGGCAGCATGGCCGCGACCAACGCCTTCGCGTTCCAGTTCCCGTCGCTGCCGGGCGCCCAGGGCCAGCCGGTCGGCGTCGTGCTGTCGACGACCGAGCCGTTCGAGAATCTCTACGAGGTCTCCAAGAACGTGTTGGCCAAACTGCAGTCCAGCGGCAAGTTCTGGTTCATCGACATGGACCTGAAGATCGACAAGCCGCAGAGCACGCTCGAAGTCGATCGCGACATGATCACCGCGCTCGGCCTGACCCAGCAGGATGTCGGCGCCTCGCTCGGCGCCGCCCTCGGCGGCGGCTACGTCAACTATTTCTCGATCGCCGGTCGCTCCTATCGCGTGATTCCGCAGGTCCTGCAGAAGGATCGCCTGAACCCCGACCAGGTGCTCGACTACTACATCCGCACCGGCGACGGTTCGCTGGTGCAGGCCTCAACGGTCGCCAGCATCCGCGATTCGGTCGTGCCACAGTCGCTGACGCGTTTCCAGCAGCTCAATGCAGTGACCTTCTCCGGCGTGCCGAGCGTGACCCAGGGCGAAGCCATCGAATTCGTCCGCAACACGATCCGGGAAATCGCGCCGTCCGGCTACCAGGTTGACTATTCGGGCCAGTCACGGCAGTTCATGAACGAGACCGGCGGGTTCGCGCTGACCCTGCTGTTCGCCGTGATCATCGTCTATCTGGCCCTGGCCGCGCAGTTCAACAGCCTGCGCGATCCGATCGTGATCCTGGTCTCGGTGCCGATGGCGATGTTCGGCGCGATGATCTTCATCAACCTGCTGCCCGGCTTCGTCGGCATGGGCCTGTCCTCGCGCTGGGCCACTTCGCTCAACATCTACACCCAGGTCGGCCTGGTCACCCTGATGGGCCTGATCTCCAAGCACGGCATCCTGATCGTCGAGTTCGCCAACGAGCTGCAGCGCGCCGGCAAGAGCAAGCGCGAAGCGATCGAGCAGGCCGCCGCGACGCGCCTGCGGCCGATCCTGATGACCACCGCGGCGATGGTGCTCGGCGTCATGCCGCTGGTGATCGCCAGCGGCGCTGGCGCGGCCGGCCGCTTCAACATGGGCCTCGTCATCACCACCGGACTGACCATCGGCACGCTGTTCACGCTGTTCGTGGTGCCGGCCTTCTACATGCTGCTGGCCGAAGACCATCACGGCGAGGCGGCCAAGCAGCTCGAGAACGGCGAAGCGCAGGCGCCGGCTGCCGACGGGTTACCGGCCTGAAACGAGCGGTGCGGCAACGGCGGTCCCGTTGCCGCACCGTTAGAATGGCGGTATGAATGATCGCCTGACCGATTCCCCGCTCGGCCGTGTCGCTGCCGGCAGCAAGCAGCATGATCCGGGCCTGCTGTTCCCGGTCGCGCGCGCACCGGGCCGCGAGCAGCTCGGCTTCGGATCGGCGCTGCCGTTCGAGGGCGTCGACATCTGGAACGGCTACGAGCTTTCCTGGCTCGACCCACGCGGCAAGCCGGTCGTCGCCATCGCCGAGTTCCGCGTGCCGGCGTCGACGCCTAACCTGATCGAGTCGAAATCCTTCAAGCTCTATCTGAACAGCCTCAACCAGGAGCGTCATGCCGACGCCGCCTCGGTCCGCGATCTGCTTGCCCATGACCTGTCGGCCGCCGCCGGTGGCACGATCGAGGTAGCCCTGGCAGCAGTCGACCGCCCGCTGGCCTCGATGCAGGGCGCCTTCGAGGGTGAGTGCATCGACGGGCTGCCGGTAGCCATCGATTGCTACGGCCCGCCGCAGGCGCAACTGCTCGGGGTGCGGCCGCAGCCGTCGACCATCGAGGAGACCCTCATCTCGCACCTGCTCAAGTCGAACTGCCCGGTCACCGGGCAGCCGGACTGGGCCAGCGTGCAGATCCGCTATGCCGGCGCACCGATCGACCGCGAGGGCCTGTTGCGCTACCTGGTCAGCTACCGCGAACACGACGACTTCCACGAACACTGCGTCGAGCGCATCTTCCGCGACCTGCTGGCACGCTGCGCACCGACACGGCTGACCGTGAGCGCGCGCTATACCCGGCGCGGCGGCCTCGACATCAACCCGTGGCGCAGCAACGATCCGCGCCAGTACGCCGACAATCCACGCCTGTTGCGCCAGTGAGGTCGGCGCCGCGTGGCGTGAACGCGGCGTAACCACTGTTGACAAACGGACGTCCGAAAAACGATTTCTTAACGCGTGTCCGGTGTACCTTGGCCGCTTGATTCCCTGCGGAGGTGAGGACCATGGCCAACGAACCCGGCAAGCCGGATTTCTCCAACGTCAAGAGCGGCAGCAGCTCGAGCGCCGAGCCGGCCAAGGCAAAGCCCGATTTCGGCAATGTCAGCAGCGGCGCAGCCTCGACCGCGCCGCCCGCGGCCAGCACCTTGCAGACCTACACCGTGGCCAAGGGTGACAGCCTTTCCAAGATCGCCAAGAAGTTCTACGGCAACGCCAACCAGTGGCGCGTGATCTTCGAAGCCAACCGCGATCGCATCAGCAATCCGGACCTGATCCAGATCGGCCAGGTCCTGAAGATTCCGCCATCGAAGTCCTGACCCCAAGGAGGCTCACCATCATGAAACCCATGCACAGCATCTCGCTCGCCGCAGCCGTCGGCATCGCCCTCGCCCTGTCGGCCTGCGGCAAAAAGGAAGAGGCTCCGGCCCCGACCGTCGCGCCCGCGCCGCCGCCGGTGACGGCCGAAGTTGCGCCGCCGCCGGCCCCGGAAGGAGTCAGCTTCGCCGGGCTCACCCTCGGCACCGCGGTCGACGCCGAGCAGAAGATCAGCGCACCGGCGACCACGTTTGCGCCGACCGACATGATCTATGCCGCCGTCGCGACCAACGGCGCCGCTCCGAACGCCGCGATCGTCGCGCGCTGGACCTACGGCGACGGCCAGCTGGTCGACGAAAGCGACGAGTCGATCGCACCGACCGGCCCGGCCACGACCACCTTCCACATCGCCAAGCCCGATGGCTGGCCGGTCGGCAAGTACAAGGTCGACATCAGCATCGACGGCAATCCGGTCGCCAGCCAGGAATTCGAGGTCAAGTAGCGACCGCTGCACCTGCCGGCAGCACCCCGACGAGGCGCGGAGCGATCCGCGCCTCGTCGCGTTTGGCGATACCGCGCCGCACGCGACATTGGCACCGCCGGCGCATTCCGGGGACAATAGCGGCGACCCGCGCCACGCCGCCGCCCGCCGGTGGCCCCCTGCGCATCCACCCTTCCAGCGGAGACCTTCATGGCCGACACCCAACTCACGCCGCCCGCCGGTGGCGAGAAAATCACCATCGCCAACGGCAAGCTCACGGTTCCGGACCATCCGGTCATCCCCTACATCGAAGGCGACGGCACCGGTCCCGACATCTGGAACGCCTCGGTGCGCGTGTTCGATGCCGTGGTCGCCAAGACCTACGGCGGCAAGCGCAAGATCCACTGGATGGAAGTGCTGGCTGGCGAGAAGGCCTTCAATGAGACCGGCAACTGGCTGCCCGACGCCACCGTCGAGGCCTGTCGCGAATACCTCGTCTCGATCAAAGGCCCCCTGACCACGCCGGTCGGTGGTGGCATCCGCTCGCTCAATGTCGCCCTGCGCCAGATGCTCGATCTGTATGCCTGCGTGCGCCCGGTGCGCTGGTTCAACGGCGTCCCCTCGCCGGTCAAGGATCCCGGCAAGGTCGACATGACGATCTACCGCGAGAACACCGAGGACATCTACGCCGGCATCGAATTCCAGCAGGGCACCGAGGACGCGAAAAAGTTCGCCGCGCTGATCAAGGAGCACTTCCCGGACCGCTACAAGAAGATCCGCTTCCCGGACAGCTCGGGCTTCGGCATCAAGCCGGTATCGAAGGAAGGCACCGAACGCCTCGTGCGTGCGGCCATCCTCTATGCGATCGACAACGACCGCGACTCGGTGACCCTGGTCCACAAGGGCAACATCATGAAGTTCACCGAAGGCGGTTTCCGCGACTGGGGCTATGCGCTCGCGCACAACGAATTCGGCGCGGTCGAGATCGACGGTGGGCCGTGGTCGAAGTTCAAGAACCCGAAGACCGGCAAGGAGATCATCGTCAAGGACGCGATCGCCGACGCCTTCCTGCAGCAGATCCTGCTGCGCCCGGCCGAGTACGACGTGGTCGCCACGCTCAACCTCAACGGCGATTACCTGTCCGACGCGCTGGCCGCCCAGGTCGGCGGCATCGGCATCGCCCCGGGTGGCAACATCAACTACGTGACCGGCCACGCCGTGTTCGAAGCGACCCACGGCACCGCGCCGAAATACGCCGGCCTCGACAAGGTCAACCCGGGTTCGGTGATCCTTTCCGGCGAGATGATGCTGCGCTACATGGGCTGGCACGAAGCGGCCGATGCGATCATCGCGGCGATGGACAAGGCGATCGGCCAGAAGCAGGTCACCTACGATTTCGCCCGCCTGATGGAAGGCGCCACCGAAGTGAAATGCTCTGAGTTCGCCGACCGCCTGATCGCGGCGATGTGATTGCAAGCCGGGAATAGGGAATAGGGAATGGGGAATCGGAAAATGCATCCAGGCTTTTCCGTCCCCACTCACTCTTGCCGCCGTGTGAAATTTGGCCGTGCGCAACGCACTGCCGAACCGCTTTTCCTATTCCCCATTCCCTATTCCCCATTCCCGGCCGTCACACCGTGACGGCCACCATCCAGTCGCGCGCGGCGGCGTTGATCCTCGATGCGTTCCTCGACTACAACGCGCGCTTTTCCGACATCACCCGGCGCGCCAAGCGGCGCTTCGAACGGCGCGACTGGAAGTACGTGCGCGTCGACGCGCACGCGCGCATCGACCTCTATGACGTCTGCCTGAAGGAGACCCTCGGCCGGCTCGAACTGCTGCTCGAGGAACGCGTGCGTTCGCGCCAGATCTGGGCCTCGATGCGCGGCGAATTCGAGGCGCTGATCGGGCCGATGCTCGATCGCGAGCTGCCCAAGACCTTCTTCAATTCGCTGTCGCGGCGCTATTTCCATACCTCCGGCGTCGCCGCCGACATCGAATTCGTCGCCCTCGACCAGGAGCCGACCGCCGGCATCGAGGACGCCGTCGACCTGCATCGCTACTCGGCCGCCGACGGCCTCGATGCGGTCTGCGAGCGCATCCTCGCCGACTATCCGTTCGCCAACGGCTATGCCGACATCGGCGCTTGCGTCAAGGTGATCGCGCGCACGCTCGGCCAACGCATGCGTGCGCGTGGTGGCGCCCGCCCGCACACGATCGAGCTGATCAAGACCGCCTTCTTCCGCGAACGCCGCGCCTACCTGGTCGGCCGCGCCGTCGCCCGCAGCGGGATCACGCCGTTGGTCATCGCCCTGGTCAGTGCCGAGGACGGGGTGCGCGCCGATGCCGTGATCACCGAAGTCGACCAGGTCTCGCTGCTGTTCAGCTATACGCGCAGCTATTTTCATGTCGACCTGCCGACGGTCGCCGACATCGTCGTGTTCCTCGGCGGCCTGCTGCCGCACAAGCCGGTCGAGGAGCTCTACACCGTGCTCGGCCGCGCCAAGCAGGGCAAGACCGAACGCTATCGCCACCTGTTCCGCCATCTCGAGGCGCACCCCGAGGAACGCCTGGTGCGTGCCGATGGCGAGCGCGGCATGGTCATGGCGGTATTCACGCCGAAGGCCTATCCGCTGGTGTTCAAGGTGATCCGCGACCAGTTTGCCTACCCGAAGGACATCGCCCGCCGCCAGGTCGAGGAAAAGTACCGCCTGGTGTTCCGTTACGACCGCATCGGCCGCCTCGTCGACGCGCAGGAATACCGTTACCTGCGCTTTCCGCGCCGCCAGTTCGACGAGGGCATGCTCGAGGAGTTGCTCGGCGAATGCGCCGAGACGGTCGTGCTCGATGGCGAGGAAGTGCTGGTCCGCCACTGCTACGTCGAACGGCGACTGCGTCCGCTCAACCTGTTCGTGCGCGAGGCCGACGACGAGGCCGCCGTGCGCGCAATGCTCGACTACGGCCAGTCGATCAAGGACCTGGCCCGCAGCAACATCTTTCCCGGCGACCTGCTGCTGAAGAATTTCGGCCTGACCCGCGGCGGTCGGGCGATCTTCTACGATTACGACGAACTCTGCCTGCTCGACACCTGCTGCTTCCGTCACCTGCCCGAAGCGCGCGACGAGGACGAGACGCGTCCGCTCGAGGAATGGCTGACCGTGCGCGAAGGCGACGTCTTTCCGGAAATGTTTCCGCGCTTCCTCGGCGTGCCGGCGCGCCTGCGCGAGGCCCTGGTCGAGCGCCACGGCGAAATCTTCGATGCCGAATGGTGGCGCGAGGTCCAGCAGGGCCTCGCCCGTGGCGACTACAGCGATATCCCGCCCTACCCGCAGTCGGTACGCCTGCACCCGCGTGAAACGTAGCGGGCCGGTGCGCCAAGCGCACCGGCCCGGGATCGACGCGACCCAATGCTCGTGCGCTCAGAGGCGCTTGCGGCCAAAGATCAGCGAAGCGATGAACAGCACGAGGAAAACCAGGAACAGGATCTTGGCGATGCCGGCCGAGGCGCCGGCGATGCCGCCGAAGCCGAGGACGGCCGCGATCAGGGCGATGACGAGGAAGACGATGGCGTAGTGCAGCATGACGGATCTCCTTGAGTGCTGGGGCGCACGGTGCAGGCGGTCCTGGTGAACCCTTCCTGCCCGACACGGTCAAAGCTAGACCGCTGCGCATGAATTGCGCCTAAGGTTTTCCCGACTGCCGGATGAACAGGGAGCTGCCGTTCATTTTCGGCGGCATTGCTGTAGGCTTTGCGGTCTCCCTGCCGCCTTGCCGGTATCGAACTGGAGTCGACCATGAAACAGCTCTCTCTCAGTCTCGCCCTGACGCTTGCGCTGGCTGCCTGCGGCCCGACCGCTCAACAGGCGCCGGCGCCCGAAGCCGCCTCCGACCAGCCGGCTGAAGCGGTACCGCCCAAGGCCGCCGACGCGCTCGCCGAGGACGCCCTCGCCAATGTCCTCGCCGGCAGCTGGCGCTCGGCCGGCGACAAGGCGCGCGACGAATACCGCCACCCCAAGGCCACGCTCGAGTTCTTCGGCGTCAAGCCGGGCCAGACCCTCGTCGAGATCACCCCCGGCGGCGGCTGGTACACCGAAATCCTCGCCCCGCTGCTCAAAGGCAACGGCACCTACATCGCCGCCTATCCGGCCGACTCGACCTCGGATTACGCCAAGCGCAACAACGAGAAGTTTCGCGCCATGCTGGTGTCCGACCCGGAACACCTCGGCGAGGCGAAGACGGTCGAGTACGACGTCAACGCGCCGAAGCTCGGACCCGACGGCTCGGCCGACGTGGTCCTGACCTTCCGCAACGTGCACAACTGGGGCGACAAGGCGCCGCTCATGTTCCAGGCCTTCAATGCCGTGCTCAAACCAGGCGGTACGCTCGGCGTGGTCGACCACCGGGCCGCCGACAATGCAACTCCCGAATCGCTGAAGAAGTCCGGCTACATGCTCACCGACGCGGTGGTCAAGCTGGCCACCGATGCCGGCTTCAAGCTGGTCGAGCAGAGCGAGATCAACGCCAACCCGAAGGACACCAAGGACTACGAACGCGGCGTCTGGACGCTGCCGCCGACGCTGACCCTCGGCGATGTCGACCGCGACAAGTACCTGGCCATCGGCGAGTCCGATCGCATGACCCTGAAGTTCGTCAAGCCGAAGGGCGACCAGATCTTCGAGCAAGGCACCGACAAGGCCACGCCCGAACCGGCCGGCAACTGATCGTCGAGGCCGCGCAGTGCTCGCCAGCGCGAGCGCTGCGCGCCGATCCCGTGCATGCTGATCCTGCTCAACAAGCCATTCGGCGTGTTGTGCCAGTTCACCGATCGTGACGGCCGGCCGACCCTGGCCGATCATGTGACGCAGAAGAACGTCTATGCGGCCGGGCGCCTCGACCAGGATTCCGAAGGGCTGTTGCTGCTGACCGACGACGGCGCGCTGGCCCACCGCATCACCGATCCGCGCCATCGACAGGGCAAGACCTATCTGGTCCAGGTCGAGGGCGAGCCGAGAGCCGAGGCGCTGGCCGCCCTGCGCGCCGGCGTCAAGCTTCGCGATGGCCCGACCCTGCCGGCCCGGGTCACCCTGCTGGAGGGCGAGCCGGAATGGCTGTGGCCGCGCGACCCGCCGGTCCGTTTCCGCAAGCGCGTGCCGACCGCATGGCTAGAGCTCGGCATCCGCGAGGGTCGCAACCGCCAGGTCCGGCGCATGACCGCGGCGGTCGGCCTGCCGACCCTGCGCCTGATCAGGACGCGAATCGGCGATCATGCGCTCGGCGACCTGCAACCGGGACAGAGCCGTGTCGTGGAGACCGTCTGAGGGAGACCTGCGGATGAGCTTCAAGGATCATTTTTCCGCGCAGGCGGCGATCTACCGCGAGGCGCGTCCGCAGTATCCGGACGCGCTGTTCGAGTTCCTGCGCGCGCAGGCACCCGGTGGCGAACGCGCCTGGGATGCCGGCTGCGGCAATGGCCAGGCCAGCGTCGCTCTGGCCCGCCATTTCCACGCCGTGGTCGCCACCGATCCGAGCGCCGAACAGATCGCCCATGCGCAGCGCTGCGCCAATGTCGACTACCGGGTCGAGGCGGCCGAACGCTCGACCCTGGCCGCGGCCAGCATCGACCTGGTCTGCGTCGCCCAGGCCCTGCACTGGCTCGATCTCGAACGCTTCCATGCCGAGGTCCGTCGCGTCCTCAGGCCGCGTGGCGTGGTTGCCTTCTGGAGCTACGCCGATTGCCGGGTGAGCGACGCAGTCGACCGCCACAAGGATCGCCTCTACGCCGACCTGACCGGACCGTATTGGCCGCCGGAGCGCGCCCTGGTCGAAAACGGTTACGCCAGCCTGCCGTTCCCGTTCGAGCGCATTCCCGTGCCCGCGTTCGAACTGCAGATGGAATGGACCGTGGATCGCTTTCTGGCCTACCTGCGTTCGTGGTCGGCGAGCCAGGCCTACCTGCGCGAACGCGACGAGGATCCGGTCGGCCTGATCGAGGTGCCGCTGCGCGAGGCCTGGGGCGCAGCCGACCGCGTACGCACGGTGCGCTGGGATTTCCATCTCCATTGCGGTCGCGTGTAGTCGCCGGGCTCGGCGATGATGCCGCGCGGCGTTGGCGCGATCAGGTCGTCCCCTGGCCAGCGATCACGTGGCGTCCTCGTCCCAGACGTTGGCGTGTTCGGCAAAGTCGGCCGCCTGCGGGCGCACGACGCAGAATCGCTGGCCGGTCGGTGCCTGCATGACCCACCAGGAGTGGACCTGTTTGACGCGCGTGGCGCCGAGCGCTTCGAGCCGCCGCACCTCCGCTTCGATGTCGTCGGTCTCGATGTCGAGGTGGACGCGGCTGGCGTGGTCGACCGACTGCACCTCGATGACCAGGCCGCGCATGCCATCGTCGAGCTTGATGTAGGTGTTGTCGGCTCCCGAGGGCGCACCGACGCCCATGCCGAGTGCGCCACCCCAGAAGCGCGCGGCCGCGTCGAGGTCCTCGGTCTGGCAATCGATGATGAATCCGGCCAATCGGCTCTTGTGCATGCGCGTCTCTCCTGCGTCGAAAGCCATGGCGCGAATTCTATGCGCCGCGATCGCAGCGAACGAGACTGAACCCTCAGTCGCCTTGCGTGCCGGAAGGTGCTCCGGCGAGGCGCAGCGCTGCGCCGAAGTCGGCGGCGAATTCAACATGTCCGGGATCACCGACGATACCCATCTGGCCGAGGATTTCGCGCGGCTGGCTCTGCAGCCCGGACAGGATCAGCCGGGTGCCGTCGCGGCGGCAGCGCGCGATCAGGTTCTCGATGGCGGTCACCCCGGAGGCATCGACCAGCGGCACCAGGCGCATACGCAGGATGAACACGCGCGGCGGCCGGCCGAACGCGCGCAGCACGTCCTCGATGCGATTGGCCACGGCAAAGAACAGCGGCCCCGACACGCGATAGGCTTCGACGCCCTCGGGCAGGTCCGCGCGCTGGTTCGCGTCGAGATCGCTGGCGCTCTCCTCGCGATCCTCCTCGACCAGGTCGACGTGCGATTCGAGCGCAACCACTTCGCTCATGCGGTGCATGAACAGGAATGCGGCAAGGACGATGCCGACCTCAACGGCGACGGTCAGATCGAACATCACGGTCAGCAGGAAGGTGGTGACGAGGACCGCGCGGTCGCCGTGCGGCGCGCGCATGAGCTGGCGGATGCGCTCGATCTCGCTCATGTTCCAGGCGACCAGCACGAGCAACGCGGCCATCGCCGGCAGGGGCACGTAGTTGGCCAGCGGCGCGGCGACCAGCACGAACAGCAGGATGAACAGGGCATGCGCCATGCCGGCGACCGGGGTGCGTCCACCGGCGCGCACGTTGGTGGCCGTGCGCACGATCGCACCGGTCGCCGGCAGGCCGCCGAACAGGGCCGAGGCGGTGTTCGCGACGCCCTGGGCGACGAGCTCGCCGTTCGAGCGGTGGCGTCCGCCGATCATGCCGTCGGCGACGACTGCGGAAAGCAGCGACTCGACGCCGGCCAGGAAGGCGATGGTGAACGCCGCCGGCAGCAATTCGTGCATGCGCGCGAGTTCGAAGCTCGGCAGGTGCGGCGACGGCAGGTTCAGTGGGATGCCGCCGAAGCGCGAACCGATCGTCTCCACCGGCAGCTGCATGAGCAATGCGGCCAGCGAGGCCACCGACACGCCGATCAGGAACACCGGCCAGCGCGGACGGAAGCGCCGGATCAGCAGGAGCAGGGCCAGGGTGGCGAAGGCGAGGCCGGCGGCGGCCGCGCTGAAGCTGCCGATGTGGGCGAAATAGGCCTGCCAGCGGGCCATGAACTCGGCCGGCAGCTTGTCGATGTCGAGGCCGAGCAGATCCTTGATCTGGCTGGTGAAGATGCTCACTGCGATGCCGGCGGTGAAACCGGTGATGACCGGCTGCGGCATGAACTTCATCAGCGTGCCGAGACGCAGCAGACCGCCGATGATGAGCATGGCGCCGGCCATCAGGGTGGCGATGACGAGACCGTCCATGCCGAACTTGTCGATGACGTTGAAGACCACCGGAATGAACGCCGCAGTCGGTCCGCCGATCTGCACGCGCGATCCGCCGAGGGCCGAAATCAGGAATCCGGCGATGATCGCGGTATGCAGGCCGGTCGCCGGCGAGGCGCCCGAGGCGATCGCCAGGGCCATCGACAGGGGCAGGGCGACGATGGCCACGGTCAGGCCGGCGAGCAGATCCTGGCGCAGGTCGCCGGCACCGTAGCCGTGACGCAGCACGGTGACCAGCTTGGGCACGAACAGATGCCAGGCAGGGGTGCGCGCGGCGGTCCCGTTCAAGGCCGGCCGCCCGCGCATCGCGCTGCGATGGATTCAACGGATCCTGGGTGCATTGCGGTCGTCAATCGTGCCGTGTGATGTCCGGCAGCCCGCTGCTGAGCAGCCAGACCTTGGCCTTCTTGTCGTACTTCCAGACCTGGCGATCGATGATGCTGCGCGCTTCCTGGGTGTGGATGTTGACGATGCCGATCTCGACCGTCTGCCGCACTTCGTTGTCGTTGACCGGGACCGGCGCGGTGTCGTTGTAGTTGGTGAAGCGCACCTGCTTGTAGCGATCGAGCTCGAGCTGGGTCAGCGGATGTTCCGCACGGTAGGCCGGATCGACGAAGCTCTCGGCCTGCTCGATCGAACCCCAGCGGATCGTCGCCGCGTAGGTACGCAGGGTTTCGGTGAGGATCTTCTCGCGCGACTTGGCCAATGCCGGCTGGACCGCGGCGACGAGCAGCAGGACGACCAGCACAAGCGTCGAGAGGCGACGTGGGTCGGGACGCGCGCGCATCATGGCGATTCCTCAGCTCGGGGCGACGGAGTCCAATTGTGCCGCATCGGAGGCGCTAGCCAAAGCGGAACGTACCAAGGAGGCTCTGAACAAGTGGCGCAATCGTCATGGCGTTCGGAAGACTCGCCACGGGTGCTGCGTGGCGACGTGAAGGCTGGTTGCCTTGACGAGCTGCGCGGTGCCAGTGGCGGGCCTACTGGATGCCACTCTTGTTCCATTGAATCAATCGCTTGGGCGACGCCTATGTCACTTGTTCAGAGCCTCCTCAGGGCGACGAAGCGCGCATTCAGGCTGCAGGCCAGCGTGCCATCGGCGAGGCGGACCGCGCTGTGCACGGCCAGGCGCGCCTTGCCGCGTGCGCCGAGGGTGCTGAAGAAGGCTTCGAAGGACTGGTTCTCGACCAGCCGGGCCTCGGCCGTGAAATCCTCCCAGACCGGTGCCAGGTAGTGCAGGTTGCTGTCCTGCACGTAGATGTCGCATTCCAGTCCGCGCTCGTCGGCAGCGAGCTTGATCAGCGACCAGCAGGCCAGGGTCATGACGCTGGCCAGGCTGCCGCCGAAGGCGCAACCCTTGTCATTGACGTTCGGCTCCAGCGGTGCGCTCATCCGCAGCGATTCGCCGTCCCAGCCGCTGATAGCCAGGTGCATGAAGCGAGTCAGTGGAATATCGGCGAGAATCTGCGCTTGCGCCGCTTCGCGCAGGGCAGTGCGACGCATGTCGTGCGCATCGGTCGGGGTTTTCAGCGCAGTCATGCTGGGCTCGGGGAAGGAATCGGACCGCCGAGTGTGCGCATGGGCGCGGCGCCGATTCAAGGGTCGGGCGCTCATGCGTATGATCGAAACGTCGCAGGCTGAGGAGTCTCCATGCCGGCAAACACGCTGCCCCGTTCGCTGGCCCTGGCTGGCGCAAGCGTGATCGTGACGCGTCCGCCGTCGAGTTCGGCGGCACTGGTGCGCGGCATTCGCGCGCGCGGCGGCGAAGCCGTGCGCCTGCCCGGCATGCGCCTGGCCGGCGCCAGCGATCCGCTCGCCATCGCCGCAGCGCTGGCGAGCCCAGGAACCGTCGACGCCTGGATCTTCACGAGCCCGGCGTCGGTCGACTACTTCTTCCGGCTGGCGCCGCCCGGGCGTTTGTCGACGGCCAGGCGCGTGCTGGCGGTCGGCGGGGCGACCGCCAGGGCGCTGGCCCGCCGCGGCGTCGCCTCGCTGGCTCCTGCGGGCACGCAGAACAGCGAGGGGCTGCTCGCGGAACCGGCGCTGGCCGATCCGCGCGGCTGGTCGATTGCCATCATCGACGCACCGGGCGGCCGCGACCTGCTCGCTCCGACCCTGCGCGAGCGTGGTGCCGAGGTCGAAAACATCGCCGTCTATCGACGCCTGCCGCCTCGCCTGAGCCGTCGGCATCTCGAATCACTGGAGAGCGCCCCACGACCGTGGCTGAGCCTGCTGTCGAGCAGCCTGGCCCTGCGCCATCTGCTCGCGGCCTTGCCCGGCGCGCTGATCGAGCGCTGGCGCCATGAAGCGATGATCGTCAGCAGCGAGCGCCTGGCCGAGGAAGTCGCAGGCCATGGCTTCGTCGACGTGCATGTTGCGCCTTCCGCTCTGGGCCGTGATCTGCTCGACAGCGCCTGTGCCGTGCTGGCCCGTCATCGGCTGTAAACTCTTCATGCCTTGGACGGACATCTTCCGCTAGCATGAGCGCCATGGAAACCGAGAATCCCGCACAGCTTCCTGCACCCGGCAGTCGCGACAAGGCCACGCCGGCGGCCCCGCGTTCCGGCCGCGGACGCATGGCCGGCACGCTCGTGCTGCTCGTTGTGCTCGCCGCCGTGGCGGCGATCGCTTGGTGGTATTTCAACCAGCAGACCCGCGAGCGCGATTCCTCGTCGCGCCTCGATGCGCTCGCCGCCCAGGTCGATCAGCTTGCGCGGACCAACGAGCAGTTGCGTCGCGACATCGACAGCCTGCGATCGCGTTACGCCGACTCCGAATCGATGAACCGGGGCATCCGCGAGGAGGTGCTCGGATTCAATGAACGCTCGCGGGCACTCGAGGATGCGGTTGCCAACCTGGCCGACCAGCGCCTGAGCAACCGCGATGCGATGGCCCTCAACGAGGCCGAATTCATCCTGCAACTGGCCGGCGAGCGCCTCGCCCTGTTTCGCGATGCCAGCGGCACCCTGGCCGCCTACCGGCTTGCCGACAGCGCGCTGGCCTCGGCCGAGGATCCGCTGTTCGCCAACGTGCGCCAGACCATCAGCGCCGAGATGCAGGCCATCGAGGCGGCAAAGCCGATGCAGACGCGGGCCACCTTGAATGCACTGGCCAAGTTGCGCGCGAGCCTGGCCAGCCTGCCACTCAAGACCAGCCCGACCGACGCCCAGGCCAGCACCCAGACCGAGCGTTCGCGCCTGCGCCAGATCCTCTCGCAGTTCGTCCGCATCAGCCATGACGACGCTGCGGCCATGCTTTCCCTGCGTGATGAAACGCTGAGCCGTTCGCTGGCCGCGCTCGATTTGCGCGCTGCCGAAGCCGCCCTCTTCGTGCGCGACCAGGATGAATTCAAAGCCGCCCTCGAGCGCGCGCGCAGCGGCATCGAAGCCGTCTTCGACACCGACGCGCCGGCCGTGCGCGAAGCCCTGGCGACGCTCGATCGTCTGGCCGCGACGCCGCTCGCACCGGCCCTGCCGGAACTCGGCACGGCACTCAACGAGCTGCGCAACCTGCGCACCACGCGCGCCCTGTCGCAACCGGCCCACCCACCGGCGAACGTGACCGAAGCCAAGAACGGGGCCAATCCATGAGAATCTGGATCGGCATCCTGCTGTTGCTGCTGCTCGCGGCCGCCGCCGCCTTCGGCTGGCAGTGGGTCGTCGAGGATCCGGGTTATGTACTGGTGCGCCTGCGCGGCACCTCGATCGAAACCAGTCTCGTGTTTGCCGCTGTCGCATTGCTGCTTGCCTGGGGTCTGCTCAGCATCGCCTGGCGCCTGCTGCGCTGGCCGGCACGGGCCTGGGTCCGCGCCCAGCGCCGGCGCGCCCGCGAAAACCTGGCCAGCGGCCTGGCGGCGTTTGCCGAGGGCCGCTATCTGCATGCGGAACGTTGCCTCGCCAAGGCCACGCGGCAGGACGCGGTGCGTGGGCCGGCCTTCCTGGCCATGGCTCGCGCCGCGCATGCGCGCGGCGACGACGATGCCGCCTCGCGGGCGCTCGACAACGCCTCGGCCGACGTCGCCGCGGCGGCCCTGGCCCAGCGCGCGAAGTTCCTGATCGAACGCGGGCACCATGCCGAAGCCCTGGCCCTGCTCAAGCCGAAAGCGAGCGCCGGCGGCCTGCCGCCGGTCGGCTGGCAGGCCCTGATCGAAGCGGCCCTGGCCCAGGGCGACGCGCAAGCCGCGCTGGATGCCCTGCCGCACCTGGCCAAGTCGCAATCGCTCGCGCCGGCCGCGCTCAATGCGCTCGAATCGCGCGTGCTCGTAGCCGCGCTCTCGACCGCAGCTTCGCAAGCGCGCCTGAATACCTTGTGGAATGCGACGCCGCGCGCGCGGCGCAGGCAGGCTCCGATCATTGCCGCCTTTGCCCGGCGTGCCGCAAGCTTCGGCCAGACCCTCGCCGCCATGGACGAGATCGAGTCAGCACAGCGGCGCGAGTGGAGCGAGGAACTCGCGCTGTGCTACAGCGAAATCGGACCGGCCGAACTGGCCGCACGCACACGCCATGCCGAAGCCTGGCTGACGATCGCGCCGAACAGTCCGGCGCTGCTGACCACCCTCGGCCGACTTTGCCGCGACCAGAAGCTCTGGGGCAAGGGCATCCAGTATCTCGATCGGGCGGTCGAAATCGCAGCCCTCGCCACGGCCTGGGAAGCGCTCGGGGATTGCCATGCCGGCGCCGGCGACGAAAGCCGCGCCAATCGTTGCTACAGCAACGCCTTGGCTATCCTCCGCGGCAAGCCGCCGCTGCCGCTGGCCGGCCAGGTGTCCGCCCGCGTCGACACGCGCGCCCTGATCGTCGAGGAACGCGACAGTCATGGTGTGCCGCGCCTGCCGAAGACCGGGTAGTCGGTTCGTCGATTCGGCGCGGGATTTGGTGGTGGCACAGGCGTTGCCGCTTTGTTGTTGGAAGCGGCTTCGGCCGCGATGCCTTTTCCCGCATCGTGCCGCAAGAACAGGCGACCAGCCGGCGCGGACTTCGCTCACTGTGCTCGCGTTGCTGCTTCGTTGTTGGAAGCGGCTTCGGCCGCGATGCCTCTTGCGCAGCGGGACGAAGTGCATCGCGCGTGAACGCGCTCCTACGAGGAGCGGGCGACCTGCTGCGCGGGCTTCGATGGCTGCCGCATCGTTGCCGCTTCGTTGTAGCGGCTTTAGCCGCGATGCCTCTTGCGCATCGTGACGAAAAGCATCGCGCGTGAACGCGCTCCTACGAAGAGCGGGCGACCTGCGGCGCGGGCTTCGATGACTGCCGCTACGTTACCGCCTCGTCGTTGTACTCAGCGCGACAGCGGTTCGGCCGAAAACACGCGGCCGTTGACGATCGTCAGCACGCGCTGGAACTGGCTGCCGCCGAAATCGTAGACCCATTCCTCGCGGCGACGTTCGCGCCAGTTCTCGATGCCCGGACCGGGCCGGAACACGACGCTGTCGCGGGCTTCGCGGCGATGTGCCGGTTCGCCGCAACGGGCCACCAGTTCGCCGCTGGTCAGTCCGGTGAAGTTCATGTTGGGCCGGCAACTGTCGCCGATCTCGCGCACGCCGTAACCGAGCGTCTCGCTGCTGTGCAGGACGCCGTCCTCGAAGATCAGCCTGAGCATCAGCGCGCGCGGCCCGAAGTTGTAGTACCAGACGCTCCACTCGACCTCGCGTTGCTGTTCGTAGGCGCTGCCGCGGTTGCTGACGTCGACGCCGAGCCAGGACTCCGACCAGAACGGTTCGCCACAGCGCTCGCGGACGCGGAAGTCACGGTCCCCTTCATCGACGAGGCGGTTGCCGCAGCGGGTGGCTGCCAGCACCGGCGCCGCAGCCACCACCATCGTCAGGAAGAACAACAGTCGCTTCATCAGGTTCGGCTCCGCTGGAAAGGTTGCCGCGATCGCAACGCGCCGCGACATTGTCTCCGATCATGGACCGGATTTGACCGGCCGCGAATGGCAGTGGTTCAACCGGTCTGCAGGACCACGATAGCGCGGCCGGCCTTGCTATAGTCGCCCACCGTCCACCTGCGGAGCCCAGCCATGGCCATCTGGAAGCAGTCCGTCGACCTCGACCGGATCAACGCCTGGAACGCGAATACGCTGGTCGAACATCTCGGCATGCGCGTCACCGCGATCGGCGAAGACCATGTCAGCGGCACGATGCCGGTCGATGCGCGCACCGTGCAACCGTTCGGATTGCTGCATGGCGGCGCCTCGGTTGCGCTTGCCGAGTCGCTCGGCAGCCTGGCCGGCAACCTGACCCTGGCTTCCGACAAGGAAATGGCGGTCGGCCTCGACATCAACGCCAACCATGTGCGCGCGGCGACCTCGGGCCTGGTCACCGGAACGGCACGGCCACTGCATCTGGGACGCTCGACCCAGGTCTGGGAAATCCGCATCGTCGACGAGGACGAGCGCCTGATCTGCATTTCACGCCTGACCCTGTCGGTGGTGCCGCGACGCTCGCCGAAGCCGGTCTGAGGCGTGCCGACCTCCGACGCACCGTATGCGGGGCTGAGCCCGGACGTCATTCTCGACGCCGTCGCCGCGGCCGGCTTCGAGCCGGACGGGCGCATGCTCGCGCTCGGCAGCTATGAAAATCGCGTCTTCCAGGTCGGCATCGAGGAGGCGACCCCGCTGGTCGTCAAGTTCTATCGTCCGGGGCGCTGGAGCAACGCCGCGATCGCCGAGGAACACGCCTTTGCCCACGAACTGGTCGCTGCCGAACTGCCGGTGGTGGCGCCACTGCGCATCGGGGGCCGCTGCCTGCTCGAGCACGCCGGCTTTCGCTACAGCCTGTATCCGCGCCAGGGCGGGCGCTCGCCCGAACTCGAGTCGCGCGAGAATCTCGAATGGATGGGCCGCCTGCTCGCGCGCATGCACGCGGTCGGCTCGCGCGGCGCGTTCGCCGAACGCGGCCGCATCGACCTCGAGTCCTTCGTGCGCCTGCCGGCGCGTGCGGTGCTCGCTTCAGACCTGTTGCCGGCGACCCTGCAGCGGCGCTACCGCGAATCGACCGCGGTCCTGGCCGAGCGGCTCGAAGCGCGTCTCGAGGCGATCGGTCCGCTGCGCCAGATCCGCCTGCATGGCGACTGCCATCTCGGCAACGTGCTCTGGACCGATGCCGGCCCGCATTTCGTCGATCTCGACGATGCGCGCATGGGACCGGCCGTGCAGGACCTGTGGATGCTCGCGCCCTCGCCCGCCGCGCTCGCGATCCTGCTCGAAGGCTATGCCGAATTCCGCGATTTCGACTTCGCCGAAGTGGCCATGATCGAACCGCTGCGTATCATGCGCCAGGTGCACTGGGCAGGCTGGGTGGCGATGCGCTGGCATGATCCGGCCTTTCCGATGGCCTTCGCCCATGTCGGCGAGGCGCGCTGGTGGGAAGAGCACTGCAACGATCTCGACGAGGCCAGCGAGCAGTTGCGCTAGTGCTTGCGGTGCGGATGCGGCCAAACCGGTGCCATTGATATCCCGGGCGGCCACCGCCATTACGCTTTAGAGCATTCGATCAACGGCTATCGGCGACCATGCCCGGGCATCCGGTAGGATTGGGGTTCGATGAATTCAGCCACCGACAGGACTGGGGAGACCGCTCGCAGGGACGCCATGCGTCCGCTGCGCTATTTTGTGCGCACGCCATTCGTGCTCCTGCACATCGTGTTCGCCCTGCCGCTGGCCGTGATCTCCCTGAATCCGCTCATCGCGCGCATCCCGGTCGGCCGGCGGCGCTTCGACCAGTTCATGATCAGCTGGTGGTCGGGTACCCTGGTGCGCCTGTTCGGTTTCCGCATCCGCACGTTCGGCCAGCCCCTGCCCGGTGCCGTGATGTATGTCGCCAACCACGTTTCCTGGCTCGACATCGAACTGATGCACAGCCAGCGCGCGATCAGCTTCGTGGCCAAGAGCGAAATCGCCAAGTGGCCGCTGGTCGGCTGGCTGGCGACGCGCGCCGGCACGATCTATCACCGCCGCGGCAATTCCGATTCGATGAGCGCAGTCATGGGCCGCGTCGTCGAACGCCTGCGCCAGGGCGAGCCGGTCGGCATCTTCCCCGAGGGCGGGACCGGTCGCGGCGACCAGGTGCGCACCTTCCATGCACGTATCTTCCAGGCCGCGCTCGATGCCGAAGTGCCGGTGCAGCCGGTGGCCCTGCGCTATGGCCGCGATGGGCGCCAGGACCTGTCGATGCCGTTCGGCACCAACGAAAGCTTTTTCAGCAACCTGCTGCGCATCCTCGGCAATCCCTCGATGGACGCTGAAGTGCACTTCCTCGAGTCGGTCGAAGCGACTCCCGAGGCGCGCCGGCGCATGGCCGAGGAAAGCCGCGCCCGCATCGTCCGCACCCTGGGATACGACGACTTGTGAACGCGACCGACTACCGACCGCCGCGACTGCTGCGCAGCGCGCACTTGCAGTCCGTGCTCGCCTCCAGCGGCGTGCGTCGGTTGCTGTTCCGACGCCGCCTTTCGCGGCTCGAACGCGGTGCCCGTCCATACCTGCTCGACTGCGGCGAGGGTGTGCGCCTGCTCGGTGTGCATACCGCGCAGACGGCCAGAAGCCACGCCCGCGGACTGGTCGTGCTGCTGCACGGATGGGAAGGCAGCGTGCAGTCGAGCTACCTGCTGCATACCGGTTCGCGCCTGCTGGCCGAAGGGTATGACGTTTTCCGCCTCAACTTCCGCGACCACGGCGATACCCACCATCTGAATCGCGAACTTTTCCACTCCTGCCGCATCGGCGAGGTGGTCGGTGCGGTCGGCGAGATCGCGCGCATGTTTCCCACCCTGCCGCTGGCGGTGGCCGGTTTCTCGCTCGGCGGCAACTTCGCCCTGCGCGTCGCCCTGCGCGCTCCGGCAGCCGGCATTCCGCTGGACTATGCCCTCGCCGTGTGTCCGGCCATCAGCCCGAGCGGGTCGATGAACGCGATCGAACGCGCGCCGTGGTTCTACGAGGCGTATTTCCTGCGCAAATGGCGGCGCTCGCTCGGCCTCAAGCAACGCGCGTTCCCCGATCCACCACTGTTCGCGCCCGAGGACATGCGCGGCAACCTGCGCGAACTGACACGCTCGCTGGTTCTCAGGCACACCGGTTTCGGCTCCCTCGAAGCCTATTTCGACGGCTACTCGGTCGCCGGCGACCGCCTCGCGCCGCTGACGGTCAGGACCAGCATCCTGACCTCGGTCGACGATCCGATCATCCCGGTCGAGGACTTCCGCAAGCTCCAGCTCCCGGGCTGCGTCGAGCTCGACATCGCCCCGGCCGGCGGCCACTGCGGCTTCATCCGCGACCTGTCGCTGCGCAGCTGGACCGAGGACTACATCGCCGAGCGCATGCTGCGTCACATGCCGGCAGCCTTGCCGAACGGAACGGTTGGACTTGCGCCGATGCGGTGACGCTGCAGATACTCCACGTATCCGGTCCAAACCGGCCTCGGCGCCGCGCGCGATTTGCAGTCGCCCTGGTCGTTCTCGCAGCAAGGGAAGGCATCTTTCATGAGCAAGGGTACGGCCAACACCATTTCGATCGCGGTGACCGCGCCATGTCGATGGCTGGCACGGGCCGTGGCCCTGTCGACCCTGCTGGCCGCCGCTGGCGCGTCAGCGGCGATCCACGTACGGGGCGAATTCCGATTCGAGGTCGCTGAGATTCCGTCCTGGGTCGTCCAGCACGAAGTGCCGGCGAGCTGGGACGCGCAGTTCCGGGATGCGCCGACGACACAATGGCGGAACTGGTTGTTCGATACCCAGGTCGACCGACGCCACGGACAACGTGTCCGCTATGTCGACAGCGTCGTCGAGCCGATCAGTTCGGAAATGATCGGCGAGGCCGGCAAGATCCAGCTCTGGTTCAACCCGGAGTACCAGCAGCTGACCCTGCACCGCATCGCCATCCGGCGTGATGGCAAATGGCTCGATCGCCTCGTTCCGGACGCCGTCACCCTTGCGCGCCGCGAAGCACAGTTCGAACAGAACATGTCGACCGGCACGGTCTCCGCGCTGCTCGTCATCGACGACGTTCGCGCGGGCGATCTCGTGCGAACGAGCTATTCGGTGTCCGGCATGAACCCCATCCTGGACGGTCTGAGCAACGAGGAGATGCCGTTCGCGGCGCTCGATCCGTTGCTCGAGCGCCATGCCAGGGTGCTGTTCGACCCGGGTGCGAAGATCGCCGAGCATCGTGATCCGGACACGCCCGATCCGTCACGAAAGTCCATCCCGGGCGCGCTCGAGTGGAGCGCGCATGCGCACGCCGTGGCGCCGATCATCGACGAGGGCTCGTACCCCCGCTGGTACGCGCCGATTCCGATGGTCACGGTCGGGATCAGGCACGAGTGGGCCGAAATCGCGGCCTGGGCGGCACGCCTCTATCCCGCACCCAAGCCGTTGCCGGACGAATTGAAGCAACGTATCGCCGTCTGGCGTGCAATGCCCGACATGGACGCTCGCATCGCCGCCGCCCTGCGCGCGACCCAGGAAGAGGTGCGCTACTTCGGTATCGAAATGGGCAGCAACAGCCATCAACCGAGCGAACCTGCCGAGACCTGGGAACGCCGCTACGGCGACTGCAAGGACAAGGCACGACTGCTCGTGACCCTGCTCGGAGAACTGGACGTGGAGGCCTATCCGGCGCTGGTTTCTGCCGGCTGGGAGAAGCGCGCGGCTGCGCTGCCGCCGGCGGCATCGTCGTTCGATCACGTCATCGTGCAGGTTCGCTTGCCCGATGCGACCCTGTGGCTCGATCCCACCCAGACCCAACAGCGCGGTTCGGTCCGCTCGTTCCTGCCCGGCTCCTACGGCGTCGCCCTGCCGGTATCCGCGACCACGCGCGAGCTTGCGGACGTGGTCGCGACGGAACAGGCCGCCGATCGCATCAAGGTCGAGGAGCGCTTCGTCCCCGACCCCGCCGGGGAACACGTGGGCTATTCGATTCGCACCGAATACCAGGGCGCCAGCGCGCAGCGCATGCGCAGCTACCTGCAGACCGCTGGCCGGGAAACCGTCGCGAGAGCCTATGAATCGATCTATCGGCGCCGTTACGGCGACCTGGAAACCGTGGGTGAGCTCGGCGCCCGCGAGGACGATCCAAGCGGCGGCCTGGTCATCGACGAGCGTTATCTCCTGAAGTCCCCCTGGGTTTCCGGATCCAGTGGCCATCGCGTGCTCGAGACGCTGGCCGATGCAATCGCCGAGGAGATCCAGCTTCCGCGTACCGCCGAGCGCTCGTCGCCTTATGCGATCCGCTACCCCGCCCTCGTCGAGCAGTCCACGGTCTTCGAGATGCCCAGCGGCTGGACCTGGGACTCCGCGCCGGTCGACAAGGTGCTCGAGGACAAGGGCCTGCGCCTCAGCATCGACGCCCGTCAGGTCGGCGACGAGCTGCGCATCGATTGGCGCTACAAGGCGCTGCAAGCCTCGCTCGATGCCGAAGGCTTCGCCGGTCACTACGACCTGCTGCGCGCGGCAAACGACCTCGACAACTGGAGAATCGTCATCTCGCCACCGGCGCGCGAAGCGCGCAAGCAGCGCAATGAACGCCTGCAAAAGCTGATGCGCGGCCTGCTCGACGAGCACGCGCAACGCAACACCCGAAACAGCGGCGACTGAGCCATGCGAATCCTGCTGCCGTTCTGCCTGCTCGCAATGTCGATGACGGTCCTGCTCACCGCCCGAGCCGAGGAACCGGCGTTTTCGGCGGCCGAGTCCTGGAATCAGGTCTTCGAAAAGGGCGACATCGACGGCATCCAGGAGTCCTATCTCACCGTCAGGAGTCTGATCGACGATGCCGGCAACATCGACGCCGATCGCTGTCGGGAGGAGGCCACCGGACTCGGGAAAGCCTTGCGCGACAATCCGGTCGGGCTGGCCATCCAGGCGGCGGCGATCGCTTGCGCCAACGCGCTCGGGGACGACGCCACCGCCGAACGCCACGCACAGAACTTTGCGGCCCTGGCGCGCGAGGCGATCAGTGGAAACGTAGACAAATTCGGAGAAATCCCGGTCCGTGTCATGGCCGAGGCCGATATCGAGGCCTTCATCGAAGCGTCCGGAGAGACGCCCCTGTACATGTACTACACCCTCGTCAACGGCGGGACTGGGCTGAGGATGCATGTAGCCTTGGAGAATCCGCAGACGGGTCGTGAACGCTGGCTCGGTTTCGATGATACGAGCGCACTGTTCGCCGTTCAGCACGCGGCGCGATACGCCGAGTTTCCGATCTTCCGCTTCCTGAACGTCCGCGACACGATCAAGACGTTCGGCGAAACACCGGGCTCGGTGGCGTCCGAGATGAAGGCGCTTTACGCGGCCTTGGCCAATCCGCAGGCGGATGAGCGCGACCGCGCGCTCGAAGCGCTCGCCCGCCAGGGCAATTTCTCGGCCGTGAGCTTGTATGTCCACGAGTGCCTCAAGCGGCGCCAGGGCACCTGCGAATCGCCGGCGATCGACATGTTGCTGCCTTGGGCCGAGGACCACAGTGCCATGGCCATGATCTTGCTGGCCGCGCTGCAGGCCGACCCGGTCGACGGCAAGGCCGACGAGAAATCCGCGCGAACCCTGCTCGATGCGGCCGATCGCCGTCTGGGCGGGTTCAACGCCAGCGCCCATTTCGCCGCACTCATGAGCATGCGCACCAAAGGGGACAAGCTCAGTCGATTCGTGCGCAAGCGTCTGCAAACGGCTGCGGAGGCGGGCAACCCCACCGCCGAATGGCTGACCGCGTTGCGCGAACTGTCGCTTGGACACTCCGGCCCTGAGCTGCGCCCAAAGACACAAGCCGGACTGGTTCACGCCGCGGACAGCGGCCTGGCGGGTGCCCAGTACACGCTAGCCCGGTTGCTCTGGAACGGCGGGAAAAGGGCCGAGGCAATCCGCTGGTTCAAGGCCGCCGCCGAGCAGGGCGACGTCGACGCCCAGCGCTGGCTCGCCGACCTCTTCCAGAAAGGAGCGGATGCCGTCGCGCCGGCGGACATCGAGAAGGCGCGCACGTGGCACGCCAGGGCGGCCAACAACGGCAACGTCGAGTCGATGCTCTGGCTGGCCGATCTATACGACGTGAGACCGACTTCGGACGACATGCGTTTTCAATTGAACGGGTGGCTGCGCAGCGCCTCGGTATTCGGCAGTATCGATGCGTCGGTACGCCTGGCCGATCTGTTGCGCTCGGGCGCGAAGGGGCTCGATGGCGGACCGGCGGAAGCCGAGGCCATGTACCGTGCGGTGCTCAAGACCAACGACCGCGCGGATGCACGGCGCGGCCTCGCCGCACTTCTGCTCGGTGACAAGGATGCACAGAAGAACGTCGACGAAGCGCGCACCATGCTGACCGCCGACGCGGCGAAGGGCGACGCCGACTCGCAGTTCGAGCTCGGGATGCACTGGCTGCGCGGCGATTTCGGCGCCGTCGGCACCCACGCCCGCGAGTGGCTGGGCAAGGCCGCCGATGCCGGCCATGCAAGGGCCGCGAACGAACTGGGCATCGTGCTCTTCTACAACCGCGATGGACTGGGCCGCGACGCCCGCGCGGGCATGGCGCGCATCGAGAGCGCTGCCGGCTCCGGCAACAACCAGGCGCGCAACAACCTGGCCTGGATGCTGTGCACGGTGGACATCGCCGAGTTGCGCGACCCGCAGCGCGGCCTGGGGGTATCGAAGCTGCTCGCTCACGAAGTTGCCAGTGACGTGCCGGCATGGGTCGACACCCTGGCCGCCTGTCACGCTGCGGTCGGGGAGTTCGAACAGGCGGCGCAGGCGCTGCAGACGATGGTCGATCTGCTGAACGAGCGCCAGCCGGACAACAAGGACATCCCGATGTTCGTGGCGCGCATCCAGCAGTATCGCGAACACAAGCCGTACATCGAGTCCATCGTCGCAGACTGAGCCCTCAGTCCGCCGGCACGGTGCGCTCGCGGGCCCAATCGCGCAGGGCCGAGACGCGATCGGCCATCATCACCGACAGCGGTCGGGTCAGCTTTGCCTCGTCGAGCAGGTGCCGGGTGTCGAGGGGGCGATCGTCCGCGGCCGCGGCGTACAGGGCGGCGACCACCAGTTGTTCGATCTCGGCACCGGAGAAGCCGTCGCTGGCCGCCACGATTGCATCGATGTCGAAATCCGCAGGATTCAGCTCGCGCTTGGCAAGGTGGATGCGCAGGACTTCGGCGCGCGCCTCGGGACCCGGCAGGTCGACGAAGAAGATCTCGTCGAAACGGCCCTTGCGCAGAAGCTCCGCTGGCAGCGCGCTGACATCGTTGGCCGTGGCGACGAGGAACACCTTGCCCTTGCGCTCGGCCATCCAGGTCAGCAGGTAGCCGAGCACGCGCCGCGAGACGCCGTCGTCGCTGCCCTCGGTGGCCAGCGCCTTTTCGATCTCGTCGAGCCAGAGCACGCAGGGTGAGAGCATCTCGGCGTTCTTCAACGCGGCGCGCAGGTTGCGCTCGGTTTCGCCGTGGTACTTGTTGTAGAGCGTGCCGATGTCGAGGCGCAGCAGCGGCACGCCGAAGCCGCCGGCCACCGCCTTGGCGGCGAGGCTCTTGCCGCAGCCCTGCACGCCGAGCAGCAGGATGCCCTTGGGCGGGTCGAGCTTGACCGTCTGCTTGCGGCCGACGAAGGCCGGTTCGCGCTGCTGGATCCAGCGTTTCAGCCGGGACAGGCCGGCGACGTCGGCGAAGCGTGCCGTTTCGTATTCGAAGTGCAGCAGGTTCTCGCGGTCGAGCAGTTCGAACTTGGCCTGGGCCAGACCCGGGATATCGGCCGGACCGAGTGCGCCGTCGGCATAGATCAGCTTGCGCACGATGCGCCGTGCGTCGGCGTGGGTCAGGCCGGCCAGGTTGCGCACGATCGTGCGCGCGGCGTCGGCATCGACCTCGACCCGGCGGCCGCTGTTCTCGCGCGAGTAGGCGAAGGCCTCCTCGCGGACCAGGGCGGCCATGGCCTGGGCGTCGGGCAGGGCCATCTGGAACGGCGTGGCCAGGGCGGTCAGGTCATCGGGCAGTTCGATCTTCGAGCCGACCAGGGCCAGGGTGTGCTCGGCCGCGGCCTGGCGCAGGACGATCTCGCGCAGCAGGCGCAAGGTCATCGGATAGCGCAGGTAGGGCTGGAAATCGAGCAGCAGGAAGACCCCGGCTTCGGTGCGCTGCTTGATCGAGGTCAGGGTCATGGTCGCGTCGGGAACGGCGTGCTCGCCGTCATCGTCCATGTCGATGCGGCGCAGGCCGTCGGTGATGCTCCAGGTGAACAGCGGCCTCAGCGACTGCGCTATGGCGTGGCGGAAGCTCTCGATGACCCGGCCTTCCTCGGCCGATTCGATGACCAGCAGCGGCGTTCTCGCCCGCAGCAAGGTGGTTAGATCCTGGTTGCCGCTCATCGTTTCCTGGTTCCCCCTGCGGCCAGCCGCAGCGACCGCTTCAGCACGGCGCGGAAGCCTAACACGGCGCCATGCGGCATAATTGGCGTTTTACGTGCGCCGCAACCGGCGCCCAAGCCAAGAAGAACATGCTCAGAGAAACCATCGAACACCATCGCCGTGGCCGTCTCGAGGAGGCCGAAAAGGGCTATCGCGAGGAACTGGCCGCCAATCCCGACAGCGGCGAAGCCCTGCGTGGCCTCAGCGCCGTGCGCCGCCTGCGCGGCGACCTGGCCGAAAGCGCCGAGTTGATCAGGCGCGCCCACGAACTCGCGCCGGAGCAGCCGAAGCTGCTGCTCATGCTCGGCTCGATCGAGCTCGAGTCGGGCAACATCGAGGCCTCGCGCGATGCCTACGAGCGCGCCCTGGCCATCGATCCGAACCTGGCCGGCGCGCATACCGCGCTCGGCCACATCGCCATGATGAAGGGCGATGCGAAGCTGGCCGAGCAGTATTTCCGCACCGCCCTGCGCGTCAACGAGGATCCGCAGGCGCTCAGTGGCCTCGGTTCACTGGCCCTCGACAGCGGCGACGACGAGAACGCCCTGAAGTACCTGGCGCGTGCATCGGACCTGGCGCCGAACGATCCCGGCATCGCCTTCGCCCTGGGCCGCGGTTTCGCCAAGCGCGGCATGAACGCATTCGCCGAACAGGCCTTCCGCAACGCCCTGCGCCTCAAGCCCGGGCTGCCGCATGCGAACAACGCGCTCGGCCAGCTGCTGATCCACGACAAGCGGGCCGCCGAGGCCGAACCGTACTATCGCGCGCTGCGCGGCGCGCGCGGCTTCGAGCTTCTGGCTGAACTCGGCCTGGGCGATGCCGCGCGCATGCAGGAGAAATACGAGGAAGCGATCGAGGCCTACCAGCGCGCCCTGGCCCTCAAGCCCGATCACGAGAACTGCTTCGAGGCGCTGCTCTGGTCGATCGGCAAGCTCGGCCGCGGCGAGGAGGTGATGGCATTGCTCGGCGAGCGCATCACCCGATTCCCCGAACAGCACCGCTGGCGGGCGACGCGCGCGCGCATCCACGAGGCCAATGGTCGCCATGCCGATGCGGCGGCCGACTGGCAGGACCTGCGCGACCGCGATCCGCAGAACGTCGAAGCCAACGTCGAACTGGTCCGCGCCCGCGAACGCAATGGAGAATTCGAAATCGCCGAGGAGCTGGCCGAAGCCACGGTCAGGATGGCCGCATCGGACCCGAACCTGACCCTGGTCCGGGTGCGCACGCGCATGCGCCATGGCGACAATGCCGGTGCGCGCGAACTGTTGTCGACGATCAACCTGCGCAAGGCCAGCAAGGACGTGGTTCGCGTTTGCCAGAACCTGTCCGGCCAGCTGCATGATCGTGCCGGCGAGACGGCCGAAGCAGTCAGGGACTTCCGTGATTCGCAGGCGGGCCTGCCCGGCATGCTGCCGAAACTCGAATCGCTGCCGCCTGAAGCTGCGGCTGCCGAGGTTGCCGGCGATGGTAGCGACTGGGCCGAGGCGCCGATCCTGCTGGTCGGCGTGCCGGGCAGCGGTGTCGAACGGATCGCCGCCCTGCTCTCCGACCAGTCCGAAGTGATCCTGTTGCGCGACCGCATCCAGGGCATACGCGAAGACGGCTTCGACACGGCGATGGTGGCGGTGCCCGAAGGCGACATCCCGGCCGAAATGATCGCCGAGCAGCGCGAAGCCTACTTGGCCCCTCTGCGCGCACGCGGTATAGAAGCAGGCCGTCCGCTGGTCGACTGGATTCCGCGCTTCGATGCGCATCACATGATCTACGCCCAGCGCCTGCTGCCCGGCACCCGCATCATCGTCGTCGATCGCGATGCGCGCGACTGCCTGCTCAACTGGTTGGCCTTCGGCTGGCTGCCGTACGCGGGCCTCAACGATTTCGATGCCTGCACCGGCTGGCTCGCTCGCGCCGTCGCCCACGTGCGATTCGTCGCCGAACACGCGAAGCTGCCCTGCCTCGTGGTCAATGCCGAACAGGTGCTGGCCGATCCGGCCGGCGCGGGCGCCGAACTGGCCCGCTTCGTCGGCCTCGATTCGCTCGAGGCCGGAGTGATGGCTCGACGCGTCGACAACGGCCCGGGCGGCCTGCCGACCCGTTTCGCCGACGGCTACTGGAAGACCTACGCAGAAACCCTGGCCGACGCCTTCGCCAGCCTGCCCGAGGCCGAGAATTCCGCATCCTGACCGAAACCGGAGAGCCCGCATGCATATTCGCAGCAAGAGCTTCCACGACATGCAGCCGATCCCGTCCGAGTTTGCCTTCGGCAAGCCCGGGCCGGACGGCGAACCCTGCGTCTTCGCCGAAAACCGCAATCCGCACCTGACCTGGAGCGACGTGCCGGACGCGACGCGCTCGTTCGTGCTGACCTGCATCGACGTCGACGTGCCAACCGTCGGTGACGACGTCAACAAGGAAGGGCGCAGCGTGCGCTCAGATCTGCCGCGCACCGAATTCGTGCACTGGCTGATGATCGACATCCCGGCCGAGTTCCGCGAGTTCGGCGCCGGCAGCTGCGCCGAGGGCGTGGTCCCGCACGGCAAGCGCGAACCGTTCGGTCCACCCGGATCGAAGCAGGGCATCAACGACTACACCGGCTGGTTCGCCGGCGATGCCGACATGGCCGGCGACTACTACGGCTACGACGGTCCGTGCCCGCCGTGGAACGACCAACGCCTGCACCGCTACCACTTCCGCGTCGCCGCGCTCGACATCCCGAGCCTCGGCCTCGAAGGACGCTTCGACATCGGCGACGTGCGCCGCGCAATGGAAGGCCACGTGCTCGCCGAAGCCGAGATCATCGGCACCTATTCGCTCAACGCCGCCCTGCGGCGCTGAGCGGCGGCGGCCAACAACGAAGCAGTAACGCGTCGCCGGCCACCGAAGCCCGCGCCACCAACAACGAAGCGGAAACGCGTAAAGCGCCATCGAACCCCGCGCATCAGGCCGCCCGCTCTTCGTAGGAGCGCGTTCACGCGCGATGCACTTCGCCACGCTGCGACAAAACGCATCGCGGCTAAAGCCGCTCCTACGGCGATGCGACAACGCGTCGCCAACAACGAAGCAGCAACGCATCGACCACCATCGAAGCCCGCACCTCCATTCGCGCTCCTGTCGCTCTCGTAGGAGCGCGTTCACGCGCGATGCACTTCGTCACGCTGCGACAAAACGCATCGCGGCTAGAGCCGCTCCTATGGCGATGCGACAACGCGTCGCCAACAACAAAGCCGCAACGCGAGGCCAGCCATCGAAGCCCACGCACCATCCACGCGCACCTCTTGTAGGAAGAGCCTTCAGGCTCGATGTTTTTCGACACGGTGCATGCAAGGCATCGGCCGTCATCTAACCCCACACCACCCATCGCATACTCCCCAATCCACACCGCCCATCGTCGCAACATCCACACCGGCGACGCGCACGGCGATGATCGGCGAGAATGCCGCGTCCCCTGCAACAATCGCACGCCTTGACCCCAGCCCGCTTCCCGATCGACGAGGTCCTGCCCGAACTGCGCGCGCTGCTCGCGGCGAACACGCGGCTCGTGCTCGAGGCGCCGCCCGGGGCCGGCAAGACCACCCAGGTACCGCCGGCCCTGCTCGACGAGGCCTGGCTCGAAGGTCGCCGCATCCTCATGCTCGAACCACGCCGCATCGCCGCGCGCGCGGCCGCCGAGTTCATGGCCGCCGCGCGCGGCGAGAAGGTCGGGGCGACGGTCGGCTACCGGATCCGCCACGAATCCAAGGTCTCGGCGGCGACGCGTATCGAGGTCATCACCGAAGGCATCCTGACCCGCCTGCTGCAGGACGACCCCGAACTGCCCGGCGTCGGCGCGATCCTGTTCGACGAGTTCCACGAGCGCCACCTGCACGGCGATCTCGGCGCCGCGCTGGCCCTCGACGTGCAGGCCACCCTGCGCCCCGATCTGCGCCTCGTCATCATGTCGGCGACGCTCGACGGCGAGCGCATCGCGCGCTGGTTCGAGGCGCCGCGCCTGAGTAGCGCCGGGCGCAGCTTCCCGGTCCGCATCGAACATCCACCGGCGCGCCAGGGCGAAGCCTGGCCCGAACGCGGCTGGATCGGCCAGCTCAGGCGCGCGGTCGAACAGGCCCTGGCCGACAGCACCGGCGACGTGCTCGTGTTCCTGCCCGGCCGCCGCGAGATCGAGCGCGCGCGCGAGGCCCTGGCCGGGATCGCCGCCGAAGCGATCGCCCTGCATGGCGAGCTGGCCCTGGCCGAGCAGCATGCCGCGCTGGCCGCAGCGGCACCCGGCACGCGGCGCGTCGTCCTCGCCACCAACGTCGCCGAATCGAGCCTGACCCTGCCCGGCATTCGCGCCGTGGTCGACCTCGGCCTCGCCCGCGAACCGCGCTTCGATCCGAGCTCGGGATTTTCGCGCCTGCAGACGGTCAACATTTCGCAAGCCTCGGCCGATCAGCGTGCCGGCCGCGCCGGCCGGCTCGGCCCCGGCGTGGCCTATCGCCTGTGGCCGCAGAGTCGCCGGCTCGACGCCTCGCGCACGCCCGAGATAGCCCAGGTCGAGCTCTCGCAGCTGATGCTCGAACTCAAGGCCTGGGGCAGCGAGGCACTGCGCTGGCTCGATCCGCCGCCGGCCGGGGCATCGGCCCAGGCGCTCGAACTGCTGATCGCTCTCGGCGCGCTGGAGGCAGACGCGTCGATCAATCCGTTCGGACGCGAGTTGCTGGCCTTCGGCGCGCATCCGCGCCTGGCCGCCGCGGTCTTGCGCGCGCCGACTGAGCAGCGCGCCCTCGCCTGCGATGCGGTGGCCCTGATCGAGGCGCGCAATCCGCTGCGCGGCGTGTCCTCGCGCAATGACGACTTCCGCCTGCGTCAGCGCGCCCTCGACGCCTGGCGCGCGCGCGATGCTTCGAGCGCGCGCGAGCTCGGCGCCGATCGCGGCGCGCTGGCCGCGATCGCACAATCGGCCGATGCCTGGCGACGGCGGGCGCGCGTGCCGGCGGCGAACCTTGGCGATTCCGGATCGACCGCGCTCGGTGACCTGCTGATCCACGCCTTCCCCGATCGCGTCGCGCGCCAGGACCCGGCCAATCCGCGCCGCTACCAGCTGGCCAACGGACGTGGCGCGCGCCTGCTCGAGGAGAGCAGCCTGTACGGCGAGCCGTGGCTGGTCGTCATCGACCTGCGCTTCGAGGAGCGCGACAGCCTGATCCTGGCCGCCGCCCCGTTCGACGAGGCTGCGCTCGAACGCGAATTTCCGCAGCGCTTCGTGGCCCGACGCAGCGTGCGCTGGAATCGCGAATCGCGCGCCGTCGAGGCCTTCGAGGAACGCTGCTTTGCCGCGATCGTGCTCGAACGGCGCAGCGTGCCGGCGCGCGCGGAGGATGCCGTGCCGGCCCTGCTCGCGGCGATCCGCGAACTCGGGCTCGATGCGCTGCCGTGGAGCGAGACGGCCAGCGAACTGCGTCAGCGCGTCGAATTCCTGCGCGCACAGGCGCCCGAACTCGGTCTGCCGGATTTTTCCGATGCGCGGCTGCTGGCCACGCTCGAGCGCTGGCTGGCACCGGCGCTGGACGGCAAGCGGCGCCTCGATGCGCTGCGCCCCGAGGAACTCTCGAACGCGCTCGCCGCGCAACTCGACTACGCCTTGCGACGTACCCTCGACGAACAGGCGCCGACCACGATCACGGTGCCGAGCGGACTCGCCCGCCGCGTCGATTACCCGGCTGGCGCCGCGCCGGTGCTCGCGGTCAAGCTGCAGGAACTGTTCGGCCTGGCCGACACGCCGCGCGTCGCCAACGGCCGCGTCGCGGTCACCCTGCACCTGCTCTCGCCGGCAGGACGTCCGATCCAGGTGACCCAGGATTTGCGGGGTTTCTGGGAGCGCACCTACCCGGAAGTGAAAAAGGAACTGAAGGGGCGCTACCCGAAGCATCCGTGGCCCGAGGATCCATGGACGGCGACCGCGACCCACCGGGCCAAGCCGCGACGCTGAACCAATCCGCAACGGCCAGGGTCGAAAGCGGCAATCGGCATGCAGCGCGCGGCGCGCCCGTGGCATGGTAGTCCGGCGCGAACACGCACAACGCTTTGCCGTGTCGCTGCATCCGTGTAACCGAACTCCCTGCCAACCGAGGCCGCCATGTCCCGATTCAACCGTGCCCTGCTCTGGATGTCCGCCTTCCTCGTCCTCGTGGCGGTGCTGGCGGCCCTGGTCGGACACCGTCTGCTCGAGATCTTTTCGGCCAATCCTTTCTTCAACGGCGTGATCCTGACCGTCCTCCTCGCCGGCATCGTCGTCAACCTGCGCCAGGTCATCGTGCTCGGTCGCGAATCGCACTGGATGGAAACCTTCCGGCGCTCGAACCCCGAGCGCGCGGTCGAGGGCAAGCCGCGCCTGCTCGCGCCGATGGCGCGCATGCTCGGCAATCGTGCGCGCGGCAAGGCCGCGCTGTCGGCGCCGTCGATGCGCACGATCCTCGACAGCGTGCAGTCGCGCCTCGAGGAGTCGCGCGACCTCTCGCGCTACCTGATCGGCCTGGCCATCTTCCTCGGCCTGCTCGGCACCTTCTGGGGCCTGCTCGTGACGATCCGCTCGGTCTCCGAGACGATCGGCACGCTCAACGTCGGCAACGACGCCCTGACCATGTTCAGCGCGCTCAAGGAAAACCTCAAGGAGCCGCTCGGCGGCATGTCGACGAGTTTCTCGACCTCGCTGTTCGGCCTCGCCAGTTCGCTCGTGATCGGCTTCCTCGACCTGCAGGCCGGGCATGCGCAGAACCGCTTCTACAACGATCTGGAGGAGTGGCTGTCGGGCATGACCCACCTGTCCTCGGGCAGCGCGCTCGAAGGCGAGGCCTCGGTGCCGGCCTATGTGCAGGCTCTGCTCGAACAGACCGCCGACGGCCTCGAGCGCATGCAGCGCGCGATCGTCGAGAACGAACGCGAGCGTCGCGGCAGCAACGAGCAGTTCGCCGAGATCTCGACCCAGCTCGGTCGCCTCAACGACCTGCTCGCGCGCGACGCGCGCGAACGCCAGGCCGCGGCCGAGGTGCAGGACGAACTGAAGAGCGTGCTGCGCCAGATCGCCAGCCATCCGCCTTCGGAATCGCGCCTGTCCGACGAACTGCGCAGCGAACTGCGCCTGCTCTCGCGCACGATCGCCGCCTCGGTCGGCGCAGGTCGCGAGCCGCGCGCATGAGTGCCGCCCTGCGCCGGCGTCGGCGCGCCTTCGACATCTGGCCGGGCTTCGTCGATGCGCTGACCTCGCTGATCATGGTCATGATCTTCGTCCTGCTGATCTTCGCGATCGGCCAGTTCGTGCTGTCCGATACGCTGGCCGGCAAGAACAAGGCGCTCGACGCGCTGAATGCCCAGGTCGCCGAACTGGCGCGCACGCTCTCGCTCAGCGAGGACCAGAAGCGCAGGCTCGATGCGCGCGTGGCCGAACTGAGTGCCAGCCTCGGCAACACGCAGTCCGAGCGCGACCGGCTCAGCAGCGAGCTGAGCGCGGCCAACACGCAGGCGGCCAGCCTCAGCGCCGACATCGCCGCGCTGACCGCGCTCAAGCACGATCTCGAGGCCGAGGTCGCGCGCCTGAGTACCCAGCTCGACACGACCCAGAGCGACCTCGTCAAGCAGACCGAACTCGGCAATGCCGCGACCGCCCAGGTCGAACTGCTGAACCGGCAGATGGCGGCGATCCGCGAGCAGCTCGGCAAGCTCGAGGCGGCGCTCGGCATCGCCAACAAGGACCTCGAGGCCAAGGACCTGAAGATCGCCGACCTCGGCAAGCAGCTCAACATCGCCCTGGCCAACCGCGTCGGCGAACTCGAACGCTACCGCTCGGAGTTCTTCGGCAAGCTGCGCGAAGCACTCGGCGACCGCACCGACGTGCAGGTGGTCGGCGACCGCTTCATCGTGCCGACCGACATCCTGTTCGATTCGGGATCGGCCGAACTCGGCCCGGCCGCGCAGTCGCGGCTCGATTCGCTGGCCGCCACCGTGCGCGAGGTCGCGGCCGAGATTCCCTCGTCGATCGACTGGGTGCTGCGCATCGACGGCCACACCGACCGCCGGCCGATCCACACCGAGCGCTTTCCGTCGAACTGGGAGCTGTCGACCGCGCGCGCCGTGGCCATCGTCAAATACCTCGTCGTCCAGGGCATCCCGGCCAACCGGCTGTCGGCGAATGGCTTCGGCCAGTTCCAGCCGATCGACACGGCCGATACGCCCGAGGCCTATGCGAAGAACCGGCGCATCGAACTGCAGTTGACGAATCGCTGAGCGTTCGCCGTCGGACCGAAGCGCCGTGGCGCGATCGGTCCGGCGCCGCGCTCCTGCGCGGCTTGCTGCAACCACGCGCCTGGCTCGCGTATCTCCTTCCATGAACCCCGCACGTGTCCGGCTTGTGCCGGACGCACTTGCCTCCGAATCCGCATCGCACCCACCCATCGAGGAACCTTGTTGCCATGATCAGGCCCCGCCGTATTGCCTTTGCCCGGCTCCTTCTCGTTGCCGCACTGACCCTGCCGGCAGGCGCCGTGACGGCGCAAACCTCGTCCAGGGAAACGGTCGCCTTGCCGGATACGGCCGCCGGTCATCTGATGAGCGACTGGATCGCGCAGTGCCGCGAGCCCGACCTTGCCCGCATGACGGCGTGGATAGGAAAGCATCTGTCCTCCGGCGGAGCGGGACGCATGTCGGCCGGGGCGCGCGCCGCCGACATGTTCGAAACCTGTTCCGCAAACGGCGGCCTGGCTCCGGTTGCCGTGGCCAGCTCCGAGCCCTTGTCGATCACGCTCAGGATGCAGGGCCGCAAGACGGGCGCCTGGTTCGAAGGGGTGCTGATCGCCAATGCGGAAGGCCAGCTCGATCGCGGCGGCCTGCGGCCCGCATTGCCCGAGGAGTCTTCCCTGCCTGCCCGCCTCGACGATGCCGCGATGGCCCGCGAAGTGAAGCAGACCGTGGCACGCCTGACCGACGCGGGCCTGTTTTCCGGCATCGTCACGGTGGCCCGCGGCGACACCGTCATTGCTCGCGCCAGCGGCGGATTCGCCAACCGCGCCGAAAATACCCCGATCACCGGATCGAGCCGCTTCACGCTCGGCTCGATGGGCAAGATGTTCACGGCCGTGGCCATCGGCCAGCTCGCCGACCGCAATAAGCTCACCCTCGACGATACCGTCGGCAAGTTCTTCCCCGATTATCCGAACAAGACCGTGCGCGACAAGGTCAGCGTGGCAATGCTGCTTTCGCACACCTCGGGCATGGGCGATTTCCTCGACAAGCGCACGCCGGCAATGATGAAGCACGGCGTCCATCGCGCCGCCGAGTTCATGCCGCTGTACGCGAACGACGAGCCCGCTTTCGCACCGGGCAGCGGGCGCGAGTACAGCAACGCAGGCTTTGCCCTGGCCGGCGCAATCGTCGAGAAGGTTTCCGGCGAGAGCTACCCGGACTATCTGCGCAAGCACATCTTCGAGCCGGCCGGCATGCTGCACAGCTCGGCCAACAATATCCCGCTCGCCGACCCCGCCCTGGTCACGCCGTACACGAAGGAAGGTTCTCCGGACTGGAAGATCGCCGAGGCCGACATCGGCAGCCCCGCCGGCGGCGCCATCTCGAGCGCCGACGATCTCGTCCGCTTCGCCGAAGCGCTGCGCAGCGGTCGACTGGTCAGCAAGGCCTGGCTCAAGGACATGGCCACGCCGCACGGTCCGGCCGGGGACGGCTGGGGCTACGGTTACGCCATGGGCATCGCCGACATCTACGGCGAGACCGCAGTCGGTCACGATGGCGGGTTCCCGGGCGTCAGCACCCACCTGCTGCTCGTGCAGGGATCGCCGTACACGGTCGTGGTCCTGGCCAACCAGGATCCGCCCGCCGAGGTCTACGCGACGATGCCGGCCGTGGCCCTGGTTGCGGAGCGGGTCAAGCGCGAAAGGAAATAGCCGCGGTCGCGGCGCGGCGACCACGTGCGGGGTCGCCCGGGGTATTCCGCGCTGGGCCGGCCTCGGGCCCTGAATCCTGCCCGGGCCGATGCCCGGGCGGCTCATGGAATCGACGGCGGTGGGCAGTCTCGCCTGCCGCTGGCGCGCTCCGCGAGCGGCGGATTTGCATGCGGCACCCTTGCTCACCGACAATCGGCGCCCATTTCATCCCGGCGCACCCAGCGCGCGCTGCCCCAGGCCAAGCCCCTATCGTGTCCGAAATCCTGCATCGTCTGCCCGAATTCATCGGCAATCACCCCTTCCTCTCGTTCGGCTTCATCGGCGTGCTCGTGGCCCTCATCGCCCTCGAGTTCGGTCGCCTGACCCGCGGCTACACCGCGCTGACCCCGGCCGGCCTGACCCAGCTGATCAACCGCAGCAACGCCCTGCTGATCGACGTCTCGAGCATCCAGGACTTCGAGCAGGGTCATATCCCGGGCGCCCGCCACGTCGCCATGAGCCAGTTCGATCCGGAAAACAAGGATCTGGCCAAGGCCCGTGAACTGCCGGTCGCGGTCTACTGCAAGTCCGGCCAGACCTCGGGCCTGGCCGCCAAGCGCCTGAAGAAGGCCGGCTTCACCCAGGTCTATACGCTCGAAGGCGGCCTGCGCTCGTGGAGCGAGGCCCAGCTGCCGCTGGCCAAGGGCCGCAACTGAGGTTCGAACAGGGCATCCGTTCGCGTTGCGGCGAGCATCTGCGCCGGCCCGGCGCGTGCGTTGCCGACCCCGGCATGGGATAATCCGTGTCCTTTTTTCCCCGCTTTTCTTGGAGCAACAGCAACATGGCAGAGAACTCCCCCGCGAACGGCGCGGCCAATCCCAATCCGGAAGCCGGCGCCATCCAGGCCCAGCTGAACCTGCAGAAGATCTACACCAAGGACGTCTCGTTCGAGGTGCCGAATGCCCCGAAGGTGTTCCAGCTGCAGGGCCAGCCGGCCGTCGAACTGAACCTGAGCCAGCGCGTCAACACGCTCGCCGACTCGGTCTACGAAGTGGTCCTCAGCGTCACCGTGACCTGCAAGATCGAGGAAAACACCGCCTATCTGTGCGAAGTGCACCAGGCCGGCATCTTCGGCGTGGCCGGTTTCGACGCAGCGTCGCAGGAAGGCGTGCTCAACACCTACTGCCCGAACGTGCTGTTCCCGTACGTACGCCAGATCGTCTCCGACCTGGTCCAGAGCGGCGGCTTCCCGCCCCTGTTCCTGCAGCCGATCAACTTCGATGCGATCTACGCCGAACAGCAGCGTCGCCGCGCCGAAGCCCCGGCCGATAGCCAGAACACGCTCAACTCCTGAGCCACCGATCGATGAGCACGCCGGTTGCGGTACTCGGCGCCGGATCGTGGGGCACGGCACTGGCCGTGCTGCTCGCGCGCAACGGCGTCCCCACCACCCTGTGGGGGCGCTCGCCGCAGGCCGTGGTCGACATGGCCACGGCCCGCGCGAACACGCGCTACCTGCCCGAGATGACATTCCCCGATGCGCTCGGCATCACCGGCGTCATCGAGACCTGCGTGCGCGATGCCGGCATCATCCTGATCGCCGTGCCGAGCCATGCCTTCCGCGACCTGCTCGACACGATCACGCCATGGGTCGGTCCCGGCGTCGGCATCGCCTGGGCGACCAAGGGTTTCGACCCCGGCTCGGGCCGCTTCCTGCATGAACTGGTCGAAGAGCGCCTGCCCGGGCATCCGGCGGCCGTCGTCACTGGGCCTTCATTCGCCAAGGAAGTCGCTGCCGGCCTGCCAACCGCGCTGACCGTGCAGTCCAATGACCCCGAGTTCGCCCAGAAGCTGGCCCGCCTGCTGCACGCGCCGACCTTCCGCGCCTACACCGGCACCGACATCCTCGGCGCCGAACTCGGCGGCGCGATGAAGAACGTGCTCGCGGTCGCCACCGGCGTCGCCGACGGCATGCAGCTCGGCCTCAACGCGCGCGCTGGACTGATCACCCGCGGCATGAACGAGATCCTGCGTCTCGGCACCGCCCTCGGCGCGAAGCCGGAAACCCTGATGGGCCTCGCCGGCCTCGGCGACCTAGTGCTCACCTGTACCGGCGACCTGTCTCGCAACCGCCGCCTCGGCATCGCCCTGGGCCGCGGCGTCCCGCTCAAGCAGGCCATCGCCGATATCGGCCAGGTCGTCGAGAGCATCGTCACCGTCGACGAGGTCGTCCGCCTCGCCCGCCGCGTCGGCATCGAACTGCCAATCGCCGAACACGTGCAACATGTCCTGCACGAGGACATGTCCCCCGAAGAAGGCCTGCGCGCCCTGCTCGCCCGCGAACAGAAACCCGAATACCCCGAGTAAGGTTCCGCCCCAAAGCCTCGCTCACCCGCCGTCGTCCCGGCGCAGGCCGGGACCCAGCGTCTCTGCTTCGCCCGGCCGCTGCGCGCCGATCGATGCTCTCCGATGCAGCCGCCCTTGTGCTCCCTTCTCCCGCCCGCGGGAGAAGGTCCCGAAGGGGGATGAGGAGCTCTTCAGGAAGAGCCACGTTCATTCGACGAAGCTCGTCGTCCCACCATCACCCTCCCCCCGCAAACCCCATCTGCCGCCAGGCCTCATACGCCACCACCGCCACCGCATTCGACAAGTTGAGACTGCGGTTCTGCGGCCGCATCGCGGCACATGTCCCTTCTCCCGCAAGCGGGAGAAGGTCCCGCAGGGGGATGAGAGGCTCTGGCTCTATCCCCAACTAACCCCCGCCCACAAACCCCATTTGCCGCCAGGCTTCAAAGGCCACCACGGCAACGGCATTCGACAGATTGAGACTGTGGTTTCCGAGCCGCATCGCGGCGCCGTCCCTTCTCCCGCCCGCGGGAGAAGGTCCCGAAGGGGGATGAGGGGCTCTGGCCCCATCCCCAACTAACCCCCTCCCACAAACCCCATCTGTCGCCAGGCCTCATACGCCACCACGGCTACCGCATTCGACAGGTTGAGACTGCGGTTCTGCGGCCGCATCGGCAAGCGAATCCGCTGCCCCATCGGCACCGACTCGAGCACCGCCTGCGGCAAGCCACTCGTCTCCGAACCGAACATCACGGCATCGTTCTCGCCGTAATGCACGGTGTCATAACGCACCGTCCCGCGCGTCGACACCGCAAACAGCCGCGCCGGCCGCACCGCCGCCACGAAGGCCTCGAGATCCTCGTGCACGGTGAGTGCCGCATACTCGTGATAATCGAGCCCGGCCCGCTTGAGCTTGGCGTCATCCAATGCAAAGCCAAGCGGCCCGATCAGGTGCAGCCGCGCGCCGGTGTTGGCGCACAGGCGGATGACGTTGCCTGTGTTGGGCGGAATCTCAGGGCGGTGGAGGACGATATTGATCATGGGCCAGATTGTGGCGCAAGCCAGATTCGATAGGGGAGCACAGCGCGGATAGCGTGTGCTGTCCCGTTTCGGGAGAATTTGCGCCGCTCCGCATCGCGCTTGTGCCGAGGAGTGCAGAATGCGACTATTACAGGTGAAATGAGGCGAGCGCCCCAAGATTGGACACCAAAATCAGGCGCCGCTATTGGGGTGTCCATCTGATTCTCTCGAGGCTTTCTTCGCAGACAGGCTCCGGATTTCGGGATTTGACACCACAAAGGGAAATCACTTTGGTTTCCAATAGTAGTTCGGCGTAGGACCAATGGAAGCCTGGCAGATCGAGGGGATCGACGCGCTCGAGAGGTCTGGGTACTTGAATGTACTGCGCCGCCTGGTCATGTCGCATGCGTCACCGATTTGGTGGTACGACAACAGTAGATCTGTTGGTACATCGATCCTGCACAGCGGCACAGTTAGTTTCGTGAATGCCGGAGCGGATGTTTTCGCGGTCTCAGCGCATCATGTTTACGAGCAGTACTTGCGCGACAAAGCGGCTCATCCGAGCTTGAAGTGCCAGTTCGGTGGAGTCACAGTCGAGCCCGAGAATTACTTGATTGATTCGGACAAGAAGTTGGATCTCGTCACCTTTGGCCTACCCATCGTCTTAGCCGCGGCAACCGGCGCAACGATTCATAATTCACCCTCATGGCCACCAGCCAGGCTTGCGCAATCCGATCTGGTCGTCCTGGGCGGCTATCCAGGAAATCGGCGCACGGAGAAGACCGGGTTCCTTGATTCGGATTTTGTTTCGTTCATTGGGCGAATCACTCAGTCATCCGACGATCATGCTTCGGTGTACCTAAATATTCCGGCCTCGCATTGGCCTCAGGGTAAACACCTCGAAGAGTCTCCGGAGCTTGGGGGCATGAGTGGCGGCCCCGTGTTTCGGCTTGTCGCCGATCCGATCGAATCACTGGAGTTTGCGGGAGTCATGTATGAATTTCATCAGACCTACGAGCTTGTTCTCTGCAGTCATGCTTCGGTGATTCGTTCCGATGGGACGCTGGAAAAATGATCAGAGCGCCGAACAAATTGCTGCATGCGACGCCCAAAGCGCATGCATTTGAGCAATAGGGTTTGGCAGCATGAACGCCGCGCTTTCAATCGTCGCTTTCGTTGTTGCCGCAGTTGCCTTGGACACTTTTTGGGTTGCCTTGTTTCGCGCCCGTCCAGTCGGCAAGTTTCGGGTGTTGTGTGACACCTCGAGTACTCTCGCTGTCACCTCAAAGACCGGTAACTTCATTGTCGACAAGACTGCTGGAGTTCTCAAATTTGCTTGCGGCAAGCGGCGCGGCACATTGAGGCTATCTGAGATCAAGGGGCTCGAGTATCGTGTAAACGAGAAGACAGCCATTCTTGAGGAGCTGTTTTTCGGCCTGAATCTCACCGACCTTCTGCCCGCATATCAAGACACCATCGAATGGTTCTCTATCTCTGTTGTCGCAACAAACGGTGCCAAGGTACCCCTTTACCTGAGTGGTCGATACTGTCCGCGCGAGTTCTTGATGGGCTGGTACATCGAACTCCAGTCCGAACTGTTGTCTCGCCTCGGTCTGCTCAGGGATGTTGAAGTCCAAAGCCGGTCAGCTCTTGCTCTCATACAGGCTAGTCTAGGCAGTCCGCGCCTCTTGTAGCTCAAGGGAATCCGGGAAGGGGCAATAACCAACAACCGGCAACAACCGGGACACGCACGATTCCCAGGTTGTAGGCAGCTAGGGTCAAGCAAGCGGCAGACACCCTTTGGATTTGGGCTTTCTGACGGTAACAGAAGGTGAAAAGCGCTTGAAGGCGGCGCCATCGAGGTGAGAATCCTCGGTCTGTCGGCTCGATTTCGCCTCGGCGGCCAAACCCATCTCCGACGCGTGTTGCATCGAGTAGTGTGCAGCCTCGATCCGGCCGTTTGTCTTCGCGAACAGTTGGGACACACGCGATTCTTCGAGGGCAGCTTGCAGCCGTCGATGGCGAACATGGCCTTGCCGATCAAACCTTGCGCGTTGCACACCATCAGTACATCGCGAAACACCGCTTCGACCTCCTTGCCCAGCGTCGCCACGAAGTGCGCCAGGGTGGTGAAGTGGGGCTGCTGGTCACAGGCCAGGGCGATGAAGGTCACGTTCTCGATGCAGGCCCGTGCCATCGCGCGTGAGGAAGTGATGCCCGTGAGTAGGCAAACAGCACCACCTTGAGCAAAACGGCCGGGTCGTAGGCCGGCGCACCCGTGTCGTCATTCTTGAACCGGGCAGCAAAGCGTCCGAGATCGATCTCGTCGTCGATCAGGTAGTTCAGCGCGTGCTCGAAGGTCCCGGGCAGCAATTGCCTGCCGTAGGACACCGCGATCATCTTGGTCCGCTCAGGGTCGTAGTGCCGGTATCGCGCCATCGCCGATTCGCCTCATTTTCCGCTTTGTTGCCGACCGGGCAAATGATAGGCTGCGGGGAGGTTTTTCTACAGCTTCGTTGGGCGGCAAGGGGAGTTTCATGAGTTGGCCGAATGATGCTGATGGTGATGTGTTTCGCCGACTTGAAGAAAATGGCTTTGAATTTTCCAAGCCATACGCCGTTGACTACAATGTCGAATTCGAAAGTTGGCCACCCGCGAAAGAGGCTCTTGAGCTACTTCGCAACCTGTTCGGCAAGATTGAGGTGTGCGATCCAGACGGACAAGGAGAAGGCTATGTTCATTTCCAAGTTACTGGTCCAGCAAGCTACGAAGGCGTCACTTCAGTTCAGCGTCGTGTAAGCGTTTCTTTGAAGCCTTTTGGCGGCAAATGCGAATCATGGGGCGTTCTGCACTAATGCCGCCCAACTATTCAATCAAGCCGACTGCTGTGTGTTGCCGCCAAGATCGTGCGCCCATTTGCGGCGCGTTAACTTCGGTGTTAGCCATGTCAGAGCAACTTAGCGAGTACTGGTACGTTATTGCAGCGATTTTGGGTGCTGTCGGGCTGCTCCGATGGCAGGCGCGGCAAAGGGGTGGCGACGACAGCTTGGGTTCTAGTTTTCGCAAGAACATCGATCGACACAGCGATCCAAAAAGCGCTCTATACGACCCAGGACTTTTTGGTCGGCAACTTATGATTTTGATGATTGGGTTGCCCCTTATCGCCATAACGCTCTTAGTTGTTTGGTTAGTTCAAAATTAGTTCTTGCGCTACTTGAGCTCAGTCAACGAGAGATGTTCGCATCATGGCTAACTGTTCAATCAGGCCGGCCGCTGACGCGGCGATCTATTTCCGGTGTTAGGCCTTATGAAGCCGTCACACGATCAGCACAACGATTTCCTTGCGCACCGTCCATTGCCTGGGGTCTCGTTCGAGCACAACGACACTGTAATTGTTGTTGCTGGTGAGCACGCTGGAGGAGCCGGTTCAATCGTAAGCATTGAGGCCCTCGGCTCGGATCCGGTATTTCTGGTGGAGCTGGGGTCTGGCAAAGACGTTGACATCGCGCAGTCGCATTTGCGGCTTGCCGAAGGCTAAGAAATCATCCAAGCCGACGTGTCTCCAGCACGCGGCTAAACTCAGGTGTTGCGCCGTATGGAAGAACTTGAGTGAACCGAGCACAGAAGCGCCAACTGCAGGCCTACTTGCACTTCCGCGATAAGCGCATGACAGTATTCGCACTGATCCGCTTCAATTGGCGCGTTCTGTTGCTCGTTGTCATGGCGGGGCTCAGCACGGTGGCCTTCATGCTCTATTGCGGAGATGTGCTTTCGGCTGAATTGTTCGCAGCTGTATACATCGGAGTCTTGCTTCGGGACCTCGGGCAATTCATCAGATGGTCGCGGACATGGGTAATGAGCAGAGAGCTCATGGACTGGCCAAAAGTCGAGCGGATAGCGTCAGAGAACCGCATACTCGTCTAACTTCCAATCAAGCCGACGTGCTGCAGCACGCAGCTCATTTCAGGTGTGAGAAGGCAGGAGGAACTCCATGCAATTCCACCGTGGCAGACTCTTTGACCACATTCACTTGCGTGTTGCTAACCTGGAGGCCAGCAAGCGTTTCTACCGATGGCCAACAACCGGGACACGCACGTTTTCCAGGTTGAAGGCAGCAAGGGTCAAGCCTGCGGCAGACACCCTTTGGGTTTGGGCTTTCTGACGGTAACAGAGGGTGAAAAGGGCTGAAGGCGGCGCCATCGAGGCGAGAATCCTCGGTCTGTCAGCTCGATCTCGCCTCGGCGGCCACGCCCATTTCCGACGCTTGTTGCATCGAGTAGTGTGCAGCCTCGATCAGGCCGTTTGTCTTCGTATCAGCAACTGCGCGCTGCCGATCCCCTTTAGCCAGGCCTGACCCATGACCGCGGCTTTCTCCATCAGCGAGCGCGCCGAGCCGATGGCCCGCCAGTAGCGTGTCTCGGTGCCCAGCGTCTGCTGGTGCCACTGCTGCTCGCTCAGGCCAAGTTTGCGCAGGATGGGCGGTTCGCTGGCATCGATGCGGCCGCGCTTGTCGCCGCGACTCAGTCGGGCAGTCCAGTCGGTCAGTTCTAGATACGCTTCGATCGATATCGGCAGGATGGCGGAGGCCGTTGCGCTGTTGATCGACGCCAACGGCCATTTGGCTTGGGTCGGATTCGCTCGAAGGGTCTCGATGCGTTGCAGGGCGCTGGTATGGATCGAGGTCTCGAGATTCTCCGCAATCCCCGCGCGAATCGGATTCAGATCGACATAGCTCATGCAGGTCAGCACGGCGGCCTCGTCGAGCAGGGCCTGGCACTTGTAGCGGCCCTCCCAGAATCGGCCGGTGCAGGCATCTTCCCGGTTGGCGCGGCGGGCGATCGGTTCATTGAGTGCCTTCATGAACCAGGCCAGGCTGCCGAGGCGCTGGCGACACGCACTGAGCCGGTCCGGATTGCCGAGCAGGGTCTGTTCCTTCAGGCGGCAGGCCGCGGCGTCGGTTTCGCCGTCTGCCGTCGCCGGGAACAGGCGCACCCAGCGCAGCGCGACCTCTTCATCGGACCACGTGGCCGCTGCCGTCGGGTCGATGCGCAGCACGACATGCACATGGTTGCTCATTACCGCATAGGCATAGACGCCGACGGCGAAGATCCCGGCCAGGTCGAGCAGGCGCTGCTCGACCCAGGCTCGGCGATGCTCGTAGGACTTCCCGTCGTGAGGATCGACCCCGCATAGCCAAGCCCGGCGAACGCACCGCGATATGCAGTGGTAGTAGCCTGGGGTATCGGGATCGACGAGCAGATGACGTGCTGTAGTCATGGCGCCAGCGTGCCGGGATCGGCGCGCGGTGTCTGTAGGAAATCGTCGATTCGTGACGTAGGATTGGGCGTGAATGTTGGGTGTCCCGCCCCTTCTGCGCGAGGGCGCGCCTGACCAATCGTTCAAGCGGAGCTGACAGTTCATTTTTTCTTAGGAAGTCACCGCTGACGCGGCGGCGCATTTCTGGTGCTGATGCCCATGGTCAAGGTGGATCGGGAAGTCCAAGCTCTCGCGGCTAGCTTGAGCCGGACGGTTGGTGCCGACGACAACAGGGATTTTACGCACACTCGTGAGTTTTGGGCGAGAGAGCCGCAGCGCTCGCTTTCCTGGGCGTTGCTTGCAACTCCCGATGAATACCAGGGCGAAGAGCGGGTGAGGGTCGCTGCCTCTGGTGCCACTGTACGAAAAGTCGTTGATCGCTGGAGTGCTCAGCTACCCTCACTGAAAGGTATTCGCTGGCTCGAGCTTCCCTCGAGGGCTTCTCAGCCGCTCCTGGAAGCCGCCTGCGTGCTACCGGCACTGGAAGCTCTGCGAATACCGGCGAACACGATCACGGATTTGGAGGCGCTGGAAAACTGCAAAAGCCTCAGGTATCTGCAGGTCGGTACGTCTTCGAGCATTGCCAGCATCGAGCCTTTGGCAAAGCTGAGCTGGCTGAAATGGCTGCAGCTCGACAACCTCAAGTGCGCAAGGAATCTCGATCCTCTGGGGTCCTTGGTGGGTCTCATCGGGCTTGGCTTTACCGGCGCCGAATTCAGAGGGTTCATGGTGGATTCGTTCCAGCCATTGAGATACCTGCAGAACCTGGAATGGTTGCACCTTGGTGCCGTTCACGCCGTTGACATGTCCTTGGACCCGTTGGCAGCTCTGAAGAAACTCGAATTCCTTGGGCTCGGCAATTACTTTCCGCTTGCGGAGTTTGCACATCTGTCACTGCACGTCGACGCCTCCGTTTGTGAGTGGGCGCAGCCATTCGTGCGGCTGCACTCTTCCGTTCTTCCATGTCGTCGGTGCAATGAGAATTGGAAGGTCATTACGTCTGGAAGGGGTGGCCGCGCCCTTTGTCCCACATGTGACTCTGTCAAACTTGCCCGCCATGTGGCCAGGTTCAATGCTGTCCGTGGCGCGGCCGCCGCAAGTGTCTTCTCGCACGGGCACTGACCATTCGTTCAGGCGGACTGGATAGTCCCTGTGTTTTGGTGGACGGCTTGTCAGAATCAATTTCCACGGATCGATACAGAGGGCAGTTTATGGAAGTCAATCACTCCGCTCCCTACGCCATTGTGGCTGTCGCCTTTGCGCGGGCTCTGGTGGACGGCCGATTCAGCGATGCCCATTCCATGCTCTCGTCGGGGTTTCGTGCAGCGGTCGACCCGGATCGGATTCGCAACAACTATGACGAGATGATCGAGTATGGTGAAGGGCCGCCCACGGTTGTGAAACTCATGTCTACGATGGAGCAGTGGCCGGACAAGCAATCCCATGACCTGGGCTGGGCGTATGTCTCGATCTCTGGTGACGATTTCTCGGAGGCCGTCACGGTCGTTCTTGAGCAGGAGGCTGGCAAACCGGTAATTCGTCAGCTTGAGTGGGGACGACCTTAGGGCGGCCCGGCCGCCCTGCAACTTCCCGTCCAGTCCAGGCGGATGCCGCTTTTCCCGGCGCTACTGGCCTTGTGCGGATCATATGCAACGGTTCGGGATCGGGCATCGCTGAGCTGGGTTTGCGGAAGTTCTGGAACGATTGTCGGGCCGCAGTTTCGTAGTCAGTCCTGTTGCGTCACTGAATCGGTCTAGCACCACTTCTTGAGCGGCGCGCGGATGCTTGGCTCATTCATCGGCGTCACCAATCCGTCTGGGATCGGCTGGTGCACGGGGCAACGTCCGTCGAGTCGGTTCGATTCCCTCGGTATGGGCCTGACCCGTTGCCTACCGCTTCGTGCTGGAAGAACGGGCTCTTCGTTTGATTCGTTCATGCCGTGGCATGTGACTTGTTCGTGCTCTGGCTGAGCGGAAGTTGCACCATCGGGTGTTCGAGCCGCGACCCGGGATCGCATGAATCACTACGTACTGGTGCAAACAAGGCGGTCGTCCGTGCTCGTTGACACGCACCCCTCGTCGCCGCGCGCGCATTGTGGGAACCTTGAAGGCCCTGATCGACCTGCGGAATCACGCTGCATGAGCCCCAAGCCGACCGACGAAGCTGCGCGCCGTGCTGCCGACGTGTTGCGCCGCGGCGGCCTTGTCGCCTTGCCGACCGAAACCGTCTACGGCCTGGCCGGCGACGCGCGCAATGCCGGGGCGGTCGCGAGGATCTTCGCGGCCAAGGGCCGGCCGGTGGATCATCCGCTGATCGTGCATCTGGGCGACAGGGCGCAGCTGTCCGAATGGGCGCGGGACATTCCCGACGCGGCCTGGCGGCTGGCCGAGGCGTTCTGGCCCGGTCCGCTGACCCTGGTCCTGCGCAAGGCACCGGGGGTGCTCGATGCGGTGACCGGCGGCATGAATACGGTCGCGCTGCGCGTTCCAGGTCATCCGCTGGCCCTGCGCGTGCTCGAACTGTTCGGCGGCGGCGTGGCCGCACCGTCGGCCAACCGTTATGGCAGTGTCAGCCCGACCACGGCGGCTGATGTGCGCGAAGAGCTCGGCGATCGGGTCGACATGATCCTCGATGGCGGACCCTGCGACGTCGGCATCGAGTCGACCATCGTCGATCTCTCGGGCGAGGGCATCGGCCTGCTGCGCCCGGGCCTGATCACGGCCGAGGACCTGCAGCGCGTCGCCGCGGTGGCGGTGACCAGCACGCCCCGCGCCGGGGTGCGCAGCCCGGGCTTGAAGGATTCGCACTACGCGCCGCGGGCGCGCGTGCTGCTCGCATCGATGGACGATGCTGTCGGCGAAGTCGAACGCTGGCGGGAGCAAGGGCACAAGGTCGGCCTGCTTTCGGCGCGTCGGCCGGCGGCGCTCGCGGCGTCGGTGCCGTGGCTGGACTTCGGCGAAGATGTCTTCGAACAGGCCCGCGTGCTCTACCACCACCTGCGCGAAGCGGATCATCTGGGCCTCGAAGTCCTGGTCGCCGTGCCGCCGCCCGAGAGCGGGCCCGGCCGCGCGCTGTGTGACCGGCTGCGCCGGGCGGCCGGCCTCGGCTCAGGCGGGGCCTGAGCGATCGAAGGTTTCGGTCACGCCTGTTCGGGCCGATAATGGCCATGCCAGCGATGGCGGTTTATCGCCGCCGGATTGGCGCGAGACACGCCAACTTGGTCGACCGCCACCTCGCTTCCTGCTTTGAGGATCCCGCATGCCGCTTCACCTAATGCACCCAACAATACCGGCGAGCTTCGAGGCCGGTCCAGGCCGCAGCGGGGCCTCGCGCGCATGAGCACGGATCACCTCGAGATCACCCGTCCCGACGACTGGCATCTGCACCTGCGCGACGGCGCGGCGCTGGCCTCGGTCGTCGGCCATAGCGCGCGCCGCTTCGCCCGGGCGATCGTGATGCCGAACCTGAAGCCGCCGGTGACCACCGTGGCCCAGGCCGAAGCCTACCGGCAGCGCATCCTCGACAGCCTGCCCAGCGGCCGGCGCTTCGAGCCGCTGATGACCCTGTACCTGACCGAAGCGACGCCGATCGAGGAGATCGCGCGGGCCAAGGCCAGTGGCCGCGTCTTTGCGGTCAAGTACTACCCGGCCGGTGCGACGACCAATTCGCAGGATGGCGTGCGCGAGCTTTCCAGGGTCTATCCGGTGATCGAGGCGATGCAGCAGCACGATGTTCCGCTGCTGCTGCATGGCGAGGTCACCGACCCGGCGGTCGACATCTTCGACCGCGAGCGCATCTTCATCGAGCGCAATCTGCTGCCCTTGCGTGAGCGTTTTCCCGGCCTGCGCATGGTCCTCGAACACATCACCACGCGCGACGCGGTCGACTTCGTCAGCCAGGCCGCAGACGGGACCGCGGCCACGATCACCGCCCATCACCTGCTGCTCAATCGCAACGCGCTGTTCGAGGGCGGCGTCAATCCGCACCACTACTGCGCGCCGATCCTCAAGCGCGAGATCCACCGCGCGGCCTTGCTAGAGGCGGCCACCAGCGGCGATCCACGCTTCTTCCTCGGCACCGACAGCGCGCCGCACGTGCGCGAGTCGAAGGAAAATGCCTGCGGCTGCGCGGGCGTCTACACCGCCCATGCCGCCATCGAACTCTACGCCGAAGCCTTCGAACAGGTCGGCCGGCTCGACCGGCTCGAAGCCTTCACGAGTTTTCACGGCGCGGACTTCTACCGACTGCCACGCAACACGGAGCGCCTCGTCCTCGAGCGGCGCGCCTGGACCGTACCGGCGGCCTACCCGCTGGCCGGCAGCCACTGCGTGCCGATGCGTGCCGGCAAGTCGATCGCCTGGTCGATCGTCGACGGCCAGGATCCTTCGACCACCTGAGCGCAACAATTCGCTGGCGGTCCACTGATTGCGCGGTTTACTGGCCTGCGCTGGCGAACGACCTGATCCGGGCGGAGAATCGACCGGCAGCCACTGCCAAGCGGGTCGGACACCATGAATGCGCAGACCAGCGATACCGGCTTCTCGGGATCCATTCCGGCTTTCTACGAGCGCTACCTGGTGCCGCTCATTTTCGCGCCCTACGCCGCCGACCTGGCCGCGCGCGCGCTGCAGCAGCCGGCCTCGCATGTGCTCGAAGTGGCCGCCGGCAGCGGGGTCGTGACACGTGCACTGGCAGCAGCGCTGCCCGCCGACGTGTCGATCATGGCGACCGACCTCAATGAGCCGATGCTCGAACATGCGGCGAGGATCGGCACCTCACGCCCGGTCGACTGGCGGCAGGCCGATGCCATGCACTTGCCGTTTGCCGACGCCTCCTTCGACCTCGTCGTTTGCCAGTTTGGTGCGATGTTCTTCCCGGACAAGGCCACGGCGTTCGCCGAAGCGCGCCGCGTGCTGCGCCCGGGCGGCCGCTTCCTGTTCAACGTCTGGGATCGCATCGAGGACAACGAATTCGCCGACGTCGTCACCGCGGCCATGGCCCGCCTGTTCGCGGACGACCCGCCACGCTTCCTCGCACGCACGCCGCATGGCTATCACGACCGCGCCACGATCATCGCGGATCTGGCCGCCGCGGGATTCGGCGACGTACCGGAATTCACGACGCTGATTGAAACCAGTCGCGCGGAATCGGCGCGTCTCGTGGCCATGGCTTACTGCCAGGGCACGCCGCTGCGCAACGAAATCGAGAACCGCGATGCGTCACGCCTCGAAGAGGCGACCGCGTTCGCCACCGAGGCGCTCGAACAGCGCTTCGGCGCGATCAACTTGAGCGGCAGGATCCAGGCCCACGTGATCTGCGCGAAACGCTGCTAGTTCGCCGCTTGTGAAAGCGGAGGGTGGAGGCATTTTCCGGGTGAATCGTCGCGGATCGCCGGTGCTGCTCCCCGGAAGCATGCCTCCATGCCGTGTGCTTGCGATCTTGAATGCGGATGGTGAAGCCGGTCGGGCCCAGCCCGGACCGTTTCGTCCGACAGATCAAAATGGATTCCAGCCTGCGCTGGAATGACGGTGAAGAAGTCGCCGGGCCGGCCTTGCCTCCCGCCTGCATGCCGACCGCTGAAAGCACGGAGCACAAGCACTTTCCCTGGGATCAGCAGGAACGATCCCGCGAGGATTCGAACGGAAAGCGCCTTCGTGTTCTTTTTTCTCGCATTGCCTTCGAAACGGACGGAGAATCCGGTCCTCCTGCCGGGCCGGAAAACCGATCAGACCATGTTCAATTCGCTGACCGATATCGGGGACGTCGCGCACGCCATCCAACTTGCCCTGGCCCCGGTCTTCCTGCTGACCGGCATTGGCGCCTTGCTCAATGTCATGGCCGGTCGCCTGGCCCGCATCATCGATCGTGGCCGCCAGCTGAGCGAGCATCCGATCAGCCCGGATCTGCAGGCGGATGAGTCGCTGATGGTCGAACTGCGCAGCCTCGAACGCCGTCGCCATCTGACCAGCTTCGCCATCACTGCCTCGACCTTGTCGGCACTGCTCGTTTGCCTGGTCGTGGCGACCCTGTTTCTCGAAGCCCTGATCCGGATCGAGCTCAGATGGCTGGTCGGTTCCCTGTTCACTGGGTCTGCAGCGGCGCTGGTGGTGGGCCTTACCTATTTCCTGCGCGAGGTCCACCTGGCCATGCGCACGGTGCGCATCCCCGCTTCTGCCAAGCGCCAACGCCCTTCCGGGTAGCGCGGGCGCGTCTGTCGCACAGGCACTTGTTGCCCTTGACCGGCAAACGCTGCATCGCGATGCTGCCCTCGATGTCCGTGCCGGTCCTTGCACGATGAAGGTGCAAGCACCGGGCCCGACCACCACCCCGTTGTCTGCCTGGAGATGACCATGTCCGGCAATACCGTTCGACTTCTTCGCGTACTACGGGCGCCACCCGAGAAGATCTACCGCGCCTTCCTCGATGCCGGCGCGATGGCGAAATGGCTGCCGCCGTATGGATTCACCTGCAAGGTCGAGCAGCTCGATGCACGGGTCGGCGGCCACTTTCGCATGCTGTTCATCAACTTCACGACCGGCAACGGGCACGCCTTCGGTGGCGAATACCGCGAGCTCGTGGCCAATGAGCGAATCCGCTATTTCGACGTGTTCGACGATCCGAACCTGCCGGGCGAGATGGAAACGACGGTTACCCTGAGGGCAGTCTCCTGCGGTACCGAACTCGGCATCGTCCAGACCGGCATCCCCGAGGTGATTCCGGTCGAGATGTGCCATCTCGGCTGGCAGGAATCATTGGCCCAGCTGGCGACCCTGGTCGAACCGGTCATTCCGGATTGAGCGACCGCGCGGTCCGCGCAGCGCGCTTCGGCTACCTGCCCGAGAATGGTATTCCGTTCCATGAGCTCGGCATCGAAGTCCAGATCAAGGCCGCATCGGCGATCGCGCCGGTCGAATTCAAGGCCAATGCGGATGGCAGGATGCGGGCCGTGGTCCTGGAATTTCTCTAGAAGAATCCGCGCACGCGGATGCAACATGAGGTCGGCGACGAGTACCCTACTTGAAACTGCTACCTGACCGAGGGCCACCGTCATGGAGATTGCGCTGTCATTTGTTCACGGGCTCGGCTGCGAGCATGAACATGTCGGTGGAGTATTCCGGCGATGGCCTCGGCGGCCCCAGTGATTTGCCCCTGCGCTTGCTCCGGGAAAAGTATGCGAGGCCCGATGATCAGCCATTTCCCCGTTAGCCGGGTTTGTCGTATCCGGGGCGGCATTGCGGACATCGTCGCTGCAGCGAACAAGACCATCGGTGATGCGTGGGGGCTGACCTGCCCTGTCGCTACCACGGCGGATGGCAGTCAGACAGGGCAGCACTGAATGCGCTTCATCGCGCGCCTTGCCGTCGCTGTTGTAGTCGTCTATGCGAGCGCGTGCTTGTGCCTGTACCTGTTTCAGCGTTCCCTGCTCTATTTTCCGCAGCCACGGTCGGTCGGCAGCCCGGCGCAAACGTTCCACCTGCCGGTGTCCGGCGCGCAGCTGATCGTTTCAACGAAAGCGCACGCCGGGCGCAAGGCGCTGGTCTATTTTGGCGGCAATGCAGAGGATGTTTCGGCCAGTCTTGCGTCCTTTTCCGAAGCATTTCCCGACTACGCGATCTACCTGATGCACTATCGCGGCTATGGCGGCAGCTCCGGCGCGCCAAGTGAAGCGGCGCTGAACGCGGACGCGCTGGCCCTGTTCGACAGGATTCAGTCCGAACACGCCGAGATCGCCGCGATCGGTCGCAGCCTCGGCAGCGGAATCGCCCTGCGTCTGGCCAGCCAGCGGCCGGTCAAGCACCTGGTACTCATTACGCCCTACGACAGTATCCTGGCCATTGCCGAACAGCAGTTTCCATATTTCCCGGTGCACTGGCTGCTTCGCGATCGCTATGAATCGTGGCGCTACGCAAGCAGGATCTCGGTACCGACCCTCGTGCTTCAGGCCGCCCACGATGAAGTGATTCCGGCCCGCAACACCGATCGGCTGGTCAAGGCGTTCCACGACAAGGTGGTCAGGCGCATTGTGCTGCCGCACGTTGGCCACAACGACATCGCGCGTTCCCCTGACTATCTGGCGCTGATCCGTGAGGCTCTCTGAAGAAAGAGACGAAGGCATTTTCCAGGGCAGCATGCCGCTGCCGCTTGGACATTGAAACGGAAAATGCCTCGGTCCCCATTCTTGCAGGCTCGGTGCGAGGCCTGGCACCAACGAGACGATCCGTACCCGGACACTGCAACATGACGATCCTGCCGGCGCGCCACATCCTGATATTCATCAGCCTGGTTTCCTTGGGCATTGGTCTCTTGCAACTGGCGGCATTCCGGGCCCACTTCAGCCTTGACTCCGGGGGGCTCGACATCTGGTCGTTCGCCTACTGGATCCTGCTGGCCATGTGGGTAGACGCGGACAGCCGCGGTCGGCACCCGGTCTATCGCCCCTATGAATTCGGCTGGCTCGTGTTCGTCGCTACGCCGTTCTACCTGATCTACTATCTGATCCGGACCCGTGGCGCACCAGGCGTGCTCTGGCTGCTTTATTTCCTGGCTCTTGTTGCCCTGGGTGGTCTGCTTCAATGGGCGGCGCTGCTGCTTGCCTGATCCGACGGAGGGAACGATGTCCGACATGATGACGCCCGATACCGTCATCGGGTTCTGGTTCGAGGAGATCACGCCCGCGCAGCACTGGAAGGTCGATCCCGACTTCGATGCGCAGATCCGTGATCGATTTGCCGAGCTGCACGCGCAGGCGAACCGCTGTGAACTGTTTGAATGGCGACGCACGCCGCGGGGTCGACTGGCGGAGATCATCGTGCTCGACCAGTTCTCGCGCAACATGTTTCGCGGCCAGGCGCGTTCGTTCGCGAGCGATCCGCTGGCCCTTGCCCTGGCTCAGGAGGCGGTTGCGACGGGTGCGGACGAAAGCCTTTCCGTCGATGAGCGCGGTTTCCTCTACATGCCGTACATGCACAGCGAGTCGGCGCGCATCCATGCCTTCGCCGAGCCACTGTTCAATGCCAGGACCAGCGAAAACACGCACGGCTTCGCACTGCGGCACAAGGCCATCATCGACCGCTTCGGCCGCTATCCGCATCGCAACGCGATACTCGGTCGAGAATCGACCGAGCAGGAATTGGCCTTCCTCGAGCAGCCGGGCTCCGGTTTCTAGTCGGTAGCCGACTGCGCCGTCGGCCGGACTCGGGGTCCGCAAGCGTGATCCTCAAAGCTCGTCGACGACGCGGCACGTGTTTTTCGTGGCAGGACACCCGCATGTTGATCGGTTATTGGGAATCGCTTCCCTTGTCCGCGAATCGTTCGAGCGGGCGGTGCCCTGCCGGATCCAGCCTCTGCCCCTGCGCTGCCCGGCGTTGGCCCGGGTGGCTGCGGATGGTACTTTCCGAAATCGGCCCCGGGATCGATGCGATCTCGCGGGTTATGCCGGAGTGCAAGGCGAGATGCGGCGAATCCTCGGAATTCTTTTGCAACTGGTGGGTTGGGGCGCCGCCGCCTATTGCGGATTGGCCGGCCTCGCGTTTTGCGGCGTTTATCTGATGGGCTTCATCGGCACCGGCGGTCGCGAGGGCGGCGGCGAATTGCTGGTGATGCTGGGCCTGACCGCCGCCTGCGTGGGGGTCGGCTACGGCCTGGCTCGGCTCGGCGCGTTTCTCGCCAGGCCGCGGCCCGCGAATACGCAGCGCTCCAACCCTTGAGCCCGGCGATGAAAGCCCGGCGAGTGAGGCTTGAATGATCCAGGTCAGGGAAATCGACCACCTCGTGCTGCGCATCCGCGATGTCGCCACGATGCTGCATTTCTACTGCGAGGTGCTCGGCTGCACGGTCGAACGTCGCCGCGACGACCTCGGCCTGATCCAGCTGCGCGCGGGACGCAGCCTGATCGATCTGGTCCCGGTCGACGGCCCCTTGGGTCGCGAAGGCGGCGCGCCAGCGCAGGCGCAAGGACGCAACCTCGATCACTTCTGCCTGCGCGTCGAGCCGTTCGATGAAGCGGCGATGCGGACGCAGTTGCAGGCTGCCGGTATCGAGCCAGGTACGGTCAAGTCCCGCTATGGGGCCGAAGGCTACGGGCCCTCCTTGTATGTCACCGATCCGGAAGGCAATGTGGTCGAGCTCAAGGGCCCACCCGATCTGCAGGGCCAGGAGACACGATGAAGGCGATCTGGAATGGCCAGGTACTGGCTGAAAGCGACGATATCGTCGTGGTCGAGAACAACCACTATTTTCCGGCCGCGGCGCTGCACCGTGAATTCTTCAGGGAAAGCGACACGCGCACGCGCTGCCCGTGGAAAGGCGAAGCGCACTATTACTCGCTCGTCGTCGACGGCAGGGAAAATCGCGACGCGGCCTGGTATTACCCGTCGGCCAGCACTGCGGCGAAGAACATCGAGGGGCGCGTCGCGTTCTGGAAAGGCGTGTCGGTCGCGCCGTGAGGGCATTGAACACGAGGCGCGATCGCCTGTCCGGTTTGGCCTGACATGCGCCGTCTCGAAATCATCGCCTACGGCGACATCGCGCGCTCGGTGCACTTCGCCGAAGTGCCGGAGCCGACCCTGGCGGACGACGAAGTATTGATTCGCGTCGAAGCCGCCTCGATCAACCCGATCGATACCAAGTTCATTAATGGCCATCTGCGCCGCATCATGGCACCGACCCTGCCGGCGGCGATCGGCTTCGATGCCTGCGGACACATCGAGAAGGTCGGCGCCGCTGTCAGGGGCCTTGGTCCCGGCGAGCGCGTCTACTTGCGCGCGCCGCGGCAGAAGATGGGCAGCTTCGCCGAGTACCTGGCCGTGGCCGCGCGCTTCGTCGCCCCTGCACCGCGGAACCTGTCCGCGGCCGAGGCTGCCTCGATACCGCTGGTCGCGCTGACCACGGTGCAGGGGCTGGTCGATCGGGCCCAAGCCGAACCGGGCCAGCGCATCCTGATCCATGCCGGCTCGGGCGGGCTCGGCTCGTTCGCCGTGCAGTACGCCAAGCACGTGCTCGGCCTGGTCGTGACGACCACGGCCAGCAGCCGCAACAGCGACTGGGTCGCCCGGCTCGGTGCCGATACCGTGATCGAGTACGACCGCGAGGACTATCGCCGGCGCGATGCCCGCTACGACATCGTCTTCGACACGCTCGGTGGCGAGACGACGCGCGATGCGTTCGCGCTGCTGCGCCGCGGCGGTTGCGTGGTCAGCGTGGCTGGACCGCCCGATTGGCAATTCGCGCGCCAGATCGAAGCCGGGCCTCTGAAATCCGCCCTGTTGTGGGCGATCGCGCTGCCGATGGAATGGCGTGCGCGGCGCAACGGCGCTCGCTACTACCGCTTCCTGACCGAATCCGATGGCGCCCGGCTGACCGAGATCGCCGAGGTGCTCGATGCCGGGAAGGTCAAGCCCGTCATTGACTCGGTGTTCGGCTTCGATCAGTCGATTGCCGCACTCGAGCATCAGGCCGGCGGCCATGCCAAGGGCAAGGTGATCATCGAGATGACGACTGCCGGCTAGGGTGGTCATCGAGCAGCCCTCACGTATGGGGTGACCAATGACCCTTGCAGCGCCGCCGGGGTCGGTGTTTGCTGGGGCACACGCGGGAGGTACGAATCATGTATCGCGGATTTCACGGCGCTGCGTTGGCGGCGCTGGCCTGGCTCGGTGTCATCGGCGTGGCCCGTGCCGATGGTGACGAAGCGCTGCAGCGATCGGTCGAACAGCTACGCACTTCGATCGGTCACTGGCACGTGGTCACCGAGTTCCTCGATGAGGACGGATCGGTGGCGAAGTCGGTCAACGGCAGCTACCGGTTCGAATGGGTCGTTCCGGACCGCGTCGTCTCCGGGCGCAGCGACATCCCGGAATTGAAGCAGTCCGCCGGCATCCTTTTCTACGTCAACGAAAAGGACAGGCTGATCGAGATGGTTTCGGTGGCCGCCGATGGCCGGCTCTGGATCATGCGCGGCGCGCTCGGCGATGAGGTGCGCACGACGCCCGAGTACAAGACCCGCGACGGCGGCAGCGGCCAACTGCGCTTCACCCGCTTCAATGTCGCCGAAGACTCGTTCGAGTCGCGCATGGAGTACAGCGAAGACGGTGGCAAGACCTGGAAGCCGGGCAACCACCAGACCTTCCGGCGCGCCGGCATGCAGACCGCAAAGCCCTGAGGCGCTAATCTGCAAGCCCCGACCGAGGCTGTCGAGAGGTTGCGTCAATGAGTACCCACGCGTCCTATCCGATCGAGGGTGGTTGCGACTGCGCTTCGGTGCGCTACCGTCTGCTCTCCGCACCGCTGTTCGTGCACTGTTGCCATTGCCGCTGGTGCCAGCGCGAAAGCGGCTCCGCGTTCGCCCTCAACGCGATGATCGAGGCCGCCCGCGTCGAGCTCGTCGCGGGCGAGCCCGAACTCGTCGCGACGCCGTCGGCCAGCGGCAAGGGTCAGCGTATCGCACGTTGCCCGAGCTGCCGCATTGCGCTGTGGAGCCACTATGCCGGTGCCGGCGAGACGATCTGCTTCGTCCGCGTCGGCAGTCTCGACGAACCGGATCGACTGCCGCCCGACATCCACATCTTCACCGAATCGAGGCAGCCCTGGGTGGTCCTGGCCGCGGACAAACCCGTGTGTGCGACCTACTACGACCGCAAGCAGCACTGGCCGCAGCAGAGTCTCGAGCGCCTCGCCGACCTGCGTGCCCGCTCGGCAAGCGGATGAGAGCAGCCCTTACGATGCGAACATGCCGCTCGCGATCGCTGCGCACCGACCTGGCGGCGCCGCGAGCCGATCACGGACCGAACCCGACGACGAAGGAGAAACGGCCATGCAAACGATCAACCTGACCGAAGACGGTGGCGATCGCAGCCGCGCAGCGAGCACATCGATCGGCAATGCGATGGTGACCACGGCACTCGAGCTGCCGGGCTACCGCGTCGTGCGCAGCCTCGGCGTGGTGCGCGGCCTGACCGTGCGCTCGCGCTCGGTGGTCGGCAATTTCATCGGCGGCCTGCACACCCTGTTCGGCGGCAACATCACGGTCTACACGACGCTGTGCGAACAGACACGCGCCGAGACCTACCAGCTGATGCTGCGGCAGGCGCGCATGCTCGGCGCGAATGCGGTGATCGGCATGCGTTACGACGCGACCGAGCTGATGCCGGGCCTGGCCGAGGTGCTCTGCTATGGCACGGCCGTGGTGGTCGAATCCGGCTGAGCGCCGTGGGTCGGCAAACTGTGGCGGGATTCGCGCTATCGGCGCGGGCATCCCGGCATGATCCGGATGCTTGGGGGATCCGGGAGGGGCTGCCAATGAGGGTGCGGAATCGACTCTGTGGGTTCTTGTGCATGCTCGCCGCGGTCTTCGGCCCTGCGGCGCCGGCCCGCGCCGCGATCAGCATCGATCTCTCCTATGTCGACCTGCAATCGGTCGAGTACCAGCGCTTCAAGACCTGGGTCGACCAGGCCGTGGCCGGCAGCCCGGGCTATGCGTTCTCGGCCACCGATGCGGCGACGATGTACCGGCTGACCGGTCAGACCCAGTACGCCACCTTGGCCGTGCAGATGATCGAGGCGCAGGTGGCCGACGCCGAGGCCGCGATCGCGCTCGGCAACCGGCCCGAGGTCGCCGGCGATTCCTATCTTGAGGTCGGCTCGATGATCGGCGACCTCGCCTTGACCCTGGACTGGTGTCCGACCCACGTGACCCAGGCCCAGCGCAACCGCTGGTCGGCCTATGCCGAACAGGCGGTCTGGAACGTCTGGCATCCGGACCAGGCCCAGTGGGGCGGCCATCCGCATCCGTGGTCCGGCTGGTCGATCGACGATCCGGCCAACAATTACTACTACAGCTTCCTGCAGGCGACCATGTACTGGGCGCTGGCGTCCGGAAACAGCACCTGGATGCAGCTGCTGCAGACCGACAAGCTGCCTGCACTGAGCCAGTACCTCGCGACAATCGCCGGCGGCGGCAGCCAGGAAGGCACCGCCTACGGGCTTTCGCACCGGCGCGTGTTCGAGCTCTACCGGGTCTGGCGCGATTCGACCGGCAACAATCTGGCCGCGGACAACGGGCATCTCGACGCCAGCATCCAGTGGTGGATCCACGCCACCGTGCCGACCCTCGACCGGGTCGCCGCGATCGGTGATCAGGCGCGCGTCTCCGAACCGGTCATCTACGACTATCACCGTGACCTGATGCTCGAGGCGCGGGCCATGTCGACCGACCCGGCCGCCCGCGACGACGCCGCCTGGTGGCTGCATTCGATTTCCGACCAGACCATGGAGAGCGGCTTCAACTACCGGCACAACCTGCTGCCGGCCGGAGCGGCCGGTACGCCGCCGGCGAGCCTGACCTACCATGCGACCGGCACCGGCCAGCTGTTCACGCGCACGAGCTGGGATCCTTCGGCGATGTGGTTGCATTTTTCGGCCGGACCCTACGTGCAGAGCCACGCCCATCAGGACCAGGGCGCGTTCACCCTGTTCGAAGGTGACTGGCTGGCCGTGACCGAGAACATCTGGACCCACAGCGGCATCCAGCAGGGTACCGATGTGCACAACGTGGTTCGCTTCGAACACGCCGGCGTAATCGTGCCGCAGCACGAAGGCACGACTTCGAGCATGACCGTGCAGCCCGGCGCGGCGGGCGCGGTGCATGCAGTGGCCAATCTGACGCCGGCCTACGCCGGTGATCCGGCCGTGACGTCGTGGCAGCGGACGCTCGATTTCGACCAGCGAGTGCTGACCATTCACGATGAGTTCGTGCTCGGCAGCGGAACGACCGCCGTATTCCAGGTCAACGTGCCGGTGCAACCGGTCATCAACGGCAACGAGGCAATTGCCGGTGCCTTGCGCCTGCGCGTGCTGGCTCCGGCCGGGGCCAGCCTCAGTGCGCTGGACTGGACGACCCGCAGCGAGCCCGGCGGCGAGACCTTCAACTCGGGCTGGCGCATCGACGTGTCCGGCGGCAGCAGCGAATACCGGGTCGAGCTGAGCGGCACCGACCGCATCTTCGCGCACGGCTTCGAGGCACCCTGAGGCGCTCGCCAGGGTGGCTGAAACCCTGCACCCGTTGGCGGGTCCGACCCGCCGCCGTAGTTGACCTGGCCGAGACAGGCACGGACACCTGCGGCTTGCCGCGCGGCGAAGGCCTCGGCAAGATGGCCAGTGCGCTCCGAGCACCTGCATTCGACCGTTTCGACCGCAACCTGGAGATGGCCATGACCGACCTCGACAAAGCCTACGCGACGCAGCTGGCCAACATCGAGAAGCGCAGCGGCAAGCGCCTCGAAGAACTGGTCAGGCTGCTCGATGCCAGCGGTGCGCAGAAGTTCGGCGAGCGGCGCGACTACCTCAAGCGCGAGCTCGGCATGGGCCATGGCGATGCCAACGCCGTGGTCGCCTACGCGGCGCAAAAGGCCGCCGGCACGCCGCCCGCCGGCAGTGCGAGCCCGGCAGCCGCAGTCGATGAGATCTATTCCGGCAAGAAGGCGCACCTGCGACCGCTGCACGATGCGCTGATCGCGAAAATCGATGGTTTCGGCGACTACGAGATCGCGCCGAAGAAGGGCTATGTCAGCCTGCGCCGCAAGAAGCAGTTCGCGATGATCGGGCCGGCGACGCAGAGCCGGGTCGATGTAGGCCTGAACATGAAGGGCGTGACGCCGACGGCGCGCCTGGTTGCCGAGGCGCCCGGCAAAATGTGCAACTACAAGGTCGCCTTGTCGAATCCGAAAGAGGTCGATGCGGAGCTGCTCGGCTGGATTCGCCAGGCTTACGACAGTGCCGGCTGATCGCGGCTTTCCGCGACGCAGCCTTTCCGACTTCGGGGACCCCGCATGAACGACGAAAAGATCCTCGCCGTGCTGAGCGAGATCCGCGACGCCCAGTTGCGTTTCAACGAGGACTATCGGCGCCTTGCCGGCGAGGCCGCGGCGATCCAGAAGCAGTCGTTCGAATTGCAGCAGGGCGCGGTCGCCCAGCAGAAGGTCGCGGTCGAGGCGCAGGCGCGCCATCTGCGCCTTTACCGGCGCGTGCTCGCGGTCAGTGCGGTCGTCATCATCGCCGTCGTCGCCTTGCTCGTCTCGCTGGGCGCCTTGCGCTGAGGCGCGCGCGGAACCGGCTTCAGGAAAAGAAGTCTGCGAAGACCTCGACGGCGCGATCGACCGCCGCATCGTCGACGTCGAGATGGGTCACCAGACGCACGCTCGGCAGGTAGCCGATGCTGGCGCGCACACCGGCCTCGCGCAGGTGCGTATCGAGGGCGCGCAGATGTTCGCCCGGCACGTCGATGAAGACCATGTTGGTGAAGCGGCCCTGCACGGTGATCGAATCGATCCCGCGCAGCCCGGCGGCGAGGCGTTCGGCACGCGCATGGTCCTCGGCCAGACGGTCGATGTGATGATCGAGCGCATGCAGGCCGGCGGCGGCGAGAATGCCGGACTGGCGCATGCCACCGCCGAGCATCTTGCGCCAGCGCGTGGCCGCCGCGATCAGCGTGGCGGAACCCACGAGCACCGAACCGACCGGCGCGCCGAGACCCTTGGACAGGCACACCGAGACCGAATCGAAGGGCGCGGCCAGTTCGCGTGGCGTGGACTCGCTGGCGACGACGGCGTTGAAGAAGCGTGCGCCATCCAGATGCACTGCGAGTCCGCGCCCGCGCGCCCATTCGGCGGCGCGGATCACGTATTCCTGCGGCAGCACGCGGCCGTGCCAGGTGTTCTCGAGCGCCAGCAGGCGCGTGCGCGCAAAATGCGGATCGTCCGGTTTGACCGACCTTTCGAGAACCTCGAGCGGCAGCGTACCGTCGGTGGCGTTAAGGATCGGCTGCGGCTGGATCGAGCCGAGCACGGCCGCGCCGCCGCCTTCGTACTTGTAGGTATGCGCTTCCATGCCGACCAGGTATTCGTCACCGCGCTGGCAGTGGGCCAGCAGGGCGGCGAGATTGGCCTGGGTGCCGCTCGGCAGGAACAGGCCGCGCTCGAAGCCGAGCTCGGTGGCGAGCCGCTGCTCGAGCGCGCGCACGCTGGGATCCTCGCCATAGACATCGTCGCCGACCGGCGCAGCACTCATCGCGTCGCGCATCGCCGCGGTCGGCTGGGTCACGGTGTCGCTGCGCAGGTCGATCACGCTCATCGTCGGTCGCCAGGTTCGGTCGAAAGCTGCATGGTAGCGTGAGTGCGGAGAGGTTCAGCAGAACAGGGGGCCGGTCGGCTAAAATGCGGCGATGAAGCTCGCCACCTGGAATGTCAATTCACTCAACGTGCGTCTCCCGCACGTCGAACAATGGTGCGCGTCCGCGCAGCCGGACCTGCTCGGCATCCAGGAAACCAAGCTCGAAGATGCCAAGTTTCCACGCGGCGCAATCGAAGCGCTCGGCTACGAGGTCGCGTTCTCCGGGCAGAAGACCTACAACGGCGTGGCCCTGCTGGCGAAGCAGCAGATCACGGACGTGGTCACCGACGTGCCCGGTCTCGACGATCCGCAGCGACGCATCCTCGTGGCCACGGTCGGCGAGCTGCGCGTCGCCAACCTCTATGTCGTCAACGGCCAGGCCGTCGGCAGCGAAAAATACGCCTACAAGCTCGACTGGCTGGACAAGGTCACGCGCTTTCTCGAAGGCGAACTGCGCAATGATCCGCGCCTGGTCGTGATGGGTGACTTCAACATCGCCCCGGAAGACCGCGACGTGCACGATCCAGCCGCCTGGCACGAGAAGATTCTCTGCTCGACGCCGGAACGCGAAGCGCTGCGGCGCATGCTCGATCTCGGCCTGGTCGACAGCTTCCGCCGGTTCGACGAATCGGCCGGCAAGTACAGCTGGTGGGACTACCGCCAGGCCGGGTTCCGCCGCGATCTTGGCCTGCGTATCGATCTCGTGCTGGCCAGCGCCAGGGTCATGGAGCGCGCGCGCGCTGCCAGTATCGACCGCGAACCGCGGACCTGGGAGCGACCGTCCGACCATGCGCCGGCCTTGCTGGAGCTCGACGATGTCTGAAGCCGACTGGCCCGCCTCGTTGGCCGACAACGAACTCGAGGAACTCGACCAGTACCTGCGCGCGCACCCGGGCGAGGACCACCTGCTGCTCGATGGCGTGCACGGCCTGCTGACCTCGCTGGCAATCGGCCCGTCGCCGGCGACCCCGGACGAATGGCTGCCCGAAGTCCTGCATGAGCCGTTCGCCGATGCCGAGGAGGGCGAGCGCATCCTGACCCTGCTGGCACGGCTCAATGATTCGGTCCTGCTCGAGATCGAAACCGGCGCCTACGAGCCGATCCTCGGCGAGGTCGACACCGACGATGGCCGCAGCGCATTCACCTCACGGGGCTGGTGCGAGGGCTTCAGCCGCGGCATCGATTTGCGAGCGGCGGCCTGGGAGGCACGGCTCGGCCAGGATTCCGAGCTCATGCAATACCTCGGGCCGATCATCGCCCTGTCGATCGAGGATGAGGTGTTCGACAGCGATGCCGAGTTCGCCGCGCTGACCGACGACGAATACGACGAGTGCCTGGCCCGCATCCCCGAGTCGGTCGATGCGGTCGCCACCTACTGGCGCGAGCATCCGGCCAGCGATGAGGAACATGCCCTGCGCAACGAGGGCGATCCGCCGCGCCCGCCGCGCCGACGTGGCGGGCGTTGGGTGCACTGAAGCCGGGCGCGCTGGCGGAGGCGGACCATCGGAATGCGCTGTACTTGCGCCGAAAGGCCGGTGATCAGCGCAGCAGTATCCATGGGTTTACCCAGGCCCGGGCCGGACGGGCGCTGGCCCTGCAGTGACGTTTTGCCGGAGCACGTCACTTGCAGGCGGAGGCGGCTCGCGAGGTCAGGGCGCTGCTCGGTGCGGACGGCAATCAGAACGCGCTTTTTGCGAACCGCCAGGCGCAGACCTGTGCCTGGCGGGGTGACTATCGTTGCGCGGTACCGTTCCGGCGAGAGGCCGTGCGCCTGGCCTTGAAGACCTCCGGGCCCGACCATTTTGGCGTCGCCGACTGGCAGCTCGAGCTGGCCATGGGTCCGGAGCATCTGGCCGACGCAAAGGAGGAGGCCGGGAAGCTTGCCGACGACCTGCTGCGGCGTTTCTCCGGCAAGCCGGCGTTTGCCGGGCGCTATGCGGAGCTCGTTCTCCTGCGCTGTCGTCTGCACTCGGCGAGCGGCGAGCGGGCCGAAGCAAGGGCTCTGTCGGCGGCGGCCCTGGTTCGCCAGTTGCTCGTCGCCGATGCCGATCAGCGGCAAGCGCTCGGCGCGTTCGCGTCGGCTCGGTAGGGCCTCAGGAGGGCCTTGTCGGACTGGCCGGACCCATTGCCTGACTGCACCCGCCGGCTGGCCGGTTCTATCCCGGGTGTTCGGATTCGGTGCCGCTGGACATTCCTCGATCTGAACGCCGCTTGTTCGGCATGATCCGGGGAGCTTCACCATGAACCGAGTCTCTGGCCTGCTGGTTTCAACCCTGCTGCTTGCTGCACTGACGCGCGCCGAGGCCGCCAGCTTCTGTGTCGCCGATGGCGCCGAGTTGCGTCAGGCTCTATCGACGGCAGCCGGCAACGGTGAAAGCGACAGCATTCGCCTGCGCAGTGGTAGTTTCAGTGTGACGACGAGTTCGGTCGCCTTCTACTACTTCACGTCGGAGAGTTTCGATCTGGAGATCTCCGGCGGCTGGGTCAGCGTCGGGCCGCAGCCTTGTCTGGCCCAGCCCGGACGGGCTGATGCAACCGTGCTCAGCGGATCGGCGGTGCGCCAGGTCCTGTCGCTGGGCGGAGCCTCCGGGACCAGTGGCAACATCAGCGTCTCGAACCTGACCATTCGCGACGGTGACTCCGCCCAACAGGGGGCCGGCCTGAACCTGGGCGGCATTGCCGGCTTCGTCGGTGACCTTTCGGTCAGCAATGTGGTCTTCGACGGCAACGTGAGCGCCACCTTCGGCGGTGGATTGACCGCGGGTGCGGACGGCGGTGTGCTGAAGCTCATCAACAACCTGTTTCTGCGCAACAAATGCGGTTCCGACTATTGCGCGGCGAACCTGACCGTGAACGCCGCCAGCGCGTCGAGCTACCGCGCGTTCTTCAGCTACAACACCGTGGTGGCGAACATCTGCACGCCGGGTGCGCCGCCCAGTTGCGACACCGCAGGCGTTCGTATCGGTGGATCGGCGCGCAGCCTCTTCATCGGCAATGCCTTCGCCTTCAATGCCGGCGCCGACCTGAAACTGCAGAATCTGACCAGCGACGTCTACAACAACAATGTCGTGGACATCCTCGGATCGCCCGCGGCCAGTGGCGGAAATCTGTCCCTGTCCAATCCGCTCTTCGTCGATCCGTTCTCTGCGGACTACCGGCTGATGTTCGCCTCGCCGCTGCGAAATGCGGGCAGTGCGGCAATCGGCCTGCCGGCGGTCGATCTCGACGGAGCGCCGCGCCTGAATGACTATCAATACGACATCGGTGCCTTCGAGAACCAGGATCACCTGTTCGGCTCGAGTTTCGAGCCGTTGCTCTGAAGCGAGACTGCCGCTCGCGATCAGTCCGGTGCGCGGAAGCCATCGCCACCGCGACCCTTGACCTCATAGAGCAGGCAGTCGGTGTCGCTGTACCAGATGGCCCAGTCGGTCGATTCGGTACACAGGCGCGCGCCGATGCTGACGCTGACCTTGAGACCGTCGCAACCCGGAAAGCGCATGGCCCTGACCGCGTTGACGATCTGGGTCGCCCGCGCGGCCAGTTCCTCGGCGCCGGTGACCTGGGTGAGCAGGGCGAATTCGTCGCCGCCGAGGCGGCACGGCAGGTCGCAGGGCGAGGCCGCCGCCTGCACCTCTTCGGCGATCGCACGCAGGACCTGGTCGCCGACCAGGTGTCCGCAGCGGTCGTTTATCTGCTTGAAGCGGTCGATGTCGATCAGCAGCAGGCCGAGTTCGGTGCCCGGCAGGCGCGAATCGCCGAGGTGCTCGAGGAACATGTACAGGCCGCGGCGGTTGCACAGCCCGGTCAGTTCGTCGGTCTGGACCAGGCGCTGCGCGGTGCTGAGCTGGGTCTGGGTCTGGCGCAGCGAATCGAGGGTGACCATGAGGTCTTCGTTGCGCCGCTTCAGGCTCGCGATCAGCTGTTGTTCGCTGGCGACGAGATAGGAAAACGAGCGACGCATGAACTGGGCGAGCAGTCTGGGCTCGCTGTCGAGGAGCTGGTCGAAGGCCTGCTGTTCGATCACGTGCATGACCGAGGCGGTCGTGGCGACCGCATTCGCGACCCGCGTGTGGTCGCCGATGAACAGGGTCAGTTCGCCGAAGAATTCGCGCGGTCCGATCAGCTTGTCGGGCATGCCGTCGCCGAATTCGAGGCGGATCTGTCCGCTTTCGACGATGAACATGCTGCGGCCGAGTTCGCCGCGGCGGAAGATCATTTCGCCGGGGCTGACCTCACGACGGTCACTGGCGGTGACGAACAGGGCAAGCTCGCGGTCCGAGAGTTCGCGCGGCAACAAGGGTGCACGCAGACGTCCGGCGTAACCGCCGATCGGCGTGACGTTGCTGACGGTCCGATTGCTCGACATGGCGTCCCCCACCTTGGCAGCACGCGATCTTAACCCATCGGCCGTGCGTGCAAGTCAATCCGATGATGACTTTCGTCACGTGCTTCTGAAGCAATCCGGTGCCATCCTGAATCGCCGGCCAGCCCCTCTGGACCGGCAAAAGGGTACCGAACCTTGCTTCGGTTCCCGCGCAGCGCCGACATCGGAACTTATGGCCCGGCCTCCCACCGGGCCCACCCCAAACCCCACAGTTCCGCTGTCGGCGTCCTGCGCGACCTCGCTCAGGCGGCCTTGTCGCTGTTTTTGAACTGTTCCTCTTCGGTCGAACCCTTCAGTGCGGTGGTCGAGGACTGGCCTTGCTGGATGGCCTGGGTGACCTGGTCGAAATAGCCGGTGCCGACCTCGCGCTGGTGCTTGACGGCGGTGAATCCGCGCTCGGCGGCGGCGAACTCGGCTTCCTGCAGCTCGACGAAGGCGCTCATCTGGCTGCGCGCGTAGCCGTAGGCCAGGTTGAACATCGAGTAGTTCAGCGCATGGAAGCCTGCCAGGGTGATGAACTGGAACCTGTAGCCGTAGCCGGCGATTTCCTTCTGGAACTTCGCGATCGTGGCGTCGTCGAGGTTCTTCTTCCAGTTGAACGACGGCGAACAGTTGTAGGCGAGCAGCTTGCCCGGGAACTTCGCGTGGATCGCTTCGGCGAACTTGCGCGCGAATTCGAGATCGGGCTTGCCGGTTTCGCACCAGACCAGATCGGCATAGGGCGCATAGGCCAGGCCGCGGCTGATCGCCTGGTCGAGGCCGTTGCGGGTCTTGTAGAAACCTTCGACGGTGCGCTCGCCGGTCGTGAACGGCCGGTCGTTGGCGTCGATATCGCTGGTCAGCAGGTCGGCGGCTTCGGCATCGGTACGGGCGACGATCAGGGTCGGCACGCCGAGCACGTCGGCGGCGAGGCGCGCCGCATTGAGCTTGTCGACCGCTTCGCGGGTCGGCACCAGCACCTTGCCACCCATGTGCCCGCACTTCTTGACCGAGGCCAGCTGGTCCTCGAAGTGGACGCCGGCGGCGCCGGCCTCGATCATCGCCTTCATCAGCTCGAAGGCATTGAGGACGCCCCCGAAGCCGGCTTCGGCGTCGGCCACGATCGGCTGCAGGTAATCGACCTCGTCATTGCCTTCGGCATGGTTGAGCTGATCGGCACGCAGCAGGGCGTTGTTGATGCGCTTGACCACGGCCGGGACCGAGTCGGCCGGGTACAGCGACTGGTCCGGATACATCTGGCCGGCCAGGTTGGCGTCGGCCGCGACCTGCCAGCCGGACAGATAGATCGCCTTGAGGCCGGCCTTGACCTGTTGCATGGCCTGGTTGCCGGTGAGCGCACCGAGGGCGTTGACGAACGGTTCGCGGTGCAGGCTGCTCCAGAGCTTTTCGGCACCGAGCCGTGCCAGCGAATGCTCGACATGGACGGTACCGCGCAGGCGAACGACATCCTCGGCAGAATAGTTGCGGCGAATGCCGGCCCAGCGCGGATTGCTGGACCAGTCGCGGGAAATGTCGGCTGCGCTGGGCATCGTGGGCTTGCTCATGGTGTGCTCCTGGGGAATCGGGGTCTGCGTTGGAGGGTGGGTCGTCGTTGAGTATGGGGCTGGAAATTGTCGGGGTCGGGGCGTGGGCAGGCGCGCGGCGCTCAGGGCAGCCGCTCGTAGGCCGGCAGGGTGAGGAATTCGGCCAGCGTTTCGGCGCGGGTCAACTCGCCGAGCATTTCGATTGCTTCGGCGATGCGTTGCTGGCCGGGCAAGCCGCGCTCGGGCAGGCGCGCGCGGGTGCCGGCGAGGATCGGGTCGAACAGGGCGAAGTCGATGCTCGTGCCGTCTTCGAGGCGGAGGCCGGAGTTGTGCAGCCATTGCCACAGCTGCGCCCGTGAGATTTCGGCGGTGGCCGCATCCTCCATCAGGTGGTGGATCGGCACGCAACCGAGACCGTCGAGCCAGGCGGCCAGGTAGCGCACGCAGACATCGACATTGGTTTCGAAGCCGGCGCGCGTGATCGTGCCGGCCGGAGTGGCGAGCAGATCGTCGCGGCCGACCTCAACGTCGTCGCGCTTGCGCCCGAGCTGGTTCGGGCCGGTCAGGACCTGGTCGAACTCGGCCATTGCGACCGGGATCAGACCCGGGTGCGCAACCCAGGTGCCATCGTGTCCGGCCCGGGCCTCGCGTTGCTTGTCGAGGCGCACGCGCTCGAGGGCGGCCTCGTTGGCGGCGCTGTCGTTGCTGATCGGGATCTGCGCGGCCATGCCGCCCATGGCGAAGGCACCGCGACGGTGGCAGGTCTTGATCAGCAGTTCGCTGTAGGCCTTGAGGAACCGCACGCCCATGCCGACCTGGCTGCGCTCGGGCAGAACGTGGTCAGGGTGCGCACGCAGGGTCTTGATGGTGGAGAAGATGTAGTCCCAGCGACCACAGTTGAGTCCGACGATGCGGCTGCGCAGCGCCCACAGAATCTCGTCCATCTCGAAGGCGGCCGGCAGGGTCTCGATCAGCACGGTGACCTTGATCGATCCGGCTTCGAGACCAAGCTCGGCTTCGGCCGCGGCCAGCACGTCCTCCCACAGGGCTGCCTCTTCGTGGCCTTGCAGCTTCGGCAGATACAGAAACGGTCCGCGTTCGCGGGCCTGCAGGGCTTTCGCGTTGTGGAACACGAACAGGCCGAAATCGAACAGCGAGCCGCTGACCGGCTGTCCATCGACCCACAGGTGCTTCTCGTCGAGGTGCCAGCCGCGCGGGCGCACGATCAGCACGGCCGGATCCGGGTCCAGTGTGTAATGGCGGCCGTCGGGCGATGTGTAGTCGATCGTTCCGGCGACCGCGTCGGCCAGGTTGACCTGGCCATCGATCAGGTTGTCCCAGGTCGGCGAGGTCGAGTCCTCGAAATCGGCCATGAACACGCGGGCGCCCGAATTCAGCGCGTTGATGATCATCTTGCGATCGACCGGGCCGGTGATTTCGACACGACGATCGAGCAGCGCGGCCGGAATCGGCGCCACCGTCCACTCCGATTCGCGGATGTTGCGGGTGCGTTCGGAGAAGTCCGGCAGTTCACCGGCGTCGAAGCGGGCCTGGCGCGTTTCGCGCGCCCGCAGCAGCTGGCGACGCTTGGCATCGAAACGGCGATGCAGGCCGGCGACAAAGCCGAGCGCCGGAGAGGTCAGGATGCGCGGGTTGATCGTCGCCCGGACTTCGATGCCGTCGTTTGCGGCGGCCTGGACCGATGAGGGATTGCTGGACATGTCGGACTCGCCGGGTCGGGCTTGCAGACTACGCCGGTGAATTTACTTTTGACAAAACAAATGTTTCAATGCAACAGATTGACATGGTTAATAGATGGCCGGAAAGCGTGCATTGGCGCGGTCCGCGCTATGCGCGGAAGGAGGACGGGATGGTGCGTCGCGTCACGACCCGGCAGTCCGGGCGGGCGAAGAAATCCTCGCCTGTCGACGAATCGGCCACGCGCTACTACTACAAGGGCAACCGCCTCAAGCAGCTGCGCGCGTTCTGCTACACGGTGAAATTCGGCACCCTGACCCGGGCCGCGGAGGCCCTGTTTCTGTCCCAGCCCTCGGTCAGCCTGCAGCTCGGCGCGCTCGAGGCCGAGCTTGGTGCGAGCCTGATCGAGCGCCGTAGGCGCCGGGTCACACTGACTCCGGAGGGGCAGATCCTCTATGAGCTCGCCCGCCCGCTGGTCGAGGGCCTCGAGTCGCTCGACGAACAATTCCTCGGCAAGATCCGCGACGGCGGCCGGGCCGCGCTCGACATCGCCTGCGGCAACTCGACCATCCAGTATCTGCTGCCGGACATGGTCGCCGCCTTTCGCCGGCGTCATGCCGAAGTCCACCTCAACCTGCACAACGTCACGGGCACCGACGGCCTCGCCCTGTTGCGTTCCGACGAGGTCGACTTTGCCGTCGGCTCGATGCTCGACGTGCCCAACGATCTCTCCTATGAGGCGCTCTACCACTTCGATCCCCTGCTGATCACGCCGCTCGATCACCCTCTGGCCGGCAAGGCCGATATCTCGCTCGAGGATCTGTCGCCGTTCGGCCTGATCCTGCCGCCCAAGCGACTGACCACCTACCGCCTGGTCGACCTGGTCTTCCAGAAGCGCAAGGTGCCGTATCACGTCGCCATCGAGGTCGGTGGCTGGGAGGTCATCAAGCAATACGTGGCGATGGGACTCGGCATTTCGATCGTCACCGGCATGTGCATCAGCGAGGCCGATCGCGAGCGCCTCGCCGTGCGCAACCTGCGCTCATACTTTCCGCAACGCAGCTATGGGGTGGTCGTGCGCAAGGGCAGGGTCCTCAGCGCCGATGCGCGCGCCTTCATCGATTTGATTCAGCCCGGTCTGTTCGTCCGCCAGGACTGGTTCGAATCGGGTCACTCGGAGCGCTGAGCCAATGGCCCGCGAGCGCGGCAGCGAGCTTGCCGTGCATTTTCATCGTCTTACCGGCAGGGTTCCGCCGATCAGCGGCGTTCCGCGCACGCAGGGCAATCTGGTAGCTTTACCGGCATTGGCCGGGCCACGCGCGCCCGGCGCAAACGTCCGATGACGACGGGGGTTCGCATGGCACGTTGGATCATGATCGCTTTGACCCTGGCTGGCTTGATCATTGCGTTCCTGACGCGCAGCCCGGGCCTGCTGGGCGTGTCGATCCTGATGATCCTGGTCGGCTCATTCGGCACGGTCTTTTCGATTGCGGCGGAACGCGTTTCGGCGAACGCCCGGCCGGACGCCAGCATGTTGCCTCCGGAAGCACTGGCCGCCATTCGCGAGAAGGCTCGGGTCAAGGCTTCCGAAGGCGCCTCGACCGGCAACGGCGAGAGCCGGCCCACTGCGGCCGTCGGCGGACAGCGATCCTGATCCAGCGACACTGCCTCCCGGGCGGATTCAGCGTGCGGGACCCCCGATTTCTCACCCAGGCCGCACTGCGTCATGCCAGCGACGCGCCAAGAGCGCACCATGCACGGGTCGCACTCGGCGACGACTTCATGGGGAAGCGTCTTGACCATTGAATCGCTGTTGATTTTCCTTCTGGTCGGTGCGATCGCCGGCTGGCTTGCCGGGCTCGTGGTCAAGGGCCGCGGCCTGGGCCTGATCGGCAATATCGTGATCGGTATCCTCGGCGCCTTCATCGCTGGATGGCTGCTGCCGCAACTGGGCATCTACATCGGTGGCGGCCTGATCGGCGCGATACTCAACGCCATGATCGGCGCGATCATCCTGCTGGTCATCGTGATGGCCCTGCGCAGGGCCTGATCCGGTCGAGCCTGGCCGCGGCGTACGGCGGACCGGTCGCAGCCGACCGGTCTGGCTTTCATGGCCTCGCGAGATCGGGTGCGGGTTTGCCCGGCCGGTCGTCGGCTCTTAGTGACCTGCCGCACACTGCGCGTTGATGCGGTCGGTCATTCCCGCTATCGTCGATTGGCCAAGATCTTCCGGCAGCTTTGGCGCCGGTCACGAGGATGCGCACGGCGATGAGATTGCGCAATGTATTGTTGCTGGCCGTCGTCGGCATGGCCGGCGGCGCCCTCGCTCTGGAGTTTGCCGCGCGCTCGGCAGCCGTGCGCATGGCACGGGCGCTGGCGCCGCAGGCTGTGTTGACCTACGACAGTGCGGGCATCGCCCTCGACGGCAGCGTTCGGCTGCGCGCACCGCGGCTGGAGGTTCGCCAGGGCCTTTGGCAGGGCGAACTCAAGGCGCAGTCGGCCGACCTGCGCGGTGGCAGCCGCTTCTGGCTGGTCGGCCAGTCATTGGCCAGCGACCCAGGGCTTCCCGGCGATCTCTCCCTGGTCGTGCGCGGACTGACCGTCAACGGTAGCGACGGCGGCAACGGCGTCGGAAGCTGGCTCGGAACGCCCGGTCTGGCGCTGTTCGAGAACCAGGGCTGCGGAAGCGACACGCTCGGCGACAAGGACCGCGCCAAGATGGGTGTCGTGCCGGCTCCGCGTGTCGATCGTTTCGACTACCACTACGACGAAGCGACCAGGAACCTCGAACTGATGTTCGAGCTGGACAGTCCGAAAGTCGCCAACTGGCAGGGTTATGCCGAGTTCGGCTCTTTTGATCCGCAGCGCTTTTCGGAGTCGGCGGCTGCGCACGAGCTGCGCCTGTTGCGGGCCGGCCTGAGTTACCACGATCCGGGCTATCTGGCCCGGCGCAACACCTTCTGCGCGCAATGGCTCGGAGTCAGTTCGGCCGAGTTCGTCGATCGCCACGTCGAAGCGGTCCGTTCGTTCCTCGTTTCGCGCGGAATCAACCCGAGCGCGGACGTCCTTTCGCTCTACCAGCGACTGGTCACACGTGGAGGATCGCTCAATCTGGCCAGCATTCCCGAGGCGAGCTGGGTGCCGGCCGAGTTCGAGGCCTATCCTCGCCAGCTTCTGTTGCGCCAGCTGAACATCACGGCACGCCTCGACGACGCCCCGCCGATCATGCTGCGGCTGGCCTTCGCCGAGCCTGAAATCCCGCTGTATGTCGTCAAGTCGGCGGACAAACTGGCTTCGCCGGCGGTTCCCGAACTGGCCCTTGGTCCGGGTGCCGAGGTCGCCCCTGCAGCCGGGGCGCAGAGCGCGCCGGCAATGACGCCTGCAGCGGCCGAACCGGTCGAAACGCCGGCTGCCGAACCGGCGCCGCAAGCTCCCGTCGAGCAGGCCAGGGCCGATACGGTTCCTGCGCTGCCAGCAGAAGCAGGATCCGAATTGCCGTCCGACGACGGCTCCCCCAAGCCGTCGCGGGTCGACAGCAAGGGCCAGGTCATCGCCAGCGCGCCGCCGCCGCCGCCCAATTCGACGCTGGCCCTGGTCTGGGAACCCGGCGTCATCGAGCGTTTGCCGCCGGCCGAGAAGAAGCAGCCGAAGTACGAGGTGATCGCCGTAGCGAAACTCGATCAGTACCTTGGCAAGCGAGTCCAGCTGGTGACGGTCAGCGGCAAGCGCGTTGAAGGCGAAATCGATTCGGTCGAGCCCGGCAACATCGTACTGCTGGTCCAGGTCGGTCGCGGCAGCGCGAAGCTGAACGTTCCGGCCACGAACATCCGCGAGGCCCGCCTGTTGCGGTCCCGCTGAGCGGATTGGACGTGCCTCGGCGACCGCTCTGCAGGCCTGCAACGAAATGTCGCCCCGGTTCGTCCTTGTGAACATGGGCGCAGACGGTCCGGCAGCTTGCGTGAACAAGGGATTTGGACAGGCGCTCGATGGGCAGGTGCTGACGCGGGCCAGGCGCGGCGACGGTGCGGCGCATGCCGCGATCTATCGGGTGTATTCGCGGGCCTGCTACAACCTCGCCTTGCGCATCCTCGGCGAGCCGGCGGCCGCGGAGGATGTCGTGCAGGATGTGTTCCTGCGCATGATGGATACGGTGGCCGGTTTTCGCGGTGACGCTCCGTTCGGTGCCTGGCTCAAGCGCATGACGGCGAATGCAACCATCGACGTGATCCGGCGCAACAAGCGGTTCGACGGCGAGGACGCCATCGACGATCTCGAGGCGTCGCAGGCCCCGGGGGTTTCTGCGGACGACGCAGTCGATGCCTGGGCGCTGTTGATGCGGCTCGGTCCGCGATCGCGTGCGGTCGTGCTGCTGCATGAAATGGAAGGTTATACGCACAAGGAGTTGTCCGAGCTGTTCGGCCAGAGTGAGAGTTATTCCAAGTCCGTGTTGGCGCGAGCCCTCAAGCGTCTGGACTCGATCGCGCACGCGGCGGACAGGAGCGGAGAAGTCAAATGATCTCGAGCAGCGAGTCCGATACGAAAATGAGGGTTGCCGCGCTCTTGGGCGGTCTGCCCGAGCACGATCCGCGACCGGATCTGTGGTCGAGGATCCAGTTTGCGCACCAGCGTCGCAAGCGGCAGCGACGCCGCCACGGGATCTGGTTGGGCGCTATGCTCGCGAGTGCGGCGGTCCTGCTCGTGGTGCTGCTGCCGCGATCGTCAGAGGTCGATACTGGCGCAGCGGATCCTGCCGATTGGCAGGCGCAATCGCATGCTCTGGAGCAGGAGTGGCTGGCGTCTTCGCGCGAGTCCATGGATCCGCGATATCGTACCGAACTGAAGCTGATCGACGCGCAATTGCAGGCGGCTTACGACCGCGGTGCGAATCCGAATGAACTGGCTCCGCTGTGGAAATTGCGCAGCGAGGCCTTGCAGGAACTGTTGCGTAGCGACAATGGCAGCGTCCGCGCCGTAACACGAATCTAGATTTCCGGAGACGAAGATGAAGTTTTATGGACGTTTCAGCCGAATGGGCACGCTGACTGTGCTGGCGGCCGGCTTGTGGATCTCGAGTGCCGCGGCATATGCAGCGGGCAGCCCCGCTGTGGCCGGAAAGGTGCCACCGCTGGCGGCACAGGGCAGCGCCGCCCTCGGTATCAGTCCCGAGCAGCGGCTGCGCGAAGAGCTGCGTGTGCTCCTGCTCGACATGATCGAATCGGGTGCGTTCGGACAGACGCCTGTCGATCAGATCTCGCTGTCGATCGACGCACCGGCGGAGCGCGCCGGGGGCCTCGGTCTGCTGGTCGACAGCAGCAGCGCTGCGGCCGCGAGCGACGGTCTGCACGTGCTCGGCGCCACACCCGGCGGCAGCGCCAGCCGAATGGGACTGAGGGCTGGCGACGTCATCGTGGCGGTCAACGACGTGGGCCTGGCCGGCCTCGGTGCGGACGGCGCGGGGCGGGCGCGGGCTGCGGAGCGGCTGCGCGAGCAGGTCGGGAGTCTCGAGGACGGTGCTCCGTTGAATTTTCGCATCGTCCGTGACGGCAACGAGCGCTCGGTGTCGGGGGTGATGGTATCGGCCTGGGTGCCAGCCCTGCACCTGACCGTAGGCGACGGCGTTGCCCTGGCGTCGGCAAGGGATTCCCGACGCAGTGCCGCTGCCGCCGCGCAGGGTTGTGGTCGGGTCAACATCTTCGATGTCGCGCCGCGCCAGCGCGACCTGCATGCCGCGGTGCTGATCAGCATCGACGGCGAGCGCTCCCCGTTCGAAGGTCAGACCACGTTCCGGCTCTCGGCGGGCCGCCATGAACTGAAGGTGGCCGAGCGCATTGAAAGTCGCTATCTGAGTTTCAACGACCGCCTGCGCAATAGCGGTCCCGACAGTCGCTACAAGACCTTGAGCATCGATGTGGCACCGAACACGACCTACCTGCTTGCGGCACGGCTGAACGAGGACAAGCGCAACGTGTGGCGGGACGGCGCCTATTGGGATCCGGTGATCTGGAGCGAAACGGCTGAAACCTGCCGCTAGGGGGCCGGTTCTCGATTCGTGTGCGGCCACTGTAGACTGGTAAAGGATTTTTGACCGGCGCGAATCCTTGACCCAGCTCAGCGTCAACATCAACAAGGTTGCCGTGCTGCGCAACTCTCGCGGCGGCACCGAGCCCGATCCGCTCGAGGCCGCGCGCCACGCCCTGGCGGCGGGCTGCCACGGCATCACCGTGCACCCACGCCCGGACCAACGCCACATCCGGCCAGCCGACGTCCTCGCGATACCGGCCATCCTTGGTCCGGCCGAGCTCAATATCGAGGGTAATCCGTTTGCCCCGGCACGCGGAGGCTACCCGGGCCTGCTCGCGCTCGTTCGCGCAACGCATCCGGCCCAGGTCACCCTGGTTCCGGATTCGGATGCGCAACTGACCTCGGATCATGGATTCGATCCGGCCGCGGATCTTTCCGGTCTGCGCAAGTGGGCGGGCGAATTCAAGCGTGAGGGCTGCCGCGTCAGCGTCTTCGTCGATGCCGGCTGCAGCGGTCTGGCCCGGCTCGTGGACTGCGGCGTGGACCGGGTCGAGATCTACACCGGACCATTTGCTGCGGCCGCCGCGCGCGGCGATGTCGGCGCGGCACTGGCCGACTGCCTCGATACGGCGAGCGAGGCCCGCGCGGTCGGTCTCGAGGTAAACGCAGGGCATGACCTGAGCCAGGCGAATCTGGCGACCTTGCTCACGGCCATCCCCTGGATCGACGAGGTTTCGATCGGCCACGCCCTGTTCGCCGAGGCGCTTTATGAGGGTCTCGGCACGACGATTTCCCGCTATCTGGCGATTCTGGCCGCCGTCCGCAGCTGACTCGACCCTGCCCCGGCGTCGTCAGCACCGGGGCGCGGATGCTGACTTCGGCCGGTACGCTCAGTCGCGAGTAACCGACATCACCCGCAGGTTCTGGATACCGTTGTTCTGCGCGATGGCGAGAACGTTGGCCAGATTGTCGTAGGAGGAATGCGCCTGCGGCCGGATATCCAGCTGCACCGGCACCCCAGCCGCCGCTGCCACGCGCAGGCTCTGGTCGAGTCCCGAGCGGCTCAGGGACTGTCCTTCCAGCACCAGTTCACCGTTGTCCCGGATGGACAGGCCGAGTACCCGCGGCTCGACCGCCTTGCCTTGATGACCGGCCTGCAGCGGCAGGTCGATGCGCTTGGTCAGCAGGGGCGTGGTGATCATGAAGATGATCAGGACTGTCAGCAAAACGTCGACCAGCGGGGTGATGTTGATCTCGGCGATCGTTGTCGTGCCTGTGGAGCGTTCACGTGCAAATGACATGGGACACCTCCGCTTGCGGGTTGACGATGGACACCTCGGCGCCAGCGACGCGGGCGGGCGGCAATGCGATTGCCACGGCACCAACGGCCTTGCGTGGCCAGCGTACTCCCGCAATGCGGTCTTCGGGAAGTCCGGCCAAGAAAAAAGGCGCCGCTTTCGCGACGCCTTCGTTCATGCCATGTATTTCTTGCCGAAGTCGGCTCAGCGGTCCATCTGGGCCGTGATGAAGCCGATCTTGACCATGCCTGCACTCTTGGCATTGGCCATCACCGTGGCGATCAGCTGGTACTGGGTGGTCTTCTCGGCGCGAATCTGCAGCTCGGGCTGCGGATTCTTCTGCGCAGCCACGCGCAGCTGGGCGGCGAGCATCGCTTCGGTAATCAGCTCGTCGTTCCAATACAGGTCGCCACTCTCCTTGACCGCCAGGTCAATCGGCTCCGGCGGTGTGGTTTCCTGGACGTTGGGATTGGCTTGCGGCAGATCGATGCGGATCTTGTGGGTCATCAGCGGTGCCGTGATCATGAAGATGATCAGCAGCACCAGCATCACGTCGACGAGCGGCGTGACGTTGATTTCCGCCATCGGGCCGCCGCCCGAATTGGATGCGAATGCCATGGCTTACTTCCTCGCGGCTGCGGGCGCCGGAACTGCCTGACCGCCTTCGACGCGGGATCCGATCGCGAAGAAGTCATGCAGGTCATGCGCGAACTCGTCGAAGCGTGCGTAGATCAGTCGATTGCTGCGCACGTAGAAGTTGTATGCGAGCACGGCGGGGATGGCGACGAACAGACCGACGGCGGTCATGATCAGCGCCTCACCGACGGGTCCGGCCACCGCTTCCATCGACGCCGAACCGGTCGACGCGATCTTGATCAGGGCGTGGTAGATGCCCCACACGGTACCGAGCAGACCGACGAACGGCGCGGTTGATCCGACTGTGGCGAGGACGGTCAGGCCGCCTTCGAGGCGCATGCTTTCGCGGGCAACGCCCTGGCGCAAGGCGCGGTCGATGAACTCGGAGCGGTTCAGAGCCTCGACCAGACGGCTGCCTTCATGGCGCGTGTGGTGCTGGGCTGCGGTAGCCGCTTCGAGCGCGATCTTCGAGAACGGCTCGGACTTCGGCTGTTCCTCGAGGAAGCGGATCGCTTCCTGAGCGGAAGGCGTCTCCCAGAAGGTGTGGATGACGCGATCCATGCGCGACCGCACCATCGTGTTGCGAATGAAGTTCGCGATGATGAAGTAGATCGACAAGATCGACATCGTCACGAGGGTGATGAAGACCACCCAGCCGACCAGGTCGAAGTTGTGGATAAGATGATCAAAGCCCATCTGCGACATCGCTTGGGCATTGCTGCCACCGCCGGGGATGGGTGGGGGCATGGCACCTGACTGATCCGCAGGCGAGGTCGAAGAAGCATCTTGCTGCATGGCGCTACCTTAGATGATTGCTACTGGTTGAGGTTGAACTCGATGGGTACCAAAGCGTAACCGCGACTCGCCTGGCCGTTCTTGACGCCAGCATTGAAGACCCACGTCTTCACTGCCGCAATGGCTGCCTGGTCGAGCACTCTGTATCCGCTGGTCTTCTCTACTGTGATCTCCTCCGGCTTGCCGTCGAGGCCAACCAGAACTTTCAGTACGACCTTGCCTTCCATACGCTGGCGCACGGCCTGCGGTGGATACTTCGGCGGTCGAAGCCTACGGTAACTGATATTTTCGCTCGGTGCGATATCCACGGGCGGGGCCGGCGGAGCCGGCGGCGCGGGTGGTGGCGCAGCAACGGCCATCGGCGAGGCTTCCTCGACGATGACGGGCGGCGGCGGCTCCGGTGGCGGCGTCGGCGGCGGCTTGATCTTCTCGATCACCTTCGGCGGCGGCTTCTTGGGCGGTTCCGGCGGCGGCGGCGGCGGCGGCGGTGGCGGCGGTGGTGGCTCGATGAACTCGACCGTCACCTTGTTGTCGATCTTTTTCTCGGGCGCTTCCGGTGGCGACGCAGGGGTTGCCAGCAAGGCCAGGGCGAATACATGCACGGTGAACGCGCCGGAGAGAGCCGACACGCGGCGCCAGTTGAATGTATCGCGTTCGGGTTGGTAGACGTCAGCCATCGGTGTTGACCAAACAGTTGTTGTTCTTGCGAGCGATCCGCCGGAGTCCCCGCGGTCGTGGCTGGCGCCAGTCACGCAAAGCGTAGCCCGGCACGGTACAACACCCGCCTGCTTTCCGACAAGGGTCGCTCGCCATCGTGGCGACCGACGGCGCGAACGCGCGGGCTGTCATGGGGTCGGCCAGACTCATTTCTTGCCGGTCCGCTTGAGCTTGACGCCGGACTGGACCGCCTTGATCCGTTGCGCGGCCATGGTCTTCGCGCTCGGGAAGCCTTCGGCCTTGCGCCATGCCGCAAGGGCGGCTGCGTCGTTGCCACTATAGCTCTCGATGTCGCCGAGCAGGACGTAGGCCTCGCCTTCCTGGCGCAGGCCTCCACGCTTGATCGCACGTTCGAGGGCCACTTTGGCTTCGGCATTGCGTTCCGAGTAGAACAGCATGTAGCCGAGCTGGTAGTCGATGTTGCCGTCGGTCGATTGCGCCGAGGCCTTGCCGTAGGCCTCGATCGCGCAGGCATCGTCCTCGGCCTGGCTGCAGACGTCGCCGAGCAGCTTGTTGGTTTCGAAATTCTCGCTGACGATGCCCTTGGTGATGCCCTCGCGCAGGGTCGCCGCGGCTTCCTTCGGCTTGTCGGCATTGGCATACAGCTTGGTCAGCTGCAGGTAGTCCTCGGAACTCGCGATCAGGCCTTCGTTCTTGGCCTTGCTGAGGACCTCGATGGCCTGCGGGTATTGGTCGTTGTTGACGTAGATCGTGGCCAGTTGCTTGAGCAGCTTGATGTCCTTCGGATTCTTGGCCAGCTGTTCCTTGACCACCTTGGCCGCTTCGTCGTACTGGTCCAGTTCGAACAGACTGGCCATGAGGATCTGGTTCCAGCTCTCCTTCGGTTCCGGGCTGGCTGCGATCGCCTTCTTCATGGTGTCTGCCGCTTCCTGGAACTTGTCGAGGCGGTAGTAGATGTTGCCGAGCAGGGCCAGCTGGTCGGCGCTCTCGCTGCCCGTTTCCTTCTTGAAGCGGGCCAGGGTCGCCAGCGCGTCGTCGTACTTCTCGGTCTGCACCTGGAACTGTGCAAGCTGGTACATCAGGTCGAAGTGGGTGTTGTTGGGCAGTGCATCGAGTTCGATCGCCCGCTTGTTCGCCGCGATGGCCTGGTCCTCTTTTTCCAGGTCCCAGTAGACGCGGGCCAGCAGTTGCTGGGCGAAGGCTTCGGCGTAGGGGCCGATCTTCTTGTTCTCGAGCGCTTTCTCGATCAGCGGCATGGCCTCGTCGTCCTTGCCGTCATTGACCAGATCGGTCGCCTTGCTGAGGTCGCGCTGCTCGCGCGAAGACATGGTTGCCTTCGGATTGACGCGCGTTGCGTTCGGGTACTTGTTCTCCTGCTCTTCCTTCTTCGCGGCCTGCAATGCCGATGCGGAGAACACCAGCACGGCCGCGCAGAGCGCAATGCGTGCGAGCTTGAAAAACTTCATGATCATTCCTCGACTGGATGAATTGGGAAGCCGGGCAACCCGTGGACGGATGATTTCTGGTCTTCGGAGCGTACCGCCGAGGCGCCTGCCTGTACAGGCGTGACGGCGCAATTGTTTGTGTCGACGCGGCGCTTGCGATGCTGCAACGCACGACGGCGTCGATCGGGGTCAGGCTTGCATCACCGACCCCGTGCGGCCAGTATAAAGATAAACAAATGCTCGCTCGGCGGATCCGGCGGAACCCGCCGCCGGGCGCATCAGATGTCCAGGTTGCTGACCCGCAGCGCATTCTGCTCGATGAAGTCGCGCCGGGGTTCGACGACGTCCCCCATCAGGGTCGAGAAGATCTGATCGGCGGCCACCGCGTCCTCGATGCTGACCTGCAACAGGCGTCGCGTTTCCGGGTTGACCGTGGTTTCCCAGAGCTGTTCCGGATTCATCTCGCCGAGGCCCTTGAAGCGCTGGATGGTGCGTCCACGCTTGGCTTCATCCATGAGCCAGGCCTGGGCCTGGGCAATGCCTTCCGTCAGCATCAGGCGCTTGCCGCCGCGGGCGACGCTGGCGCCTGGCTGGATCAATCCGGCCAGTTCGTGGGCCGCTTCGGCGATCGCCCGGAACTCGCCACCGACGAAGAAATTGGCGGGGAGAATCTGGGTCGTCTCGGTGCCATGCTGTTCGCGGCGCACGACCAGCGCGGCCGGATGTTCGTCAGTCGCCGCACGGATCGAGAAGTGATAGCGCGGTCGCCCCGAACCGGTCCGGTTCATCCGCGCCGAAAGCTCGGCCATCCAGGTCTCGAGGTAGGCCGTGTCAGGCCATTGCTCGGGCTTGGGCGGCGCCGCTTCGAGAAATGCCCTGAGCAGATCCGAGTCGTAGCGCGCACCGAGGCGCTCGACCTGGTCCAGCGCCGCCTGGTAACTGGTCAGCAGCTTCTCGAGGCCGGCGCCGACCAACGGCGGCGCATCGGGGCTGTAGGCCAGCTCGGCGTTGTCGACCGCGTTCGCGATCAGATAGGTATTGAGCGCGGCATCGTCCTTCAGGTACAGCTCCTGCTTGCCCTGCTTGAGCTTGTACAGGGGCGGCTGGCCGATGTAGATGTGGCCGCGCTCGAGCAGCTCCGGCATCTGCCGGTAGAAGAAGGTCAGCAGCAAGGTGCGGATGTGCGATCCGTCGACATCGGCATCGGTCATGATGATGATGCGATGGTAGCGGAGCTTGTCGATGTTGTACTCGTCCTTGCCGATACCGGTACCGAGCGCGGTGATCAGGGTGCCGATTTCGGCCGAGGCGAGCATGCGGTCAAAGCGGGCGCGTTCGACGTTGAGGATCTTGCCCTTGAGCGGCAGGATCGCCTGGGTCTTGCGATTGCGCCCCTGTTTGGCCGAACCGCCGGCGGAGTCGCCCTCGACGATGAACAGCTCGCTGAGGGCCGGGTCCTTCTCCTGGCAATCGGCAAGCTTGCCGGGCAAGCCGGCGATGTCCAGCGCGCCCTTGCGCCGGGTCATTTCGCGCGCCTTGCGGGCTGCTTCACGGGCGCGCGCGGCGTCGACGACCTTGGCCGCGATTGCGCGCGCCTCGTTCGGATTCTCGAGCAGGAATTCCTCGAGCTTCTGGTTGACCGCCGATTCGACGATGCCCTTGATCTCGCTCGAAACGAGCTTGTCCTTGGTTTGCGAGGAGAACTTGGGATCCGGCATCTTCACCGACAGCACGACGATCAGGCCTTCACGCATGTCGTCGCCCGAGAAGCCGACCTTGGCGGTCTTCTGGATGCCGGCCTTGTCGATGTAGTTGGTCAGGGTCCGGGTCAGGCCGGCGCGCAGGCCGGCCAGGTGGGTGCCGCCGTCCTTTTGCGGGATGTTGTTGGTGTAGCAGAAGCAGGTTTCCTGGTAGGAATCGGTCCACTGCAGGGCCGCTTCGACCGTGATCGCGTCGTTCTTCAGCGAGAAATAGACGACTTTCGGGTGCAGCGGCGTCTTCAGGTGGGCCAGGTGCTCGACGAAGGAGCGGATGCCGCCCGCATACTCGAAGACATCGTGGCGATCGCTGCGTTCGTCGGTCAGTTCGATACGCACGCCGGAATTCAGGAACGACAGCTCGCGAAGACGCTTGGCGAGGATGTCGTAGTGGAATTCGACGTCCGAGAAGATCGACTTGCTCGGCAGGAAGCGCACCGTGGTGCCCTTGCGCGTAGACGGCCCGACGACCTTGAGCGGATACAGCGGCTCACCGAGCTTGTATTCCTGCTGGTGCTCGTGGCCTTCGCGGTAGATGGTCAGCCAGAGGTGTTCGGACAGGGCGTTGACGACGGAAACGCCGACGCCGTGCAAACCGCCGGAAACCTTGTAGCTGTTGTCGTCGAACTTACCGCCGGCATGCAGCACGGTCATGACGACCTCGGCCGAGGAGCGTCCCTCCTCGTGCATGCCGACCGGAATGCCGCGACCGTTGTCGACGACGCTGACCGAGCCATCGCCATGGATGGTGACCGAGACCTGGTCGGCGTGTCCGGCCAGCGCTTCATCGATCGAGTTGTCGACCACCTCGAAGACCATGTGGTGCAGGCCGGAGCCGTCATCGGTATCGCCGATGTACATGCCGGGGCGCTTGCGCACCGCCTCGAGCCCTTTCAGGACCTTGATCTTGCTTGAATCGTATTGCTCGCTCATGGGACTCCGCGGTCGTCGAAGGCGGGTCTGCGGCGGTTCCGCCGCTACCCGCAGACAAGTCCTCAATTATAGCAGTCAGCGGCGGATGCGGCCCTGTTCCACGTGGAACACCTGCAGCGCCTGCCCAGCCTCGGCGAGACCTGCCGGCAGCTCGGTACCGGTCACGAGAACCTGTGCGTCGCTCTCCTGGGCGAGCCGGATGACCCGGGCCTGATGATCCTGGTCGAGCTCGGAGGCGAGATCGTCGAGGCACAACACGGGGGCCTCACCGCAGTGTTCGGCGTACAAGCGGGCCTGGGCAAAAACGAGGGCCAGCGCGCAGAGCTTTTCCTGACCGCGCGACAGGTGCTCCCGCCGCGGCGCCCGCTCGAAGCCGATCGACCAGTCGGCCCGATGCGGGCCCCGCGCGGTGAAGCCGCGTTCGAGATCGCGGCCGCGACCCTCCGCGAGCGCCTCGGCCAGACTGAGGCCTTCCTTCCAGCCGTGCTGGACACTCAGCGTCAGCGGGCCCAACTCGCCGAGGAATCCCCCAAGAATGTCGCCGAGCACCGACCCCAGCCGATCCATGTAGGCCTGGCGCATCTCGCTGATTCGCGAACCGGACTCCGCCATTTCGATTTCCCAGGGCTCGAGAGCGCCCGCTCGCGCGCCCTCGCGCAGAACCGTGTTGCGTTGCCGGAGCGCCCGCTGATAGCGACGCCAGTTCGAGAGAAAGGTGTGTTCCACGTGGAACACACCCCAGTCGAGGAATCGACGGCGCTCCTCGGCTACCCCGTTGATCAACTCATGTGAGCCGGGTTCAAAGCAGACCACGGCACAGCTAGCGACCAGGCCGGCGATACCGGTCGCCTCGCCATCCACCCGCGCTTCGAGCCTGCCCTCGTTGCGGGCCAGGCCAAGGCGCCGCTCTGCTTCATCAGCGAGGGCGAGCCGACCAAAGACCGAGAAACCCGAACTACCAAGCCGGCTCAGCGAATCACGTACGCCGCTGCGGAACGAGCGACCGTGCGAAAGCAGATAGGCGGCCTCGAGGATGCTCGACTTTCCGGCGCCGTTCGGGCCGACGAACGCGCTCCAGCCGCCGCCGAGATCGAGGCTGAGGTCCTCGACGACACGCAGGTTGCGGATCCGCAGCTCTCTGAGCACCATGCGCAAGCCCTATTGAAAAAGACAGGGCCCGCGCATCCTGCGACGCGCGGGCCCCGGCACAACCAAGATCGACTCGCTCAGAGTCGCAGCGGCATGACCACATGCCGCGTATCGTCGGAATCGACCTTGCGCAGCAGGCAGCTCGACTGCGCATCACGCAGGCTCAGCACGATTTCGTCGCCGCTCAGGGCGGCCAACGCATCCATCAGGTAATTCACGTTGAAGCCGACGCTGAGATCGGAGACCGAGGTCTGCACCTCGAGCTCTTCGACCGCTTCTTCCTGCTCGGGGTTGTGCGCGACGATGCGCAAGCGGTTTGGATTGACCTCGAGCTTGACCCCGCGATACTTCTCGTTGGACAGGATCGCGGCACGCTGCAAGGCAAAACGCAGGTCCTCGCGGCCGACCCGGATGTCCTTGTCCGCACCGATCGGAATCACCGCCTCGTAGTCCGGGAAGCGTCCGTCGATCAGCTTCGAGGTGAAGGTCACGCCGCCGCGACGCACGCGCAGATGGTTGCGCCCGAGTTCGAGTTCGACCAGCCCCTCACCCGCTTCGAACAGCCCCTGCAGTTCGAGCACGCCCTTGCGCGGGATGATGATCTGCCGCCGTGTCGAAATCTGCGAATCGAGCTTGGTCTCGGCCAGGGCCAGGCGGTGGCCGTCGGTCGCCACGCAGCGCAAGGTGTCTTCGCGCACGTCGAGCAGCAGGCCATTCAGGTAGTAGCGGACATCCTGGTGCGCCATCGCGAAGGCGGTCCGCCCGATCAGGTCCTTCAGTGTTGCTTCGGGAAGACTGATGCGCTCGACCAGATCGATGTTGTCGATCACCGGGAACTCGCTCGCCGGCAAGGTCGACAGCGTGAACCGGCTGCGTCCGGCACTGACCGAAACCCGGTCGCCGTTCTGCTCGATCTTGACCTTGGCCCCGTCGGGCAAGGCGCGGCAGATATCGAACAGCTTGCGTGCAGGAATCGTCACTTCGCCTTCGACCAGGTCATCCGCCGCGGTGCGCGCGATCATCTCGACCTCGAGGTCGGTACCGGTGAACGACACCTCCGCGCCACTCACGTTGACCAGCAGATTCGACAGTACCGGCAAGGTCTGGCGCCTTTCGACGACGCCAACGACCTGCTGCAGCGGTTTCAGCAAGGCTTCCCGAGGCAGAATGAAGCGCATGATTGGTCCCTTCCTGTTTCTGGCTTTGGTTGTAATGAAGACTTATGGTGGTAGCAGGCCTTGGGGATAAGGCGAAAACCGAACCAAACGTCTTTAAAATCAATCGCTTGAAGCAATAACTCCCCTTGGAAAACACGCCAGCCCGGGTGTGCACGAACTGTGGATAATTCTAACTGCTAAATCGCTGCACAGTTTATCCACAGCTCGTTCAGCCGGTCAGTATGCGGACCAGCTTTTCCCAATCCTGGTTGAGCTTGCCATCGGTCTCGCGCAAATTGCGAACGGTCCGGCAGGCATGCAGCACCGTGGTGTGGTCGCGCCCGCCGAACGCATCGCCGATCTCCGGCAGGCTGTGCTCGGTCATCTCCTTGGCCAGGGCCATGGCCATCTGCCGCGGCCGCGCCACCGAGCGGCTGCGCCGCTTCGACAGCAGGTCGGCCATGCGCAGCTGGTAGTACTCGACCACCACCTTCTGGATATTGCCGATGCTGATCGCCTGGGCGTGCACGGTCAGCAGGTCGCGCAGGGTCTCCTGGGCGAAAGCGACATCGACCGGCCTGCCGCCGAAGTTCGATCGTGCGATCAGGGTATTCAGGGCACCTTCGAGGTCGCGCACGTTCGAGCGCATGCGCTTGGCGATCAGGAAGGCCACATCCTCGGGCAGTTCGACGCCCTTGCTGGCGGCCTTGCTGAGCAGGATCGCGGCCCGGGTCTCGAAATCCGGCGGCTCGATGGCGACCGAAAGGCCCCAACCCAGCCGCGACTTCAGGCGCGGCTCGAGGTTCTCGACCTCCTTCGGAAAGCGGTCGCAAGTAAGGATGATCTGCTGCTTGCCGTCGAACAGCGCATTGAAGGTATGGAAGAACTCTTCCTGGGTCGTGTTCTTGCCGGCGAAGAACTGGATGTCGTCGATGAGCAGGGCGTCGACGCTGCGGAAGCGGCGCTTGAACTCTTCCATGTTCTTGGTGCGCAAGGCATCGATCATGCTGCCGACGAACTGTTCGGAGCGTAGATAGAGGACCTTGCAGTCGGCGTTGTTCTGGCGCATCAGGTTGCCGGCCGCATGCATCAGGTGGGTCTTGCCGAGGCCGGTGCCGCCGTAGAGCAGGAGCGGATTGAAGGCGCGCCCGGGGTTGGTCGCGACCTGGATCGCCGCCGCCTTGCCAAGTTCGTTGGTCTTGCCTTCGACGAAACTCTCGAAGGTGTAGCTCGGATCGAGATTGTGCGCGCCACCCTGCGCACCACCCTTCACCGTTGCCGCCTTCGCCGGTGCGCGTTTGGCCGGGGCCTTGCGCGCGCCGAGGGCGCCGACGCCGAGGTTGATCGCAACCGGCTGGCCGTGCTGGTATTCGATGACCGCGCGGATCCGCGCCAGGAACCGCTCGCGGACCACTTCGAGGGTGTAGTCGTTGGGCGCCAGCAGGCGCAGGCCGGCCTCGCTCTCGCTGGCCTGCAACGGCTTCAGATAGGTCTGCACGTCTTCGGCGCCGAATTCCGTTTCCAGACGCTCTATGCAGCGTCGCCAAAGCTCGCTCATGATTCCTCGTTAGTGGTCGATACCTGAGACACGGGCGAGCGCAAGGCCCGGCGCGAACAGCGCAGTCTACTCGCCGCCGCCGGATCCGCGCCAGCGCCAAGCTTGACGCCGCGACCGGCGCGCCACTATCATTCGCGCCCTTTTCCCCAAGCCTGGCGCCGACTCATGGCCACCAAACGTACCTATCAGCCGAGCAACCTCAAGCGCGCGCGCACCCACGGGTTCCGTGCACGCATGAAGACCCGTGGTGGCCGCGCCGTCATCAATGCGCGCCGAGCCAAGGGTCGCAAGCGTCTCGCCGTCTGACCAGACGCCCGGCGCAGGCGTGCGGCAGTTAAGCCTGCCGCGCGCATCGCGCCTGCTCAAGGCCGGCGACTTCGCCGCGCTGCGTGGCAATTCCCGCCGTCTTGGCGCCCGCCACTTCATCGCCGAATACTCCCCGAATTCGCTGTCGACCTGCCGACTCGGCCAGGCGGTGTCGCGTCGTGTCTCGAAACGCGCGGTCGATCGCAACCGCATCAAGCGCCTGGTTCGCGAAAGCTATCGGCTGATCCGCACCCGCCTGCCCTGCGTCGACCTCCTCCTGATCGCGCGAACCAGCGCCGTCCAGGCGCCCAGCGCCGAACTGCGCGCCGACCTCGACGCGCTCTGGAAAAAGCTCATGGCATTGAAGGCCGCGGCCGGCACCGGCACAATGCGCGGCTGATTGCGCCGCGCGACCGGCCATGGTCGCCGCCATTCGACCGCGCGCTCCCGATACCCTCATCCCGCCGCCGCACCCCGGCGTGCCCGTCCAAGAATCCGATATCCCCATGAACAATCCCCGCACCTTCCTGCTGGTCGCCCTGTTCGCCCTGGTCTATCTGATCTGGTCGCAATGGCAGATCGACTACGCGCCACAATCCGCCACCGTCGCCAGCGAAGCGCTGCCGGTCGCGGCCGGCCCGACGCCGGCTCCGATCCCGTCCTCCGCGGAAATCCCGCAGGCCGCTCCGACCGCGAGCGCCGCGAGCACGCAGGTCCCGACAGTCGCCGCCAGCGAAGCGCCCAAAGCCGATCCGATCGTCGTTCAGACCGACCTGCTGCGCGTCGAAATCGATCCGCGCGGCGGCAGCGTGATCAGCGCCGAACTGCTTGCCTATCCGGAACAGCCCAAGCAACCCGAGCGCGTGCGCCTGCTGAGCCCGGATCCGGACAGCTACTTCGTGGCCCAGAGCGGTCTGGTCAGCAATACCGGGCCGGCGCCGAACCACCAGTCCCTGTTCGAAACCGCGAGCCACGACTACCGACTCGCCGATGGCCAGAATCGCCTCGAGGTGCCGCTGACCTGGACTGATGCGAGCGGCATCACGGTGACCAAGACCTTCGTCTTCGAGCGCGGCAGCTACGTCATCGCGCAGACCCAGAAGATCGACAACCGCAGCGCCAAGGCATGGAGCGGCAACGCTTACCGGCAGTTGCAGCGCGTGCCGCTGGTCATCGACACCTCGGGCATCAAGGGCTACACGAACACGGCCCGCTACAGCTTCATGGGTGCGGCCTGGTACAGCCCCGAAGACAAATTCCAGAAGCTCGCCTTCGACAAGTTCGGCAAGGAACCGCTGAAGAAGGAAGTCACCGGTGGCTGGATCGCGCTTTTGCAGCACTACTTCTTCGCAGCATGGATCCCGCCTGCCGACGAGGCCGAGCAGTTCAGCAGCGAAACCGTCGCCACGAGCGCACCGACCCGCTACCTCGTGCGCGGGATGTCGCCGGCCATCAGCATCGCGCCGGGCTCCAGCGGATCGCTTGGCGCGCGCCTGTATGTCGGTCCGAAGCTGCAGAGCACCCTCGACGACCTCGCCCCGGGCCTGGCCAAGACCGCCGACTACGGCATCTTCACGGTCATCTCCGAGCCGCTGCACTGGCTGCTGTCGCAGTTCCACAAGCTGACCGGCAACTGGGGCTTCGCGATCATCCTGCTCGTACTGCTGATCAAGGCCGTGTTCTTCAAGCTCAGCGAAGCGCAGTACCGCTCGATGGCCAAGATGCGCAAGATGCAGCCGCGCGTCGCCGCACTCAAGGAGCGCTACGGCGACGACCGCCAGAAGCTCAACCAGGCCATGCTGGAGCTTTACCAGAAGGAAAAAATAAACCCGCTCGGTGGCTGCCTGCCGATGCTCGTGCAGATTCCGGTATTCCTCGGCCTCTACTGGGTGCTGCTCGAAAGCGTCGAGTTGCGCCAGGCCCCGTTCATCCTGTGGATCCACAACCTGACCGCGCCGGACCCCTACTACGTGCTGCCGATCCTCAATGCGGCGACCATGCTGGCGACCCAGTTCCTGACCCCGATGACCGGCATGGATCCGCTGCAGGCGAAGATGATGAAATTCATGCCGCTGATCTTCTCGGTCCTGTTCGCCTTCTTCCCGGCCGGCCTGGTCCTTTACTGGACCGTCAACGGCGCTCTCGGCCTGCTCCAGCAGTGGATCATCACGCGGCGCATCGAAGGCGCCGCCAAGCCGGCCGCCGCCGCGGCCAAATAGCCGTCGCGAGAGTCTGAAGCATTGCCCCGGCGATGAGCGTTCAAGGCGAAACGATTGCCGCCATCGCCACGCCGCCGGGGCCCGGTGGCATCGGCATTGTCCGCCTCAGCGGCGCCGGCGTCGCGTCGCTCGCCGCTCGCCTGCTCGGCCGCCCGCCGAGACCGCGGCACGCACACTACTGCGCGTTCACCGATGCGACCGGCGCCGTGCTCGATCGCGGCCTGCTGCTGCACTTTCCGGCACCGCATTCGTTCACCGGCGAGGATGTGCTCGAGCTGCAGGTGCATGGCAGCCCGGTCATGCTGCGCTGCCTGCTCGAGCGTTGCATCGCGCTCGGTGCGCGCCACGCGCGGCCCGGCGAGTTCTCCGAGCGTGCCTTCCTCAACGGCAAGATCGACCTGGCCCAGGCCGAAGCGATCGCCGACCTGATCGCGAGCGGCTCCGAAGCCGCCGCGCGCGCCGCCGTGCGCAGTCTCGAAGGCGACTTTTCGCGACAGGTGCACGCCCTCGCCGAGGGCGTCGTACGCCTGCGCGTCTGGATCGAGGCGGCCATCGATTTCCCCGAAGAGGAAGTCGACTTTCTGGCCGACCCTGCCGTGCTCGGCGATCTCGAGCGCCTGCGCGACCAGCTCGATGACATCCTCGCCGCGAGCCGGCGCGGCGTGCGCCTGCTCGACGGCCTGCACGTGGTCATCATCGGCCGACCGAATGCCGGCAAGTCCAGCCTGCTCAACCGTTTGGCCGCCAGCGAGCGCGCGATCGTCACCGAGATCCCCGGCACCACACGCGACGTGCTGCGCGAAACGATCCATCTCGATGGCATCGCCCTGACCCTGGTCGACACCGCCGGCTTGCGCGAATCGGCCGACCCGATCGAGATGGAAGGCATGCGCCGCGCACGCGCCGAACTCGAGCGCGCCGACCTTGCCGTGCTGGTCAGCGACGATGCCCATGCCGAATCGGACCTGGGCCTGCTCGACGCGTTGCCGGCCTCGGCGCAGCGCATCGTCGTGCACAACAAGATCGACCTCGACGGCCAGCCCGCGCGTCGCGCCCAGCTCGACGGCGAGACCCATCTGTGGCTGTCGGCGCGCCGCGGCGAAGGGCTGCCGCTGCTGATCGAAACCCTGAAGGCTGCCGCCGACCCCGCCGAATCCGCCAGCGGCGCCTTCACTGCGCGCGCCCGCCATGTTGCCGCCTTGCAGCGGGCCGCCGAAGGCCTTGAAGCGGCCCGGCTCGCCCTGACCACGCAGCGCGCCGGCGAGCTCGCCGCCGAGGAACTGCGCGGCGTGCAGCGCGAACTCGGCGCGATCACCGGTGAGTTCAGCAACGAAGACCTGCTCGGGCGCATCTTTGCCGACTTCTGCATCGGCAAATAGGGTTTCTTATCCAACCTCGACAACGGATTGCTCCAGCGTCGACCCAGCGCGCTATTCTTCGATCCATCCGGGTACTGAAAAATCAAACTAGCAGGCCGCCTGTGCACCAGAAGTCTAGGGCGATTTGGGCCACTACTAGAGACCATGAATGCCACGAACTAAGGGCGCTACCACCAAAAAGGGTGGCAAGTCGAAATCTGCTGTCGCGCCGAGCGTCGAGCTGACGCGTGAGCTGTTCCAGGCCGCCGTTGCCCTGCGCCGCACGATCGAGCCGGCGGACTACAAGCGCTACGTGCTGCCGATCCTCTTCCTGCGCTTCCTGTCGCTGCGCTACGAGCATCGCCGCGCGGCGCTGGCGCAGATGATCCGTGAGCCCAACAGCCCGATCTACGGCGACGCTGCAGCGTTGAACGACCCGGACGAGTACCGGGCCAAGAACGTCTTCGTGGTGCCCGAGGAGGCGCGCTGGAGCCGCATCGTCGAGATGGCGCGGCAGGACGACATCAAGCTGCGCCTGGACAACGTTCTCGAAGCGGTCGAAAACGCCTACCCGGAAAAGCTGCGCGGGCTGCTGCCGCGCATCTACGCCAACTCCAACATGGACGCCGAGGACCTGCGCGGGCTGATCGCGCTGTTCTCCAAGGACGTGTTCGAGAAGGACCACGTCGGGGAGGATCTGCTAGGCCGCATCTACGAGTACTTCATCGGCGAGTTCGCCAGCAGCGAGGGCAAGCGCGGCGGCGAGTACTTCACCCCGGCTTCGATCGTGCGCACCCTCGTGGCGATGCTCGAACCTGTGGAGGGCAAGGTCTTCGACCCCTGCTGCGGCTCCGGCGGCATGTTCGTGCAGTCCGACGCCTTCACCAAGCACAGCCACCGGCTGTCGTTCCACGGCCAGGAGAGCAAGGAGTTCACCCTGCGCCTGTGCCGGATGAACCTTTTCATCCACGGCCTGGACGGGAACATCAAGCTGGGCAGCTCGTACAGCAACGACCAGCACGAGAGCCTGCGCGCTGACTACATCCTGGCCAATCCGCCCTTCAACGATGGTGCGAAAGGTGCGGACGGCTGGGGCGCGCGACTGATCGCCACCAACGATCCGCGCCTCTCACCTTTCGGCGTGCCGCTGGCGCTCAGCCCGCGCAACGCCAACAGCATGTGGATACTTCACTTCCTGCACCACCTTGCGCCCGGCGGCACGGCCGGCTTCGTCATGGCGATGGGCGAGCTGTCCAGTAGCGAGGTCGCCCGGCTGGCGGTCCGCAGGGCCTTGGTCGACAACAACGTGGTGGACTGTGTGGTGCAGCTCTCCGGCCAGCTCTTCGCGAACACGCAGATCCCCTGCGCACTGTGGTTCCTGTCCAAGAACCGTGCCGGTGAGAAGGGATATCGCGACCGTCGAGGCGAGGTTCTTTTCATCGACGGACGCAAGCTTGGCAGCTTGATCCCTGGATCGCGGAAGCAAAGGCAACTCTCGGATGATGAGATTTTTCGAATCGCGGATCTCTACAGTCGTTTCAAGCGCAGTGGCGTGCCAGAGGAGACGAGGGGCTTCTGTAGGGTGGTACCAATTCAAGCCATTCAGCAGCAGCGATACGCATTGACTCCCGCCCGCTATGTTGGGTCAGACGGTGCCATCGGCGAAGGTGACCTGGAAGCTGCCGGCCCCCAGTTGGTTCTCCAGCTCAAGCAGCAAATGGAAGCAGCTCACAAGCTTGACCAGGAACTCAATGCAGTAATTGCCGCGCTCGGACTATCGGGCAGTGAGCCTCGAGTCGAAACGGGGAAAGTATGAACACCGGCAAGCGAAGGACGGTATCGATTAGCGACCTGATTCGGGAAAAGGCGCTGCTCATCGGAGATGGATACCGAGCGAAGAACACCGAGCTTGGCTCCACGGGACTTCCTTTTGCGCGAGCAGGAAACATCAACGGAGATTTCCAGTTCGATGTCTGCGACAGGTTCCCAGCAGACCAACTCAAGAAAGTCGGAGTGAAGGTCAGCCAGCCTGGAGACGTGGTCTTTACCTCGAAAGGTACGGTGGGTCGATTCGCCTTTGTGACGTCAGAGGTTGAGCGATTTGTCTACTCACCGCAGCTCTGCTTCTGGAGATCGGTTGACAGGGATATGATCGACCCACGATTTCTGTACTACTGGATCCAGGGTGAGGAAGCGGCGGAACAGATTGACGCGCTCAAGTGCCAGACGGACATGGCGGACTACGTGAGCCTTACGGACCAACGCCTGATGACGATCACGCTTCCCGAGATATCAGAGCAGCGCCAGATTGGTCGGATCCTTGGTGCGATTGACGGGAAGATCGAACTGAATAGGCGCACCAACCGCACGCTTTCATCATTGAGAGACGTTCTGCTTCCCGCTGCACTTGCCGGGGAACTCCAGGAGGTCCTGCACCGTTCTGTTGGCTAACGCTTCATCCGATAGGTTCAGAGCCGGCGCAATCCGAACTTACGCCTAGTCCCGGTATGCTTTACGAAAGGTAGCCAAAATAGCGGTGGGCCCGGATGTCGAAGGGGACGGAAAGCCAGTTCGAACTGACCACCATTGAACGGCTCGAAAGGCTGGGCTATCGCTTCCTGCCCGGCCCGGACCTGACCCGCGCCCCCGATGAAGTCGTCCTGCGCGATGTGCTGCGGGCGAACCTGCTGCGACGCTACCCCGATCTGCCCGAGGCTGCGCTGGAGATGGCCATTGGCCAGATCGCGCGGCCCGATGGCGTCGACACCCTTCGGCGCAACCTGGCCTTTCACAAGCTGCTGCGCGAAGGCTTCCACCTGCGCGTCCGCCTGGACGATGGTCGCGAGCAGGACCAGCACCTGTACGCCGTCGACTGGGCCGATGTAGGCCGCAATGACTTCCACGTGATCAATCAGCTGCCGATCGCCGGCCGCAACGATCGGCGGCCGGACATCCTGATCTACGTCAACGGTCTGCCACTGGTCCTTTTCGAGCTGAAGAACCCGTACTCGGACATACCGAACTACCTGGATGCGCTGAACCAGATCCAGCACTACATCGTCGACACGTCGCAGCTGTTCGACTTCAACGCGCTGTGCGTGGTCAGCGATGGTGTCGACACCCTGCATGGCGTGTGGACCGCCAGCGAAGAGTGGTACGCACCATGGAAGTCGATCGATGGCGAGCACGTGGAGGCGGGCACCACGGGCAGCATGAAGTCGCTGGTCGAAGGCTTGTTCCCGCACGAGCGGCTGCTGGCCTACGTGCGTGACTTCATCGTCTTCGAAGTCGCCAACGAGAAGATCGTCAAGAAGGGCGCGAAGTACCACCAGTTCTTCGCGGTGCGCAAAGCGGTGCAGCGAACCCTCGCGGCATTTGCGAGCAGCGAGAAGCGCCTGGGCGTGATCTGGCACACCACCGGGTCGGGCAAGTCGCTTTCGATGCTGTTCCTGATCGGCATCCTGCGGCGGGAGCCAGCCCTGCGTAACCCCAGCATTGTGGTGGAGGTCGACCGCACTGACCTGGACGACCAGCTGCACGACCAGTTCGTGCTCGGCCGCGGTCTGGTCGGCGATGTACGCCAGGCCGAATCGGTGCAGGACCTGCGAGGCCTGCCGCAGGCAGCCGGCGGCGAAGTGATCTTCACCACCATCGAGAAGTTCAGGCTCCACAGCGGACGAGATCAGCGCACCGGTTTGTCCGGGCGCGACAGCAGCATCATCGTCATCGCGGACGAGGCCCACCGCTCGCAGTACGGCTTCGCAGAGGGCTACGCCCGCTACCTCTACGAGGCGCTGCCCAACGCCCGGCGCCTGGGCTTCACCGGCACGCCGGTCAGCTTCTCCGGCGCTGACACGGTGGAAGTGTTCGGCGACGTGATCCACGTCTATGACATCCGCCAGTCGCAGGAGGACCGCGCCACCGTCCCGATCTTCTACGAGCCGCGGCAGATCAAGCTCGGGCTCTCCCCGGCGGATGTCGATGCCGCCTTGGCCGAGATCATCGAGGAACGCGAGATCGAGTCGACCGATCTTGGACGCCGCAAGAGCCGCTGGGCGGCACTGGCTGCGGCGGCCGGCGCCAAGGAACGCATCGACACGCTCGCCAAGGACCTGCTGGCCCACTTCGCCCAGCGCTGCAGCACGCTGAAGGGCAAGGCAATGGTGGTCTGCATGACCCGCGAGAACTGCGTGCGCCTCTACGACGCGCTGACCGCCATCGAAGGCTGCCCCGAGGTCAAAGTCGTGATGACCGGGAACCTGAGCAAGGATCCGCCCGCCTGGAGTGCGGCTGGCCACATCACGACGAAGAAGAAGCGGGACGCCATCAAGAAGCGGATGACGAACCCGGACGACCCGCTCTCCATCGTCATCGTCTGCGACATGTGGCTGACCGGCACCGACATTCCGTGTCTGCACACGCTCTACATCGACAAGCCGATGCGTGGCCACAACATGATCCAGGCCATCTCGCGGGTGAACCGGGTCTTCAGCGACAAGCCGCACGGCCTCATCGTCGACTACATCGGTGTGGGCGACGAGCTGCGCGAGGCGACCAACCGCTACTCGCAAGGAGGCGGACGCGGTGAACCGGCCCCCGACATCGAGACCACCGCGGTGCCGCTGTTCTTCGCCGCGTTGGAACAGATACGCGCGGCGCTACCGGAAGGAGGCGACTACGGTGCCTGGCGCCAGCTGAGCAACATCGACCTGGAGGATCTCTACGCCTTGGCCTTCGGCTGGCTGACCGAAGAGGAGGCGCGAAAGGAGGCTTTCCTCGACGCCGAGCTGAAGCTGACCACGTCCTTCCTGCTGGTGCGCCATCTCGACGCCTGCCGTGGCTGCGCCGATGAGGTGATCTTCTGCCAGCGCGTGCGCAAGCAGCTGCAGAAGGCCGCGCCGACCAAGTGGAAGCACAAGGACCTCGATGCCGCCGTGCGCGACCTGGTCGACGACAACGTCGAGAGTCAGGGTGTGGTCGACATATTCCAGGCTGCAGGCATCCCCAAGGCCGACATCTCGATCCTCGACGACGCCTTCCTGCAGACCTTCAAGGATCGCCCGCACGAGAACTTGCGACTGAAGCTGCTGGAGCAGCTGATGCGTGACGAGCTGACCCGCATGAAGCAGCGTCGGGGCGCGACGGTGAAGTCCTTCCAGGAGATGCTCGAAGCCACTCTGCGCAAGTACCACAACCGCCTGATCGACGCCGCGGCCGTGGTGAAGGCCATGGTCGAGATGCGCAAGCAGTGGGAGGCCAGCCACGCCCGGGCCGAGCAACTCGGCCTCACCGACGAAGAGCTCACCTTCTACGACGCCGTCACCCAGCAGGGCGAGCTGGTCTACGACGAAACACTCCTGCGCGACCTGATCCACGACGTGGTGCAGGCCATCCGCCGCAACCTCAAGGTCGACTGGACCGAACCCCACCGCGACGCCGTCTACGCCGAGATCCGCGCCTCAGTGAAGCGCGTACTGCGCCAGCGCGGAGTCCGTGCTGAGGATCTGGAGCCGTTCTGCGACAGGCTGATTGAGCAGGCAAGAGTGATGTTTGCGGATTGGCCGGTGGCGGCCTAACGAGGAAGAAGCGACACGCCCGCTTGAAGGACCGGTTCAATAGATCTCGTCGGCGCATACCGGTCGACGTGTTTCATCAGTGTTTTGCCGCAATTTAAGCGTTACCGCTACAGGGGCTTGAACATCGAGTGGCCACCACCGAAGAGGCGGGCGTACATTTCTGCAGCGTGGCGATCCGTCATGCAGGAGACGAAATCGCTCACAAGGCGTTTTACCTCGCTCAAGCCGGCGTCCTCAGCGGCTAGATAGTACGACCTCCACTCAATCGGCAGGAGCCTGTCACCATCTTTGGCGAGCGCTTCAAATACCCTCTGGATGACTTCCTTGCCCCGGTGCTCGACTACCGCAAGGCGAGGCGAGCGAATGACTACCTCATAGTTAAGGTGCTTCAGCAACTCAACTTCGATCAGCTCATCGCGCTTCATTCGAACGCTCGAAAGCTGTGGGAAGTCTTTGTTGGGAACAAGCTCCACTGCCGAGATTAGCCGGCCCACGCGCTCTGAAGTGAGCTGAATCCTAGCCAGTTGATCGTCGCAATTCTTCCTGTCAGAGGTGTAGTTCTCCACTGCGATAAGGAGGGAATGGATTTCATCGACCTCGAAGCCTTCCTCCACGAGATTCGCCAAGGACGGGGGAACCTCCGCGCCAAACACCCGAATCAGGGCGGCGACCAGTTCGAACTCCTCCTTAAGTGGGTCGTGACCGCTCGCAGCGAGGCTCTTAGTGGTTTCCTTGGTGACGTGATCCAGAACGCGCTGCTCGTCGAGAAGTGCTCGCATCAGGCCAAGCGGAGTGATGAATCCCGCGTGGAGGCAGTCCTCCAAGTCGTACGTCGAGTATGCGATGTCATCCGCGATATCCATGATCGCGCACTCGATCGTCTTGAAGGGAGCATCGTCAGGGAAGCCCGGTGCTACACGCTGCTTAATCTTGGAAACCAGGTTTTCTTCGGTGTGGTAGTAGCCCTTTGTAGGCTTGGCCGATACGCGTCGAACAACCGGAATTCGACGGTCGTACTTTAGGACCGAAGCCAGAGACCGGTATGTCAGATCGAGGCCAAACTCGGAGGTCGGTGGGTCATCGTCAATTTGGACTAGCTTCCGGTCGACTCGCGAGAGAATTCGCAGTGTCTGCGCATTCCCTTCAAACCCGCCGTGTCGCTTCATTAGGCCATCTAGGGCGTACTCGCCGTTGTGGCCGAACGGAGGGTGGCCTAGATCGTGGGCGATCGCGGCGAAGCGAACGAGATCCTCGTCGATCCGCGCCGGAGAATCTCCTTGCGGAAACGCCTTTGGAACCGCCTCAGCATTCAACCGTGACGCGATACCCTGCGCGATCTGTGCAACTTCGAGAGAGTGTGTCAACCGATTTCGAAAGTAATCGGACTCATCGCCGGGGAAGAGCTGGGTCTTCCCCTGAAGCCGCCTGAATGACGGTGCGTGAATAAGGCGTGCATAGTCCTTACTGAAGGGCGTTCTACCAAGCTCTCCCTTGCCCACGCCTGGTCTACCTGAGACGCGCTCCACCTCACTTGGACTGTTGTAGAGCGCGTTCACTACCGAAAGGGCCACTTTACTTTCGGGTCTTCGCTTCGGCGGCTGACCGGCTTTCCCCACCGCGGGCCGAGGACTTGATCCCAAGAGCGCGGTAAAAGGGGGCCATGTCCTTCCGAAGCTCGTTTCGGATGTACTGCCGAGCGACCGACTTCTCCGCGTCCACCGCTTCAGACGGCTTTCGCGCTGCATTAGTCATATGATTTCTCCAGATGGGCGACGCTCGTTTGAGCGCCTTAGGCTCACGAATGTTCCGAAATTCACACACTGGAACAAAACAGGCTCCACTATGAGGCGTCGGAATACAACCTTGCAAGACTTTCGTTAAAAAACTGGTGCTTACGGCACACACTTCAACTAGCTGTTCAGATTATGAAACGGGCTTTAAATACCGATCGACTCCTTTTCGCCGAGGATTGCCAATAGCTGGGGGGCCCGGATGATGGCCGACAGAGACAGACGACTTCGGATCGCATAGGGACTCCGTCTAGGTTGCGCCGAACGTACCCATGCCAGAGGATGTTGGATGCTCGCATCGGAAAGAGACTGGCAGTTCCCTGACGCAGCCTTCATGGATGTAGGTGCTCCCCGACCAATCTCGTGCTCGCTTGCGTCCCATCGGTACGCACTTGCTACCGGCGCCTGAATGGCCAGCCAGAGATTGCGTTGATTGCCCAACTCTGCACGATTTTGCAGCTTACTGGCAAGACAATTCGGCTCGCGGTTGAATCGAGATGTTCTAGCCCACACCCCAGTCCCCGAGGTGGGCGACTTCGCCCGACCGATTCTTCAGAGCTTGCCTGATCTGGTCCATGCCACCCTCCTCGCGCATGCCACCTTCCCCGAGGTCGAATAGTGGGTCAAGTGGGGCTTCGCAAACTGCTGCTATGCGGATCTAAGCCAGTGTAGTAGCGCCGCATTCAGGCAGCACGTTGCGCTTGCATACTTGAAGGAAGCCCTGCTCAAAGGACTCGAGAACGCAGACTCAGATGCGGCGATAGGTTAGTTTGGTCGCCTGATCTCCCGCGCGACCGGCCAACAGCGCGAGTCGTGGCTGAGCTTTATTCGTCAGGCAATGAGGCGCAACAAAGGACGAACACCAATTCCTCGGCTGTTGGGGCACTGGATCTCGCATCGCCGACGCCGCCGAATGCTCTAACCTCGACTCTTGTCGGCCATCGGCCCGCACGAGCCGGCTTCGACTCGTTTGCACCGGGTGAGCAAACCAAGCACCTGCAATAGATCAACAAAGCCCAGCGCGAGAAGAACCACGATCGACGCATCGCTCATGCTCCGTGCGCCCAGGCACCTCTAGGCCAGGCACGGCGCTGTTTCAATCCGCGCCGGTCACCGGGATAATCAAGGGCCAACAAGGAGGATTCAATGCGTGCGCTCTGGCTCGTCGTCATCCTGCTCTGCGCCAACCGCGTGAGCGCCGATTCGCTGACCATCGAGAGCATCTTCGCCGGTGGCGGGCTCGACGGCCCGGTGCCGCAGGCCCTCAAGATTTCCCCGGACGGCGCACGCGTGTCGTTCCTGCGTGGTCGCAAGGACGACCAGAGTCGGCTTGATCTCTGGGAATACAACATCAAGGACAAGACCACGCGACGCCTCGTCGACGCCGACGCGCTCGACAGCGGCGCCGAACTCAGCGATGCCGAAAAGGCCCGTCGCGAGCGTGCGCGCCGCGCCGGTCTCAGCGGCATCATCGATTACCAGTGGTCGCCGGACGGCAAGGCGCTATTGTTTCCGCTGTCCGACAAACTTTATCTGTACACACTCGGCGCGGGCGATAAGGCGCTGCGCGAGTTGCCGACCGGCGGCGCCGTCATCGATCCGCGCGTGTCGCCCAAGGGCGGCTTCGTTTCATTCGTTCGCGGGCAGAATCTCTGGGTCATCGACCTGGCCAGCGACAAGGCCAGCGCGCTGACCAGCGATGGCGGCGGAACCATCCACAACGGCGAGGCCGAGTTCGTCGCCCAGGAGGAGATGGCACGCGACCGCGGTTACTGGTGGGCGCCCGACGATTCGGCGATCGCCTTCGAACGCTACGATGAATCGGCGGTCGACATCGTCAAGCGCAGCGAGGTCTATGCCGAGCGCACCGAAGTCATCGAGCAGCGCTACCCGGCCGCCGGCAAGGCCAATGTCACGGTCAAGCTCGGCCTGATCGCCCCGGCCGGCGGCGAGGCACGCTGGATCGACCTCGGCATCGACCCCGACATCTACCTCGCGCGCGTCGATTGGCTGGCCGATGCCAGGCGCCTCGCGTTTCAGGTCGAAACACGCAACCAGCAACGCCTCGAGTTGCGCATCGTCGAGACCGAGAGCCTCGAACAGCGCACCGTGCTGACCGAAAGCAGCGCGACCTGGCTCAACCTCAACGATGACCTGCGCTTCCTCGCCGACGGCAAGAGCCTGCTCTGGGCCAGCGAGCGCAGCGGTTACAAGCATCTGTACCTGTACGGGCTCGACGGCACGCTGCGCAACGCGGTCAGCGCCGGCGACTGGAACATCGACAAGCTGCTGGCGGTGGACGAGGGGGCGGCGACCGTCTACGTGCAGTCGAACCGCGACTTCGTTCCCGACACCCAGGTCTACGCACTCAAGCTCGACGGCAGCGAGGCCGACGCGCCGCGCCGCATCAGCCAGCGCGACGGCACACATACGACCACGTTTGCCGACGACGCGAGCTTCTACGTCGATACCTTCAGCAATCCGAAGACGCCGCCCCAGGTCAGCGTACGCAAACCCGACGGCAGCCTGCTCGCCTGGATCGAGCAGAATACGCTTGATGACACCCATCCCTATGCGCCGTACCGGGCCGCCGCGATCGAACCGGAGTTCGGCACGCTCAAGGCCGACGATGGCCAGACGCTCTACTACCGCCTGTACAAGCCGGCCGGCTTCGATCCGGCCAAGCGCTACCCGGTCTTCAACTACTACTATGGCGGCCCCGGCGTGCAGAAAGTGGTGCGGGCCTGGGGCGATTCCGGTTCGGCGCACGCCTCGCAGCAGGTCAGGTTCCTCGAGTACATGGCCCAGCAGGGCTATGTCGTGTTCACCCTCGACAACCGCGGCATGGCCCGTCGCGGGCGCAGCTTCTCGGACGTGATCTACCGCCAGCTCGGCAATGCCGAGGTGCTCGACCAGCTGGCCGGCATCCGCTGGCTCGCTGCGCAGCCCTGGGTCGACGCCGGGCGCATCGGCGTGTTCGGCTGGAGCTACGGCGGCTACATGACGACGATGCTGCTGAGCAAGGCCTCGGACGCGATCGCCGGCGGCGTCGCGGTGGCCCCGGTCACCGACTGGTCGCTGTACGACACCCACTACACCGAACGCTACCTGTCGACGCCGGCGGACAACCCGGCCGGTTACATCCGCAGCGCTCCGTTCGCCTGGCTCGATGGCCTGAGCTCGCGCCTGTTCCTCGTCCACGGCATGGCCGATGACAACGTGCTGTTCGAAAACTCGACCAAGCTGATGGCCGAATTGCAGCTGCGCGGCATCCAGTTCGACCTGATGACCTATCCGGGCGGCAAGCACGGCCTGGCCACGACGTCGATGCGCCTGCACGTCTATCATGCGATCGCCGACTGGTTCGATCGCAACATCAAGGCGCTGCCGAAGGACGCGGACGGGTAGACTTCGCGGCGCAAGGGTCTTTCGAGGGGAGTCCAGGCATGCTGATCGCGGTGATCGTCGCGGGGCTCGCGCTGCTGCTCGGCGCCATCCTCATCTTCAATCGGCTGGTCGCCGAGCGCAATCAGATGCGCGCCGCCTGGAGCGACATCGACGTGCAGTTGATGCGCCGGCACGACCTGACCCCGCAGCTGGTCACCGCGGTCAAGGCCTATGCCGATCACGAACGCGCCACCCTGACCACGGTCAGCGAGTTGCGAACCCGCGCCGAGGCCGCCGCCGGCCTCGCCGACCGCGCCCGCCTCGAGGACGAGCTCGGCCGCCAGATCGAGCGCCTGCTGGCCCTGCAGGAAAGCTATCCCGATCTCAAGGCCAGCGAAAACTTCCTGCAGCTGCAGCGCGACCTCGTCGCAATCGAGGACCACCTGCAATACGCCCGTCGCTACTACAACGGCGCCGTACGTCAGCTCAACACCCGCATCGAGCATTTTCCCGACCTGATCGTGGCCCGTCTGGCCGGCTTTCAACGTGGAGAATTCTTCGAAGCCAACGCGCAAACGAGGAGCCCGCCATGATCCGCACGATCGCCCTGATGCTGGTCCTGTTCTGCAGCCTTGCGGCGCATGCCGACGAGCGCATCCTGCTGTTCCACAGCGACATCGTGATCGCCGCCGACTCGACCATGACCGTGACCGAGACGATCCGCGTGCGCGCCGAAGGCAACCGCATCCGCCGCGGCATCTACCGCGATTTTCCGACCCACTACCAGGATCGATACGGAAACCGCGTCAACGTGCTGTTCGAGCCGCTCGACGTCAGCCGCGACGGCAAGCCCGAGAAATGGCACGCCGAGGGGCTCTCGAACGGCGTGCGCGTCTACTTCGGCGACCCCGAGGTCTATCTCGGCAGCGGCGAGTTCAGCTACACGTTCCGCTATCGCACGGCGCGCCAGCTCGGCTTCTTCGAGGACCACGACGAGCTCTACTGGAACGTGACCGGCAATGGCTGGGACTTCTTCATCGACGAGGCCAGCGCAAGCGTGCACCTGCCCGGCAATCCGCCGCGGGACAGCATCCGGGTCGAGGGCTATACCGGACCGCAAGGGGCCAAGGGCCAGGACTATACCGCCGCGACGGGAACCGATGGCGGCCACGCCAGGATAGCGACCACGCGTCCACTGCCGCCGCACAACGGCCTGACCGTAGTCGTCAGCTTTCCCAAGAGCCTCGTCAAGCCGCCCGATCTGACCCGCAACCTGAGCTGGTTTGCCGCCGACAACCGGCGCGAGGCGGTCATGGCGATCGGCCTGCTGGTCCTGACCGGGTTCCTCTACCTGCAATGGCGGCGGGTCGGGCGCGATCCGAAGGGTGGCGTCGTCATTCCCGAGTACGATCCGCCGCCCGGTCTGTCGCCGGCCGCGGTGCGCTACATCCGGCGCATGGCCTATGACGACCGCTGCTTCGCCGCCGACATGGTCGCGCTCGGCGTGCGCGGCAACGTGCGCATCCGCAAGGGCGGCAAATCCGACTACTCGATCGAGCGCATGCCGGGTGGCCATCCCTCCAGCGACCTGCCCGAGTCGGAACGCACCCTCTACGAAGGCCTGCTCGGCAGCCGCAGCTCGCTCGAATTCGACGACAAGAACCACGCGATCATTGGTCCGGCCCGCAGCGCCCACCAGAAGCTGCTCGACTCGACCCAGGCCAAACCGAATTTCCGTCGCAACGACGGCATCGGCTGCCTCGGCGGCCTGATCTCGATCGCCGCGATCGTGGCCGCCTTCCTGATCGATCCGCTGTCGGTCAACGCGCCGGTCATCGTGCCGACCGTCATCGTCTTTATCGTTGCCACGGTCCTCAGCAGCATCGTGCTCAACGCCGTGATCGCCTGGAAGGATGGCCGGCGACCGATCGGCCTGATCATCGGCGCGATCATCGTCGGCGCGATCCTGCTCGTCGCCGCCGGCTTCCTGAGCTACACCACGAGCGTCCTCTGCGCGCTGCTGGTCGCCTTGCTGTCCGCCGTACAGGTGCCGTTCGCGCACTGGATGAGGGCACCGACGGTAGCCGGGCGCAAGCTGCTCGACCGCATCGAAGGCCTGCGTCTCTATCTCGGCGTCGCCGAACGCGACGACCTGGCCAGGGCCAAGGCGCCACCGATGAGCGTCGACGAATACCAGCGTCTGCTGCCCTACGCACTTGCCCTCGATGTCGAAAAGACCTGGGGTGACCAGCTCGCCGCGGCGATCGGACCCGCCGCGGTCGCCGCCGCGGCCGCCGGCATGGCCTGGTACGCGGCCAGCGATTCGAGCCGCGGCTTCGACGCCAGCAGTTTCGGCAGCTCGCTCGGCTCGAGCCTGAGCAGCGCGATCAGCTCCTCGGCCAGTCCGCCCGGATCCTCATCCGGTGGCGGTGGCGGCGGTTCCTCGGGCGGCGGTGGCGGCGGCGGCGGCGGCGGGGGGTGGTGAACGAAGGCCGGGAATGGGGAATGGAGAATGGAGAATCGAAAGAGCCAAGCAGGAAACGAAACGATTCGGATCCATGCGGTTAACGCCTCCCCATTCCCTATTCTCCATTCCCGGCGCCATCAGGCGCACCGTGATTTCCCCGCTGCCTCGAGCGCGGCCAGATACTCCGCCCAGTTCTTCGCCTGATCGCGGCCGAGCTCGTAGAGCGTGTCCCAGGAAAAGATGCCGGTCTGGTGGCCGTCGCTGAACTTGAGCAGGACGGCGTAGTTGCCGACCGGCACGATCTCGTCGATGGCGACGTCGATCTTGCCGGCGACGAGGACCTTCTGGCCCGGACCATGTCCCTGAACTTCCGCGCTCGGCGAGTTGACCCGCAGGTATTCGGCCGGCAACCGGAACACCTCGCCATCGTCGAAACCGACTTCGAGCGCGTGCGAGGCGCGATGCAGGGTCAGCTGGGTGGGGGTGGGCATGTTTTATCGGGAATGGGGAATGGGGAATCGGGAATGGGGAATCGGGAATGGGTCAAGCAGGAGCGGCCGACCGCCGTCTTGGGCTTTTGCCTTCCAATTCCCTATTCCCCATTCTCCATTCCCGGCCCTTAGTGCACCGAATCCGACGCCGGCATGCGCGGGCTCATCGGATCGGTCGGTGTGCCGGCGACCAGCCACAGCGCATCGAGGTAGCCGGTGCCGAAGCCGATCGAGGCGATTTCGTCGAAGCCGTAGTCGCCGGCATCGGCATGCCAGTGTGCATTCGGATCGACCTCGCGCAACAGCAGGGCATCGTTCTCGATGCCGACCAGCTGGCCGATGTAGCTGACCTCACCGTCCTCGTCCTCGATCACATTGACCGACAACAGCGGCGCGAATCGCATCGCCGCCTCGGCGATCGCCGCCCAGCTGTCGAGCGGGAAATCCTCGGGGATGGCCAGCGGTTCATTGCGCAGGGCCAGCGCTTTCTCGACGAATTCGCGCGAGGGATCTTCCTCGACCTGGGTCAGGTCGGCGATCGAGAGCACGACATAGCCATCGAAGCGCATGGCGTCGCCGACCTCGGCGATCAGGCAGAATTCGCGCGAGAGGCCGACCACATAGCCGTGGATCCAGCCCGGCTGGACCCGCTCGCGGGCAAAACGCATCGGAATTCGCTGCTCGAGGGCTTCGCGCAGGAGCACGCGGATGCCGCGGGATTTGAAAGGAACAACAGTACTCATGGGGCTATGGTCGGATGAATGGCGTGCCGCTGCAACTGCAGCGGCGGGAATGGGGAATAGGGAATGGGGAATCGGTAACGGCAAACGGCGTCAGATCGCGGTGTTCGCTTCAAACCATTCTCCATTCCCTATTCTCCATTCCCGGCCACTACAGGATGTACCGCGACAGATCCTCGTCCTTGACCAGTTCGCCGAGATGGGCGTCGACGTAGGCCGCGTCGATGCTGAACGAGCCGCCGTCGTGGTCGGAGGCGGTGAACGAGATCTCGTCGAGCAGGCGTTCGAGGACGGTGTGCAGGCGTCGCGCACCGATGTTCTCGGTGCGCTCGTTGACCTGGAAGGCGACCTCGGCGAGGCGCTTGATGCCGTCGTCGGTGAACGCGAGCTTGACGCCCTCGGTGGCGAGCAAGGCGGTGTACTGCTTGGTCAGGGCGTGCTGCGGTTCGCTCAGGATGCGGCGGAAATCATCGGCGGTCAGGGCGCCGAGCTCGACCCGGATCGGAAAGCGGCCCTGCAGCTCGGGAATCAGGTCGGACGGCTTGGCCAGCGAAAAAGCGCCCGAGGCGATGAACAGGATGTGATCGGTACGCACGATGCCGTGCTTGGTCGTCACCGTCGAGCCTTCGACCAGCGGCAACAGGTCGCGCTGCACGCCTTCGCGACTGACCCCGGCGCCGCTGAACTCGCCGCGCTGTGCGACCTTGTCGATCTCGTCGATGAAGACGATGCCGTTCTGCTCGCAGTTCTCGATTGCCTTCTGCTTGATCTCCTCGTCGTTGACCAGCTTGCCGGCCTCTTCCTCGATCAGCAGCGGGCGCGCCTGGGCGACGCTGAGCTTGCGCTTCTGCGTGCGTGAGCCGGACAGCGATTGGAACATGCCATGCAGCTGGTTGGTCATCTCCTCCATGCCAGGCGGGGCCATGATCTCGACGCCGATGTTGAGCGCCACCTCGATTTCGATTTCGCGCTCGTCGAGCTGGCCTTCGCGGTATTGCTTGAGCAGCTTCTGCCGCGTCTCCGCCGCGCGCTCGTCGGGTTGGGCCGGTTCATTGGCGAAGCCGACCGTCTGCCGGCGCGGCAGCAGCGCATCGAGGATGCGGTCCTCGGCGCGATCCTCGGCCTGGCTGCGCACGCGCGCCTTGGCCTGCTCGCGCGCCATCTTCACCGCCGCTTCGGCGAGGTCGCGGATGATCTGCTCGACATCCTTGCCGACATAGCCGACCTCGGTGAACTTGGTCGCCTCGACCTTTATGAACGGCGCGTTCGCCAGTGCGGCGAGGCGGCGCGCGATCTCGGTCTTGCCGACTCCGGTCGGCCCGATCATGAGGATGTTCTTCGGCGTCACCTCGTTGCGCAGTTCGGCATCGAGCTGCATGCGCCGCCAGCGATTGCGCAAGGCGATCGAGACCGCGCGCTTGGCCGCATTCTGGCCGATGATGTAGCGGTCGAGCTCGTGGACGATTTCGCGGGGGGTCATTTCTTGCATGTTATGAAGCCGGGAATGGGGAATGGAGAATCGGGAATGGTAAAAGCTGCAGGTAAGGTACAGAGATACGGGTTTCGGCCATTACGATTCCCTATTCCCCATTCCCGACTCCCAGCTCCTCCACAGTCACATTGCCGTTCGTATAGATGCAGATGTCGCCGGCGATCCTGAGCGCCTGTTCGACGATCGTGCGCGCATCGAGCTCGGTGTTTTCGATCAGGGCCTTGGCCGCGGCCTGGGCGTAGGGGCCGCCGGAGCCGATCGCGATCAGGCCGTTCTCCGGTTCGACGACATCGCCATTGCCCGAAATCAGCAGCGAGGCGTCCTTGTCGGCGACGGCGAGCATGGCTTCGAGACGGCCGAGGCGGCGATCGGTGCGCCAGTCCTTGGCCAGCTCGACCGCGGCCCGGGTCAGGTTGCCGCTGAAGCGCTCGAGCTTCTGTTCGAACAGTTCGAACAGGGTGAATGCATCGGCGGTCGCGCCGGCGAAGCCGGCCAGCACGTCGCCCTTGCCGAGGCGGCGCAGCTTGCGCGCGTTGGCCTTCATGATCGTGTTGCCGAGGGTGACCTGGCCGTCGCCGCCGATGACGACCCGGCCGCCGCGGCGCACGGAGACTATGGTGGTGGCGTGGAACGATTCCATCGGGACTCCGCGAACGGCTGGGAAACGCCTATCTGGGGGCCTGGCGCGCCATTCCAAGGGTTTGCGCGCGGACACGGCCCGGCACGCACATGATTCTTCGGAGCGATCGAAAGAGGCCGGCGCGAGGCCGGCCTCCGAGGGCGCGATGCGGACTGTAAGCTTACTGGTACCAGTTGCCGATGCTGGTCGTGAACGCGGGATCGGCGAAATTCGGCCAGTTGTCCTTGTCGAAGCCCGGCGCGTCCTTCAGGCGCTCCTTGCTGACGTTCAGCACGAGCTTGTGGTTTTCGTGGTCGATGCTGAACGCACTCCACGGCACGGCGAACAGCTTGTCGCCGAGGCCGAGGATTCCGCCGTAGGAAACGACCCCATAGGCGATCTTCCCGCTGGCGGTGTCCATCATGATTTCCTTGAGGTCGCCGAGCGACTCGTTCTGCGGATTGCGGATGCCGTCACCGATCAGCGTGGTTGCCGACATGAAGCGTGCTGTATTGGCCATCAGTATTTCTCCTTGAGTGCGGACGCATCGGGATCGATGCCGTCCTGTGCTTCAAGGCTGCAGGGTCGAAGCTGAACCCGGCACGTAATTGCATTTTTCGCATTCACCGCATCGTCAGTTTGATCAGTCCATCGCTGGCGTGCATTGGCCGGCCATTCAGCGAGAAAGCTCGCCGCGGCACGCGCGCAACAACACGTGCTGGGCGTGCGCCGGATCAATCGTTGCGCCGCTTCGCCCTCGGATGGGCCGCATCGTAGACCTTGGCCAGGTGCTGGAAGTCCAGGTGCGTATAGATCTGGGTGGTGCCGATGTCGGCGTGGCCGAGCAGTTCCTGCACGGCGCGCAGATCGCCCGAGGACTCGAGCAGGTGACTGGCGCAGGAGTGCCGCAACAGATGCGGATAGACGCGCTGCCAGATGCCCTGCTCGCGGGCGCGGCGCTTGAGCCGCGTGCGCACGCCGTTGGTGCTGAGCGGGCGGCCGCCGCGGCCGCGCAGGATCAGCGCATCATCGGCGGCCTGCTCCTGCTCGCGCAGGGCGGCGAGGGCAAACAGCGCCTGCCGGCCGACCGGCACGATGCGCGTCTTCGAGCCCTTGCCGGTAACCCTTAGCATGCCCTCGCCGGCATCGAGGTCGCGCCAGCGCAGGCTGACGATCTCGGCCACGCGCAGGCCGCTCGAATAGAGCAGCTCGAGCATGGCCCGGTCGTGCACGGCCTCGGCGTCGTCGGCCGGGAACTCGAGCAGGGCATTCATCTCGTCGGCATCGAGCACCTTCGGTAGCTTGCGCGGAATCTTCGGCGAACGCACGCCGACCGCCGGATTCACGCTGACTTCGCCGTCGCGGGCGAGGAAACGGAAGAAGCTGCGGCAACTCGACAGGAACAGGCCGAGGCTGGCCGGGGCGAGCCCGGCGCGATGCTGTTCGGCAACCAGGCTCTGCAACTGCGCCGTGCGCAATTCGCTCCAGCGCGACAGGCCGAGTTGCTCGGCCCGCGCGCTGAGCTTGCCGAGTGCGCGCGCATAGTTGTCGAGGGTCGATGGCGAATAGCGCCGTTCGACCCGCAGGTAACCGAGAAAACGATCGACCGCGCTGGCCAGCGGCGCGTTCATTTCAAGCGCTGTCGGTGTAGCGGCCGACTGCCACCGCCATCGCTTCGGCGATCAGGCGCAGGAACACGGTGCCCATGCCCGGATGGAAGCGATTGGCGTCGAGGCTGCCGATGGCGAGCATGCCGACATTGCCGATCGACAGCAGGACCGCCGACTGCACTTCGCCGGCGCGATCGCCGAACAGTGCATCGAGCTTGTCCTGCTGCAGGCGCCCGCACAGCGGCTCGCCGCGCTTGAGGAACTCGGTGAACGCGGGCATCGCGGCCGGACCGTCGGCCTCGACCAGCAGCCAGTCGGCCACTGGCAGGTCCGGATCGCTGCGGAACAGCACCACGCGGACGAGATCGGTGTGGAAATCCTCGGTCAGGCTGGCGACCACACGGGTCACCGTGTCGGCCAGGCTGCCCGCGCGCATCAGGGCCAGGGTCAGCGTATGCACGCGCACCATCAGGGTTTCGTTCTCGTGGGCGATTTCGATCAGGTCGTGCAATCGCCGCGAGAACTCGTTGTTCTTGTCGCGCAGGACCTCGAGCTGGTAACTGGCCAGCGAGGCGGCCGGACCCTGTTCGCGCGGCAGCCGCAAGAGCATCGCGATATCCGGAAATTCCTTGAGGAAATCGGAATGCCGGCGCAGGTAGCTCGCCACCTCCATCGCGGTCAGACCGTCCTTCACGCTCAACTCACTCATGCCACACTCCTTCGAATGCAAAGCTTGCGGATCCGGTTTTCCACAAGGAATGTCCCGGGCCCTGCCATTGGATTTCCAGCACGCCGCCGGGCAGCCTGACTTCGACCTCGTCATCGAGCTGGCCGCGACGGTGCAGCACGGCGACCGCCGCGCAGGCGCCGGTGCCACAGGCCAGGGTTTCACCGACGCCGCGTTCCCAGACGCGCAGGTCGACCGCGGAACGCGATCGCACCTGGGCAAAGCCGACGTTGCAGCCTCGCGGGAACTCCTGCGCGTGTTCGACTTGCGGACCGAGCACATCGACCGCTGCCTCGTCGATGTCGGTGACTTCGATCACCGCATGCGGGTTGCCCATGGATACGGCGCCAATTTCGACCGAGCGGCCGACCACATCGATCGAGTAGCGCTCGCGTTCGTGCGGCACGTCGAACGGCAGGGCGGCCGGGGCGAATCGCGGCTCGCCCATGTCGACCCGGATGCGTCCATCCGCCAGTCGCTCGACGCGGACCGGGCCGGACGGGCTCATCAGACGCACCAGGCCTTCGCCGAGCACGCCGTCGCGGGCCAGCCAGGCGGCGACGCAGCGCACGCCGTTGCCACACTGGCCGGAGCGCGAACCGTCGCTGTTCCAGACCCCGTAGGCGAATGCGCAGTCTTCGTCACGGCTGGTCTCGATGCTGAGCAGCTGGTCGAATCCGACACCGAAATGACGATGGCCGAGCAGGCGGATCGCCGCCGTATCGAGCGGCAGCGACCGCTCGCGGCAATCGATGAGGACGAAATCGTTGCCGATGCCGTGCATCTTGCTGAAAGCGAGGGCCATCGACCGGCGCAGGCTCAGGACGAGGGAGCGGACACGGCGCTGGTCTTCGGCACGGGCTTGACCAGCTCGCCCTTGTTGCCGCAGCCGGCGAGCAGCGCGAACAGGACCAGAACAATCAGCAATCGGGAAACAGGAACCATGCGAGGGCCCGCGGATCAGGAAACCGGGACCGAGTATAGCGCTGCCGTCTGCATCGCATCGCAGCAGCCGGACTGCGCAGCCGCAACGGCGAACGCGCTATCCTTTGCTCCATGCCGCTGACGCCGTTCCTGATCGCGTTCTATGTCTTCGCCGGATTCTGCGCCCTGTTCGCGCTGATCAGCGGCTTTGGTGCGCGTCGGCGCTGGCGCGACCGGCATCGCCTTTCGGCCTGCCACCGCGGCCTGTGGACCTTGGTCTTCCTGCTCCTGGCCCTGCTCGGCGCATTGTCCGGATCGGCCCTGCTCGGCTACCGCCGCCTGACCACCGAAACCACCCTGGCTACGCTCGATGTGCGCCAGCTCGGCCCCCAACGCTACGCCGTGCGCATCGACTTTCCGGACGGTGGCCACCGCGGGGTCGAACTGGCCGGCGACCAGTGGCAACTCGATGCGCGCGTGGTCAAGTGGCAACCGCGGGCGGTCATGCTCGGCGCTTCGCCGCTGTACCGGCTCGACCGCATCAGCGGGCGCTACGCCGATGCGGCCGAGGAAAGCGAGCGCGAGCGCAGCGTGGTCAGCCTCGAGAACAACAATCCTTTCGACCTGCTCGACCTGAAGCGACGTTTTCCGCAGTGGTTGCCGTGGATCGATGCCGACTACGGCAGCGCTGCCTACCTGCCCCTGGTCGATGGCGGTAGCTATCGAGTCAGTCTGGCCCCCGCCGGTGGCCTGGTCGCGCGGCCAGCCGATGCGCAGACCGCGCAGAAACTCAAGGACGCCGGCTGGTAGCGGGCAGGTCGACTCCCCGGTCGTCAGCCATCCGCCAAATGCAGTAGTATTGAACTGCAGATGGTCGCGTTGGGGCGCGACCAGCGATCAGAAAGGGGGAAGGGAATCCATGGCGATTAATCCGCGCAATGCGGAACGGCGCAGATTGTCCATCTGGCACCACCTTGGCGCACTGATTGCGGTCGTCATCCTGCTCTTCTACTGGGCTTTCCACGCGAGAGTGGTGGCGGAAGGTGCGCTGATGCTGGCATTCCCGGACTGGGATGTGTCTTTTCGCAGCTGCTGGATGAATCCCTTGGGGGGCGCCTGGGTCAGCGATATCGACATGATCCCTGTCGACGGAACCGAAGAGGATGCCTATCACTTCGACAGTCTCTCGATCGATGTGCCTATCCTCCAGTACTACCGCAGCGGGGCTTCCGGCAAGAAGCGCAAGATCGACCTGAGCGCAATCCACGACATCGACCTGAAGTTCAGCGGAGGCCATGGAACAGTGGCATGGCCGCTCTCGAGCGAGTTGGCCATATTCGGCAATGCCAGCGCTTCGCCGTTCGAAGCGGCTGGATGTCTCGACGACAATGTCTGGACAGCGGACGAATTCGCCAGCATGGGGCTCTCGGTGAAGCCCACATCGTTTCGCATGGGTTGGCATCGCGATGGTGACGTACTGAAGATCGAGCAGTCGCTCGAGACTCCCGGGGCCGGCCGCGTCGATTCGATCGATGAATTCAATCTGGTCGGGTCGCGCAACTCCGAGGACCTCGAACTCGCCGCCAGCGAATGGCATGTTCTTGATCAGGGATTCGTCCAGGCCCGAAATAATTTTTGCGCTGAAAAGGATGGTGTAAGCACCGCAGAATTCGTCGACCGGCACGTTGCATCGGTGCAGCGGGCCTTGCGAGTCGGTGGTCTGGAAGCCACCGGGACGACCGACGCGGCCTATCGCAAGTTTGCCGAGCACGGCGGCTCGCTGGATCTTGTCATCCGCTACTCGCCTGCGATCGATGCTGCCGTCTCGGAGGACGACGACTGGGGTCGATGGCTCGCACGCGCCCACGCTGAATTGGTGGTCGACGGCCAAACCCAGCGCGTGGGAATGCGCACGGTCAGCGCACAACCACTGCCCGCCGACAGCGAGGACAAGACGCTTTATTCCATCGTGCAGATGGAGAGGTCCCGGTCACGGCCTGCGCAGGAGCCTGAAACCGCGGCCAGTACCGTGACCAAAGCGACGGGTGCGGCCGTGGCCGCAGCGGATCCGGCAACGAACGCGGAGGAACCGGAACTGCTCATGGCAAGCCCGGTCGAAGCTGTCGAACGCCCGGATACGATCCTCGACTACCGCAAGCTCGCTGCCGAAAAGGGCCAGCGCTTCATGGTCTACCTCAAGGGCAAGTCGCCGATGAAGGTCGAGGTGGTCGGCAGCGAGGAAGGCCTGGTCAAGGTGCGTCGCTACCTGCGCAGCGGCTGGCTCGAACACACGATCGCGCGGGCCGGCTTCGAACGCGCGGTGCGCATTCACTGATCGGCCCGGCCGACCGCCGTTCGCTCAGGCCGGGTCGAAGGTCTTTTCGTAGCGGATCGCGTCTTCGCCATCCTCGTAGTAGGCCTTGCGCTCACCGATGACACGGAAGCCACGCCGCTCGTAGACGCGGCGTGCCGCGGCATTGTCCGCACGCACCTCGAGGCGCATGCGCCGGCAGCCGCGCCGGCGCGCCGCGCGCTCGCCGGCCTCGAGCAGGCTGTTGCCGAGGCCGAGGCCGCGCGACTCGGCGGCGATGGCCAACGAGTAGAGCCGGGCGATGTCGTTGCCGCGCCGGAAGAACAGGACCAGCGCGCCGATCAGGTGGCGCTCGCCGAGTGCCACCAGGATCATCGCCGAATCGCTGTCCAGATGGCGCGCCCATTGCCGCGCACTGAGGCGGTCGCCGCTGAAAGACTGGTTTTCGAGCGCGACGAGGTCGGCCAGGTCGCCTTCGACGGCGCGGCGGATGTTGAGCTTGCGGGCGGCCATGCCGACAGCGTGGCGCGGTGAGGGCGGATTCGACATCGCGCGAGCCTAGGGATTCGCAAGGTCGCGTGCAATGGGCAGGCTGTCGCAACCCGCCGGCTGTTTTCTTCGCCTTGCCGACCAGGCGCACTGCAAGGCCCAGCAGGCGTGTGGCAAACTTCGCCCGGCATCGATTCCGTCTGCCTGCGATCCCTGCCGCGCTCCTGAACCCTCGCCGGGCATCCGCGTCGCGCCACCCTCAATGCCAGGAACTGCATGAGTCGTCTCATCATCGTCGTCGAGAAAACCTCGGACTGGGGTTCCTACTACCCGTCCGACAACGTCGTGTCGGCCCAGGATTACCTCAAGCAATCGCTCAACGACGACGACGAGCGCACCCAGGTCATCAATCTCTGCCGCAGCTACAAGTATCTCGGCACCGGCTACTACGTCTCCTTGCTGGCCGAAGCGCGCGGGCACAAGGTGATTCCGTCGGTACGCACGATCAACGACCTGCGCCGGCGTTCGCTGTATGGCCTCGACATCGAGGATCTGAGCAGCCAGCTCGGCAAGTTCCTGCCGGCGGGCGGACGCGATACGACTGACTTCGGCATCCTCGTCTACTTCGGCGAAACCTCGCACCCGGCCCTCGAGGATCTCGCCCGCCAGGTCTTCGATGCCTTTCCGAGCCCGATCCTGCGCATCGAGTTCGAGCGCGACCGGGTCTGGCAGATCGCCGCGATCAAGCCGACCGGCCTGCATTCATTGTCGGACGAGCAGGAAGACGCCTTTGCCCAGGTCCTCGATCGCTTCTCGAAGAAGCTCTGGCGCAAGCCGCGGGCGCGGCGCAAGTACCGCTTCGACCTGGCCATGCTGGTCGATCCCGAGGAGAAGATGCCGCCGTCGAACAAGAAGGCGCTCAAGCTGTTCATCGAAGCCGGCAGCGAGCTCGGCATCGAGGTCGATCCGATCGGCCGCAACGATTACCAGCGCCTGGCCGAGTACGACGGCCTGTTCATCCGCGAGACGACCGCCCTCGACAACCATACCTATCGATTCGCCAACAAGGCCGAGAAGGAGGACATGGTCGTCATCGACGATCCCGAGTCGATCCTGAAGTGCACCAACAAGATCTACATGCACGACCTGATGCTGTCGCGCAAGCTGCCGATCCCGCGCACCGAGATCCTCTACAAGGATGATCCGAAGAAACTCGAGGAGAGCGCCGAACGCCTCGGCTTTCCGCTCGTGCTGAAGATCCCCGACGGTTCATTCTCGCGTGGCATCGTCAAGGTCGAGAAGCCGGAAAACCTCAAGGAGGCGGCCGACACCCTGTTCCAGCACACGGCCCTGATCCTGGCCCAGGAATTCATGTTCACCGAATTCGACTGGCGCATCGGCGTGCTCAATCGCGAGCCGCTGTATGCCTGCAAGTACTACATGTCGCGTGGCCACTGGCAGATCTACAACCACGGCGCCAAGGGCACGAGCAAATCCGGCGGGTTCGAGACCCTGCCGGTGCGCGAGGCGCCGGCCGACGTCGTCAAGCTGGCGCTGAAGGCCACCGCACCGATCGGCGACGGCCTGTACGGCGTCGACATCAAGAAGAACGGCGAGCGCCTGGCCATGATCGAGGTCAACGACAATCCGTCGATCGACGCCGGGGTCGAGGATGTCTACCTCGGCGCGGACCTGTATCGGCGCATCATGGCGGAGTTCCTGCGGCGCATGGAGCGCAAGCGGCTCGGCACGCGCGGCTGAGACGCACGCGGGCGCCGCGGCCAGTCAGCGGGCGAGGCGCGGGCGCCGCGACCCGACTCGTTCGCGCAAGGCGGCCAGCCAGCGTGCGCGGGTCAGCCAGGCGATATCGAGCAGCGGAGCGCCGAGTAGCCAGAACGGCAGGGTCAGCCCGGACAGCGCATTGCCGCGCAGGCCGGGCAGCAGGCATAGCCCGAGCGCGCCGGCCAGCGCCCAGAGCAGCAGCCAGGGCAGCAGGCCCGGATCGGCACGGCGCACGACCCGCTGGCGGGTGGGTGATTCGATGGATGTGAATGGAGCAAGCAACATGGGGCACCTCCGGTTTCGCTCAGACTTCATCGTGGAGGTCTCAAGGACTGAGAAGCCGGATCTGCCGCCGCCTTGCACACAATGCGGAAGCCCTGGTCCGGCACGGACGGACCGTGGTCGCGTGCGATAATTCGCCGTCCTCAACGGAGTGAGCCGTGGAATCGAGTGGATTCATCCAGTACGCCGTGGTCCTGCTGCTGGCCGCGGTGATCGCGGTGCCGCTGGCCAAGCGCTCCCGCCTCGGCGCGGTCCTCGGCTACCTGGCGGCCGGCGCCCTGATCGGGCCGTCGGCGCTCAACCTGGTCGGCAATGCCGAAGAAATCGCACATATCTCCGAGCTCGGCGTCGTCCTCATGCTGTTCGTGATCGGTCTCGAGCTGTCGCCGCAGCGGCTGTGGGTCATGCGCCGCCTCGTCTTCGGTTTCGGCAGCGTACAGCTCGTGGTCACCGCGCTGGCCATCTTCGCGGTCGGCATGCTGTTCGCCCTGGACTGGAAGGCGGCCCTGGTCATCGGCCTCGGCCTGGCTCTGTCCTCGACCGCGATCGGCCTGCAGATCCTCGGTGAACGCAAGGAATTGCAGAGTCCGCACGGTCGCCTCGGTTTCGCCATCCTGCTTCTGCAGGACGTCGCCGCGATTCCGATCCTGGCCCTGATTCCCCTGCTTGCCGCCGATCCGGCCGCCGGCAGTGCCGCGCCGAATGCGTTCGGTGCCGTCCGCGTCGTGCTCACGATCGCAGCCGTGATCGTCGGTGGACGCCTGCTGCTGCGCCCGCTGTTCCGCATCGCCGCGCGCACCCAAATGCCCGAAGTGTTCACGGCCAGCACCCTGCTGGTGGTGCTCGGCACGGCCTGGCTGGTCGGGTTGGCCGGTATCTCGATGTCGCTCGGCGCCTTCCTGGCCGGCGTCCTGCTTGCCGATTCGGAATACCGCCACGAAATCGAAGCGCGCATCGATCCGTTCAAGGGCCTGCTGCTCGGTCTGTTCTTCATCAGCGTCGGCATGACCGCCGACATCCGCATGGTGCCGCACCAGCCCGTTCTGATCGCGGCCATGCTGGCCGGCCTGCTCGTGCTCAAGGGCCTGATCCTGTTCGGCGTCGGCCGACTCGCCCGCGAAGATGCCTCGAGCGCGCTGAAGCTGGCCGGCGTGCTCGCCCAGGGCGGCGAATTCGCCTTCATCGTGTTCACCCTGGCCGTGCAGAACCGCCTGCTCGATGCGCAGCTGCGCGACCTGCTGATCGTCGTCATCACGCTGTCGATGGCGCTGACCCCGCTGCTGGTCGTGCTGTTCGCCCGGCTCGGACCGACCCAGGCGACCGAGAAGCCCGCCTATGACGCCATCGACGAGGACGATGCGCCACGCGTCATCATCGCCGGCTTCGGCCGCGTCGGCCAGATCGTCGCGCGCATCCTGCGCGCCAACCAGATCCGCTTCACGGCGATCGAGAGTTCGATCGAGCAGGTCGAGTTCTCGCGCCGCTTCGGCAGCCAGATCTACTACGGCGACCCGACCCGCAGCGACCTGCTGCGCGCGGCACAGGTCGAGAAGGCCGAACTGTTCATCGTCGCCACCGACGATCCCGAGACCAACATCCGTACGGCGCGCCTGGTCCGGCGCATGTATCCACAGCTCAAGGTGATCGCCCGCGCGCGCAACCGCCAGCACGCGTTCCGGCTCATGGACCTCGGCGCCGACGTGGTTCGCGAAACCTTCCATTCGAGCCTCGAGATGTCGCGCATGGCGCTGCAGCAGCTCGGCATGCCCGAAGCACTGGCCGGGCAGCGCGTCGATCGCTTCCGCGAGTTCGATGAAAAGCTGCTTGCCGAACAGCATCTGTTCTACGACGACGAAGCGGCGATCATGCAGAACGCGCGCGAAGCCCAGAACGATCTCGATCGCCTGTTCGAGGCCGACATCGCCCAGGAGCACGCCACGCGCAAGGAGGGTGCGGCGTGAGCACGCCTCGCGGCTTCGCGCTGGCCCGACTCGACCTGCGCAGCTTCGACCGCAGCTACGCGGCGCGTTGCCACGTGCAGAAACCGGACCGCTATCGCCTGATCGAGGCGCTGCCGGCCGATGTGCAGCGCATCACGCGCGGCGCCGGCGTTTCCTACGTCGGCGCCAGCTTCGGCGAGGATTGCGTGGTCCAGGATCTCGGCGTGTTCGACCGGCTCGTCGAATTCGATGCCGAGCAGGGCCTGCTGACCGTCGAGGCTGGCGCCAGTGTCGGCGACGTGACCCGTTTCTCCCTCGCCCATGGCTGGCTGCTGCCGGTCGTGCCGGGCCATCCGCGCGCCACTATCGGCGGCTGCATTGCCGCCGACGTGCATGGCAAGAATCCGGCCCGCGACGGCACCTTTCGCCGCCATGTCGAAGCGATCGAACTGTTCGATCCGACCGCAGGCTGGCTGGCCCTCGATGCGGATCAGGAGGCCGAACGTTTCGAGGCCTGCTTCGCCGGCTTCGGCATCCCCGGCCTGATCGGCAGCGCGACCCTGCGCCTGGTGCGGGCGCCGGCCGCCTACTCGATGCGCAGCCTGCGCGTCGCCAGCCTGGTCGAGGCCGGCGAGGTGCTCAGGACCCATGCCGGCGCACCGGTTCTGTATGGCTGGCATGACGCGCGGCCCGGCCACTTCGGTCGCGGCGTGATCCGCTACGGGCTCGAGGCGAAGGAAGCGGAGCGCGTCAGCGGACGGTCCGCGGCCGATCTGCCGAATACGGTTGCGCCGTGGCCGCTCTGCACCTGGAACCGGCTCGGCATCGCCGCCATGAACGGCTGGATCCAGCGCCGCTACGCGCACGCCGGCCAGCAGCACGTCCCGGTCGAATCAGCGCTGTTTCCGCTCAACGAGGCGCGCGCCTACTACGCCGGGTTCGGCAGCGCGGGCTTCGTCGAGGCGCAATGGCTGGTCCCGCACGCGCGCTACAGCGATTTCATCGAGGCGCTGCAGGCCGCCGTTGCGCGCTTGCGGCCACGCATCAGCCTGATCGCCAGCAAGCTGTTCGACGGTGTCGCCCAGGGGCTCAGTTTCGACGGCCAGGGCATCGCCCTGGCCATCCAGATGCCGCAACCGAAGGCGCCCCGCCAGGCCGCCTTCATCGAAGCGCTGACCGCGCTCGCCCTCGAACACCAGGCCCGACCGAACCTGATCAAGGATTCGAGTCTCGACGCCGAATCGGCGCGCCGCGGCATCGCCGATTTCGAGCTCGCCCGCGAGTGCCTGCGCCGCTTCGATCCGGGCGCCCTGCAGCGCTCCGAACTGACCCGCAGGCTCGGCCTGTGACCGCGGTCGTCGTCGGCGCCTCGAGCGGACTCGGGCGGGCTCTCGCCGTCGAGCTCGCCCGCAATGGGCACGATCTATTGCTGGTCGCCTCGGATGCGCGCGATCTGGCCGTGATGGCTGCTGATCTGCACCTGCGCTATGCGGTCCGGACCGAGAGCCTGGCCATCGATCTCGCCGCCAGCGCGAATCCGGGCGCGCGGATTCTCGAAGCGCTGGACGGCCTGCCGTCGCCGCAGGCCCTGCTGCTGCCGGTCGGCATGTCGCGCAGCGACGACGACGGCTCGCTCGCGGCGGCCGGCATCGGCCAGCTGCTCGCGATCAACCTGCATGCGCCGATCGCGATCGCGCATGCGCTGCTGCCGGCCCTGCTCGACGCACGTGGCGTGATCGTCGGCTTCGGCAGCATCGCCGGCGCCCGCGGGCGCAGCCGCAACATCGTCTACGCGGCGGCCAAGCGTGGCCTGCAGACCTACTTCGAAAGCTTGCGCCACGGCCATCTGCCGTCGGCCCTGCGCGTGCAGTTCCATCGTCTCGGCTTCCTGCGCAGCAACCTCACCTTCGGCATGAAGCTGCCCTTGCCTGCGGCCGAACCCGAGGCGGTCGCGCGCACGGTCGTTGCCAGCCTCGGGCAGGGATCGTTCACGCGCTACCAGCCGCGCTGGTGGGGCCTGGTCGCGCTGCTCGTGCAGTGCCTGCCGTGGTTCGTCTTCCGTCGCATGCGCGACTGAACTCCGGCAGCGGCGCCCGCTGCCGGTGACCGACTGTGGCCGCTGCCCTGGGCCGGTCAGTTCCCGAGCAGTCGCACGCCGGGCAGCTTCAGCACATAGTCCGCGCCCATCAGCAGCGAAGGCGTGTAGTAGCCGCCGGCCGGCGAATTCGCGAGCAGGTATTCGACGATGCCGAGACTCGCGCTGACCGTCAGCGCATAGCCATTCGGCGTCATCAGCGACAGCGACTCCTGCCGGCCGGCAGCGTTGCGCACTTCGCCCCAGACCTGGCAGCCGCTGCGCGCGCGCCGCGCCTGGTCGGGTCCGGCGGTCTGCCCGGCCTTGCCCTTGAGGAACTTCTGCACCGGCGCCATGGCCAGCAGCCAGCGCAGGTGGCGCAGCCAGCGCACCCGCGCAATCGTTTTCTCGGGCACGACCATGTAGGTCTCGACGTTGGCGATGCCGGTCGAAACGAAGGCCGTGTAGACATCGCCCCACGGAATCGTCATGGCCGTGCGTGCGCTGCCGTCCTCGCGCACGAACTCGCGCGTTTTCCAGGCCAGCGGCACCTCGACCACTTCGCCGCCAATGCGCGCGCGGCCGCCCGCGGCGAGTCCCTCGACGCTGGTTTTCGCCGTGCCCGGACTCGGACCGCCGCCGGCCTCGAAGGCGAGCACGAGATGACTCGCATCGGGCAGGCGCTGCTCGAGCATGGCGGCCAGGCAATCGGTCGGCACGACATCGAATCCGGTTCCCGGGAAGACCACGACGCCCTCGTGCCGGGCACGATTGTTCGTGTGGTGGCAGAGCGCGAAGACATCGATTTCGCCGGTGATGTCGAGGTAGTGGATGCGCTGGCGCAGGCAGGCTTCGAGCAGCGGCTCGCAGGTCTGCGAAAACGGCCCGGCGCAGTTGAGAACGATGCGCACGCCATCGAGGTTGCGTTCGATCTCGGCGCGGTCATCGAGCTCGAACACGCGCCGGGTCAGCGCGTTGGCCTGGGCCAGCGTCTCCAGCGCATCGCGGTTGCGCCCGCCGAGGACCGGCTTGAGTCCGCGCCTGACCGCCTCCTCGGTGATCAGGCGACCGGTGTAGCCGTTGGCGCCGTAGATCAGCAGCGGCGTCATGCCGAAGCTCCACGCTCGCGGACCTTCTGCATCAGCTTGCGGAAGTACAGGTTCGGAAACCAGCGCTTGATGCGCCACAGCTTGCGCACCTCGGCACTTGGCATGATCAGGAATTCACCGCGGCCGACCGCCCGGTAGATCGCCTCGGCGATGTCGGCGGCGCTCTCCCTGGCGTCGCGCATCAGCGCCGTCGCCATCTTCAGCGAAGCCGTGTCGGGGGCACGGAAGCCCTCGAGCAGATTGGTCTGGAAAAAGCTCGGGCAGACCACCGAAACGCGGACGCCGCTGCCCTCGAGATCGGCACGCAGGCCCTCCGACACGGTGACCACACCGGCCTTGGCGGTGGCGTAGGTGGCCATGCCGGGGCCGCCGGCAAGGGCCGCGAACGAAGCGATGTTGACGATGTGACCGGCGCCCTGCTCGATCAGGACCGGTCCGAACAGGCGGCAGCCACGAACCACGCCGAGCAGGTTGATGTTGAGCATCCAGTGCCAGTCTTCCATCGAGGCATTGAGCACCGAGCCACCGGCACTGACGCCAGCGTTGTTGATGACCAGGTCGACCCCCTCCCAGGCGGCCAGCACCTCGTCGCGCAGACCTTCGAACGATTCGTCGTCGCCGACGTCAACCTGAATGGCCATGGCACCGATGCCGAAGCCGGTGATCAGCTCGACCGTCTCGCGGGCCCGATCGAGGCGGATGTCGGCGCAGGCGACGCGCCAGCCCGCCTCGGCGTAGCGGAAGGCCAGGGCACGGCCGAGGCCACTGCCGGCGCCGGTGATGAGGACACGTTTCGAAGGTTCCATCGGGACACCTGCTGGGGTTCAATAGCGCGTTGGCACCGGCCGGTCCATGCTTGATCCCAATCCTGTCGGCTGCGCCTGCATTCGCCACCGCGACCGCCCGGGACCGCCATCCTACTAGGAGATCCAATGCACTGGCCAAAATGGACGAAAGGATTCGAAACCCGCCTGCGCATACTTCTGCTCGGCGTTGCCGTGCTGGCCAGCGTGGCCCTGCCCTACGCGATCATCCGCAACAGCGCGAACGAGACGCTGTCCGCCTCCGAATGGGTGGTTCATTCGGCCGAGGTCCGGGAAACCCTGTTCGAGCTCGGCTTCAACATGAGCGAACTGGAAAGTCTGGTCCTGCTCGAACTCGTTGAAGTGCCGCCTGGAGACAAGCGGCCGCGCTACGAAGATATCCGTCCGCGCATCGAACCGCTGCTCGACCGGCTCGCCGACATGACCCGCGACAACGCCGACCAGCAAAGCCGCATCGGTTCGCTCAGGGTGCTGCTCGAAGGTCGCCTCGACACCCTCGATACGGCCTTGCAGCAACTGCGCGACAGGAACTTCGACGCCGTCGCGCGCACCTTGAAGCAGGGAGCCGACGCGTTCGGCTCGCGCGAAACTTCGTGGGCCATCGTCGCTGCCGAAACCGAGCTGTTCAAGGAGCGCCAGGCCAGACTGGCCGAATCCATGCTGTTTTCCCGCTGGACGGTGGCGGCCGCACTCATCGCCCAGCTGCTGCTGCTCGGGTCGGTGATCTTCGTGTCGGAACGCCAGGTGCTGCACCGTCAGGCCGCTGAAGCGCGTGCCCGGCTTGCGGTCGAGCGCTCGCGGATCATCGTGCAGACCATGCGTGAACCGATCGCGGTACTCGACACGTCCCTGCGCGTGCTGATGACGAACGAGGCCTTTGGCGAGTTCTACCGGCCGCCCGCGGACGTCGAGGGCGGCGCCCGCCTCGACCAGCACGGCGAAGGGGCCTGGGACAGTCCGTCACTGATGCAGCGCCTGCTCGACGTCGGCGCGCGCGGACGCGAACTCTGGGACTTCGAACTCGAGCAGGCCAGCGCCGACGGCATCGAGCGTGACGTGCTGGTCAATGCCCGCCGCATGGAGCTGTCCGAGGATGCCGATGCGGCCGGCGAGCGCACCATCCTGCTCACGGTCAGCGACATCACGGCGCGCAAGCGCTACGAGCAGCGCATCAGCGAACTCAACGAAGACCTCGAAGCCAAGGTCGAGCAGGTTTCGGAGATCAACCGCGAGCTCGAGTCGTTCAGCTATTCGGTTTCGCACGACCTGCGCGCGCCGTTGCGCCACATCGCGGGCTTCGCGGCGAAGCTCGGCGATCGCATTGGCGATGATGACGAACGCGCGCGTCACTATCTCGAAGTGATCAGCGATGCGGCCCGCCGCATGTCGAGCCTGATCGAGGATCTGCTCGAATACTCGCGGCTCGGCCGCAGCGCGATGCGGCTCGGTCCGGTCGACATGAATGCCCTGGTCGCCGAGCTCCAGGCCATGTACGAAAGCGGCAACGAGCAGCGCTCGATCAAGTGGCGGATCGGCCGCCTGCCGACCGCGATCGGCGATGAAGCCATGCTGCGGCGGGTCTGGCAGAACCTGATCTCGAATGCCGTCAAGTACACCTCCAGGCGCGAACGCGCCGAAATCGAGATCGGCGCAGACAGCTCCGGCTCAGCCGAAGTCGTTTATTACGTCAAGGACAATGGCACCGGCTTCGACATGGCCTACGCCGGCAAGCTGTTCGGGGTCTTCCAGCGCCTGCACAAGGCCTCGGAGTTTCCGGGCACCGGCATCGGCCTGGCCAACGTGCGCCGCATCATCGGCCGCCTCGGCGGCCGCACCTGGGCCGAGGCCGAGCCCGACAAGGGCGCGAAGATCCATTTTTCCCTGCCCGCCGTGGCCGCCGCCATTCCAGACCAAGGAACCGAAGATGAATCGTGAGATCAATACCATCCTGATCGCGGAAGACAGCGCGGCCGATGCGGAGATGGCCATCGATGCCTTGCGCGAGGCCAAGCTCGCCAATCCGATCGTGCACGTCGAGGATGGCGTCGAGGCGCTCGACTACCTGCTCCATCGAGGCGCCTTCGCCGGCCGCGGCAAGGGCAACCCGGCCGTGGTCCTGCTCGACATCAAGATGCCGCGCCTGGACGGTCTCGAAGTGCTCAAGCAGATGCGTGACGACGAACGCCTGAAGCGGATCCCGGTCGTGATCCTGTCGTCTTCGCGCGAGGAGAGCGACCTCGTGGAAAGCTGGAACCTCGGCGTCAATGCCTACGTGGTCAAGCCGGTCGACGTCAGCCAGTTCTTCAGCGCCGTGCAGATCGTCGGCCAGTTCTGGGCCGTGCTCAACGAATTTCCGCAGCAGGAATAGCGTCCATGGAAAACGGGAGCGGAGGCGAGTCGCTGCGCGTACTGGTCGTCGAGGACGAGCCGCTCGATGCCGAGCTGATCATCGACCAGCTCGGTGGTGACGGCCTGAAGGTCGAGTCGAGGCTGGTCGACGATGAAGCCGGCTATCGCAAGGCACTGGAGGACTTCAACGCCGATGTCGTGATTTCGGACCTCAGCATGCCCGGTTTCAGCGGCTATCGCGCGCTCGAACTGCTGCGCGAGAAGGACAAGCTGCTGCCGTTCATCTTCGTTTCGGGAACGATCGGCGAGGACGCCGCGATCCAGGCCCTGAAGAGCGGCGCGACCGACTACCTGCTCAAGGAGCGCCTGGCCCGCCTGCCCTCGGCCGTTCGCCGCGCGGTCGAACAGGCGCGCGAAGTGCAGGCCCGCGAACGCGCCGAATCGGAACTGATGCGGGCCCAGCGCTTCGAAAGCCTGGCCATGCTCGCCGGCGGCCTCAGCCATGACCTGCGCAACGTGCTGCAGCCGCTGATGCTGACTGCCGACGCGCTGAAGGAGCGCGACGACGAGGAGCTAAGAAAGCACGGCGAACTGGTCGGTGACTGCGCCAAACGCGGTCTCGAGATGGTCGCCTCGATGCTCTCGTTCGCACGCGGCGCGCACGTCAAGACCGAGCAGGTCAGGCTCTCGGCGCTGTTCGATGCGCTCGGCATGCTGTTGCGCGGCAGCGTGCCGAGCAATGTCGACCTGGTCCTCGAAAACCCCGATGAGGAGGTCGTCATCGAGGGCAACCACACCGAACTCCAGCAGTGCCTGCTCAACCTCTGTCTGAACGCCCTGCAGGCGATGCCCGAGGGTGGCAACCTGACCCTCTCGGCCGAGCCGGCCGAGATCGACGAATCGTTCTTCAGCGAGGGCGAACTGCAGTCCCCCGGCGCGTACCTGAAACTGCAGATCAGCGATACCGGCATCGGCATGGATGAAGCGGTGCGCTCGAATCTGTTCCGGCCGTTCTTTACGACCAAGAAGACCGGCACCGGGCTGGGCCTGTTGTCCTGCAAGCGCATCGTCACCAACCACCGTGGCTACCTGCGCGTGCTCAGCGAGCCCGGCAACGGCACGACCTTCGAAGTCTATCTTCCGGTCGGCAATTCCGATGCCGACGACGACGACGCACCGCCACCGCGCGGCGGAAGCGGCGAGAACGTACTGGTCGTGGTCGAGCGACTCGGCAAGCAGACCATGCTTTCGGACACGCTCGAATTGAACGGCTACGAGGTCACCACCGCGGGCAGCGGCTCGCATGCGCTGCAGAAGATCGATGCGCTGGGCATTCCCGACATCGTCGTGATGGATGCGGATCTGAGCCTGATGTCGGGCGTGCAGACGATTTCGGCCCTGCTCGACCGCGGCTACGACGGCCCGCTGATCCTGCTGGTCAAGCAGGGCGTGACCATCGATCGCGACGACCTGCCGCCGATCCGGCACATGCGTTTCATCGAGAAGCCGGTCTCGGTCAATCTGCTGTTGCGCAGCGTGCGCGAGGAACTCGACGCGCCCGACGAAGAATCCTGAGACTGTCCGCGTTCAGCGCGGCGGGCCGGGCTGGCCGAACAGGACTTCGGCACGCTGGAATAGCACCCAGGAAGTCGCGATGTACTTGTCGCCGCCGCGCGGCATGTTGCCGCGATGCGTGTGCGTGAAACCGGCCGGTGCGATCAGCAGCGAACCGGTCTGCGGCACGACCTTGCGCTGCTGGTGCAGGAATTCGGTTTCACCCTCGGCGAACCCGTCATTGAGATAGACCGACCAGAGCAGGATGCGATGCAGGGTCTCGCCGTGGCTGTCGCCGATCTTCGGGTACAGCTCGCAATGCCAGTAGGGATAGCCGCCCTGGTTGGCGAGGTACTTCTGGATGTTGATCGTGCCGGGGCGGAACAGCTTGACCATGAGCTGCTGCAGGCGCTCATCGGGCATGTCGCGGATGGCCGCGGCATCGAGCGCGACCAGTTCGCCGGTTGCGGGGTCGGGCATCTGCAGCGAGAGCGGCGCGATCGCCGTATGCGGGTACCTGCGCACGTAGCGCATCAGGCCGCGCATCATCGCGCTGTTGAGCAGGTTGGCGGCGCCGCTCCATTCCGCGTAGTCGTTGATGCAGATGTCCCAGCTGTCCTTCAGGCGCGTGTTGACGCCGCCGCCGGTTTGTCCGCGGATGGCCTTTCCGCTGGCCTCGAACTGACGGATCAGCGCGGTGCAGTCGCGCTCGCTCAAGGCGGCTTCGTACACTTCAATGAAATCCTCGCTCATCTCGGGCGCCATGCTCCGTACTGGAAGTTCGTCAGAAAGCCTCGAAGACGATGCCAGCCCCGACGCCGGCAAGCAAACCGGCGGCCAGGTCGCGCCAGACGTGCCGGCCCAGGGCCAGCCGCGACCAGGCGACTGCAAGGCCGAGCACGGCGAATGCCGCCATGATCACGGGCTTGTCCGGCACCAGCGCCGCGAACGCGGCAAAGGCAACATGCAGGGAGAGCTTGCACCAGCGCGACAAGGCCAGGGCCAGCAGGATGATCGCCGCCGACAAGGCGAACGCCGCCGCGAGCCGGGGCGGCACGGGCAGGCCCAGGGCGACCACGGCGGCCAGCGAAAACAGGCCGAGCAGGAAGCGGTTCAGCTGGGCGCGCTCGGCCGGCGCGCTGGCATCGACGTGCCGCCAGTGGCCGCGACCCACGCACCATGCCGAATAGCCGAACACGAGCAGACCCGGCACCGCGAGCCCGGCGATGATCGCAAAGGCCGCTTGCGCGCCGATGCCGCTCTCGCGCGCGGCGCACCAGGCGGCTGCCGGCATGACGAGCATCGGATGGCCAAGAATCGAAACCGTGCGCGCGAGCGATTCCCGGGCGCTCATGTGCAACGCGACTCGCGCCTGACCCGCACCTGCCCCTGCGTTCGTTCGCCCATCGCGGCATTGTCGAGGCCGCTGGATGGTGCCGGCAAGCGCCATTGTCACGAAGGCTGCTGACAACACGCTGTCAGCAGCCCCTCGCTAACGTGACCGCTGTGCGATCCCGCACCCTTCCACGGAGTCCGACATGCTCAACCCCAACGTTCCGGCCTGGTTCGAAATCTCCACCGCCGACCTCGACCGCGCCGTGCGCTTCTACGAAGCGATCCTCGACGTGAAACTCGCCCGCGAACAGATGGGCGGCAGTTCGATGGCCGTGTTTCCCTACGGCGGCAAGCCCAACACCAGCGGTGCCCTGATCCACGCCGAGGACTCCGAGCCCTCGGTCCAGGGTTGCGTGGTCTATCTCAGCGTCGATGACCTGCAGCCGGTGCTCGAACGCGCGCTCGCGCTCGGCGGCGACACGATCGTGCCGCGCACGGCCCTGCCCGGCGACATGGGCTACTTCGCCCAGTTCATCGACTGCGAAGGCAACCGGGTCGGCCTGTGGTCGCCGAAGTGACGGCCGCGTAGCGATGCACCATTGGCCGCGGCCGGACGAACGGCGATGATGCCCGCATGCGCCGTGCCGACCGCCTTTTCCTCATCATCCATTCCCTGCGCGGGCGGCGTTCGGCGCTGCCCGCGCGGCAACTGGCCGCGAGCCTCGCGGTCTCGCTGCGCACGATCTACCGCGACATCGCCGACCTGCAACTGTCCGGCGTGCCGATCGAGGGCGAAGCCGGGGTCGGCTATGTCCTGCGCAAGGGCTCGGACATCCCGCCGCTGATGTTCGATGCCCGCGAACTCGAAGCGCTGGTCGTCGGCACGCGCTTCGTGCGCGCCTTCGCCGGCACGCGCCTGGCCGAGGGCGCGCGTTCCGCGCTGATCAAGATCGAGGCCGTGCTGCCCGAGGAGCTGCGTTCGCGCGCGCAGCGCTCGCGCATCTTCGCGCCGGGCGGCTGGAAGACCCCGGCGGCGATGATCGACACGCTCAACGACGCCATCGAGCATCGCCACGTGATCAACCTCGACTATCGCGACGAATCCGGCGACGCCAGCCTGCGCGCGGTGGAACCGCTGTGCCTGGCGTTCTGGGGCAACGCCTGGACGCTCGGTGCCTGGTGCCGCCTGCGCGCGGATTTCCGCAACTTCCGCCCCGACCGCATCGTCGCCGCCACCTGCAGCGGCGAGCGCTTCAGCGACCGGCCGGAACGCGGCTTCGACGCCTACCTGCGTTCGGTCGGCGCGGGACCGGTCCAGGATCTCGGCTGACCGGGTGTTGCGTCGCGGCTTCGTTGTGGGAAGCAGCTTTAGCCGCGATGCTCTTTTTTCACGACACGGAAGAGCATCGAGCCTGAGGGTCTTCTTGCATGAGCAAGAGCCTGCATTGGGTGGCGCGGGCTTCGCTCACCGCAATCGCGTTGCTGCTTCGTTGTTGGAAGCGGCTTTAGCCGCGATTTCCTTTTTCACGACACGGAAGAGCATCGAGCCTGAGGGGTCTTCTTGCATGAGCAAGAGCCTGCATTGGGTGGCGCGGGCTTCGCTCAGCGCAAACGCGTTGCTGCTTCGTTGTTGGAAGCGACTCTAGCCGCGATTCCCCTTCACGGCATTCCGGGGGCATCGCGCTCGAAGAACATCGCTAGATCACGCGCAGCGTGATCGCCTTGAGCACGGCGCGCGTGCGGTCGCGGGTTTCGAGCTTGTCGAGGATGTCCGAGACATAGTTCTTGACCGTGCCTTCGGCGAGGAAGATCGAACGCGCGATTTCCTTGTTCGAGTAGCCGCCGGCCAGCAGGCGCAGGATCGCGATCTCGCGTTCGCTGAAGCGGCTCTTCGGCGCGTCCTGCTCACGGTATGCAAATCGCGCGCGCACCGGATCGGTGGCCACCGGCTGCAACAGCGACTCGCCGCGTGCGACCGCGACGATCGCATCGTGCAGGTCCTCGGGCGCGGCATCCTTGAGCAGGAAGCCCTGCGCGCCGGCCTCGACCGCCTCGAGCAGCAGTTCGCTGTCGTCGAATGTGGTCAGCAGGATCACCGGCGTCAGCTTGCCTTCGCCGCGCAGGCGGCGCAGGGCCTCGGGGCCCGAGACGCCGGCCATGCGGATGTCCGAGAGCACCACGTCGACCTCGGCCGCCTGCATCGCGGCGACCAGCTCGCCGCCATCGGCGGCCTCGATCGCGACCACGAGATCGCCGAAACTTTCGAGCAGCGCCTTGAGGCCGGCGCGAACCAGGGCCTGATCGTCGGCCAGGGCGATGCGCAGGGGCTGGCTCATGCGTCGGGTACCCAGGCGGTCAGGCGGAAACCCGGCGCGTTCGTGAACTCGATGCCACCACCGAGTCCTTCGAGGCGTTCGCACATGCCGCGAATGCCGTTGCCGATGCGCAGGCCCTTCGCGCCGCGTCCATCGTCGCGCAGGTCGAGGACGAGGCGATCGCCTTCGCGGCTCAGCCGCAGCCAGACGTTTTCTGCCGAGGAATGTCGCGCCGCATTGGTCAGGCCTTCCTGGGCCACGCGCAACAAGGCCTGGGCCTGGGCCAGATCGTCGACGCGGGCATCGGCGGCCAGGTCCAGGTGCACTTTCGGACGCGGAATCGGCGCGGCCAGTTCCTCGATCGCCCGGCGCAGGTCGAGGCCATCGCTCTCGCGCATCTGGCTGACCACGCCGCGAATGTCGCCGAGCAGTTCGTCGGCCAGGGTCGCCGCGGTGGTCACGGCCGGCGGCGCGCCGCCGGGGTCGCGGGCGAGCAGGGTCAGCTGCAGCTTGAGCGCGGTCAGCTTGTGTCCGGCCACGTCATGCAGCTCGCGGGCCAGGCGCAGCCGTTCGCGGTCGCGGGCGCTTTCCTCGAGCAGCGAATGCGTGGCGAGCAGATGGGCGTTGACCTGGGCCAGCTCGTCGCGCGCGCGTTCGGCCCGTTGCGCATAGATCGCGGTGGTCGCGGCGAAGGCCTGGAAGCCGGCATAGACCACGCTCAGGGTCATCGCGCTGGAGCTCTGCCAGAGCGCCTGGAATATCAGATACAGGGCGGCGTTGAGGACGAGCGCAACCGCGGCGAACGCGCGCACCGACAACTGCGTGGCCAGCTGGGCCATCGCGATCACGAGCAGGACCGGCGCGAATCCCTCGTGGTCGAGCATGCACACGGCCAGGCCGATCGCGCACTGCGCACCGATCAAGGGCAGGCGCCGCCGCGAAGGGCCGGTTTCGCACAGCATGCAGGCGATGAAGCAGACGACGAATCCGAGCAGGAGCAAGCCGAGCATCGCCCTCCGGCCCGGCGGCGCGTGGCCGAGGATGCTGCTCGCCACGGCGGCCCAGGTCAGCAGCCCTGACAGACACAGCGGCTCGAGCAGATTGCGCAGGGCGGGCGGAACGGACATGCACGATTTCCTTTGTCGGCAAGGACAGCATCGGCCGATCGCGGCGACGACTCAAGCCAATGCGCGCAATTGGTGACTTGTGGCAGGGCCGATCGATGACTCCCGGCATCTGGGCGCATGGGCCGCATCGACCCACTCTGCAGCCCAGCCAACGCCATCCTCCACAGCAGGGAGCCGCCATGATCGTTTTCGCCATTCTTTCCGGAACGCCGGTTTGGGCCTACGTCCTGTTTGCCTGGCTGGTCTGGGCCGGCCTATCGCGCTTGCAGGAGCGCAGCGTGCCGATTGCCCGTGTCGTCATCGTGCCGATGATCTTCATCGCCTGGGGACTTGCCGGTCTGGCCCAGCGCACTGCCGACGGCGTCGCGCCCTGGATGCTGGCTGCCCTGGCCGGCTTGGCCGTCGCCAACGCCGTTCGCGCCCGGCTGCAGATCGATGCGCGTCTGCGACGCGTATCGCAAGCGTCCAGCCTGACGCCGCTGCTTCGCAACGTGTCGATTTTCCTCGCCCACTACGCCCTCCACGTCGCCGCCGTCTTCGAACCCGCACGAGCATCGTCGCTGATGCGGATCGACGCCGCCGTATCGGGCCTTTGCGCGGGCTATTTCATCGGCTCGTTGATCCGGATCGCGCGCGCCTGGCAGCAGGCCAGCCTGGATGCTTGCGAGCACGCGCCGTCGGTCGAACCTGGCTGCACCGAGCGAAGGCGTGAACACGGTCGGGACGCCGGCCCGGCCTTGTCCGAAGTCCGGCGCAAGGCCGCCACTTGATCACGGGTCGCCCAGTGATGCGATCATGTCGACTGGTTGCGAGCGGGGACATGCGATGAAGATGCTCAGTGCGGGTCTGGTTTTTCTGGTTCTGGCGGTCCTTCCGGCCACTCCGCTGCCGGCCCAGCCAGCGCCCGCGGACAGCGCCGACCAGCGCTTCAAGGCGATCTACGAAAAGGAATGGAACTGGCGCAAGCAGCAGTTCCCCGGCCTCGACGACGACAAGGATGGCGCTGCGCGGATCAGCCGCCTGCCGAGCGTCGATGCCGCAACCCAGCGCGAGCGCCTGCGCGTCTGGGATGATGTATTGCGCCAGCTCGACACCCTGCCCGTGGCCGAACTGTCGGCCAGCGAGCGCATCAACCTCGCCATCTACCGGCCGCAGATCGTCGACCTCGCTGCCGATGTCCGCTTCGGCGCCTATGAAGCCCCGTTCAACGCCGATTCCTCGTTCTGGTCCGAACTCGGCTTCATGACCCGCAAGCCCTTGCGCAGCGTCGAGGCGGCCGAGGACTACATCGCTCGCCTGAACGACATCCCGCGCTATTTCGACGAAGAGATCGTCAACATGCGGGCCGGGCTCAAGCGCGGTTTCAGCGTGCCACGCGCGGTCCTGCCAGGACGCGACGCCTCGATCGCGGCGGTCGCCGAGCTGACCGACCCACGCGCCAGCGACTTCTTCAATCCGCTCAAGGATCTGCCCGCGTCGATGGACGTCGAACGCCAGGAACTGTTGCGGGCGAGCGCGGAGACGGCGATCCGTGAGCAGGTCATCCCGGCCTACGCCAAACTGCTGACCTTCTTCCGCAACGAATACATGGTCAAGGCGCGCAAGACCCTGGCCGCCGAGGCGCTGCCCAACGGCAAGGCCTTCTATCGCCAGCAGATCCGCCAGTTCACCACCCTCGACCTCAGCGCCGATGCGATCCACAAGATCGGTCTCGAAGAAGTCGCGCGGATCCACGAGGAGATGCTCGCGACGATGCGCGAAGCCGGATTCGAGGGCAGCTTCGAGGACTTCCTCGTGTTCCTGCGCACCGATCCGCAGTTCTACCCGAAGACGCCCGAGGAACTGCTGATGCGCGCGGCTTGGATCGCCAAGCGCGTCGACGCCAAGCTTTCGCGCTTCTTCGGCCTGCTGCCGCGTGCGCGCTTCGGCATCGAACCGGTACCGGCCGACATCGCACCGTTCTGGACCGCCGGCCGCGGCGGCGCGACCACCTACTGGCTGAACACCTACGACCTGCCCTCGCGACCGCTCTACAACCTGCCGGCGCTGACCCTGCACGAGTCCGCACCGGGTCATTCGATGCAGCTGTCACTGGCCGACGAGCAGAGCGGCCAGCCGGCGTTCCGCCGCAATGGCTACATTTCCGCCTATGGCGAGGGCTGGGGCTTGTATTCCGAAAAGCTCGGCATCGAGATGGGCATCTACACGACGCCGTACGAGAATTTCGGCCGCCTCACCTACGAGATGTGGCGCGCCTGCCGCCTGGTCATCGACACCGGCCTGCACAGCAAGGGCTGGAGCCGCGACAAGGCGCTGGCCTACCTGCGCGAGCACACTGCACTGAGCGAGCACGAGGTCACCACCGAAGTCGATCGCTACATTTCCTGGCCGGGCCAGGCGTTGAGCTACAAGCTCGGCGAAATCCGCATCGTCGCCCTGCGCGCCGAGGCCGAGCGCGAGCTCGGTGCCGACTTCGACATCCGCGCCTTCCACGACGCGGTGCTCGCCCAGGGCTCGGTGCCGCTGCCCGTGCTCGACGACCAGATCCACCAGTTCATCGCCGAACGCAAGCAGGCGGCCGAGGCCAAGCGCGCGCAAGCGCCGGCGCCCGAGCCAGCGGAAACGCGTTAGCCGCCCGCAGCGCGCCGCTCCAGCCGGGCCGGCGCCGCTGTCGATGTGCTTCGCTTCAGGGCTGATCGGCAGGCTTCGGCTTCTGCCCCGGCTTCTTTTCCCCGGCCTTTGCGGCCGTGGCCTGGCGACCCCATTCCTCGATCAGCTTGGCGCGCGCGTCGCGGCGACTCGGTGAGGGTTCCGGTGTCGCCTCGGCGGGCGCTTCGGGATTACCGGTGTCGATGTAGCGCAATAGCCGATCGATCTGCAGGGCCAGCACCTGGTCGACCCCCGGGGCGATCTGGTCGAGACCGCTCGCGCTCGAGCCGTTGACCCGATAGTCGACATCGAGCCGGGTCGTGTCGTCGTCGCCGGCTTCGAGCCGGAAGCTGAGGATGCCGCTCACGGCATATTCCTGCAACGGTCCGAGCGCACTGTCGAGGCGCAGCAGTTCGTTCTCGCGAACCATGATCACGCGGCCGTGCTCGCTGCTGCCCTGCTTCCAGCGCTCGCAGAAGCAGCCGCCCGCTTCGGCATTGAGGCTCAGGTTGGCGGCGTCGCCCGACCAGGTGTGCTCACTGCTCCACCAGTGCTGCACGGCGCCGAGCGCGGCAAAGGTGCGGGCCGGCGGCGCGGCGACCTCGGCGGCGAACGCGACCGTGAAATGATCGGCCGCGGACTGCAGCACCTCGGCGCGGGCTGCCGTTGCGAAAGCGAGCACGGCGAACAACGCCGCGTGGACGATTTTCATGCTCGGGCTCCATCGGTTTGCGCAGACAGGATCATCGTGCGCGCAGGCGACCGCCGCAAGCGCCGGCGTACCGCCGCTCAGGCGTCGGCGTCGGTGGCCCAGCCCTCGCCGCTGCCGCGCTGGAAGACCCGGTCGCTGTCGAGCACGGTGCCGGCCGGGTAGGAATCGAGGCGGGCCAGCTCGGCGTAGATCGGCACGAAGTCGGGCCGCGTTGCGTCGATCAACTGCTCGAAGCTGTCGATCACGAAATAGGTCTTCTGGTAGGTATCGATGCGGTAGCGCGTGCGCATGATGCGCTTGAGGTCGAAGCCGATCCGGTTCGGCGAGGCCGACTCGAGGCTGTGGATCGACTCGCCCTTCGAGGAGACGATGCCCGAGCCGTAGATGCGCAGTTCGCCGCGCTGGCGGATCAGGCCGAACTCGACCGTGTACCAGTACAGGCGGGTCAGGTTGACCAGGGCTTCGGCGCTGACCCCATGGGCCTTGACGCCGCCACGCCCGTAAGCCTGCATGTAGTCGGCAAAGACCGGATTGAGCAGCAGCGGCACGTGGCCGAACAGGTCGTGGAACATGTCCGGTTCGGCGATGTAGTCGATCTGGTCGGGACGGCGGATCCACCAGGTCACCGGAAAGCGCCGGTTGGCCAGGTGGTCGAAGAAGGTCAGCTCGGGCAGCAGGCCCTCGACGCCGATCAGCTCCCAGCCGGTGGTTTTCGCCAGTACTTCATTGAGTTCCTCGAAGCGCGGGATCTGCTCGGCCGACATGCCGAAACGCTCCTGGTTGTCGATGAACTCGTCGCAGGCCCGACCCTTGAGGATGTCGCGCTGGCGCCGGAACAGGGTCGCCCAGGTGGCGTGGTCCTCGGCGCTGTAGCTGTCCCAGGGCTGGTCGATCACGGCCGTCGTATAGACCGGAACATAGCCCTTGTCGGTCAGCTGGTTTTCGACGCGGCGCGGTTCGGAAGACATGGCAGGCACCCGGTTTGCTACGACCTACCATGCTAGGGCCTTTGCCGCGCAACAGGCTTGCAAACTTGCTCCCTGCAGGCCAGCTGGCGCATATTCATTGCGTCGAAATGCCTGATGGCGCAATAAATGACCCAATCCAAGCCAAATGCCCTCGATCGCACCGATCTGCGCATCCTCGCCCTGCTGCAGGGCCACGGGCGCGCGACCAATGCCGACATCGCCGAAGCGGTCAGCCTGTCGGCCTCGGCCTGCCTGCGTCGTGTGCAGCGCCTCGAGGCCGAAGGCGTGATTGCCGGCTACGCGGCCCTGATCGACCCGGCTGCGGTCGGCCTCGGCCTGCAGGCCTTCGTCCGCGTCCAGCTCGAAAAGCACGGCAGTGCCGAGGTCCAGCATTTCGTCGAGCGCGTGCAGAGCTGGAATGAAGTGGTGGCCTGCCATGCCCTGACCGGCGAAATGGACTATCTGCTGCACATCGTGGTCAGCGACCTCGAGCATTTCTCGCGCTTCCTGCTCGACAATCTGCTCAACGAGACCGGCGTTGCCGACGTCAATTCGAGCTTCGTCCTGCGCACGGTCAAGCAGACCCGCGCATTGCCGCTCGATCACCTGCTGCGCTGAGAGGCCGGAATCAATGCACGGTGTGGGTGCCGTCCTCGTCGCGGATGCGCCGCGGGAACGGGATCACCCGTCCCGTATCGGCTTCGCTCGCGTCGCGCTTCCACAGCACCGGGACCGCGTCCGGTCGTGGTAGTTCGAGTTCGGCATCGACGTCGTCCGCCTCCTCGTCCTCGTCCTCCCAGCTGTAGCGCTTGCGCGGCGGTTTCGGATCGAGCCGGTAGAGCAGGATGGCGGCGACGATGCCGGCCAGGGCGCCGGCCAGGTGGTATTCGAACGAGACCTGTTCCTCGCGCGGCAGCACGGTCAGCAGCATGCCGCCGTAGAAGAAGAACACGACCAGCGAGATGGCCACGCCGAGGCGGTCGCGCCGCAGCAGGCCGGTCAGGAACAGGAAGAACATCAGGCCGTGGTTGATGCCGCTCATGCCGACATGCACCGATGAGCGGGCGAACAGCCAGACCCCGAGCCCGGCCAGCAGCCAGATCATCGGCAACGCGATCCGCGCCGCGCGCGGGTAGGCATAGAGGGTCAGCGTGGCGAGCAGGGCCAAAGGCAACGTATTCGACATCAGGTGGGCGAACGAGGCGTGCACGAGTGGCGCGCTGAGGATGCCGACCAGGCCGCGCAGCTGGCGCGGCTCGATGCCGAGGTCGCTCATCGGCCAGCCGAGCATCCAGCCGCCGAGCCAGACCAGCCAGATGCCCAGCACCAGCACGGCTGCGCTGAAAACCGCGTAGCGGATGCGTTCCTGATCGAACTTGACCGCGGTACTGCCGGGATCGGGGGTCGGCGGGGCGATATCCATGGCTCCGAGGTTGGGTCGCGCGCGGCCGGCGCAAGGGTGTCCCACTGCGGGCGATAGTGCGGGCGTCCTCCATTTGTGCTCTCCCGGTTGCGGGAAGTGAGTCAGCGCGGTCTTGGGTCGGTCGCGTTTCGGGACCCGGCCAGGAAACGTCAGCGCGGGCGCGGTGATGGGGGCCCTGACCCCGAAAATTCCCCGGAGACCACTATCCGCGCAGACGCGGGTCGTTCGGACTTCGGGCCCTCCCGGCAGGCGTGGCTCGAAACTTGCTAAGCATGCTTGTCCAAGCCTTTGAGCCAACATGAATTTTCACATTCCAACCGCAATGCAGCTGACCGCGACGATGACCCTGGTCATCGGCCTGGCCCTGGCCTTCGCGATGACCGGCTACCCGCGCGCCCTGCAGGAGCCGATTCGGCTCTGGGTACGGGGATTGCTCCTGTTGCCCTTTTCATTTGTCCTGTTCGCGCTGCGCGGGCAGATTCCCGACTGGGTTTCGATCGTCGTCGCCAATACGATACTGGTCGTCGCGTTCGCTCTTTTCATGCAGGCCCTGCGCGCGTTCAATGGGCGCAGCAAACCGAGCATCGCCCTGGTTGCCTTGATCGGGGTGACCGTCGTCGGAGAGATCCTGCTGACCTACGTCTGGCCGACCCTGAACGGACGCATTGGCCTGCTGTCGACGGTCATCGCGACGATGCTGCTGATCGGCGTCCACGCGATCTACCGCAAGCCGGAGGCGATCACGCGGCCGGAACACATGGTCGCGACGATGCTGCTGATCGGAGTCGCGATCCTGGTCGTACGGGCGATCGTGACCCCGGATACCCATCTCGCCGTGTTGACCATGTCGACGCCGATGCAGGGCGTGGTCTTTACCTATGCATCGCTGATGCCGGTGATTGCGTCCTCGGGCTTCCTGCTGATGTGCGGCGAACGCCTGAACAAGGATCTGGCCCGCCTCGCCACCCTCGATCCGCTGACCGGCATCTTCAATCGCCGGACCATGGCCGAACTGGCCCACAAGGCAGTCGCCGCGAGCAAGCGCCACGGGCGCGCGCTGTCCCTGCTGGTCCTCGACATCGACCACTTCAAGCGCATCAACGACCAGTTCGGCCACGAGGCCGGAGACCTTGCGTTGCGCCGGGTCGTCGAACTGATCAGGGGAGAACTTCGCGAATCGGACCTGTTTGCGCGCATCGGCGGAGAGGAGTTTGCGGTGGTCCTGCCCGAAGCCGACGAAGCGTCCGCCACCGCAATGGCCGAACGAGTCCGGCTGCGTCTGTTCAATGCCGGCTTCGCGATCAGCGGCTGGCCGGTCGAGCTGCAGGTTTCGATCGGCGTCGGTTCCCTCGGTCCCGAAATCAGCGACCTCGAGACCCTGTTCCGGCACACCGATCGCGCCATGTACGCGGCCAAGCGCACCGGCCGCAATCGCGTCGTCAGCGTGTCGCAACTGGCCGCGATGGCACCGGAGCCGGGCGGCCAAGCGCACCCCGACGCGCCCTGATCGCTTGCCCCCACGCTCCTGCGAGGCCAGCTTCGGGTCGCACAGGGCTGTCGCCCAAGACAGGTCCACGGCACGACCGGCCCAGGCCCGTCGGTGCCGTCCATCGCTCGATCGGCGGGCTGCAGGTCGGTCCGCGCCGCGGCGCGGACCCGGCATGGGGCATGATTCTTGCTGCCATTCGCCTACAGGGACGGGCGCGCGATGAACTTCAACATACCGACGGCCATGCAGATGACCGCGACGCTGACCTTGCTGGTCGCGTTCGTGCTCGCCTATGCCGCGCGCCAGTTTCCGCATGCCGTGCAACAGCCGATGCGGATCTGGATCCGCGGCCTGCTGCTCCAGTGCATTCCCTATTTTCTCTACGCGAGCCGCGAATTCGCCCCGGAATGGATCTCGGTGGTCCTCGCCGACAGCCTCATGGTGGCTGCGCTGGCCGTGCAGATGCATGCGCTCAGGCGCTTCAACCTGCAGCCTGACCAGCGCGTCCACATGCGCCTGATCGTCGTCGCCACGATCATCTTCGAAGTCCTGCTGACCTATACCTGGCACAGCATGCGCGGTCGCATCGTGCTCGTTTCGCTGGCGATCGCCGCGATCGCCTGTTTCGGAATCGACGCCATCTACCGTCGACGCCGTGTGACTCGCGCCGAGCACATGGTCGGCATGCTCCTGTTCGGCGGCATTGTCGTGATGTTGCTGCGTGCGATGATCGTGCCGGCGACGAGCATGCTCGATGTCACGATGTCTTCGCCGATGCAGGGCGTGGTCTTTACCTACGCGGCCTCGATGCCGGTCATTTCGACGGTTGCCTTCGTGCTGATGTGCGGCGAACGCATCAACGCGCACCAGTCACAACAGGCCATGATCGACCCGCTGACCGGCGTCTACAATCGACAGGCAATGGCTGAACTGGCCAACAAGTCGATCGCCCTGGCGCGCCTGGATGGGCGGCCGCTGGCCCTGCTCAGCGTCGACGTCGACCACTTTGCCCGCTTCAACGAGGATTTCGGCTACGACGTCGGCGACCAGGCCCTCTGCCATGTCGTCGACATCCTGCGCGACATGGCGCGACCGGACGACGTGCTGGCCCGGATCACCGGCGAACGCTTCATGCTCATGCTGCCCGAAACCGATGCTGATACGGCGTTCGGCCTGGCCTGCGAAATGCGCAAGCAGATCGACCAGTCCGGTTTCGCCAGCGGCGGCTGGCCGGCGCCCTTGCAGGTATCTATCGGTGTCGCCGTCCTCGATGATGAAAAGGGCGGGTTCGAGCAGCTCCTGCGGCGTGCCGACCAGGCGCTGAACGTCGCCAAGCGCGCCGGACGCAACTGCGTCGCCCTCGGTGATCGCGTCGAAGTGCTTGCGGAGCCGGTCGAGTCCGGCGCCGTCAACGCCTGACCGGCTCAGTCGGGGCGCGGAATCAGTCGACTTGCCACCAGCGAACCGCCGATCAGCAGGGCGACCATGCCGAGCGACAGGCCGATCGGCACCTTCCAGACATCGACGATCAGCATCTTCAGGCCGATGAAGGTCAGCACGCCGGCGAGGCCGTAGTTGAGCAGGTGGAAGCGCTCGGCCATGCCGGCGATCAGGAAGAACAGGGCGCGCAGGCCGAGCACGGCGAACACGTTCGAGGTCAGCACGATGAACGGGTCTTCGGTGATCGCGAAGATCGCCGGAATCGAATCGACGGCGAAGATCACGTCGGTCACCGCGATCAGCGCGATCACCACGAACATCGGCGTGAACCAGCGCACCCCGTCCTTGACCACGGTAAGCGCGCTGCCGTGGTACTCGTTGCTCAGGCGCAGATGGCCGCGCATCCAGCGCATCAGCGGATTGGCCTCGAAGTCGGCTTCGTCGTTGGGGGCCTGGATCATCTTGATGCCGGTGTAGACGAGGAAGGCGCCGAACAGATAGAGGATCCAGTGGTAGCGCGCGATCAGGGCCGCGCCGATGAAGATCAGGATCGCGCGCAGGACGATGGCGCCGAGAATGCCGATCATCAGCGCGCGTTGCTGCAGTTCGGCGCTGACCGAGAAGCGCGTGAATATCAGCAGGAAGACGAAGATGTTGTCGATCGCCAGCGCCTTCTCGACGACGTAGCCGGTCAGGAACTGGAGCGCGGTCTCATCGGCCACCTCCGGCCCGCCGTGCCCTTTGAGCCAGACCCACAGGCCAAGATTGAACAGCATCGCCAGGGCGATCCAGGCCACGCTCCATAGCGCGGCCTCCTTGTAGGACACCTTGTGTGCGCCGCCGGCACGCAGGACCACGAAGTCGATGATCAGGGCAACGACCACGAGCAGTCCGAAGACGGACCAGAGGCCGGGGGTACCGATCGTATGCATGAAGAAAACTCCACCTGCAAAAAGGCCCCGCGCCGGGGACGGCATGCGGGGCCTCGGTGAATTCCGGGCACAGCTTCGCCGTCGTACGGCGAAGGTCTTGCTCGCAGGATTCGATGCCTGGGCATCGGAAACTGCCTGCCGGACCGGGACCGGCGGGGCGGTCCGTGCTGACGATCACGGCAACGGGAGAGCTACTCCCCTTCGTTTACGGATCCGACTCTAGCCGAATGCCTGTCGAAAGTCATGGGCGGCTGCGGTAACAAAGCGTGACGGGAGTGCGGATTCGTGAGTCGGGAATAGGGAATAGGGAATGGGGAGTGGGGAGTGGGGAGTGGCCGTTGCGACCGCACGGCAGACCCCAGCCTTCGCCAGGACTCAGGCCCACCGGCCTGCCGTCGTAGGAGCGCGTTCACGCGCGATGCCTTTTGCGCATCGTGACGAAAAGCATCGCGCGTGAACGCGCTCCTACGAAGGGCGGACGACCTGCGGCGCGGGCTTCGATGGCTACCGTTGCGTTGCCGCATCGTTGAGTGTCGTTGTAGGAGCGGCTTCAGCCGCGATGCCTTCCTCGATGGCCACAGGATTGTATCGACTGCGCAGGAAACCGCGGCCTGATGCCCCGGATCGACACGCGCAGGCGTTCGGATTCCTGCCGGCCAGACCCGAAAGACCGTCCTTCCGTCGCCATCGCTTATCATGCGCCGATGAGTATCCATCCTCCCGGGCCGCTGCCCGTCGTCCAGCTCAAGATCGAACGCCGCTCCAACCACCCCTGGATCTACCAGAAGATGGTCGAGCGCCCGGAGCCGAAGCCCAGGCCCGGCAGCATCGTCGAGATCGTCGACCGCAACGGCGACTTCGCCGGCCGCGGCTTCTACAACGGTCACTCGCGCATCACCCTGCGCGTGCTCAGCGCCGACCCCGACGAGCAGGTCGACGAGGCCTTCTTCGAGCGCAAGATCGCCGCTGCGGTCAGCCTGCGCCGCGACCTGCTCAAGCTCGATGCGGTCACCGACGCCTACCGCCTGATCCACTCCGAAGGCGACGGCCTGTCCGGCCTCGTCGTTGACCGCTTCGCCGGCACCCTGGTCATCGAATTTTTCTCGGCCGGCATGTACAAGCAGCGCGAGCTGATCCGCCGCTGCCTGCTCGAGCACTATCCGGACAGCACGGTCTATGCCTACGCCGAGCAGCACGTGCAGAAGCAGGAGAGCTTCGACTGTGCCGTGCCGCCGATGCCCGAACCGACCGTCATCCACGAGCACGGGGTCAAGTTTCATGCCGCGCCAGGCAGCAAGCACAAGACCGGTTTCTTCGTCGACCAGCGCGACAACCGCCTGACCCTGGCCGGCTTCTGCGAGGGCAAGCGCGTGCTCGACCTGTGCTGCAACTCGGGCGGCTTCGGCATCACCGCGAAGACCATCGGCGGCGCCGCGGAAGTGGTCGGCGTCGATCTCGACGAGGACATCCTCGAAATCGCAGAGAAGAACGCCTACCTGAACAAGGCCAGGGTGCGCTTCGTCCAGGCCGACATCTTCCACTGGCTGCGCGACTACGCCGGCAACAAGGCCGAGAAGTTCGACGTCGTCATCCTCGATCCGGCCAAGATGACGCGCGATCGCGAGCAGGTCATTCCGGCACTGAAGAAATACCTCGACATGAACAAGCTGGCGATGAGCGCGGTCAAGCCGGGCGGCATCCTGCTGACCTGCTCATGCACCGGCCTGGTCAGCGAAGACCAGTTCCTCGACATGCTGCGCCGAGCCGCGTTCTATGCCGGACGCACAGCCCAGGTACTCAAGGTCAGCGGCGCCGGCGCCGACCATCCGTGGCTCGCGCACGTCCCCGAAAGTCGCTATCTCAAAGCGGTGTTCTGTCGCATCGATTGAAGGCTGTTCTTGCGGGGGCAAGCGCCTGCGCCGGATGGCGCGGGCTCTGGTGGCGCGTCCCGCGTTGCTGCTTCGTTGAGTTTCGTTGTAGGAGCGGCTTTAGCCGCGAATCTTTTTTCCCGAATCTTGCCGAAGGACATCGCGCCTGAAGGCGCTCCCACGAAGAGCGGGCGTCCTGCTGCGCGGGCTTCGATGGCTGCCGCTGCGTTGCCGCTTCGTTGTTGGAGCGGCTTCAGCCGCGATGCCTTTTGCGCATCGTGACGAAAAGCATCGCGCGTGAACGCGCTCCTACGAAGAGCGGGCGACTTGCTGCGCGGGCTTCGCTCACCGACCTCGCGTTGCTGCTTCGTTGTTGGCCTTCGCATCCGAAGGTTGAGGGCCTTCCCCGGGGGCTAGCGGTGGGCCGGGGATATCGATGGAACGCGATCGGCGAGTACCAGCGTGGCCTGCAGCGGTTCGCCGGCGCGTTCGAACCGAACGGCAAGCTTCGTGCCGGCCGCCGTTTCACGCAGGAGCTGGCGCCATTGTTCCAGCGTCCGCGAGGCAACCTGCACCGAATCGATGGCGAGGATGCGGTCGTCGGGTCTGAGGCCCGCGCCCGCAGCGGCGCTGGCGGCGGCTACATCGGCGACCTTCAGGGCCTCGCCATCGGCAAGCAGGAAAAGGCCGCTGCGGTCGAAGGCATCGGCCGCGGAGAAGGTCGCGTTCGGTGCCAGGTACATGCGTCGGCTCGCGTAGTCGAAGGCAACCGTGAAACGCCTGAGCAGACCGCCGCCGATGTTGCCGGACTGGTCCGCGCTGGAGAACGCACCCTTGTCGCCACAGAACAGGTCGCCGGCGACGCCGCCGATCTCGAGATCGCCGATGCGCAGCGTGCCAAAGCGCGCCGGACGCGTGCGGGTCGGCCCGCCGACACCCCAGCCGGTGATCGCCTCGGCCGCGGCGGCATAGCGCGAGACCAGGTCATGCTCGCGCACGAACGGAGAGTGCAGGGTCAGCGAAACGCGCGAGCCGGTGTCGACGCTGAGGCGGACTGCCATACCGTCCAGCGTGGCATCGATGATAGGGATACGGTCGGCAAACTCGAATGCAATCGCGTGCGCAGCGGGCGGCGCCACGAATTTCTGCGCCGTCGCCAGGCTCAGTTCGCGCATCGCGTAATCGATCGTTACGCCAAAACGACTGAACATCTCGTAGCCGACAAGGCCATCGGCCTCGACGCCTTCGACCGCGGCGAGGCTGCCGAGCTCGACCACGTAGAACACCGGCTTGTCGAGCACGGCGTCGCCAACGCGCACCTCGCGAGCCCTGGCCAGGGCGAGGTCGACGCTGTCTTCGCCAACCCCGCGCGCGGCCAGCTTGCCGGCACCCTCGAGCCCGAACTTTTTCGCCGCCGCCGGCGTCAGCAGGTTGACCCCGCCGGTGTCGACGAGGAAACGCGCCTTCTGGCCGTCGACCAGACCATCGACGTAGATGTGGTTGCTGGCCAGGTCGAACGGAACGCGGGTAATGCCGTCCGGATTCACGATGCGCGCCGTCGCGGTCGCTTCGGGTCTGGCGAAATCGGCGTCGGAGACCGCCACGTTGCGCACCACTTCCGACAAGCGGATCTCGTTGCGCGCGCGCGGATCGGTGTGACCGGAAAAATCGGCGCGGTCGCTGGTCATGCGGAATGGCAGGCGCAGCCCGTCGACATCGCGATAGTCCTCGAAGACCGTCGTCGATACGTCGCGCTCCATGCGCTGCACGGTCCGCGCCAGCAAGCCGGTGGCGGTGTCGAACCACAGCGCCAGCGGATCGCCGTCCCGCGGCGTGGCTTCGATGACGACGTAGCGGCGCCCTTCCAGCTCACGCGATTCGGCGGTACCAAACCTTGCCGCCATGCGCTGCGGGTACCAGTAGCCGCGCGCGTCGAGCCAGGCCTGGCTGCGCGCGCGACGCCGCGCTTCGGGTGCATCCAGCGACGCCACTTCGCCACCCGGATCCTGATTCCAGCCTACCGCACCGTCGTAGCCTTCCGCGCCTTCGACCGGCCCGAGCTGGTAATGGCTCGACGAGCGGCCGCTGTCGAGGTCAATCAGCGCCTCGAAGTGGCCTTCGAGACCGCCGGTCTTCAGCGTTCCGTCGCTGCGCAGGCTGTGGGTCTGATCCCAGCGCGCGCCGCCGCTGGCCAGCTTGAAGCGCTCGAACACCTGCGCGGCGGATTCGGCTTGCGCCGCCAGCGACCCGAGCAGGCTTGCCATGGCCAGGATGAGGATGCCACTACGCTTGATCATGTCTTGTCTCCGCATTCTTCCGTTTGGCGCTTGCCGGGCGCCATCATGCGTTGAATAATCCATGGATATTTCAAAACAGGCAAGCCAACCAATGGCACAGAAGAAGGCCGGCCCGATCGAACGCGCTGGCGATATAGAGCTGCTGGCCTCACCGGCGCGCATCGAGATCGTCGATACCCTCGAGGCCATGGGCGGAGCCGTCAGCGTGGCCGAACTCGCCGCGCAACTGGGGCGCCCGGCCGACGGGCTCTACTACCATCTGCGCCAGCTCGCCAAGCGCGGCCTGATCGAGGAAGAAGTCGCAGCGGAAGGTCGGCGCTATCGCTCGCGAACCCGCCCCGGCGACCGCCTGCGACTGCGCTACCGGCCCGGCGCGACCGCCAACGCACGCGCCGTCGGCCGCGTCGCCGCCAGCGGGCTGCGCGTGGCCGAGCGCGATTTCCGGCGTGCCCTTGCGGATCCGGACACGGTCGTCGACGGGCCGCAACGCGAACTCTGGGCGGCGCGTGGCAAGGGCTGGGTCCGGCCTGCCGAACTCGCCGAGATCAACCGCCTGCTGGCGCGGCTGATGGATCTGCTGCAACAGCCCGGCGTTCCCGGCGAGGGCACCCTGGTGTCGCTGATGTGGGTGCTGGCGCCGCTGCAACCGAAATCGGCCCGGCGCGGGGTCGAGCGCGAGCAGCCGGCGACGACGCGTCCTGGGAACAAGGGCAAGGGCAAGCCGTGAAGCCTGTTCCAGCCTGGCCAAGCCATCGGGCATCAACACCCAAGGCTTTCGGAAGGGATGTGCCCGGCGCAGGCCCTTACCCAAAGCTTTGGGGCTGCCCGCATCGCGAGTGTTTTCCCAGCGGGCGCGAGACCAAACGGCAGCATTGTCGTCTTGAGCAGCGACCGCTACCCGACAGGATAAGCCCCAAGGGTGGGCCGAAGTCAGCTGCCGACAGGCTGATCGGGACGGGGTTTCGTCCTCGAAGTGAGGCGACATGCCGCGCGGGTTTCGGTGGCGGGTTCCGCGCTGAAGATGAGGCCGCCAGGCGCCGCGGGCTTCGATGACGGCTTCCGCGTTACCGCTTCGGTGTTGGCTGCTAGACTCCGCACGGAACGTCCGATCTGGAATAGGCATGCCCCGGCACGGCAAGAAAACCACCATCGTCCCGACTGTCAGCGTCGCCCAGGCCGAAGAGGCCGTGCGCGTGCTCCTGCGCTGGGCCGGCGAGGATCCGAACCGCGAAGGCTTGCTCGACACGCCCAAGCGCGTCGTCAACGCCTATCGCGACTGGTTCTCCGGCTACGCGATCGACCCCGCCGAGTACCTGCGGCGCACCTTCGAGGAAGTCGCCGGCTACGACGAGATGATCGTCCTGCGCGACATCGAATTCGAATCCTATTGCGAACACCACATGGCGCCGATCATCGGCCGCGCCCACATCGGCTACCTGCCGACCGACAAGGTCGTCGGCATCAGCAAGCTCGCGCGCGTGGTCGACGCCTACTCGCGGCGTTTCCAGGTGCAGGAAAAGCTGACCGCGGAGATCGCCCGCTGCATCGAGGATGTGCTCAAGCCGCGCGGCGTCGGCGTGGTCATCGATGCCGTGCACCAGTGCATGACCACGCGCGGCGTGCACAAGCGCGGCGTCTCGATGATCACCAGCAAGATGCTCGGCGACTTCCGCGAGGATGCGCGCACGCGTGCCGAGTTCCTGCGCTTCATCAATATCCAGTCGAAGTCCTGAAGGAACTTCCGCAGCTGGGCGGCGATCGGACTCGTCGCCTGACCGCCGAAGCGGCGTGGAAGCACCCTGACCGCAATCCGACTCCGTCCGCAGCCACGTTTTCGACATGAACTCCGATTCTCCCCACACACCGGTACGCCGGGCTGCCGTCATCTTCGTCTTCATCACGGTGATGCTCGACATGCTCGCCTTCGGCATCATCATTCCGGTGTTTCCGCATCTCGTGCAGCACATGACCGGCGGCGACATCGGCACGGCCGTGCGCTGGACCGGCATCATGGGGGCCCTGTTCGGGCTCATGCAGTTCGTCTTTTCTCCGGTGCAGGGGGCCATGTCGGACCGTTTCGGACGGCGTCCGGTGATCCTCGCATCGAATCTCGCCCTCGGCTTCGACTTCATCCTGATGGCGCTGGCCCAGGCCCTGCCCATCCTGTTCATCGGCCGCATGATCTCGGGTGTCGCCAGCGCCAGCATCTCGACCGCCAACGCCTACATCGCCGATGTCACGGCCAGGGAAAAGCGTGCCGCGGCCTACGGCCTGCTCGGCGCGGCATTCGGCATCGGCTTCATCATCGGCCCGGCGCTCGGCGGATTTCTCGGCGGCATTTCCGTGCGTGCGCCGTTCTGGGTCGCCGCCGGCCTGGCCCTGACCAACTTCCTCTACGGATACTTCGTCCTGCCCGAATCGCTGCCGAAGGAACGCCGCAGCGCGCGCTTCGACGTCAAGAATGCCAATCCGCTCGGCGCCCTGCGCATGCTGCGTCGCTACCCGCAGGTACTGGCCCTGGCCGTGGTCTTCTTCCTCGTCGCCCTGGCCCAGTTTTCGCTCAACTCGACCTTCGTCCTCTACGCCGACTACCGCTACCACTGGGGCCCGCAGGAAGTCGGCTACACGCTGGCCCTGGTCGGCGTATGCAGCGCGATCGTGCAGGCCGGCATGGTGCGCCGCGTCGTGCCGCGCTTCGGCGAGCGCCCGGTCATGCTGGCCGGATTGCTGTTCGGCATCAGCGGCTTCCTGACCCTCGGCTTCGCCGCCAATGCGATCGTGTTCCTGCTCGCCATTCCGCTGCTGGCCCTGGCCGGACTCGGCGGGCCGACCACCCAGGCCATCATCACGCGCCAGGTCGACCCCACGGAACAGGGGCGCCTGCAAGGCGCGATCACGAGCCTGGCCAGCCTGGCCACGGTGTTCGGTCCGTTCGTGTTCAGCCAGATCTTCGCCTTCTTCATCGGCCCGAACACGCCGCTGCACCTGCCGGGTGCCGCCTTCGTCCTGTCGGCGAGCCTGCTCGGGCTCGGCTTCGTGCTCGGCTGGCGCGCGACCGCAGGCTTGCAACCGATGGCCGCGGAGAACACGCCGAACGTGCTTCCTGCGCTGCCCGGCAATGCAGACATGGCGCCGCTCGCGGAAGCGGACGGCAAGACGTGATTCGGCCGATCGAAAAGCCCTACTCGGCAGCCTGCGAACGCAACCGCGAGCCGATCCTCGAGGTCCTGCGCGTTGAGTTCGCCAATTGCCGGCGCGTACTCGAAATCGGCAGCGGCACCGGCCAGCATGCCGTCCACCTGGCCCGGGCCCTGCCGCAGCTGAGCTGGCAGACTTCGGAGCGGTCCGAGCACCTGGCCGGCATCCGGCTCTGGCTCGACGAGGCCGCGCTGCCGAACACGCCGGCGCCGATCGCGTTCGACGTGACCCAGGCCGAATGGCCGCAGGGCCGCTACGACGGCATCTTCACGGCCAATACCCTGCACATCATGGCCTGGCCGGAAGTCGAAGCGCTGTTCGATCGCCTGCCCGGCATTCTGACCGAAGACGCACGGCTGGCCGTGTATGGCCCGTTCAACATCCATGGCCGTTACACCAGCGAGAGCAACGCGGCGTTCGATGCTTCCTTGCGTGAGCGCGCGCCGCACATGGGCATCCGTGACCTGGCCGAGGTCGATGCCCTGGCCGCCGGGGCCGGCCTGCGCCAGATCGCCGACTATGCCCTGCCGGCCAACAACCGCTGCGTGATCTGGCAGCGCGAAAACTAGTACGCCGATGCCAGGCCAGGGATAGCTATTGGCGATTTGCCGCCTAGGCGTCTTCGTGCACGTCCCGGTAGACCAGCATCTTCAACAACTGCTGTTCTTTCGCGTCGTCGAAGCCACAGGTGTGCCGCCACTCCTTCGGGTTTTCATAGGTACCGAACAGCATGTCCCACCACACGATGTCGCCGTAGTTGTTTCGATGGCGGCCATACTGGTGATGGATGCGATGCATTTCCGGGCGCTGGAAAACGAATCCGATCCAGCGCGGGGTGCGGATGTTGGTGTGATAGAAGAATTCGCCAAGTGCCGTACACATCGTGTAAATGGCACCGGCTTCGAGTGACAGGCCGAGCAGGGTATACACCAGCAGGCTGCCGATGATCGAGTTGACGATCATTTCACCCGGATGCTTGTAGAACGAAGTGATGACCTCCAGTCGTTGCGGGCTGTGGTGGATCTGGTGGAAGCCGCGCCACAGCAGCGGAATCTCATGCCGCCATCGATGCCACCAGTAAAAGACGAAGGTGGCAATAAAGTAGGCGAAAAGGCCGCCGAGCACGGGCGATACATGCTCCGAAAGACTGAACACCGACGCGGCGGATAGCCAGCGCTCCCAGCTGATGCCGGCGAGTAGCACGATCGCCAGTTGTACGCCGTTGACCAGCAGTACGCGCAGGGGCCAGGTCCGCACCCGAGGAAGTGGCCAGCCGGGCACCAGCCACTCTACGGCAAGGCAGAGCCCGAACACGATGAATATGGTCGTCAACACGCGGGGACCCTCCAGTCAAACCTCGACGCTGCGACGTCGGTACCGCGCGAACCGCACTGGGGTCCACGCTGCGACGATTCGGTCATCTCAGTGCATCCAGCATGGGCCCGCTATCGGCAAGCGCGCGGGCTGATTTCTGGCGCTTCGAAGGCAGCATGGCGAGTATCGAGCTGGCCATTGTCCGCCCGAAATCCACATAACTCGCTTCGGAAGGATGGAATCCGTCGGCGCTGAACCGATCGGCGTGGCTCGGGAACTCGACGGGTACGTGCCGGGCCTGCGGATGTGCGGCAATTGTGGTACGGCTGATGCGATCGAAGGTCTCGCCGCGGAAACCGATCAGCGCGCGCAAGGGCTGCGGCAGCAAAGGAAATCCGTGCAGCGGCGGCATGCCGGCAAAGACGATCACCGCACCCGGTGAGTGATCGGTCAGCGCCAGGAGCAGGCTTGCAAGATTGTGCTCCCAGGTCGATGAGCGACGTAGCGATGTCACGTCATTGACGCCGACCGAAACGAGGAAGGCATCCACCGGCGCGGGCGGCAAATCGCCGAGGAGTTGCATGATTACGCCACCCGAATCAATCCCGCTGCGGCCGATCGAATGCCATTCGACCGTGCGACCCAATGCGCCCGCAAGCGCCTCTGCGGTGCGCCCGACCAGTGCCTTGTCCATGCTGGTGGCGCCGACACCGGCAATGATCGAGTCGCCGATGGCGAGCAGGCGGAACGCCGCCCCACTGCCGATGCTGCCGGCGCAAGGACCGCTTGCGGGCGGCAGCCGCAGCGCGCTCTTGCGCACGCGCAGGGCTTGCAGGGAAACGAACGGCAGCAGGCTCCAGAATGCCAGGCCCCTGAGCATGCGCGTGCCGCGTTCGCTCACCGCACGCCCCACCTTGACCCGCTCAGAAATGCTCCAGCACGAGCCGGGCCAGCATGACCCAGAGCACGATGCTCGACAGGGCGAAGGCCGCGAACCGCAAGGTCACGATGTTCACCGTGCAATGGATGAGGCTGTGGGCGACGCGCAGGGCGACATAGCCCCAGGCCAGGTTGACGTAGACCGCATCCGAGGTCTGCGTCGCCAGCAGCAGCAGGCAGATCGCGTAGAAGACGACCGGCAGCTCGAACAGGTTCCTGAAATTGTTGGCCGCGCGATTGACCGCCTCGGGCAGGGTCGAGGCGATCTGTTCGGGTGTCGCGAGCCGCTGGGCATCGATGTTGCGCGAGACCATCCAGGCGATGCGCCGGGCAAACAGGGTGACCCAGACCGCGAAAGTCAGCAGCATCAGGGCGAGCACGGGCTGGATGATGGCATGCGACACGAAGGACTCCTTGCGGCTGGTGTGGACTGGGTGCCGCGAGGGCCAGCGGCGCTTGCGGGATCCCGATCAGTGGCTGCGCGTCAGTTCGACGCCGTCCACGGTCATCTTCCACTCGCCTGCTTCCTCGTGCGGGGGCACGTTGACCTTGAACGTCGTCGTCAGCGGACCGATGCCGACATCGAAGTCGTCGCCATGGAACCCCTTCAGCGGTGCGTCGATCGAAGTGCGCGCGCCCTTGCGCATGCGGTGGTAGACGATGCTGCCATCGCGCGTGATCAGCAGTGACATGCCATCGGCCTTCCATTCGCCGACATAGGCGGCCTTGTCCTGCGGCACCGCAACCCCGCAGGCCGCAAGCATCAGCATGGCGATCAGCAGCACAGCAAGCAGAACAAAACGCATGGAACCTCCTTGCCTTATAGGGGCGAAGCTTACGTTCCCGGTGGTCGGGGCGTATCGTGTCCGGTCGCTTCCGGACCGGGCCAGTCCGCAACATCGAAAGCGCGGAATTCGATCCCGGACTGCGCCAGCACACGAACCGCGATCTGCTCGACCTCACTCGCCGAAATGCCCGCCAACCACTCGTTTGGTCGACCCGTACTACCACGCACCCGCCACGCCGACAAGCGCGCCAGCACGCTGCGTTCGGCCGCGTCGATATCCTCGAGTAATGCAATTGGCCGAAATCGAACGGACTCGCGACCGAAGGTGCGCCAGTACGCGCGCTGGCGCAGCGCGAGATTGCGTGACTTGCCGAACTTGCAGTTCGTATGGTCGACCTTGATGCAGCGCGCGGCCAACCGGCGGTCACCGGCGTTGACCGGAATCGGCTCGAGATGGGTCAGCGCGACGACGTACAAGCCAGGACAGTCGGGTGCTCCCGGCCAGCAGTCGACACGCCCGGCAGGCCCAACCGTCATCGCGAGAACCTGCCGGCGTCCGTTGCCTGACCCTGCAATCAAGCTCGACGAAAACGCTCAGCGCCGCTGCGTGTTGCGCCGCTGACGACCCGAACGAAAGGCCATCAAGCCGACCAGGGCAGCGCCGAGGACGAGGATCAGCATGCCTGTCCGACCCATCACCGGCAGGTCGACGGTCGGCGCCGGTGGAGCCCCACCACCGGCGAAGGCCAGTGCATCAAGATCACCGAGCGTCGCGCCGATCGTGGTCGCGGTCAGGGTGACCGGATTGATGGTCACGAGATTGGTCGGGCCACTGCCACCGGACCCGTTGTTTTCCGTCGCATAGAGAACGCCGCTGGACGGATTCACGTCCATGCCGTTGTAGCGACCGGTTGTGGGTGTGACCTGACCCAGCAGGGTCGGCGCACCGGTGCTCGTGTTCAGCGTGTTCAGATCCGGCGACGGGCCACCGGTGAACTGCGAGTGATACAGAATGCCGCCCAGATCGAAGCTCATCGCGTTGCCGCCGGCCAGGGAAAGCCCGGTATCACCGATCAGAGTAGCCGCACCGGTGCTCGTGTTCAGCGTGTACAGCGAATGGTCGGGATCGTTGGTGGCGTCGTAGGCGAACAGGACCCCATCGGAAGGGCGGAACGAGATATCGCCGACCGCGCCCGTGATTCCAGTCGGGCCGACTTCGGTGCCGGCGCCGGTGGTTTCGTTGATCGTGATAAGGACCGGTGTGTCCGATCCGTCCGAGCGTTCGCAGGCGGCATAAATGATGCCGGCCGGACTGACATCCATGCCGCTGCAGCGCTCGAAGCCGATCGCACCGACCGGTGTCGCCGCGCCAGTTGTGGTCGAAATCGTGTTGAACGTACTGAGCCCGTCGCTGCCGGTGTAGTTGATGCCGTAGAGCACCTGCGCACTGGCGAACCCGCTGAACAGAATCAGGCATGCCGCGAGCGGCATGTTCCGCATAACCGACTTGCTCATGATGACCTCTTCATTTTCAGGGAGTCAGGCAGAACCGGGGCCGAACGCGCCACTGCCGCAAGATCGCCCGCGGAACATCCTGCAATATGGCGCAAAAACAAGCGGGCCGCCAGCGCCGCCGCGAAACCCGGGCCGGGCCAGCGGATGACAGGAGCCGACCGGCTCAGCGTGCCGCTGCCAGCATCGCGGCCATCTTCTGGTGGATCAGGTTGACCGCCTTCAACGGGCGCAGCATGACCTTGAACTCGACGATGCGACCGTCTTCGTTCCAGCGCAGCATGTCGACACCGTTGATGGCGATGCCATCGAGTTCGAGGGTGAACTCGAGCACCGCATCATGCGGCCCGCTCAGCTCGCGCACATAGCGAAAGCTCGGATCGGAAAACACCTGCAATGCGGCGGCCAGATAGCCTGCCGTGATCGCCTTGCCGACCTGGGGCGTGTGCACCACCGGTGAATGGAAAACGACCTCATCGGCCAGCAGGCCGGGCAATGCGTTCGCGTCTCCGGATTTCACCAGCGCATGCCACGCTGCCAGCGGATTGTTCATTGATCTGGATCGCCTTGCCGCGGAATCGCGGCGCCCGGTTCGCAGGGTAACGCGCATCTACCGATCCTGCATGCGATCTTCGGATCAGGCGCCGCCGCAAACTGCAATTTCGCGACCGACCCTGTCGGATCCATTGCAATCGACACAGCCATCACGAAAATGCGCGCCCACCTTTCAGCCGGCCAATGACCGCATCGTTGCATTCGGAGCAAACGAAGCCGCGTTCGAGCCCGGAACGCGGGTCGGTGTTCTCATGCACCTCGACCGGAGCCGCCAGTCCGAACCTCGCCGCCAGCGCTTCGACGTCCAGCCTGACGTCGAAGTACACCCACTCCCGGCAGTTCCTCGACCAGGCCTGACCGCGGTAGGTCTCGCGTGCGCCGCTCGCGATCAGGGCGCTTTCCAGGCTCGAAAGATGCGGGCAGACCATGCATCGCCCTCGACGGCTTCAACAGGCATCCATCCCGCGAATATACGGTACAAGCCGGCACCCAGGCGCTCAGCGCTTCGAGCCCAGGCCCCAGGCGCAAAGTGCGCCCGCGATCAAAAGGCCAAACCAGGAACCGCTCATGGGAATGTCGACGTTGCCGATCTGAACCGGAAGGCCGAGACCAATCCGGGCTCCGTGCGCGAGCGCAACGACGCCGAAAATCACGCCACCCACCTTGTTGAACGAGAAAGGACTCATCACCCATTCTCCCTTTGCCGATAACCAATGGCATTGAATAGTGCCGGATCGTCGGTCCGCGTTTGGTGATGTGAGGGCCGGGTTCGGCCATGACAAGGAATCCTGAAGGCAATGTCAGGGTGCCCACTAAACCGAGGGAACCGTCGCGTCGGATCGATTGAAAAAGTTAGAACCCATGAGCCGAAAGCCATGAGCCAAGCTCTTGATTGCCGCCGATCTGGGCATACTCGCTTGGTAGCTGCCCATCGTCGTTGCGAATGGGACTAGCTCCTAGCTCTACCAGGAGCTTGCAAGCGGCTACATGCCCGTGCGCTGTTGCTTCCATAAGCGGAGTGAAACCATGCTCCCCTTGTTCATTAATCCTAGCGCCCGCGCGCACCAGAATTTCAATTGCTTCGCAATCGCCCCAGACCGCTACAACATGCAGCGGCCTTTGATTGAACAAACCCTTGGTATTCGCGTCAGTCGCAGGGATACCGGAGTAGTCGGCAACGTCTCCGACTCGCTTCAGAACCTCATCTAGGTTTGCCATGGGTTCCAACACGTGAAATAGACCGCCGCGTTAGCGGTCCGCTCGATGGACTAGTTGTGTCGCTGCTCGTGGTGCTTTTGGCCAACTGCGAATGCGGCGCCATTGATACACATATTGAACGAGGAGCACGACAGCTGGAACGACAAATAGAAGCGCTTGACGATTGACGACTTGGATTGTGGCCGGCGAGTCCAAATACACCGAATCTCCCATCAAATACAGCCAGTAGTTCACTACAACCATCGGTGACCAGCGGACTACGACTGCAACAGTGAAGAGCAAAACCAAGAATACAGCCCAGCGGTAACGCTGCAGCGCTGCAATTGACGAAATTGCGAAACATATCGCTAACCCGAGCAAAATGGCTCGATAAGTGCTCGGTGCACCAATGAGCAGCAAGGCGTAGTGACTTGCCACAACTAGCGACCAAACAAGGCTAACGCCGAATGTGATCTTTAGCGGCATGACACCGGAAATAAACCGCCGCGTCAGCGGTCGGCTCGGACGAATAGTTGGGCATCATGGCGGCGATACCCTATGCATGCTCTCCCCGAATAGCCAGACCGTATCGAAGCTGCCAAAGCCAGATGCAAACTCCGGCTCAAGCCTAGCCAAGATTAGGTCGTCTGGCATTGCCGTGAGGCCGTTGGTATAGATGAGCAGTTGAATACCGCATGCTACACGGTAGCGTTTTGTTAGCTTCTTGCGAAGTGTCAGATGAGTTACGTCGTCGCCCCACGCGATTGCCACCCCACTATCCAGCTTCATTGCTAAAGAGGCAGCGGCAGCGAACTCTGGCGCGCATGCCTCGGCAAGCTCAAATGCTACCGGCTGTCCGTCGAGCGTGCAGAGAATGTCAGGTTCACCCTGATCTGGATTTCCTTTGCGCACGCTAGCCGGATCGATGCTGAGCTTTGACGCCGCAATGAACTCGCGGAACACCGATAGCTCGACTATGGCCTTATCTGCCTCAGTGCGCATCAAATGAAGCCCAACACCAGAATTGAGCCGCGTGCGCTAGCACGCCGGCTCGAATAGGAGTTAGCTTGCACCATCGCGCGAAGCTCGACGACTCTCGATGCGTGCAAGCATGAACGGTGAACCAAAAACGATCAGCGCGAAAAATGCGTAAGCGAGTGTTGCCAGCCAATTGGAGTAAAAGTCTAGCGCAATCGGCAAAAGAAGCACTAGCGGCAACCCGACCAGATGCTGGCGGGTGATTTGGAATGCACCGAAAGCTACAACGGCGCAAAGCAATGGAACATGGGAAGGAAGGGTCGTTGGGCTACCTACCCCAGGGTGCGGCGCGACCTCTACGAACCCAGTTAGCACTCCTACCACCGCAACGACAAATAGCAGCCAAGCGAAAGCTGCCGAAATGCGGCGCAGGGTTGGGAGCTGGGAAATGAGCTTCATTGCAAGCTAACGAAGCTGTAGAAAGACCTCCCCGCAGCCTATCATTTGCCCGGTCGGCAACAAAGCGGAAAATGAGGCGAATCGGCGATGGCGCGATACCGGCACTACGACCCTGAGCAGACCAAGATGATCGCGGTGTCCTACGGCCGGCAATTGCTGCCCGGGACCTTCGAGCACGCGCTGAACTACCTGATCGACAACGAGATCGATCTCGGACGCTTTGCGGCCCGGTTCAAGAATGACGATACCGGTGCGCCGGCCTACGATCCGGCGGTGTTGCTCAAGGTGGTGCTGTTTGCCTACTCACGGGGCATCACTTCCTCACGGGCGATGGCACGGGCCTGCGTCGAGAACGTGACCTTCATTGCCCTGGCCTGTGACCAGCAGCCCCACTTCACCACCCTGGCGCACTTCGTGGCGACGCTGGGCAAGGAGGTCGAAGCGGTGTTTCGCGATGTACTGATGGTCTGCAACGCACAAGGCTTGATCGGCAAGGCCATGTTCGCCATCGATGGCTGCAAGCTGCCCTCGAATGCCTCCAGGGAATGGAGCGGCACGCGGGCGGACTTCGAGCGCAAGGCGGCGAAGATGGAACGCGCCATCGCCCATCTGGTCAAGGTGCATGCCGAGCAGGATGCCCGCGAGGCACGCGATCCCAACGAGGACCGCCAGCGCGAACACGAACAACGCACCCTCGCCACCTTGCGCAGGAATGCCGGCAAGCTGCGCGCGGCCCTGGCCCACTCGACCGAACGCCTCGGTGCCCAAGGCCAGCCGATCAAGCGCAACCTGACCGATGCCGACAGCGCCACCCTCAAGACCAGCCACGGCGTCGTGCAAGGCTATATCGGTGTCGCCGCCGTGGATGGTGAGCATCAGGTGATCGTGGAAGCGCAGGCCCACGGCACGCCGCAGGAACACGACCTGCTCAAACCGGTGATCGATGGCCTCCGCGGGCATCTCGCGGCCATTGGTGAAGCAGGCAGCGCCGATGGCGCGGCCTTCCTGGCGGATGCCGGCTACCACAGCGAGCGCGGCCTGAAGGCGCTGGCCGAGGACGGTATTGACGGCTATATCGCCGACGGTCAGATGCGCCAACGCGATCCGCGCTACGCCGAGGCAAGCCTGCACAAGCGCCCGAGCACGGCCAAGACTTTCCTGCCCAGGGACTTCAACTTCGATCGCGAGAACGGCACCTGTGTTTGCCCGGCCGGAAAGTCACTCAAGCTCAACAGCGCCAACGCGATCATCAACGGCCGCCAGGCGATCGTCTTCAAGGGCACCACCGCCACCTGTGCCGCCTGCCCGCTACGCAGCCAGTGCCTGCGCAAGCCCGAGGTCACCGCGGTCCGGCAAGTGGCCTTCTTCGTCGGCAGCATCGAAAGCAAGCGGCCCAACCCGCACTGCCGCGCCATGCGCGAGAAGATCGACAGCGCCCAAGGCCGCGCGATCTACGCCCATCGCATGGGTCTGGTCGAGCCGGTGTTCGGGCATACCCAGCAACGCGGCCTGCGCCGATTCACGCTGCGCGGCAAATCCAAGATCGACACCCAATGGAAGCTCTTCTGCATCGTCCACAACGTGGCGAAACTGCAGGTCTACGGCAAGATCGCCGCGTAAGCGGACTTGCGCCCCCGGAAACGCTCCGCAAGCGGACGTACAAAGCTGAAAATCGCGCCGTCCTTGATCAACGCATGACCAGGTCGACGAATCCTGCCGGATCGATGGGAGACCCCGAAAAACAAAATCCGCCAACGCGGCGGATCGTGTTCATCGAAAAGGGGGTTTTTCTACAGCTTCAACACCGGAAATAAGCCGCCGCGCTAGCGGTCGGCTTGATTGAAAAGTTAGTTGCCGTTCTGATCGAATGCGCCCGTTGAATCCCAGTACACCCCCAAAGCCTGTATTGGCAGGGTGGACGAAATAGCCGCTGATCGCACTTTGGAACCGAGTGGCATTGCTTTCTCTTTGCAACTCGGAAGGACACAAGCCGTGACCTCATTTGCAGGGACTATTCGCCCACTCAGAGCCCAGCCACTGCCTTGGCATCTGAACTCGTAATTGACTCCATCGTCCATTGTGACAGTAGCGCTGAGCTTGGCTCCATTGAGAATACGTTCCACTTCCTTGTCGCTGCCTTCCCCAGGCACTCCACCAGCCAACACGATACAAACGCGCGACTCGTTCCCTACCACTTCAGCTTTACTGGGAGTGAAGCTGACTTCCGCGGGCGAGATGTTCAATGCGCTTGAAGCAAGAACAACGACGTTGTGCTTGATGCCAAACAACGAGTCCATGAAGTTTTCGGACGGCGTACAACCAACAAGACACAGACATGCGATCCAGCAGGCAATAATGAGCTTCATAAGGCAACTAACACCAGAGTTAAGCCGCCGCGTCAGCGGTCGGCTTGGACGAAAAGTTAGAACGCAATTGCCACAACAGCCCGGCGATGCAAAGGATGTTGACAACCGCGGCGCAAATTACGAGCCATGCTGAAGACTGTATCAGCGCTTGAATTTGAGATTGTCCGAACGACACGGACTGCCCAAGTGCTGCCTGGACGCTCGGGTCGTTGCAGTAACTGCATGAGATGTTGGGAGGAGCTTTTGGAACATAGGTCATGAACCCTGGCCCCAGCGAAACCACCAGAATAGCTGCGATTGAAACGATCGCTAGTGCTGCAATCAAGAGTGGTGCACGAAATATCATTTGATTTCTAACACCGAAGTTAACGCGCCGCACATGGACGCACGATTTTGGCGGCAACACACAACGGTCGCGTTGAACGCCCAGTTAGGCAGAACCTACACCGAAGTGAGGCACTGTGGAAGCCTTGCACGTTGTAGTTGTGACGATGCGCCAGTGAGCGGATGACGGCACGCTGCGATAAGCGGTTTTGAGTGGGCGTGGCGCGCGATGAACGCGACTGGAGCGAAGAACGCCCCCGCCACTAATGCCCCTGGGCTGGCCTACGGCCTGTGACCGGAGCGCCATGCGAATTCTGGCGCCGAACGACCTTTGACCCAAATGCATTGACCGGCCTAACACCAGAGTTGAGCCGCGTGCGTGAGCACGTCGGCTTGAACGAATAGTTGGGCATCCGCGGCCCATGAAGAAGTGCCTTAACGCCTATGGGCGCGCGGATACCCCGATAAAAGCCACACAAAGAGCGACGATCGCTAGAATGGACGGCGAAACAAGAAAGAACCTCCACAAGGAAGAAACTTGGCGAGGCAATGCGAAGACGGCGGATGCGACGAGCAATGGCACGCTTAGGACAACGACGATGCCAACACCAATATCTGCTTCACTTCCATGCGCAGGGAAGAACCGAAAGCGAAGTGCGAGACTAAGGCAAAACATTGCCAAGGCCCAAGCGCTCACCCCAAGCACCAGCGCGAACCAAGGTGGGGGAGGATTTTTGCTCAATGCATGCATGCCCAACACCTGAGTTAAGCCGCGTGCGTCAGCACGTCGGCTTGGACGAAAAGTTAGGTTGCATGTGCGCCCAACTTTGGAAAGAAAAACAGCGTATATGCTGAAAGCGCGAGCAAAGCCATGATGCCGGGAAGATACGCGAAAGCATCAGCAAGGCCACCGAAGAGAAAGTAGACAAGTGCGTAGGCCAGTGCAATTGCTGAACTGGCGGCTAGAAAGTAGCGACCAAGAGTGCGCCCGCACGCAGTTAGCCAACCGCCGCCGAAAGATAGAAAACCATATGCAAGTGCGATGAGCCAGGAAATTACCGTGCTCTTTATGTGAGGTTGCACGGCCAAACCCCAGATGGCCCAAGTCGAAAGCGCTAGTCCGACGAGCGCCCAAAGAAAACCTGCAGTGCGAAATCCTTTTTTCATGCGACCTAACACCGGAAATAAGCCGCCGCGTCAGCGGTCGGCTTGATTGAATAGTTGGACCTCGTCCGCGCAGAAATGGTCACGGGGTGGAACCTTCAACTGAAATGGTTTCCAAGACGTATGCTGTTGTTGGTAGAGGAGGCAGCGATTCTGCTAAGGGTGGTGATGTGTTGTTCTTGATGCTGAACTTCACCGGCACGATGACTTCACTGGCTATGAGATCGCCGTGGATTTCCACTGGATTGAATTGCCATGAACAAATAGTTTCTGCGAGTCCTTCGGTGAGTTCAATGGCCCCTGCCGGATTCACGCGTTCGATCCTGCATTTGCTTGCGGCGTGATTCTTTTCTATCCATACATGTACGTAGACGGTGCCGGTGATACTCTTGCTTAGCGCAACAGCTGGGTATCCAGGTTTCTCTAGGCTTCGATAGCTCGGCTCCATTCTTGTAGGTGAACCGTATATCCCAGAGTCTACTGGCGAGTACGTTGCATTGACTTGCGAACTGGCTCTGCAATCAACATCCTCACGAGAATTGATTGCCGCGCAAGAGATCATTACCGGCAGGCCAAGAAAAAGTGTGACCAACTTCCACATGAGGTCCAACACCGAAGTTAACGCGCCGCACGTGGACGCACGATTTTGGCGGCAACACACAGCGGTCGCGTTGAACGCCCAGTTAGGCCAGAAGCTACACCGAAGTGAGGCACTGTGGAAGCCTTGCACCTTGTAGTTGCGACGATGCGCCGGGGAGCGGCTGGCGACACGCTGCGATAGACGGCTTTGAATGGAGATGGCGCGCGACGTGCGCGACTGGTGCGAGGAACGACCCCGCCGCCAATGCCCCTGGGTCGGCCTACGGCCTGTGACCGGAGCGCCATATGAAACCTGGCGCCAAACGACCTTTGACCCAAATGCATTGACCGGCCTAACACCTGAATTGAGCCGCGTGCGTTAGCACGTCGGCTCGAATGAACAGTTGGGTGGATTAGGAATCACGCAACTTTTCACTCAAAGAAACCCCGCAATGCGGGCAATACTTGATTAATGGCTCGGAACTTGCGAATGCGAACAGATTAATCGCCGCTCGGGCAAAACGAAAGTTACATAGAGGACAACGGAGATATACCCAAGCCCCAAGCATGACCGGCACAACGGAAATAGCGCAACCCAACGTGAGCAAAAGCCACCAATTAGCGACGCACCATGCTACGAGAGGTGTGTAGGGCGATTGCGCGTAGGGAGTTTCTGCAAAGAAAGCTACTGCAAAAGCAACTCCCCCTGGAATGATAGGAAGGAACTGAGCCCAAAGAAGTCGTCTGGACTTGAGCCGCATCTTTTCGAGGCCTGTCACGTTACACCCAACACCTGAATTGAGCCGCGTGCGTTAGCACGTCGGCTCGAATGAAAAGTTAGCTCTTGCATGAAGTGAGCTAAAACCGCGTAATCACAGGTCGTAGGCACTCTAGTCTCTGGATGCCCAGGTGTCCATTCGAAGAACCTCCACTCTCGATGCGCTGCGCCGAACGCAAGCGCGTAGTCTTGGCAGGAGAAACCCTTCTTGCGCAGAATTTTTGACGGTATGTTCAACTCCACTCTCTTGAACGCCGTTGACTTTCTAAGGCTTTTTAACGCTACCTCGAGCGAGCTGGTTGTGTAGTTGTTTTTCCCGACACGAAAGGTCTGGTAACCCGTGAGCTCAACAACGAGGGTGCCATCGGGCCGTATGCTCTCAGGCGAGATGGAGCAAGCGCCGAGGAGAAGCATGATAATGACAATGCATGTACTACGCATAGAGAGCTAACACCAGAGTTAAGCCGCCGCGCTAGCGGTCGGCTTGAACGAATAGTTGTGCCCCGATACCTCAAGGCTTCATATCTAGGGCTTTGTCTAGCAGCCGCTGATTAGCATTGAGCGACTTTCTTACTTCCTTCATTTCATCTTCGGAAGACTCGCCGCTGATCATTCTATATATGATGAGATTCTGTGCCGACAGCTCAAGAACTGCCTTTCTGTCGTCCGGTGCCACAATTGCCAATGGGAAGCCAGCGAGTAAGACCCTGTAGTCATATTTTGCGGGGAGAAGCGTGTCGCGAGCGCAATAGAGAGCTGACGTCTCCGACGGTGCATCCTTTGGCAAAACAAAAGCCGAAGTGCTCTCTCCCTCCATCACGTGAAGCGATGGCAGCGTTAGGACATTTTGCTTGCCGTCAACCTCGAACACTACACCGCACATCTCCGGAGTAGTCGGAGTTTGCATCCCGGGGCCGCTGGCCGAAACGATCGCCGGAAGCATCAAGGGTAGGAAAAGCCAAAGTAAGCGCATCATCGGGACATAACACCTGAATTGAGCCGCGTGCGTCAGCACGTCGGCTCGAATGAAAAGTTAGCTCTTTGCAGGAAGTGAGCTAAAACCGCGTAATCACAGGTCGTAGGCACTCTAGTCTCTGGATGCCCAGGTGTCCATTCGAAGAACTTCCACTCTCGATGCGCTGCGCCGAACGCGAGCGCATAGTCTTGGCAGGAGAATCCCTTCTTGCGGAGAATTCTTGACGGTATGTTCAACTCCACTCTCTTGAAAGCCTTTGACTTGCTAAGGTCTTTTAACGCTACCTCGAGCGAGCTGGTTGTGTAGTTGTTTTTCCCGACACGAAAGGTCTGGTAACCCGTGAGCTCAACAACGAGAGTGCCATCGGGCCGTATGCTCTCAGGTGAAATGGAGCAAGCGCCGAGGAGAAGCATGATAATGACAATGCATGTCCTACGCATAGAGAGCTAACACCGGAAATAAGCCGCCGCGTTAGCGGTCGGCTTGATTGAATAGTTGGGCATCATGACTGAGATGCAACTCTCGCGAAGCAATGCCCCCTCTCTTCAAGGAAATGAAATTCTCCCTCGTGCTTTCTACTTAGAAACTCCAAGATATCGGGGAGCGTTCCGAGGGCCAACGTGAGCGCCTGAACGGAATCAATGCCCACCGTCGGGAATGACTTTTGAATGCTCGTTCCGATGATTGTACATGTGCAACACCACGTTTCTGGCTCTTCGGCCGGCACTGGAATGCCGATCGAAACACGAACAGCTTCACTGCTCCCGGCCGCGTATTGGAATTGTAGCTCGCGGACAGCAATGATTCCTGGTGGATTGGAAGCTGCGTCGCTCATAATGCCCAACACCGAAGTTAACGCGCCGCACATGGACGCACGATTTTGGCGGCAACACACAGCGGTCGCGTTGAACGCCCAGTTAGGCCAGAAGCTACACCGAAGTGAGGCACTGTGGAAGCCTTGCACCTTGGAATTATGACGATGCGCCGATGAGCGGCTGACGGCACGTTGCGATAGGCGGCTTTGAATGGGCATGGCGCGCGATGAGCGCGACTGGAGCGAGGAACGACCCCGTCACTGATGCCCCTGGGCTGGCCCACGCCCTGTGACCGTAGCGGCATACGAAACCTGGCGCCGAACGACCCACGACCCAAATGCACTGAACGGCCTAACACCGGAAATAAGCCGCGCGCGTCAGCGCGTCGGCTTGATTGAACAGTTAGAATCCACTGCAGAATCAAGGCCGATTCCGCAATGCGGACAATGATTGATGCGGAATTTCTCGCCGCCTAGTTTGATTCGCATAAAGCCAATCTTTATGAATGCGAACTTGCAAGCTGGACACGCGATACCAGCCATTAGGATGCCGTAAGGAATGGCGATCGAGAGTATAACCAGCGCGGCCACAGCGAATTGCGAAAAGCTATTTGGCAGCCATGCCATGAGCGAAAACGCAGCCGCACAAATGAATACCCAGAGGAGATGGTTGCGAATCGTCCTTTTCCACAACCAATCCCGAATAGTCATAACAGGTTCTAACACCAGAGTTAAGCCGCCGCGTCAGCGATCGGCTTGGACGAATAGTTGGACCGCACGCATCCCATAATATTATCGCACTGCCCGGGCTTAGATTCGACTATTCCTTGTTCTTTACGAAGAACGTCAGTGCGAGCGCGGCGATCATGATGGCGAGATACGGCCATATACCCTCAAGTGTCGCCATAGAGAAGAATGGAAACCTGCCGCTCTCACTTAGCTTCATTGCTTGACGAGCAACAGAAATTGCAACCAGCAGAAACAATCCAGCCGCGCTGATGAAAATTTCCGCACGATTCTTCATTTGATGCGGCCCAACACCGAAGTTAACGCGCCGCGCGAAGCGGCCGGATTTTGGCGGCAACACACGGCGGTCGCGTTGAACGTCCAGTTAGCCTCCGGGTTGCCAGACTTGGGGCCTGCCCTGCTGAATATAATCAAGATATTCATCTTGCGCCACGAACTGATTTACCCACCTAGCGTTATCCGTCTGCAACGATGACGCGGCGTATGCAATTGCAGCACGAGGATCCTGAAATGTGGCATCAGGCTCCTCCGCCAAGTTGGGATCAAGTTGCGGAAAACCATATAGATCCAAATGCTCAGACGTGCCGATGTCCTCGACGTCGCTAAGCCAGACCTCAATTGTGCTGCTGACAGGACGCATTTCGACGTAGCGGATATATGCGGGGTGAGTCGGACTGCGACCCAAGAACTGCTCCACGGGCTTGCCGCGTCGTAACGTTGCAGAAACTTCACCTGCAGGAAGATGGCGCATAGCGGGCTAACACCAGAATTGAGCCGCGTGCGTCAGCACGTCGGCTCGAATGAACAGTTATGCCAGGGGAGCATGACCACCCGGCGATACTTTTGACAGAGTGCTAGTGGTAGCTGCCAAAATTGCGTCAACACATACAACAGCACTGGCCGACAGCAGTGCGGAAAGAACGTAGTGGTTGCCTGGCGACAGCCATTTTGAGAAGCCCGCATACAGAACTGCAAAAAGAATCACCACAAGTGCTCGTTGGCTTACGGGCCTTGAAACCCGCGACGGTTTCGCGCATTCGGTGCAAACGAAGGGCCGCGAATAAGAACGACCCCAGAGTCGGTAACCGGCGATTTGGGCATTGCAGTGTGGGCATTTCATTTGGGCATAACACCGAAGTTAACGCGCCGCACGT
>JAHCAR010000007.1 GCA_019634795.1 Dokdonella sp.
CTCGCCATGAAATCCATCCGGAATTTCTTCGCGTTATTTGCGGGACACCACACTAGCCGCGGGCAAGACGTTCGAGTGCGGCGGGTATCGCACTCGCCGTGCTGACCTGGATCACGCGTGGATTGTCCACGGCGAAATGCGGATCGGTCTCGAGCGACCAGGTCGAGTGATAGGGCATGTAGACGCCCCAGCCGCCGAGTTCGACCACCGGCGCGATATCGGATCGCAGGGAATTGCCGACCATGGCGAAAGCAGCCGGTTCGACGCCGCATTCCTCGAGCACGCGGGCGTAGGCCGGCGGATCCTTTTCCGAAACGATCTCGATCCGGTGAAACAGGTCGCCGAGATCGGAGCGTCGCACCTTGGCCTGCTGGTGGATCAGGTCACCCTTCGTGATCAACACGATGCGATGGCGTGCGGCGACCTCCTCGACCGCTTCGCGTATGCCCGGCAACAACGTCACCGGGTGGGCGAGCACTTCCTTGCCGATGCCGACCAGGCGATGCAGGTCACCCGAACTGATCAGTCCGCCGGTGATCTCGAAGGCGGCCTCGATCATCGACAGGGTCATGCCCTTGGCGCCGTAGCCGAAGGCCTGGATGTTGCCGGCTTCCACCGCGAGCAGGCGCTCATGGACACGCACATCGGCGAGATCGACATAGGCGCCGACGATGCGCTCGAACTCCGCCTGCGCGGCATCGTAGAAGTCCTGGCTTTGCCACAGCGTGTCGTCGCCGTCGAATCCGATCAGCTCAAGCATCCCGTTGGGTCCTCGGGCGAGGCCGCGGTGGCTGCGAAGACCGGCCGATGTTGCGCCGCGCGATCAGGCCCGGTTCGAGCATGCTGACCGAAACGATCCGGTTGCGGCCCTGCTGCTTGGCCGCGTACAGCGCGACGTCGACAGCTCCGTAGAATCCGTCATCGTCGATGTCGCGTTCGGCATGGAAGCTGCCGACGCCGATGCTGACCGTAACCGGCACCTCGATGCCGGCGCAGACGACCGGCTCGGCCTCCAGTGCTTCGCGAAATGCCTCGGTCCGGATCATGGTCGAAATCTCGTCGTAGTCGCGCAGAATCAGGCCGAACTCCTCGCCGCCGGTCCTCGCGACGACGACATCGGGCTCGGGAAACGCCGCGCTCAGGCGCTCGGCAAGATGCCGCAGCACCTCATCGCCGATAACGTGGCCATGGCGGTCGTTGATCGACTTGAAATGATCGATGTCGAGCAGGGCCAGCGCAACCCCTGCGCCGGACAGCCATTGCGCTTCGCGAACCTGTTCGTTGAGGGTCTCGGTGAAGTTGCGCCGGTTGCACAGTCCGGTCAGCGAATCGGTGCGACTCAACTCCTCGTAGCGGTCACGCTGTTCGACCAGGGCTTCGTCCACCTCCAGGCGCCGCCGGTAGTCGGCGCGCGAACGCATGGCGGCCGCGCTCAGGTAGCCGGCATAGAGGGTCAGCGTGAGGGCGAGGATATGCAGTTCCGGATCGAGCCAGAGAACCAGGCCGGTCGGCACGATCAGCACGCCGATGCCAATCAACGTCATGCGCAGCATGCTCGTGTACAGGTGCGCCAGCACGGTCGAGAAGGCGATCGTTCCAAACAGCGAAACGCTCTTGACCAGCGGCGGGATCACCGGATCGGTGACGATCCAGACCTGAATGCCAGCCCAGATCGCCGTGCTGGAAAGTGCTGCGCAGGTGTATCGGTTGATCCAGCGCTCCTGCGCAGCGGCGTCGTGCCGGGGCGGACGTGTCCTGACCCGCACGATCGCCGCGGCGATGAAGAGCACGGTCAGGGCCAGCACGATCCAGGGGTGGCGGACATGCATCCGGGTTGCCACTGCCAGCGGCAGCCAGGCGATCAGGTAGAGGAAGCCGCCGATCGAGGAGCGCGCATAGGTGTCGAGGACGCGGGTCCGAAGTCGCCGCTCGCGGCGCCGCCTGACCTCCTCGTCGCTGACCCCTGAAGCGATCATGCTCGTCTCCCCCCGGACACAGCAAGCTTGCAAGCGTTCAATGATCCCATACTCGGGCCGGCGGATCAGCGCAGACGGGAGGCCCCGCCGCGATCGTTCAGGGAACTGCGTCACAACTCGGCAAGCTTGGCGCCGAGGCGTGGGGATTGCCGTCGGCAGGACATCGATGGGGCAGGTTCAGGCGCGAAGATGCAAAAAGGACCTCCCGTTCCGAAGGAGACCGACCATGCAAATCGATCATCTGCAAGCCTGTGCGCACCGCCCCTGCATTTGCCAGGTCACCGCCGAACAGCAGTTCTGCAGCGACCACTGCCGCGAAATGGCCGAAAAGAATGGTGACACCTGCGCCTGCACCCACGCCGAATGCGCCGAGAATCCCGAGTTGGCCAAACCCGCGCAATTCCAGCCGGCCTGAACAGCGCCAGCGCGGACTCCATTTGCACTGACGGGCCAGCGCCTACAGGCTCATCGAAAGCAACTCGAGCATGCGCCCGGTTATCGACTGGATCTTGAACGTATCGATGCCGCCGGAAGGATTGTTCGACAGCGCAATGACGACGTAGGGGTCCTCACCGGCGTTCTCGAGCATCCAGGCATGGGTCAGGACATGGTCGCCAGCGCCCGAGGCGAGGTTGCCGCCCTTGTACCAGACCCGATCCCACCTGGCCCGGACATCGGGTTGCGCGACACCGGCGCCGAGCGCGCTGTCGACGGTCTTGAACGCCTCGGACCCCTGAGGCAGTCGACGCAACTTCGCGAAGGCCCGGCAGATGTCATACGGGCTCGCCCGCCATGTACCGTCGGTCAGCAGCTGGGTGTGGAAGAACGGACCCCCGGTGTTCGGGCCGAGCGGTTCGATGCGGTCATGCAGGAAGGTGTATTTGAATGGCTGCGTGCCGTTGACGAAACTCAGCGCGTCGTTGAGGTTGAACGAACGGAATACATGGAACTGCTCGCTGATGCCGAGGAATGGGGTCAGCAGTTCCGGCTGGGCGACGCCCCAGGCCGGGACGAGTGCGTCGAGCCGATCGCGACCGACCCGTTCGTGCAGCAGGTCGGTTGCCGTATTGTCGCTGATGCCGATCATCAAGCGGGCCAGATCGGCGACCGGAAACGGCGTGTTCAGCGGTTCGCTGTTGATCGTTCCACCGGGGGCGATCTCGCTGGCGACCATCGGCAGGATGTCGGTCGACGCGATGTCGCCGTCGACGATCGCTTCGCCGAGGCCACCAAGAACCCAGATCTTGAAAACCGACGCGGTCGCCCGCGGCGTATTCGCGTTGCGATCCTGCAGGGCCGTGCATTGTCCGCTGCCATTGATGCGCCCGATCAGCAGGGAGGGCGATGGCGACAGTGTCGCAAACTTGTCGGCGGCCTGGGCCAGGCTCAGGCCCTGGTCCTCGGGATACTGCACCGACCCCCCATAGGTGCTGACGCCGAACTGCACGATCAATCCACCATTGGTGTAGCGTGTTCCGAACGGCATGAAGCCGTACGGAGGGCCGCTTCCGGGCGAATCGATGACGAGAGTGGCGCGGACCGGAGTCAATGAAACGACGTCTGTGATGACCGCGTTCGGATAGCTGCTGCGCACCGACTGGATGAAGGCCTGGGTCTGCGCGACATTGGTCTGGCTCAGCCAGGCCGGGTCGAAGTGCGCGTTGACCTCGGCCACGGTGGTCGTTTCGCCAGCGGCGAGTTCGCCCATAAGCCATTGCAACTGGTCGGCAGTCGGACCTGGGGGCAGTTGATAGACCCCACCGGACTGCGGGAACAGCGGCTCGATGTTCGGCGGATCGAAGCCGTCGACATAAAGCTGCGCGTGCAGCGGCGCGCAGAAACTCAGGGCGAGTAAGGCAAGCAGGCTGGAACGGCGTGGCATGGCGGTCTTCCCCGACAGCGATAAAGTGTGACGCAATTCGCGTTTTATCGGGGTCCGACCTTAGCAAAACCGCATCGGCTCTTCAAAAGTGCCGCGCATCACCACGCCACGGTCGCGCGTGAGATGAATCAGGGGAGCGCGATCAGAACGTCAGCAGAACCTTGCCGATCGCTGCGCGGCTCTCGAGATACCTGTGCGCGGCGGCACCTTCGGCGATCGCGAAGCGCTTGGCAATGCGCGGCCGCAGGCGGCCGTCGAGGATTTCGGCGAACAGTGCCGCGGCGCGCTCGCGGCGAACCTCGGCGCTGACCAGCACGTTCCAGAGGTCGCCGCCGGTCAGGCTCAGCGAGCGATCCATCAGCAGGCGCGGATCGACCGGATCGGGATCGCCGGCCGCCATGCCGTAGAAGACGACGTGCCCGCCGACCCTTGCCGCGGCGAGGCTTTCACCGAGCGTGCGACCCACCGAGTCGTAGACGACATCGACGCCCTTGCCCTCACTCAGCGCTAGTGCCTGCGCGCTCCAGTTCTCGTAGTCGGCCGTGGCTTCGGCACCGGCATCGAGAACGGCTGCGCGCTTCTCTCGGCTCGAGGCGATGCCGAGCACGCGCACGCCGCGGGTGGCGAGCATTTGGGTCAGCAGAAGGCCGACGCCGCCGGCAGCCGCATGGACGATGGCGATTTCGCCGCTGCGCGGGACATGGCTGTCGGTCACGAGGTACTGCGCGGTGAGTCCCTGCAGCAACACCGCGGCGGCCAGCTCGAAGTCGATGCCTTCCGGAAGCGGAATGAGCTTATCGGCATCGACGGCGACGAGTTCCGCGTTCGCATGCGGCATGTCGGCGAAACCGACCCGTGTGCCCGCGGCAAATCCGCTGTCGCCGCCCTCCTCGATCACGCCCGCGCCTTCGTAGCCGAGGATCCACGGCGGGCTGCCCTTCAGGTGGTAATTGCCCTTGCGGCGATAGACATCGGCATAGTTGAGTCCGACGGCGTGCATACGCACGATCGCTTGCCCGGGGCCGCGCGCCGGCTCGGGATGCTCGCGCCACTGCAGGACATCGGCGCTGCCGAATGCCTCGAACACAAGGGCCTTCATCGGGATCGCTCTCCTCTCGGGGCGGTGCGCTGCGACGCCGGAAAACGTCTGCACCGCGATGCAGACCAGTTGTGGGCCATGCCCGCTTCGATCAAGAGACCCTCACGGCGATGGACACGGTGCCCCGTGACCGGCCCACTCGCGCAGGAACCCGGCCGCTTGCACTGCCGAATACGGGGCCGCCTCGCGATCGCCGCCGGGGGCCCAGCCCCAGCCGACCAGCGCATCGTGTTCGACATGGTCGGCGATTTCGGCCAGCGCGCGCCCGCCGTTGCGTTGCGGATCCTTGATCTGCGCGCAGATTTCGGCACTGCTGCGGCCGGACCACTGCATGCTCACCGGCGCCAGCAACCAGGCATGCGCGCCGGGCGGACCGTGGTTCGCCTCGGCATTGCGCGGACCATGGCAGCTCATGCAGAGCAGGCCGTTTTCGGCACCGATGCGGCTGGCCCCGGCATCGACGTGCATGCCGTGCGGACGCGGCTGCGAACCGTAGTGCGGGCCCGACCAGATCGGCAGGTTGTCGGCGCCGACATGGCAGTTCGCGCAGCGCGGATGCGAGAACACCTCGTTGACCTTGGCCCAGGCGGCGAGGCCTTCGTCCGCCGCGACCGCAGGTCCATGCACGAACGCGGCAACCACGATGACGGCGAGGGTTGCCAGCCAGTACCGATGCGCGGCCATGCCTAGACGAACCCGATCTGCTTGACCAGCGGCAGCTCGCGGATGCGCTGCCCGGTGGCGGCGAAGATCGCGTTGGCCAGGGCCGGCGCGACCGGCGGCACCGGCGGCTCGCCGATGCCACGTACTTCGCCGGTGGTCTCGAAGGTACGCACCTCGATGCGCGGAGTCTGGTAAAGACGCAGGCTCGTATAGTCGTGGAAATTGCTTTGCTCGACCCTGCCCCCGGCATGGGTCAGTTCGGCGAACATCGCGTGGCCTAGCCCCCACAGCACGCCGCCCTGCACCTGGGCTTCGAAATTGACCGGATCGATGACCTTGCCGACCTCGACGGCGACATGGACGGCATCGACGCGGATGCCGGCCGCGGTCGCCGTGACTTCGACCACCTCGGCGACCGGCACGCCGAACGAGAGCGTGTAGGCGAGACCGCGGCCGCGTCCGGCCGGCAACGGCGTGCCCCAGTCCGACATCTCGCCGACCGCCTGCAGCAGTCGGCGAGAGGGTTCGTGCGTGCACAGGCGCAGGCGCTCGGCGAGCGGATCGGCGCCGGCTGCGTGGATCAGTTCGTCGAGCGCGCACTCGTGCAGGAATCCGTTGCCGGAGGCGCCCACGGATCGCCACGAGCTGACCGGCAGCGCGTCCGGCACGCGATAGCCGGTGACCCGATAGTTCGGTATCGCGAACGGCTGGTCCCAGGCACCGGCGACGATCGCAGTGTCGGGCCCGGGTACCGACTGGCCGATCCGGCCCATCTGCGATGCAGTGACCGAGGCCGAAGCGATGCCGAGATCGAAAGCCTGCACGCGACCGTCGGCGACGACGCCACGCATGCGCGCCACCGCGAACGGTCGCGGAAAGTCATGACGCATGTCCTCTTCGCGCGTCCATGTCATCTTGATCGGCGGGCCCGGATGGGCCAGGGCGAGCTCGATGGCCTGGCGCACGTAGTCGTCCTCGAGCCGGCGGCCGAAGCTGCCGCCGCTGATCTGCTGGTGCAGGTGGATCTGATGTTCGTCGAGGCCGCTCAGTTCGGCCGCGGCGGCCAGCACGAAACGCGGAATCTGCGTGCCGGTCCAGATGTCGAGGCGTCCATCCTGCCACTGCGCCACCGCATTCATCGGTTCGAGCGGTGCATGGGCGAGACAGGGCACGCGATACTCGGCTTCGATCGCCGACGCGCCTGCCGCGGCCAAGGCCGCATCGACATCGCCCTCGTCCTTGAACCGGCTGTCGCGACGCTCCGCGACGAACGAGGCGGCCGCTTCGGCAAACAGCGCGTCGGTGGCAAAGGCGTGCGCGGGCGGCCCCCAGTCGGCCTTGACCCTGGCCGCGGCTTCGAAGGCCCGCCAGGTATTGTCGGCGATCACGCCGAAGCCGCCCTTGACCGGCAGCACTGCGACCACGCCGCGCATGCTTCGCGCTTCCGCGGCATCGAAGCCGCGGATGCCGCCACCGAGAAACGGGTTCGTGCGCACGGTGGCATGCAGCATGCCGGGCAGGCGCAGATCGATGCCGTAGGCTGCCGTACCGGTGCACTTGGCGACCATGTCGATGCGCTGCATCGGCTTGCCGAGCAGACGCCACTGCGAGGCCGGCTTCAGGGCAACCTCGTGCGGGGGGGCGAGCCGTGCCGCGGCCGGCGCCAGCGCGACATAACTGAATGCACGTCCGTCGGCGGTCAGGACCTGGCCGTCGCGCGTCGACAGGCTGTCGATCGGCTCGCCGGTCTGCTTCGCAGCGGCGATCAGCAGCATCCGGCGCGCGGTAGCCCCGGCGACGCGCAGGCGGTCGAAGGCATCGGCCACGGTCGATGAACCCCCGGTTACCTGCAGGCCAAGCAGCTTGCCGACGACGTCTCCGAAGGCGCGGCCATTGCGGGCGAAAAAACTGTCGCTGGTGGCCGCAATCGGAAATCCCTCGGCGGCGACCTTGCCGTTGTAGTAGGCCGCACTCGGCGGACCCGGATCGACCTTGAACTGGCCCCAGGCGAGATCCAGTTCTTCGGCAATCAGGGCGGCCAGCACTGACCAGGCGCCCTGGCCGACATCGGCGCGCGGCGTGATCACGGTGATGCCTTGCGCGTCGATCAGCAGGAATGGATTGAGCGTCGAGGCACCGTCGGCGAGGTCGTCGAGGAGCGGATTCTTCGGGTCGCGCTTGTAAGCCACGTAGCCGACCGCGAATCCGCCGACGAGTGCAGCCGCTCCGACCAGGAAGGTACGCCGCGTGATCTTCGCGAGCCGCCCCATCGTTCAGGCCTCCCGCAGTTTCGCGGCGGCGGTGTGGACCACTTCACGGATGCGTGTGTACGTCCCGCATCGACACAGGTTCGCCGACATCGCGCGATCGATCTGTTCGTCGGTCGGCTCCGGCTGGATCGCGAGGAACGCAGCGGCAGCCATGATCTGTCCGGACTGGCAATAGCCGCATTGGGCGACCTGGTGTTCGATCCAGGCGGCCTGCACGGCGTGCAGCGCATCGGCTTGTCCGAGACCTTCAATCGTCGTTACCGGGCCCTGCACGTCACCGACGCGCAGGACGCACGAACGCACGGCGAGGCCGTTCACATGCACGGTGCAGGCGCCGCACTGGGCGATACCGCAGCCGTATTTGGGACCGGTGATGCCAAGCGCATCGCGCAGAGCCCACAGCAGCGGCATTTCCGGCTCGACGTCGAGCTCGTGCTCGACTCCGTTCACGCTCAGCTTCACGGTGCGGCCTCCGAGGCGTCGCCACTTCGGCCCGACAGTAGCGAAGTCCGGCCGGCCTGTCATCGTTTGGCCGGCACGTCGATCGCACTTCGCATGTTCGAGGCAACCGGCACCGCTCGAGCTGCGATGAACAAAGGCTGACGCGTCGACGCTCCGTTCAGGCGGGGCTTGGGCTGCAGGCAATAGCGTGCGCTCGAGGGCCGAACGGACCATCACGACCGCCGCAGCAGCCAGGCCCCACGATCGCAGGGAGACGTCGATGAAGCTCAAAGGGTTTCGAACCGTATTGCTGGCCATGGCCGCGCTCGCAGCGCCGTCGGCATTCGCCGCGCAGGCGACGCCGTCGACGCAAACCGTGTCCCATCCGCAGCAATGGACACCGGCCGACCGGAATCGCGACGGCCAACTCAGCCGCGAGGAGTTGATCCCGTTTCCGGCCTTCACCGAACATTTCGACGCGATGGATACGAACCGCGATGGCAAGATCTCGCGGCCCGAATATGCGGCCTGGCTCGAATCCCGGAAGCAATAGTCGACCCGGCGCGTTGCTGGCGCCGAAACGCCCGACCGCGCAACCGTCGCCACCGTGCGAATAGTGGCATCGACCACTGGAACGACCGCCGTATCAGCGCTCGCGAAGACGATGGCTGTCGGAGGCGCTCAGCTCGAGTCCGTAGACACGACGCAGATCGGCAATGCGCCGCAGGGTCGCGGACGAAAATGGCGCCTTGTTCTCGAGTGCGTGCAGGGCGATGCCTTCGATCAGGTCGCCGAGGGACAGATCGAGTGCCTCGGCCAGCCCCTTGAGGACCTTGAGCAGGCGTTTCTCGATTCGCACGCCCGTTTGCACGCGCTCGACCTCATGCCGGGACGCGTCGTCCAATTCCGGTTGCTTGCTGCGCGTCGCCATCGGCTTGGCCTCGGAATCCCTGATTGTTACCATGGTACATACCTACCACGCTATATGGAATCCCCCATGTCCCGAGCCCACGGAAGCCGCCATCACTCGTTCGAACTCGACGCTCCGCTCGCCGACGTCCTGCCGCTATTCACGGCCGAAGGAGAGCGCGCATGGGTACCCGGCTGGGCGCCAGAAATACTCAGCGGCCACGGCGAGCGCGGCAGCGCGTTCCGGACGCGCTCCGTGGACGGAACGGTCAGTACCTGGATATGTTGCCGGTTCGATCCGGTTGGTGGCTGCGCGAGCTATGTGCGGATTGCCGAAGGGTCGAACATCGGAATCATCGACGTGGACTGCGTCGCGCTCGGACCGACCCGCGCGCGCATCGATGTCACCTATACCCTGACGGCACTCGGAGAGGCGGGCGACGGGTTCGTGGGCGAATTTCTCGATGAAGGCACGTACCGCGCATCGATCGAGTCATGGAAGTCCCTGATCGATGCATACCTCGCAGGCGCTGCAACGGACAGCCACTCGGGCGGTCCGTCGCAGCGCCTTGCGTGCTGATCTGGCGAATCAGTGCTCGGCGTCACCGCAGCGCAGGCCGTAGCTGGCGAATCCGTGGGCGCTTCCGTTCTCGACGTCGACACTGACGAAGATGCGCTCCGGCGGAATGCAGCTGATCGAGAGCTGCGCGTCGTAGCTCGGCGGATACGGATAGCTCACACCGCCGATCGTCACGTTCCAGTTGTAGATGAGATTCTTGCCGGACGATCCGCACACCTCCGGCACTTCGACCGGAAAGGCGTCGCAGGTCACCGTGTGGCTCGCGGACGTGGCACAGCTGAGCTCGCCGTTCACGGGTGAGTTGACCTGCAGGGTTTTCGGGCAGTGGTAGGTTTTCTCGATGACCGCAAATGAGCCGTTCGAGCAATCGTGTGCCGGGGCGACCGTGCACACCTCAGGGGGGTCCGCGTGCGCGACCGACGCAGCCGCGAAAAGGCCAGCAGCCGAAACGGTTGAGGCGATCAGGGTGGCAAAGCGAAGCATGGCAGGTCTCCAGTCAAGGGGTGAAAGGTATGAAGGTACCGACTCCCGGCCCTTCGGCAGACGACAGGCGGCCTCGATTGCCGCGTCGTCCGTGGCGCCGGCGCGACGAAGCCCGCAGATCATCTACTCGGAATCCGATGCGCCGTTCGATCAGGTCGGAGCGTCGTCGACCGTCGGCCGGTTGCAATAGAGCTCCCGCGCTCGCCCTTCGAAGGTGCCGAGGTCCGGCTCGCGCCCCGATTTCGGGCAATCGAGAGAACCGAAGACGGCCTCGATCTGCCCGCGGAATACCCTGGCGATGTCGGGACCGGCTCCAGCGAGATCCGGCATGACGCCCTCGGGCAACAGCACTTCGCGCGCCACGCCCTTTTCGCCTCGCGCGATCAGCGACTTTGCGTACTCGATGCGGAAGAACGTGACCAACGGGTCAGCCGGATTGCGGGCGATGCTGGCCCCGGCGATCGCCTTGCGGAAGCCTTCGGCGCTGCTCGGATCGCTCGGATCGACATAGTTCTGCATGAGCGCCAGGTTGAAATACGAGCGTGCCGTGGCGACGTGGTTTTCACCGAGGCTCTCGGCGAAAGACTGCGCCGCCTTGCGATAGGGCTCCAGTGACTCGCCATAGCGCTGGGCCCGGACCAGGGCCAGTGCCAGCGTCGACCAGGCCTGCGCCGACACCGACGAGGTGCGACCGTAGAGCGACTCGATCCGGGGCGAAACCGTCTGTGCTTCCGAGATCGCCTCGTCGACACGCTTGAGATCCAGAAGCACATTCACGCTGCGAAGCCGTGTCAGCAGGACCGTCGCGTGGTTCGCGCCGACGACCGGCTCGAGTCCGCCGAGCAGGGACTGCAGGGTCGACATGGCTGCGGCCGGATCCGGTTTCTGCCGCTGCGCTTCAGCCAGTTGCCAATGCGCGTCTATACGCTCGATATCGTCGGTTTCACGCGGAAGCGCAGCGACGGCACGCGTCAGGAACGGTATCGCCTCGGCCGGCTCGCCGCGAGCGACCCAGAACTTGCCGCGCGCGAGCAAGACCAGCGGATCGCCCGGCTTCTGCCGCTCGAGACGCAGAAGTGCCGCCTCTGCATCCGGAAACGCATGCCTGGCGACCAGCCGTCGGGCCTGCAGCAGCGACAGGCGCCAGGCCAGATTCTCCTGTCCGGCTTCGCGGCCTGCCCACTCGAGTGCCCGCATCACGCCGGTGTCGTCGACGTCGACGACGCCGAGCGCGAGCTGCACGTCCGCGACCTTTTCGGCGAGCTCGGCGTAGACGTCCGGCTTGCCGTCGACGTGTTCGGAAATGCGTCGACTCGCCGCATCGAGAATGTTGCGGGCGCTGATGTCTCCACCCGACAGACCCGTGGGGTCGGCCGAGACAAAGGCTTCGCCGAGCACGGACAGTGCTTCGCGAGCGCGATCGCGCTCCCGATTCGCGGCAATCGTCTCGCGCAGCACCAGTGCGAAGGCGACGCCGATACTGGCGGCGACGATGACGACGGCGGCCGTTGCTATCGCATTCCGACGCAGGAATTTTCGCAACCGGTACAGGCGCCCGGCTCCGGCCGCGCGAACCGGACGGTGTTCGAGCCAGTTGACCAGGTCCTCATCCATCGCGTCCGCGCTTGCATATCGGCTGTCGGGTTCCTTGCGCAAGGCCCGCTGGACGATGCTTTCGAGTTCGCCGGACAGCTGACGCCGCCACGGTCGGACGTCGCGACCGGCCAGCTCCAGGCGCCGCGACTCGTCGAGGCTCGAGAATGCCTGCGCCATCGGTCTCGGCGGCGTGACCAGGATCAGGCGCTCGATCTCGGCCGCGCGCTTGTCCTTCAGTTCGAAGGGGGGGCGCCCGCAAAGAAGCTCGTACAGCAAAGCTCCGAGCGAATAAACGTCGCAGGCAACGGTGATGGGTGCTCCGATCAACTGCTCGGGCGGCGCATAGGCCGGCGTGAAGAAGCGATCAGCCGTCGCCGTTGCGGCCACGTCGTTCGCAAGCGGCTTGGCGATGCCGAAGTCGAGCAGCCGCACACGCCCCTCGCCGTCGACCATGACGTTGGAGGGCTTGATGTCCCGGTGCACGACCAGCGCCTTGTGCGCGTGGCTCACGGCCGCCACGACTTGCCGGAACAGGATCACGCGTTCCACGACGCCGAGGTGTCGCGACGCACAATACTCGATCAGGCCGAGTCCGCGCACGAGCTCCATGGCCACGAATGGCGTGCCGTCCCCGGTTTCTCCGGAATCGAGCAGGCGGGCAATACCGGGGTGATCGAGTCGCGCGAGCAATTCACGCTCGACCAGGAAGCGTTCGAGCGCACGACGCTGTCGCAGATCGGTGCGCAGGATCTTGACGGCCGCCTCCTGGCGGACTCCTCCGTCCTCACGCACGCCGCGGTATACGCAGCCCATGCCTCCGCGTCCGATTTCTTCGGCGAGAACGAACCGGCCCACGCACGCAGGGATCGGCGCGTCGGGCGACGCCTCGACCTTCAGTGCCGCCGCGAGCAGGCTGACGGGAAGGCCCTCCGGAAGCGCGTCGTTGCCGGCTTCGCGCAACAGCAATCGCCTCAGTTCGGCGACGGTCGCGGCATCGAGATCGGCGCGCGACGAAATCCACTGCATGCGCGCTTCCGGGGGCTCCTGCATGGCCTCGTCGAACAGCGCACGCAATGTGCGAAATGCCTCAGGATCCATCGAGGGAAAGGTCCATTTGCTCGGCCAGCCACGTTCGTGCGAATCGCCACTGCCGTCCGACCGTCGCGACCGAACTCGACATGACCTCGGCGATCGACTCGTTGGACAGTCCGCCGAACAGACGCAGTTCGACGACTCGTGCAGACTCCGCATCGAGCTCCTGCAGCCGCGTCAGCGCCTGGTCGAGTGCGAGCCAGTCGATCTGGTCGCCGACCGCCGGCTGCTCGCCGCTCGGAACGTCTTCCCAGCGCAATCCGATCGCGCCGGCCCCGCGCTTCTCGGCGGAGCGCTCGCGCAGGTAGTCGATGACGACGCGCCGCACGACCGTCGCCGCGATGGCGAAGAAGTGTCCGCGATTGCGCCACTCGACTTCGCGCTGCTGCTCGAGGCGGATATAGGCCTCATTGACCAATTCGGTTGCCGACAGCGTCAGTCCGCTCGGCGCGCGTCTGAGCTGCACACCGACCAGACCGCGCAGGACTGGATACAGGTGCTCGGCCAGTTCATTCTCGGCGCGTCGATCCCCCTCACGCCATTCTGCGAGCAGATCCGTGATTCCGGCCTGATCACTCCGCATGTACGATACCTTCCGTAGATGAGCCTGTCGCGAGTATAGACGGCTTCGACGGGGAGTTCGTCGCTCGGCGGACTTGAGAACGTTTTCCATGTGATCGACTCGACACCGACATGACGCGGCGACCGGCGTGGCGGCCGCCGCGTGTTGCGAACCGGACGACCGATGACCAAGGTCGACCGGTTCACGGTGGGAGCAGATATCAGAAGCCGAACAGCCCGCCGGTGCGGCAGTTGACGCCCTTCTGGGTCGATTCGATGTGACCGTTCGGATAGGTCACGGTCACGTAGATCGTGCCGTTGCCGTAGTTCGGGTAGTTCGGGCTGTCGCCCTGATGCGGCAAGCAACTGCCGGTGATCGAGTTGTACTGCGCCGGGTCAAGGAGAAGGTTGGGCGTGGCCGAGAACGAGTAGGTATAGCCGGGGCCCTCCGGAAAGGCTTCGGCCAGGAAATTGCCGTTGACGCTTTCGACTTGCAGGTTGGCAGCGCTGACGGCGCCGCACGCAGCGAGACCGACGAGGGCCAATGTGGCCGAACGGAGAACGGAGAAGGCGCGCTTGCGCGAAGCGTTTGCATTGAGAGTCATGAGCGAGTTTCCTGTTTGATTGGATGGCGAGGCTCCGACCATTGCGAAAGACCGGGACCGATCCGGGTCGCTCGCAGTCAGTCACCTCGTCTGAACTACTCGGAGTCAGGGCACGCGATCGCTCACGCCAGCGCGAATAATTCTCAGCCGTCGGTTCGGGTCGGTGTCACGAGATGAGGAACACGCAGTCAGGACGGCGGCAAACGCGCTGATCCCCAGCGAGCGGGCATCCGTGGCTGGCGGAACGCGCAGCGCACCCGTCGTGACACCGCGACTCGCCCGTCAACGTCGGAGCGCAATGCCGACGTGACGCCGGGGCCGACACGGGGAGTGAGGAGGTGTGCTCGATCTCGGGTGGATCGCGCTCGCGCGCCGCGCAAGCGTGGAATCGCAGTGCGATGCGAATGTGACTGCGAACGCTGCGCGGGCGCGCAGGCACGTGAGAGTCCGTTCTCGACGTGCCGCCGGAGCAGCGCTCCGTCTGGTGACCGGGAGCTTGCCGATCCGTATCCGATGTACTCGGACACGGATCGGCAACGCCCTAAGGCTTCCAGTCCGGAACGCGACCCGGCGTCCACGGCGCACCGGCCGCGTCGGCCTCGTTCTCGAGTGCCGTCAGATCGGTCAGGATGAGCGAACGAAGCTGAGCCAGGACCGGCGCGAACTGCTGCGCGGCGATCTCGTAGTTGCGATGGTGCGTGGCCGTCGCGTCGGCGGTCGAGTACCAGTGCCCGTAGACGACCTGGTTGATGCGATCGACGATCGCCGGTGGCGTCGGCTCGCCGCGACTGGCGCGCACGCGGTCGCCGCTCAGGGCGATCTGCAGGTCCTTCAGGCGACCCTCGATGGCGCGCAGGCGTCCGGCCAGTGCCGGCGCGGCGGCCGGCGTGTCGGTCAGCGCCTTCTTCAGGTGATCGATGCGTTTCTGCGCTTCGTCGGCCGCGGCAACGGCACCGAGCGCGGCGCGCTGCAGCTGGCCGGTCTGGCGCTGGAACGCGAGCAGGGCTTCGCGATCGGCCGGCGGCAGGCTGTCGCCGCCGAGCGGCGCGGCCTCGAAGGTCTGCGTCCCGCCCATCGGCACGAGGGCGCCGTCGATGCGCGCGGCCATCGTCACCTGGTATTGGCCCGGCGCGACCAGTGGTCCGACCGGTTCCGGGTCCCAGGGATCGCGCTCGCCGGAAGCGAGATCGGTCGGCACCGCGGCCGGATAGCGCAGGTCCCAGGCCACGCGCTGCATGCCGGCCTTGGCCGGTGCCTCGATGCGGCGCACGACCTGACCGTCGGCATCGCTGACCGTGAAAACGATGACCGGGGCTTCCTCGCGCGCTTCGCGTTCGAGTTCGTCCCATGAGGGATAAGGCGTGTCCTCACCCTTCTTCGCGCGCTGTTTCTCGGCGTCCTGGCGGGTCTTCGCGCGCGACTTCAGTTCGTCCTTCAGGTAGTAGGTGAACACGGCGCCCATCGGCGGGTTCGGCGCGGTGAAGAACTGATCGCCGTTGAAGCCCTTGCCGGTGCCGCCGAACGGCGTGCTCTGCACATAGGTGAAGGCACGCTTGACCGGAAACAGCAGCGCCTTCTGCGCCAGTGCCGCATCGTCGATGGCGCGCAGTGGCGAGTAGTCGTCGAGCACGTAAAAGCCGCGCCCGAAGGTGGCCGCGACGAGGTCGCCCTCGCGCTGCTGGATGGCCAGGTCGCGGACCTGGATGGTCGGCATGCCGCCCTTGAGCTGGATCCAGCGCCGACCCTGGTCGGGCGAGAAATATAGGCCGAATTCGGTGCCGGCGAACAGCAGGCCCGGCTTGACCGGATCCTCGACCACGGCATACACGGTGCCGCGTTCGGGAAGCCCACCGGTTATCGCGGTCCAGCTGCGGCCGAGGTCGGTGCTGCGCAGCAGGTAGGGTTTGAAGTCGCCCTGCTTGTGGTTGTCGAAGGCTGCATAAAGCGTGTTCGCATCGTGCGGCGAGAACAGCACGCGCGAGACGTAGCTGCGCTCGGGCACCCCCGGAAACTTGTCGAGACGCCGCCAGCTGCCGCCGCCATCGCTGGAAATCTGGATCAGGCCATCATCGGTGCCGATCGCCAGCTGGCCTTCGACCTGGCTGCTTTCCGAGAGCGCGACGATGTTGCCGTAGAACGAGGTCGAGGTGTTCTTGGCCACTGCATCCACGCTCCACACGCGCCCCATTATCGGCAGCGTGTTGCGGTCGATCTGGCGGGTCAGGTCGGGGCTGACCGGGCGCCACGAATTGCCACGGTCGTCGCTGCGGAACAGGCGCTGGGCGGCGAAGTACAGGCGCGTGTGCTGGTGCGGGCTGATGATCAGCGGCGAATCCCAGTTCCAGCGCAGCGGCGCATCGCCGAGACCGGCCTGCGGCTGGATGTCGACCGTTTCGCCGGTGCGCCGGTCGTAGCGGACGAGCACGGCGTGCTGGGCCTGCGAGTAGACGATGTTGGCGTCGGTCGGGTCGACCACGGTCTGGAAACCGTCGCCCTCGAGGGTGATGAACCAGTCCGAATTGACGATGCCGTGGGCCGTGCGCGTGCGCGATGGGCCGCCGACCGAGTTGTTGTCCTGGGTGCCGCCGTAGATCGTGTAGAACGGAGTCGCGTTGTCGAGGCCGACCTTGTAGAACTGCGACAGCGGCAGGTTGCGGAACCAGCGCCAGGTGGCGCCGCGATCGAAGCTCTCGTAGACGCCGCCGTCGCAGCCGGCGAGCAGGTGGTCGGTGTCGTCGGGATCGATCCAGAGCACGTGGTTGTCGACGTGCTTGTGCTTTTCGCCGACGCGATGGGCACTCTTGCCGCCGTCCTCGCTGACATGCATCCAGGTGTCCATCGCGTAGAAGCGATCGACCACCTTCGGATCGGCAAACAGCTTGTTGTAGTACTGGCCCGTGGTCGGCCTGTAGTCGGAACGCTTTTCCCAGTTCTCGCCGGCGTCGGTCGAGCGGTAGGTGCCGCTGTCCTTGCCGGCCGCGTCCATGACCGCGTAGATCGTGTCGGGCGCGGCCGGCGCGATGGCCAGGCCGATGCGGCCGATGTCGCCCTTCGGCAGGCCGTTGGTGATCGTGCGCCAGCTCTTGCCGCCATCGGTGGACTTGCGCAGGCCCGACTCGGGGCCACCGTTGATCACGGTCCAGACATGCCGGCGGCGCTGGTAGGTGGTCGCATACATGACGTCGGGATTGCGCGGATCGAGATGCACTTCGGTCACGCCGGTGTCGGGCGAAGTCTCGAAGGCCTTCTTCCAGGTCGTGCCGCCATCGCGCGTGACGTAGAGGCCGCGTTCGCCGCCCGAGGACCACAGCGGTCCCTGCGCGGCCACCCAGACCACGTTCGAGTCGCGCGGATCGACCACGATCATCGAGATGTGCTCGGAGGTCTTCAGGCCCATGTTGGTCCAGGTGGTGCCGCCATCGAGCGACTTGTAGACGCCGTCGCCGTAGGAAACGCTGCGCTGGGTGTTGTTCTCGCCGCTGCCGACCCAGACCACCAGCGGGTTGTTCGGATCGAGGGTCACGCAGCCGAGCGAGTAGGAACCCTGGTCGTCGAAGATCGGATTCCAGGTCGTGCCGGCGTTGGTCGTCTTCCAGAGGCCGCCGGTGGCCGCAGCCACGTACCAGACCGACTTGTCCTTCGGATTGACCGCAAGATCGGCGATGCGGCCCGAGATCATGGCCGGACCGATTCCGCGCAGGGCGAGGCCGCTGAAGGTTTCCGGCTTCATCGGCCGGCTTGCCGATTTTCCGGCAGACTCGCGCGCATGCAGAAGAGGCGCCGCGAACAGGATCGCAAGCAACGCAGGCACGGTGAATTTCGACCACAACCCGAATGACTTCATCACGACAAGGGCCCCCTTTCCATGAAGCGCCCAGCATACCTGCCCGGCCCGCCACCGGGCCTATGTCAATTGGCATGGTCGCGCAGCGCGGACCATCGGCAAGGCCATGGTCGAATGGCCGCGACGCCCGAGCCGGCCTAGGATAGGGCCAAGGAGGCTGCTTCCATGCGAATCGGACTACTCACGGATCTGCACGCCAATCGGGACGCCGTCGAGACCTGCATGGCGGCGCTGGAGGCGAGCGGCTGCCGGCAGTGGGTGTTTCTCGGCGATCTGGTCGGCTATGGGGCCGATCCGGGCTGGGTCGTCGATTTCGTGCGGGCACGCGTCGAGCAGGGGGCCGTCGCCGTGCTCGGCAATCACGACCAGGCCGTCTGGGTCGAACCGCCGGAGCTGACCAGTGCCGACAACCTGGCATCGGTCCGCTGGACGCGCACCCGGCTCGACGAGTCGCAGATACGGTTTCTCCGTGATCTGCCCCTGAGCGTCGAACAGGACGATCGCCTCTACGTGCACGCCAATGCCTGGGAACCCGACCAGTGGGCCTATGTATCGAACCCGCTCGCGGCCAAGCGCAGCCTGGCCGCGACCACGCACTGGCTGACCCTGTGCGGTCACGTGCACGCGCCGGCGCTCTACTATGAACAAGGACACTCGGTGAGCTACTTCGAGCCACGCAGCGGCGTCGCCATTCCGCTCTCCAGCCAGCGTCGCTGGCTGGCGATTCCGGGATCCTGCGGCCAGCCGCGCGACGGCAATCCTGCCGCCGCCTGTGCCTGGTTCGACACCGATACGCGCACGATCGCTTTCCTGAGGGTTCCCTACGACCATACACGCAGCGCCGCCGCGATCCGCGCGGCCGGGCTGCCGGCGTCCTTCGCCGATCGACTCGAGCGGGGTACCTGAGATGCCGCTCAAACTCCAGCCCGGCATGTCGATCGGTGGCTACACCCTGGTCGAGCCGCTGCATGAGGGTGGCATGTCGCGCCTGTGGAGCGTGACCCATCCCGACCAGGCAATGCCTCTGCTTATGAAGCTGCCGCGCATCGACTACGGCGAAGCGGTATCTCAGGTAGTCAGCTTCGAAGTCGAGCGCATGCTGATGCCGATGATCGGCGGCGAGCACGTGCCGCGTTACGTCGCCAGCGGAGAGCACGAGGACCAGCCCTGGCTGGTCATGCAGCACGTCGCCGGCGAGACCCTGCAGCCGCTGCTCGAAAAGCTGCCGCTCGCCGCCGCGCGCGTTGCCGCGATCGGTGCGATGACGGCGCTTGCGCTCGAGGACCTGCATCATCAGCGGGTCGTCCATCTCGATGTGAAGCCCGGCAACGTGTTGCTGCATACGAACCCGCTGGATGGTCGCGAGAGCGCGGTGTTGCTCGATTTCGGCCTCTCGCACCATGCCGACCTTCCCGACCTGCTCGCCGAACAGTTCCATGTTCCGATGGGAACTGCGCCCTACATCGCGCCGGAACAGGTGCTCGGCGTTCGCGACGAACCGCGCAGCGACCTGTTCGCGCTCGGCGTCACGCTTTTTCAGCTGGCTACCGGCAAGCTGCCGTTCGGCGCTCCGGCCAGCACGGCCGGAATGCGCCGACGGCTCCACGACGAACCGCCGGCGCCGCGCCAGATCAACCCAGCCATACCGCGTTGGCTGCAGGAGATCATCCTGCGCTGCCTCGAGGTCGATCCGGATCGCCGCCACGCCAGTTCGGCGCAACTTGCTTTCGATCTGCAGCATCCGGAGCAGGTACCGTTGACTGCGCGCGCAGACCGCCTCGCTCGTCATGGCTGGGCCTCACGCGCGCTCATGTGGCTGTCCGCGCTCGGCACGCGCGCGACCATCGAACGCAGGAAGACCGTGGCGACCCGGCGCGCACCGCTGATCATGACCGCCATCGACCTCAAGCAGACCGATCGGGCACTCGACGAGGCCCTGCGCGACATGACCACGCGCATCGTGCAGACGGCTGCGGATTCGCGCCTGGCCTGCGTCACCGTACTGCGTGTCGCCCGTATCGGCATCGAGCCGACCCTCGATATCGAAGGCCGCAACCGTCACGTCAAACGCCTGATCGCGCTGCGCGACTGGGCGCGTTCGCTGCCACTCGAGGAACACCGCATCACCTTCCATGTCCTCGAATCCAGCGACGTCGCCGACGCCCTCGTCGACTACGCCCGCAGCAATCGCATCGATCAGCTCATCATGGGTGCGCGCGGCGTGACCGGCGTGCGACGCATGCTCGGCAGCGTGTCCTCGCGCGTGGTGGCCGAGGCGAACTGCACGGTTACGGTGGTCCGTGCAGGCCGGGGGGTAGCAGCAGAGGAAGCTGCCGCCGGCAACGATGCTGCCGGGTCCGGGGCCGAACCCGAATGATGTCACCCGCTGACGCGGCCCGCAGCCGCAGTCGGTGGCTTACTGATTGGCCGCCGCTATCTCCCCGGTGTCGTCCGGCTCGAACTTCAGCAGATCGCCGGGCTGGCAACGCAGGTACTCGCAGATGCTGGCCAGCGTTTCAAAGCGGACACCCTTGACCTTGCCCTGCTTGAGCAGGGACAGGTTGGCTTCGGTTATGCCGACGAACTCGGCCAGTTCCTTCGAGCGCACCTTGCGTTCGGCCAGCATGACATCGAGCTTGACGATGATCGGCATGGGGCTCAGACGATCTGGGCATGGTCTTCGGCGAGCGCGACGGCGCGGCCGAGCACCCTGGCGATCTGCCAGCTGATTCCGGCGAACAGCAGCAGGAAGAGGTCATCCGAACCGAAACTGATCGTCAGCCTGGCTGGACCGGGGCCGGCCGTGGTCGCGATCAGGACCACCAGGGTCGGCACCACGATGCCGCTGATCGCGGCCCAGAACACTCGGGCTGAAAAGCGGCGCATGGGCCGCACCGCCTCGACAGTGAAGTACTGCCGTCGGGCAAATGCGGCCAGGCAACGGCTGGCCTCGAACAGCGCAGCTGCCATCAGCGACACCGGGATCATCGCCAGCACGAAGATCAGCAGCGATCGCCAGCGCGCCAGACTGGCCAGATCGGCATCGGCGCCGAGCGCCGGCATCGCAGTCGACAGGATCTCCGGCCAGCCGAGCGCGAGTACGCCGGCAACTGCTGGCACGAGCGCGAGTGCGAGCACGAGGCAAACACGGGAGAGCAGCCGCGCGGGTCGATCAACCGCGTCGGCGGGCGGCGCTGGAGACGATCGGGATGCAGCCATGCGGGAACACCTCGCGAAGCACTTGATTGTCCCCATGGGACAATCTATTATTGTTTTACGATAATTCAATGTTGTTTAGAGTCTACCCTATTCCGACGTTCGACAACACATGACCGCCTCGACAACACCCTACCCGCGCCTTTCCATGCATCGCTGCGCGCAGCCCCGATGGCGGCTCTCGGGGTGGCTGCTCGCGGACCGTGTTCTGGAACAGCGGCGATACCGGAGCGGCATCGCCGTGCTCGGTGTGTGCTGTCTGCATCTGCTGTTCTTTCTCGCCCTGCAGACATTGCTCCGACCGGAACAAGGCTTGCCGCCCGAGTCAGCCGCAATCCAGGCTCGCCTGATCGATGACTCGATCGCCCCGACCGCGGCACCGGTGTTGCCGGTGCCTGCCCCGGATCAGGAAACGTCGCCGGCGCGGCGACCAATCGGCCCGAAGGAGTCGCGACCACGGCACGCCGAGGCCATGACGGCAGGGCTGGACCGCGGTGGTGCCGCGCCACCGCGGCGCGCGCGCAAGCCCGACCTGTTCGATCCTGCAGGAAGGGTGGTCCTGCCAACGCCCGAGCCTGCAGAGCCGACCGACCCATTCTCGACGACAAGGCGGACGCCTGAGTTCGCGGCCAATCCGCTTGATCACCTCGATGCACTGCCGTCTCGAAGCACACGCTTCAATCGCCGCTGGGTACCCGAAGGCGAAACCCTGGGCGGCGCTTTCGTACGCAAGGCTACCTTTGAAAAGCATTGGGACACCCGCGGCGGCAACCGCATCCAGTGCGCCGTCGTGGTGATCATTCCCGCCTGCCTGTGGGGCTGGATACCTCGCATGCCGATCGAGGAACTGCAGGCGATGCGCGCCGATCCACCGATACCGCGCCTTCGGCCCTGAATGCGAGAAGGCCGGTCAGGGATCAAATCCGTTGGCAAAAATGATGCGGTCGACTACCCCGGCGAACAGATCCACCGTGCTCGCCGGAGAACTGGCGACAATGAAGTCGAGGCGACCATCGCCGGAGACGTCCCCGAGACCGACGGCATCGAAGCCGAACTGACCGCCGGGCCGGGTGCCGTTCATGCGGGTCAGGAAACTCAGATCCGCACCACTGAAGATGCCGACCCGGCCACCCTGGCTCACACCGCCGCCTCCGTAGGTGTATGCACCGACGATGATGTCGGCATGGCCGTCGCCATCTACGTCACCGGCACCTCGACCGGGGCCGAGGCCCTCACCGGGCGTGCCGGCAATCCGGTGGATGCGAAGACCCGTTGCACCCGAGAATACGTAGGCCGCACCGTTGGCACCGGTTTCGTTGTAGGCGCCGACATAGATGTCGGTCGTTCCGTCGGCATCGACGTCGCCGGCGTCGGCCACGAAGAAGTCGCCGAAACGGCCACCGGCACTCTGGGCGCTGAGGGTGTGCAGCAGTGCACCGCTGGCGCCCGAATAGGCATAGACCTTGCCAACGCCATCGTTCGGCGCACCGACGACATAGTCGCGCATCTGATCGCCATCGATGTCGGCGATGCTGCTCACGCCCGAACCAAACTGGCTGCCGGTCGCGCCTGTCTGCGTGCGCAGCACGCTGCCGTCGCTGCCCGATTGTACGTACACCGCGCCGTTGCCGCCCGGCGCACCAACCAGCAACTCGTCAGTCAGGTCGCCGTTGAGATCGGGCAAGGCTGACACCGCGTAGCCATACTGGCTTGCGCCGCTTGGCACTGGAAGAACCAGCACTACCTGCCCGTCGAGGCCCGACAGTACACGCGCGGCACCACCGCCAGCCGCGTTCGGCGCACCGGCGATGACCTCGCTGCGAAAGTCGCCATCAAGATCGCCGGCGTCGCCGATCGACCAGCCGAAGCCGGCGATGCCCGGCATGGCCGTCCACAACGGCGTCGCCGACTGCGTCGAGTAGCCGACCACCCGGTTGCCGCCTGGCGCACCAGCGACGAAATCACGGCGACCGTCGCCGTCCAGATCCACCACCTCGGCGACCGCCCATCCCATGTTGCAGCAGTTGGTGTAACTACGCACCAGGTTCGCCATCGGCTGGGCCTGTGCCGTTCCCGCGAACAACAACGTGCACCAGGGCACAAACCCGCGACGACTACTCATGTGCCTGTTGCTGCGCTGGGGCCACGGGGGCGCGGACGATCTGGAACTCGAACACGGCGGTCGACTCCTTGCGGCGCAGATTGATCCGATCGGTGTCCCCGAACGCCAGCGTGTCGGGGATGCCAAGGTCATACAGCACAATCGTTCCATTGGCTTCCCGGGTCACCGATCCCAGGCGGCCCGTCTCGTCGGGATTGATCCACAGCAGCATCGTCTCGGTTCCGGCCACACACGATGTTCCGCAGCGTGAGAGAAGGACTTCCGTGAGCAACTGGCAACCGCCGACGTCGGCATCGACGCATTGCAGCCGATACAGCCGCGCGCCAGCCTGAGGCGTCGCGATGCCGAACGGCGCCGCGCTTCCCGAGGCGTCGACTACACGGAAACCGCTCGGCGCGGCCAGACTCGAGAGCGCCACGCGCACGACCGCTTCATCATGTTGGCTCGCCGAGTCCCTGCTGCCGATCAATACCCAGTCGCCCGAGTAGTCGACCGGCGCAACCAGCGGCAACCCGCGCAGCGTGCCGACGATGTGATGACTGCGCTGGTCGGGCTGGCCCGGGTTGTCGATGAAGGTGCCGTCACGCGGCGAGCGGAACTCGATGCGGATGTTGCGCCCGGTGAATACCGGTGTTCCGTTGGTTCCGACGACCGGGTTCGAATAGTCCGAACGCCCAGTGAAGGTGAACGTCGGTGAATCGAGCGTGGCGAAGATGCCCGTCTGCACGAGTTGCTCCTGGCTCGAGTAGATCAGATCGCCCTGGAAGAACACGACCCGGGCCGCACCATTTTCCTGGAACTGCCACTCGCCGTTGGCAACAGGTCGATCAACATCGAAGTTGAGGTCGAACGAGATACCACCGAAGTTGCTGGTCGGTGAAATCCAGCCGCCCACCGCGGGCTTGATCGGGAACTTGAATTGAAGACCACCAGTCGTAGCTTGCGCATTCACCACACCGGCAAAAAGATCCACCGTGCTGGCCGGGGAACTGGCTACAATGAAGTCGAGACGCCCGTCGCCGGTGACGTCACCGAGACCGACGGCATCGAATCCGAACTGGCCGCCGGGCCGGGTGCCGTTCATGCGGGTCAGGAAGCTGAGGTCGGCGCCGCTGAAGATGCCGATCCGCCCGCCCTGGCTCACACCGCCACCGCCATAGGTGTAGGCACCGACGATGATGTCGGCATGCCCATCACCATCGACATCACCGGCACTTCGGCCCGGACCGAGGCCCTCTCCGGTCGTTCCGGCGATTCTATGGATGCGCAGACCCGTTGCGCCCGAGAATACGTAGGCAGCGCCGTTGGCGCCGGTTTCATTGTACGCGCCGACATAGATGTCGGTCGTTCCGTCGGCATCAACGTCACCGGCATCGGCCACGAAGAAGTCGCCGAAGCGGCTACCGGCGCTCTGCGCGCTGAGCGTGTGCAGTAGCGCCCCGCTCGCCCCCGAATAGACGTAGGCTCGACCGGGACCATCGTTCGGCGCGCCAACCACGTAGTCGCGTATCTCATCACCATCGATGTCGGCAATGCTGCTCACACCCGAACCAAACTGGCTACCAGCCGTACCTGTCTGAGTGCGCAGCACGCTGCCGTCGCTGCCCGATTGCACGTACACCGCGCCATTGCCGCCCGGCGCCCCGACCAGCAGTTCGCCGATCAGGTCGCCATTGAGATCGGGCAACGATGACACCGCATAGCCGTACTGGCTGGCACCAGACGGACGCGGCAAGACCAGGCTCACCTGGCCGTCGAGGCCGGACAGCACGCGCGCGGCGCCGCCGCTGGCAGCGTTGGGAGCGCCCGCGATGATCTCGCTGCGCAGGTCGCCATCACGGTCGCCGGCATCACCGATCGACCAGCCGAAGCTGCCGATGCCTGGCGTGGCCGTCCACAACGGCGTCGCTGACTGCGTCGAGTAGGCCACAACCTGACCACCATTCGGGGCGCCGGCGACAAAATCACGGCGACCGTCCCCATCCAGGTCGGCCACGTCGGCGACACCCCAGCCCATGTTGCAACAGCCCGTGTAGCTGCGCACCAGATCGGCGGCAGGTTGCGCATGGGCCACGGCCGACAAGGCGGCAACTGCTGGCAGCAAGAAGCGCGATGTCGCAAACCATGCCGTTCCTTTTCCGCTCTCAGCTCGAACAGCAGGGGCCAAGCGACTGCCGAACCTGGCCGACAAGAACGACTCAGTTGACTGCTTCATCGTTGTTTTCTCCGGAAGTTATAGTTTGCCCTGGTGCGAATCGCTGGCGCAGGTAGCGGACCCAGATATTGATCCGAGCGTCGTCGTATCGATCTCCCCAAGCCGGCATCGCCGCGCTCAGTCCCGCCGCCGCGCCCCCGCGTTTGATTACGTCGAAGGCGCCCTGATCGACGCCTTCGCCGATCCAGAATCGTGGATCGCTGAAATTCGCCGGCGGCGGACCCATGGCCAACGCGGCCTGGCCGTCGCCGGCTCCGGATGCGCCATGGCAGTTGGCACAGAAGGCTTGATAATCTGCCTCGATGTTCCAGTCGCCAGCAGACATGGTGCTTGCTCCGAGTACGCTCGAAAGAAGGATCCGTTTGGGCAGAATCATGTTGCGGGGGAACTCCTCCGACAGGACGGACAGGCGTGGTTCCGTCGAGATGCGAAAGTTCGACGCGATCGATCGGGAGTCTGGGTGAGGGCCTCGGCCGTTGCCTGAAGTCGCACTGAAGTGGCGCTGCAAGATCGATGAAAATCCGCCACTTGCCACAATTCGGCGTTGCCCGGAGCGAGCAAGGCATGGTCATCCTCATCGCGTTCAGTTCGCGTCGAAGCCATCCTGGAAGATCGCATCGAAATTGGCCGAGGCCACGTAGAAGTCGCCGAGCGGGCGATTCCGATAGTCGGGCCACGCCATGTAGGCGTGGCCCCCCGCGGCCGCCATGCCAACGTAATCGCCCTGGAACGTGCTGGTCGTGGTACTGGCCGCTCCGCTCAAGGTGACCGGCGCCTGCCAGACGCTGCCATCGGCGGAGCGTCGCAGGACCACATCGGCCAGCATGCGGTTTGGATCGCGGGCAGTATCCTTAAAGGCGACCAGCAGTTCGCCGGTCTGAGCATCGACGTCGGCCCAGGAAAAAAACTGATCGCCGGCGACCGCATCGAGCCCGGGAACGCGTTCGGGTGTCGACCAGGTCAGGCCGAGGTCATCGCTGTGCGAGATGTAGACGCCGCTGCGGCAGGTGTTGGCGGCGCTGCAGACCTTTGAACAGTTGAATGGCACACCGGGAAGATAGTCGTTCCAGGACACCCACATCGACCGACCGAGCGGATGCGCGGCAAGCCGCAATCCGAGCGAGGTCTGGACATGCGCGCCCGGCGCATTGCAGGCGCCAGCCGGCTGGATGTTGAATGCCGAGCGATTGAGCGCGATCTGCGCCGGGGCCTGCCAACTGTCACCTTGATCGGTCGAGCGCTGCACCTGGATGTTGAGCCGGGTCACACCGTCGGCAAATCCCTGGTTGAAACTGAGCAGAACCGTGCCGTCCTCGGCCGTGGCCAGGTCGAGGCCGGCCACGCCCAGCGACGGAATGGTGATCGGGCCGGTCCAGCTCAGGCCCTGGTTGCTCGAACGGGCGAAGAACATCGGCCCCGGCGGCAGCTTCCAGGCGACATAGACATTGCCGAAGTAGGGACTTCCGGGGTGGTCATCGACGGCGATGGCCACTTTGTCGTCACGTGCGTCACGCGGCACAGCATCGTTGGTGAGCCGAACCATCGGCGTCCAGGTAAGTCCGCCATCGAGCGATCGATGCACGTCGATTCCCAGGTTGGTGTTGGTGAACGAATCGACAGGAATATGGGCGAGATAGGCGATGCCCTGTGCGTCGATGGCCAGCATCGGGTCGGCTTCGAAGACGGCGCCGGCGGCCTGGGGGATGTTGCCCAGGGTCCAATTCAGGCCGCCATCGAACGTGGCGGCGGTATCGATGCCCTTGTTGCTCGCGTCGCCCATGATCGCGGCGACCGCGTGCAAAGGATTGTTGCCCTGCACAGCCATGCTCGTCTCGCGTGCGTTGTGCGGGCCGCTGGTCAGCATTTGCTCGGTGACCAATGCGCCCGAGGCGCTGCCCTGCGGGTTTACTCGGGCTGACGCGGCATGATTGCCGACACCCGATGCCAGGTGCTCCGGCCATCCGGACTGCCGGTTCTCGAGACGGGTACATGCACTCCCGGCAAGGCATGCGCACAATGAAAGAATCAACGCACTTGTTCGCTTCACCAACATGTGTTTCCTCCCCGGCCCGGGCTGTGCAACGACTGCCACATGTCCGCCATGGCAAATTCGCTTGCAAGTGAACTGGATTTGCCAAATTTCCGATGGCTGGCGGGCCGGGCCTGCGCGGCGCGCGGCTCGAGTGGACACGGATGTTGCCCTGTCCGTGATGCCATCGTCCTGCCGGGCAGATTCCAGCATCCAGGTGCGCGGGTGTCTCGAAGGCTCGCTGAGAATTCGCTGAAGTTTCGCTGTATGCGGCCGAAAATCGACCTCGCTCGGCAAACGGGCGTGGACCAGGTTGCTATTCGTCCAGCGCGATCACGGCGATGTCGGTTTCATCGGCCAGTTCGGTGCGAACAAGTACGCGACGGGCATCGCCGCTGATGTCGAGCAGGGGATAGTTGCGATCCTCGCCCAGGTCCAGAGCGGTTTCGGCACGCATCGGACCCGGCATCGCGGCGCGATATACCTGAAAGTGACCGATCTCCGGATTCATCCACGCATACCAGATGGCGTCTCCGGACAGGCGCCATCGACTCGCCTGCCAGGTCGCCAGATGCGCGAGTTCCACGCGAACGCGCTGATAGGGCGGTTCGGACACGAGAATTTCGGCGCGCGCCGGATCGGTCAGGTAGATGTCATTGCCGCGCACTTCGAGGTGGGGATCGATACCGCCCACATCGATGGTTTGCAAGGATTCTTCAGGCTGGCCCAGGTCGATCACAAAGGCTCTCCAGCCGGCTTCGGTCATGCCGCTGTAGACGATGTCGTTTGTGTTCGGCAGCCGCCTCGGCGAACGCAGTTCGGTATGTGCCAGTGGCCGGCATGCCGGTGTCGTCGCCGACTGGGCCAGATCGAGCACGCAGACCTGATCGTCGGCACGTTCAGCACTGACTACCCAGAGCAGTTCATTGCCGTCCTGGCTGAACGACAGATCATGCAGACGCTCGCCTCCGAACCTGGTCAGTTGCACGGGGGCATCTTCCTGCGCCGGCGTCATCCAGATCTGGGTACTGCCGGATCGATCCGAGATCAACGCAATGCGGCTGGCATCCGGGGCATAGACAGCTTCGAGGTCGGTTCCCGTGGACGGCGCGATCCAGCGCGCGCCGATGGATGGATCGACGAGCGAATATTCGCGAATGCGAAGGCGAACACGCAGGCGCTCGAATACGGCCAGATTGGCTGCTTCGGCAATATCGACATTGTCGGCGTCATGGATACCGAGAGGCTCCTGCTCGAGCGTTCGCGTATCGAGCCGAAACAGCTCGGTCTGCTCGTGCAGTTTCCGCGAATACAGCAGATGGCGGCTATCGGGATACCAGTCGAAGCGTCCGAAGTACCCTTGGCTGCGGGTCAGACGCTGCACGGCGCCGCCCTCGCTGGCGACCATGAACAGCGCACCACGTGGATGCACGCCGCGACGAAATGCGATCCAGCGACCGTCCGGCGACTGCCGCGGGTCGCGATCGAAGTCTTCGGCATTACGATCGTAGTCGAGCCAGTGGTCCCTGCCTTCGAGATCGCGCAGCAGGAGTTGGGTCACCTTTCCGTCAGGCAATTGGGGCCGAGAAAGCCAGAGGCCACGGTCGCCGACGGCCCAGTCGAACAGATCGTAAACCTCGCTGTTGCAGCCGCCGAGGAAACGACGAGCGGTCACTTCGATCCCGTTCATCGCAACCAGGCTGATGCCGCAGCTTCCTTCAGTGCTGCTCTGGAACGCCAGCATCGAACCGTCGCGAGACCATTGCGGATAGAAGTTCTGCTGCCTTTCCGGAACCGAAACGATGGCGTGCCCGTGGCCGTCCATCGTAGCGGCGACGATGCGCGTCACTCCGCTGTCACCCACCCACTCCGTATAGGCGTAGCGTCGGCCGTCGCTGGTCACTGTCGGCATACGCTCGGCCTGCAGTGACGATGTCAGCAGCTTCGGCGCCCGCCCCGCCACGCGCTCGGGACGAACGGGAGAGTGCGGTCGCATGATCACGGACATACCTGCCAGCAGAATGAACAGCAGGCCTAGTACGCCGAGCATCCAGCGCGCAGTGCGCACCGAACGAGGCTGCGAACGCGTGTCATCGAGTTCACTCTCGAGCTCGGCCTGCAGCGCGAACGCCGCCTTCTGTCGATCTTCACCGTCGACATCCGGCGCTACCGGCTCCCCCGGATCCTCGATGCGTCGCGCCAGTGCCACCAGCCGGTAGCCGATGCGCGGAACCGTCTGGATCCGGACCGGATTAGGCATCTGGTCACCAAGTGCACGGCGCAGCTCGCGGATCGCATGACTGAGCACGTCCTGGGTCGGGTAGTCACCCGGCCAGACCATGTCGAGCAGCTGGTCGCGGCTCAATGTTTCGCCGGGGTTTCTGGCCAGCGCCAGAAGCACGCCCATGGCCTTCGGCGCGAGGCGCGATTTCCTTTCCCCGAGCTGGATCAGCAATGTCCCGAAACTGACCCTTGCCTCACCGATTTCCCAGTTTCCGGCGGCGGCAAGCTGTTCCGCGCCGATGATCTCAGCGCTCGACAATTCGGTTTCGTCACGTCCGCTCATCGGGTCTCAGGGCCAGCCCTTGTGCATGGGCGGAGCAAATGCCGCTGGGAAGCCTTCGCCTCCGCCCAAGCTCGGACTGTACCTCATCGACATAACGACGGCGATGCAGGACACTCCATCCTTGTCATGTGCCTGGAAGTGCTCGTTGCAGGAAGGGCTGCCCCGCAAGCCTCATCGAAGACGGATGAACTGGACTATCGGCATTGCTCCGTCGCCCGGGCATGCGTGTCCAAGGGCTTGGCGAGTTCGGCTGACAACGAGTCGGGCCGGGGCGGGAATCCCGTGTACTCGGGAATTCGATTCAACAGGCCACTCATTTCAAGACGATGCAATTCCGGTCGGCTTGGCCGTGCCCTTTGACACTTGTGCTTCATTTCCCGACGCTGAGCACAAGGGGACCGACCACCGCGCTCACCCAGTCCGCGAAATCACTACTATACAAAGCAGCTAATCTGCCGGAAAATGCAAGCTTTCCAGGGGTTGCCGGTCCGGCGTTTGCCGGATCGGAAATTCGTCGGTTTCTCCCGACTCGGCCCGACCGAGCCCGCGCGGACGCAGTCTGGCGCGCATTTCGCACGCGTACCTCATCCAAACAACCGGACCTCACTCCATGGCCATTCCCGATTCGGAAAACATTCTCGCCACGCTGCAGGGCTTCCTCGCCGAGCGCTTCGACATTCCGGCCGATCAGGCGACTCCCGATGCCCGGCTCCGCGACATCGGGCTCGATTCGATGATGGTGCTCGACGTGATGATGGAGGTCGAGGACCAGCTCGGGGTCAAGCTCGACGACGTCTCGCTGCCGCGCGACGCGACGCTCGGCGACGTCGTTGCGCTGGTCAGGCGCAACCTCGAAGTCCGCGCCTGAACATGGCCAACGACGCGCATGATGTAGTCATCACCGGCATCGGCATCCTCTCCCCGGTCGGCCTGAACATGGCCGAGTTCGGCCAGAGCCTGCGCTCGAACCGCTCCGGCATTCGGCTCTGGGAGTCGCCGCAACTTTCGCGGCGCATTCCCGCCGGCGTCATCGAGCAGGATTTCAGCAGCCAGTTCAGCAAGCTCGAACTGCCCTACATGGACCGCTGCAGCCAGATCGCCATGCTCGCCGCCAGGCAGGCAATGGCGGATGCCGGCATCGATCAGTTCGCCGAACACGCCCAGCGCGCAGGCCTCTACTACGGATCGGTCGGCGGCGGAGTCAAGACCGAGCACGACTGGGTGCGCCAGTTCCATGTCGACCATGTCGAGGGGGCCAAGCCCTACACGATCATGGCCAGCATGCTGAATGCCGCGCCCGCGCTCATTTCGATCAAGCACAAGATCCTCGGGCCGGTGATCACCAACAGCAGCGCCTGTTCCTCGTCGGGAGCGGCCATCGGCGAAGCCTGCCGTGCCATCCGCGACGGCTACCTCGATCTGGCCCTGGCCGGTGGCGCCGAAGCGGCCCTGACACCGACCTTCGTCGCCCTCTGGAGCGGACTGCGCGCACTCGCCGAAGCGGACCCCAACGACGTATCGCGCAGCTGCCGGCCGTTCTCGGTCGACCGCACCGGACTCGTGCTCAGCGAGGGCGCCGTGTTCCTGATGCTGGAATCGCGAGCCCATGCGGAAAAGCGCGGCGCTGCCGCGTATTGTCGTTTGTCGGGATACGGCATCGCTTCGGATGGGTATCATATAGGCACTCCCAATTCCCAGGGCCAGGCTGCTGCGTTGCGCGCGGTGCTGGCCGACGCAGGGCTGCGTCCAGACCAGATCAGCTACTACAACGCGCACGCCACTGCGACCCGCGGCGGCGATCCCGTTGAGAGCGCTGCCGTCCGGGAGGTGTTTGCCGACGCGACCGATCAATTGCCCGTCAGTTCGACCAAGGGAATCCACGGCCACCTGCTCGGTGGCGCCAGCGCGATCGAACTCGCCGCCTGCGTGCTGGCGATCGAAGGCTCGTTCCTGCCCGCGACGGCCCATCTCGACGCGGTCGATCCGGAGTGCCCGCTTCGCCACGTCGCCAATCGCCCCTGGCTCGACACCCCGGTCGAACATGCCGTTTCCCTGTCCGCCGGGTTCGGCGGGACCAATGTCGCCCTGGCAGTTTCGAAGGAGCACGATTTGCGCACCAAAACTGTCGCCGGGGAAGAGTCAACTATCACCTGAGCGCTTCATGTCGAGGCGCTCTTTTCATCCAGGAGAGTGCCGCCATGAACGCTGTACACGTTTTTCCCTCGCCACCGGCTGCCCGCCATGTCCAGGCCCATTTCGACGTCGGGCCACAGAACACCCTGTGGGTCACGCTACCCGGGTCGATCGACGGCAATCCGCCCTACTTCTCGCCGCCGCTGATCGAAGACCTCATGGGCATGCTGCAACTGATGAAGCAGCGTGGCGCCGCCTGGCCGTCCCAGGGCCTGCTGCGACCAATCCATTACACGGTTATGAATTCGGCGCATCCCGAATATTTCAATCTCGGTGGCGATCTTGCCCACTTCCACGACTGCATCCAGCGCCGCGACCGCGATGCCCTGCATCACTATTCATTGACTTGTGCCGACATGCTCTTCGAGTGGTCGAGCGCGCTCGGCAAGCAGGCGACCAGCATCGCCCTCGTCCAGGGCCGCGCCCTCGGTGGCGGTTTCGAAACCGCGCTGGCGGCCGACTTCATCGTCGCCGAGGAACACAGCGAGTTCGGCTTTCCGGAAATACTGTTCGGCCTGTTTCCGTGCACCGGTGGCATGAGCCTGCTGGCCCAAAGGATCGGCGCACGGGCCGCCGAACGCATGCTCGGCGACGGACGCGTCTACAGCGCGGCCGCGCTCAAGGAGATGGGCGTGATCGACGTGGTCTGCCCGACCGGCGAGGGCGAGCGGACCGTGGAGAAATTCATTGCCGAACACGCCAAACATCGGCAGGCCAGGCTGATGCTGCAACGCAGCCGGCACCGGATCGCACCACTGGACCTCGACGAGCTGCACACCGTGGTCGACGAATGGACCGACACCGCCATGCAACTGGGCCCGCAAGAGCTGCGGGTCATGGAAATGCTAGTCAAGTTGCAACGAGGCCGACGCGTCGGCTGAAAGGGCCACCGCCCCCTCCGGTAGCTCCTTTTGCAAAGCGATGACGGTGACGCGTGTCGCCTCGGCCAGATCAGCCGACCAGCGTAGATGCGCAGTTTCGAGTTCTTCCCGCGTTGCGGCCATCAGGTTTCCGGCCAGCGCGACCAGACGAACCGCACCCACATCGCCACTTACCCCCTTGAGAGCATGCGCCGCGTCTCGCACCGCGGCATAGTGGCGCTCGGCCAGGGCAGCGCTGATCTGCCCTACATTGCGCCGGATATCGTTGCAGGCTTCGAGCAGCAGGTTGGGAAAGAACTCGGGCCGGCTGCTGACCTGCTTCAGTTCCTCGATGACGCTCGCGTCGATCGGACTGGCGACGATGGCAGTCAAGACCGGTCGCGTCTGGCGCGGACCCGCGTCCACCGGCGGTGTCGGATCGGATACATCGAGTACCGCGCCCGGATCGGCCACCTTTCCGAGATCGCGGATCGCCATGCGCAACCTGGCCAGGGTGATCGGCTTGTACATCACGCCCACTGCGCCGCACTCGCGCAGGCGGATCGCGGTCTGCTGGGACGTATCGGCAGTGAGGAACATGGCCGGAGCCGCATCGATACGGCCGAAACGGTAGGTCTGCAACAGGCGTACGCCGTCCATGTCGCCGAGATTGTAGTCGAGCAGCAGCAGATCGAAGTCCTGCTCGGCAAGCGCGTCGAGCGCGGCCATGCCGCTGGCGCAGGTGGTTACCTCATGACCGTCGCCGACAAGCAATTCGTGCAGCAGCATGAGATTGGTTTCATTGTCTTCGGCGACCAGGATGCGCAGTCGGTCCGCATCACTCGACGCTGGCGTCGATGGCGTGGCATCGAACGATTCCTCGACCGCTGCGCTGCGCGCCAGGTTGACCTCGAACCAGAACCTGCTGCCCTTGCCGGGCTTGCTTTCGAACAGCAGCTCGCTGCCCATCAGTTCGACGATCTGCCGGGAAAAGGCGAGGCCCAATCCGGTTCCCCCGAAGCGGCGACCCGGGCCCTGATCGACTTGCGCGAACGGCTGGAAAATCGACCCATGGAACGATTCGGGAATGCCGATGCCGGTATCTTCGACGCTGAAGCGCAATCGGTATTCGAGCGGCGTTTCCTCGAGCAGGTCGACGGCGACGTTGACCTGGCCGCGTTCGGTGAACTTGACCGCATTGCCAGCCAGGTTGAGCAGGACCCGCCCGAGGTGATGCGCGTCGGCTTCTACCCGGTCGGTGATGGCCGGGTCGAGCGCGACACAGAAGGACGTGCCCTTCTTGGCGGCGCTCGGTGCAAGCGCGTCGTGCACCATCTGCATTTTTTCGGCCAGATCGAACGGGGCCGACTCGAGTTGCGCGGCGCGCGACCCGAACTTGGCCACGTCGAGCAGCTCGTTGATTTCACGCAGCAGCTCGTTCGACAAGGTGAGGATGGTGTCGGTCCGGCGCGTCACCGTTTCATAGCCGACCTCGGCGGCCAGCAGTTCGGTCGCGGAGATGATGCCGGTCAATGGGGTGCGCAGTTCATGGCTGACCTTGGCCAGCAGCGCCGATTTGGCCTGACTCTCGCGCTCGGCGTGTTCGCGCGACTCTCGCAGGGTCTTGATCAGGACCCCGGCGTACATCGGCACAACCACCAGCGGAAGCATCAGGGCGACCCACACGGTCGGATTGGCCTGCCAGTACGGCACACTGAGAAAGACCAGCAGGAAACTCGCAATCGCGGTCAGCTGGCACAGGTGCATGAGCGGCCGGCCCGTGCGGAAGCCGAAGCCGAGAATCGTGAACAGGTAGAAGCCGACCATGATGCTGCCGTACTCGCCCATCACGACCAGCCAGGCCGACAGCGCCAGCGGATCGAGTACCGCCGAGGCCACAAGCAGGTAGTGGGCAGGCACCGACTTGCGATAGTGGACCAGCACGTGCATGGCGACCACATAGGCGCAGTAGCCCAGGGTCAGTGCGAACAACCGGCCTGCGACACCCTCGGTGGAGGCCAGATAGAGGTAGGCCTCGACGAGCACGACCGGCACGGCGATAACGACGCGCACCCGGGCCTGCGCGGCAAGGATCGCCCTCAGGCCGGTCTCGGTCTTGTCGAGAGCGCCTTCAACGATATCTGGGATCACGGAAGGCCACCCGCAAAGGACATGCTGAAGTTCGCTAGCTTATATGGAAAACGACATAAAAGCATGGTATGAGTACAAATCCCATTAAGAAGATCGTCCCGGACAGTTGCCTGCCCGGCGATTCGGCCAAACCGGCAGACGTGCCGGCCTGAGCGGGCCGCACGGCGTCCTTGCCACTGCACTTGCAAGATGCCGGCCAAGCCTCTGGCCAGGCCGCGTCGAAACCGCCAATGCCGCCACGCTCCGCGATCCCGCAGCGGATGGCGCGCCCCCTGTGAGGAGCCATGTACAGCCGGGCAGGTCGCTCATGATCGAACCTGTGGAAGCGCCGGCGCTCGCCTGGCCGGGTGGGTTCGACCCGGCAGTCTTTCTACCCGGACCGGAGCCGACCGGCACTTGGGCGCGGCGCCGCGCACGCATTGTACGGGCGTCCTCGAAGCCCGCATCGGATTGGCGAGCTGATCGAACCTTGCCTGGAGGGCCCCCGGGCCGGGCCGCGTGGCGCGGCTCGGGGCAGCCAGCAGCGATGCGCCCCCTAGCCGTCCGCCTGCGGCGCCTTGAGGCTCTTGCTGTAGAAACCGGATTGATCGAAACAGCACACCCGCTTCTTGCCTGATGAAAGCATGTCGCGGGCGCCTTCGACGCGGCTCTGTCGGGTCCGGGCCTGCTTGGCCGATTCTATCCAGTGAATCCAGTCGATGCGGGCAATCGTGGTGGTCTCATTCCAGGTCGCCAGGGCTGCCGGACAGCCGGCAAGCACCTCCCCGAGATCCTCCGGCGGCTGCGGCTCCGGCTCCGGATTGGCCGGAGCGATGCGGACGCTCACCGTGTCGCCGACTTCCGCGCCGGCCGCCAGGCGCAGCTTCTCGTCGACCCTGAGCCAGTGGCTCAATTGTCCGTCCGGCTCGAGCGTGGCCTGAAACGGACGGCCGTTGAGGCTGCCATCGACGGTTGTCCTGCCGCGCCTCGGCAAGGTGTCGCTCGCGCTTTTCGGAAGCACGAGAAACGACCACGATTCGTCCTTGCCGGACTTTGCCGGTCGCAGCAACCGTGTCTCGAAAACGCCCGCGCCCTGATCGGCCATTGGAAGAATGCCTGCACACCTCGACGCCGCATTTTAACCTCCGCGGGGAAGCGCCGGAGCGTCCCCGGAGCCCGGATTGCACGACCGGCCCTGCGAGCCGGGGCCGGCCAGGATCCCGACTACCAGATCGTTTGGGATCCGGCCCCCTGGCATCCCGATCGCCAACCCTGTTGCGCCGACCGCCGCTATCACTCACGGCGCCCGCAACCGGAGAAACCCGATGTCACTCGCCCTGTACGGCCACCCGTTCTCCTCGTACACGCAGAAGGCGTTGATCGCCCTGTACGAAAACGACATCGCGTTCGAGTTCCGCTGCATCAGTCCCGACACACCACAGCACTCGGCCGACTGGCAGCGGCGCTGGCCGCTGCGCAAGTTCCCGGTGCTCGTGGACGGCGAGCGCAGCCTCGCCGAAGCGAGCATCATCATCGAATACCTGCAGATCGCCCACCCGGGGCCCGTGACCCTGCTGCCGGCCGATCCGATGGCCGCGCTCGAGGTGCGCTTCCTCGACCGTTTCTTCGACCTGCATGTGATGGACGCCATGCAGGTCGCGGTCGAAGCCGCCCTTGGCAGGCTGCCGATGAAGAAAGAAGAGGGATTGGCCATTGCCGGCGAAAGGCTGGATCGGGCCTATGCCTGGCTCGAGACGCACCTAGCCGGAAAGACCTGGGCGGCCGGGGACGACTTCAGCCTGGCGGACTGCGCCGCCGCGCCGTCGCTGTTCTATGCGGACTGGACACACCGGATCCCCGAATCCTGCCCCGTCCTCCGCGCCTATCGCGCCCGCCTGCTCGAACACCCCTCGTTCGCCCGGGCCGTCGAAGAAGCACGCCCGTTCCGATCGTACTTTCCGCTGGGCGCGCCGGATCGGGACTGAGACCCCGAGCGACCTCGCACTTTGTCGCGCGCAATTCCGGAGCGTTCCGGCCAAATTGCACGCCCACAATTCTCAACCCAAGGCGGTCCGGCCGGTTTAGATGGCTGGCCGCTTGAGAAGGCTTGCCCGCTTCTACGTCAGGCACTGACGGCACACCGTCCAGGAAAATTTTCGCCCCTCACACGTTGCAACTCAGTCCCCTTGCACGATATAACGTGCGTTATAACTCGCTCAGGAAACTGCCATGAAACTCAAGATCACAACCATCGGCAACTCGGCCGGAGTGATCCTGCCGCGCGAACTGCTGGCACGCCTGCGCCTTGAAAAAGGCGACGAACTGTTCGCGCTAGAGACGCCGGACGGCATCCGCCTGACCACCTACGACCCCGAGCTGGCCCGGCAGATGGAAGTGGCCGAGGACGTCATGCGCAAGGATAGAAACGTCCTGCGCAAACTGGCGCAGTAGGCGGCAGCGATGATCATCTGGATCGAGAGACCACTCGCCTTGGCCATTCATGAGCGCCAGTTGGCCGAGCATGGTGGCGGTATCGGCGTGCGCGACGAGAGCCTGCTGATATCGGCGCTCGCGCGTCCGCAGCAACTGCATGCGTATGGCGATCCGCCGCCCGATCTCGCCGACCTCGCTGCCAGCCTTGCGTTCGGTCTGGCCCGCAACCATCCCTTTGTCGACGGCAACAAGCGCACCGCCCACGTCTGTTACCGCGTCTTCCTCGCGCTCAACAGCGTCGAAATCGTCGCAAGCGATGAAGAAAAGTATGTCGCGATGATCTCCCTGGCCGAGGGAAGCCAGTCCGAAGCCGAGTTCGCTGACTGGCTGCGCCAGCGCACCAAACTCGATGTCGAAAAGCAGGTGAACGAACCGCGCACAGGCTACGCGCGGAGATAGATAGCGCCCATTGCAAATGGCGCGCCCCGAGAGAATGGACTCCATTGGTCCTGAGCGTAACGCAGCGAAAAAAAGTCCGTTCTTCTTGAGCGCAGCGCAGCGAAAAAAAGTTCGTTCGCCCTGAGCGTAGCGCTCCGAAAAAACGTCCGTTCGTCCTGAGCGTAGCGCAGCGAAGTCGAAGGATGATCACTCGAGATCCTCAAGACCCGAATCAATAGTGCCGATTGCCCGAACGCATCGATCCGGAGAGGGGTGACTAGAATCCGAAGTCTATCTGCTCCGACAGCAAGGTTGCCTCGTCAATGGTGCGAAGGCAAACCTGACCACAAGCAGAACCTGGCCGGACGCTTGGAATTCAAACGCATCATTCCTCCGGCCCTTTTCCGCCTGCCCCTGAAGACTCACATCCGCTTCTGCTTCTGCCCACGCTCTTGACGTTGCTCTTCGCTCTGGCGCGCAGGATGCGCGCTACCAGGGTCCCGTAAGCGGTGGCGGCAGGGCGCAGGAAAGGCCCGCAGGGTGGGCGCGAGGGATCGCACCCAGTTCGCTGCCAGCACACGGACGTGCTGTCAGCGAACCCCCGGAGTCCTGTCGCGAAGTCGGAGGACAGGAGTCCGGAGACCACCGCTTTGGGGTGGCCTTCTCTTTGGTTACTTTCTCTTGGCCACGCAAGAGAAAGTAACTCGCTCGCCGAAGGCGAGTGAAAGCCCTTTGCTGCAATTGTTCGCCGCGCAGTTCCTCCCGATCGAGGACTTGCGGATGGTACAAAGGTAGACCTGACCCTCAAGCTCGCCAGGGTCATTCTTGGTGATGACCCTGCGCTTGCCTGGCCGGGAGGTATCAATGAACCTGTTCGCACCGACCCGGAGCGGATAGGTCCGCTCCCACCAATGGCACGAACGTAGACCTGCTCCCTTATTCCGCCCTCAGGATACAAGCGTTGACACGCTCCTTCATTGAGGGGAACTGGCCAATCAGCAGGGAGGAATCCTGCCTTCGTCCTGAATCGCTGACGATGCCGAGCCAGACTTTAACATTGCCGCCAAGATGCCCGCCGATCAGGCACAACCCCACTCAGCGGAAAATGATACGAAGATTGATCCCGTCGCTTCCCCAATCAAATTGGATTCCAGCCTGCGCTGGAATGACGGCGAGGTAGAGGCCGATCATGTGGCCTGACCTGCCCTCGGTACGGGGATGGCGGCGTTTCCCGGCTCCCGAAGTCAGTCCCCATGCGCTTTCGCCTGAGCCGGACGCCTCAAGAGAGCGCCATTTGGCGCTGTCGTCCTGTCCGGAGATTCAATGGTCGCTCGCCATCACCTGCTGTTGCTGGAGTTCGCGCTCGACCCCGTCGGCCGAAACTTCCATCAGCTTGAACAAGAAGGTCGATTCCTCGAGCTCGGCTCGCAGCTTGTAGGTCTTTCCCGCTTCCATGACCACCCTCATGTAGCCCTGCCCGGTCATCCAGCTTTTTGCGGCACCCGTAGTGACGTAATGGATACCCGGCTCGACGCAGACCGAATTTCGTGTTCCCACCCTATTGCCATCAATCATCCGAATGGCCGCGTGTGCCGCGTCGCCCATCAGAAACTTGGACAAGTTGGCGAGGTCCCCCGAAATGCAACTGAGCGAGGGGTTCTTCCGCAAGTCCTCCTTGACGCCGCCCGAAGAGCAGGCACCGAGCAGGATCGCGGCCGCGATCGGAAAAAGTCGGCACTTGGTATTCAATCGCAAGGTCTTGAGCCCGTGCCGAATCTGGTCGGCCGCATGATCCATGGGGCATATCGCTTCAGTACTGACAAGTGGCCGGCAAATAGCCCGATGATGGCGATCCGGAAGAATGACAAAGCTCTGTCATGCGCACGCTTCAAGACCTGACCCCCGAGCTTGTGACCCCCGAGCTTGGAGAACCGCCTTCGCAGCAGGAAACGTCAGTGACATACCGCCGCGGTCGAACGATTCGACAACTTCCTCAATTTTGGAAAATGGTGTCGTACTCATGATATGTGACGAACGCTAGCACAATAGCGGGATTAGGTCCTAAAACTTGAATGAATTCAAACTTCAAGACCCCCGTCTATTGCACTTTCAGCGCGCCAACCGGCTAGTTTGATCTCCATGTCCGAACTCGCCGCACTGTGGCTGCATACGCGTTTCAAGTCCGAATCAAGGATGGACAGATAGCCGCGGGATGACTGGGTTCGTCGGACTATTGCCGCTTCTCACTCGCGAACGACTTCTTCATGAGATTGAATGGCGAGAATCTCACGTCCATGCCAGAGCCAATTATGCGAATCGACTTGACGTCAAACTCGCATTTGACAGTAGTGCCCAAAGTTTGACCGTCGATCATCAGAGCCAGTTCGCTCGCAGCGATTGCGTAAAGACCAAAGCTGATCGGCTTGCCCACCTTCAATTCGGCACCGATCGGAAGATGTGGTGTATCGCCTCCGCGCCAGATATCAGCCTCGACCCTTCTGGTCGAGCGGTCCGCCGTGAAGGTCAATGAAAGTACCTTGCGCTGCTTCTCGTCGCCCTCACCGTAAAGATTGATGCGCGCGATCGAAGCCCATCTGTCCTTTGGCTTGCCCTTGACGTCCTGGATATCGATGGTCGTGGACAGACCCTCGAACTTGGAAATCTGCCGTTTTTCCCACGCCGTGTATTGGCCGGATTCGCCACCTAGCTCAAAGGAATAGAACTCGACGGGCGTGAACTTCAGTGAGTCGTTCGGACTGTCCGGCTGATTTGCGTTTGACGCTGAGGACGATGCCGCAGCGACCATTGCAACAAGGAGCAGACCTCGCATTCCTTCGCTCTCCTCTGCTTACCTTCGAACCCAATCGCCTACCCGCATTTCGAATAGCCACAATTCAAACACGTCGCGCACCCATCCATGATGATGGTCGCGTTGGTGTTGCATTTATGGCACATGGTGGCGCCGGGCGGGAAGCTCGGGGTGTCGTCTTCGGCTTCGGGCGGGGAAGGCATCGCGGCTGAAGCCGCTCCTACGGAAGCAGAAGCGGAAGCGCTGGATCCTGGCGTTCGCCGGGATGACGAAGCAGAAGCAGAGTCACTGGGTCCCGGCTTTCGCCGGGATGACGGTTCAGCAGTGGATGCCGCCGCTGCGGCATCGGTCACTTCAAATTTTTTTTTTGACTTGGCTTCGTAGGCGGCGCGCTTTTCGGCGATCAGGGCACGCTGGGCCGGGTCCATTTCAGGATCGTGGAGCAGGCCGATCATCTTCATGTGGCGCTCGATGACGGCGCCGAGCTCGGCGACGATGCTCGGCATGTAGACGCCGCCGGCCTTGAAGTAGCCGCCGCGCGGGTCGAACACCGCCTTCAGCTCCTCGACCAGGAAGGTCACGTCGCCGCCCTTGCGGAACACGGCCGACATGATACGGGTCAGCGCGACGATCCACTGGAAGTGTTCCATGCTCTTCGAGTTGACGAAGATCTCAAAGGGCCGGCGCAGCTCGTGCTCGGTACCGGGGTTGAGCACGATATCGTTGATCGTCACGTACAGGGCGTGCTCGACCAGCGGCGACTTGATCTTGTAGGTGGCGCCGATCAGCTGGTCCGGGCGCTCGACCTTTTCGTGCATGTGGATGACTTCGGCGCTGGCCGGTTCATCCGCCTCGACCGTGGGCGCGGGCGCGGCGACGGGTGCCGGCTTCTCGTCGGGCTGGACAACGGTGTATGCCTTGATCTTCTTTTCAATCTTGATCGCCATGCCGGCGTGCTCCTGGTTTTCTGCCTGACGGTCGCGCGCTGCGCGCGGGTCAGTTCGGTCTGTGCCTTCGGTGCCTTGGGGCCCGGTGTGGCGGAATTTTCTTGTTCGATCCTTCGCTGGCGCCGATGGGTTGTCCTTCGACTTTGGTGCTCCATGTCCTTCGACTTCGCTGCGCTACGCTCAGGACGAACGGACATTTTTTTGCTGCGCTACGCTCAGGACGAACGGAATTTTATTCACTGCGCTAAGCTCAGGACGAACGGAGATTTGTTAGCTTCGCTGCGCTCAGGTCGAACGGACCTCGGTTCGCTGCGTTGCGCTCCGGACGATCGGTTTCCATTCAATTCATGGGCCATAACCCTACGGTCCAAGGTCGGCCCGGACCCGGGACGATTCAAGCGCCGGCGAGGCTGTGCCCTGCCTACGCCCTCCTGCTCGAGTCATCGGGGAAACCCTGGCCGCGGAGGCCGCGGCCAGGGCCACCGATCACTTGCGGCCTTTCTTGCCGGCCTTCTTTGCAGCCTTCTTCGCGGGTGCTTTCTTCGCTGCCTTCTTGGCGGCCTTTGCCGCTGCGGGCGCCTTCTTCACGGCCTTCTTGGCCGACTTCTTCGAAGCGGCGGCCTTCTTCACGGCTTTCTTGGCGGCCTTCCTGGCTGGCGACTTCTTCACGGCCTTCTTCGCGGCGGAAGCCTTTTTGGTGGCTTTCTTGACCGCTTTCTTCACGGCCTTCTTGGTTGCCGCCTTCTTGGCTACTGCTTTCTTCGCGACCTTCCTGGACGCCTTCTTCGCCGCGCCCTTCTTGGCGGCGGCCTTCTTCGCGACCTTCTTCTTGGCGGCCTTGGCCTTCGGCTTGGCCTTGGCTGCGCTCTTGGTCACCGACTTGGTGGCTTCCTCGGCGGCCTTGGTCACCGACTTGGCGGCCTTCTTGATCTTCTTGGCGGCGGCCTTTTCGACCTTCTTCATCTTGGCGACGACGGTCTTGACCTTGCGCGCGGCCTGCTTGCGCGCCTTCTGCACCTGGGCCACGGCCTTCTTGCCGGCGGCTGCAGCGGTTTCCTTGGCATCGGTGGCCATGGCACTGGCGGAGCTGGCGACCGCACCGGCGGCGTCGGAAATTGCGCCACCCATTTCCTTCAGACTGTCTTTGACTTCTTCAACCGGACTTTCGGTACTCATGTTTCCCCTCTCCGCGCTCACCGCGCATGTTGATTGGCTGGGTTGGAAAACGCACTGCAGTTAAACCGTCACGCGCGAGCGCATGCCGGGCCCACCTTCGAATCAGAACTTGCCGTAATAGCCTTCCTTCAGGGCATCGAACAGATTGGCTGCGGTGTGGACCTCGCCATCGTACTCGATCTCTTCGTTGCCCTTGACTTCGACTATCGACCCATCCTCGAGTTCGAATCGGTACTTGGTGTTTTCCAGATCATGCTCCTTTACGAGCACTCCTTGGAAGGCCGCCGGATTGAATCGGAACGTGGTGCAGCCCTTCAATCCCTGCTGATGGGCGTAATGGTAGATGTGCTTGAAGTCCTCGTAGGGGTACGCGGTCGGCACATTGGCGGTCTTGGAGATCGACGAATCGATCCAGCGCTGCGAGGCGGCCTGGATGTCGACGTGCTCGGTCGGGCTGATGTCGTCGGCGGCGACGAAGTATTCGGGCAGCTTTTCCTCGGCCTTTTCCGAGAACGGCATGGCCTTGCCGTTGATCAGCTCGCGATAGGCGAGCAGCTCGTAGCTGAACACCTCGACCTTTTCCTTGGACTTCTTGCCTTCGCGGATCACATTGCGGCTGTAGTGATGGGCGAAGCTCGGCTCGATGCCGTTGGAGGCATTGTTGGCCAAGGACAGGGAAATGGTGCCGGTCGGGGCGATCGAGGTGTGGTGGGTGAAGCGCGCACCGACCTCGGCCAGCTCGGCGACGAGGTCGGGGGCGACCGAGGCGATGCGCTGCATGTAGCGGCTGTATTTGGCGTGCAGGACGCGGCCCGGGATGCTGTCGCCGATCTTGTAGCCGTCGGCGGCCATTTCCGGGCGCTTGCGCAGCATTTCGCCGGTGACGGTGAAATCGCGGGTCAGGACCGGCGCCGGGCCCTTCTCGCGGGCCAGGCCGAGGGCGACTTCCCAGCCGGCCACGGCCATCTCGCGCGAGACATCTTCGGTGAAGGCGCAGGCCTCGGGCGTGCCGTAGCGCATCTTGAGCATGGTCAGGGTGCTGCCGAGGCCGAGGAAGCCCATGCCGTGGCGGCGCTTGCTCTCGATCTCCTCGCGCTGCTCGGCCAGTGGCAGGCCGTTGATTTCGACCACGTTGTCGAGCATGCGCGTGAATACGCGCACGACCTCGCGGTATTCCTCCATGTCGAAACGCGCCTTCGGTCCGAACGGATCGCGCACGAACTTGGTCAGGTTGACCGAGCCGAGCAGGCAGGAGCCGTACGGCGGCAGCGGCTGCTCGCCGCAGGGGTTGGTCGCGCGGATGTGTTCGCACCACCAGTTGTTGTTCATCTCGTTGACACGGTCGATCAGGATGAAGCCCGGCTCGGCGAAGTCGTAGGTGGACACCATGATCATGTCCCACAGGTGGCGGGCGCGGATCTGGCTGTAGACCTTGCACGCGACCAGGCCGTCGTCGCGCACCACGTAGTGCTTGGTCGTCGGCCATTCGCGCCAGACCACCTTGCCGGCGTCTGCGAGGTCGATCTCGTGCTGTTCCTTGATGTGGATCGGGAACACCAGCGGCCAGTCGGCGTCGTCCTCGACCGCCTTCATGAATCCGTCGGTGATCAGCAGGCTCAGGTTGAACTGGCGCAGGCGCCCGTCCTCGCGCTTGGCCCGGATGAATTCCTTCACGTCCGGATGCGAGACATCGAAGGTGCCCATCTGCGCACCGCGCCGGCCGCCGGCCGAGGACACGGTGAAGCACATCTTGTCGTAGATATCCATGAACGACAGCGGGCCCGAGGTGTAGGCGCCGGCGCCCGACACATAGGCGCCGCGCGGACGCAGGGTCGAGAATTCGTAGCCGATGCCGCAGCCGGCCTTCAGCGTGAGGCCGGCCTCATGGACCTTGTCGAGGATGTTGTACATCGAATCCTCGATCGTGCCGGAAACCGTGCAGTTGATCGTCGAGGTCTTCGGCTTGTGTTCGTTGGCGCCGGCATTCGAGGTGATGCGCCCGGCCGGAATCGCGCCGCGACGCAGCGCCCAGAGGAAGCGTTCGTACCAGTAGTCTTGCTTTTCCTTGGCCGTCTCGACCTCGGCCAGGGCGCGGGCGACGCGCTGGTAGGTGTGGTCGATGCTGACATCGACCGGCGCACCCTGTTTGGTCTTGAGCCTGTATTTCTTGTCCCAGATGTCCAGGGAAGCAGGTTGAAGCGGAATCTCTACCGCGCCGCGCGCGAGCCCCTCTAGTCGCACCGTGCTCATTGCCAGCGTGTCCTCCCGGTTCTTTTTCTGTGCCCGGGATTTCTTCCCGGTTTCGTTGTTGCGTTTCACGATCGAATGCCACGTCTTGCATGGACGGATGAGGGTGGCCAAAGCGGACGGAATGCCCAGACATTCCCCGAATCGCTCCACAATGGCTTGGCTCTCCCCCGCCCAAGGCACACAACATCTTGTGGTGTCGCCTGCGCGGTACCCTACGCCCGGGATTCGCGAATGTAAAGAAGCACTTGCCCTGATCTCCTTCAATCGCATTGAAGCGCAGCTGCGGCCCCGATTTTTCCTTCGCTGGTGGAATTCGATGAAACCCACGGCCGTCGATGCGGTCTGTATGCCAGCCCCCGGCGTAAGCAAGGCGCTCGCCGGATCCGGCAGACATCATTCTTTACATCGGCGACCCGCGAGTGCGCCTTCGGTCGGGCGACCGCTCCCGCCAGGGACGCGGCGCCAGGCGCCCGCGACGGCCGACGATCGCCATTCAATTCAAGCCTCGGAATGACTCAAATGCACTGGAAACCCGCTTCCCCGTCTCTGTTCGCGCCGATCCTGGCCCTCGTTCTCGCACTGGCCTCGGGCGCCGTCGCGGCCAGCCTGCCCCCCGCGGTCGACGGCCAGCCGCTGCCGACCCTGGCCCCGATGATCGACCGGGTCACGCCGGCCGTGGTCAACATCAACACGAAGACCCGTGTGCAGGTACGCGACCCGTTCTTCGACGACCCGATCTTCCGGCGCTTCTTCAACATCCCGAACCAGCCGCGCGAACGCGTCCAGCAATCGCTCGGCTCGGGCGTGATCGTCGACGCCGACCGCGGCTACGTGCTGACCAACAACCACGTCACCCAGGGCGCCGACGACATCGACGTGACCCTGCACGACAACCGCACGGTCAAGGCCCGCGTGATCGGCTCGGACCCGGACACCGACCTGACCGTGCTGCAGATCCCGGCCGAAGGGCTGCAGGCGATCCCGCTGGCGCGCTCGAAGGATCTGCGCGTCGGCGATTTCGTGGTCGCCATCGGCGATCCGTTCGGACTCGGGCAGACCGTCACTTCGGGCATCGTCTCGGCGCTCGACCGCACCGGCCTGAGCCGCGGCTACCAGAACTTCATCCAGACCGACGCTTCGATCAACCCGGGCAATTCGGGCGGCGCCCTGGTCAACCTGCGCGGCGAACTGGTCGGCATCAACTCGATGATCTTTTCGCCGTCCGGGGCCAGCGTCGGCATCGGTTTCGCGATTCCTAGCGATCTGGCTGCCAATGTCATGCGCCAGCTCGTCGCCTACGGTGAGGTGCGCCGCGGTGCGCTCGGCGTCGACACCCAGGACATCACCCCCGAGATCGCCAGCCTGCTCGGCATCGATCCCGGCAAGGGTGCCGTGGTCACCCGCGTGCGCAGCGGCACGGCCGCGGCCTCGGCCGGACTCAAACCCGGCGACGTGATCACCGCGGTCAACGGCAAGGCCATCGGCTCCGGCCAGGAACTGCACAACATCGAGGGTCTGACCCCGGTCGGCACGGTCCTCAGCATCGACCTGATGCGCGAAGGCAAGCTGATCAACGTGGCCATGACCCTGAACGCCAGCGCCTCGACCCGCCTACGCGGCACCGATCTCGACGCGCGCCTGGCCGGTGTCGTGCTGAGCGACCTCAGCGATTCGCAGCGGCGTCCGGGTCTGAGCGGTAGCGTGGCGAAGAGCGTCGAACGTTCGAGCCGGGCCTACGCCAGCGGCCTGCGCCCCGGTGACGTCATCGTCGGCGTCAACCAGCGCGACATCGAGGACACCGGCGAACTGGCCGACCTGCTGCAGCGCACGCCACGCCAGCTGCTGCTGACCGTGGTGCGCGGCCAGAGCGTGTTCTATCTGCTGCTGAAGTGAGGCCGCGGAGCGGTGGTCAAGGCCCGGACCGTGGCATCGGTTCGACGACGCGCGGTCGGGCAGGCGCTGCAATGGCGCCCTGCCCGCCCGGGTAGAGCGTGGCGACCTGTTCGCGCAGCTGTTGCACGAGCGATGCGTACTCGCGATGGGCAAAATACTCCCAGACATCGCTCCACAGGCAGAAACTGACTTTCTCGACCTGGCTGAAATCGGTCAGAAGGATGTCGTCGGGCCCCTTGCCCAGGGCGTGCGGCAGCAGATGCCCGGCCCAGACCATGATCCCGTGGGGCGGCCGGTTGTGCAGGGACACCGCAAGGACGCTGCCATCGTCACGGGGTTGCGGGTCTCGCTCGAGCAATGATCCCTTTCTGAGCATGGCATCGGTCCTCTCCTTGAAGGCCGGATGCTATGACTTTCGCAATTCCGTGGAAAGGGAGCCTGCCATTCGGTTTCGACTTCGTTTAGGCGGCCATCGGGACCGCCCATCCGGTGCTGCGCCTGCAGACATTCCGCCGGGGCTCACGTCGCATCGGCGCGCCGCGTACCGGCACGGTTGCGGCCCGTTCACGTGCCATCAACCGACCACTTGCGCTCCTGCATTAAGGTGCTTGCGTGCGAACGAGCGGAGACGCCATGAACGACCTTGACTGCGTCCAGTGGCCGGCCATGGTTGCCACGCTGCTGGCCGCCTGGCTGGTCGCTTCAAAGCAGCAGTCCCGGCGCGACCGCGGCTTCTGGGTGTTCCTCCTCAGCAACCTGCTCTGGGTGATCTGGGCCGTGCCATCGCAGGCCTGGGCACTGGTCGTGCTCCAGATCGGCCTGGCCTTCTCCAATGTGCGTGGCGTAATCAAGAACCGGCGTACGCCCGCCCGCTCGGGCTGAATGGCGAGCACCGGCGACGCAGTACTGATCGACACCACGGGCGAACCTCAGGCCGGGGTGATCGCGAGCAAGGACTGGCTGACCACGATTGCTGCCGTGGACGGCATCGCCGGTCTGCAGCGCCGCTTATCGAGGCTGGCGCTCAGGACTCCTCGAGATCGGGCAGCGATTGCTCGATCGAGGCGATGTCAGCCCAGGGGTCGCTGTCGCGCTTCTCGATCCATGTCATCGCATTCTTCAGCGTGAACTGATCGGGTTTGCGTACGCGGCTCAGGTCTTCCCAGGCCAGCGGCATGGCCACGCCGGCAGCCGGGCGGGCGCGCAGCGAGTACGAGGCGATGCTGGTTGCGCCATGGGCGTTGCGCAGCCAGTCGATGAAGATGCGCCCCTTGCGCTGGTTCTTGTCGGCGACACTGACGAAGCGCTCGGCATCGGCCTCCACCATGGCCTCGGCAATCGCGCGCGCGAAGAGCTTGACCGCGTCCCATGCGACCGCAGGCCGAAGTGGCACGACCACATGCAGGCCCTTGCCGCCGGTCGTTCGCAGGAACGATTGCAGCTCGATCGATTCGAGCCGGCGGTGCAAGCGTCGAGCCGCGCGCTTGACCTCGCCCCAGGGTACCGAAGGCCCCGGATCGAGGTCGAAGACGATCCGGTCCGCGCGTTCCGGATCGTCCGATCGCGCGCCCCAGGGATGGAACTCGAGCGTATTCATCTGCACCAGTTCGAGCAGGCCTTCGGCATCGTCGATGCAGAGATAGTGGTGGCGACCGCTCTTCTCGCTGATCGGTACGGTGCGGACATGCTTGCCGATGCCTCCGGTCGAATGCTTCTGGAAGAAGCAGCCATCACCAACGCCCTGCGGACAGCGCACGATTGAGAGCGGTCGCCCGCAAACCTGCGCGAGCAGCCATGGTGCGACCGCATTGTAGTAGTCGGCTACGTCCTGCTTGGTCAGGCCGCCATCGGGAAAGACGATGCGATCGGGATGGGTGATCACGACGCTTTTGCCGTTCATCGCTGTCTCCATCGGCACGCTGGCCGGAGCATCGCCGAAAAGCGGGATGCGGCGGGCGCAGGCCGCATCGCCCCGGCGGTCGGCGAGCGCGCGCCGACACTCGACAATCTCCGTTCACACCGATCATCCGGCCGCCAAGGCCGTGCCATCACGAAGCACCCGTGCGACGACCGGCCGCCGAACCATGGCCAAACGGCCAGCACGAGCGCCTGGCCAGAAAAAGAAGGAGTCGGCCGATAAGCCGGGTTTTGTCGTGGGCAGCCATTCCTCTGGATCCTGCGTCGCCGCAGGATTCAAGCAACCAACCCGGGAGCGACGCGGGCCGCGCCATAGCTCCCCTATTTGGTCTTGCTCCAGGTGGGGTTTGCCGTGCCATGCGGCGTTGACCCCGCACGCGGTGCGCTCTTACCGCACCGTTTCACCCTTACCACGCGTGGCCGCAGCGACCCGGAAACCGGATGCGCAGACACCGTTCGGCGGTTTGCTTTCTGTTGCACTTTCCGTCGACTCACGTCGCCCAGGCGTTACCTGGCACCTTGCCCTGCGGAGCCCGGACTTTCCTCGCCGTGCCGAAACACGTCGCGACTGCCTGGCCGACTCCAGTGCGCAGTCTAGCCGGTTTGTCCTCGGCTCGCCGAGACCGTCGGCTTCCACGCGGCAAGCACCGGCCCGGGGCCTGCAATGGACTCGCAGTGCACGGCGGCGATCCGGATGAACCCGGCCAAACATGCCTTGGACTCCATGGCCGGCTTGATTGAGGCCGCGAGTGGGCTCCGCTATGCTGCCGCGCTGCTTTGCGCTACGCGCCGGTCACCACGGGTTCCCCTTGATCAATACGCACTCCCAGGTGGTGGAAAAATCGTTCTGGCGCGCCGTTCTGTTCGCCGTCACGATCGCCGCCCTGAATTTCGGCCTGTGGGCCTTCCTGAACCGGCCGATGCAGGTACCGGACTGGAGCGGCCGCGTCGAGGGCATGGCCTTCAGCGCGTTCCAGCGCTACCAGGATCCGACCAAGGACCTGTTTCCGAGCGAGGCCGAGCTGGCCAGCGACATCCGCCTGCTCTCGCAGCACACCAAGCGGCTGCGCACGTATTCCTCGGTCGAGAGCCCGCAGATTCCGCGCCTGGCCGCGTTCTACGACATGGAAGTGATGGCCGGGGCCTGGATCGACAAGCGCATGCGCAACAACGAGGCCGAACTCGAGGCCCTGGTAGCGCTGTCGCGCAAGCACGAGAACATCACCCGCGCTATGGTCGGCAACGAGACGATCCTGCGCGGCGACGTCAGCGTCGACCAGTTGATCGCCTACATCGACCGTGCCCGCGCCCAGCTTAAGATCCCGGTCTCGACCGCCGAGCCGTTCTTCGTCTGGGAGCGCAACCCGAAACTGGCCGACCACGTCGACTTCATCAGCGTGCACCTGCTGCCGTACTGGGAAAAGATTCCACGCAAGGATGCGATCAACTTCACCCTCGGCCAGTACAACCGGCTCAGGGAACTGTTCCCGGGCAAGCCGGTCGTGATCGCCGAAATCGGCTGGCCCTCGAATGGCGACCGCAAGGAATACGCGCAGCCCTCGATCGAGAACGAGGCGCAGTTCCTGCGCGAATGGTTCAACGTGGCCGAACGCGAGCACATCGACTACTACGTGATGGAAGCGATCGACCAGCCCTGGAAGGAAGACATCGGCGGCCGCGCCGAAGCCTACTGGGGCATGTTCAATGCGGCGCGCGAGCCGAAGTTCTCGCTGACCGGCAAGGTCACCGAGGATCCGACCTGGCCGATCAAGGCGATCTGCGCGTCCCTGCTCGCCCTGCTGCCGATGTTCTGGTTCGCCCGCCATTTCATGCGCTTCTACGTCAGCGGCATCCTGTTCTTCCTCGGTCTGATCCAGCTTTCGGCCTCGGTCGTGGTGTGGTCGGTCAGCGTGCCGATGGCCTTTTATCTGAGCCCGTTCGACTGGACCATGTTCCTGCTCCTGGTACCGGCCCAGCTCGCCATCATCGGGGTCCTGCTGATCAACGGCTTCGAGTTCACCGAGGTACTGTGGCGGCCGCGTTGGCTGCGCCACTACGGCCTGCTCGAACCCTCGCCGCCGGCCGCGCAACCGTTCGTGTCGATCCACCTGGCCTGCTGCAACGAACCGCCCGAGATGGTCATCCTGACCCTCGATTCGCTGGCCGCGCTCGATTACGAGAACTACGAGGTACTCGTGATCGACAACAACACCAAGCGCGAGGAGGTCTGGAAGCCGGTCGAGGAATACTGTGCCCGGCTCGGCCCGCGCTTTCGCTTCTTCCACCTCAACCCGTGGCCGGGATTCAAGGCCGGCGCGCTCAACTTCGGCCTCGAGCAGACCGATCCGCGCGCCGAAGTGGTCGCTGTGGTCGACGCCGACTATGTCGTGCGCCGCGACTGGCTCAGCGCGCTGACCGGCCACTTCGCCGATCCGAAGATTGCCGTCGTGCAGTGCCCGCAGGCGCATCGCGAATTCGAGGACAACGCATTCCGGCGCATGACTGCCTGGGAATACGACGGCTTCTTCCGTATCGGCATGCACCATCGCAACGAGCGCAACGCGATCATCCAGCACGGCACGATGACCATGGTGCGCAAGGACCTGCTGGCGAATACCGGTTGCTGGTCGGAGTGGACGATCTGCGAGGACGCCGAACTCGGCCTGCGCCTGATGCATGCCGGGCATGAGCTGGTCTACGTCGACGAGCTGATGGGCAAGGGCCTGACCCCGGCCGACTTCACCGCCTACAAGTCGCAGCGCTACCGCTGGGCCTTCGGCGCGATGCAGATCATGAAGGCGCGCTTCGGCTGGATGACGCGCAAGGACAGCCCGCTCAGCCGCGGCCAGAAATTCCACTTCCTGACCGGCTGGTTCTCGTGGTTCGCCGATGCCCTGCATCTGGTCTTCACGATGATGGCGATCGTCTGGACGATCGGCATGGTCGGCTGGCCGAAGTACTTCACCCTGCCGATGGAGCTGTTCCTGATCCCGATCATCGGCTTCATCATCAGCAAGGCCGTGTTCGGCATCGTGCTCTACCGCAAGCGCGTGCCGTGCTCGTGGTACGACACGATCATGGCCTCGATCGCGAGCATGGGCCTCAGCCACGCGATTGCACGCGGCATCTTCCTCGGCCTCTGGAAGAAGAAGGGCGAGTTCGTGCGCACGGCCAAGAGCCGGCGCATGAGCAGCAAGCCGAGCGCGTTCTCCTCGGTGCGCGAGGAACTGCTGATGTTCATCGCCCTGGTCGGCTGCGTGGTCGGCATGGTCTCCTCGAGCGCCATGCAATACACCGAAGGCAAGCTGTGGATCGCGATCCTGGCCGCGCAGGCCATTCCGTATGCCTCGGCCCTGATCGGCGCCTGGGTCGCCCATCGCAGCAACGACAAGGCCGACTGATCCGCTGCCGCGAACGCTCGAATGCAAACATTCGTGGCCGAAACATGAACGGCAGCCATTCGCCCTAACACCACGCTCAGGCCCGTCCTGTTATAAATCCGTCATGGCGTTCCCCGACCCCCACGCATGACCGGATTTCGTCGCCGCTCGCGCACATCGTTATCGTTCTGGCTGCTCCTGGCGCTGTGCGCCCCGGCCGCGGAAGCGGCGCGCGTGACGGTCCAGCTCGACGGTATCGACGGCGATCTGCGCGCAGCCGCGCTCGGCGCGGTCGAGCTGCAGCAATACGAATCGCGCGAGGTCAGCCTGGCCCAGGTGCGTCGTCTTTACCGGCGCGCGGAGAGCCAGATCAAGCAGGCCCTGGAGCCTTACGGCTATTACGACGCCAGCATCGACGGCGAACTGCTCAACGAGGGCGAGAATTTCCGTGCGATCCTGCACGTCAAGAGCGGTCAGCCGGTCAAGGTCAGCGAGCTCTCCATCGGCATCGGCGACGAGGCGAGGAAATTGCGCGCCGTAAGTTCGGCCGTCTCTGCGTTTTCGCCGCAAAAGGGCCAGCGACTCGATCATGCCGCCTACGAGCGCAGCAAGGCCGCCATCCATGCGTCGCTTTTCAGCGTGGGCTACCTCGACGCCGAGCTCGCCACCCACCGCGTCGAGGTCGAACGGGCCTCGAACACGGCAAAGGTCGAACTCGAATGGAAGCTCGGACCACGCTACCGGTTCGCCGACACGAACTTCGAGGGCGGTCAGTTCGGCGACGACTTCATGCAGCGTTTCATCCCCTGGGATGTCGGCGACTACTACTCGCAGGACAAGCTGCTCGAACTGCAGCAACGCCTGTTCGACGCCAACTACTTCGCCATCTCGCAGGTCCAGCCGGATACCGAGCACGCGACCGAAGGCAAGGTGCCGATCGCGGTGACCCTGGCCCCGGCCAAGCGCACCGTCTACACGGCCGGGCTGTTCATCGGCACCGACACCGGGGTCGGCGTGCGCGGCGGCATCGAACGGCGCTGGGTCAATCGGCGCGGGCACAAGCTCAAGTTCGAGACCATCCTCGCCCAGCGCCTGAAGACGCTTTCGACGCTGTACCAGGTTCCGCTGCCGGGTCCGGACAACCACAGCCTCAATTTCGGCATCACCTACCGCGACGAGAACACCAAGACCAGCGAGTCGAAGACGCTGCGCCTGGCGGCCAATGATTCGAGGATCTGGCACGGCTGGACCCGCACGATAGGCCTGCAGTTCCTGACCGGTGATTTCAAGGTCGCCGACGAAAAGGGCAGCACGACCCTGCTCTACCCCGAGGTCTCGCTGACCAGGAAGCGTGCCGACGACTTCAATTTCCCGCGCAAGGGCTGGTCGCTGACCCTGGCCGCGCGCGCCGGGCAGAAGGGCCTGATCTCGGACACGAGTTTCGCCCAGGTCACCGCCGACGCAAAATGGATCCACGGCCTCGGCGACAACGGCCGCTTCATTGCACGCGGTTCGGGCGGCTACACCCAGGTCGGCGACTTCGACAAATTGCCGCCGGAATTGCGCTTCTTCGCCGGCGGCGATCGCTCGATCCGCGGATACACGTTCCAGACCATCGGACCGCGCCGCCTGACCGACGACAACACCGAGCCGAAGGTGATCGGTGGCGATCGCCTGCTGGTCGGCAGCGCCGAGTACGAGTATTACTTCACGCCGACCTGGGGCGCCGCCGCTTTCGTCGATGCCGGCGATGCCTTCATGGGCAACGACTTCGATCTCAAGGTTGGCGCCGGCCTCGGCGTGCGCTGGCGTTCGCCGGTCGGCCTCGTGCGTGTCGACCTCGGCACGCCGATCGGCGATGAGTTCGCCAGCGGCGTCGAGCTGCATGTCATCATCGGGCCGGACCTGTGAGCGCGCCGCGCCCAACCCGGACCAGGCCCCAACCGCCAGCGCGCAAGCGCCGCGTGTGGCGTGGCCTTGCGTTCGGCGTCATGGCCACGCTGGTCGTGCTGGCCCTCGCGCTGGCCTGGCTGCTGCGTACCGAATCGGGCGCCGGTTTCGTCCTCGCCCGCGTGCAATCGGCCCTCGATGGCAAGCTCGAGGTCGAGCGTCATGCCGGTACGCTGGCCGGGCCACTGCAACTCGACGGCATCCGATACCGCGATCCGGCCAGTGGCGTCGACACCCGCATTGGCCACGCCAGCATCGACCTCGGCGTCCTCGCCCTGCTCGGCGGGCGCGTCGAGATCCAGAGCCTCGATGCCGGCGACATCGATGTCGCGCTGACCCCGGTGTCGCCGAAGCCGGACCAGCCCGAGCAGCCGTTCTCGCTCGAACCACCGATCGACATCGCACTCGAGCAGGTCGCCCTTCGCAACCTCAAGGTACGCCAGAACGGCGAACCGGTACTGGTCGTCGACCGGCTCGACCTCGGTGGCGGCTGGACCCGACAGGGCCTGCTGGTACGTTCCCTGAGCCTGCGCTCGCCACAAGGCCGCATCGACATGAACGGCACGCTGGGCACGGTCGATGGCTATTCCGGCAATGCCGAGACGACGTTTACGTGGAAGGCCGGAGCGCGTGATCTGGCCGGCGCACTGAAGAGCACGAGCGATGGCCGCACGGCGCGCCTCGAGTTGTCGCTGACCGAACCGACTCCGCTCGAGGCAACGCTGACGATCGGTCAGAGCGGTGCCGCGCCCTGGAACCTGCAACTCGACGTGCCGCCGTTCGCCGCTGATCGCGTTCTGCCGGGCAGTACGCTCGGACAGCTGGCCCTGCATCTCGAAGGCCAGGGAGACCGTCGCGGCGGCAGCGTCAGTGGCCACGCTACGCTCGACGGTCACCGCGTCGATCTCGATCCGCTGCGTGTCGCCATCAACGACGGCGTCGTCACGATCGACGCACTGCATCTGAGTGCGCCCGAAGCGTCCGGCACGCTCGAGATCAGCGGCACGATCGACAGCGCCAAGGCGCCGCTGACGGCCACTCTGAACGCACATTGGAGCGATATCGAATTGCCCGCCGATCTGGTCGGCCAGGCCCTGGCCAGTCATGGCGAGCTGGCCATCGAAGGCAATCCCGAAACCTTCAGCGCGCGCGGAAACCTCGCCCTCGGCCCCCCCGGCGCACTCGCCGACATCGGCCTCGACATCGCCGGCACGCCCGCGGCGATCACGCTCAACACGGTGCGCCTCAAACAGGAAAAGGGCGGGCTCGAGGCGACCGGCACGATCAGCCTGCAACCGACCCTGGGCTGGCAGATCGATGCGACCGCCACACACTTCGATCCGGGCGCCTTCTTCGCCGACTGGCCCGGTGCGGTCGATTTCGTTCTTGCCAGCGCGGGTACGCAATCCGACGCCGGCCCCGACGCGACCCTGCGCCTGACCAAGGTGGGCGGCAGCCTGCGCGGCCGGCAGCTCGAAGGTTCGGCCGACCTGCACCTGCAGCCCGGCTACATCGTCGACGGCCGTCTCGACCTGCGTTCCGGCGGCAGCCGCATCAGCCTCGAGGGTCGCGGCGGAGACCAGACCGATGCGCGCGTCCGCTTCGAGATCGCCTCGCTCGGCGACTGGCTGCCGGCGGCGGGCGGCAATGCGCGCGGCAACGTGCACATCGAGGGCCGGTGGCCCCGGCTCGATGTCGACGGCGACATGAACGCGCGCGAGCTGGCCTGGTCCGGCCTGCGCGCCGATTCGGTCGAGCTCGTGGCCAAGGTCCGCGACCTCGAACATCCGGCCGGCGCACTGACCCTCAAGGCCGCGAATGCCTCGCGAGGCGACATCCATTTCGACACGCTGGTCCTCGAAGGCGATGGCAACCGTGTCTCGCACAAGCTGAGCCTGGTCGCCGACGGCAATCCGGCCAGCCTGCGCGTCGACCTCAGCGGCGGCAGCGAAGAGGGTCACTGGCAGGGCCGCCTGAATGCGCTCGATCTCGATCCGGTCGGACGCAATCTTCCCGACTTTGCGCTCGACAGTCCGGCCAACCTGAGCTGGGATGGCCAGACCTTCGCTCTTGCAGAAACCTGCCTGCTCGGCAGCGTTCGGGAACCGAGGCGGCGCGGGGCCGAAGCGGCGCAAGCGGCACCGGCTACGGCGCAAACCGCCGAACAGACCGAGGCGGACGCAAGCACTGAGGACAATGACGGGCAAGCGCTGCCGACTTCGCAGGAAGTGGCCGCCGAATCGGTCGAGCCCGACCAACCGGAAGCACAGGCGCGCCTCTGCGTCGAGGGCAACAGCGGTAGTGATGGGCGTTTCAGCGCAACCTATCGGCTCGAGCATCTGCCGGTGCGCCTGCTGGTGCGACTGGCCGCACCCGATTCGCCGCTGCGCCTGCGCGGCGAACTCGGCGGCAACGGTGATTTCTCGCGCGCCGCCGATGGCAGACTGAGCGGCCAGGCGCACATCGTTTCGGACAAGGGCGAGCTGTTCTACAGCGGCGGCGGCAACCAGCCCCTGCTCAGCTACACCGGTTTCGCGGTCGAGGCCGAACTGGCCGGCACAACGACGACCGCGACGGTCCGTGCCGCGCTCGATCACGACGGCCACATCGACGGCCGCCTGCGCCTGGTGCCTGCCGAGGGCGATACCGAGGCGATCGACGGCAAGCTCGCGGTCGACCTCAACAGCCTGGCCTTCCTCGAGCTGCTCAGCGCCGAAATCACCAACCCGAAAGGCAGCCTGTCGGCCAACTACGACATTGCCGGCACGCTGGCCGAACCGCGCCTCGAAGGCGCCCTGACCGTGGCCGGCTTCGCCAGCGAAATCCCGGCCGCCGGACTCAAGCTGCATGATGGCGCGCTGAGCCTGCGCGCGGCCGATGCCCGGCATTTCGTCCTCGAAGGATCAGTTGCTTCGGGCAAGGGCAAGCTGTCGCTTTCGGGTGAAGGCGGGCTCGGCGTAGGCGAATCGATGACGATCACGCTCAAGGGCGATCAGTTCCTGGCCGCCGACATCCCGGCAGCCCGCGTGATCCTGAGCCCGGACCTCGCGATCACGCGCAACAGCGAGGGCTACCTCGTGAGCGGCGCGGTCGCCGTACCTTCGGCCGACGTCGACTTGGCAAAACTGCCCGGCGCCGGTGCCAGCTCCGCTTCTGCCGACGTGGTCGTGGTCGACGCCGAGAAACCCGAGCCGGGCAAGCCGGTTCCGCTGACCGCGCGGGTCACGGTCTCGCTCGGCGACAAGGTCAAGATCAAGGGTTACGGTTTCGATGGCACGATCAGCGGCGATCTCGCCGTCATCGAGCGACCGGGGCGGACCACGACCGGCAGCGGTACGCTCAATGCCGGCGGCACCTACAAGGCCTACGGCCAGAACCTCAAGATCGAGACCGGACGCATCCTGTTCGCCGGCACCGCGATCGACAATCCCGGCATCGACATCCGCGCCACGCGCAAGATCGAAGCCGACAACGTGACCGCCGGACTGCTCGTGCGTGGCACCGCCCAGGTGCCGGTGCTGACCGTGTTCTCGGAGCCGTCGATGGAGCAATCCGAAGCGCTCTCCTACCTGGTCACCGGCAAGCCGCTGTCCTCGCTCAAGAGCGGCGAAGGCGACATGCTCGGCACCGCCGCGCGCGCCCTCGGCACGGCCGGTGGCGACCTGCTGGCGAAGAGCATCGGCGGCCGCCTCGGCGTCGACGACATCGGCGTGGCCGACAACGGCGCGCTCGGCGGCGCCGCCTTCACGGTCGGCAAGTACCTCTCGCCGAAGCTCTACCTGAGCTACGGTGTCGGCATCTTCGAACCGGGCGAAGTAGTCACCCTGCGCTACCTGTTCAGCCGCCACTGGAATTTCGAGGCGCAGAACGCAACGACCGGCAGCCGCGCCGGCATCAACTACCGGATCGAGCGCTAGGGATCTGCACGATGGCGGCGAAGCCGCCGGTCTCGCGGTTGTAGAAGCCGATCTCGCCGGCGTGTTCCTCGACGATGCGAACCGCGCTGGCGAGACCAAGGCCGCTGCGCTCGACACCGCCCCCGGCACTGGAGCGCAGGAACGGCCGGCCGAGTTGGTCGAGCACGCCCGGATCGACCCCCGATCCGCCATCGAGCACTTCGACGCGCAGCGTGCCGGCGGACTCCCCGACCCGCAATACGAGCGGCGGACGCCCGTGATGGTGCGCGTTGTCCATGAGGTTGCCGAACGCGCGCCGCAGGGCCTGTGGCTTGCCATGCAGCCACGAGCAAGCGGCGCCCTCGAGGGTCCATTCGATGCCGCTGCGCTGGCGGCTCAGGACGAGCTCGCGCAGCAGGCCGACGAGTTCGACTCGCTGCATGGCCTCTTCCGGACCATCGCGTGCGATCGCGATGCCTTGTCCGATGAGGGCGTCGAGTTCGTCGATATCGGCATGCATGCCATCGCGGATGCGCGCATCGAGCTCGGCGATCTCGCTGGCCAGGCGCAAGCGCGCAAGCGGCGTGCGCATGTCGTGCGAGAGCGTGGCCAGGACCAGTCCGCGGTCCTTCGATTGCGTGCGCACCGCATCGGCCGCCGCAGCCAGGGCGGCATGCAGATCGACGAGTTCCCTCGCGGCCTTGTCGGCCAGCACCGGCGGCCGGATGCCGGCGGCGATATGCGGTGCCGCCGCGGCCAGCTGACCCAAGGGCAGGGTGAGCTTGCGGGCCTGCCACGCGGCACAGACGAGAATGATCGCGATACTTGCGACGAGGACCATGAGCGGACCGGCACTGGCGCTCTCGCGCAGGTTCCCGGCCGCAAAGACGATCCAGCCCTGCGCCGGCGGCAGGGCCCGGATGTGGATTTGCGGACTGCCGCGTCCAAGCACGCCGACGCTGCGCCCCGGCAGGCGTTCGTCGAGTCCGCGGGCGACCTCGTTCCAGAAACGCATCGGCGGCGGATCGCCGGTCGGTCGATCCCTGCGAAAACCCATTTCGACTGCACCGAGCACTTGTGCGGGATCGGCGTCCCTGCCCGCCTCGCGCAGCAGCGAATCGGCGACCAGGACCTTGAGCACTTCGGTCCGCGTCACCTCGGCACGCAATGATTCTCCCGCAACGAGCCGCTGGACGATGACACCGACGATGACGACGAGCAGGACCGTGCCGGCCAGCAGCCAGACGAAACGCCGGAACAGTCCCGAATTCCGGCGGGTCACGATGTGGAATCCGGCACGAACACGTAACCGTGCCCCCAGATCGTCTGCAGCCAGCGTGGGCGCTTCGGATCGTCTTCGACGAGACGGCGCAGGCGGCTGATCATGACGTCCATGCTGCGCTCGAAGGCCTCATGTTCGCGACCGCGCGCGAAGCTCATGAGCTGGTCGCGGGTCAGCGGCTGGCGCGGCCGCTGGACCATCGCGGCGAGCACGGCGAATTCGCCCGAGGTCAGCTTCAGCGATTCATCGCCGCGCCGCAGTTCGCGGGTACCGAGGTCGAGCACGAAGGCGCCGAAGCGGACGCGCTCGCCGGCTGCCTGCGGGGCACCGGCAGGTGCGCGACCGCGGCGCAGGACCGCGCGGATGCGGGCAACGAGCTCGCGCGGATTGCCGGGCTTGGGCAGGTAGTCGTCGGCGCCGATCTCGAGACCGATGATGCGGTCGATGTCGTCGCCCCTGGCCGTCAGCATGATGATCGGCGTTTCGACCCCCGATCCGCGCAGGCGCCGGCAGATCGACAGGCCATCCTCGCCCGGCAGCATCAGGTCGAGCACGATCAGGTCGACGTGGCGGCGCACGAGCTCTCGGTCGAGCGCGGCTCCATCACCGACGGCCGAGGCGACGAAGCCCTGTTGCTCGAAATAGCGCACGAGCAGCTCGCGCAGTCGCGCATCGTCATCGACGATCAGGATCCGGGACTGACTGTCTGCGTCGCTCATGCATTCATTCTGCGGCATTCGCGCCGGATCGTCGCGACGAGGCGGGCGCCGCGAATGTAAGCGAATGTTTCCAGCCACGCATTCGGCAACATCGACTTGCATCTTGCCGCAACACGGAAAGGACGCCGACCGGGCCCGGCGCGGATCCTTGCAACACGGACGCCGGGTCCGTCACCAGGAGACCTCGATGAAACCGATCCTTGCCCTACTCGCCGCCGCCGCGATCAGCACCGCGATCGGGGCGACCGCGTACGCGGCGACACCCCGCAATCGTGCCGGCACGCCGCCGAGTGCGACCGAACTCGGCCTCGATAGCAGCCACGCCGCGGCCTGGGAACAGCTGCGTGCCGAGACGATCGCCTTGCGCGATGCCGGTCGCAGTGAACTGCGCGAGCGTCTGCGGCAGGCCGACGCAATCCTTGCCGACGAGCACGCCGACCTGCGCGCGTTCAGCGCCGACCTCGACAGCGATGTCGACGCCTGGCTGGCCCGCTCGCGTGATCTGCGTGCACGCAAGCTCGCCTTCTTCGAGTCGCTCAGCGACAGCGAGAAGGCCAACGTGCGCAACGTCATGCGCGAACGCCTGGCCCGCCTCGCACGCCTTCGCAGCGCCTTCACGACCCTGGTCCAGGATCTCGACTAGGGCCTGTTCGTCCGCGTCCCACACCGCTATCACACTGCAACCAGAGGGATTCCAGCCATGAACACGCGAATCGCCCTGATCACCTGCACCATGCTTGTCGGTGCATTTCTCCACGCCCAGCCGGCCGATGCAGTCGGCCGTGCCAAGGTCCGCGGCGCGCATGCGAACGCGTCCGGCGGTGTCAGCAGCGGCAGCGCCTCGGTCGCCCGCGGACCGAACGGCGGAGCCGCTGCCCGAGGCCGCGCCTGGACCACCGACGGCCAGGGCAACGCGGCCGGCGGCAGCGCCGCCGCCGTGCGCGGACCGAAAGGCGGTGCCGCCTATCGCCAGGGCAGCACCCAGGTCCACGCCGACGGTTCGGCCTATCACCAGTCCGGCAGCCAGGGCTACTCGGCGGCCGGCGGCTCGTACGCGACCTCCGGCAGCAGCCAGCGCAATGCCGACGGCACCCGCAGCGGCGCACGCAGCACGACCGCGTACGGCGCCAACGGCGGCTCATACGCCGGCTCGACCAGCGGCGCCAGCGGCCAGGGCGTGACCCACAACAGCCACGCCACCGGCGCCAACGGCAATACCTACGCCGGCACCACGACCGTGGTCCAGGATGGCGTCAGCCACAGCGGCACGTGCCACGACGCCTACGGCAACGTCATCAACTGCCGATGAGGCTTTCGGGTGGCGGCCGCTCGCCGGGTCGCCACCCGCTTTTTCCACATTGACCGCGCGCCGCGCGCGAACCGAGGAGTGCCAAGATGTCCCCGACCCCGTCCCGTGCCCGACGTCTCCGTTTCCTGCTCGTCATCGCGGCGCTCGCACTCGGCTCGCTCGTGACCGTGACCGACGCCAGTGCGCGGCGACCGCTCGGCGAGAATCCCGATCGCGATTTCCTCGTCCACGACGGCCTGCGTCGCAGCTACGTCGTGCGCGTGCCCGACTCGGTACGGGCCTCGCGCAAACCGGTGCCGCTCGTGATCGTGCTGCACGGCGGCGGAGGCAATGCCGTGATCACCGAACGCATGACCGGCTTCACGGCGAAGGCCATGAAGGAGGGATTCATCGTCGTCTATCCCGAAGGCACGGGCCGTCGCGACGGCATCCTGCTGACCTGGAACGCCGGGCATTGCTGCGGCTATGCGATGGACCACGATGTCGATGACGTCGGCTTCGTCCGCAGCCTCATCGACACGCTGTCGCGCCGCTACCCCATCGATCCGAAGCGCATCTACGCCACCGGCATGTCGAACGGCGCGATGATGGCGCACACGCTCGGCATCCGTCTGTCGGACCGCCTCGCCGCGATCGCACCGGTGGTCGGCGCCGTCTTCGGGGACGAGCCGCTGCCGGCATCTCCCGTTTCGGCGCTGATGATCAACGGCGCCCTCGACCACCATATCGCCCAGGCCGGTGGCCCGCCGTCCGGTCCGTTCGCACGCGCCTGGGACGGCACGCCGACGCGACCGGCCGCCGAGCAGGCGCTGTTCTGGGCCCGCGCCGACAACTGCGGTCCGGCCGCGCAGGCGGCCGAACACGCGCCCGTCGCGCACTGGGTCCAGCGCTGCCCGCACGGTCGCGCCGTCGAGCGCTACGTGCTGGCCGACAATGGCCATGCCTGGCCCGGCGGCGAAGCCGGCTCGCGCCGCGGCGATGTACCGAGCACGGCAATCGATGCCACCGATGTGATCTGGCGATTCTTTGCCGACCATCCGAACCCGCCCTGAAGCCCGACTGCAACGGAATGCCTGATCGACGCCGTATCATGTGCGCATGGACGAACGTGCAGAACACCTCAAGCGACTGCTGGCCCTCGAACCGCATGTCGAAGGCGGCCACTACCGGCGCATCTACGAATCGACGACCCAGCTACCGTTCGGCGCCGACCAGCGCCCGCGCGCCGTGGCCACCTCGATCTACTACCTGCTCGGCGAAGGCGAGGTCAGTCGATGGCATCGCATCGATGCCGACGAGATCTGGCACTGGTACGAGGGCGATGCGCTCGAAATGCTGCGCTTCGATCCGCGCGACCGCCGCTTCACGCGTCATCGGCTCGGCCCGGTCGACCACGAGACCGCCCCGGTCTTCGTCGTCCCGGCCGGTTGCTGGCAATCCGCGCGTCCGTTGGGGCGCTACGCCCTGGTCGGCTGCACGGTCGCGCCGGGCTACGAGTGGCGCGGGTTTTCGACGCTCGAGGATGCGCCCGACATCGCCCAGCTGCTGGCCGGATTCGAGCCCACGGATTTGCCATGATCCTGCGAGGCGCGTGCGGCGTACAACATTCCGCGTGATTTCGCTATCGGAAAATTGATCCATTTGGCATAGATCAAGAATCGATCATCGCCTCATCGCCAGCCCGATTCTCAGCGAAAGCATCGGCCGCGACTGGTTTCCGGACTGTCACCAATTACCTATACGAAACGGAACGTATTCGGTGTACTCTCGATTCCGCCAGCGTCATTGGCCGCAACCGGGGGGCTGCGGAAATCCGGCCAACCGGCCGCTGCCGAACCTGCCCTTCCATGAGCCGCGTGGATACATCCGCGCTCGTTTGCATCCGCCTGCGTGAGGAGAGGAATCATGGCATCAGCATCCCGCGGTATCCCGAAATCACCCCGCCGCAACCCGCCACGGCGCAAGCACCTGTATCTGAGCCTGCTCACCGGCCTGCTCTGTGCGGGCAGTCCCCTGCAGGCGCTGGCACTCAGTTTTTCAGTCAATACCGTGCTCGACACCGCAGACGCCAATCCGGGCGACGGTCTCGCCCAGGACAGCCTCGGGCGCACCTCGCTGCGTGCCGCCATCGACGAAGCCAACGCCCTCAGCGGGGCGCACTCGATCGGTTTCGATAGCGCGCTGCTGAGCAGCGGCGATGTCGGCATCACCCTGACCCTGTTCGATACCGGACTCGACAACGGCGAATACGGCAAGACCGCTTTCATCATCCGTAATGGGACCTCGCTGACCATTGCAGGACCGAGCGGCGACGACGGCATTTCGATAGAGCGTCCGGCTGCGGCAGCCAACTTCCGCATCTTCCACGTACAGCCGACGGCCAGCCTGGCGATCAGCAACCTGGCCATCGCCAACGGCGTCGCCGCCGGCGGCAACAGCGGCGGCAATGGCACGGGCGGCGGCGGCGGCGCGGGACTCGGCGGCGCCCTGTTCAACGAAGGCTCGGTCACGCTCGACGGCGTCACCCTGTCCGCAAACCAGGCCATCGGCGGCAACGGCGGACTCGGCGCCAGCAATACCAATGGTGGCGGTGGCGGCGGCGGTGTCGGTGCGAACGGCGGCAACGGATCCAACGCCGGGTTCGGCCAGCCGCAACCGGGCGGCGTCGGCGGCGGACCCAATGGCGGCCCGTCCAATGGCAGCGCCACAGGTGCCGGCGGCGGTGGCGGCGGCGGTAACGGTCGCCAGGGAGCGGGCTCGCAGACGGCAAACACCGGCGGCGCCGGCGGACTGTTCGGCGGTGGTGGTGGCGGCGGCTCCGCACTGGGCACCGGCGGCGGGTCCGGCACGGTGACCGGCGGCACGGGTGGTGCTGGCGGCTTTGGTGGCGGCGCGGGAGGCGGCGGCGGCGTCCAGTCGTTCAATTTCACACGCGTGCCGGGCTTGGGCGGCGCAGGCGGATTCGGCGCCGGAAACGGCAGTCCCGGCGGCTCCAACAACAACGTGCAGCCGCCCAGTGGCGACGGCGGCGGCGGCGCCGGTCTCGGCGGCGCGGTGTTCAACTACGGCGGCACCCTGTCGGTGCGCAATTCGACGCTGTCCGGCAATACCGCGCAGGGCGGCAGCAGTGGCTTCGTCCCGAGTCCCTATGGTGGCGGCGTCGGACCGGGTGGGGATGGCGGCGCCGGGTCCGGTTTCGGTGGCGCGATCTTCAGCATGAATCGCGGCGCGACCTCGGCCAGCGTCAATCTGCGCCATGTAACCATTGCCGACAGCACGGTCGCTGCCGGCCAGTCGCTCGGCGCGGCCGGCGCGGCGACCGGCGCGCTCTACGTGCTCGGCAACAGCGGTACGTCGACCGCTGTCGTCAACAACAGCATCATCGCCGACACCAGCGCCGGGGTCGATTTCGTCGCCAGCACGATCTCCGGCGGCACCGCCAACAGCAGCGGCGTCGGCAACCTGATCGAAACCAACACCGGCTTCGGCGGCAGCATCACGTCAACCGCCGACCCGAATCTTGCCGGCCTGGCCGACAACCGCGGACCGACGCCGACCCGGGCACTGAACACCGGTAGCCCGGCCATCGATGCCGGCGATCCGGGACAGACCGGCGGATTGACCACCGACCAGCGCGGCGGCATCTTCCAGCGCGTCGTCGACGGCGACCTCAATGGCTCGACGATCGTCGACATCGGTGCCTATGAGCTGATCCAGATCGACTACGGCGATGCACCCGACTTCGCCAGCGGCACCGGTGACGTCGAAGTTCTGCTCGAGAGTGGCGTGGACGACCAGCGCATCAGCAACGTCGGCACCGACGGCGATGCCTCACGCGGCGCCGGCAATGGGCGGGTGGCCTTCAATGCGACGGCCAACGAGTACCTCGTGGTCTGGTCGGCCGATAACGACGCCAACGACAACGAAAACGAGATCTGGGGGCGACGATTCGACGGATCGACGCGCCAGCCGATCGGCGGCGAATTCCGTATCAGTACCACCGGTACCGATGGCGACGCCGATCGCGACGCCTTCAACCCCGACGTTTCGTGGTCTTCGCAGACCAACGAGTACCTCGTCGTCTGGCAGGGCGACAACGAGTCGACCGACAACGAGTTCGAAACCTACGGTCGCTTCGTCGGTCCGACCGGCGCCCTGCAGGGCATCCAGCTGCGCATCAGCCAGATGGGCACCGATGGTGACGCGAATTCGAGCGCGAGCAATCCGGCGCTGGCCTACAGCGCGACCAGCAACGAGTTCCTCGTGGTCTGGCAAGGCGACGAGGGACTCGCGCCGCTGGTCGACAACGAGTTCGAGATCTTCGGTCAACGCATCTCCGCAGCCAGTCGAAACACGGCCGGATCGCGCATGCAGATCAGCATGATGGGCGGCGCCAACGGTGCCGATGCGAACTACGACGCCAATTCACCGGACCTGGCCTGGAACAGCGCCGCCAACACCTTCCTCGTGGTCTGGGGTGGCGATGACAACACAGGTGGCCTGGTCGACAACGAGTTCGAGATCTGGGGCCGGCGGGTCGCCGGTGGCGGGCTGCCGCAGGGCGCCACGCAGACGCGTCTTTCGTCCATGGGCGGCACCGGCAACACGACCTACGGCGCAGCCAATCCTGATGTCGCCTACGACCCCGACGACGGCCAGTTCCTCGTCGTCTTCCAGGGCGACGACGATTCGGTCGGCGACAACGAGACCGAGATCTTCGGCCAGCGCGTCAATGCCAGCAGCGGCGCCACCGTCGGCTCGATGATCCGCATCAGCGAAGTGGGCCTGCCCGGCTCGACGCAGTTCGCCGGATTCAACCCCGCGGTCGGCTACAGCACGGCCACCGGCAACTACCTCGTCGCCTTCAACGGCGACGAATACGTCGACAATGAAAACGAGATCCTGGCCCGTCGCGTCAGCGGTTCCGGCACGGTACTCGACGGCAACGAGATCCGCCTGACCCACATGGGGCCGGATGGCTCGACCGCATTCGGCGCGTTCAACGCGGATTTGGCCTACGACAGCGTCAATGGCGATGCGCTGGTCGTCTATCAGGCCGATGATGACAGCGGCGCCCTGGTCGACAACGAGTCGGAGATCTACGGCCAGGTCGTCACCGATACCCCGCTGGTCGACTACCAGACGCGTGGGGCCGACAACGGTCCGGCCCACATCCGCGTGGCCGGACTGAAACTCGGCACCAGCACCGACAACGATCCGGACGGCCAGGCCAGCCTCAACGCCGATGGCGACGATCTCAACGGCATCGATGACGAAGATGCGACCGCATCGATCATCGAGTTCAACGAGACGGCACCCGCGATCACGGTCAATGTCACCAACACAACCGGCGCCGCGGCCACCCTGTATGGCTGGATCGACTACAACGGCAATGGCGTGTTCGACAATGCCAGCGAGCGTGGCTCGGTGGTGGTACCGAACGGCAGCAATGGCGTCAACGTGGTCCTCAACCTGCCGACGCCACCGGCTTCACCGGCACCGCTGACCGTCGCGCGCTTCCGCCTCAGCGCCGATCCGCTTGCAGCCAACGCCACCGGCATCGTCAATGGCGGTGAGGTCGAGGACACCATGGCCGAGTTCGTCGACCGCATCTTCGCCGACGGCTTCGACTGATCAGGCAAACCGCCCCGCCGGCCTGGGCCGGCGGGGTCGCCTGCGGATCCGTTGCCGGCAGCGGTATCAGACGAAGCGCTGCAGCGTATCGGCGGGAACCGCAAAGGCATTCAATGCCGCCGGCTCATCGACTTCGAGTACATCCGGCCAAGCCAGACCGGGCAGCCATTGCACGTCGAAGATCTCGTCGATGCCCGGTTCGAACTTGAGCCAGCCGACGATCTGACCGCTGTCGAGATCGACCGCCCAGATCCCGCATTCGGGAATGCGGCCCTGCTCGACCACTGGCAGGCCGCTGAACCAGGCCGACTCGCGCACGCGCGAGCAGCCGACGAATGCGAACTTGCCGAACATGGCCAGGCCGCGGGCGAATCCGGGCAGGCGCGCCACGCTGTCGCGGCGACCCGACTCCAAGTTCACCTGGCAGAGCTCGCCGCGCCCGGAGTCGAGGATCCAGAGCTGGCCGTCGTGCCAGCGCGGCGAGTGCGGCATGCACAGGCCCGCGCTGATGATCGCGTCATCGCGGACGTCGATGACGACGCCACCGCTCGCCTTGTTCGCGCGCCAGCCCGATGCCGTTCCGCTGCGGCCGAGCGCGCTGACCCAGCGTGGCGCGCCGTCACGCATGGCCATGCCGTTCAGATGGCAGGCATCCTCCTCCGACGACCGCTCGACGAACGCCGGGGTCCAGCGCGGCACGAAGCTGTGCGCACCATCGAGCATGGCCAGGCAGGAAAATCGCGTGTTGACCAGCCACAGGCCCTCGATGCCCCAGGCCAGTTCGTGCACACGAATGTCGCCGGTGATGCGATGGTCGGTCGGCACGAACACGGCATCGCTAGCACGTTCCGTTGCCACTTCCGGCTGGTTGCGAAAGGTCCAGACCGAATAGGCTGCGCCGAGCGCAAGCATGCCGTCCGCATAGGCGATTCCCATCGGCGCCGGATAGTGCTTGAAGTGCGTGTTGAGCTCGTCGCCGCGGGCGCGGATCGAAACGAGGCGGTTGCTGGCGTAGGTCGAAACCAGCAACGAACCGCCGAGCGTCTGCAACAGGGTCGGCATGCTGTCGGTGTACTGACTGGCGAATGCCGACGCGGTTTCCGCGGACACGGTCCGGGCCTGCGCGGTCGGCGCCGGTGCATGCTCCTGCGCGGCAAACGCATCTTCATCGATGGCCGGCACGGCAAGCCAGCGATCGAGCCAATCGAATACGCCCGATCCGCGGAAGCGATCGGCTTCGGCGACCGTTCGCAGGGTCTCGCGCAGGCGATCGCGCAAGGCCCGGTAGCTGGCCAGGCCATCGGCTCCGATGCCGTAGCGGGCCCAGGCCGCCGTCCAGTCCTGCAGGACCGGAGCCAGCGAGCGTTCGATGGCCTGCAGACGCCTTGCCGGCAGGTCCTCGGCAAACATCGAGAGCAGTTCGCGCAACAGCTCGCGCTGTTCGAACGGGCTCATCACCAGCGGGCGATTGACGCGCTCGAACGCAATCGGCCTATTGGCGTCGGCCGGCCATGCGGGCGCGGCACGATCAGGCACCGCGTTGCGCGCGTCCTCCAGCAATGCAAAAAGCGCGGCGCTGCCCACCGTATCGATGACGAGGTGAATGCGCCTGCTCGATTCGGGATTGAGGACACGGTGTGCCTGCGTGGTATCGAAGACCCAGACCTCGCCGGCGCGCATGTGCACGGCTGCCGATCCGCACTCGAAGCGGACCGCGGCGGTGGTCACGATCGGTACGTGCACACGCAGGCGGCCCTGCCAGTAGTAGTCGAGATCGGTGTGCGTGCTCGCCTCGGCATTGCCGTCGATACGCATCAGTCGCGAGCGCCCTATCGGGCAATCGAGTGCAGCCAGCAACTGGCGGATGCGCGGCAACGCATCGAGCTGCGGGGTCGGCAACATCGGTCCCCAGGTGCGCTCGTTGCCGGGATCGCCATGCGCCGCGACCAGGGGCAGGCCGGCGTTGCCGGCGAACCCCTGCGGATGCGGCCGCCAGGCCGATTCGGGCAGCGATTCGACCTCCTCGCGCAGGATCGCGGCATCGAAACGTATCGGCAGGCGCAGGAACTCGGTAGCCAGTCTCAATGCTGCTGCTCCTTCCGCCGGAAAACCCCTCCGCGCAACTCTACCGGCAAATCGGGAGCGCTGCCCGACTCCAACGGATGCAGGAATCGCCATCAGCCATGGATCGCTGCCGTGCAGGAAAAAGTTCGCCAGAAGGTCAGTGGGGCCCAGGCGCCGACGGCGCCGGCGAAGTGGAATGGCATCGCCGTGGTGAAATCGCCGCGCTTGATCATGATCTCTTGGGCCATCTCTGCTGCCGCAAACGTCGGCTGAGGCATGCCCTCATGCATTGACGGATGCCGCCACGAGTGCTGTATTCAGCACCAGTCCAGCCAGACAATGCGATCACGGCTTTCGACAATTCGTTTTTCCCGGCAGAACGGGGCGACCCAACGCCCTTCCCTCCAGCCCAATGGACGAGGAGATCGAGCATGGCAGTTGCAAAGAAGGCGGCAAAAGCAACAACGAAGCGCACGGCAAAGAAGGTCGCTGGCAAGAAGACCGCGGCAAAAAAGGCTGCGACGAAGAAGGCTGCGACGAAGCAAGCCCCGGCGAAGAAGACTGCTGTGAAGAAGGCTCCGGCAAGAAAGGCTGCCGTGAAGAAGGCCCCGGCCAGAAAATCGCCGGCCAGGAAGGCCCCCGCGAAAGCACCTGCGCGGAAAAAGCCCGCGCCACGCAAGGCCCCGGCGAAGAAGGGTCCGGTGCGCAAGACGCCCGCAAAAAAGGCGCCGGCGAAAAAGACACCTGCGAAGAAATCCCCCGCAAGGAAGGCGCCTGCCAAGAAAGCGCCGGCCGCGAAGACACCTGCGCCACCGGCCAGTGCGGCAAGAGCCCCGCTCGCAAAACCGGCTTCCACGCCGCCCGCCGGCAAGCCCTCGACCAGCAAGTCACCGGCAAGACAAGGCGGAGCTGGCGGCGCCGCGCCGATGCCGGCCACAGCGTCGGCCGGGACGATCACGAAACCGTCGACCACAAAGGCGACCTCACCGCAGTCAGCTTCACCCGCCGCTGCCGATGCTGGCCGCAAGAGCCCTGCAACACCGCTTCGCGAGACGGAGCCGGCAGCGCAATCGAGCGCGTCGGCCGAGCCTTCGGCGATCACCCACGAGGAAGCGGCCGCCAAGATCCGCGCCCTGCTCGAGGCGAAGAAGGCGCGTGTGCGCCAGGGCCCGCACTGGCCCGGCGCGGAATCCCACGGTGGGGCTCACGGTCGGTCCAGCGCCGGCGACCATCCGGCCCCGCACGAGTCGAACATGGGCGGCCATTCGACGACAGCCAACCCTGGCGCAGTCGGCAAGCACAGTCGGGTTGATCCGGGGAAGCGCGGTAACCGTTGACCGCTTGCAGAGCCGGATGATGGCGGCGGCGCCGGAAACTCGCGCCGCCCGCGATCGTCCCGGCGGCTAGTCCGTCGGATCCTCGACTTCGAGGCCGATGGCCATGGCATGCGCGCAGACCTCGGCCACTTCGAGCGCGCGGCGGATAGCGGTTTCGTTGTCGGCCCGGACCAGGACCAGGTGACTGCCCGGTCCGATGTCATCGGGCAGGCCGGCCGAACTCGAATCGGGGTCATCCATGTGCGGCATCAGGTCGGCAACCTCCTCGACCGAATCGATGCCTTCCAGCGCGGAAACCCGGTTGATCAGGGCGGCCGTGTCGTCAGCGCTCGCGGTCAATCGCATTCGCAGCCTGGCCATGGCGTTCTCCTGTTTGGACAGGCCACCAGTAGAACGCATGCCGGCGTAATCGCGGCGTAACAGGGGTCGGATGAGGTGGCCGGACGCAGCGACCATCGGCGCGCTGCCGGCTACAGGCGGCCCGCGGCGGCATCGCCGAGCAGATGCTTGAGCGGTCCCAGACGGTCGGCAAGCGACAGCGCGAGGCCGCGGACGGCGACGATCGGCATGGCCTCGGAGCCGAAGCTGCGCTCGATCAGGTCGAGGCCGCGTGCAGCCAGCGTGTTTTCGCTGCGTCTCTCGCGCTCGTAACGACGCAGCAGGTTGGCCGCACCGGGGTCGCCGCCACGTTGTTGCGCACGGGCGAGCAGCGCGGCCAGACAGCGCACATCACGCAATCCGAGGTTGAGGCCCTGCCCGGCCAGCGGATGCACCGCGTGCGCGGCATCGCCGAGAAGAGCGCAGCGACCGATCGCATGGCGTTCGGCCAGGCGCAACTTGAGCGGGAAGGCATACCGCGGCGTCGTCGAGGTGATCGCGCCGAGACGGAAATCGAAGGCACAGCCGAGTTCGGCAAGGAACGCCGATTCGTCGAGCGCAAGCATGCGGGCCGCATCCGCATCGGGTCGCGACCAGACGATCGAACAGCGACCGTCGACGAGCGGCAGGAAGGCCAGCGGGCCGCCGGGCTGGAAGCGCTGCCAGGCAGTGGCCTCGTGCGCGCGCTCGGTGCCGACATGGGCGACGATGGCGCGCTGGCCGTAGTCGCGATCGCGCGTGCCGATGCCGAGTTGCTGGCGTATCGGCGAGGCCGCACCATCGGCGGCAATGAGCAGCCGTGCGCGCAGCCGCGTGCCGTCGGCCAGCTCGACGGCGACGCCGTCGGCTTCGTTATCGACGGCGACGACTTCGGCGGGGCACAGCAGACGCGCCGATCCTGCGCCCTCCGGAGGCGCATTCAATGCGCCCCAGAGCACGTGCTGCAACAGGCGGTTCTCGACGATCCAGCCGAGCGCGGCCTCGCCGCGATCCGCGGCATCGAAGCTGAGTTCCCCGGGCGCCAGCGCATCCCAGACCCGCATGCGTCGATAGGCGCTGGCGCGCGCGGCGAGAACAGCGCGCCAGACGCCGAGTTCGTCGAGCAGGGCGGCGGAATCCGGGGCCAGCGCAACCACGCGCGGATCGACTTCGTCAGCGGCGTGCCAGCGGGACGGCGGGCGCGATTCGACGAGGGCCACATCGAATCCGGCCCGGACCAGGGCCAGCGCCATCGCCGAGCCGGCCACGCCGGCGCCGACGACGACGATTTCGAGTTCGCCGCGACGGCTCATCGACTCAAGGCCAGCGCGGATACATCGCCGCGGAAACCCATGCCGCGCAGGGCCATGCGCCGCTTCAGCGGCGCCAGCCGGTCGAGTGCGACGAAGCCGAGCGAGCGCAGGGCCCGCAGCGGCAACAGATCATGTCCCATCAGGCGCACGAGATCGTCACTGAAGGCGGTGGTGGCCTCGCGGTCGGCCGCGCGCCGCGCGACGTGGGCCGCAAGCAGATCGGCACTGCCGGGATCGGTCCCCGCCTGCTCCGCCCCGACGAGCAATTCTGAAAGGGTCAGGGCATCACGCAGGCCGAGATTGAAACCCTGCGCGCCCAACGGGTGCACGGTCTGCGCGGCGTTGCCGACCAGCACGCAGCGCGGCGCGGTCAACGCATCGGCGAGCACGCGAGCCAGTGGATAGGGTTTGCGCCGGCCCGGACGGCTCAGGCGCCCGGCGCGATAGCCGAAGCGTTCGTGCACCAGCGCGATGAACGCTGCGTCATCGAGATCGGCGACGCGTTCGGCATCGCCGGCGGGCACGCTGAGCACGAGACCGGCACGATGTTGCCCGAGTGGCAGCAGGGCGACCGGGCCGGAATCGGTGAAGCGCTCATAGGCCATGCCATCAAGGGTGCGATCGGTGGTGACGGTGGTGACGAAGGCGCACTGCGCATAGTCGGTGCGTCGCGTGCCGATGCCGAAATGCCGGCGCACGAAGGATTCGGTGCCGTCCGCGCCGACCAGCAGGCGCGTCGAAATGCGCCGCTCCTCATCGCCGGCGCGCATGGTGACCTCGACGGCGTCGGCACGCGATTCCAGCCCCATCACCTGGGCCGGCGCGATGCGCGTGAGAGCGCTGCATTCATCGAGCCGATGCAGTAGGGCATTGCCGAGTTCGCGCGCCGGCAGGACCGCGCCGAAGGCCGGCAGCCCGAGTTCGGCCGCATCGAGATGCACGGCGCCAAAGTCGCCACGCCGGCTGACATGGATACGCTTGATCGGCGACGCCTGATCGCCCGTGTGGGCCCACACGCCGAGCGCCTGCAGCGCATTGATGCTGGCCCGCGCGAGGGCGAGGTTGCGCTCGTCGTAGCTGGGCTGGTCGGCCACCCGCGGCATCGCTGCCTCGACCAGGGCGACGCGAAACCCGCAGCCATCCAGCGCAATGGCCAGGCTCGATCCGACCAGGCCGCCGCCGACGATGACGATGTCGAATCTTTCGCTCATGCGCCCATGATAAGGGCAAACATGATTGCGCAGCCCATGCAGCGCCATCGCGAAAGCCGCTACAGCGGCGCCCGGCATGCAGCGGATGCATCGAAATTCCGCCCGCCCGTTCCATGCAAGGCCGCCTCGCCCCACGCCGTCGAAGACTGTAGGCAGTGAACCGCGCGCGGCCCGGCGCTGCGGCCTGCGCTCGCGGATCCCGAGTGCCGGCTTCGGCCCACATGTTTCGCGCGGCGATGCTAGGCTGCACAGGCTGCCCAACCCGCACGTACGCATGGATCTGATTCTCGTTCGCCATGGTCGCACCGACGCCGATCCGGGGCTTTGCCTCGGGCATGCCGACCTGCCGCTGTCCTCGCGCGGCTTCACCGATATCCAGCAGCTGGCCACGACCTGGAGCGGTACCGCGCCGCGCTTCCTGTTTTCCAGCGACCTGCGCCGGGCCCAGCAGTCGGCGCAGATATTCGCCTCGGCGTTCGCTATCGAACCGCTCGCCGACGCACGCCTGCGCGAGGCGGACTTCGGGCGCTGGAACGGGCGCCACTGGAACGACATCATCAAGGCCGACGGCGCCGACTATCGCCACTGGCTCGACAACTGGGTGATCCAGGAAGCACCGGACGGCGAGAGCTTCGCCGACGTCGTGCGTCGCACCGGGGCCTGGCTGGCCGCCCTGATCGGCTCGACCGGCGCCGATGACTGCGTGCTCGCGATCGCCCATGCCGGTTCGATCCGCGCCCTGCTCTGCCACGCGCTCGGGCTGCCGCCCGATCGCGCCCTGGCGATCGGCATCGACGAGGCGCGCGCCTGCCGCCTGCGCTGTGCCAATCGCCAGTTCGAGGTGCGCTACATGAATGCGGCACGCTTCGAGGCCGAATAAGTCCATGCATCGGCGCCGCATGCGCCATCCGGGCGCGACCTGATCGAGGTTCCGGGCTAAGATAGTGGCTGCGTTCTCCCCGGAATTCGTGACATGACCCTGACCAAGCCGCAGCAAGCCGGCATCTTCATCGTCCTCGCCCTGGTGATGGCGGGCACGCGCATCAACCATTTCGGCGCCCTGCCCGATGCCAGCTGGGCGGTTTTCTTCGTCGCCGGTTTCTACCTGCGCGGATCGATGCGCTGGGCCTTTCCGCTGCTGATGGCGCTGGCCGTGCTGGTCGACTTCCTCGTCATCAACGGCCAGGGCCTCGATTTCTGGAGCCACTATTGCGTATCGGCCGCCTACTGGTTCCTGCTGCCGGCGTATGCGGCGATGTGGGCCGGCGGCGCCCTGCTGCGTGCCCGTTCACACGGCCCTGGCCTGCGCACGCTGGGCTGGCTCTGCGTCTGCCTGGTCGGCGCCGCCAGCCTGTGTTTCCTCGTCAGCAACGGCAGTTTCTACTGGCTCAGCGACAGCGTGGCTGCGCCGAGCGCAGCGGGCTGGCTGCAGAACCTGGCCGACTGGTACCTGCCCTACCTGCGCACGACCGCGGCCTATGTCGGCGCCGCCGCCGTGCTTCACGTGATCGCGCGCGCGCTGCACGTGCCCGCCGACGCGCCGCTCGCCCGCGGACAACGTGGGTAGCCGTCTCTCGAAAATCTACACGCGCACCGGCGACGATGGCAGTACCGGGCTCGGCGACGGTTCGCGCGTCAACAAGGATTCGGCGCGCGTCAACGCCTATGGCTGCGTCGACGAACTGAACAGCGCGATCGGCATCGTGCTCGCCTGCGAGGTCCCGGAAGCAGTCCGCGAAGTGCTGGTCCGCGTCCAGCACGAACTGTTCAATCTCGGCGGCGAGCTGTGCATCCCGGGTATGGGCCTGGTCGAGGAATCCGATATCGGCAACCTCGAGCAGGACCTCGACGGCTTCAACGAGGACCTTCCGGCGCTCAAGGATTTCATTCTGCCCGGCGGCGGCATGGCCGCTGCGCAATGCCACCTGGCCCGCACCATTGCGCGCCGCGCCGAGCGCGAGGTCGTTGCGCTGTCGCGCCTCGAAACGGTGCGTGGCGAGGCGATCCGCTATCTGAACCGGCTCTCGGACCTGCTCTTCGTAATCGCCCGCGTGCTCGCGCGCGCCTCGGCACACGGCGAAGTGCTCTGGCAACACGAGCGCGTCAAGCGCTAGTGCAAGTCCGATGAAGGTCGCTGTTTACACGCACGAGGCCTGCCTACGCCACGACACCGGTCCCGGCCATCCGGAATCGCAGTCGCGACTGCGCGCCGTGCTGCAGGCGCTCGAGGATCCGGCCTGCCCTGCCGTGCAGCGCATCGAGGCACCGCGCGCCAGCCACGAGCAGCTCCAGCGCGTGCACAGTGCCGCGCATGTCGCCCATGTCCTTTCCTCATCGCCGGGTGCCGGCCATGCCTACCTCGATGCCGATACGGTGGTCTGCCCGGATTCGGTCGAAGCGGCCCTGCGCGCGGCCGGTGCGGTCTGCGCCGCCGTCGACGCGGTCATGACGACGTCCTCGCGGCGGGCCTTCTGCGCGGTCCGCCCGCCGGGCCACCACGCCACACGTGATTCCGCGATGGGTTTCTGCCTGTTCAACAGCGTCGCCGTCGGCGCGGCCCAGGCCCTCGCTGTGCACGGGCTGGAACGTGTGGCGATCGTCGATTTCGATGTCCACCACGGCAATGGCACGGCCGACATCTTCGCGGCCGACGCCCGCGTACTTTATGCGTCGAGCCACCAGTCGCCGCTGTACCCGGGCACCGGAGCCCGCGGCGAGCGGGGTGTCGGCAACCTGGTCAATACGCCGCTGCCGGCCGGCGCCGGATCGGCCGAGTTCCGCGAGGCCTTCGAAACCACACTGCTGCCCGCGCTCGACGCGTTCGCGCCGCAACTGGTCCTGGTTTCGGCCGGCTTCGATGCGCATCGGCTTGATCCATTGGCCAATCTGAGCCTCGACAGCGAGGACTACGCCTGGGTCACCGGCCTGCTCGGCGCGCTGGCCGCGCGGCATGCCTCGGGCCGGCTAGTTTCGAGCCTCGAGGGTGGCTACAGCCTCAATGCCCTGCGCGAATCGACGATCGCCCACCTGCGCGCGCTGGCGGCCGCATGAACCCCGTTGCGGGGTTTGCCGAGTCGACGGCGATTGGGCAAGCTAGCGTGTCCCTGCCCCTGGCGAATCCAACGACCGTGCTGCCCTTCCGCTCCCGTCTTCCCTGCCGCCGCGCCCTGGTGGCCGCCATCCTGCTCGGCTTTTCGCTATCGGCATGGGCCGACGCCGAGGCACCGGCCTGCCCGATCGGTACCCTGGTCTGCCCGAAGCCGGCCCAGGACTGGTCGCTGTGCCGCAAGAACGACCTGCTCGACTTCTACGTCGCCGACCTGCCGAAGGACGGCCAGCGCGAGCTCGCCGACACCGAAGTCAGGGGTCGCCAGAGCCGTTCCGCGGATGGCGAGAACTTCATCCTCGAGGGCGATGCGAGCATCCAGCAGCTCGACCAACTGATCCGCGCCGACCGTTTCACCTATGCGCGCACCTCGACGCAATGGACCGCCGACGGCAACGTGCGCTACCAGGACCGCGACCTGCTGCTCTCGGCAAACGATGCGCATGGCAGCACGACCCCGAACCAGGCCACCCTCAACCAGGTCCGCTACCAGCTACTCTCCTCGCGCGGCAATGGCCGCGCCGGCGTCGCCGTGATGACCGACAAGGACCACGCACAGCTCACCGACACCTCGTTCACGACCTGTCCGCTCGATTCGCCCGGCTGGGAATTCCGCGCCGATGCGATCGAGCTCGACCAGGCCAATGGCGTCGGCCGCGCCCGCGACATGACCTTCCGCGTTGGCGACGTGCCGGTGTTCTGGGTGCCGTATGCGAGCTTCCCGCTCGATGACCGGCGCAAGTCCGGCTTCCTGTATCCCGAGATCGGCTACAGCAACGACCGCGGCTTCGAACTGGCCACGCCGTATTACCTCAATCTGGCGCCGAACTACGACGCCACCCTGACCCCGCGCCTGATGACCCAGCGCGGCCTCATGCTCGGCGGCCAGTTCCGCTACCTGACCGAAAGCAGTCGCGGCACGATCGAGGCCGAGTGGTTGCCGCACGACCGCGACGCCGACCGCCGGCGCAGCCTGTTCCACTGGGACGACAGGACCCGCTTCAATGAGAACTGGGCCGCCTCGGTGCAGATCAATCATGTCTCCGACGATCGCTACTTCGAGGATTTCGGACGCAGCCTGAACGTCGCCGCGACGACCCTTCTGCCGTCCAGCGCCTATCTGTTCGGCCAGGGCAATTGGTGGAAGGCGAGCTTCGGCGGCGATGAATACCAGATCACCGATCCGACCCTGCCGAACTCGGTCGAACCCTACCGGCGCCTGCCGCGCGCGACCTTCGACGCCGAACACGGTCTGGTCGGCGATCTCGACGCTGGCCTGCGCTCCGAATATGTGTCGTTTTCGAAGAACGATGCGGTCGATGGCCGACGCCTCGACCTGTACCCGTATCTCGCCTATCCGCTCGAAGCCGCGGCCTGGTTCGTCCGCCCCGAAGTCGGCTTCCGGTATACGAGCTACCAGATCGATCGCGACAGCGACAAGTCTCCGCATCGTGGCGTGCCGATCGCCAGCCTCGACGCCGGCCTGCGCTTCGACCGCGAACTGTCGCTGGCCGGCAACGGCTACACGCAGACCCTCGAACCGCGCATCTACTACCTGCGCGTGCCCTACCGCGACCAGGACAACCTGCCGGTCTTCGATACCCAGGAAGTGCCTTTCAGCTTCGGCCAGTTGTTCCGCAGCAACCGCTTCGTCGGCGCCGACCGCCAGATGGACGCGAACAACCTGACCGTGGCCCTGACCTCGCGCCTGATCGAGGACAGCAGCGGCAGCGAACGGGTTTCCGCAAGCATCGGCCAGATCCGCTATTTCGACGACCAGCGCGTGCAGCTGCCGGGCCGGCCGGTCACCGACTATTCGGGCTCGACCTATGTCGGCGAACTCGACCTGCGCCTCAACGAGCGCTGGCGCTTCACCGTGTCCAACCAGTGGAACCCGAATACCGACCGCACCGACCTGTCGGCCTTCGGTGTGCAGAACCGGTTCGGCCGGGACGGCGTGTTCAATCTGTCCTACCGGTTCCGACGCGACCTGCTCGAACAGGCCGATGCGTCGGTGCTGATCCCGCTGAACGAGGCCTGGCGCCTGGTCGGGCGCTGGAATTACTCGATGCGCGACCGCAAGACCCTGGAAGCCTTCGCCGGCATCGAGCACGACAGTTGCTGCGTGGCCTGGCGCGTGCTGGCCCGGCACTACGTGCACAATGTCGAGCGCGATACCACCGATGCGCTGTATTTCGAGGTCGAGTTCAAGGGCGTCGGCTCGATCGGCCAGAAGGCCGGCGATTTCCTGCGCCGTGCTATTCTGGGCTATCAATAGCGGCGCCTGCGGGCGCTGCCGCAAGGACCCGCAGCGCCAGCGCCAGAGGACTTTTTCTTAACGCTGGTGCGCGCACATCCCCCTACAATCCAGCCCGGTCAAACCGACACCCGCGGAATTCGCATGCGCATGAACAAGCTGTCCACCCTACTGATCCTGCTTTTCGTCCTGTTCGCCCCGGCAGGCACGGCGCAACTGATGCCGACGCAACCGCTCGACAGCATCGTCGCGGTGCTCGACGAGGACGTGATCCTGCGCAGCGAGCTGGATCGGCAGGTCAACGCGATCATGGCCCAGTACGCCAATAATCCGCAGCAATTGCCGCCGCGCGACGAACTCGAGCGCCAGGTGCTCGATCGGCTGATCATGACCAAGCTCCAGGTGGCCCGGGCCGACAGCACCGGCATCAAGATCTCGGACGCCGAAGTCGACCAGACCGTGGCCCAGATTGCCCAGCAGAACCGCCTCGATGTCGGCCAGCTGCGCCAGGCCATCGAGCGCCAGGGCATGACCTGGGACCAGTTTCGCACCAACGTCTACGAGGAATCCCTGGTCCGCCAGCTTCGCCAGCGCGTGATCCAGAGCCGGGTCCAGGTCAGCGACACCGAAATCGACCTGCTGCTCAAGAACGGCGGCGCCCGTCGCGGTGAACTGCACCTGGGCCACATCCAGATCACCCTGCCGGACGGCGCGACCCCCGAGCAGATCGCGACGGCGCAGGCCAAGGCCGATGACGTCAGCCGCCAGATCAAGGACGGCATGGACTTTTCCGCCGCCGCGATCCGCTATTCGGATGCGCAGAATGCGCTCGATGGCGGCGATCTCGGCTGGCGCGGCTACGATGAACTGCCGACTGCGTTCGCCGAAATCGCCGACCGCCTGCAGCCTGGCGAGACTGCACCGCCGGTGCGCGGACCGAACGGATTCCACATCATCAAGCTGATCGAGAAGCGCGAAGCCAGCAGCGAAATCGTCACCGAGTACCACGCCCGCCACATCCTGATCCGGACCAGCGAAATCGTCTCCTCGGACCAGGCCGAAAAGACCGTGCGCGAGCTGCGCGAGCGCCTGCTGGCCGGCGAGGATTTCGCCAAACTGGCCAAGGAGTATTCGAACGATACCAACAGCGCCAACCTCGGCGGCGACCTCGGCTGGTTTCCGCAGGGCGGCTATGGCACCAAGGTCGCCGAAGTCGTAGTGACCCTCAAGGACGGCGAGATCAGCGCGCCGTTCAAGACCGATGCCGGTTGGCACGTCATGCAGTTGCTCGAAACGCGCACCGAGGACAAGACCGCCGAAGCCGAACGCAACAAGGCGCGCCAGACCATCGGCACGCGCAAGGCCGAAGAGGAATACGCCAGTTTCCTGCGCCAGCTGCGTGCCGAGGCCTACATCGAGATCCGCCTGCCGGGAGCCGATGGTGCCTCCGGTAACGCCGGCTGAGCCGACGCGTCCGCGCATTGCCCTGACCGCCGGCGAACCCGCCGGCATCGGCCCCGAACTGATCGCGCGACTCGCCGGCGAGGACCTTGGCGTCGATCTCGTCGTCATCGCCGACGCCCGTCTCATGGCCGAGCGCGCCAGGGCCATCGGCCTGGTTCTCGACCTCGCCGAATTCCGCGTCGACGCACCCCCGCCGCAGGGCAGGCTTGCCATCATCGACGTCGCCCTGGCCGCACCGTGCCGCCCCGGCTCGCTCGATCCCCGCAATGCGGCCTACGTCCTCGAGACGCTCGCGCGCGCCGCCGATGGCGCAGCCAGCGGCAGCTTCGACGCGATCGTCACGGCACCCGTGCACAAGGGCGTGATCAACGATGCCGGTATTCCTTTCAGCGGGCATACCGAGTTCTTCGCCGATCGTGCCGGCTGCAGCGTGGTCATGATGCTGGTCGCGAAGGACCTGCGCGTGGCCCTGGCAACCACCCATCTGCCCCTGTCGGCGGTGCCCGCGGCGATCACCCGCGAGGGCCTGTCGACGACCCTGCGCATCCTCGCCAGCGATTTGCGCAAGCGCTTCGGTCTGGCCGCTCCGCGCATCGCGGTGCTCGGCCTCAATCCGCATGCCGGCGAAGGCGGCCACCTCGGACGCGAGGAGATCGAGATCATCGAGCCGGTGCTCGCAGCCTTGCGCGAACAGGGCCTCGACCTGGTCGGCCCCTTGCCCGCCGACACGGCCTTCGTGCCGACCCACCTGGCCGGCTACGATGCGGTGCTGGCGATGTACCACGACCAGGGCCTGCCGGTGCTCAAGCATGCCGGTTTCGGCCATGCCGTCAATGTCACCCTCGGCCTGCCCTACATTCGCACCTCGGTCGACCACGGCACCGCGCTCGACCTGGCCGGCAGCGGGCGCGCCGATGCGGGCAGCCTGCGCGCCGCATTGCAGCTGGCCATCGCGATGGCCGCGCGGCAAGGCTGAATCAGGGCAGCGGAATCGCCGCGCGATTTCGCCAGGGATGGATCTCGAGGACCAGGGCAACCGCGAGCAGGACCAGGGCAAAGCCGAGCGCACCGGCCAGGGTCAGGTGCTCGTGCAGGAACAGCGCACCCCAGATCTGCGCGAAGACCGGGACGAGAAAGGTATTGGTCACGGCCTTTTCACTGCCGATGTCGCTGAGCAGGCGAAAATAGAGCACGTAGGCCAGTCCGGTGCAGACCAGGCCCAGCACCAGCAACGAAGCGAGCACCCCGGGTGCCGGCCACGCCGTCGGCAGGTTGTACAGGCCGAGCGGCAGGATCGCGACGCTGGCACCGAGCTGGCTCGAACCGGCCAGGACCAGCGGATTGACGTCGGCATGGCGGCGCCGGATGAACAGCGAGCTGTAGGCGTACAGGGCCGAAGCGACGAAGCACAGGCCGATCGCGGTCAGCGTCTGCGCGTTCATGCCGAGACTGCCATAGCGGGCCAGCACGGCCACGCCGACGAGTCCGACCACGACGCCGATGCGCTTGGACCACGAGGGCCTGACCCGCATCAGGATTGCCGCCATGACCACGGTCAGCAGCGGCACGGTCGCGTTGATAACGGCCATGTAGCCGGCCGGCAGGCTGCGCGCCGCCCAGGCGAAGCAGAGGAAGGGCAATGCCGCGCTGATCGTGCCGAGCCAGAGCCAGGCGCGCCATTGCCGGCGCAGGTCCAGCGAGCGTCCGAGCAGGCGCAGCAGGAGCACCAGCATCAGCGCCGACAGGGCCAGGCGGATGGCCGCCGTGAACGGCGCGCCGACGGCCGGCACGGTGATGCGCTGGAACAGGAACGAGGCGCCCCAGATCATGCCGAGCAGGAGCAGGCGCAACAGCGAGGAAGGGGTCATCGAACGACTCGGATCGTGGCGCCTCGAAGCGGCGCGCGCAACAGCGGACAAGGGATTCCGGAAGGCACTGGCCTGGTTACCGGCATCGGCATCCTCGCCAGGGGCGCAACATCGGGCTGCGCATCATACTCCGGCGACGCGCGCTCGCCGACTCCCGCGTGGCTCCGGCAGGCGGCCACGCTGCGCAACGCTGGTGAATGCGGCATGCTGTGCGCCTGCCCTGCCGAGTTCGGCCCGCCCTGCCCAGCCACGATCCCTGACGAAACCGTGAGACCGACCAGCCACCTATCCAGCGACGCCCCGCACGTCACTCGCAAGCGCTTCGGCCAGCATTTCCTGCACGATGCCGGAATCATCGCGCGCATCGTCCAGGCGGTCGATCCTAAGCCCGGGCAGCGCATCGTCGAGATCGGACCTGGCGAAGGGGCGATCACCCTGCCCCTGCTGCGCCAGGCCGGCAAGCTGACCGTGATCGAGCTCGACCGCGACCTCGTTCCGCGCATCGCGGCCCGCAGCGCCGGCATCGGCGAACTCGAGATCATCCAGGCCGACGTGCTGACCGTCGATTTCACCGCGCTGGCCGGAACCGACCGGCTGCGCGTCGTCGGCAACCTGCCCTACAACATCTCCTCGCCGATCCTGTTCCACTGCATCGACCACCTCGATGCGATCGAGGACATGCATTTCATGCTGCAGAAGGAAGTCGTCGACCGCATGGCCGCGGCCCCGGGCAGCAAGACCTACGGTCGCCTCAGCGTCATGCTGCAACTGGCCTGCCGCGTCGAGCCGCTGTTGCCGGTGCCGCCCGAGTCGTTCCGGCCACCGCCGAAGGTCGATTCCGCGGTGGTCCGGCTGCTGCCGCGGCCGCGCGGGGAACGGCCGATTGCCGAGCAGGCGGCGATCGCGCGTCTCGTCCGCGCCGCCTTCGGCCAGCGTCGCAAGACCCTTTCCAATTCGCTCGACGGCCTGGCCGGCAACGACGACCTCGCCGCGGTCGGCATCGACCCGCGCAGCCGCGCCGAACAGCTGGCCCCGGAAGCCTTCGTGCGTCTCGCCAGGCATCTGGCAGGCCGTGGCTGAGCGGAGGCGCCGGCGACGATTCGCGGCAACCGGGACAGTCAGACCGCCTCGCACCCCGGCAAACTGCAACTTGCCGAGTACGGCCCACTCCCCGACAATCGAACCATGAACACCAAGAAGCCCCACGACATCGCGGTATCGGTTGCCACCCAGTTCATCGACGAACAGTCGAAGCCGCAGGACAACCGCTACGTGTTCGCCTACACGATCAAGATCCGGAATCTCGGCAGCCTCAGTGCGCGCCTGCTCAGCCGACACTGGATCATCACCGACGGCAATGGCGACGTGCGCGAAGTGCGTGGCGAAGGCGTGGTCGGCGAACAGCCGCTGATGCAGCCGGGCGAGGGCTACGAATACACCTCCGGGGCGATCCTCGAAACCGCCGTCGGCACCATGCAGGGCAGCTACCGCATGCTCGCCGAAGACGGCACCCGCTTCGACGCCGACATTCCGTCTTTCGTCCTCTCGATTCCGCGGACCCTGCATTGATGGACCGTCACCGTTCGAACCGCGCCGCCGACACGAGCGCAGCGTCCTGACATGGCGGTCTGGGCCATCGGCGACATCCAGGGTTGCTACGACGAACTGTCCCGGCTGATCGAAAAGCTGGCCTACGATCCTGCGCGCGACACGCTGTGGTTCTGCGGCGACCTGGTCAACCGCGGCGGGCAATCGTTGCAGGTACTGCGCCTGGTCAAGTCGCTCGGCGAACGTACCGTGGTCACTCTCGGCAACCACGACCTGTCGCTGCTCGCGGTCGGCGCACGCAGCGAACAGGACCAGGCCAAGGTCAACCCGGAACTGCGCGAAATCCTGTTCGCGCCCGACCGCACCGAACTGCTCGACTGGTTGCGCCGTCGGCCATTGCTGCACAGCGACCGCAGTCTCAACATGATGATCGTGCATGCCGGGCTCGCGCCGAGCTGGGACGTCGCCCGCGCCGAGAGTGTCGCCCGTGAAATCGAGGCGCGCCTGCGCGCCGACGATCACGCGCGCCTGCTCAAGCAGATGTTCGGCAACAAGCCCGATACCTGGACTCCGCGCCTGCGCGGCACCGAACGGCTGCGCGCCGGCATCAACGTGCTGACCCGCATGCGCTATTGCGACGTGCGCGGGCGCATCGCGTTCTCCGAGAAGGGCATGCCCGGTACACAGCGACCCGGCGTCTATCCGTGGTTCGAGGTACCCGGACAATCGCGCCGCGACCTGCGCATCGTCTGCGGACACTGGTCCACGCTCGGCCGTTTCTGCGGCCTGGGCGTCTACGCCATCGATACCGGTTGCGTCTGGGGCGGCGCCCTGACCGCGATGCGCATCGACGTCGAGGAACCGCAGTTCGTCGTGCTCAAGTCGGACCGGCCGACACCGCCAGGCAAGTCCTTCGACTAGGCGAACCGCCGAGCGGATGCCCCGGCCGCCATCAACGCAACAACAGCGCGGTAACGCGGCCAGATCCATCGATGCCAACACCGAAGCGGCAACGCGTCTGACTTCATCGAAGTCCGCAACTGCTCATCGCAAGCCCCTGTAGGAAGAACCTTCAGGTTCGATGCTTCTTGCCTCGATCGCGAACAGGCATCGCGGCCAAGGCCGCTTCCAACAACGAAGCGGCAACGTGGCAGCGGTGATCGAAGCACGCGCCACCTGTCGCGCTCTTCGTAGGGGCGCCTTCAGGCGCGATGCTCTTCGGCAGGTTGCCGAGAGGCTGATCCCTTGCAGTTTGCCGCAAGAAAGCATCGCGGCTAAAGCCGCTTCCAACAACGAAGCGACAACGCGGCACCGGTCGTCGAAATCCGCGCCCCCTGTCGCGCTCTTCGTAGGAGCGCCTTCAGGCGCGATGCTCTTCGACGCGGCTCGGGGAAGAGCATCGCGGCTGAACCCGCCTCCAACAACGAAGCAGTAACGCGGCAGCGGTGATCGAAGCCCGCGCCAACTGTCGCGCTCTTCGCAGGAGCGCCTTCAGGCGCGATGCTTTTCGACGCGGCTCGGGGAAGAGCATCGCGGCTGAAGCCGCTTCCAACCACGAAGCGGCAACGGATGTGACATCAACGAAGTCTGCGCCGATAGTCGACAAATCGGAACGCGCAGGCATGCGACTCGTCAGCGCCGTGCGCCTCCTCATGCTCGACCTCCCACGCCTGCGCATCGAAGCGCGGGAAGAACGTATCGGCGGATTCGGCCTCGCAGTCGACCCAGGTCAGATGCATGCGCTCGGCGCGATCGAGCGTCTGCGCATAGACCTCGCCGCCACCGATGACCATCAGGTCGCGCTCGCCGGCCAGGGCCAGGGCCGCCTCGATCGAGCGCACAGCGATCTGTCCGGCAAACGGCGCAGCAGCGGTTCGGCTCAGTACCAGATTGGTCCTTCCAGGCAGGGCACGTCCGATCGAGATGGCGGTCTTGCGCCCCATCAGCACGGCCTGGCCGAGGGTCAGGCGCTTGAAGCGGCGCAGATCGTCGGGCAAGTGCCATGGCATGGCGCCGTCACGGCCGATCGCGAAATTCCGGTCCAGCGCCGCGATCAGCGCGATCACACCGCCACCGGCGCCTTGATCGGCTTGTCCGCGACGTAGCCCTCGATCGCGATGTCCTCGTAGCGGAAGTCGAAGATGGAAGCGACCTTCGGGTTGAGGCGCAGGGTCGGCAGGGCGTGCGGCGTGCGCGTCAGCTGCTCGCGGGCCTGCTCGAAGTGGTTGAGATAGAGGTGGGCATCACCGAGCGTATGCACGAAATCACCGACGCCGAGGCCGCAGACCTGGGCCAGCATGTGGGTCAGCAAGGCATAGCTGGCGATGTTGAACGGCACGCCGAGGAAGATGTCGCCCGAGCGCTGGTAGAGCTGGCACGACAGCTTGCCGTCGGCGACATGGAACTGGAACATCGTGTGGCAGGGTTGCAGGGCCATCCTGTCGAGATCGGCGACGTTCCAGGCGCTGACCACGAGCCGGCGCGAATCGGGGTTGCGCCGGATCTCCTCGACCAGCCAGGCGATCTGGTCGATCGTGCGTCCGTCCGGGCACTGCCACGAACGCCACTGCTTGCCGTAGACCGGGCCGAGGTTGCCGTCCGCATCGGCCCACTCGTCCCAGATGCCGACGCCGTTTTCCTTCAGGTAGGCGATGTTGGTGTCGCCTCGCAGGAACCAGATCAGCTCGTGGATGATCGAGCGCAGGTGCAGCTTCTTGGTCGTGACCAAAGGAAACCCGCGGCCGAGATCAAATCGCATCTGCCACCCGAAGACCGAATGCGTGCCGGTCCCCGTGCGGTCGCCCTTCGGCGTGCCGTTTTCTAGAACATGCCGCAGCAATGCCAGGTACTGCTGCATCAGCCCGCCTCCTTGGGCGGATCCTCGACCACGCGCGGTGCCAGGGTCGGCGCGCGCCGCGACATCGCGATCCAGACCAGGCCGAGCACGATCAGCGGCAAGGACAGCAACTGGCCCATGGTCAGCCAGCCCCAGGCCAGGTAACCCAATTGCGCATCGGGTTCGCGCACGAACTCGACGAGGAAGCGGAACATGCCATAGAGCAGTGCGAACAGACCCGAGACCAGATAGCGCGGGCGCGGCTTCATCGACACGGCATAGAGCACGCCGAACAGCACGAAACCTTCGAGGAACATCTGGTAGAGCTGCGAGGGATGGCGCACTTCGTTGTCGAGCAGGCCAGCAGCCGCCATCGCCTTGAGCTGTTCGATCGTGTGTCCGGCGGTGTTGATCGCGCGCGGAAAGATCATGCCCCAGGCGACGTCGGTATGGCGACCCCACAACTCGCCGCCGATGAAGTTGCCGAAGCGACCGACGCCGAGTCCGATCGGTACCAGTGGCGCGACGAAATCCATGACATCGAAGAAGTGCAGTCCGTTCTTTCGCGACCACAGCCACATCGCCACGAAGACACCGATCAGACCGCCGTGAAAGGACATGCCGCCTTCCCAGATGCGGAACAGCGACAGCGGGTTGGCGATCAGGTCGGCGGTACCGTAGAACAACATGTAGCCGAGACGACCGCCGGCGATCACGCCGATCATGCCGTAGAACGCGAGGTCGGAAAACGCGGTCGGCCCGACCGGCAGGCGGCCCTGGCGCCGGCGCCGTTCGCCGAGCATCCAGAATGCGCCGAACGCGATCAGGTACATGATCCCGTACCAGTGCACGGCGAGCGGCCCCACGGAAAAGGCAATCGGATCGAAATCTACGAAGTAGTGCATTGGGTTCCGCGATGGCAGGCGTAGGTGGAATTCGCTCGATCGAGCGTCTGCATTATGCCAGCGCCTCAGGCCGGCAGGACACGCAGGATGAAGCCCTTCAGGTAGTCGGTCTCGGCGATCGCCGGATGTACCGGATGATCGGGTCCCTGCTGCAGGTCGACGAGCAGCTGGGCCTGGCGATCGAGGTGGCGCGCAGCCTGCTGCACACCGTCGAGCAGGGCGGCGCGCGGCATGTGATACGAGCACGAACAGGTGATCAGGATGCCGTCGCGCTCGAGCACCTGCATGCCGAGTTCGTTGAGACGCCGGTAGGCGACGCGGCCCTCGGCGAGATCCTTCTTGCGCTTGACGAAGGCCGGCGGATCGAGGATCACGACATCGAAGCGCTCGCGCTGTTCGCGCAACGCCTTCAGATAGTCGAATGCGTCGGCGCGCACGGCGCTGACCGTGTCGCCGAAACCGTTGCGCCGCGCATTGCGGCCGATCGCATCGACCGCGGGCTGCGAGGCGTCGACGCAAACCACTTCGCTGGCGCCGAATGCCGCTGCGCGGATTCCCCAGCCACCGAGGTAGCTGAACATGTCGAGCACGCGCTTGCCCTTGACCAGCGCGCGCAGATGATCGCGATTGCCGCGCTGGTCGTAGAACCAGCCGGTCTTCTGCCCGCCGACCGGATCGCATTCGAACTCGAGGCCGGCCTCGCGCACGATCAGCGGCGCGTCGACCGCTGCACCATGGCCGAGATCGGCATATTCGGGCAGGTTTTCCATGCTGCGGATCGAGGCGTCGTTCTTCCACCAGAGCTGGCGTGGCTTGAGCACCTTGAGCGCGGCTTCGGTGATCGCGTCCTTGAGCCGCTCCATGCCGGCCGTCGTGGTCTGGGCGACGAGAACATCGCCGAAGCGATCGATGGTCAGTCCGGGCAGGCCATCGGATTCGCCGAACACGAGGCGATACCACGGCTCGTCATAGAGGCGTTCGCGCAGGGCCAGGGCGACCTTGAGCCGGTGCACGAGCAGGGAACGGTCGAGCGCGTGCTCGATGCCGCGGCTGACTAGGCGCGCGCAGATCAGCGAATTCGGATTGACGTAACCGACCCCGATCGGCTTGTCGCGGCTGTCGACGATGACGCAGGCCTGGCCCGGCTCGAAACCGCCGAGCGGCGAACGCGCCACATCGACTTCGTTCGAGAACACCCACAGATGCCCGGCGCGCAGGCGCGTGTCTTCGCCACGCTTGAGGTACAGGGCAGGAAGCTGGATCTCTTCGGCCACGTTCGGGATTCCGGGGAGTCGTTGCGGACCGGCCATTCTACGCGGTCGCGGTGGAGCCTATCCGGCACGATCCGGATCGAGGCCGGCAAGCTGCGCAGGGCCGCTCCGAGGCGGCGCCGCTCAAGCCGCTTTCTTGCGCTTGCGCGCCCACAGGTTCAGGCCCTCGACCGCAATCGAGAAGCCCATGGCGAAATAGACGTAGCCGCGCGGAATATGCAGCTCGAAACCGTCGGCGATGAGGACCACGCCGACCAGGATCAGGAAGGCCAGGGCGAGCATGCGCAGGGTCGGATGCCGGTCGATGAAGTCGCCGACCGGATTCGAGGCGAAGATCATCACGGCCACGGCGAGGATGATCGCGCTGACCATGACGAACACTTCGTTGACCATGCCGATCGCGGTGATCACGGAATCGAGCGAGAAGACGATATCGATGATGGCGATCTGGATGATCACGAAGGTGAAGGACGCGAATACACGCCCTTCCTCGGTGTCGTCGCGCGAACCTTCGAGTTCCTGGTGGATCTCCATGACCGCCTTGACCAGCAGGAACAGGCCGCCGCCGATCAGGATCAGGTCGCGCAGCGAAATGGTCTGCTCGGCCAGCCGGAACAGGCCGAGGCGCTGGTCGTCGAGACCGGCCAGAAAGGACAGGAACAGCAGCAGGGCGATGCGAGTCAGGCAGGCCAGGCTCAGTCCGACCTTGCGCGCCAGAGGTCGCTGCTCCGGAGCCAGGCGGCTGACCGCAATCGAGACGAAGACGAGGTTGTCGACGCCGAGCACGATCTCGAGCGCGGCAAGCGTGAACAGGGCGGCCCAGAAATGAGGATCAGCGATTATTTCCAGCATTCAGCAAGCGCCGCCGTTCAGTGGATGTGCTGCCAGAGGACCAGACCCCAGCACAGCATGACGTTGACCATCAGCAGGAACACGGCCGCCGATCCCATGTCCTTGGCGCGCCCGGCCAGTTCGTGGAATTCCGGACTGACCTTGTCGACCACGGCTTCGACCGCCGAGTTGAGCAGCTCCGCGGACAGCACGAGGATCAGGCTGCCGCAGAGCATGGCCTTTTCCAGCGCACCATCACCGAGCCACAGGCCGAGTGGAAACAGCACGACCAGCAGGTAGCCTTCGAGCCGGAACGAGGCCTCGTGCGACCAGGCCGCACGCAGGCCCTTGGCCGACCAGACCAGGGCGCGCAGGATCTGACGGGGACCTCGCGGTTCAGTGCTGGGCATTGCAGTTCATGCCCTGGCCGTCCTCGCCCCAACCCCCGTCGCCCTCGGCTGAGAGCGCAACTCGAACCCGACAGCCCGGAAAGTGGGTGGCCCGCGCAGATTCGGCGAAAGCGTTGCGCTGGTTGCATCCAACAGTCAGCATGAAAAGACCCGGCGGGCTGGAAAATCAGCGCGCTATGATGCCATAAAGCACGTGCCGACCTGCCCGAACGAGCGGTCGGGGTCCCGCGCGAATGCCGATTGTCTCCGGAGAACCCATGAATCAACGATTTCTGCTGGCGACCGCACTGATTTCCGCAAGCCTGGTCGCCATCGGACTGCTGGCCGTGGACATTCCGCTGTCCCACTGGATACACGCCAGCGGCCATGAGAACGCGGCACTGTTCGTGGTCGGACTCGGCACGCTCGACGGCATCGTCGGCATCCGCGTCTGGTACTGGCTGTGTTCACTGGTTTGTGTAGGCATGGGTCTGCTCGGCCTCGCCATCGCGCGACGCTCGCGGCTGCCCCGTGCCCTGCCCTGGGCCGTACTTTGCGCCGGCATCGTTCAGGCCGCCACGATCGGCACAATGATGCTCGGCAAGACCGCCTTCGGCCGCCTGCGTCCACAGCAACTGTTCGAATCGGGCGACTGGAGCGTGATCTGGTTTTCCGCGGGCGGATCATTTCCGTCCGGCCATGCATCGTTCTACTTCGGGCTTTTCCTGCCGCTGGCGGCGAGCGCGCCGCGGACCTGGCAACGCGTCGCCCTGATCATGGTTCCGGTCTTCGTAGCCCTCGCACGGCTCGACATGAACCGGCATTTCCTGTCCGACGTGGCGACCTCGGCGCTGGTGGCCGCCGCCTGGTCCCTGCTCATGGTCGCGGCGATACGGCGCTGGCGGCCAGCGCAATGAATCATGCGCCGCTGCCGGCGCCGACCTGGGGCTGGCCCGGAATCCAGGGCAGGCCGCGTTGATCATGGTCGCGCGCAAGCGATCCTTTGCCTCCGGGCAAACCTGGCCGCACGGCTCGCGACAACTGCTCAGCACCCTGGCCTGGCTGCGCCTGTGTGCGATCGGTGGCCAGGCCCTGACCGTCGCCTTCGTCGCCGCGTGGCTCGGAATCGCCATCCCGGTCGGCGCCCTGTTCGCCGGTATCGGCGTGCTCGCCGCATTCAGCCTGCTCGCGTTCTGGCGCCTGCGCCGGCAGACCCGGGTCAGTGCGACCGAGTCGATGATCCACATCACCATCGATACCGTCGTCCTCGGTTACCTGCTGTATCTGACCGGCGGTGCGACCAATCCGTTCATATCGCTGCTGGTGATGCCGATCACGCTGGCCGCGACGGCCCTGCCGCTGCGCTCGGTTTCGATCGTTGCCGCGCTTGCCGTGACCACCTACCTGCTGCTGATGCGCTTCTACGTGCCGCTGCCCGAGGCCGTCGCAGTCGACACGCTGAGCGGATTCAACCTGCACCTGACAGGCATGGCGATCAGCTTCGCGATTACCGCTGGCATGCTCGGCTACTTCATCGCCCGCCTGGCGCGCGCCCTGCGCGCCCAGCAAGCCGAGGCCGAACTCGAGCGCGAGCGCGCCCTGCGCGACGAAGGCATCCTCGCCATCGCGACCCAGGCGGCGAGCACCGCGCACGAACTCAACACACCGCTGTCTACCATGCGCACCCTGCTCGGCGAGCTCGGTCGCGAACACGCACAAGACGCCGCCCTGAGCGAGGATTTCGACCTGCTGATCGGCCAGGCCGACCGCTGTCGCGACATCCTGCGCGAACTGGTCAAGGTCGGCAGCAACCAGCTGGCCGGGGTGGCCGAATGGATCAGCGTGGCCGACCTTGGCGATTCGACGCGCGACGCGTTCAGCCTGCTGCGGCCGGAGATCGAAGTCGACTATGCGATCGACCCGGCTCTCGGTAAACGTCGCATCGCGGTCGTGCCGGCCCTGCACCATGCCATCATCAACCTGCTCAACAATGCCGCCGATGCCTCGCTGGCAAACGCCGACACGCGGGTCGAGATGCGCGTCGGTGGCGGCGGCGGCATCCTCGAGTTGCTCGTTCGCGACCATGGCAAGGGCATGGCGGCCGCTCTGCAACCGACCGCCGGCCTGCGCTTCGAAACAACCAAGCGCGACGGCCTCGGCCTCGGCCTGGCCCTGGCCAACGCGACGGCCGAGCGCTTCGGCGGTACCCTGACCGCCGAGGCCGTCGAAAACGGCGGAACCCGGCAGCGTTTGCGTCTGCCACTGGCAACACTGGACAATCCCCCGCATGAGCAATGAAATCGCAGGCCGCGTCCTGCTCGTCGATGACGATGCCGTCTTTGTCCGCGTCCTCTCGCGCGCCCTCGCCGCACGCGGCTTCGAGGTGGCCGGCGCCACCAGCAGCCAGGAGGCCCTGGTGCGTTGCGCCGATTTCCAGCCGCGCTTCATCGTGCTCGACCTCAAGCTCGGTGCGGAAAGCGGGCTGGCCCTGATTCCGCGCCTGATCGCGGCACGCCCGGGCGTTCGCATCCTGCTGTTGACCGGCTATGCCTCGATCGCCACCGCAGTCGAGGCGATCAAGCGCGGCGCCCACGACTACCTGGCCAAGCCGGTCGACGCCGACCAGGTCGTGCAGGCCCTGCTCGGGCCGTCGTCGTCATCGGTGGCCAGCAGCGAGCCGCTGCCCGATGCGCCGCCGCCGCTCAAGCGCCTGGAGTGGGAGCACATCCAGCGTGTGCTGACCGAATGCGAAGGCAACATCTCCGAGGCCGCGCGCCGGCTCGGTCTGCACCGGCGCACCCTGCAGCGGAAACTGGCCAAGCGGCCAGTGCGCGAGTCGCCGACGCGCTGAATCAAGCGGACCGCCGGCAGGCCAGCCGCTGTCTGTCGATCAGGGCTTCAGGGCCTTCTCCACGGCCGGCAGGACATTGGCCAGCACACGTGGTTGCGCGGCGGCGGTCGGGTGCAGCCCATCCGCCTGCATCAGTTCGGGGTCCAGGGCCACGCCATCGAGCAGGAACGGGACCAATGGCAGCTTGAATTCCGTCGCCAGGTCCCGATACAGGTTACGTAGGCCGTCGCGATACTGCGGACCGTAGTTGACCGGAATCTCGATTCCAACCAGCAAGACCCGGGCGCCGGCCTTGCGGCTGAGCTCGATGATGCGGGTCAGGTTCTGCCGCGGCGCGCTGAGCGGCAATCCGCGCAGGGCGTCGTTGGCGCCCAGCTCGAGCACGACCAGGGCCGGCCGGTGATCGCCGAGCAGCTTTTCGATGCGGGCGAGGCCGCCGGCGGTGGTCTCGCCACTGATCGACGCATTGACCACATCGCGTGCGGGATCGCCCTTTTCCAGGCGCTCGCGCAACAGATTGACCCAGCCGGATTCGGGCTCGATACCGTAGCCCGCCGACAGGGAATCGCCGAGCACGAGCACCGGTCGCGGCGCGCCCAGCACCTGCGCCGGAACCCACGACAGCAAGACGAACAAGACTGGAAGGATGAATCGAAGCATGACGATCGAACCCGCGGTGGTGCTCAGTGCCGAGAAGCTTAGCAAAGTGGTCGAGGGCCCCGACGGCCGCCTGACCATCCTCGAGGAAGTCAGTCTCAGCGTCGACCGCGGCGCCAGCCTCGCCATCGTCGGCGCCTCCGGTTCGGGCAAGACGACCCTGCTCGGCCTGCTGGCCGGACTCGACCGGCCCAGCAGCGGCTCGGTCGTACTCGCCGGCGAGGATCTCGGCGCGCTCGACGAGGAAGCCCGCGCCCGCCTGCGCCGACGCATGGTCGGTTTCGTGTTCCAGTCCTTCCACCTGCTGCCGGCCCTGAACGCCGAGGAGAACGTCATGCTGCCGCTCGAACTCGAGGGCCTCGACGACGCCCGCGAACGCGCCGGCAGCGTGCTCGCCGCGGTCGGTCTCGGAAAGCGCCTGCATCACTACCCGCACCAGCTCTCGGGCGGCGAGCAGCAACGCGTGGCCCTGGCCCGTGCCTTCGTGCACGGTCCGAAGCTGCTGTTCGCCGACGAACCGACCGGCAACCTCGACCAGCGCACCGGTGCCGCGGTCAGCGACCTGCTGTTCGATCTGAATCGCGAACACCAGACCACCCTGGTCCTGGTCAGCCATGATCTCGGCCTGGCCTCGCGCTGCGCGCGGACGCTGCGGCTGCGCGACGGCCGCGTCGTCGAGGGCGACCAGTGAGGCCGGTCGCCTTCGCCGCGCGCAGCCTGCGTCGCGAATTCCGCCACGGCGAACTGGCCACCCTGGCCGCAGCCCTGGTCCTTGCCGTGGCCGCCCTGACTGCGGTCGGAACCCTGGCCAGCCGTGTCGAAAGCGCGATTCTCGCCTCGGCCGCCGAACTGCTCGGCGGCGACCTCGGGGTCAGCGCGCGTCGCGAGGCGCTGCCCGAATCGTTTTCGAGCGAGGCCGGCAAGCTCGGCCTCGCCAGCAGCCGCAGCGTCGAATTCTCGAGTGTCGTGTTCGCCGGCGAGAACAGCCAGTTCAGCGAGGTCCGAGCGGTCGACGCGGCCTTCCCGCTGCGCGGCAAGCTGGTCGTCGCCGACGGCAGCGGCGTTCAGTCCGTCGCGCATGCACCGGCCCGCGGACAGGTCTATGCCGACCACGCGGTGCTCACCACGCTGGGCGCCTCGGTCGGCAGCGCGCTGCAATTGGGCGGCCATGACCTCAGCATCGCCGGCGAGATTGTCTCCGCACCCGGCAGCTCGGTGTTCCAGTTTGCGCCGACCCTGATCATGAACCTCGAGGATGCCGAGTCCAGCGGACTGCTCGGCATCGGCAGCCGCGCCACCTACCGGGTGCTCGTTGCCGGCGATGCCGCCGCGGTCGAGCGCTACGCCGCATGGGCCGGGCAGAACCTTCCCGCCATGGCGCGCCTGACCACGGTCGCCGAAGCCCAGGCCAACCTGCGCAGCGCGTTCGAGCGCGGCGAGAATTTCCTGCGCCTGGCGGCCCTGCTGGCCGCCCTGCTGGCCGGTATCGCGGTGGCCCTGGCCGCGCAGCGTTTCGCCCGACGCAAGACCGAGGAAGTCGCCCTGCTGCGCTGCCTCGGTGCCAGCCGCCGCGAGATCGTCCTCGCCCTGAGCCTCGAACTGGTCCTGCTCGCCCTGCCCGCCTGCCTGCTCGGCGCGGCGCTCGGCATCGGCATGCAGCAGGTCGCCTTCCTGTTCGCCAGCCAGCTGCTCGGCGGCGTCGCCCCGGCCCTGCCGCTGGCACCGGCGGCCTCGGCCTTCGTGGTCGGCCTCGCCGTGCTGTTCGGTTTCGCCCTGCCACCCTTGCTGCGCCTGCGCGATGTCGAGCCGATGCGCGTGTTCCGGCGCGACCTGCAAACCCGCCTGCGTCGGTTCGACGCCCTCTACCTGCTGCCACTGCTGGTCGGCGGCGGCCTGATCCTGCTCGAGAGCGGCTCATCGAAACTGGCCGGGGTGCTGGCCGGCGCGCTGGCCGCGGTGGCTGTGGCGACCCTGCTGCTGAGCCTGCTCCTGCTCAAGGGACTGCGCGCCAGTTCGCGCAGGCTGCCGGGCGCATTGCGCTTCGGCCTGGCCAACCTGAGCCGGCGCCGCGCGCTGACCCTGATCCAGGTCGGCGCCCTGGCCCTGAGCCTGACCGCGCTGAACCTGCTCGCCGTGGTCGGCCCTTCGCTGCTCGATCGCTGGCGCGCCGACCTGCCGCAGGACACGCCCAATTATTTCGCCCTGAACCTGCAACCCGGCCAAAAAGCCGAGTTCGAACAGCGTCTGGCCGCGCTCGGTGCGAGCAACCTTAGCCTGCTGCCACTGGCCGCCGGCAAGCTCGTCGCGATCAATGGCAAGCCGCTGCGTGCCAGCGACTATGCCGAAGACTCGCGCGCCGGCAACTGGATCGAGGGCGAAGTGCGGGTATCGTGGAGCGAACAGCTGCCGCCGTCGAACCGCGTCACCGCGGGCAGTTGGCTGGCCACCGACCCGCCGACCGCCGAGTTGTCGGTCGACCGCGGCTGGTTCGAACTGTTCCGGCTCGAGCTCGGCGACAACATGACCCTGCGCGTCGGCGACAGCGAGGTCACCGCAACCGTCACCAGCGTGCGTGAAATCGACTGGGACTCGTTCCGGGTCAACTTCTTCATGATGCTCGACCCGGCGCATGGCGATCCGCTGCCGCACAGCCTGATCTCGAGCTTCCACCTGCCGCCCGGCAATGCCGCCCTCGCGACCCTTTCTAGGTCAATGCCGAACCTCTCGCTGATCGACGTCAATTCGATCCTCGACCGGGTCCGCGACATCATCAGCCGGGTCTCCTCGGCGGTGACCTGGGTACTCGGCTTCAGCCTCGCTGCAGGCATCCTCGTACTGCTCGCCGCGCTCGCCGCGACGGCCGACGAACGACGCTTCGAGATCGCCCTGCTGCGCACGCTCGGCGCGCACGGACGGCAGCTGACCGCCGCCGTGCTCGGCGAATTCGCCGCACTCGGCCTGCTCGCCGGTGCCGTCGCCGCAGCCGGGGCCGCCGGTACCGGAATCGCGCTGGCGCGCAACGTGTTCCGCATGCCGGACTACTGGCCGCCGGCACCCGAGCTGGCCGGCATGGCGCTGGCGTCCGCGCTCGTGGTCATGCTTGCCGGCCTCGCCGGAACGCGTCGCATCGCGCGCACGCCACCGATGCGCGTGTTGCGCTACGGCAGCTGACGAAGCCTGCCCGCGCGCGCTTGCGCGCCACGCCATCCGGCCGCTAAGGTGCGGCGATGAACGCCAGTGAAAAACGCCGCTTTCCGCGCCTGCCGATCTTCTCGGCGGCGCTGATCACGCTGGCCGGCCAGGGCTGGCTCAGCGAAGTACGTGACCTGTCGCAAGGCGGCGCCTGCCTGGGTCGCCCGCGGCACTGGCAACCCGCCCCATCTTCGGACTGCCGCATCTACTTCATCTTCGACCAGGAAACCGTCATCGGCATCGATGCGCGCTGCGTACGCGAGGGCAGCGACGACCTCGGTTTCGCTTTCGCGGACGGCCAGGAAGGCCAGCTCGAGGCGCTGCTCTACGAGTCGCGCTTCCTCGACAAGGACGATCCATAGGCCGCCGCCGGGGATCGGCTCGGCCCAGGCCGTCCGTACCGCGAACGACGAATAGCAGGCCACGACCGGCGGCCATGTCAGAATTCCGGCGCCTGCCGGAATTCGATCTGGAGCCATCCCCGATGTGGAACCACCTTGCACCGATCCTGCTGCTGACCGGGTCCAATGTCTTCATGACCTTCGCCTGGTACGGCCATCTTCGCTACACCAACCGCCCGCTGCTGCTGGTAATCCTGGTCAGCTGGGGCATCGCGTTCTTCGAGTACTGCCTGCAGGTGCCGGCCAACCGCATCGGCTACGCGGTCTACAGCCCGGCGCAACTGAAGACGATCCAGGAAATCATCACCCTGCTCGTCTTCGTCGTGTTTTCGGTGAGCTGGCTGGGCGCCGCAATCAAATGGAACCACGTGGTCGGATTCGTGCTGATCGTGGCCGCCGCATTTTTCATCTTTCTTGATTGAGGCTGGAACGGCTCACGCTCGTCCCTCAGCGTGAACGCTGGCGATACTCGTTCCAGGCAAGCCTCGGCGCGAGCAGTGCGAAGTGCAGCCAGATGCCGCAGAAGACCAGGACCTTGAGCACGGGATTGCGCGCAGCCGTGTCAAATTTGCAGAAGTAGCGCCACATGCCGCGGTGTTTGTGGCAGGAGACGAACAAGGGCCGGCGAAAACTCGAACTGCCCTGTTCATGGCGCACGCTCAGGGTCGGCACGAACAGCACGGCGAGACCGGCATCGCGGGCGCGCCGGCACAGGTCGAGATCCTCGCAATGCAGGAAATAGCCTTCGTCGAAACCACCGAGCCGGTCGTAGACGTTGCGCGGAACGAACATGCAGGCGCCGGAGATCGCATCGACCGGCTCGACCCTGGTCGATGCGCTCGGTTCCGGCATGTCGATGCCGGCGCAGGCCGGGAATCGATGTACGAACCGGGACAGGCCGGCCAGACTATTCAGCGAGCGCCGCAGGGTCGGGTCGCGTCGACGACTGGCCGCTTCGACCTTGCCGCCGGCATCGAGCACGCGGACGCCGAGCACGCCGGCATCGGAATCGCTCTGCGCATGATCGCGCAGGCCGGCGATGGTGTCGGCCTCGATCAGGCAATCCGGGTTGAGGAACAGCAGCGCGTCGCCGCGGGCAAGTGCCGCACCGCGGTTGCAGGCCGGGCCGAATCCGATGTTCGATTCATTGCGCAGGATGCTCAGGCGCAGGTCGGCCGCAAAGCGGTCAGCGATGCGCTCGACCTGGCCGTCGCACGAGGCATTGTCGACCAGGATCAGCTCGACCTCGGTGTTCGAGGACAGCACGCGCTCCACGCACTGGCTGGCCAGTGGCCCGCTGTTGGCGGTGACGACGATGACGCTCGTCAGTCCGCGCTCGCTGGGTCGGGGCACGGCTTCGCGCTCCCGGGTCAAAGCCCGCTGATCAGCCGATCACCCTGCTCGCGCGCTGCGTTCCACAGCGCCGGCCAGTCGCGCCAGGCCTGGGCCATGTCGAGCAGCTCCGAGCGCGCGGCCTCGGCACATGCGCCGGCATCAAAGTCCTCGGGCCAGTCGGCGAGCCGCGGCGAGTTCTGCCTGAGCAGGGCGCTGCCGTTGTTGCGTACGATCTCGCGCACGTCGGCCTGCCAGTAGACCGGCGCGTCAGGCAGCAGTTCGAACTGGTTCTGCAGGCGCTCGACGACGTCGGCGCGAACGAAGCCGAGATACTCCTGCAGCGACCCGACCAGGGTGGACTGATCGGCGGCGGCGAGATCGGCGGTGATCTCGCCGAGCAGGGCGAGGCGCCGGGCCGGGTCGCTGGCCTTGGCGCTGCCGACCTGGTTGGTCACGTAGTCGCGCAGGTAGTGGTTGAAGCGTGGCGTGTGCGGGGCCATCGTCACCTCGGAACGCTTGCGCGGCGATTCCTGGGCGTGGCCGATGGCGGTCGGCAGGTGCATCACCAACGAATCGGGATGGCAATAATGCGTCGCCGCGCTGGCCAGGCCATCCTCGCCGCGGCCGTCGGGATTCGTGCACGGCAGGATCTGCCGGTTGTCGAACAGGAAGGGCAGGAAGTAGGCATGGGTGGCGGGTTTCGCCCGCAGCCATCCGTACCAGAGGCTCTGTGCCTCGATATTGCGCAGGTAGGCTTCGCGATCGGCCCAGAAGCTGGCCCGGCTCTCGGCATCGAGCTGGTACAGCCAAAGTGCACTCTCGGTGCCCGAACTGCCGCTGGTGCCGTTCAGGGTACCGAGGATGCGGGCGTCGCCGCGCAGGTGTTCGAGGCGGCCAAGATTGATTCCGCGCAGGCTCTCGCGGTCGAGGCGATACTCATCACGGGTGATCGCCGCGCCGAGCCGATCACCGCACACGGCCAGATGCGCCTCGAATGGATCCTGCGCGTCTTCCTCGCCCGAATCGAGGGCGTCCTCGAGGCGTCGATAGAAGCGCGCCGAGGCGGCAACCGCTGGATTCGGCTCGAGGCCGGGCCGGGTATCGGCATGCCGGTGCAGGGGGAAGCGGAAGTCCTCGTCGAGCATCGCGAACAGGCGTCCGGCCGACAGCAGCAGGGCAATGTTCCACGAACGTCCGCCGCCACCGCGACGGGTGCGCGGACCGCGGTCGAGCAGCCATTCGACGATCGCTTTCGCCTGCGGTACCGCCTTGACCAGGCGCTGGCGCAGGCGTGCCCGCTCGGCCGGACCGACATAGCTGACCGGGTTGCCGACCGCGCGCGCGAACTCGCGCAGCAGATCGCGGTTCATGTCCCGGTTCTTTTCCTCGACCGAGTCGTCGAGCAGGACGATCGTTCGCGCCGCACGATACTTGCGTTCGTAGTTGGCCAACGATTCGAGCAACAGGCGCAACTGGCCCGGCCGGTCGCAGGCGCGGATGTACACCGCATGCAGGCTGCGCGGCTCCGCATCCGGGCTGCGCTCGAGACGCTTGATGTAGTCGCGGTCGGAAATCAGCAAGCCGGTCGAGGCCAGACCTTCGAGGCCCTTGCGGATGCGCTCGTGCTGGGTCAGTCCCGGAACCACCGCGGCGACGCGGGCCACGTGCTCGTCGATGCTGCGGAATTCTCGGCACTGGTCGAGCGACTGCAGGACATGATGGCTCAGCACGTGGCGCTCGCCGGAATCCTTGGCGATGAAGGCATATTCCTCGCTCGACAGCGGCGCGACCATGGCGTCGATCGCGGCGAACAGCGGCGCATCGACCGATTTGCGGGCGACCGGGGCGGCGGCAAGGCCCGGGTTGCCGTAGTTGAACTGGAATTCGGGTGTCGTGGTCATCAATAGGCCGTGTTTCGTCAGCGGCGTAACCAGCGCAGCCATCGGGATGGCGGCCTGGAAGCGGTGGATTGGCGCAGCCGTTCGATTTCGGCTTCGAGTTCAGCGATGCGGGCGCCGGCATTCATGTTCTTGCGCACCTCGCCATTGTAATGGGTATAGACCGCCTCTTCCTTGTCGCCGAACCAGGCCGTGGCCGGGAGCCCGGCAGGCAGCGGCTGGCGCGAGCAGACGGCGACATAGTAGAGCGGCGCATAGGCAAGACCGGCCTCGACGCCCGATCCGTCGACCGAGGCGGTCTGCAGGAGGCTGCCCTGGCCGCCGCCGTCCAGCGACCAGAGTGCGGACTGGAACAGCAGCTTCTGCGCATACAGGCGAACATGCGGAAAATGCCTGCCGAGCAGCTCGAGCAGCTCTTCGCGATACAGCTCGCGCACATGGAACTCGTTGCGGAAACCGGCGATCTCGCTGTAGGTGCGTTTGTCGGGCGAGGAGATCAGGAGCAGGCCGTCCTCGCGCAATACGCGGGCGAAGCCGGCCACCAGCCGGTCCTGCGCTTCGAGGTGCTCGAGGGTCTCGAACGAGACCACGACATCGAAGCAGGCGTCATCGAAGCCCAGCGCCGAGGCGTCGCCGGCCTCGAAATGCAGCTTGTCCCGGTTCCCGTAACGCTTGCGCGCGTGTGCGACCGCGGTTTCGGAAATGTCGAGGCCAAGGACTTCGGCGGCAACGCCGGCAAGCAGATCGGAGCCGTAGCCTTCGCCACAGGCCGCGTCGAGCACGCGCTTGTCGCGACAGAGCGGCATGGCGAAGGCATAGCGGTGCCAGTGCTCGTACCAGATCTCGCGTACGCACTCGGGCGTGAAGCGCTCGCCGGTGAATTCAAGCGTGTCGCCGCGCTCAGTCACGATCTGCGCCCGGCGGCAGCCATCGATGTGCCAGTCTGACCATGCCGAACTCCCGCGAAGCGCCGCGCACGCTGAGCCCGCGCTCCTCGCTGTCGAACAGGCGCACGCCCTCGCTGTCCATGGCGTGTGCACGCACATTGTAGCTGCCCGGAAGCAGGCTCAGGTTTTCGAACTCGACCTCGGCCACGAAGCGCCCCTCGGCATCGCAGCGCACCTCGATTGCATCCATTTCCGAGCTGACCCCATAGACCGGCGTGCCGTCCGCACGCACGATTCCGAACATGATCACCGGAGGACGCCCCTCGCGCGAGCGCACGGCCGTGCGCAGGCGCAAGGTGTCCCCGAACGAAACGACTTCGGCCAGATTGCCGCCGACGCCATTGATCTGGAATTCCTCGACTTCGAATTCAAGTCCGGATCGCGTTGGCGAACGTTCGGCGGCCTTTGCCTGCTTGCGCTCGTGCCAGGCCAGATAGGCCTGGGTCACCTCGAATACGTCACCGAACTGCATGACTTCGCCGTGACTCAGCCACAGCGCATGGCGGCACAGCTTCTGCGCGTGGTACATGCTGTGCGATACGAGCAGCAGGGTGCCGCCGTCGGCCAGGTAGCTCTCCATCCAGCGCACGCATTTCTTCTGGAACGATTCGTCGCCGACCGCCAGCACCTCGTCGGTGATCAGCAGGTCGGGCTTGAGCGAGGCGATGATCGCGAAACCGAGGCGCACGACCATGCCCGAGGAATAGTGCTTGACCGGTTCGTCGATGTAGTCGCCGATATCGGCAAAGGCGATGATCTCGGGGAGACGCCCGGCAAGCGCATCGGCCTCGAGGCCGTGCAGGGCGGCCGCCATGGCTACATTGTCGCGGCCGCTGTATTCCGGATGAAAGCCGGCGCCGAGTTCGAGCAGGGCGCCGACCTTGCCGAATACCTTGACCTGGCCCGTGGTCGGGGTCAGCACGCCGGTGATCAGTTTCAGCAGGGTCGACTTGCCGGCGCCGTTCTCGCCGACGATGGCGACGGACTCGCCGCGCCGGATCGACAGATCGACGTTGCGCAGCACGCACTGGCTGTCGGTGTCCTCGCGCCCCCGCAACAGGCGACCGAGCGCGCGCAGCCGGTCAGCCGACCGATGCGCCTTCGGATAGGCCTTGCCGAGGCCGCTGGCTTCGATGAGCAGACTCACAGGAAGTCCTCGAAGTGCGGATCGAGGCGGCGGAACAGCCAGTGGCCGAAAGCGAGGGTCAGCAGCGCCGTCAGCATGGCCACGCCGAACATCCGCCACGGAAAATCGCCGTAGTCGAGCAGGATGCTGCGCAGCGACTCGACGTAGAACGTGAATGGATTGAGGTCGAGAATGCTGCGAAACCGTTCCGGAAGATTGGCCCGATCGTAGAAGATGGGGGCGGCGAACATCATCAGGGTCAGCAACTGGCCGAGCATCTGCACGAGATCGCGAACGAAGACCTGCAACGACGCGAAGATCAGCGCGACCCCGAAGGTATAGGCGAACATCGGCACGTACATCAGCAGGGCCAGCGGAAGACGCGCAATGTGCACGTCCTGTCCGGCAATGGCGAGCACGACAAGAATGGCCACGTAACCACAGGCATGCAGCAGGAAGCTTGCGGAGCACGGAGCGAGAACGAGGATCTCTCGCGGCAATGCGACCTTGCCGATCAGTGCCGCATTGTCCTGCAGCGCGGTTGTCGAGCGCACCACGGCATCGGAAAAGGCCACCCATGGCCACATCGCCACGACCAGGAAGGCGACATAGCCGGGCGCTGCGGCGCCGGGAACACGGGCCTTGAAGATCTGCACGAAGACAAAGGCGTAGATGGCCAGCTGCAGCAGCGGCTGCAGCAGGGCCCAGCCGAAACCGGTAAAGCTGCCCCGGTAGCGTTCGCGCAGTTCGCGACGGATGAAATGCGTCGCCAGCGTCAATCGGCTCATTGCGGCCGTGCTCGCTGCAGATCGGGATTCAACACGCACGGACCCCGCGCACAGGTTTGGTCTGGATCTTCATTTTCCCCCTGCCGGGTGGCGGCAGCCATCGTGACAACAGAGTCTGGGCGGAGGACATGAATCCCGCCCCGATCAAACGGGCATCCCGGTGCCAAGGGCGCACCGCAGACATGACCTCCTGCCGCCCCTGCCCTGCCAATGGCAGTGATCGCCGGCGGCGAACCTCCAGCGCTCGAGGCGCCCCGCAAATCCGGTCGAGCCGCCGCCGCGCATCAGCGCGGATCGCGGCCCGCCGGACCCGGCCCTGGCCCGTCAGGGCCCGGCGAGACAAACCGGACTACTTCTTTTCCGGAATTTCCGGCTCCGCTTGCGCACCCTTGGGCAGATAGCGCGTGCGCAGCGAGGCCACCACATCGGGCGTCGCCTTGATTTCCATGCCCTTGAGCTGGTCAACATGCTCCTTGACCCGCGCATCGCGCATCGAGGTTTCAAGTTCCGAGACGATCTTGTCCTTGACCTGCTCGAAGCTGCGCGGAGTCGGTGGAACTCGTTCCTCGAGCCGGATGATGTGGTAGCCGAAACGCGACTTGACGACCGGCGAGATGTCGCCGGACTTCCCGAGTTGCTTGACGGCTTCGGCGAAGGCAGGATCCATGGAGTCCGAATCGGCACCCGGAATCAGGCCTTCGTTGGTCTCCTTGGACGGATCATCGGAATACTGCTTGACCAGGGCGATGAAATCCTCGCCGGCGAGCACCTTGGCATGAACGCTGTCGGCAAGCGCCTTGGCTTCCTCGTCCGTGCGGTGCTTGGTGCCGATCAGGATATGCCGCGCCGAGGTGGCGCCCGGGAGCGCATAGGCATCGGGATTGACCTGGTAGCGCTCGCGCGCAAGCGTAGCGACGTCCCCGATATCCAGATTCTCGCGCATGTCGGTCAGGTGTACTTCGGTCAGCAGGCGTTCTTCCTGCTGCTTGACGGCCTGCTTGAATACGGTGTCGTTGTCGATCCCGGCGGCGCGGCCCTCCATGGCGATCTGGCGATTGATGAGCAGTCGATCAATCAGCTCTTCGATGCGCTTGGGGTTGTTCATCACATTGGCACGCATGCGCGGCGGAACCGCGAGCATGGCGGCATCAACATCAAGCATGGTGACGACGGCGCCTCCGCGCTCGGCAACCACGGTGTCCTGGGGATACTTCGGCTCAGCCGAGGCCAGTGACGTGATGAGGACCAGCGCGGCGGCGGGCAAGAGGATTCGCGGGGCAATTGACACGATTGATCACTCCGAAGGTTTTGATTGTTCGGTGGCCGGATGGTTCGGAAAGGGCCGATGGCACCGCGGGCAAGGGCCGCAGCCTGCCGCTGGGTCCATTCGACCGTAGCTTTGACTGCAGCGGAGGACGTTGGTTCTCGGATTCCGACGCCGGGTGGGGCCCATTCTGGGGCGCACCCCCAAACCCGTCGGATCGTCGCGCCATTGACGGCCTCTGCTGCGAGGCGTGACGCTCGCGCCACATCTGCAATAGCAGCTTCTCGCTAGCGGGGCGCCACTACGCGAAGTTGCATCTGCCGCCGTGCGATCAAGGCACCTGCAGCGACGAAGCGACACCGTCTACGGCATCGCTTCGAACAGTTTCAATGCAGCGCGGATACGCCAAACGGCCGATCAGGCCGATGGCGCACCGACTATCCCGGTCAGTTGGGGAAGTTACCTATCAAATTCACCTTCGGACTGCACAGCGTGCTCGGGCAGGTTGGCGTCGTCAACGTGCCGACCCCGGTCGCCTGGATCACGTTGAGATAATAGGTCTTGCCGGGCTCGAGCTTGCAGGCCGTAGTCGTGCCTGTCGTGATCTTCCAAGGCAAATCCGAACCCTTGCCGGATATCTGACAGAAGCCCACCATAGGATAGTTGGCGTCGGTCGAGAACTGACCCGGACACGGGGCGATCGAGGCCAGGGTGAAGGCCGGGCCCGGAATGAACTGGAACGCGCCGCCCTGTTCGTTATAGCTACTCGCTGTCGGAGTGCGGAACTTCCACGAAATATAAAAATTTCTCTTCAGCCCGAACTGCACGTTGGTCGGATTCGTTCCCGGGAAACCATAGCCGGCGGTGTCGATTGTACCCGGCGGATAGACGTTCGGCCGGACCCCGAAGACCGAGGTGTAGTTGAGGAAATCGATATTGGTACCCGGAGTCGTGCCACCGGTCACCGTTCCGCTGGTCTGGCGCATGGCGTCGGTCAGGCCGTTCGGTGTAGCCAACTCGGTCACGCTCTCGCAATAGTCGGGCGGCGGTGGCGCCTGGCCCGGCAGCACCTGCACCGCCGGAGTCGAGACGATATTGGTGCGCACGATCTGCAGGTTGGCGTTGCCCTGGTCCTGGTAACTGCACTTGGCCTTGAAGGTGATCGTGCCGGTGACCGTCGTGCTCGGATTCTGCACCATCACGCTGGCCGTTGCCGTCGGACCGCAGTTGGTGCACAGCGTGGTGCCCGTGGTCCAGCCCTGGGTGACTGACACGCTGCTGGCGACAACGCCATCGGCGGAACAGGTGACGCCATTGCTGACACCGGACAGCCCGGTATTGAGCTGGAGATTGACCGTGCCCGTGCCGGTCTGGCCGCCGCCAACCGTGGTCGGACCGGTAATGCTGATCGTGGCGTTGTTCGCGATCGCATTGACGACCGGCGGATAGCAGGCGATGTCGGCACTCAAGTCGATCGAGACGTTTCCAGTCGTCGGATCGATATTGAGCAGGGAGCCGGTCATCGAGCACTGCGTGACCGCCAGGCGCTTGAGCGCAACCTGGAAGTCCGCGGCTCTTGCAGGTTCTGGAACGACAAGCGCCATGCACAAGGCAGCGGCGGCACTTGCGCCAAATAGAAATTTCTTCATGGTTTCAGACACGGGTGCAGTCTCTCGGGTCGCGAATTGCGGGGTATGGGGCGAAGCATAGACCCTGGGGCCTTAAAAAAAAAGAAAGCCCCGCGTAAGCGGGGCTTTCCATGACTCTTGGAACCTGACTCAGATCACAATCAGGAGCAAGCGAGCGTTCCGGCAGCGGCCGAGCAGCTACGCGAACCCTTGTGGTGCCACAGGCCCGAGTAGTTGGCAAGGCTGCCAGCAACGTTGTTGTTGACGAAGTTCGAGATGGCGAAGCCGGTAGCCGGCAGACCATCAAACACTTCGCCTTCGCTCGACGCATTGAGCGCATGCGGCTCGCTGGTCGGGTTGAAGCCGATGCGCATCCAGCCTTCGTTGAGGTTGTCGGCGCGGACGTCGACGTTCGAGGCCAGGGCCGAACCGAGAACCGGAGAAGTCGGGTCTGCGGCGAAATCGGCAGCGGTCTGGAACGAGATGATCTGCGCTTCGTAGCTCAGAACCGGAGCATTGAAGGTCGGATCGTCGCAAGGCGAGAAGCAGACACCGCAGTTCGGGTTGTCGGCGTCGGAGCCCGTGCACGAACCCGGGGAAGCCTCTTCACGATTGAACGGGAACAGGCCGACTTCGACGTCGGAGGTGCCATCGAACACGTTGACGAACGGAGCGATCGCGGTCGCGCCGACGATCAGGTTGTCGACGTAGAAGCGCTTGGTCGGGAACGTGACCACCCAGTCCGTGGTCGCCGCAGCACCGCCACCGAGAACGTACTCGTTGAAGATGTTGTTCTGCGTGAACAGGGCGCTGACGGCGTCGATCTTGCGGCTGCCCGGAGCGGATGCACCGTAGGTCGCCTGGATCAGCTGGCCGTTGTTGAACACGTACGCCGTGGCATCCGCGTCGGAAGCACCCACGCTGATCAGCGACGGATTGACGTCACCCGGCACGCCGTGCAGGTTGTCGACGCCGTTGCTGACGAAGCCGTCGATGGCATCGGCGCTGTAGCCGGAGCTCACGCCCGAGCTGATGTCCACGAGAAGGGCCGAACCGAACAGGCCGCCGCTCGGCGGATCGATATCGATGTTCGGATCCGTGATCCAGTAGCCGGCCGGAACGCCAACCCATGCGGCGACGACCTGCGAGCAGTCCTGCGGGACGCCAGCGACGTGGGTGATCGCGTCGAGCGAATCGTTCGTGCGGTTGACCACGGTGCCCATTTCGATGATTTCGAAATGACCTTCGCGGGTACGGCTGAGGCCGGTCGGGCCGCCGTCTTCATAGACGCCGGAGTAACGGGCATTGGTGAACGGCAGGTAGGAACGGCCGTCCGGCAGCTGGCCGAGGCCGTTGCCAGTGGCGCCCTTGATGCGCGGAACCGTGCACGAATTGTCGTCGGTGACGAGGTTGGCCTGGGCCTGGTCCGGGAGCTTGAACAGGTCAGCTGTCCAGACGTCGTACGGCGACAGGTAGACGTGGAAGTCGCGCACTTCGCGGCTGTTGTAGCCTTCGACGAAACGGACCTTGACCGCCTTGCCCTGGTCCGTGGTGTTGACGACGGAGAACAGGGTCTGCAGGTTCTCGCCAGAACCATTCGCATTGACGGTGTAATACGGATAGATAAGAACTTGACCCAGACCATCCGGGTTCAGATTAACTGCGCTCGCGAGATTCGCGATGCCCACCGTACCGGCGATACCGGCGACGACGGCGGTCGTCAAGCTATTTCGCTTCATTACAGACACTCCTAAATTGACCACAGGGCTTTTGCTTACGGCTAACTTCTGTCCAACAGCAGTTTTGTCCCGCTTTTCACAGGGCAGGGTTAGGCAACAGCGGACCAATCGTACGGCAAGGTCCAATGCGGTGCAATCCCTCCCGGGCAACCAATCGTTGCCCGCCTCCCCTGACACATTGCGGGAATATCTCCAATGGGCTGCGAACCGTTCAGGTTCACGCTTGCGCCCACTATACCCGCATCCCTCAATTGCCACCAGTTACCGGCTTGGCTTCCGGCAACAGATACCACTTGCCACGGGTCCTTAACCAGGTCTCCTTCACAAATCCGACCGAATTCACGTCGGTTCCGACCCCTGGCATCTTTGTTGTGTAATCAATCTGCAGGTCGATAACACAAACATCGGGCTTGTCGCAAGTCGCGCGGTAGGGCAAGACCCGGGTCCAGCGAATCGGCCGGTTGTTCATTTCCTTGGCGTATTCCTCGCGATTCTTGGTCGCGCGGAAGCCGGGGCTGAGGTAGTCATAGGCTTTTTCGGCCTCATGCTTGATCAGGAATTCCCAGCGCTCGATCGCCCGCTTTTCGGCCACCTTGCCGTCAGGAGGGGCATCCGGCCGGGTTCCATCACTGGCGCAACCGGCCAACAGGAGGCCAATAGCCAGGATTGCTGCTGCTCGACGTGCTAATGCTTGGATCAAGGTTGCATTCCTCATTGTTGCGGCTCTTCGGCAGTGGGTGGGGTCTTGCGCATCTGGGCGCGCAGGGGGGCCAGGCTCTGGAACTGGCGCTTGTATTCCTCGGTGACTTCACGCGCTTCGTCGGAGTTGTTCACGACCTGGGGCGTGATCAGGACGATCAGTTCGGTGCGCTGGCGGCCCTTCTTGGTGCTGCCGAAAAGCTTCCCGAGTACCGGGATCCGGCTCAGCCCCGGCACGCCGTCTTCGGTGGTCTGGTCGTCTTCGGAAATCAGCCCGCCGAGTAGGATCGTGTCGCCGCTCTGCACGGCAATGCTGGTGTCGAGGGTCCGCGTATTGATCGGCGGATTGCCACTGGCACCGACTGCACCGGGTTTGCTGACTTCCTGCGACACCTCCATGTAAACGAGGCCGCCGGGATTGACCCGGGGCTTGACCTGCAGGATCACGCCCGTATCGAGATAGGAGGTATTGCCGATACCCGTCTGCGTCGTGGTGTTGCCGGTACCGGTGTTGGTGACCGAACCGAGCCCGATGATGCTTTGCGTCTGCACCGGAATCCGCGTACCGACATTTATCTGGGCTTCCTGGTTGTTCATGACCATGAGCGACGGCGCCGAAAGGACCTTGGCCTGGCCGCTGCTCTGCAACGCGCTCAGCGCGACCTGGAACTTGCTGTTCAGGTAGGAGGCGAAGATGTTCGAGCCTCCGGCGGTCGGCGTGGCCGCAGCGCCGCCGAGACCGCGGTGGCGGTCGAGCGGATTGGGGTAGACAGTGCCCTGGTCGTTCTCGTAGACGCCGCCGTAGCCCTCGCCGGTCAGGCCGGAAAACCACCACTTCACTCCGTACTGCAGATCGCCGGAAAGCGTCACTTCGAGGATCTTGGTTTCGATATGCACCTGCAGCGGCGTGATGTCGAGGCGTCGGATCGCCGCCTGCATCGAATCCCATTCGGACGGCGTCGCCATCACCAGCAGCTGGTTGCTTTCCTCGACTGCGGTGATGCGGATGTCGGAATCGCCGCCACTGATCGGGCCTGCCGACGCTCCGGTCGAGGCCCTGCTCGAACCGGCACCAAAGCGGCTCGAGCGCCGCGAACTGCCGCCGGCCCGGTTCGCGGTCGTATTCGTCGCGGCGGCATTGCCGACCGTGGCCGAGGCGAGGCCCGGCGCCACCGCGCCGGATGTGTCGGTGCGTCGCGAACCACTGCCGCCCGAACTGCCGAGGAAGATCTGGCCGAGGTAGTCGGCGAGATCGGTCGACTTGATGTTCTTGACGTCGTAGACGAAGAGCTGGGTCGCGCTTTCGTCACCGGCGCGATCGAGGCGCTTGAGCCACTCCTCGGCCTGTTTCAGGTACTCCGGCTGCGCGGTGATCGCAATGATCGCATTCGAGCGCTCGATCGGAATGAAGCGGAACATGCCGGCCAGCGGCGACTCGCCGGCCGAACCGAACACCTTCTCGAGCTCCGGCATCAGCGTGCCGACCTCTACGCGCTGCAAGGTGAACACGCCGATCGACATGCCCTTAAGCCAGTCGACGTCGAAGATCTCGATGGTCTGCGCATAGTTGCTGAGCTCCGAGGCCGTGCCGGCCAGGACCAGCATGCTGCGTGCCGTGTCGATGTTGATGAAGGCGTCGGGCTTGGCGTAGGGCTTGAGCAGCTTGGCCATCTCGCTCGGCGAGACGTAGCGCAGCGGGAACACGCGCACTTCGTAGCCGCGAGCCAGGTTCGGCGGCGAGATGCGCGGGGTCAGGTTGCCGGGCAAGGCATCCTTGATCTGCAGGACCGTGTAGCGGCCGTCCTTGTAAATGAGCGTGTTCCCGGTCCAGGACAGGAGCATTTCGAGGACCGACATGGCCTGGTCGGCGCGGATCGGCTTGGCGGTCGAGAACGAGACATTTCCACCGACATTCGGCGCAATCGTGTAATTCTGCTGAAGCAGGTCGCCGAGGATCGCCTTGACCACGGCCTGGATCGGGTTGTTCTCGAAATTGAAATCGACCTGGCCCTCGGCGCCCGGTCCCGGTATCGGCCGGCGCGCGGCCTCTTCGTCGATGAACTTGCCCGTGCCGACCTGGATTTCGGGCTTCGGCGGCTCGAAAGACTTTTCCTCGCCGGCATTCATGTCGATGCCGCCATTGGTATTTTCGGTCCGCGAGGATGCCTTGGCGGCAAACGTTTCCGTGGTCAACGGGGCGGCGGAGGCGTCTGACCGCCCCGCATCGCTGCGCGCAGCCGGCAAGGTCGAACAGCCGGAAAGCAGGGTGAACGCCAGAGCGATCGAGAGATAGATGATTCTTGAAGACACGTGGATCACTCCGTCAATTCTTCTGGTCGTTGGGCGAGCCGTTGCGTTGCGCGCGCAGGCGTTCGGCTTCTTCGCGCATCTGCCGGCGACGCTCTTCGATGCGCCGGGCCAGATCCGATTCAGCCGCGTTGTTGTCCTTGCCCGGAGCCACCGTGCCCGGCGCCGACGGGGCCACCGGCGGTGGACGCTCGACCTTCGGCGGCGGTGGCGCAGCCGCCGGATAGAGTTCGATTTCCGCCGTTTCGTCGTTGGCATTCCTGAACGTGGCCAAGCGTGGCGCCAATGCCACCAGCGTCCAGCCTGCCTGATCGCCAGTCAACGGCATTCCGACCTTCAAGGCCACCGATTCGTTCCGCATGTTGTCGCGCACCATGGCCATGCGCAACTCCGGGGTGGTCTCGGTCTTGCGCACGAGAATGACGCCGGTCAGGGTCACGTTGAGCGGCACGGGTGCCGGCCCCGCGTCGGCGACGTCGTCTTCGCTGACCGGTGTCGGCTTGCGGTCCTCGTTGAACAGCGGGCGACCGTCGACCTCATGGAACGCCGAAAGCGGCGGCAGGCTGAACGGGTTGCGATCGATGTCGCCGGCGATCGCCGGGCCCGGCACGGGATCCGGAGGCAGCCAGCCGTAGCCGCGGCCATAGCCGGCCAACTGGACCATCGCCGTGACCGTGAGCAGGCCACAGGCGCCGGCCAGCACGAGGGTGATCATGCGCGCAACCTTGACGTCCATCATGGCGCAGCCTTCCCGGGCTCGCGCAGGTAGCCGGACAGATTGAAGCGCACGTCGAGCGGGCTGGCCACGCGCTTTGCGCCTGGCGGCACGTAGGTCTGCTGCTTGTAGATCATCAACTGGTCGACGAACAGATAGGGCTTGCCACTTTCCAGATCGTAGAGGATCGCCGCCAGCGACTCGAGATCGCAGCGCAGGCGCGCCTGCACGATGACGCTCTTGTACAACTCTTCCTGGCCGCCGCTGTACGGGGTGTTGCTGATCACCGAACAGCGCTTCGGATCGGACTGGTCGGTCTGCGCCTGGCGCAGGCGGGTGATCAATCCGGCCGAGGCGGCATTCGCATCGGATTCGGAAAGGAAGGCCTGGTTGTTCTGCTCGTACTCGCGAACCTCGGCCAGCTTGCGCTCGATCGCCGGCCGCTCAGAGATGACCCGACTGTAGCGCTGCTGCTGCTCGCGCAGGTCGGCCATCTGGCTGTAGTAGTCCAGATGTGGGGCGACGAACCACCAGTGCACGCCAAACAGGTAGATCGCCAGCAGGACGATCAGGAGCAGGGTGACGGCGAGCAGGCGACCGTCCTTGGGACGCAGTTCAAGGCGCGCCATCGGCTTTCTCCTCCTTGGCCTCGACCTTGTCGGACGCCTCCTCCACCGCTTTCCCGTCAGTCCGCGCGACAGGGGCCGGCACGCGGTCGACCGGAACGTCCTTCGGTTCGGCGCTGATCGTGAAGCGGTCCTTGCCGGTGCGCGGATCGGGCTGGATCTGCCCCTCCAGCTTCGGGTTGGCGAGGAACGGCGAGGCACTGAGCACGCTGATCAGGCCCGCGGCCTCCTTGCTCTGGCCCTGCAACTGGATCTGGTTGTTCTCGATGCTCAGGCGTTCGAGGTAGGTGTCATCGTTGAGGCGGGCGGCGAGGTCGTCGAGCAGGGCGACGACTAGCGGACCGTTGCGCTTCTTTTCGGCCAGGAAGTTGGCGCCGTTGATCGAGTCCTGCAGGGTCTTCTTGAGCTCGAGCACCTCGCGTGCGGCAACCGCCGCCTTGTCCACTTCCGCCTGCATCGTCTCGACGGCGATGGCGCGATTGTCGAGCGATTCGGACATGTTGAAGACCAGCAGGATCAGGGCCAGCGCGAGCAGGCCCAGGTTGACCGGCAGGCGCATGTCGCGACGGCGCGCGCGACGCTCGACGGGCAGCAGGTTGACCCCGCGCCGTGCCCCGCCTGCCGCGTCGTCGCTGCGCACGTCGACACCATCGAACTGGATCTGCTCACCGGCCACCGCGGCGAGCTGCGGATCGAGCAGCGACCTCGGCAGGACGACGAGTTCGACGCGCAGGCTGCGCGTGGCTGCGTCACGCGCCGCCACGCGGCTGTCGAAATAGACCTGGTCGGCCTTGAACGGGGTCTGCCGGTCCATTTCGAAGGTCAGGACCTGGCGCAGGTTCTCCTCGGCCGCGGCCGGCAGGGTCATGGTCCGGGTCAGTGCCTTCGATTCGGGCAGGCAAAAGATCGTGCGCACACCCGGATTCTCGATGCGCGCCTGCAGCCGGCGGATCTCGGCGGCGCGCGCATCTTCGGGCAGGTCGAGGCCGACGCGGCCGAATTCGGAGACCGTCTGGTTGCGTTCGCGCAGGACGACGATGTCCTTGTCGCGCACCTCGAGCAGCAGGGCTTCGGAGTGACCGCCGAGGCGCTCGCGCCAGCGCTTCGGCAGGCAGGCAAGCAGCTCCGTTCCCCACCACGAGAAGAATCGCGGTAGCGGTGTCTTGGCAAGGCGCGTCCGCAGACGGGCCAACAGTCTGTCCAGGGCTTCTTTCACAGTGATTTACGCGTTTTCATCATCACGCCAGCGAAGCACCACGAAGGGTCGCCCCGCCGAATTCATGCCGCCCATGCGAATGGTCGCATCCAGCACGGTACTGGCTCCGTTCGGGAGCTTGGCACGGGATTTGACACTATACGTGAGGCCTCCACCGTCCGCCATGAGGGGGGTTCCATCGGGCAGGGTCAGGCCCGAGCCGCCCTGGTTCAGCAGGCCCGGGGCCAGTTGCTGGCGCTGCTCGATGAGCTGCTGGGCCAGATCGGGGGTCATGCCGGGAATCGCCATCATCGCCTCCATCGGCGCATAGGCGGCACTCGGCGTGCTGCGCCCGGAAAACATCGTGATCGCCGGCTCGATCTTCGTGTACAGCTCGTAGTTCATGCCAAAGACCTGCTGGATCTCGGACAGGGTTTCGAAAGGCGCGTTGCGCGGGCTGTACGGTAGCCCCACTGCCCGATAATCGTCGCGTTCCGCGCCATGCAGGGAGGTCAGGTCGTCCGGATCGCGCCAGTCCTGGATCGCATCGGCCAGTTCCTCGGCCTTTTCCTCCTCGACACCGACCCCGACGAAGAGGTTCTTCAGCGAAGCCGGGTCGGCGGCATTGATGTCGATCTTGCCGGAATCGTCGGTGATCGAGATCTCGACTTCGACATCATCGAAGACGAAGTGATAGGGGCGCCCGTCGGCCACCCACTTCTGCTGCGGATCGCCCTTGCTCAGCCCGTACACAGCCAGGTTGAGGCCGGCCTCTGCCGCATAGCGCGCGGTGGTCGTATCGAACAGATGGCGCGACTGCAGGCCCTCGGTCCGTGCGACCAGGGCGAAGCTGCCGAGCAGCACCGAGAGCATCGCGATCGCCCACAGGACCAGGACGAAGGCGACTCCGCGGTCGCGCCGCGGCGATCCGGATGATGGCAGGCGCAGGTTCATCGGCTTGGCTTGACCCCGGCGGACTGCGCCTCGCCCGGTGTCGGCGGAGGCGGCGGCGGATCATCGAATCGGATCTGTCCGGACTGGCGCGCGGCGCCGACATCGAGGACCAGCGGAATCTCCATGTCCGGCCAGCCGACCAGTGCCTCTGGTTTCATTTTCAGCTCGATGCGGACCATCACGGGCGTCACGCTCGGATCGTCCCAGTCGTCCGACCAGTCTTCGAGTTCGCCCTGGTCGTCGAGCTTGCGGTACTGGAAACGGCCGCTGTCGACTTGGTCCATGAGGATGACCGGTTCCGCATCTTCCTTGCGCAGCTTCTTGAGATCGAAACCATTCAACATGGCATGCGTGAACAGCAACTGCTTGCCGCCACGCGTATTCTTGAGTTCGAGGGTCTGCACGTAGGAGCCCCCGTTCGACAGGTAACCCGGCATCGGCGCGACGAAGCGCATGAAATCGTGCTCACCCTGGAACAGGAAGTTGGCGCCGCTGCCGCTCTCCTGCCCGAACGGCAGCGGCAGGGCCCGGCTCAGCTGGTGACGGATGAACTCCTGGGCGACGCGCAGGCGATTGGTGCGGTCGATCAGCGCTTCGCCGACATCCATGCCCTTGACCGCGGAACGGATGCCGCCGAACGCCGCCGCCAGCAGCACGCCGAGCAGCAGGATCGAGAGCATGACCTCGATCAGGGTGAAGCCCGTGCTCGGCAGGCGTTTCCGCGCGCGAATCATCGTCGGCCCCCGCCCGCCGGATTGCGGGACTGCCCTGCCCGGTCGGTCGACATGCCGCGGTTGCTCCGCCCGCCGCTGAGATCGGCACCCGAAATGCTGCCGGAATGGTTGGGGTCCGCCGTCGCCGTACGCAATGTGGAGAACTGCGCCTGGCGCTCGTGCGAGCCGTCGCCCCAGATCACGGTGAGGACCACGTGGAAAAGATCGATCTGCGGAAGCAGGCCGGCGCCGGCCGCAGCGGCGGGCGCGCTGGCGGCATTGCCCGAGGGTTCGGTCGCGTCGGCGACGACCAGTTCCGGATCGATCTGGTCGATCTGCAGTTCCCAGCGATAGCTGCGATCGAATTCACCATGGCTGCTGCCAGCCTCGACCCGCTCGCCAACGCCGACGTTGTCGAGCAGGGTCTGCGCCCACAGTGCGGCGCGCGTCTCGTCGGCCGAACGCCGCGCATTGTTCATCGACATGGTCAGGATCTGCATCAGGGCGCCCACCGCGATCGCAAAGATCACGAACGCCGCGATCATCTCGATAAGGGTGAATCCCCGGGCACGCCCTGGCAGTGTCTTGCGCATGACACGCTGAGACCGCCGACTTGCGACCGAGTTCGTCACCGTTCGTTCTCGGGCTTGTCGAGGGTGATTTCGCCGGTCAGCCAACCGACGTTGATCTTCCACTCGCGTTCGCCGAGGACCACGGCGATATTGCCGCCGGTCGAACTGCCGTCGGGGAAGAAGCGGATGCCTCCGGCTTTTTCGCCGGTCAGTTCCTTCTGCGCCGTGGTCAGGCGCAGGGCCATGTCCTTGGGCAATTCGATTTCGTTGCGGCCCGGCGCCTGGTAGGTGTTCTTCTCGAGATCGAGGACCAGCACCTTCTGCTCGCCCTTGACGATGGCCTGGCCGCGCGTATAGCGCAGGGCCGCGACCAGATCGCGGCTGGCCGCCTGGATGCGCGCCCCGGAAAGGCTCTTTGCGAACGAGAACGCGACGACGCTGGCGACGATGCCGATCAGTACGATCACGACGATCAGCTCGATCATCGTGAAGCCCCTGGAGGAGCGGGGAATGGAGAATGGAGAATGGGGAATGGGAAGGGACGAGCGTGGCGATACATCGCGAGGATCGGCCAGTTCGCGATGCGTCGAGTCCTCCATCGGCAGCGTATTGCTCAACGCCGATTCCCTATTCTCCATTCCCTATTCCCGGCCTCTCATTCCCAACTCCCGTAATCCTTGTTCGTGCTGTCGCCGCCGGGCTTGCCATCCTTGCCGAGGAAGATGATGTCGAAGTCGCGGCCGGCATCGCCGGGCTTCTTGTAGAGGAACGGATGGCCGAACGGATCCTTGAGGTCGGTCTCCTTGGCGTAGGGACCGAGGCCATCGCGCTTGAGCAGGTCCTCGAGCGAATTCGGATACGAGCCGACGCTCATCTGGTACTGCTCGACCGATCCGGCCAGTTTCTTGACCTGGATCTCGCCGGCCTTGTACTTGCCGCCGCCGAAGGTGTCCATCATGCCGCCGCCGACGATCGTGATGACGATGCCGAGCAGGACGATCACGGCGATCATTTCCATCAGGGTGAAGCCCGCGGCGCGCGGGATCGGGCGCAGGTTGCGCAGGGATCGGTTGTTCATGATCGAACTCCTCATTGAATCGAACTGGTCAGTTTCAGGATCGGCAGAATGATCGCCATCATGATGATCGCGACGACCACGGTCATGACCACGGTCGTCGCCGGCACCAGGGCGGCGAGCAGGCGCTCCAGCGTGTTGCGCACCTCGACGTCGAAGGTATCGGCGACCTTGAGCAGCATCGTGTCGAGTTCGCCGGATTCCTCGCCGACGCTGATCATCTGCAGGGCCAGCTTCGGAAACTGCTTGGACTGGGACAGGGCGAAACCGAGGCCGCTGCCGGTCTTCACTTCCTCGCTGGCCTTTTCGACAGCGATACCGAGGAAGGAGTTTCCCATGACGTTGCGGGCTACATGCAAGGCGCCGAGCAGGGGTACGCCGTTCTTGAGCAGGGTGCCGAGCGTGCGCGACAGGCGCGCGGTCTCGAGCTTGCGCACGAGTTCGCCGGCAATGCGCATGCGCAGCAGGCGCTCGTCGATGGCCAGGCGGCTGTCCGGATCGGCCAGCTTGCGCCGGAACCAGGCGATGAAGAAGACCAGTCCGGCCAGCATCAGCCACCAGAAATGCTGCAGGGTCGAGCCGACGCCGACGACGATGCGCGTGAGCAGCGGCAGCTCGACGTCCATGTCGGCGAACATCTGCTCGAACTGCGGCACGACGACGACGAGCAGGACGAACAATGAAACGAGGACCATGCCGACGAGGAAGGCCGGATAGATCAGGGCATTGATCACGCTCGACTTCAGCGCACGCGAACGCTCGAGATAGTCGGCCAGGCGCCGCAGCGTGTCTTCGAGCGAACCGCCGGCCTCGCCGGCGCGGACCATGTTGACATAGAGGCGTGAAAACGTGCCGCGCTCCGCTTCGAGCGCATCGGACAGGGTGGAACCGCCGCGGACCAGATCACGCACGCGTTCGAGCAGGTTGCGCGCCTTCTCGCTTTCCGGCAGGTCGAGCAGGATCTGCAGGGCGCGATCGAGCGGCTGGCCGGCGCCGAGCAGGGTCGCCAGCTGCTGGGTGAACTGGACAATCTGCGCCTCGCTCAGGGTCGGCCGCTTCATCAGCGCCGCGAGCAGGCCGCCAGAATCGACACTGTCGGCATCGCGCACGTCGAGCGGGATGTTGCCGGCGTCCTGCAGCTTGCTGATGACCTCCTCGTGCGAGGCCACGTCCATCTGACCCTCGAGGGTCTCGCCGGACGGCGTGACGGCCTTGTAGTGGTAGAGGGTCATGGGATGGGAAGCCGGGATTCGGGATTCGGGATTCGGGATTCGTTTGTGCGCCGGGATTCGGGATGACCAGCCGTTCGGCTGTTGAAAGCCGAGATTCGGGATTCGTCAAAAAGAAAGACAATCGCAAGAGTGCGCGGTCGCGCTCCTGCGAATCCCGAATCTCGAATCCCGAATCCCGGCCTCACGATCATCCCTCCTGCGTCACGCGCAGGATCTCCTCGATCGTGGTCTGTCCGGCGAGGGCCTTGACCAGGCCGTCCTCGTACATCGTGCGCATGCCTTCGGCGCGGGCCTGGGCCTCGATCTCGCCCATGCCGGCGTGCTGCATGATCAGGCGGCGGATCGAGTCGGACATGACCAGGAACTCCATGATCGTCGTGCGTCCGTAGTAGCCGCTCGGATAGGCCGGGCTCGGCACCGGCTTGTAGAGCTTGATCGGCCGCTCGCTGGTCAGCTTCTCGAGGCCGAACTCGCGGATCACCTCGGGCAGCGCCTCGTAGCTCTGGGCACTTTCACGATCGAGGCGGCGCAGCAGGCGCTGGGCGAGGATGCCGTTGACCGTCGAGGTCAGCAGGTAATCCTCCACGCCCATGTCGAGAAGGCGCGTGATGCCGCCGGCAGCGTTGTTGGTGTGCAGGGTGGAGAGGACGAGATGGCCGGTCAACGCCGACTGGATCGCGATCTTCGCGGTTTCGAGATCGCGCATCTCGCCGATCATGATGATGTCGGGATCCTGGCGCACGATCGAGCGCAGCGCGTGCGAGAAGTCGAGGCCGATGGCCGGCTTGGCCTGGATCTGGTTGATGCCCTCGATCTGGTACTCGACCGGATCCTCGACCGTGATGATCTTGACGTCCGGGGTGTTGAGCTTGCTCAGGGCCGTGTACAGCGTGGTCGTCTTGCCCGAGCCGGTCGGCCCGGTGACCAGCAGGATGCCGTGCGGCAGCTCGAGCACCTTGGTGAATTTCGGCAGGAACTCGTCGGTGAAGCCGAGCGTGTGGAAATCGAACACGACCGCTTCGCGATCGAGGATACGCATGACCACCGATTCGCCGTGCGAGGTCGGCACCGTCGACACGCGCAGGTCGAGCTCCTTGCCCTGCACGCGGATCATGATGCGTCCGTCCTGCGGCAGGCGGCGCTCGGCGATGTTGAGCTTGGCCATGATCTTGACGCGCGAGATCACGGCCGCGGTCGAGGCCGCTGGCGGTGATTCGACTTCGTGCAGCACGCCGTCGATGCGGTAGCGCACCTTGAGGCGGCTTTCGAACGGCTCGATGTGGATGTCCGAGGCGCGCTGCTCGACCGCGCGCTGGATGACCAGATTGACCAGGCGGATCACCGGCGCCTCGGAGGCGAGGTCGCGCAGGTGCTCGATGTCGTCCTCGCTGCGCGAATTGTCGTCGCTGAGGCTCTCGACGATCGAACCCATCGCCGAGCGGCCCTGGCCGTAGTAGCGCTCGATCAGGTCGTCGATTTCAGGGCGCAGGCCGACGCAAAGGCTGACCGAGCGGCCGGTCGCCAGTTCGATCGCCTCGAGCGGATAGTGATCGGCCGGATCGGCGATCAGCAGCTTGACCTCGGTGTCGGTCTCGCCGATCGGCACCACGTGGTGGTGCTTGAGGAAACGCACCGAGAGCTGCACGTTGGGCGGCGGCGATTCGGGAAAGTCCTTGGCCAGCAGCAGCGGCAGGCCCATGATCTCGGCGACCGCATCGGCCATCTCGCGCTCGGAGACCAGGCCGAGCCGGGTCAGCAGTGCGACCAGGCGACCGGAGGGATCCTCCTCGTGCAGGCGCTTTCCGCGCGCGAGGTCGGCTTCCTTCAGGCGCCCCTTGGCGACCAGGAACTGGCAGATGCGCTCGTCCAGGGCTGGCCCGCTGAGTGTGGGCGCCTCGCTTGCGGGCGGTGGCAATTCGGTGACGACCGACATCAGTTACTCCTGCGCATCATCGTTTGGACCCGGCAAACCGGCCGCCGGTTCCGCAACAGGATGCACCAGGGACTCGATGAATGCTCGGTTCAGGCCGATCCAGAGCGCGACCGGCATCACCGCGGGCAGGATCAGATAACCGAATTGATAGGCCAGGGCGATGCTGTCCGGGGCGATTCCCGCGCCGACAATCGCATTGGCGCCGGCCGCTGCGGAGTCGAAGGCCAGCATCTTGAACGACTCGGCGATGACGCCGAAGGCCTGGGCCAGCCACATCACGCTGAGCGCGATCGCGAACTGCGCGAGCCGGCGTCGGATCGTGATCGGCGTGGCCATGGCCAGCCCGCTGAACAGCGGCAACGAATAGCCGTAGAGCAGCGGATTCTGCACGAGCACGAGCTCGCCGATGCCGCTGCGCCCATCCGGGGCAACCTGGTTGACCAGCAGGCGCGTGGTCACTTCCATGTTGTGGCCGTTCTGGACGACATCGGAAAACAGGTTCGGCCAGATCGACAGGAGGCCCAGCTTGGCCATCTGCACGACCGGCCAGACCAGCGGCGAGGCGAATGCGAACCAGATGAAGAAGCTCAGCGGCAGCCAAAGGACGGCGCGCAGGCCGAGGCCGCGGATCGGCGACATTTCCATCAGTTGACCCACTCGCGTGCGTTGCGGAACAGGCGCAGCCAGGGCGAGGCTTCACCCCATTCGCGCGGATGCCAGCTCATCTGCGAACTGCGGAAGACGCGCTCAGGATGCGGCATCAGGATCGTGATGCGACCGTCGGCGGCCGAATAGCCGGCCGCACCGTCGGCCGAGCCGTTCGGGTTGAGCGGGAAGCGCTCGGTCGGCCGGCCGCTGTTATCGACATAGCGCAAACACGGCGTGGCCTTGCGCGCCGCCGCCGGGCTGTCGAAGACGACCCGGCCTTCGCCATGGGCAACCACCACCGGAATCCGCGAGCCGGCCATGCCGCGCAGGAAGATCGAGGGCGATTCGGACACACCGAGGGTGACCAGTCGCGCTTCGTACTGCTCGGAGAGATTGCGCTCGAAACGCGGCCAGTGCTCGGCGCCCGGGATGATTTCCTTGAGTCCGGACAGCATCTGGCAGCCATTGCAGACGCCGAGGGCGAAGTGCGATGGATCGGCGAAGAATTCGGCGAACTGCTCGCGCAGGGCCTCGTTGAACAGGATCGAGGCGGCCCAGCCGCGACCGGCGCCGAGCACGTCGCCGTAGCTGAAGCCGCCGCAGGCGGCGAGGCCGCGGAAGTCGGCCAGCTTCCGGCGCCCGCTCTTGAGGTCGCTCATGTGCACGTCGACCGCCTCGAAACCGGCGCGGGTGAAGGCAGCGGCCATCTCGACCTGGCCATTGACGCCCTGCTCGCGCAGGATCGCGACGCGCGGCCGGCTGCGACTGGCGACGAAGCGGGCGCACAGGTCCTCGTTGATGTCGAAGCTCAGACGCGGGCTGATGCCGGGGTCCGATTCGCTGGTCCGCCATTCCAGTTCGGCGTCGGCGCAGACCGGGTTGTCGCGCAGGCGCTGCATGGCATGGCTGGTCTCCGACCACATCGCCATCAGTTCGCTCCATTCCCAGCTGGCGACACGTTCGCCGTCGTGGCGAATCTTCAGCTTCATGCGCGAATTCGGCTGGCCCACCCGCGCACAGAGCTTGGCCAGGCCGTGATGCTCGACCAGGGCAAGGAATGCACTGCGGTCGCGTTGGCGAATCTGCACGACCGCGCCGAGTTCTTCGTTGAACAGGCCACGCAGCATGTTGTCGGCCCAGCCGCCCAGTTCGATATCGAGGCCGCAATGACCGGCCAGCGCCATCTCGATCAGGGTGACGATCGCGCCACCGTCGGAACGGTCGTGGTAGGCGAGCAGCAGGCCTTCGGCGTTGGCCTCCTGGATGGCATTGAAGAACGCGCGCAGGCGCGCCGGATCATCGACATCGGGCGGCAGGTCGCCGGCGCGCAGGAAGACCTGGGTCAGCACCGAGCCGCCGAGGCGGCCGCGGCGCGCACCGAGATCGATGATCCAGAGTTCGCTGTCGCCCTGATCCAGAATCAATTGCGGCGTCAGCGCGCGCCGGGCATCGCTGCTGCAGGCGAACGCGGTGGCGATCAGCGAGACCGGTGAAACGGTGTGCTGTTTCGACTCGCCCTGGGACCAGCCAACCTGCATCGACATCGAATCCTTGCCGACCGGGATCGAGATGCCGAGCGCCGGACACAACTCCATGCCGACCGCGCGCACCGCGTCGTAGAGGGCCACGTCTTCGCCCGGATGATCGATCGCCGCCATCCAGTTTGCCGACATACGCACCTCGTCGAGGCGTACCGGCGCCGCCGCCAGGTTGGTCAGGGCCTCGCCGACCGCCATGCGCGCCGAGGCGGACGCATCGAGCAGGGCCAGCGGGGTGCGTTCACCGATCGCCATCGCCTCGCCGGCCTGGCCGCTGAAATCGTTGAGGGTCACCGCACAATCGGCCACCGGCACCTGCCAGGGACCGACCATCGGGTCGCGCGAGCACAATCCGCCGACGCTGCGATCGCCGATCGTGACGAGGAAGGACTTGCTGCCGACGGCCGGGAAGCGCAGCACGCGTTCGATCGCCTCGTGCAGTTCGATGCCCTCGGTATCGGCGATGATCGAGAGTTTCTCGACGATGCGCCGCGAGTCGCGCTGCATGCGCGGCGGCTTGCCGAACAGGACCTCGAGCGGCAGGTCGATCGGGTGATGACGGGAATCGGGAATGGGGAATCGGGAATCGGTGAGCACAAGCCTGCGTTCTTCGGTGGCATGGCCGACGACCGCGAACGGGCAGCGTTCGCGCGCGCAGATCGATTCGAACAGCGGCAGATCGGCGGGGCGCACGCCGAGCACGTAGCGTTCCTGCGACTCGTTGCACCAGATCTGCATCGGCGACAGGTGCGGATCGTCGCTCGGAATGCGTTGCAGCTCGAGCTCGCCACCGACATTCGAGTCGTTGAGCAATTCGGGGATCGCATTGGACAGGCCGCCGGCGCCGACGTCGTGGATCGAGACCAGCGGATTGTCGGCGCCGCGCGCGCAGCAGGCGTCGATGACTTCCTGGCAGCGCCGCTGCATCTCGGCGTTGTCGCGTTGCACCGAGGCAAAGTCGAGCTCGGCCGAGCTGGTGCCGGCGGCCACCGAGGAGGCGGCGCCGCCACCGAGGCCGATCAGCATGGCCGGGCCGCCGAGCACGATCACGCAGTCTCCGGGCTGCAGAGTGCGCTTCTCCACATGCGAGGGGCGCAGGTTGGCCAGGCCGCCGGCGATCATGATCGGCTTGTCGTAGCCGCGCAGCAGGCCGGTCTCGTCGGTGCCGTGCTCATAGGTGCGGAAATAGCCGCCCAGGCACGGACGACCGAATTCGTTGTTGAATGCGGCCGCGCCGATCGGTCCGTCGCGCATGATTTCATAGGCCGTGGCGAAGCGCGGCGGCAGCGCGCGCTCGGGCTCCCATGGACGCTGCAGCCCGGGAATGCGCAGGTGCGAGACGCTGAATCCGGTCAGGCCGGCCTTCGGCTTGCCGCCGCGGCCGGTCGCCCCCTCGTCACGGATCTCGCCGCCGGACCCGGTTGCCGCACCGGCGTAGGGCGAAATCGCGGTCGGATGATTGTGCGTCTCGACCTTGATCGCGTAGGGCACGGCTTCGCTGGTCGCGGCGAACACGCCGGACTCGGGATCGGCGAAGAAACGCTTGCCGACATTGCCGGCGATCACCGCGGCATTGTCCTTGTAGGCGGACAGGGTATGCGCTGGCGATTGCTTGTGCGTGTTGCGGATCATCGCGAACAGCGACAGCGGCTGCTTCTCGCCATCGATCGTGAATTCGGCGTTGAACACCTTGTGCCGGCAGTGCTCGGAGTTGGCCTGGGCGAACATCATCAGCTCGGCATCGGTCGGATCGCGATCGAGCACGGCGTAGTTTTCGGCCAGGTAAGCAATCTCGTCGGCGGCCAGGGCCAGGCCGAGACGCCGGTTGGCCGCCTCGAGGGCGACCTGCGGATCATTGCCGAGTGCAATGCGCCCGAGCGGCAGGGCTGCACCGACGTCGAACAGCCGATCGAACTCGGCGAGCCGGGTCAGGATCGACTCGGTCATCGGATCATGCAGGATGCCAACCACCGCCTGCCATCCCGCCGACCCCGGTTGCGGAGCGCGTTCGAGCTCGACCGCGAGTGCGCGTTCCACGCGGCGGATGGCGAAACCGCAGTCGTGCAGGATATCGGTGGCCTTGCTCGACCACGGCGAAATCGTGCCGACCCGAGGCACCACCCAGAGCGCGGCCGGCTTCGACGGCCCGGACGCCTGCAGGATCTTCTGCAGCCTATCCAGGTCGACCGCGCCCTCGGCGTCGGCCGCCACGGCATAGACATGGCGCGCCGAACGCAGGCTGCAGCCGGCGGCGACGCCGGCGAGGGCCGCGTTCAGTCGTTCAATGCGAAAGGCGGAGAGGGCCGGCTGGCCGTCGAGGACGATCATGGCAGTCGGATTGCAAGGGTCGCGAATGATAGCCGAAGCCGCGCCCCGGCGAGAACCCGAGCATCCGTGGCCGGCCCCCGGCCACGGGCGTCGCCCCTGTGCGCCGGAACGCTCAGGCGCCGGGCTTTTCCTGCGCCGCGACGCGCTCGAGCTGGGCCTGCAGCTGGTCCGGGGTCAGATAGCCACCGATCTTGCTGCCATCCGGAGCGAACACGGTCGGCGTGCCGTCCACGCCGACATCGATGCCGAGCTTGTACTCCTCGCTCACCGGGTTGTCGCATTGCAGCGGCGCCGGATCGCTGCCGGCCTTGGCGGCAGTGAATGCCGACTGGCGGTCCTTGGCGCACCAGACCGAAACGGCCTTGGCGAACGAAGGCGTGCCGGGACCGCTGCGCGGGAAGAACAGGTAGTCGACCTGGATGCCGCGCTCGTTGTACTCGGCAATGTGCGAATGCATCTTGCGACAATAGCCGCAGTCGATGTCGGTGAACACGGTCACCTTGTACTTCGGCTTGGAAGTCGGCTTGAAGCTGATGCGCTTGGATTCCGGGTAGGCGTCGAGCTTGGCCACGTTGACGCGGGCGAGGCGCGCCGCGGTCAGGTCGAGCTTGGCGTCGGCGTCGTACAGGGTTCCCTGCAGGACGTAGCGGCCGTCGGCACTGACATAGAGCAGCTGGCTGCCGACCACGGCCTGGTAGTAGCCGTCGATCGGGGCCTTCTCGAGGGCCTCGATCTTGCGGTCCTGGACGAGTTTCTGAATCGCGTCGCGGGCCGCCTGGTCACCCTTGTCGGCGGCCTGGGCCAGCGGCACCACGGCGGAAAACACGAGCGCGGCAATGACGGGGAATTTCATGATGGTTACCTTTGGGGTGAGTGCCGTGCTCAACGCGGCGCAACAGGATTCTTGGCCAGATGCTCGAGCTCGGCAACCAGCTTGTCCGGAGCCAGGGCGATCTGCGGTGCAACGCGCGAGCCATCGGAGGCGAGCATGGTCGGGGTGCCGTTGATGCCGATCTGACGAGCGACCCGGGTCGACTCGGCAATTGGATTCTCGCAGGTCGCGTTGCCGGTCGGCGCACCGGTCATGGCTGCGCTGAAGGCGGTCTTGCGATCGATCGCGCACCACACGGCCTCGGCTTTCTTGTCGGCGCCGGGATGGATGTCGAGCGGCAGGAACACGTATTCGACGGCGATGCCGGCATCGTTGTAGGCCTGGATCTGCTGGTGGAAGCGGCGGCAGAACGGACAATCGATGTCGGTGAAGACGGTGACCGAGTATTTCGGATCCTTAGGCGCGAAGATGATCCGCTTGTCGGGACCGATCGCCTTCAGCGAGGCAAGCCGGGTCTTGGCCCGGGCCGCCTCGGTAATGTCACGACGGCTGTCGACGTCGATCGCGCTGCCATCGAGGACGTAGCGGCCATCCTTGCTGACATAGATGAACTGGCTGCCGACGATGGCCTCGTAGAAGCCCGGAATCACCGACTCCTGGACCACGTCGATCTTGACCTGGGGGGCGAGCTTGCCCATGGCCGCCTGCACGGTTTCCTCGGGCGTGGCTGCGGAGGCACCAAAGGCGATGAGAAGCAGGGAAAGCAGGACGATGTGACGCATGGAATACCTCGGGAAGTCTCAACGACCAGCCGCGGATGCGGCCAGGGCGGATGGATCGGCAACGGCGGAAATTCGCTGCAGCTCGGCGAGCAGGCGCTGCGGCGACATGAGGATGGTCGAATCGATGACGCTGCCGTCCGCGGCGATCGCCGTCGGCGTCTGCACGACGCCGATCTCGCTGCCGGCATGGCGCATCTGGATCAGCGGGTTCGGGCAATCGCGCGTGCCGGGCGACTGCCCGCGCAGGGCCGCGGTGTAGGCCAGCTGTCGATCCGCCGAACACCAGACCGCGATCGACTTGAGGTCGGCGCCGGGATGGATGCTGAGCGGGAAGAACACGTAGTCGAAAGCGATGCCGAGCGCCTTGTAATCGTCGATACGCGAATGCAGCCGGCGGCAGAACGGGCAATCGACGTCGGTGAACACGGTAATGCGATACTTCGGTTTGGCCGGCGCGAAACTCAGGCGCTCTTCAGGACCGAGGGTTGCGAGCAGCTCGCGACGCTTGGCTGCCATGCTCGCCTCGCTCAGATTGATGCCCTTGTCGAGATCCTCGACCGTGCCGCGCACGAGGTAGCGCCCGTCTTCGCTGGCGTAGGCGACCTGGCCCGCGATGACGCCCTCGTAATAGCCGGGCAAGGCGGACTTGCGGAACGCGCTGACCTGCTGCATCGGCGCAATCTTCTGGATTGCCGCGCGTGCCGCATCGCCCTCGGCGGCCATGGCCTGGCCGAGGAAGACGCTGGATACGACGACGCAAAGCGCGCACAGAAACTTCATCAGGCGGGAATTTCCTCGAACATCCGGTCCTCAAGGGACCCTCGGAACCGGCGATGGTTCCATTGCAGCCCTTGATTTTCGCATGGACAGCTGCCCTGAGGAACCCCGATCGGGCATGCCTGGCCGGATCGCACCGACCCGTCCTGACACCGTTCAGCCACGCGGATGATGCTGCGCATGCAGGCGCTTGAGGCCCTCCTTGGCGACCAGGGTGTAGATCTGGGTGGTCGACAGGGAGCTGTGCCCGAGAAGCATCTGCAAGGCGCGCAGATCAGCGCCGTGGTTGAGCAGATGAGTGGCGAAGGAGTGCCGCAGACCGTGCGGGGAGATGCGCTTGGCGGCGATGCCGGCGGTCAAGGCGTGCTTCTTGACCAGGTTCCAGAACATCTGCCGGGTCATGCCGCTGCGCCGCGCGGTCACGAACAGGGCATCGACGCGCGCGCCCTTGAGCAGGCCCATGCGCGACTCGCCGACATAGCGCAGCAGCCAGTGCTGCGCTTCGGCGCCGATCGGCACGAGGCGCTCCTTGCCGCCCTTGCCGGTCACGCGCAAGACGCCCTGGCGCAGGTTGACCTGGTCCGAGCGCAGACCGACCAGCTCGCTGACGCGCAAACCGGTCGCATACATCAGTTCGAGCATGGCCCGGTCGCGCAGGCCGAGCGGGGTTTCCGGCGGCGCCTTCAGGAGCGCCTCGACCTCGCTCTCGGCGAGCGCCTTGGGCAGCCCGCGCGGCAGTCGTGGCGCGTCGATCAGCAGGGTCGGGTCCTCGAGGATGCCGCCTTCGCGTTGCAGGGCCCGGTAAAAGTGGCGCAGGGCCGAGAGCAGTCGCGCATTCGATCGCGCGCTGTAGCCACGTCCGCCGACACCCCCTTTCTGCGACCGCGCCGAAAGATAGCGATAGAGCAGCTCGCGCCCGCAGGCGGCCAGGCTCGACGCCTGGGCCGGCGCCGCCAGCCAGCGCGAGAAGGCTTCAAGATCGCGGCGATAGCCGGCCAGGGTATTGTCGGCCAGCCCGAGCTCGGACCAAGCACGCTCGAGGAAGCGCTCGATCAGGGCGCGATCGGCAGCCGATACTTCGCTGGGTCTGGATGCTTCGGCTGGCACGTGCGAGGGGCTCCCGTCTTGCGCGGGGTTGCGCAAACCCGGAGGCTAGCGCGAATTTCCCCCGCGCACGATCATGAACACTTTCGAATCCGCCCCGCTCTGGCGGCGCCTGGCCGCCCTGCTCTACGACGTCCTGGTCCTCGTCGCGATCTGGATGGTCGCGGCCGCACTGGTCCTGCTGGCCTTTCGCGGCGAGGTCGATGTCGCCCGCCAGCCGCCGCTCTACCACTTCGTCCTGCAAGGTGTCCTGCTGGCCCTGACCGCGCTCTATTTCGTCGTTTCCTGGAGCCGCGGCGGCCAGACCATCGGCATGCGCGCCTGGCGCGTCTCGATCCTCGATGCGCAGGGTCGTTTTCCCGATGCGCGCCGCTCGCTCGCGCGCTTCGCGCTCGCGACAGGCTCGACCCTGCTGCTCGGCAGCGGCTTCCTCTGGTGCCTGTTCGACCCCGACCGCCGCGCCCTGCACGACATCCTCGCGAAAACACGCATGGTTCGCCTGCCCAGATCAGCAACCTGAGCCAGAAAATCCACGGAATCTTTCGGCAAACCCGACGCTTGCGCCAAGCCGCGCGCCACTATTCCCCATTCCCCATTCCCCATTCCCGACCCTAGGCAAACCGCCGGAACCAGGCAAAGGCCAGCGCGATCAGCAGTGTCGGCGGAATCACGTTGGCCAACGCCGGCGGCAATCCGTAAACCGCGCCGACATTGACCGCGGCGCGCTGCAGGAAGAAGAAGCCGATCGAGAGCACGATGCCGATGAACAGGCGCTTGGCCAGGCCGCCGCTGCGCAGGGCGCCGAACGCGAACGGCAACGCGCAGAAAGCCAGCACGAGCACGTTGAGCGGGTAGAACAGCCGCGCCCAGTAGGCTTCGCGGAAACTGCGCGAATCCTGCCCGTTGCGCTCGAGGTAGGCGATGTTGCGCGACAGCTCGCGCAGGTTGAGGTAGTCGAGGTTGACGATGCTGAGCGCCAGGACGTCGGGATCGAGACCCGAAGGCCACTGCATTTCGGCACTCTCGGTACTCGTCGCCGAGGCCTCGGCGAAGACCGTGCGGCGCAGGTCGTACAGGGTCCATTGGCCGCCGGAATGCTCGGCCCGCGCCGCCACCGACAGCGTGGTCAGCCGGCCGTCGTCGTCGAATTCGAAGACGCGCACGCGGCTCAGGTCGACGACTTCGCCGCTGGCGGTCTGCCGGGTGCGGCCACTTCCGGCATTGATGAAGGTATTGCCGTCGCGGGCCCAGATGCTGCCGCCCTTGGCCAGGCTGACATCCTTCGACTTCGCCGCCAGAGCCAGCGCCCGGGCACTCTGTTCACCAAGGGGCGCGAGGGTCTCGCCGAGCGCGACGACGAGCCCGGTCAACAGGACCAGGGTCAGCGCGACCGAAGCGCAGATGCGCAGCTTGGACATGCCGGCGGCACGCAGCGCGGTCAGCTCGCCGGTGCCGGCCAGCGCGCCGAGACCGGCCAGGCCGCCGATCAGGGCCGCATAGCCGAACATCTCGTAAAGCCGCCGCGGCACGGTCAGCAAGGTGTAGCTCGCGGCCTTGGCCAGGGTGTAGCTGCCACGACCGACGTCGTTGAGTTCGCCGACGAAGATCGTGAAGGCGTCGAAGCCGACCAGCACGAACCAGGTCAGGCCGACTGCGGCCAGCACCGAGATGCCGACCAGGCGGTCGACCCGCTTGAAACGCCAGCCGATCATGCCGGCACCCGCCGGCGCCGCCGGCCGAGGCGCTGGCCGCGACGGATCAGCCAGAACGCGATCAGCAGGGTCGGCAGGTAGACCCACCAGAGGCCGAAGGCCGGCGACAGCTTGCCGTGCGCGATCCACGAGCGGCCGAGGGCGAGGAAGTTCGCATAGGCGATATAGCCGAGCACGGCCACGATCAGACTGGCATAGCGCGGCTGGCGCGGGTTGCTGCGCGACAGCGGCAGGGCCAGCAGGGCCAGGACCACGGTCGAAACCAGCGGTGCCAGCCGCCAGTGCAGTTCGGCGCGCTGCACGGTGTCAGTGCTGGTCCAGAGTTCCCGCGTCGGCGCCGCGCGCTTGACCGCGTCGGAATTGTCGACTGCGTCGTTGTCGGCGAGCTTGATGTCGTTGCGCTCGAAGCGCAGCAGGCGGAAATCGTCCTGGCCGGGCTGGCCCTCGACCCGGAAACCGTCCTTCAGCGAGAGGAAACGGTCGCCGCCCGAGGTATCGCGGTAGAGCTCGCCGCGGCGCGCCGTGATGATGTTGATGCGTGAGCTGCCGTCCTCGTCGAGGCGCTCGCTCTCGACGAACATGCGCTCGAATTTCGAGCCTTCGGGTGACATGTCGCCGACATAGATGATGCCCTCGCGTCCCGGAAGGGCGACGAAACGGCCCGGCTCGAGGCCGGCGATGAGCAGGGACCGGTTCGCCTCGTCGACCAGATGCTGGGAAAAGCGCACGGCCATCGGCGCGATCCAGAACCCGACCAGACCGAGGACCAGGGCCACCGGAACCACGAGCAGGGCGAGCGGGCGCATGAGACCGCTGACGCGCAGCCCCGAGGTGCTGAGGACCGCCATTTCGCTGTCCCGGTAGAGCCGGCCATAGGCCAGCAGGATGCCGAGGAAGGTGGCCAGTGGCAGCAGCACGTTGAGGCTGTCGATCGCGCGCAGGCCGATCATCGCGACCAGCAGGTCGGCCGGCACGCGCCCGCGCGCGACCTGGTTGAGCACGGCGATCAGCGATTCGCCGATGCTGATCAGGAGCAGGACCGCGGCGATGGCGAGAAAGGCCAGCGCGAGTTCGCGGAGCAGGTAGCGGTCGATGATGCGCAGCAACGGGGTTCTCTATGCCTTAGAATGAGCGGTTTGGCGCCTCGAAAGAATCGCGCGCAGCCCCGCAAGTCTAACGGCCCGCACGGCGCCGCGCGTGGCTAACGCCATTTTTTTCCCGAATCCGGAACCCGCTATGACCCTGACGTTCAGCTTGACCCGAGAGACATCCGAAACCAGCGAAACCCCCTGCGCGATCGTCGGCGCCTTCGCCGACGGCACCCTCAGCGCGGCAGCGGCGCGCATCGACGAAGCCTCCTCCGGCACCCTCAAGCGCCTGATCGCCAATGGCGACATCACGGCCAAGCTCGGCAGCAGTTCGCTGCTGTTCGCGATGCCGGGAGTAAAGGCTGGGCGCGTCCTCGTGGTCGGTCTCGGCGACAGGGACAAGTTCGACGCCGCGGCCTTCAACCGCGCCGCGCTCGAGGCCGGGCGCGCGCTGCGCGCGATGCCGGTCGCCTCGGCCAGCTCGTGGCTGAGCGAACTCGACGTGCCCGGCCGCGACGAGGCCTGGAAGCTGCGCACGGCCGCCCTCGCCGCCGACCAGCATGCCTACCGCTACACGGCCACATTCAAGCCGAAGGACAAGCCCAAGACCCCGCAACTCGAGTCGCTGGCCCTGGCCGGCGACGGCCAGCAGCGCGCCCTCAAGGAAGCCTTCGCGATGGCCAGCGGCGTGCGCTTCGCCCGCGAACTCGGCAACCTGCCGCCGAACATCTGCAACCCGACCCACATCGCCGCGCAGGCCAGGGCCTTCGCCGACGCCCACAAGGGCGTGGCCTGCGAGATCCTCGAGCGCGACGACATGGAAAAGCTCGGCATGGGCTCCCTGCTCGGCGTTGCCCGCGGCTCGGCGAATCCGCCCAAGCTCGTGGTCCTGCGCTGGAACGGCGGCGCCGAGGGCGCCAAGCCGTATGTGCTGGTCGGCAAGGGCATCACCTTCGACAGCGGCGGCATCTCGCTGAAGCCCGGCGCCGGCATGGAAGAAATGAAGTTCGACATGTGCGGCGCGGCCGGCATGCTCGGCACCTTCGTCGCCGCGGTCGAACTGGCCCTGCCGGTGAACCTGGTCTGCATCGCCGCGGCGGTCGAGAACATGCCCGACGGCAATGCCTACCGCCCCAGCGACGTGCTCACGAGCATGTCCGGCCAGACCATCGAGGTGCTCAACACCGACGCCGAGGGGCGCCTGATCCTGTGCGATGCGCTGACCTATGCGCAGCGCTTCGAACCCGAGGTCATCATCGACGCGGCGACCCTGACCGGCGCCTGCGTGGTCGCCCTCGGCAAGCACGCCAGCGGCCTGATGACCCAGGACGAGGAACTCGCCGGACAACTGCTCGATGCCGGCAACCAGACCCTCGACCGCGCCTGGCGCCTGCCACTCTGGGACGACTACCAGAGCGCGCTCGAATCGGCCTTCGCCGACGTCGCCAACCTCGGCGGCAAGTATGCCGGCGCGATCACCGCCGGCTGCTTCCTGTCGCGCTTCACGACCGGCTATCGCTGGGCCCACCTCGACATCGCCGGCACGGCCTGGAACGAGGGCCGCAAGGGCATGGCGACCGGGCGCCCGGTGCCGCTGCTGACCCAGTACCTGATCGATCGCTGCGCGTGAACGAGATCGTCGACCAGAACCGCCGGGCCAAGCAGGTCGCCATCGCCGGCATGCTCGGCGTATCGCTGGTGACCGGCATCGTCGTCACCGCGATGGCGCCGGATCCGGCCGTCGTCGGAGTGCCGATGTGGGTGCAGTTCGTCGCCAACCTGGCCTTGTTGCTGCTCGGTTTTCGCTGGCTGCAGATCGACAGCGCCGAGCTAGACATCCGGCGCCCGCTGTGGCTCAACATCGGCATCATCCTGCTCGCCGCGGTGTTCGTGCCGTACTACTTCTACAAGACCCGGCCCGCCGGCGCGCGGGTCGTGCCGATACTGTCCTTCTTCGGACTGGTCATCGCCTGCGCCATGGCCTCGGCGATCGGTACGTTCCTGATGGCCGCCGTGCAGCCCGGCAATCCGCCCCCGTCGACGTTCTGACCGACATGCCGCGCGCCGACTTCTACCTGATCGACAAGCCGCGCTTCCGCGAGGATCCGCTGCTGCTGGTCTGCGAGCTGGCGCGCAAGGCCTACACCAGCGAACAGCCGACCGTGATCTTCGCACGCTCGCAGGACCAGGCCGAAGCGATCGACGCGCGCCTGTGGGAATTCGATGAAGAGGCCTTCATTCCGCACCAGGTCGCCGGCGACGACGACGATGCGGTCACCGCCGTGCTGATCGTGCCGCCCGGCGTCGATGCCGGCGATCGCCCGCTGGCCATCAACCTGCGCGACGAATGCGCGCTCGGCAGCCACGAGCGCGTGCTCGAAGTCGTCGCCGCCGATCCGGCCGAGCGCGACGGCTCGCGCAAGCGCTGGAGCGCCTACAAGCGGCTCGGCTATGAACTGAACAAGCACGATATGTGACGGGGCGGGAATGGGGAATGGAGAATGGGGAATGGAAGAAGCAAACTCCCCTGGTTCCCCGAGCTCTGCCCTTGATTTCCCCATTCCCTATTCCCCATTCCCGATTCCCGTTTATGGACAAAAGTTTCGAACCCGGCCAGATCGAACCAAAGTGGTATGCGCAGTGGGAGGCCGCCGGCGCGTTCAAGCCGCACGGCAATGGCAGCCCGTATTGCATCCTGCTGCCGCCGCCGAACGTGACCGGCACCCTGCACATGGGCCATGCCTTCCAGCAGACGATCATGGACGCGCTGTGCCGCTACCAGCGCATGCGTGGTTCACGCACGCTCTGGCAGGGCGGCACGGACCATGCCGGCATCGCCACCCAGAAGATCGTCGAGAACCAGCTCGCCGCCGAGGGCAAGACGCGCCACGACCTCGGCCGCGAGAAGTTCATCGAGCGGGTCTGGGAATGGAAGCAGGAGTCCGGTTCGACGATCAGCAACCAGATGCGTCGCCTCGGCGCCTCGATCGACTGGTCGCGCGAGCGCTTCACGATGGACGAGGGGCTCTCGGCCGCGGTGCGCCGCGTGTTCGTGCAGTGGTACCGCGACGGCCTGCTCTATCGCGGCCGTCGCCTGGTCAATTGGGACCCGGTGCTGATGACCGCGGTCTCGGACCTCGAGGTCAACAGCGAGGAAAAGGACGGCAGCCTGTGGTCGATCCGCTATCCGGCCAGTGATGGCGGGGAAGGCCTGGTGGTCGCCACGACCCGTCCGGAAACCATGCTCGGCGACGTCGCCGTGGCCGTGCATCCGGACGACGAGCGCTACCAGTCGCTGATCGGCAAGACCCTGAAGTTGCCGTTGACCAACCGCGAGATCCCGGTCATCGCCGACAGCTATGTCGAACGCGAGTTCGGCACCGGCTGCGTCAAGATCACGCCGGCGCATGATTTCAACGACGCCCAGATCGGCGCCCGCCACAAGCTCGCGCCGATCGTCATCCTGACCCTCGACGCGAAGATCGTCGACGAGGCGCCGGAAGCCTATCGCGGCCTCGATCGCTTCGTCGCGCGCAAGAAGATCCTGGCCGACCTCGAAGCGCTCGGCCTGCTCGTCGAGACCAGGAAGCACAAGCTGCAGGTGCCGATCAGCCAGCGCACCGACGCGGTCATCGAGCCGATGCTGACCGACCAGTGGTTCCTCGACCTGACCAGCGACACGCGTGTCGACGGCAAGCCCGGTCCGGGCGGGCGCAAGGCGATCACCGAGCCGGCCCTGGCCGCCGTGCGCACGGGCGAAATCCGCTTCGTGCCGGAGAATTGGTCGAGCACCTACACGCAGTGGCTCGACAACATCCAGGACTGGTGCGTCAGCCGCCAGCTCTGGTGGGGCCATCGCATCCCGGCCTGGTTCGACGAGGCCGGCAACATCTTTGTCGGCGAAGACGAGGCCGATGCCCTCGCCCATGCCGGGACCGAGCCGGTCGGCGCGCTGCGCCAGGACGAGGATGTCCTCGACACCTGGTTCTCTTCGGCGCTGTGGCCGTTCTCGACCATGGGCTGGCCGGCCAGCGGTCCGGTCAGCGAAGACGGCCACGTCGTCGCCGACTGGTCCAAGGACCAGGCCTTCATTCCGAGCGCGGTGCTCGTCACCGGCTTCGACATCATCTTCTTCTGGGTCGCGCGCATGGTCATGGCGACCCAGTACTTCACCGGCAAGGTGCCGTTCCGCGAGGTCTACATCAACGCCATCGTGCGCGACGCGGAAGGCCAGAAAATGTCGAAGTCGAAGGGCAACACGATCGACCCGCTCGACCTGATCGACGGCATCGACCTCGAGTCGCTGGTGCGGAAATCGACCGCTTCGCTGCTCATCCCGCAGGTGCGCGAGAAGGTCGAAAAGCGCATCCGCAAGGACTATCCGGACGGCATCGCCGCGGTTGGCACCGACGCCATGCGCTTCACCTTTGCCGCGCTGGCCACCTACGGGCGCACCATCAACTTCGACCTCAAGCGCGCCGAGGGCTACAAGAATTTCTGCAACAAGCTCTGGAACGCGGCGCGTTTCGTGCTGATGAACGTCGAATCGACCGAACCCGGCACGGCCCTGCCGGCGACGGCCGCCGAACAGTGGATCCTGTCGCGCCTGGCGAGCACGCTCGAGGAAGTCGAAGCGCAGTTCGCGACCTATCGTTTCGACCTGGTCGCCCAGGCCCTCTACGAGTTCGTCTGGAACGACTACTGCGACTGGTTCCTCGAACTGAGCAAGCCGGCCCTCAACGGCGGCGACGCCGAGGCGGTCCGCTCGACCCGGCACACCCTGATGCGCGTGCTCGAGGCGATCCTGCGCGCCCTGCACCCGATCACGCCGTTCATCACCGAGGAGATCTGGCACAACGTGGCCCCGCGCCTCGGCATCAGCGGCGATTCGGTTGCAAAACGCCCGTATCCGCGCAGCGTCGAATTCACCCCGGGTGTCGAGCCGGCTGCCGTGGCCGACATCGAGTGGCTGAAGTCGGTGCTCGGCGAAATCCGCCGCATCCGCAGCGAAATGAACATCGCCCCGGGCAAGCAGATTCCGCTGCTGTTCGCGCGCGGCAGCGCCGGCGATCGCCTGCGCATCGAGCGCTTCGCCAGCCAGATCGCCTTCCTGGCCCGCACCGAATCGCAGCGCTGGCTGGCCGAAGGCGAGCAGGAGCCGGCCTGTGCGTCGGCCATCGTCGGCGAGCTGCGCGTGCTGATTCCGCTGGCCGGCCTGATCGACCTCGAGGCCGAAAAGGCCCGCCTCGGCAAGGAAATCAAGCGCGTCGAAGGCGAGATCGCCAAGTGCAACGGCAAGCTCGGCAACGCGACCTTCGTCGCCAACGCACCGGCCGCCGTGGTCGAACAGGAACGCCAGCGCCTGGCCGATTTCACGACCACCCTGGACGGATTGCGCGAGCAGCTGGGGAGGCTCTGACGAGCCGGGAATAGGGAATGGGGAATGGGGAATGGGGAATGGGAACCGCGGGCTGAGGTCGGCTGCAGATCTGTTTCACCGCCCCTCGGCGTAAGGTCACCTCACGGTTGCCATTGCTTCCGGCATCTCCCCATTCCCCATTCCCTATTCCCCATTCCCGAACCAGACATGACGCCCCGCCCCCGGATCGGCGATAATCCGCAGCCCCCTTTTTCCTGACCGACGGCCCTGGCCCCCTGGCCGCGTCGGTATCGACCCTATTCCGGAGTTGGCATGCAATACATCTACACGATGATCGGCGTCAGCAAGATCGTTCCGCCGAAGCGCCAGATCATCAAGGACATCTCGCTTTCGTTCTTCCCGGGCGCCAAGATCGGCCTGCTCGGCCTCAATGGCGCCGGCAAATCGACCGTGCTTCGGATCATGGCCGGCACCGATACCGACTTCCAGGGCGAGGCGCGAGCCAACCCGGGCACCAAGATCGGCTTCCTCGAACAGGAGCCGAAGCTCGACCCCGACAAGACCGTGCGCGAAGTGGTCGAAGAAGGCGTGTCCGAGGTCATCAATGCGCAGAAGCGCCTCGACGAGGTCTATGCGGCCTACGCCGAGGAAGGCGCCGATTTCGACAAGCTCGCCGCCGAGCAGCAACGCCTCGAAAACCTGCTCGCGGTGACCGACGCGCATGCGCTCGAGCGCCAGCTCGAGGTCGCCGCCGACGCGCTGCGCCTGCCGCCGTGGGAAGCCAATGTCGGCAAGCTCTCCGGTGGCGAGAAGCGCCGCGTCGCGCTGTGCCGCCTGCTGCTGTCGAAACCCGACATGCTGCTGCTCGACGAACCGACCAACCATCTCGACGCCGAATCGGTTGAATGGCTCGAGAACTTCCTTGCCGACTTCCCGGGCACCGTGGTCGCGGTCACCCATGACCGCTACTTCCTCGACAACGCCGCCGAGTGGATCCTCGAACTCGATCGCGGCCGCGGCATTCCGTGGAAGGGCAACTACTCCTCGTGGCTCGAGCAGAAGGACGAGCGCCTCAAGCAGGAAGAATCGAGCGAGAAGGCGCGCCAGAAGGCGATCCAGCGCGAGCTCGAATGGGCGCGCAGCAATGCCAAGGGCGGTCGCAGCAAGGGCAAGGCGCGCCTGGCCCGGATCGAGGAGCTGCAGTCGGTCGACTACCAGCGTCGCAATGAAACCAACGAGATCTTCATTCCGCCCGGCGAGCGCCTCGGCGCCTCGGTCATGGAATTCAAGAACGTCAGCAAGTCCTTCGGTGACCGCCTGCTGATCGACGACCTCAGCCTGGTCGTGCCGCCCGGCGCGATCGTCGGCATCATCGGCCCGAATGGTGCCGGCAAGTCGACCCTGTTCAAGATGATCATCGGCAAGGAAAAGCCCGATTCCGGCGAAATCAGCATCGGCCAGACGGTCAAGGTCGCCTACGTCGACCAGAGCCGCGAGAAGCTCGAGGGCGACCACAACGTGTTCCAGGAAGTCTCGGGCGGTGCCGACATCCTCAACATCAACGGCATCGAGATCCAGTCGCGCGCCTACATCGGCCGCTTCAACTTCAAGGGCCCGGACCAGCAGAAACTGGTCGGCACGCTGTCGGGCGGCGAGCGTGGTCGCCTGCACCTGGCCAAGACCCTGCTCCAGGGCGGCAACGTGCTGCTGCTCGACGAGCCGTCCAACGATCTCGATATCGAAACCCTGCGCGCGCTCGAGGATGCCCTGCTCGAATTCCCCGGCAATGCCTTCGTGATCTCGCATGACCGCTGGTTCCTCGACCGCATCGCCACCCACATCCTCGCCTTCGAAGGCGACTCGCACGTCGAGTTCTTCGCCGGCAACTACCGCGAATACGAGGAAGACAAGAAGCGCCGTCTCGGCGACGAGGCGGCCAAGCCGCATCGGCTGCGTTACAAGAAGTTGGCTTGAAGGCCGGGAATCGAGAATGGGGAACGGGGAATGGGAATTGAAAGAGCCCCTTCCCCATCGATCGAATCGCGAGTTGCTCGACGAACGCTTCGAAATCCGGAGGGCGCGCACGAGATGACATACATGGATGCACGAGCAGGCGCGTGCCTGGTGATCCGGAACATACTCGAGGCTCCCGATCGATATCGCCCGGTCGTCGCACTTGTCGCTGGCCTCGATACGAGCGCTACGGCATCGTCGTTGCGCGTCTTCCCATTCCCTATTCTCCATTCCCCATTCCCGGCCCCACCATGACCTTCATCGAAAGCCTGCGCGCCGCCTGGCAACGGAACAACTCGCTGGTCTGCGTCGGGCTCGATCCGGAGCCGGCGCGTTTCCCGGCACGATTCGCCGGCGATGACGATGCCGTATTCGCTTTCTGCCGCGACATCGTCGACGCCACGGCCGACCTGGTTTGCTGTTTCAAGCCGCAAATCGCGCATTTCGCGGCGCTCGGGGCGGAAGACGCACTGCAGCGCCTGATCGCCCACATCCGTGCACAGCAGCCCGGGGTGCCGGTCATCCTCGATGCCAAGCGCGGCGATATCGGCTCGACCGCCGAGCACTATGCGCGCGAAGCCTTCGAGCGCTACGAGGCCGACGCGGTGACGCTCAATCCCTATCTCGGCCGCGACAGCCTGCGGCCCTTCCTCGATCGCGCCGACAAGGGCGCGGTGATCCTTTGCCGCACCTCGAACCCCGGTGCCGGCGACCTGCAGGATCTCGATGTCGGCGGCATGCCTTTGTACCAGCGTGTGGCCGAGCGCGTGGCCCGGGAATGGAACGGCAACGGCAACTGCCTGCTGGTGACTGGCGCGACCTACCCTGCACAGCTTGCCGAAGTGCGCCGCATCGTCGGCGACTTGCCCCTGCTCGTGCCGGGCATCGGCGCCCAGGGCGGCGATGTCGAAGCCGTGCTCGAGCACGGCCAGGCCAGTGACGGCGCAGGCCTGCTGATCAGCTCATCGCGCGCCATCCTCTACGCAAGCGCCGCAGACGACTTCACCGATGCGGCACGCCAGGCCACGCTCGCCTTGCGCGACCAGATCAATCGCCACCGCCGCCTGCCCACTGAATAGGTCGTCCGCATGTTTACCGTAGCCCTGACCGGCGGCATCGCCTCGGGAAAGTCGACCGTCGAACGACGTTTCGCCCTGCGCGGGGTCGGCATCATCGATGCCGACGTCCTCGCCCACGAGGTGGTCGCGCCCGGGACACCCGGGCTGGCCGAGATCGTCGCGGCCTTCGGCGAAGGCGTCCTCGCGGCGGATGGCTCGCTCGACCGCAAGGCCATGCGCGAGCGCGTTTTCGCCGACCCGGATGCGCGTCGTCGGCTCGAAGGCATCGTGCATCCGCGTGTCCGCCACGCCATGCAGGGTGCGCTCGGCAACATGCGCGGGACCTACTGCCTGGTGGTGGTTCCGCTGTTCGTCGAATCGGGCGAATACGGCTGGGTCGATCGTGTGCTCGTGGTCGACGTCGATCGCCAGACCCAGATCGACCGCCTGCTCAAGCGCGACGGCATCACGCCCGAGCTTGCCGAGGCGATGCTCGATGCCCAGGCCACGCGTGAACAGCGCCTGGCGGTAGCCGATGATGTCATCGACAACACCTCCGACCTCGAAACGCTCGACGCCACCGTCGATGCACTGCACGAGAAGTACCTCGTGCTGGCCGACTGACCTGCTCTATCCGCTCGCAAACCGGCATTCGACGACGCCGGCAGCCCCGGCGGAAATCCCCCAAGAAAAAGGCCAGGCATCCGAAGATGCCTGGCCGTCTAGCCCTGGCGGATTGCGCCCGCCTTATCGGCGCAGTATGCGCTCGCGCCGGTACCAGATCGCGATCAGGCCGATCGTCAGCAGGAACAGACCGACCGGTCCCAGCGTCGGAATGTTCTGTGCAATCAGGAACCCGGTCGGATCGGCCGGCCCCGGCGCGGCCGGATTGTCGGTCAGGGCACTGGCATCGTTGCTGCCGTCGCCGTTGGTGTCGTAGTTGATCGTGCCCTGGTTGTTGATCTGGCCGAAGGCGCCGGCATTGACCGTCGCATTGATCGTGATCGTGACGCTGCCACTCGCCGCGATCGCACCGTTCCAGCTCACCGTGTTGCCGGCGTTGGAGACCGTGCCCGAACTGGCCGAGGCCGAATCGAACGTGACCTGGCTCGGCAGGACATCGATGAACTCGTCGCCCGGATTGTCGGCCTGTGGCCCCGGCCCGGCGTTGTTCAGGATGATGGTGTAGACGATCGCACCACCCGGAATGGTCGAGCCGGCAACCGTCTTGGTGCCGGAGACGCCGGACCCGGCAATGACCGTGGTCGTGTCGTTCGCGGAATTGTTTCCGGGCACCGGATCACTGGAACCGCCGGCAACCGCGACATTGGCGGTATTGCTGATCACCGTGCCGTTCACGGTGCCGGGCGCGACCGTGCAATTGGCCGTGTAGGTCACGCTGGACCCGGCCGGTAGGTTGACGACGTCATTGATGTTGCCGCCGCCCGATGCCGTGCAGCTCCCGCCGCCGCCGACACAGGTCCAGCTGCAGGTCAGAGCCGCCGGGAACGTATCGGCGACGGTGCTGCCGGCCGCATCGCTCGGACCTGCATTGCTGGCCACGATCGTGTAGGTCAGCGCGCCACCGGCGACGACCGAGGTGACGCCATCGGTCTTGGTCACCGAGAGGTCGGAAGAGACGATCGTGGTATCGGTATCGGTGGCGCTGTTGTTGCCCGGGACCGGATCCGGAATGGGCGACGAGACAGTCGCGGTATTGGCGATGTTGACGCCGGCCGCGGTCGACGCCGGCACGGTGCAGGTCGCCGTGTAGGTCACCGAACCGCCGTTCGGCAGATTGACGCTGTCGGCGATGTTGCCGGCGCCGGATGCCGTGCAGGTGCCACCACCGGCACCGCTACAGGTCCAGCTGCAAGCGGCCAGCGGTGCCGGGAAGGTATCGGTCACCTGGCTGGCCGGCGCATCGGTCGGGCCGGCGTTGCTGGCCGTGATCGTGTAGGTCGTCGACTGGCCGGCCGCGACGTTGGTGATGCCGTCGGTCTTGGTGATGGCCAGGTCGGCCGATTCGCAAGTGAACGTCTGGATGTCCAACGACCAGCTGTCGAGACTGCCGCCGTCGCCGGCGAGATCATCGGAGATCGTCAGCGTCCAGGTGCCGTTGGGGTCCTCGCCGATGAATGCCGCCATGGCCTCTTCGGGGACCAGCGGTGTCGCCGTGGTCAGGTTGACGTAGGCCTGGTCGGTCACGAGGCCATTGTTGGTCGTATAGGGCACCTGTCCGCCCGGGTTGGCGCTGTCGTCCCAGAGCGTGCCGTTGAAGACATTGTCGTTGCCGGCACCATTGTCGGTGGTCAGGGTGACCACGGTTCCGGCTGGCGAGGTCAGCGTGACATCGAGGTCGGCGGCAAACGTGTGCGTGATGAAGGTCGTCGCGTTGACATCGAGAATGGCAGTGCCGGCGCCGGCGACGACGATGGTCGAGCTCACCACGGCCGGGCCGGTCGGAATCGCCACGGGCGTCGTCTGGGTCAGGGTCGGCTCGGTCGCGGTGATCGGCGCGTTCGGCAGTGTCGTCACGTCGAGCGACCAGGCATTCAGATTGCCGCCGTCACCGGCCAGATCGTCGGAAATGGTCAGGGTCCAGGTACCGTTCGGGTCCTCGCCGATGAACGCACCCATGGCCTCTTCGGGCACCAGCGGGGTCGCCGTGGTCAGGTTGACGTAGGCCTGATCGGTGACCAGTCCATTGTTGGTCGTGTAGGGCACCTGTCCGCCCAGATTGGCGGAATCGTCCCACAACGTGCCGTTGAAGACGTCGTCGTTGCCGGCGCCGTTGTCGGTGGTGATCGTCACCACCGTGCCGGCCGGCGAGGTCAGCGTAATGTCGAGATCCGCCGAGAATGTATGCTGGATCTGGGTGGTCATGTTCAGATCGAGCAGATACGGTGAGGCGCCCGACACCACGATCGTCGAGGTCACCACACCAGGGCCGGTCGGGATCGCGACAGGCGTGGTATTGGCGAAATTGGTCGTCGTGGTATTGCAACCTGCCGGCAACCCACCGAAGGTGCCGGCGGCCGACGGGCGCACTTCCGACTGTACGACCGGATGCGCGATCTGCGCAGGATCGTCGCCGCCCATCGCCAGTGAAAGCTCGAGATAGCGGTCCATGGCGGTTTGGTAGGCCAGGGCCGAAGCCTGATTCCCCGCCACTAGCGGTTTCAGCGCGCCAAGTTGCTGGCCAAGATTGGCCATTTCGGCGTAGCTGGCGCCCTTGTCGACATCGGCCGCGGCCTGCCCTGCGCCGGCCAGCAGGCTGAGCACGACCAGGACCATGCTGGTCCGCCAGGAAAAGCGGGACGTTCCGCCAGCCCAAGAAACATTCTTCATGGAAGCCATCTCCCTACCCCGTGATTGATATGGGCCGCGGGCTCGTCGTGCGACGAGCCCGGTACCCACGTGTCGTGGCGCGAATTCAAGAAGTGATGCCAGCCGCAGTCCCCTCGACCACAGCGAACGATTTGGCGGACCTTCCCCTGCCGCATGGTTCCGGCCCTGGTTGCGGCCGTCGCGGTTCAAGTAGTCGGCCCACGCACCCCCCGATAGTGTGACCTGTCTGACAAAAATAGTCCGAAGCGGGACCAAAGTCGAGTCCGCCGTTTGCGGAATCGTCAGAGGGCAGCCCGCGGGCGCCAGAGGGCCCTGATCGCGGCAATGCCCTGAAAGCCCGCGTCGAGTGCGCGCCTGCTCTGCTCGGCCCCGAGGCCACCAAGGGCATAGACCGGCAAGCCGGCCCCGGCCAGCAAGGCACTGGCCGCCTCCCACCCCAGCGCAGCGGCCCGCGGATGGCTGTCGGTCGGTTCGATCGGCGAAAGGGTCGCGAAATCGGCGCCGATTTCTGCCGCATGGCGCAATTCGTCGGCGTCATGGCAGGACACCGCCACCAGCAGGCCGTGGCCCGCAGGACGACTGGCCAGCGCGCAGGCAACGCGCGCGGGCAGGTGCACGCCGTCGAGACCGAGGATGGCGGCGAGGCGCCAGTCTGCATTGAGCAGGACCCGCGCCCGGCTTCCCCTGCACGCATCGCGCACGCGCCGGGCCAGCGCCGCCACGCGCGTCACGGGCCAGCCGGGCAGTCGTAGCTGGATCAGCTCGATTCCGTCCTGCAGGGCCGACTCGATGGCCGAAAGAAACGCGACTTCCCGCCCTTCTTCGGGTAGCGGCGTAATCAGATAGCGGTCGGGAAGGCACAGCGAGGTCAATGCCGGCCGGTCGGCGGGCGGCAGCAGGGCGCGGTCGACCTGCTCCGGTTCGACCCAGCGCAGACGCTGATGTTCGTGGGATTCCGGTTGTCCGTCGAAGGATTCGATTTCGCGCACGTCGAGCAGGATCGGGCCGTGCGGAATCGCGATCCGGCGGCGACCGACGCGCACGCGAATGCCCAGTTCCTCGTGAAGTTCGCGGGCCAGGGCTGCCTCGGGCGTTTCCGCCGGTTCGACCTTGCCGCCGGGAAACTCCCAGTAGCCGGCGTGCGGCTTGCCTTCGGGCCGCTGGGCGAGCAGGACACGCCCGCGTGGATCGCGCAGGATGCCCGCGACGACATGGACCAGGGACGAACTGTCGGCGCGGTCAGCCATGCGCCTCGTCGGCAATCATCGCGCGCATCGGGCTCAGTTCGATGCGCGCGCCTGGGTGCCCCGTTTCATCAGCGGAAATGCCGGCTCAGCTCAGGCTGCCGTGGCATTGCTTGTACTTCTTGCCGGAGCCACAGGGACAGGGATCATTGCGACCGACCTTGGGTGTATCGCGGTGGATCGGCATGGCCGTCTGCGCGGACTGGGCCGGCTCCCCGGGCGACTCCGAATCGCCACCATAGCCGGCCGGTTGGGCATGCTGGAACTGCATCGTACGCGCCTGGGCCTCGGCCTGGGCGCGCTGCTGGGCTTCCAGCGCCTGCACTTCCTCCTCGCTGCGGATGCGCACGCGGGCGAGCAACTGCACCAGCTCGTGCTTGATGCGCTCGAGCATCTGCTGGAACAGCAGGAACGATTCGCGCTTGAACTCCTGTTTCGGCTGCTTCTGCGCATAGCCGCGCAGGTAGATGCCCTGGCGCAGGTAGTCCATGCTGGTCAGGTGCTCCTTCCAGCAGTTGTCGACCACCGAGAGCATGACGTGCTTCTCGAGCGAACGCATGGTTTCCTCGCCGAGCAGGGCTTCCTTCTCGCGGAACAGTCGCGCGGCGGCATCCTCGACCCGGGCCAGCACCGCATCGGCATCGGCTTCTTCCTGCTCCTCGAGCCAGCCCTTGAGGTCCAGCCGTAGACCGAACTCGGATTCGAGTTCCTTCTCGAGACCGGGGATGTTCCACTGGTCGTCGATCGAATTGGCCGGGACGAAGCGGCGCACGAGTTCGGCAAACACGTCTTCGCGGATGCTGGCTACGGTTTCGCCGACGCCGTCGCTTTCGAGCAGTTCGTTGCGCTGCTCGTAGATGACCTTGCGCTGGTCGTTGGCGACATCGTCGAACTCGAGCACGTTCTTGCGGAAGTCGAAGTTCTGCGCCTCGACCTTGCGCTGCGCGTTCATGATCTGCTTGGTGACCATGCGATCCTGGATCGCGTCGTCTTCCTTCATGCCGAACATGCGCATGAGGCCGGCGACGCGCTCGCCCATGAAGATGCGCAGCAGGTTGTCTTCCAGCGAGAGGTAGAAGCGGCTCGAACCCGGATCGCCCTGGCGGCCGGAACGACCGCGCAGCTGGTTGTCGATGCGTCGCGATTCGTGGCGTTCGGTACCGATGATGCGCAGGCCGCCGGCCTCGATGACCTTGGCGTGGCGCGTCTTCCATTCGGCTTCGATACGCTCGCGGTCGGATTGCGGCGCATCTTCCGGCAACGCGCCGAGTTCGGCTTCGAGGTTTCCGCCGAGCACGATGTCGGTACCGCGGCCGGCCATGTTGGTGGCGATCGTCACCGCGCCGGGGCGCCCCGCCTGGGCCACGATGATGGCCTCGCGCTCATGCTGCTTGGCGTTCAGGACCTCATGCGGCACCGCCGCCTGCTTGAGCAGGCCGGACAGGTATTCGGAGGTCTCGATCGAGGTCGTGCCGACCAGCACCGGCTGGCCGCGCTCGTAGCAATCCTTGATGTCTTCGATGATCGCGTCGTACTTGTTCTTGGCCTTGAGGAAGACCACGTCGGGTTCGTCCTTGCGCACCATCGGCCGATGGGTCGGGATGACGACCACCTCGAGACCGTAGATCGACTGGAATTCGAAGGCCTCTGTATCGGCCGTGCCGGTCATGCCGGCCAGCTTCTTGTACAGACGGAAATAGTTCTGGAAGGTGATCGAGCCGAGAGTCTGGTTCTCGCGCTGGATCGGCACGCCTTCCTTGGCCTCGACCGCCTGGTGCAGACCGTCGGACCAGCGCCGGCCGGCCAGGGTACGACCGGTGAACTCGTCGACGATGATGACTTCCCCATCGCGAACGATGTAATCGACGTCGCGCTGGTAGAGCGCGTGGGCGCGCAACCCGGCGTTCAGGTGATGGACGACGGCGAGGTGCTTGGAGTCGTACAGGCTTTCGTCCTCGCCGATGATGCCGTCGCGACGCAGCAGCACTTCGGCGTGCTCCATGCCGGCTTCCGACAGGTGCACCTGGCGCTGTTTTTCATCGACCCAGTAATCGCCTTCGCTGTCTTCCTTCTCCTGGCGCTTGAGGCTCGGCACCAGACGGTTGACCTTGACGTAGAGCTGCGGCGATTCGTCGGTGGGGCCGGAAATGATCAGCGGCGTGCGCGCTTCGTCGATCAGGATCGAGTCGACCTCGTCGACGATCGCGAACTGCAGGGCGCGCTGGTAGCGCTGCTCCTTCGACTGCGCCATGTTGTCGCGCAGGTAGTCGAAGCCGAATTCGTTGTTGGTGCCGTAGGTGATGTCCGCGGCATAGGCGCCACGCTTGTCGGCATGATCCATGCCGGGATAGACGACGCCGACGCTCATGCCGAGGAAGTTGTAGACGCGCCCCATCCAGGCCGAGTCGCGCCGGGCCAGGTAATCGTTGACGGTGACGACATGCACGCCCTTGCCGGTCAGGGCATTCAGATAGACCGGCAGGGTCCCGACCAGGGTCTTGCCCTCGCCGGTCCGCATTTCGGCGATCTTGCCCATGTGCAGGACCATGCCGCCGATCAGCTGTTCGTCGTAGTGGCGCAGGCCGATGACCCGCCGGGCCGCCTCGCGGACGACCGCAAACGCCTCCGGCAGGACCGAGTCGAGCGATTCGCCGTCGCTGACGCGCTTGCGCAATTCATCGGTCATCCCGCGCAGGGCCGCGTCGTCCATCGCCTCGAAGCGCGGTTCCAGGGCGTTGATACGCACCACGGTCTTGTTCAACGCGCGCAGGATGCGCTCATTGCGGCTGCCAAAAATACTGGTCAGGAAACGTTGCAACATCGGTCTTGTTTATCCGGATAGGGCCCGGAAACCCGCGCAAAGCGGGCTGGGCAGAAAAGCGAAGGCCGCCGATGATACGGCGGCCTCGGCATATCACCAAGCGAGATGGCGTTCAGATGGACCGATTCAAGGCCTGCAGGTTCCCGAAAGGCGGCTCAGATGCGGGTGGCCCGCGTCGAGCGCACATAGGCCATCGGATTGACCGGACGACCGTTCAACCAGACCTCGAAATGGCAGTGCGGACCGGTCGAACGCCCGCTCGAACCGACCTTGGCGATGACCTGACCGACGTGGACGCGGGTACCGACCTCGACGACGTTGCGCGAATTGTGCGCATAGCGGGTCATGTAGCCGTTGCCGTGGTCGATTTCGACCACGTTGCCGTAGCCGTTGCGGACAGCGGAGTAGGTGACCACGCCTTCGGCCACGGCCAGCACGTCGCTGCCCATCGGCACGTCGAAGTCGACACCGAGGTGGACGGCCTGGCGGCCGGTGATCGGATCGGTGCGGGTTCCGTATCCGGAAGCGATGTAGCCATGCGCGACCGGCATGCCGGTGGGCAGCAGGGCGTTGTCGATCTTGCGGTCGAAGAGCAGGTTCTCGAGAACGCCGAGCTGGGCCTCCTGGCGCTCGAATTCGGCGCGCAGGCTGTTGATGTCGTTGCCGAGCGGCAGCGGCGAGTCGGTCGCCGCGAGCGTTTCCTCGGGGCCACCGAGGGCAGGCTCCGCAGCGAAATCGAACTCGCCGTCTTCGAGCTTGCCGACCTGGGTCAGGCGGTCGCCGAGCGCGTTGAGTCGGGTCGCCTGGGCGCGCAACTGGCCGATCTGCATGGCCAGCGCATCGAGATTCCGGCGTGAATCGCTTTCGAGATTGCCGAGCTCGCCCTTCTGCACGCTGATCTGGGTGCGCAGCGCACTGAGCTCGCGCATGGCCGCATCGCGGGGATTGACCGTCAGCAGTGCAACGATGAAGCCGATGCCGGCAAAAAGCAGAAAGGTCGCGCCGATCAGCGATCCGGCAAGCATGCGGCCTCGATTGCTGCCAAGATCGATACAGCGCGGGGTCGAATGGGATTTCGCGACTAAAATGATGTTCATTGACTATTCGCCGAATGGGTTCTGCCATGCAGCAAGGTCGTCCGTCACGCAGGTCATCAGCCGGCACCCTGGTACCGGCAGCCGAGTGCGTCTCCCTCGACGCGCTCGCCGAGCGCGCTCGCGCGCTCAACCTGCTTGATGGAAAACTTCGCCACCACTTGCCCGATACCCTCGCCCGCGAATGTCGGCTCGCGGACTTGCGCAACGGACGGCTTGTTTTTCTAGCGACGAGTCCGACCTGGGCCACGCGTCTGAGATTGCACCAGGCAACCCTGCTCGCCGAGGCCCGCGCCACCTGTGGCGACGCCGTCAGACTCTTCGTTGTGAAAGTGGCCGCCCTTCCGCCCGTTCCCCCGGAACCGGTCAGGTCAAAACCTCTCTCTGCCACCGCCGCAAACCATCTGCGCTCGGCAGCAAAAACCATGTCGGACCCCGAACTTCAGGCCCTCTACCTGCAACTGGCGTCCCTCGCCTCTAGTGATTCCCCGCCGGAAGCCTGACGGCTTCCTTTCCCCTGTGACGGAAGACCCCGGGGCGGAGTCTTCGCCGCAACGTGTCTTGCCGCTACAAAGCCTGCGCCGGATGGGCGTAGGAAATCGGTGCCTTGGACTCGTCGTCGAAGCTGACCTCCTCCCAAGCCGTCCTGTCCGCCAGCAGGGCTCGCAACAGCGTGTTGTTGAGCGCGTGGCCGGACTTGTAGCCGTAGAATGCACCAATCAGGCTGTGGCCAAGGAGATACAGGTCACCAATTGCGTCGAGGATCTTGTGTTTGACGAACTCGTCCTCGTAACGCAGACCATCCTCGTTCAGCACCCGGTAGTCGTCGAGCACGATCGAGTTGTCCATCGAGCCGCCGAGGGCGAGGTTGCGCTCGCGCAGCATTTCGATGTCGCGCATGAAACCGAAAGTGCGCGCCCGGCTGACTTCCTTGACGAAGGAAGTCGTCGAAAAGTCGATTTCGCTGGTCGATGTGCGCTTGGCGAACATCGGATGATCGAAATCGATCGAAAAGCCGACCTTGAAGCCGTCGAAAGGCTCGAATCGCGCCCACTTGTCGCCGTCGCGGACGGTGACCGACTTCTTGATGCGGACGAAGCGCTTGGCCTTGGCCTGCTCCTCGATGCCGGCCGACTGCAAGAGGAACACGAAGGGACCCGCGCTGCCGTCCATGATCGGTACTTCGGGGGCGGACAGGTCGACATAGGCATTGTCGATGCCGAGTCCGGCGATCGCCGAGAGCAGGTGCTCGATCGTGGCGATGCGCACATCGCCCTTGACCAGGGTCGTCGACAGACGCGTATCGCCTACGTTTTCGCAACAGGAACGAATTTCCACCGGCTCGGCAAGATCCACGCGCCGAAACACAATCCCTGTATCAACCGCAGCAGGACGCAAGGTCATATAGACCTTGTCACCCGTGTGGAGACCTACGCCTGTCGCCCTTATTACATTTTTGAGCGTGCGTTGTTTGATCATTTTCTTTGGTCTGACCCCTGGGGCAGGAGCATCAAAACGCCGGGGAGAGTAGCACAGCAAATCAGTCAGCGATAGTTAAGCCGACGTCAAAATCAGACATTTGTTGTACTTTAGCAACAGCCCCGGAATCGACCTGGAATACAGCTTTTGCGCCCCGTCGAGGCGCCCCCGGGCGCCTCGACCGAGGACCCAGGGCGCCTGACGATCGGCGACGACAGAGCCGCTGCGACGCCACGCAGCGGCCCGGGGATCCTGCCCGACCGTGTCTCCCGACAGCGCTGGGCGGATCATCCGGCCATGTTGGAATGGCCGGGGATGGCGGATGGATGTTGGCCAGATGGCGTGTTCGGTCGATTCTCCTCAGTCAGCCTGGCGGCGCAGGAAGGCCGGAATGTCGAGGTAGTCGACCTGGTTCTCGGTGGCCGCACTGGACTGCTCGGCCGGCTGCTGTGCGTGCGCGGACGCCGCCATCCGGCCCGGAACGCCGGCGTAATCGACTTCGCCGGTGGTCGCATTGCGCACGACCCGCATCGGCGGCCGCGGTGCAATGATCGCCTCCCGCTCGCGCTCGGTGCGGACCGGGGCACGCACCGCATTGCGGTTGAGGCCGGTGGCGACCACGGTGACCCGGATCTCGTCCTGCAGTTCGGGGTCGAGCGCGGTACCGATGACCACGGTGGCGTCCTCGCTGGCGAACTCGTGGATGACCTGGCCGATGTCGTCGAATTCGCGCATGGTCAGGTTGTGGCCCGCCGTCACGTTGACGAGGATGCCGCAGGCGCCGGCCAGGTTGATGTCCTCGAGCAGCGGATTGTTGATCGCCGCCTCGGCCGCGGCCACCGCACGATCGTCGCCGCGCGCGCTGCCGCTGCCCATCATGGCCATGCCCATTTCCGACATCACGGTTCGCACGTCGGCGAAATCGACGTTGATCAGGCCCGGGCGGGTGATCAGGTCGGCGATGCCCTGGACGGCGCCGAGCAGCACGTCGTTGGCCTGCTTGAAGGCGCTGAGCAGGGTCACGTCGCGGCCGAGCACGGTCAGCAGCTTCTCGTTCGGCACGGTGATCAGCGAATCGACGTGCTGGGTCAGGTCCTCGATGCCCTTGAGCGCGACCTGCATGCGCCGACGGCCCTCGAACGGGAACGGCTTGGTCACCACGGCCACGGTCAGGATGCCCATTTCCTTGGCCAGCTGGGCGACCACCGGCGCCGCACCGGTGCCGGTGCCGCCACCCATGCCGCAGGTGATGAAGGCCATGTCCGCACCCTGCAGCAATTCGCAGATGCGTTCGCGATCTTCCAGCGCGGCCTGACGGCCGACCTCGGGATTGGCCCCGGCACCGAGTCCCTTGGTGACGTTGGCGCCGAGCTGCAGGGTGTGCTTGGCCCCGCTGTTCTTGAGTGCCTGCGCGTCGGTATTCGCGCAGACGAAATCCACGCCCTCGATCTGGGCGTGCACCATGTGGCTGACTGCATTGCCGCCACCGCCGCCGACACCGATGACCTTGATCACCGCGTTCGGCTCCATCCTATCGACCATTTCGAACATGTTCCCATCCTCCGTCGGCTTAAGCCGTATTGATTTGACCAACCCGCCGGCCGGGCAACCCTGCCCTGCCTGCGTCTTGCCCGGAACTGGCGCGTTCCGGGCCGAGCAACCGTTTCGGTTGCGCCGCCGCGCCTCCTGCGCAGCGGATCTTGCCGATGGCGCGGCGGCCGCCGCCTGCGCCTAGAAGTTTCCCTTGAACCAGCTCGACACCTTGTCCCAGACCCCGCCGACCGCCTCGACCCCGCGGCGCGGCCCTTGCACGCTCTGCCGGCTGCCGTAGAGCAGCAGGCCGACGCCGGTGGCATGAATCTGGTTCGAGACGACGTCGGCCAGGCCGGTCACGTGCTGCGGCGTGCCGAGGCGCACCGGCATGTGGAAGACTTCTTCGGCGAGATCGACCACGCCTTCCATCTTCGAGGCGCCGCCGGTCAGCACGATGCCGGCGGCGACGAGGTTCTCGTAGCCGGAACGGCGCAGTTCGGCCTGGGCCAGCGAGAACAGTTCCTCGTATCGCGGCTGCACCACTTCGGCCAGGGTCTGCCGGGCAAGTCGCCGTGGCGGCCGGTCGCCGACGCTGGGCACCTGTATGGTTTCCTCGGCATGCGCGAGCTGGGCCAGCGCGCAGGCGTACTTGACCTTGATCTCCTCGGCATGCGCGGTCGGCGTGCGCAGGGCCACGGCGATGTCGTTGGTGACCTGGTCGCCGGCGATCGGCAGCGAGGCGGTATGGCGGATCGCGCCCTGGGTGAAGATCGCGATGTCGGTGGTGCCGGCGCCGATGTCGACCAGGCAGACGCCGAGTTCGCGCTCGTCCTGGGTCAGCACGGCGAAGCTCGAGGCGACCTGCTGCGGAACGAGGTCGTCGACGCGCAGGCCGCAGCGCGACACACACTTGCGGATGTTGGCCGCGGCGCTCATCGCCCCGGTGACCAGGTGCACGCGCGCCTCGAGGCGCACGCCGCACATGCCGATCGGATGGCGGATGCCTTCCTGGCCGTCGATGACGTAATCCTGCGGCTCGAGGTAGAGGCGTTCCTGGTCGGCCGGAATCGCCACCGCGCGGGCCGCCTCGATGACGTGCTCGCGATCGGCCTCGGTCACCTCCTTGTCGCGGATCGGCACGATGCCGTGCGAGTTGAGGCAGCGGATATGGCTGCCTGCGATGCCGGCATAGACCGAGCGGATTTCGCAGCCGGCCATCAGCTCGGCCTCCTCGATCGCGCGCTGGATCGACTGCACGGTCGACTCGATGTCGACGACCACGCCGCGCTTGAGTCCGTGCGAGGGATGCGAGCCGATGCCCATGATCTCGACCGGCTGGCCGGGCTCATGTTCGCCGACGATCGCGACGATCTTGGAGGTGCCGATATCGAGACCGACGATCAGGTTTTTTTCGGACTTTCGGTTCATCGTTGCTCAGGCTCGGCCGGCCGGTGCGGGACCGGGTGACGGGGAGGAAACCGGCGCCTCGGGCAGGGCCCAGCGCATCGCGAATCCGTTTTCGTAGCGAAGATCGACATACACGGGTGGGCCGTTGCTGGCGGCGGCAAGCTTCGGCCAGACATCGAGAAAGCGTTGCAGGCGGCGGCGCGCATCGACGCGGCCGATCTCGATCAGTGCACCGCTGGCCAGGGTCAGGCGCCAGCTGCCACGCGCGCTCAGATCGACCGCGCGCACCGACAGGCCGCTGCCCGCGAATTCGCGCATGCATTCGGCATGGAAGGCGATCACCTCGGCCAGACGCTCGTCGGGGCCGGACAGCTGCGGCAGGCCCTGCATGGTTTCCGCGCCGGGCACTTCGAAGATCTCGCCGCTGCGGCTGATCAGGCGCTTCTCGCCCCAGTGTGCGAACGGCTGGCGCTCGTAGACGGTCAGGCGCAAGGTATCGGGCCACTGCTTGCGTGCTTCGACGCGCTCGACCCAGGGCAACTCGGCGACCGCCTTCTGCACGTCGGCCAGCTGCACGGCGAAGAAGCCCTTGGCCAGGTGCGTCTCGACCGTGGCCCGGATCTGTTCGGCGCTGACGTGGGCATACTCGGCGCGCAGCTCGATCTTGCGCACCGGCCAGCGCTGCGAGGCGAACCAGCCATTCAGCACGCCGACGATCGGCAGCGCGATCAGGCTCAGGGCGATCCCCCAGGCCAGCCACTTCAGCGGCAATGGACCCCTCACGTGGCGTCCCTCCCGAGCGAGGTCTCGAGAATCTTCCAGCACAGGCTCTCGAAATCGATGCCGACCGCGCGTGCCGCCTTCGGCACCAGCGAGTGACTGGTCATGCCCGGTGTCGTGTTGACCTCGAGCAGGAAGTTGCCGCCGCGCGCGTCGCGCATGACATCGACGCGGCCCCAGCCCGAGCAGCCGGCCGCGTCGAACGCGGCCAGGGCCAGCGCCCGGATCGACGCCTCGGCCTCGCCATCGAGGCCGGGACACAGGTACTCGGTATCTTCGGCGATGTACTTGGCGTGGTAGTCGTAATAGGCACCCTTCGGCACGATCCGAATCGATGGCAGGGCCTCGCGGCCGAGGATGCCGACGGTCAGCTCGGCGCCTTCGATCAGTTCCTCGATCAGCAGTTCGCCGTCGTAGCGCGTGGCCAGTTCGATCGCGGCCTCGAGATCAGCCGCCGAGAACACGCGGGTGATGCCGACGCTCGAACCTTCGTGGGACGGCTTGACGATGGCCGGGTAGCCGATCGACGCGATCGCCGCGCCGAGGTCCTCGCCGGGGCGATAGGAAGCGAAGCGCGGCGTCGGCAGTCCGATCGCCTGCCAGACCTGCTTGGTGCGGACCTTGTCCATGGCCAGAGCCGAGCCGAGGATGCCGCTGCCGGTATACGGCACGCGCAGGGCGTCGAGCGCGCCCTGCAGCATGCCGTCCTCGCCGCCGCGCCCGTGCAGGATGTTGAACACGCGAGCGTAATGGCCGGCGCGCAGGGCGTCGAGCAGGGCCGGAATGCCGTCGACCGGATGCGCGTCGACGCCGCGCGCGCGCAAGGCCTCGAGCACATTGCGACCCGAGTCGAGCGAGACCTCGCGTTCGGCCGAGGTGCCGCCGCAGGCAACGGCGACGCGACCGAAGCGGCGCGGGTCGGTGGTCTGCGGGCGCTTCATCGACGCATCCTCAGGTCTGGATCGTTGGCCAGGTCGGTCGCCGTGGCGCCGATGTCGCCGGCGCCGAGCAGCATCAGCAGGTCGCCATCCTCGAGCAGGCTCGGCAAGGCCGCGCGCAGGTTGCGTGGATGCTCGACCAGCACCGGATCGACCTTGCCGCGGGCCCGCACGGCGCGTGCCAGGGCGCGCGCGTCGGCATTCGCGATCGGCGCCTCGCCGGCCGGATAGACCTCGGTCAGGACCAGCACGTCGACGTCGGCCAGGACCCGCGAGAAGTCGTCGAGCAAATCGCGCGTGCGCGAGTAGCGATGCGGTTGGAACGCGACCACGAGGCGACGGTCCGGCCAGCCGCCGCGGGCAGCCGCGAACACGGCGGCGAGTTCGCTCGGATGGTGGCCGTAGTCGTCGACCAGCTGCACCCGGCCCTGGTCGAGCAGCAGTTCGCCGCGCATCGAGAAGCGCCGGCCGACGCCCTGGAAATGTGCGAGTGCAGATTGCATCGCCGCCGGGTCGACGCCGAGCTGCCAGCCGATCGCGCAGGCGGCCAGTGCATTCAGGACGTTATGCCGACCCGGGATGTTCAGGGTCACCGGTAGCGCTGCGGCGACATCGGGAAGATGCAGGTCGAACTGCATCTGCGCGCCGGCCTGGCGCACCTTGCTGGCGCGCACGTCGGCGTCGCGGTCGATCGCATAGGTCAAGGTTCGCCGCGTCGTCTGCGCGGCCAGGGCGGCGACCTCGGCATCGTCGACGCAGAGCACGGCGACGCCGTAGAACGGCAGCCGGTGCAGGAACTGGTCGAAGGCCGCCTTGACCTGGTCGAAATCGCCGCCGTAGTTCTCGAGATGGTCGACGTCGATGTTGGTGACCACGGCCAGCACTGGCGACAGCATCAGGAACGAGCCGTCCGATTCGTCCGCTTCGGCGACCAGGTATTCGCCGGTGCCGAGACGCGCGTTGGCACCGGCGGCGGTGAGCTGGCCGCCGATGACGAAGGTCGGATCGAGACCGGCCTCGGCGAGCACGCTCGCGGTCAGGCTCGTCGTCGTGGTCTTGCCGTGGGTGCCGGCGACCGCGATACCGCGCCGGAAGCGCATCAGTTCGCCGAGCATTTCGGCGCGCGGCACGACCGGAATCCGCAAGGCGCGTGCCGCGACCACCTCGGGATTGTCGTCGCGGATCGCACTGGAACGCACCAGCACGTCGACGTCGGCCACGTTTTCCGCCACGTGCTGGCGGTGCACGACGATGCCCAGCGAGGTCAGCCGGCGCGTGGTCGTCGAATCGACGCGATCCGAGCCGGTCACCGTATAGCCGAGATTGTGCAGGACCTCGGCGATGCCGCTCATGCCGGCGCCGCCGATACCGACGAAATGGACGCGGCGGAAGTCCTGCATGATGTCGTCGTGGCGACGCAGCCGTTGCGGAGTCATGCGGCCACCTCGAGGCAGATGTCGGCGATGCGGACGGCGGCATCGGGTCGCGCCAGGCCGCGGGCGCAGGCGGCCATCTTCAGGAGGCGCGGCCGATCGCGATCGAGTTCGTCGAGACTCGTGCCGAGGCGCTTGACGAAGCCGTCGCCCTCGGCGACGAGAATCGCCGCGCCGGCATCGACGAGGACTTCGGCGTTGCGCGTCTGGTGATCGTCCACGGCGGCCGGGAACGGCACCAGGATCGACGCGCAGCCGGCCGCGCACAGTTCGGCCAGGGTCAGCGCGCCGGCGCGACAGATGACGAGATCGGCCCAGGCATAGGCCGCCGCCATGTCCTTGATGAACGGCACGATCTCGGCTTCGACGTCGGCCGCCGAGTAGAGTTCGCGAGTCTTGTCGAGATGGCGCTCGCCACACTGGTGGCGCACCTGCAAGGCGACCCGGTCGCCACGGCGGCGGATCAGCTCGGGCAGGATCACATTGAGGCTCCGTGCGCCCTGGCTGCCGCCGAGCACGAGAATGCGCACCGGACCTTCGCGACCGGCCAGGCGCTGCTGCGGCGCAGGCAGCCGCCCGATCTCGTCGCGGACCGGGTTGCCGACCCAGAGCGCGCCGTCGAGGCTGCCGGAGAAGCCTTCGAGCACGCGCCGGGCGAAGCGGCGCAGCAACCGGTTGGTGAAGCCCGGCACGCGGTTCTGTTCGTGCACGACCAGCGGAACGCGGCTCAGCCAGGCCGCGATGCCTCCCGGTGCCGCGGCATAGCCGCCCATCGAGAGCACGCAGCGCGGGCGCAGCCGGCGCAGGATCCGGCGCGCGGCGAGCACCGCGCGCAGCAGGCGCAGCGGAGCGGCCAGCAGGGTCAGCGCACCCTTGCCGCGCACTCCGGAAAACGCGATCGACTCGAGCGCGATGCCGGCCTCGGGCACGAGGCGCGACTCGAGGCCGGCGCTGCCGCCGAGCCAGGCCACCGGGATGTTGCGCCGGCGCAGGTCGGCAGCCACGGCAATGCCGGGGAAGATGTGGCCACCGGTGCCGCCGGCCATGATCAGGACCGGCGCGCTCATGCCGGCTCCCCTTCATCGAACGGAGCGACCACGGCCTGGGCGGCGGCATTCTCGGCGCGGGTCAGCTCGTAGCTGACCCGCGCCAGCAGGCCGATCGCCACGCAGGTCATCATCACGCTCGATCCACCCGAACTGATCAGCGGCAGGGTCAGGCCCTTGGTCGGCAGCACGCCGAGATTGACGCCGATCGAAACGAGGGCCTGGAACGCCAGCATCAGCGAGATGCCGAACGCGCAGTAGCCGGCAAAGCGCTGGCCGCGCTCCATCGCGCGCAGGCCGATGCGAAAACCGCTGCCGACCAGCCAGGCAAACAGGCCGAGGACGAGCAGGATGCCGGCGAAGCCGAGTTCCTCGGCGATCACCGCGAGAATGAAATCGGTGTGCGCTTCGGGCAGGTAGAACAGCTTCTGTACGCTGGCGCCGAGGCCGACGCCGAACCATTCGCCGCGCCCGATTGCGATCAGGGCCTGGGTCAGCTGGAAGCCTTCGTTGAACGGATCGGCCCAGGGATCGAGGAACGATTTCAGGCGCTTCAGCCGGTAGTCCTCGAACAATGCGGCCCAGGCCAGGGCCGGCATCGCCATCGCGGCGAGCAGGCCGAGATTGCGCAGGCGGGCGCCGCCGAGCCAGATCATGCCGAGGGTAACCGCCAGCAACAGCGTCGCGCTGCCGAAGTCGGGCTGGGCCAGCAACAGGCCGACCAGCAGCACGGCGACACCGAGCGGCTTGCAGACACCGAGCATGCGCGCATGCACGGCATCGCGGTGACGCACCAGGTAGCTGGCCAGGTAGACGATCAGGATCAGCTTGACGATCTCGACCGACTGGAATCCCGACACGCCGAGGTTGATCCAGCGCCGTGCGCCGTTGACGCGCATGCCGATGCCCGGCACGAACACGAGCAGGAGCAAGATGAAGGCGACCAGCAGGAGCAGGAAGGCGTGCTTCTCGACCACGGCCAGTTCGGTACGGGCGACGGCCACGGCCAAGCCGATGCCGAGGGCGAGGAACAGGATGTGCCGGGTCAGGTAGTGGAAGGCGCCGATCTGCTGATTGTCGGCGATCGAGATCGAGCTCGAGGCGACCATGATCAGGCCGAGGCTGGCCAGCCCGATCGCCGAGTAGAGCACGCCGGCGTCGTAGCGCCCTTGCGGGGCGCTGCGCCGGGTGGCCTGGGTGCTGGTCGACAGGCCGAGCATCAGCGCACCTTCAGCGTGGCGAGGCCGACGAGCACAAGGACCACGCTGATGATCCAGAAGCGCACGATCACGCGCGGCTCCGGCCAGCCCTTGAGCTCGAAGTGGTGGTGGATGGGCGCCATGCGGAAGATGCGCCGGCCGGTCAGCTTGAAGCTGGCTACCTGCAGCATCACCGAGGCCGTCTCGAGGACGAAGATGCCGCCCATGATCAGCAGCACGATTTCCTGGCGCACGATCACCGCGATCGTGCCGAGCGCACCGCCGACCGCGAGGGCGCCGATGTCGCCCATGAAGACCTGGGCCGGATAGGTGTTGAACCAGAGGAAACCGAGCCCGGCGCCGGCCAGCGCACCACAGAAGATCACCAGTTCGCCCGCACCCGGAATCGAGGGAATCTGCAGGTAGCTCGAGAACACCGCATTGCCGGCCAGGTAGGCGAAGGCACCGAGCGCGGTGACCACGAGCACGCTCGGCATGATCGCCAGGCCGTCGAGGCCGTCGGTCAGGTTCACCGCGTTGGAGAAGCCGACGATCATGAAGTAGGCCAGCGGGATGAACATCAGGCCGAGCGGAATGGCGACCGTCTTGAATACCGGCAGGTAGAGCGCGGTATGTGCCGGCAGGTCGGCACCGTGATAGAGGATCACGGCGACGGCGAGGCCGAAGACCGACTGCCAGAAGTATTTCCAGCGCGAGGCCAGGCCGCGGCTGTCGCGCAGCACGAGCTTCTTGTAGTCGTCGTAGAAGCCGATGCCGCCGAAGGCCAGGGTCACGCCGAGCACGAGCCAGACGTAGCCGTTGCGCAGGTCCATCCAGAGCACGGTGGCGATGGCCACGGCGAGCAGGATCAGCAGGCCGCCCATGGTCGGCGTGCCGGCCTTGGCCAGATGGGTCTGCGGACCGTCCGAGCGGATCACCTGGCCGGCCTTGACGTCGGCCAGCTTGCGGATCACGGCAGGCCCGATCAGCAACGAGACTGCGAGCGCGGTCAGGGTGCTCATGATGGCGCGGAAGGTCAGGTACTGGAACAGGTGGAACCCGCTGTACCAGCCACGCAGCAGATCGGCGAGCTCAAGCAGCATGGCGCCCTCCGTTTCCGCTTTCGTCCGCGAACAGGGCACCGACGACCTTGTCCATGGCCGAACCGCGCGAGCCCTTGACCAGCAGGGTTGCGCCGGCGACGAGTTCGCTGCGCAGCGCGGCGATCAATCCGGCCTGGTCGGAAAAATGCCGGGCCTGCTCGCCGAACGCTTGCGCCGCGGCACCGCTCAGCTCGCCGACCGCGTACAGGCGATCGATGCCCTGGTGGCGGGCCAGCGCACCGATGTCGGCATGCAGGCGCCGCGCCTCGCGGCCGAGCTCGCGCATGTCGCCGATGACGAGGATCTTCACACCCGCGCTTTCGGCCAGGGTGTCGATCGCCGCCGCGAAAGAGGCCGGATTGGCGTTGTAGGTGTCGTCGATGATCATGGCTCCGCTGGCATGCTCGCGCCGCGAGGTGCGGCCGGCGACGGCAACGGCGACTTCGAGACCGCTGCGGATCGTCGCCAGCGGCACGCCGGCGGCCAGCGCCAGGCTCGCTGCGGCCAGCGCGTTGAGTACGTTGTGGCGGCCCTGCAGCGGCAGGTCGACGCGAACCTCGCCGCCTCGGGTGACCAGGGTGAAGCAGGATTCGACCGTATCGCCGCTGAAGCGGGCGCTGACGTCGGCGCCCGCGTCGAGACCGAAGCGAATCACGCGGCGCTCGCCGGCCAGCGAGGCAAAATACGCGGCGAAGGCGTCACCGGCATTGATCACGGCGATGCCGTCAGCCGGCAGTCCGGAATACAGGGCGCCCTTGGTCTCGGCGATGCCCTCGATCGAACCCATGCGTTCGAGATGGGCCGGTGCGATGTTGTTGACCAGTCCGATCTGGGGCTGCGCGATGCGCACGAGGTAATCGATGTCGCCGGGCTTGCCCGCGCCCATCTCGAGTACGACGTAGCGGCAGTCCTCCGGCGTCGCCAGCAGGGTCAACGGCAGGCCGATCTCGTTGTTGTAGCTGCCCGCACTGAAGTGGGTCGGCGCATGCCGGGAAAGAATGCCGGCGAGCAGGCTCTTGACCGTGGTCTTGCCATTCGAGCCGGTGATGCCGATCACGCAGAGCTGACGCTGGCGCCGGACATGGGCGGCGATGTCGCCGAGCGCGCGCTGGCTGTCGGCGACGATCACCTGGGGCAAAGCGCAATCCACCGCGCGCTCGACCACGGCGGCGACGGCGCCGGCTTGGGCCGCCGCACCGAGAAAATCGTGGGCGTCATGGCGCTCGCCGCGCAGGGCCACGAACAACGCCCCATCGGCCAGCTTGCGCGTGTCGGTCGAGACCGAGCTGATGCGCAGGTCTAAACCCCGCAGCGTTCCGCCCGTGCAGGCTGCAATCGTGCCCAGGTCGAGATTCAGCATGGACGCGCCTCCAGTGCCTGGCGGGCGACCTCGCGGTCGTCGAAAGGCAGCCGACGGCCGCTGATTTCCTGGTAAGGCTCGTGGCCCTTGCCGGCGACGAGGACGATGTCATCGGCGCGGGCCTCGGCGATGGCGCGATGGATGGCCCGATGGCGGTCGCGTTCGACCACGATCGCCGTCGGGTCGCGGAAACCCTGCATGATGGCGGCGACGATCGCGTCGCCATCCTCGGCACGCGGATTGTCGTCGGTGACGATGACGCGGTCGGCCAGGCGCTCGGCGATCGCGGCCATCTGCGGGCGCTTGCCGGCGTCGCGTTCGCCGCCGCAGCCGAACACGCAGACGAGGACACCGGCGCAGTGCGCGCGGACGCTGGCCAGGGCTTGTTCGAGCGCATCGGGGGTGTGCGCGTAGTCGACCACGACGAGCGGCCGCCCGGCCTCTCCGCCGAGTCGGCTCATGCGCCCGCTGACCGGCTCGAGCGCACCGAGAACCGAGCGGATTTCGGCGAATTCGTGCCCGAGTGCGCCGAGGCTGGCGGCGACCGCGAGCAGGTTGGAAACGTTGAAGCGTCCGAGCAGGGGCGACTCGATGCGCGCCTCGCCCCAGGGCGTATGCAGGTCGAAGCGCAGGCCATGCGCATGCGCCTCGATGCCGGTGGCGCGCACGTCGGCTTCGACCTGGTCGATGGCGAAGCCGAGCCTGGCGACGGTGGCTGGCAGCGACGCGGCCAGGCGTCGCCCGAAGGCGTCATCGACATTGATCACCGCCGCGGCGAGGCCGGGCCACTCGAACAGGCGCTGCTTGGCCGCGCCGTAGGCCTCCATGCTGCCGTGGTAATCGAGGTGGTCGCGGGTCAGGTTGGTGAACACCGCGAGGCGGAATTGCACGCCGTCGACGCGCCCCTGATCGAGCGCGTGCGAGGAGACTTCCATGGCGATGTCGGTGGCGCCTTCGGCGAGGAAGCGAGCCAGCAGCCGCTGCACGCTGATCACATCGGGCGTGGTCCGCTCACCGACGTAGAGGGATCCGGCAAAGCCCGCGCCGAGCGTGCCGATCGTCGCCGCGCGCCGGCCGAGGCGGTCGAGCGCCTGGCCGAGCAGCTGCACGGTCGAGGTCTTGCCGTTGGTCCCGGTGACGCCACTGACGCGCAGGCGCCGCGAGGCGTCGCCATGGAAGCGCGCGGCGATGCCGCCCAGCTTCGCGCGCAGGTCGTCGACCGCGATCACACGGTTCGCAAAAGAGGCATCGAGCCGCGCCAACTCAGGCCCGGCCTCGGCGATGACCGCAACGGCACCGTGCTCGAGAGCGCTGGCCGCATGGGCAATGCCGTGTTCGCGGCCGCCGCGCAGGGCGACATGGAGATCGCCGGCCTTGATCGTACGCGAGTCGAGGCTCAGCCCGTGCACGCGCAGATCGGCCAGCGCGCCGGGGTCGGCGTATCCGGCCAGCAGGTCGCCGAGGCGCATCGGCTCGCTCATCACGGCACCGCCTCTTCATAGTTGGGCTGGTCGGCGGGATAGGTGGGCGGTTCGCTGGCCGGGCCGATCGGATGGCCGACGTCGGGCGACCCGGCGTACCAGCGCTGCACGTTGTCGGGCGCGACGTCGAGCAGGCGCAGCGCATTGGCCATGACCTTGCTGAATACCGGCGCCGAGACGAGGCCGCCGAAATAGGCGCCCTGGCCCTGGCCCGGATCGTTGATGACGACCACGCCGACCAGGCGCGGGTTGCTCGCCGGGACCATTCCGGCGAACAGAGAGACATAGCGCTTCTCGTAACCTCCGGCGATCGCCCGGCGCGAGGTTCCGGTCTTGCCGGCGACCCGGTAGTTCGGCACGGCCGCGGCCAGGCCCGAGCCTTCCGGGGAAATCACGGTTTCGAGCATGCTGCGCACGTTGGCGGCGATCTGCGGGTCGATCACCGCGCTGTCGGGGTTGACCGCGCCCTTGACGAAACCGGGCTGGCGCAGGCGCCCGCCATTGGCCAGCGCAGCATAGGCCTGGGCAATCTGCATCGGCGTCACGCTGAGGCCGTAGCCGTAGGAGATGGTCGCCTTCTCGACCGGTCCCCAGCTCCTCGAGATCGGCAGGAAGCCGGGCGACTCGCCGGGGAAACCGCAGCCGCTGACCTCGCCGAAGCCGAAGCGGTGGAACACGTCGTACATGTGTTCGCTGCTCAGCGACGAGGCGATCTTGGCCGCGCCGACGTTGCTCGACTTGGTGATCACGCGGGTGACATTGATCAGGCCGTAGTTGCGATGGTCGCTGATCGTGTAGCCGCCGGGCAGCATCAGCGTACCAGGGGTCGTATCGATCGGGCTGTCGGCCTTCCAGTGGCCGCTTTCGAGTGCAGCGGCGATCGTGAAGGGCTTCATCGTCGAACCGGGCTCGACCACGTCGGTGACCGCCCGGTTGCGGCGGTAGGCCGGATCGATCGCCGCGCGCGAGTTCGGGTTGAACGAAGGCTGGTTGACCATGGCCAGCACTTCGCCGTTGCTGACATCGAGGATCACCATCGAGCCCGACGAAGCATGGTGGTCGATGATCGCCGCCTTCAGTTCGCGGTAGGCGAGGTACTGGATGCGGCGGTCGATCGAGAGGATCAGGTCGCGGCCCGGCTGGGCTTCCTGCAGCAGCTCGACGTTCTCGACAACGTGGCCGAGGCGATCGCGGATGACCCGCTTGAGGCCCGGCTTGCCGGCCAGCCAGTCGTCGAAGGCCAGCTCGAGTCCCTCCTGGCCGCGATCGTCGATGTTGGTGATGCCGAGGGCATGGGCGAGGATCTCGCCACTCGGATAGTAACGACGGAACGCGCGCTCGCTGGCGACGCCGGGAATCTTCAGGGCCAGGATGTCGCGCGCGGCCTCCGGGTCGACCGGGCGCTTGAGGTAGAGGAATTCCTTGTCCTTGCGCTGGACCAGGCGCTCGGTCAGGTCGGCCGTGGTCACGCCGAGCGCCTTGGCCAGCACCGGCAACTGGTCCGGATTGGCCAGCAGTTCCTGCGGATTGCCCCAGATCGATTCGACCGGGGTCGATACCGCGAGCGGTTCGCCGTTGCGGTCGAAGATCGTGCCGCGCGAAACCGGGATCGGGATGTCGCGCAGGTAGCGGGCGTCGCCCTCGCCCTGGTAGAAGTCCTTGCGCACGACCTGCAGGTCGACCGCGCGCACGACCAGCGCGGTCGAGGCCAGCACGAGCACCATCAGCACCGTGTACAGGCGCGCACGCAGGTTGGCCGGCTTCGCTCTCGGCGTCATGGCCGCATCCACCGGGCGCAGGCAGGCGCGCCCGTCTGCGCCTTCGCGCAGCTGCGTGCAGGCCTGGCCGAGGCCGGGCCGCCGGTTGCCATCCTTGCGGACTTGCGACCGTTCATGACTGTGAGTTCCCCCTCACTGCCGGATCACCTTGTTGTGACGACCATCTCCGCGGCGCCCGGCGATACCATGCCGAGACGACCGCGTGCGATCTGTTCTATTCGATTGTTTTCAGCCCAGGTCGCCTGCTCCAGTTGCAGGCGCCCGAATTCGAAATTCAGGTTGTCGCGCTCGTTCGTCAGCCGGTTCAGCTCGACGAAATGCCGCCGGCTCTCGTGCCGCGCATAGACCACGCCGACCGCACTGGCGATGACGGCGACGATCAGCAGCAGCATGGCGAACACGCGCAGCTTCATGGCCGCTTCTCCGCAATGCGCAGCACGGCACTGCGCGATCTCGGATTCGCCGCCAGTTCGGCAGCGCCGGCGAAATGCTTGCCGAGCGCCCGCATCCTCGATGGCGGCGCTTCGAGCGGCGGCAGGTTGCGCCGGTTGCCCGGCTGCGCTGCCTGTTCGCGCATGAAGTGCTTGACCACGCGGTCCTCCAGCGAATGGAAACTGATCACGACCAGTCGCCCACCCGGCTTCAGACCCTCCAACGCCGCTTCCAGTCCGGCTTCCAGCGCCCCCAGTTCGTCGTTGACCTGGATGCGCAGCGCCTGGAACGTCCGCGTCGCCGGGTGCTTGTTGCGCTCACGGTGTCCGATCGTGCGGACCACGAGCTCGGCCAATTGCGCCGTCGACTGCAACGGCTGCTGTTCGCGCCGCTCGACAATCGCCCTGGCAATCCGTCGGCTCAGACGTTCCTCTCCGTAGCGCCACAACACGTCCGCAATCTCGGCCTCGGTCGCTGCAGCCAGCCATTCGGCGGCGCTGCGGCCCGAACCCGGATCCATGCGCATGTCCAAGGGACCATCCGCCTGGAAGCTGAATCCGCGGCTGGCGTCGTCAAGTTGCGGCGACGACACGCCGAGATCCAGAAATACGCCATCCATGCCCTGCCTCGCCTCGTCCCACTCGCCCATCGCGGCGAAATTGCCCTGCCGGATGCGCACGCGGGCATCGTTGCCGAACTCCCTGGCCGCCTGCGCGATCGCGCTCGGGTCGCGATCCATCAGCAACAAGCGCCCATTCGCGCCCAGCCGGGCCAGCAACTGCCGCGCATGCCCGCCGCGGCCGAACGTGCCGTCGAGATAGACCCCTTCGGGCCGAACCTGCATTGCCTCGATCACCTCCGCCAGCATGACCGGCGCATGCGTGAACTCCGCTTCCGCCATGGTTCCTTCTCGACTAGAACTTGAGATCGAGCATGTCCTCGGTGATTTGCTCCTCGTTGATCGTTTCGCGGATCTTGGCCAGGTGGGCCTGCTCGCTCCAGAGCTCGAGCTTGTTGCCCATGCCGAGCAGGACCGCCTTCTTCTCGATACCGGCCGCGCTGCGCTGGCTGGCCGGCAGCAGGACACGTCCGTTGCCGTCCGGCTCGAGCGGGGTGGCCGCGCCGACCAGCTTCATCTGCAGGTTGCGATGCACGGTCTTGGCCTTGCTCAGCGCATTCACCTCGTCGCGCAACTGTTCCCACTCCTTTTCCGGGAACAGCCACAGACAGCCATGTTCAAACGGGTTGTAGGTGGCGACGAGGCGGTTTCCACTGAGCTTGGACACGGCTTCACGATGGGTCGCGGGAATGGATACCCGACCCTTGTCGTCCAGCGTGACTGCCGTTTCGCCCTGGAACATGACCACCAAACACCACGAAAACCCACCGAAACCCACCTTATGCCGCCGCCCATGGGCTGTCAAGGAGATTCCGCAGGCTCAATTCGCCGCTTTTGGCAGCCCGATCACGCCTGAATCGAAGCAGGGAGGCGTGTCATCGGGACCGACACCGGGTTGCGGAGATGCCCGTGCCGGCATGGCGCTGCCCGGATTGGGCTGTCAGGTGCGTTCGCCGACCAGGATCAACGAGAGCGGCACGAACGTGCGGGGGTGCATCGGCTCGCGCAGCGATTCGATGCGCAATCCCGAATCGACGAACAGGCGCACCCAGGATTCGACGGTGCGGAAGTACCACGGCGCTGGCGCCTGGAAGTCCGCGTCGATGCCGCACCACGAGCCTTCGCGCCAGCCATCGCGATAGGGTTGCGCGGCATCCACCGTCGGCGGATGCAGGGTCTGCACGATGAGCGCGCCGCCAGCGGTGAGCAAATCCGGCATCTTCGCCAGGAGCCTGTCGACCGAGGCTTCGCCGAGCAGTGAAAAATTGCAAACGCAGACATCGAAGCGTTCGTCGAGCACGCCTTCGGCAAGCGCCTCGTGGCTGAACACCTCGAAGCGACCGCCGCCGGCGCGGCGCGCCTGCTCGACCAGGTCGGCGACCGCGTCGACACCGAGCACCTCGATGCCTTGCGCAGCGAGCGCGCGTGCCAGCCAACCCTCGCCACAGCCGATGTCGAGCACCCTCGCCGGCTTGCGCGCGAGCACGGCTTCGACGACGGCGGCGTCGGTCGCCAGCAGCCGGCTGCCGATGCGGCCCTCGCGGACCGCGCGCGTCCACGGTTCGCTGTTGGCTCGCCAGCGTTCGATGATCTCGGCGTCGTTCACCGGTTCGCCCGCGAAGTCAGCTTGCGGGCGAGGGCGGGATTCGGCGCGTCCTCGGCGCCGCGACTGCGCTCGAGGACATGGACGCCGCCGCGCGCAGTACCGGTGACGCGTTCGAGCAGGCTGGAAAACGAGAACGGAATGTCGTCGAGCGTGATCTCGCCACGGGCCAGGAAATAGCTGCTGGTGACGCCGAGACCAAGGCGATTTTCTGGCGGAATCCTGACGCCCTGGTTCTCGGCTTCGTTGAGGGCATTCTCGACCGAGATCCAGCGCGCCTGCCCGTTCTGACGGATGCGCAAGGCCAGGGCCTGGGTCATGCGCGAATCGAGGCTCATCAGCAAGGCCGCAGAGGCGGTATTGAGATTGAGCGCGGTCCCGGGCGGCAATGCACAGACTTCGGGCGCGAGGCGCGCATAGACCTCGTTGCTGATGCCGCGCACGAGGCGCAGCTCGGAGACGTGGGCGAACACGCGGTTGGCGGTCCTGTATGGCACCGGTTGGGCCAGGTAGGCGCTGTCCTCGGCGCCGCCTTCGTTGTCGATGCTGCCATCGGCATCGAGCCAGTCGACGATCGCGCCGACCAGCGCGGGGTCGAGTTCGAGCGCGACCAGCAGGTTGTCGAGACGCCTGCGCCAGAGCGCGCGTTCGGCGGTCGAGGGTGACACGAGATTGTTCAGATTGAAGCAGCCGTTGAGGTCGGTCATGCGTGCGCTGAGCGTGCCGCCCGGCACCTGCTGTGGCGGCAACGGGATCGCCCAGCTGTCGCTGAAGGTGTCGAGATTCGGGCTCTCGTCGAGATCGCGCATCAGGACCTGGGCAGCGAACGCTTCGAGTCCCTCCGAATAGGCGATCGCCTGCTCGCCGCGCAGTACGTTGCGTGTGCGCGCCAGGGCGAGCTCGCCCCGATCGAGCAGCGACCCGATCAGGACCAGGGCCAGGGCCACGGCCAGCAGGGCAATCAGCAGGGCGACTCCGCGCTGTCGATGCGGGCCGTTCACGGGGTCGCTCCCGGCGGCACGCTGACGGTGCCCGGCACGGCCTGCGGAACGATGCCGGGAGTGCCCGGTGCGACCGAACCGCTGCCGCCGATGCCCTTCGGAGGCAAAGTCGATGGCAATGCCACGACACGGCGCAATTCACCGAAGTCCTCGAGCACGAGTCGGAACTCGACCGCGCGCGGCAAGGCCTCGACGGCGGACTCGCGTGGCGGCCACTGGTCGCTCCAGTTGCCATTGGTGTCGAGGTAGCGCAGGCGCCACGCGCTGACCCGATCGACCAGTTCGCGCCATTGCGGAACGCTGCCGGCGGCGCGGTCGAGCACCGCATAGCGGCCGCGGCGCAGGCGCTTGTCATCGATCGCATAGAGCACGCGCTCGATGTTGCTGCGTGGTTCGGCGAGCGGGTTGGCGTAGCCGAGCCGGCTCAGCTCGATGCGCTCGCCGCTGCCGAGCAGGGCCGGCTGCAGCTCGCCGTAGTTGCCGCGCAAGGGCCGCGAGATGGCCTGGCGCAGGTCGCGTTCGAGATCGCCCATGCTGCGCACGATCACAGCGAAGCGTTCCTGCTCGACGGCCAGCGCGGATCGCGCGCGCGCGATCTGCCCGAGCGCGCCCCAGGTGATCGCGGCCATCGCCGCGAACACGACCAGGGCGACCAGGATCTCGATCAGGGTAAAGCCACGGTTCAGCGCGCGCCGTGGGCTCGCGGCGGTCTTCATGGCGAGGGTTGCTCGCTGCCGAAGCCGGTCAGGCTCGCGCTCGGCTGGTCCGAATCGGCGGCAAAGACCTGCACATCGAGACGGCGCATGTCGGGATCATCGGTCGCCTTCACTTCGAGCTGCCAGCGCCATTCGCGATTGGCCAGGCGGACCCGTCCGTCGCGCTTGCCAATAGCCGGCAACGGCGTGGCGATCCGGGTTTCGCTGAGCACGTTGGCCGCCACCCAGCCGGCCAGGGTGCGCTCGCGCAGGGCGTCGAAACTGCGCACCTGGCCACCGGCCGTGCGCGTCAGCGCGAGCAGGGCCAGGGCCACCACGACCAGGGCGATCAGCACTTCGAGCAGGGTGAAACCGCGCCGGCGATTCATGGCCTGATGGCGACCCGGTCGAGCACGATGTGGCCGTCGGCTTCGCCGCGCAGCTCATAGCGATTGGCGACATCGCCGAGTTGCAGGCGCAGCAGGAATGGCGACAGTTCGCCCGAGCTGAAGCAGACGATCTGCGGCGGTTCGCTGTCGCTTTCGGCCAGGCGCAGATCGCGACCATCGCGCAAGATTTCGACGCCCAGGCCGGGGACCCAGCTGCGCGGCCGCAGTTCGTTCTCGAGCGCGTCGCTACTCCAGCCGTCGAAGCCGAGACGGGTGAAGGCATAACCCCGCCCGTCCAGGCGCAGGCCGATCTCGCGCCCGGTCAGCTCGGCCTGGTGACAGGCGAAGTCGATCAGGCCCTGCAGGCGCTCCGACTCACGCGCCAGTTGCCGCTCGCCACTGGCCGTGGCGATGCTGATCGTGACCGCCAGTGCCAACACACCCACGATGACGACCGCGACGAGGATTTCGATCAGGGTGAATCCAACAATCACGGTATCAGGCGCAAAGCAACGGCGAAACCGGGTACCGACACGAGTGGCCCTTTGCTCTTGCACCGGCACGCCATCAGGCGCAACACTTCGGACAGGCAGCGCAGAGGGACAAGCACGCCATTCCGTCCCGGTTAGCGGTGCGGGAACCACCGCAGAAAGTTCGACGGGCAGCGCGATATCGGAACACTCGATACGGGGCGCCGACGTCCGGTTAACGCCATCAGGCAATTGTGATGGCGACGCGCTGCCGGCCCGGGTCCAATTCATTGCCATGCCCCGCCAATCGCAGTGTCAACAGGCTCAGTTGTCCCAGTTTCCGATATCAGCAGCATCGCCATCGCCACCCGGTCGCCCGTCCGAGCCATAGCTGTAGAGATCGACCTCACCATGCTGGCCGGGCTGCTGGTACTGATAGGGCTTGGACCAGGGATCCATCGGCAGGCGGTCGAGATAGGGTCCTTTCCAGTTCGGCGCCTCGGGTGAGCCCGAGGGCTTGGCGACCAGTGCCTGCAGGCCCTGTTCGTTGCTCGGGTAGCGGAAATTGTCCAGTTTATAAAGATTCAGCGCGGTGACGATGCCCTGCAGGTCCTGCTTGACCCGGGTGACGCGGGCCTCGGCGGGGCGCTCCATCACGCGCGGCACGACGATCGCGGCCAGGATGCCGAGGATGACTACGACGACGAGGATCTCGATCAGGGTGAAGCCGCGGGTGCGGCCGGGAATGGGGAATGGGGAATGGGGAATCGACAGAAGCGGCGCTGACCTCAACGACTGCGTGGCAGGCGGGGCCAACTGCAAATCGCTGCCCGACATATGGAACCAGGCAGAAACGGCGCAATTTGAGGTTTGAGACTGCTCTGGCATGGTGGTGGCTTGTGCGGGGGAGGACTGGGCGTCGATCATAGCAAAGCCATGTCCGACTCCCCTGCCCCCTTTGCATCCCTGCTGGCCGCGCGCGATCTCGCCGTGGTCTGGCATCCGTGCACGCAGATGCACGATCACGAAACGCTGCCGATGCTGGCCATCGAGCGCGCCGAAGGCGCCTGGCTGTATGCCACGGATGGCCGCCGCTACCTCGATGCGGTCAGCTCATGGTGGACCAACGTGTTCGGCCATCGCCATCCACGCATCGTCGCCGGACTCAAGGACCAGCTCGATCGTCTCGACCACATCATGCTCGCCGGCATGACCCATGAACCGGCCGTAGCCCTGGCCGAAAAGCTGGTCCGGCGCGCGCCGACCGGACTGACCCGGGTGTTCTATGCGGACAATGGCTCGAGCGCCATCGAAGTCGCATTGAAGATGAGCTTCCACTACTGGCGGAACCAGGGACGGCCAGAGCGCAACCGCTTCATCGCCCTGCGCGGCGGCTACCACGGCGAGACCCTCGGCGCGCTGTCGGTCACCGACGTGCCGCTGTACCGCGTGACCTATGCGCCGCTGCTGTTCGAGCCGATTCTCGCGCCATCGCCGGATGCCTACCTGCGCGCGACCGGCAGCACGCCGCAGCAGCATGCGGCAAGCTGCCTCGCCGACATGCGGCGCCTGCTCGAGGAATCGGCCGCGCGGGTCTGCGCCGTCGTGCTCGAGCCGCTGGTCCAGTGCGCGGGCGGCATGCGCATGCACCATCCGGACTACATCTCGGGCCTGCGCAGGCTTTGCGATAAGTTCGAGGTGCACCTCATCGCTGACGAAATCGCCGTTGGGTTCGGCCGCACGGGCACCCTGTTCGCCTGCGAACAGGCCGCGGTCTCACCCGATTTCCTGTGCCTGTCGAAAGGCCTGACCGGCGGCACCCTGCCGCTCTCCGCCGTGCTCACGACCGAAGCGGTGCATGCGGCGTTCTACGCGGAGTACAGCACCGGCAGGGCCTTCCTGCATTCACACAGCTATACCGGCAACGCATTGGCCTGCCGGGCCGCGCTCGAAACGCTGGCGATCTTCGACTCCGAGCCCGTCCTCGAGCGTAACCGTGTGCTGGCGGACCGCCTATGCGCGCGACTGCGCGCCCTCGAGAGGCATCCCCATGTTGCCGACATCCGTCAGACCGGCATGATCGCGGCGATCGAACTGGTGCGCGACCGCGAAAGCCGCGACCCGTTCCCGGCCGACGAACGCCGCGGCCTGCGCGTCTACCTGCACGGCCTCTCGCGCGGCGTGATCCTGCGTCCGCTCGGCAACGTCGTCTATTTCATGCCGCCGTATTGCGTGACGGCGGAGGAAATCGACCTGATGGTCGATGTCGCGATCGAAGGCATCGAGCGCGCCGTGGCCTGAACACGCGCTAGAATCGCTGCATGCGCATTCCACGTATCTGCGTTTTCGAGGCACTGTCGAACGGCGCCGAAATCCTGCTTCCCGCCCAGGCCGGCGAGCACCTGGCCCGGGTCCTGCGCCTCGAACGCGGCCATCCGATCGTCCTGTTCAACGGCAACGGTCGCGACTACCGGGCGGAAATAAGCCAGCTCGCCAAGCGCGCGGTCAGCGCCCGCGTCCTTGACGACGGCGAGGCCGTCAGTCGAGAGAGTCCGCTGCGGCTGACGCTCGCGCAAGGCGTTGCGCGCGGTGAAAAGATGGACCTGATCCTGCAGAAGGCGACCGAACTCGGCGTCGCGCGCATCGTGCCGGTCGCGATGGAGCGCAGTGTCGTGCGATTCGCGGGCGACGAGCGCGCGGATCGCAGGCTCGCGCATTGGCAGGCCGTTGCCGCCGCGGCCTGCGAGCAATGCGGCCGCAACCGCCTGCCCGCGATCGATGCGCCGATGGATCTCCTGGCGGCGCTGGCGATTGCCGAGGCGAGCGCCGACCTGCGCCTGCTGCTCTCGCCGCAGGGCGAGGATTCACTCGCGACGGCCGCGCCGTCGGCCGGCGTCGCGCTGCTGGTCGGCCCGGAAGGCGGCTTCGAGGAACGCGAGGTCGACGCAGCACTGCGCCACGGATTCCGGGCGGTGCGCTTCGGCCCGCGGGTGCTGCGCACCGAAACCGCGGCCGTGGCCGCGATCACCGCACTGCAGGTGCTCGCGGGCGATCTTCGGGGCGTCGCTACGGCCGATAGCGGCTGAAGACGTACTCGTGGTCCTTCTGCGGCGCGTGGCAGCTGAAGCAGGCACTCGCCGCCTTGGCACCGACGGCGCGCTCGGTGGTGCTGTCGCCGGCGAAGCCCTCGAAGCCCCAGCCGCCGGTCTCTGCGTATTTCTTCGCATCCCGGTGCATCACGCCGACGACCTTGCGCTTGCCTTCCGTGACCGCATGGTCGGCGGACACGGCCTCCAGCAGGTCGAACACGATCACGGCGCCGTCCTGAAAGTGCCCGCTCGCGTAGCCCTCCATCGCCTTTTCGTTCGCATAGAGATGGTGGATGCCGCCGAACGCGGCGTAGAGCGCGTGGCCGGGCTCGATCACCATGCTCTTAACGTGCTGCCACGCGCGATAACCCGCCGGATAGGGAACCGCGGCATCGCCGGCACTCACTGCCACGCCGGTGACGATCGCGGCGACGAGTGCGGCACCCGCCGCGAGGTGACGTGCGTTCATCGAGGGTCTCCCTGGTGCTGGCCATGTCGGCCTGGTGCGTGACAATCTAGGCACGATCGCGCGGGCGCAGAAGTCTGCACCCCGCGGTGCCTAGCTCACCTTTCGGTGCAAATTGATGGCTACGCTCGGGAAAAGAAAATCCGCGACTGCCCCGCCGCCGGTGGCGCGCATGGTGGAGGACATCGTCGGCTGCAAGTGGTCGCTGATCGTGCTCGACCTCGTGGCGCGC
>JAHCAR010000008.1 GCA_019634795.1 Dokdonella sp.
TCTCCCGGGGGAGAGGGGGCAAGAGCGCTACAGAACGCCGCGGCGCATCTGGTCGCGTTCGATCGACTCGAACAGGGCCTGGAAGTTGCCTTCGCCGAAACCGGGATTGCCCTTGCGCTGGATGATCTCGAAGAAGATCGGGCCGATGCAGTTCTGGGTGAAGATCTGCAGCAGAAGCTTCTTCTTGGTCTCGGCATCGGCGTCGATCAGGATGCGGTTCTTCGCCATGCGCGCGACGTCCTCGCCATGGTTCGGAATGCGCTCGTCGATCACTTCGTAATAGGCGTCCGGCGTATCGAGGAACTCGACGCCCTGCGCGCGCATCGCCTCGATGGTCGAATAGATATCGTCGGTGAAGCAGGCGATGTGCTGGATGCCCTCGCCGTGGTACTCGTTGAGGTACTCGTTGATCTGCGATTTCTCGTCCGAGGATTCGTTGAGCGGAATGCGGACCATGCCATCGGGAGCGGTCATCGCCTTCGAGACGAGTCCGGTCTTGGCGCCCTTGATGTCGAAGTAGCGGATCTCGCGGAAGTTGAACAGGCGCTCGTAGTAGTCCGACCACTTCTGCATGTTGCCGAAATACAGGTTGTGGGTGAGGTGGTCGATGAAGGTCAGGCCGAACCCGCTGGGATTCTGATCGGCGCCCGCGATCGGCTCATAGTCCGCGGCGTAGACGTCACCCGCATCGCCGTAGCGATCGACCAGATAGAGCATGCAGTCGCCGATGCCCTTGACCACCGGCGCATCGACGGCCTTGCTGTCGGCCTTTTCGGTGATCGCTTCGCCGCCATTGGCGATGACCTTGCTGCAGACCTCGTCGGCGGGCTTGCTGAAGCGGATCGCGAAACCGCAGGCGCACGGTCCGTGGGCCCTGGCGAAATCCGCGGCAAAGGAATCCGGATCCTCGTTGACCAGGAAGTTGACCGTACCCTGCCGGTAGACCGTGATCGGACGGCGCTTGTGCCTGAGCACGGCGGTGAAGCCCATCCTGCGGAAATACTCATGCAGCTTCATCGGTTCGGGCGAGGCGAACTCGACGAATTCGAAGCCGTCGATTCCCATCGGATTCTCGAACGTCGTAACCTGCATGCCGGTGTTTGCGGTTTGAAGCTGGGCGTTCATGGCGGAATCCTCGTTGTTCGAGCGGCTGCTTGATGAACCTGTCATAATAGTTACATCTGAAACCATTCGCAAGAGGCGATGCACAATGCCTGGCCACGCGCTGCTCGAACTCGAGACATTCCTGCCCTACCGATTGTCGGTGCTGTCGAACACGCTGAGCCAGGCCATTGCGAAGGTCTACGAGAAGCGTTTCGACCTCTCGGTGACTGAGTGGCGGGCCATGGCCGTGCTGGGCTATTGCGCGAATCTCTCGGCCCGCGAAGTCGCCGAACGCACGGCGATGGACAAGGTCGCGGTCAGCCGCGCGGTCGCCCGGCTGCTGGCCAAGGGCCATATCGAGCGCGGCACGGCCCGCCACGACAAGCGCCAGTCGGTGCTGCGGCTGTCCGAGGAAGGCTGGAAGATCTACGACCAGGTCGCACCACTGGCGCTCGAGCACGAGCAGCGCCTGCTCGCCCACCTGAACGCGGAGGAACGCCAATGGCTCGCGCGTATTCTCGACACGTTGTGGCAGGCGGAGCTGGTCGAGTCGAAGCGCTGAAGCAACAACGAAGCGGCAACGCGTGATCCGCCATCGCCACTGCAGCATGAACAGCCATTCGTTCGCGCTTCTTGTAGGAGCGGTAACGCGGGATGTGTCATCGAAACCCACGCCGCCTCTCGCGCTCTTCGTAGGAGCGCCTTCAGGCGCGATGCTTTTTGGCACGTCGCGGAAGGAGCATCGCGGCTGAAGCCGCTCCTACAGCGAAGCAGCAAAGCGGGTCGCGTCATCGAAGCCAACAACGAAGCAACAACGCGTCGAGAGCGATCGAAATCCACGCCGCCTCTCGCGCTCTTCGTAGGAGGGCCTTCAGGCGCGATGCTTTTTGGCGCGTTGCGGAAGGGCATCGCGGCTGAAGCCGCTCCTACAGTGAAGCAGCAAAGCGGGTCGCGTCATCGAAGCCAACAACGAAGCAACAACGCGTCGAGAGCAATCGAAACCCACGCCGCCTCTCGCGCTCTTCGTAGGAGCGCCTTCAGGCGCGATGCTTTTTTGGCGCGTTGCGGAAGGGGCATCGCGGCTGAAGCCTCTTCCTGCAACGAAGCAGCAAAGCGTGATCGACCATCGAAGCCCGCGCCTGCCGACGCGGGCTCATGCCAGAAAGCGCATCGATGCCCGATGCGCCCTGGAAGATGGCCCCTACTTCACGCCATGCATCAGCTTGTTGATCAGCGGCGCGATCAGGAACAGGAAGATGCCTGCGCCGAGCAGCAGCCAAAAGCTGAAGGTGAATCCGCTCAGGGCCGAGGCCACGGTCATGCCGGTCTCGCCGCTGACCTCGCCGGCGAAGATGCCGGACAGGTTGTTGCCGATCGCGGTGCTGAGGAACCAGCCGCCCATGGCCAGTCCGACGAAGCGGATCGGCGCCAGCTTGGTCACCATCGACAGCCCGATCGGCGACAGGCAGAGCTCGCCGGCTGTCTGCAGCACGTAGACGAGGACCAGCGGCCAGAACGGGATCAGGCCATCGGGACCGACCAGGTTGGTCAGTGCATACATCAGGACGAGGAAGGCCACCGCATTGCCGAGCAGGCCCAGACCGAACTTGCGCGGGATCGAAGGCTCCATCTTCTTGCGTCCGAGATAGCCCCAGATCATCGCGGCGATCGGGGCGAGCAGGACGATCGCGACCGGGTTGACCGACTGGAACCAGCCGACCGGGAACTCCCAGCCGCCGAACATCTTGCGGTCGACGATACCCTCGGCAAGGAAGTTGAACGAACTGCCGGCCTGTTCGAAGAACATCCAGAACAGCACGTTGAACAGGAAGATGATGAGCATCGCGATGACCCGGTGGGTCTGCACCTTGCCCTCGCGAATCGCCTCGACCAGCAGCATGATGGCAAGGCCGATGAACAGCGTGGCCAGCAGCCAGGCAAGGATTTCCGCACCGACCCTGTCGATCAGCAGGTAGACGATCGGCACGGCGATGGCCGCACCGACGATCACGCCGAGCATGCTCTTGGTGCCGTTGCGCTCGGCCGGCGGTTCGCCGATGCCCTTGAGCTGGGCGCGACCGAACCAGAACCAGAGGAAACTGATGATCATGCCCGCGCCGGTGGCGGCGAAGACGACCTTGTAGTTCTGCTGCATCGGCGTGTCGGTGATCACGCTGGCCAGCCAGCCGGTCACCAGCGGCGCGACCAGGGCGCCGGCATTGATGCCCATGTAGAAGATCGTGAAGCCGCGGTCGCGACGATCGTCGTCGACGCCGTAAAGCTGGCCGACCATGGTTGAGATGTTCGGCTTGAACAGACCATTGCCGACGATGACCAGGGACAGTCCGAACACGAACAGATCCTGGTTCGGCAACATGATCGTGAACAGGCCGGCGGCCATGATCAGGGCGCCGAGCAGGATCGAGCGCTGGTAGCCGATGATGCGGTCGGCGACATAGCCGCCGAACAGTGCCGTGGCATAGACCAGGGCGAGGAATGCGCCGTAAGTGCGGCTCGCATAACCCTGTCCGGAGGCGTCGCCGTCGAAGAACTGGGCGACGATGTAGAGGGTCAGCGCCCAGCGCATGCCGTAGAACGCGAAGCGTTCCCAGAACTCGGTCATGAACAGCATCCACAGCGGCCGCGGATGGCCCAGCGCGTCCTTGAATTCGTATGGCGGTGGAGCCGGTGTCGCGGAATCTGTGGCGCCGGTCATGCAGTTCTCCCTCGATGAACAGTGGTTAACCGGGCGAGGATCACCGACAGCGCCGCCCGCGTCAATTGCGCGTCGCTGAACGCAGCGCGCGATGCTGCGTCGCAGCAACCGACCGCAAGGCGCTCAACTTCCGATCACGGTGCGCACGTCGAGCAGTTCCGGGAAGAAGGTCAACTCGAGGGCTTTTTTCAGGAATGCCACGCCCGACGAGCCGCCAGTGCCGCGCTTGTGGCCGATGATGCGCTCGACCGTCTTCATGTGGCGGAAGCGCCAGAGCTGGAACGATTCCTCGACGTCGACGAGTTGTTCGCAGAAGTGGTACTCCGACCAGAATTCGTCGGCGTTTTCGTAGATGCGCTTGAACACCGGCACGAGGTCGGCGCGGTAGCGATGCGGCTGCGACCAGTCGCGCTCGACGCAATCGGCCGGAACGGCATGACCGGAACGATGCAGGTAGCGCAGGAATTCGTCGTACAGGCTAGGCGACTCGAGCGCCCTGCGCAGTTCGGCCTGGCGCGGTGGATCGTGCTCGAACACGGCGAGCATGTCGGCGTTCTTGTTGCCGAGCAGGAATTCGATCATGCGGTACTGGTGCGACTGGAATCCCGAGGCCGGTCCGAGCACGTGGCGGAACTCCTGGTATTCGGTCGGCGTCAGCGTTTCCAGCACCGCCCACTGCTCGAACAGCTGGCGCTGGATCTGCTTGACCCGGGCCAGGATCTTCAGGCACGAATCGGTCTGGTCGATCGCGAGCAGGCCGATCGCCGCCTGCAGTTCGTGAATGACCAGTTTCATCCAGAGTTCGCTGACATGATGCTGGACGATGAACAGCAGTTCATCGTGATGCGGCGGGTCGCTGATCGGCCGCTGCGCCGAGAGCAGGGTCTCCAGTTGCAGGTAGCCACCGTAGGTCAGGCGATCGCGCAGGTCGACTTCGATGCCTTGTTCGAGTTCGCGCCGGTTTTCCATGGTTCGTGCGGTTTCCGCGAGAAACAGAGCGGGCCAAGCTACCCGAGCCGACGATGCATCGCCAGTCCCGCCCATTCGCCCGCGCAGGGTCGGCGCATTGCTGCGGCGGGCCTTGCGCGTCGACGCAGCGCTTGCTATCAAGTAGGGACTCGTCGTGGCGCAGGGCCACGCATCGGCACAGTCTCGAGCCGTCCGGCACTGGATCCGGATTCCGCACGATACGTTCGCGCCGTTCCCGCAGATCCGTCGGCTGTCCGGACGGTGCGCCGCGACGACACGTCACAGCTCCGGCCGATACTTGGCCAATACGCGCCGTCATTGCGAGGCGCGGTCCAGTGGAGAAACCCGTGCCCATTGCCGCCACCTTCGAAATCGAATACCTGCAGTACCTCGACGCCGAGGGCAAGCTGGTTCGCGATGACCTGCCCGCATTCGCCCGCGACACCAAGCAACTGGTCAAGCTGTACCAGGAAATGCTCATGGTGCGCGTGTTCGACGCCAAGGCGATCGCCCTGCAGCGCACCGGCAAGCTCGGCACCTACGCGCCCTGCCTCGGTCACGAGGCGACCTATCTCGCGATCGGCAGCACCATGCAGGAGGATGACTGCTTCGCGCCGAGCTATCGCGAATACGGCGTGCAGTTCCATCGCGGCGTCAAGCCCCGCGAGCTGCTGATGTACTGGGGTGGCGACGAACGCGGCAGCAATTTTTCCGGCCCGGCCCATGATTTCGCCTGGTGCGTGCCGATCGGCACCCAGTGCCTGCACGCGGCCGGTTCGGCGCTCGCCTTCAAGATCCGCAAGGAGCCGCGTGTCGCGGTCTGCACGATCGGCGACGGCGGTTCGTCGAAAGCCGACTTCAACAGCGCACTGAACGTCGCCGGCGCGATGACGCTGCCGCTGGTCGCCGTGATCGTCAACAACGGCTGGGCGATCTCGGTGCCGCGCGACGCGCAGACCGGAGCCAAGACCCTGGCCCAGAAGGGTATCGCGGCCGGCCTCGAATGCCTGCAGGTCGACGGCAACGACCTGATCGCGATGCGCGCGGCCATGGACCACGCGCTCAAGCGCGCCCGCCACGGCCACGGCGGCATGGTCATCGAGGCGGTCACCTACCGCCTGTCCGACCACACCACCGCCGATGATGCGCGCCGCTACCGCTCCGAGCAGGAGGTCAAGGACGCCTGGGCGCGCGAGCCGCTGCGCCGCATGAAAGCCTATCTGATGTCGCTCAACGCCTGGACCGAGGACGAGGAGACGGCGTGGAAGGCGCAGTGCACGAAATACGTCGATGCCGAGGTCAACGCCTATCTCGAGACGAAGGCGCAACCGGTCGAAGCGATGTTCGACTACACCTATGCCGAACTGCCGGCCGACCTGCTTGCCCAGCGCGAAGAGGCGATCGCCTGGGAGAAGCGCAAGTGAGCCGTACGGTCATGATCCGCAGCGTGCGGCGCTCGCCGCGACACGTCCATTTGGGCTAGGCAGAAGGAATTTAACCATGGCTCAAATCACCCTGATCGAAGCAGTCACGCAGGCCCTGGCCTGGGAAATGAAACACGATCCGAGCGTCGTCGTGCTCGGCGAGGATGTCGGCGTCAACGGTGGCGTGTTCCGCGCCACGCTCGGCCTGCTCGACAAGTTCGGCGCCGACCGCGTGATCGATACGCCGCTCGACGAAACCACGATCGGCGGCATCACGGTCGGCCTCGCCGCACAGGGCATGAAGCCCGTGGCCGAGGCGCAGTTCGAGGGCTTCATCTACGGCATGCTCGAACAGATCATTTGCCACGCCGCGCGCCTGCGCAATCGCACCCGCGGGCGCATGAGCGTGCCGGCCGTATGGCGCGCGCCCTGGGGCGGCGGCATCCGCGCGCCCGAGCACCATTCCGAGGCGAACGAAGCGCTGTTCACCAATGTGCCGGGCCTGCGCGTGGTCCTGCCTTCGTCGCCCGGTCGCGCCTACGGCCTGCTGCTTGCTTCGATCCGCGATCCCGATCCGGTCATCTTTTTCGAGCCGAAACGCATCTACCGCCAGTACAAGGAAGAAGTGCCCGACGACGGCGAGGCGCTGCCGCTCGACGTCTGCTTCGTGCTGCGCGATGGCAGCGACGTGACCCTGGTGACCTGGGGCGCACAGGTCAAGGAAACCCTCGAAGCCGCCGATGCGCTGGCCGAGGAAGGCATCAGCGCCGAGGTCATCGACGTCGCCACGCTGAAGCCGCTCGATTTCGACACGATCCACGAGTCGGTGTGCAAGACCGGACGCTGCGTGATCGTCCACGAGGCGCCGCGCACGGCTGGCTTCGGCGCGGAAATCTCGGCACGTCTGGCCGAGCACGCGCTGTACGACCTGGTCGCACCCGTCGAGCGGGTGACCGGTTACGACACCCATATTCCATTGTTCCGGCTTGAAATGAAGTATCTTCCGTCGGTAGAAAGAATCGTTGCTGCAGCTCAGCGGACCATGGAGGTCTCATGAACATGCGTATCAGGCAGTTCCTTTCTGTTGCGGCTCTCGCCCTGGCCCTCTGCACACCGGCGTTGGTCTCGGCGCAACCAGCGCATCCACCCACCTTCTCGACGACGTCGGGCTCGCCGCCGGCCGACCAGGAATTTTCGGCGGTCCTGCGCGTCTTCGTCGGCCCCTCGGTGGTGGGTCTCGAAAACAGCCCGGAATGGCCCGCAGCGCGCATCGACGGCAATGTCGTCTCGATCCTGTTCAACATGGGCTGCTTCTTTATCTGTCCGAACGAGGATCCGCTCTACAGGAGCTTTCCGTTGACAATGCCCGCGCTACCGGCCGGCCCGTATGTCGTCCGGTTCGTCGGCGACTTCACCCCGACCGGGCCGGTCTACGCCGAATTCAACATCGTCGTCGGCAACGGCAACGGCTCGGCGCCGGCCAGCCTGCCGCTTGGTGGCGCCTGGAATGCGGTTCTGGGCGGCCTGCTCTTGCTGGTCGCGTTCCTGCGCGCACGGCAATACCGCCTGTTCCAAAGGAGTCGGGTCTGACGATGGCAACCAAAACCTTCCACCTGCCCGACCTCGGCGAAGGCCTGCCCGACGCGACCATCGTCGAGTGGTTCGTCAAGCCCGGCGACGTGGCCACGCTCGACGAGCCGCTGGTCTCGATGGAAACCGCGAAGGCCGTCGTCGAGGTGCCATCGCCGTTTTCGGGCAAGGTCGTCAAGCAGCACGGCAAGGCCGGCGACGTGATCGAAACCGGCGCGGCGCTGATCGACATCGAACTCGATCCGAAACTGCCGCAGCGCGCCGACGCCGAATCGACCGGCCACCATCACGGCCCGCCGAAAGCGGCCAAGGCCAAGGCGGAACCGGAGCCGTCCGCGGCCAAAGCGGATTCATCCGGGGCAGCCAGCGCCGAAGGCGAGCGCGCCGACTCGGGCACCGTGGTCGGGGCCATGGAAGCGGGCGACCGCGTGCATGCCGAACAGGCCTCGAGCGTGGGCGGCGTCAAGGCCGTGCCGGCAGTGCGCGCGCTGGCCAAGAAGCTCGGCGTCGACCTCGGCCGGGTCAAGCCGAGCGGCGCCGACGGCGTCGTCACGCTGAAGGATGTGAAGGCGGCCGCGGAATCGGGAACCGCCCGGATCGGAACTTCACCCGCGCCTGCGCGACCCTCGCCTGGGCAATCCGCGCCGCAAGCCGCGCCCGCGCGCTCCGCAGGCGAACGCACGGCACTGTCCGCCTCAGGCAAGCCGATGCGCACAACGCCACCGACACAGACAGCGAGCGGACAACCGGAACAACTCAAGGGCGTGCGCCGCAACATGGCCCGGGTCATGGCCGCCGCGCATGCGCAGGTCGTGCCGACCACGCTCTGTGACGACGCCGACATCCACGCCTGGACGCCGGGCAACGACATCACCGTGCGCCTGATCCGCGCCCTCGTGCGCGCCTGCCAGGCCGTGCCGGCGCTGAATGCCTGGTTCGACGGCGAGAACCTGACCCGCACCCTGCATCCGCAGGTCGATATCGGCATCGCCGTCGACACCGACGACGGCCTGTTCGTGCCGGCCCTGCGCAATGCCGACGTGCTCGACGCCAACGGCATCCGCCAGGCGATCAACCGCCTGCGCGACCAGGTCAGCAACCGCAGCATCCCGGCCGAAGAGCTCAAGGGCTATACGATTTCGCTGTCGAACTTCGGCATCTTCGCCGGGCGCTATGCGACACCGGTCGTGGTGCCGCCGACCGTGGCCATCGTCGCCGCCGGCAAGGGCCGCCACCAGATGACGCCGGTCATGGGCGGCTTCGAGTCGCACAGGGTCATTCCGCTGTCGCTGACCTTCGACCACCGCGCCGCGACCGGCGGCGAAGCGGCCCGTTTCCTGCGCGCCATGCTCGACGACCTGGCGCTGCCGAACTAGCTTCGCGCTGCATCGCGCCGGTATGGCCGCGGCATTTGGCGGCCTGCGGGTGGGTCCGCGCGAATCGAAGCAAAGTCACTGGATCCCTGCCTGCGCAGGGATGACGAGTCGAGGAGCCGTCGCTCGCTGGATCAGGTCCGCGGGCGAACGCTTGGTCAGGGATTTTTTCGGGAGTTCTGACGGCTCGTGCCGGCATCTTCGTAGCCGACGATCTCGAGGTCGAAGCCAGCCAGGCCGACCAGCTTGCGCGGGGTGCCGAGCACGCGCAGGTGGCGCACGCCGAGGTCGGCGAGGATCTGCGCGCCAATGCCGTTGCGGCGCCACTCGCGGGCCGGGTCGCCATCGCGGTTCGGCAGCGTTCCGGCCAGGCAGTCGAGCAGGGCTTCGGTCTCGCCCGCTTCGCTGAGCACGACGACCACGCCGCGATCCTCGTCGGCCACGCGCCGCAGGGCCGCGGTCACGGTCAGGCCGAGATCGTCACGGCGCAGGTGCAGCACGTCGGAGAGCGTGTTGCGCACATGCACGCGGGTCAGCACGGGCTCGCCATCGCCGACGTTGCCGCGAACCAGGGCGAAATGCAGCGCCTTCTGCAGCAGGTCGCGCCAGACCACGAGGCGGAAGGCGCCGAACTCGGTGTCGACTTCGACATCGCGCACGCGTTCGATCGTGTTTTCGGTCTGCAGGCGATGGCGGATCAGGTCGGCAATCGTGCCGATACGCAGTCCGTGCTTGCGCGCGAACGCCTCGAGAGCCGGTCGCCGCGCCATGCTGCCGTCCTCGTCCATGATCTCGACGATCACGCCGGCCGGCTCGAGGCCGGCCATGGTGGCGAGATCGCAGGCCGCCTCGGTGTGGCCGGCGCGCACGAGCACGCCGCCGGTCTGCGCGGCCAGCGGGAAGATGTGGCCGGGCTGGGCCAGGTGCTCGGGGCGCGCGTCCCTGGCCACGGCAGTGCGGATGGTGTGCGCGCGGTCGTAGGCGGAAATGCCCGTGGTCACGCCCTCGGCCGCCTCGATCGACACCGTGAAGTTGGTGTGGTGCGACGAGGTGTTGTTGTGCACCATCGGCTTCAGGCCGAGCTGCCGGCAACGTGCCGCGGTCAGGGTCAGGCAGACCAGTCCGCGCGCCTCGCGGACCATGAAGTTGATGTCCTCGGGACGCACCTTTTCGGCCGCCATGACGAGGTCGCCCTCGTTTTCGCGGTCCTCGTCGTCAAGGATCACGACCATGCGTCCGGCGCGGATGTCGTCGAGGATGTCGGGAATCGAATCGAAGCTCATGGCGGGTGTCTGTTGAAGGAAGAGGTGGTCCAATCGTGCACCCACCGTAGGAGCGGCTTCAGCCGCGATGCTCTTTGGCTGGCATCCAAGCAAACGCATCGCGGCTGAAGCCGCTCCTACAGGGGTTGTGTCTGGGCATCGCGGAATTCGATCAGGCGTTCGGCGTAGCGTGCCATGCGGTCGACTTCGATGTTGACCGCATCGCCGACGCGGCGCTGGGAAAAGGTGGTCGCTTCCTGGGTATGCGGAATCAGGTTGACGCCGAAGCGCAGGCCCTCGACTTCGTTGACGGTCAGGCTGACGCCATCGATGCAGATCGAACCCTTGCCCGCGATGTAGCGCGCGAGCGTCGCCGGGACCTCGAAGGTCCAGCGCTGCGAACGCGCATCGGCCTGGATGTCGACGACCCGACCGAGGCCGTCGACATGGCCCGAGACGAGGTGGCCGCCGAGGCGGTCGCTCAGGCGCAGCGCCTTCTCGAGATTGACCGCCGCGCCAGGCTGGAGCGCGCCGAGCGTGGTCAGCTTGAGGGTCTCCAGCGAGACATCCGCGGAAAACCGGTCGGCGGTGATGTCGAGTGCGGTCAGGCAGACGCCGGCGACGGCAATGCTGTCGCCAGTGCTAACGTCATCGAGTCCGAGCGATCCAGCCTCGAAGACCATGCGCCGGTCGCCGCTGCGGACTTCGCTGGAGGCAAGATGGCCGATGGCCTGGATGATTCCGGTGAACACTCAATTCTCCTCGGGACGCAGCAGCCAGCGGCTGTCCGGCCCCAGCACGCGCTGGTCGACGGTCTTCAGATTCCAGCGGCCCGCCATGTCGCTCAGCAACGGCAGCGCCAGCAACGGGTTGGCGCGATCGCCCAGCAGTACCGGCGCGATGTACAACAACAATTCGTCGACCAGGCCTTCGGCCAGCAATGCACCGCAGAGGGTCGGTCCGGCCTCGACCTGGACCTCGTTGACCTCGCGTCGCGCCAGCTCGCCAAGCACCGCCTTCAGATCGAGACGATCGTCAACCATTTCAACGCCCACGCGCTCGGCTGACCCGAAATCAAGGTCGACCGGCGCGCAATCGCGCGCATGCAGGAGCAGGGTCGGTGCGGATCCGTCCAGCACGTGGGCGCTGGCCGGCAGGCGCAGACGGCTGTCGAGAACCACGCGCAGCGGTGCGACCGGCCGGCGGTCCGCAGCCTCGTCTTCGGCGGAAACGGACAGGCGCACGGTCAGCCGCGGGTTGTCCGCGCGCACCGTGCCGAGCCCGGTCAGGATCACCGAACTGCGTGCACGCCAGCGCTGCACGTCGGCACGCGCCGCCTCGCCGGTGATCCATTTCGATTCGCCATTGGCCAGCGCGGTGCGCCCGTCCAGACTCATCGCGAGCTTGAGCCGGACCCAGGGCCGGCCGCGCCCGATGCGCGAGAAGAAACCGCGATTGAGCTCGGCGGCGAGCGGCTTCATCAAGCCGGTTTCGACCGCGATACCTGCCGCGCGCAGCCGTTCGATGCCGCGCCCGTCGACCTCGGTGAACGGATCCTCATGGGCGACCACGACGCGACCGATGCCGGCGGCGATGAGGGCATCCGCACAGGGCGGCGTGCGGCCGTGGTGGGCGCAGGGCTCGAGCGTCACATAGGCCGTCGCGCCGCGCGCCCTCGCCTCTGCTTCGGCCAGCGCGAACACTTCGGCATGCGGGCCGCCGGCGCGCATATGCCAGCCGCGACCGATGACGTCCTCGCCCTGCGCGATGACGCAACCGACACGCGGATTCGGCTGGGTCGTGAACAGGCCGCGTTCGGCGAGTCGCAGTGCGGCGGCCATGTGCGCGTGGTCGATCGCGCTGAAGTCGCTCATCGGATCACGGACACGTGCGGATTTCAGCCTTTGCCCTTGCGCGCCATCGAGCCGCCGAGCAGGGGCAACTGCATGCCTTCGAGGGCCGGCAGGTCGCGCTCGAGCTTTTCGATCTCCTCGCGGAAGGCCTGCACGTCCTCGAAGCTGCGATAGACGGAGGCGAAACGCACATAGGCCACCTGGTCGAGCTTCTTCAGCTCGCGCATGACGAACTCGCCGACCCGCAGCGAAGCCACCTCGCGCTCGCCGCTGCGGCGCAGGTCGTCGATGACGACGCGCACGGCGGCATCGACCTCGTCGCTCGACACCGGCCGCTTCTGCAGCGCGCGATTGAAGCTGGTGCGCAGCTTGCGCTCGTCGAAGGCCTCGCGCCGGCCGTCCGACTTGACCACCGCCGGCAGCTTCAGTTCAGCCGTCTCGAAGGTATTGAAACGCTCGCCGCAATGCTCGCACTCGCGCCGCCGCCGGATCGTCGCGCCATCATCGGAGACGCGCGAATCGATCACCCGGGTGTCTTCGTGCTGGCAGAACGGGCAGTGCATTTATGGGGCCGGGAATGGGGAATGGGGAATGGGGAATGGGTTGCACGCAGGCCAGGCGAGGCCGGCCGCTAACGGCATGGATACCGGGAAGCGGCTTTTACCGATTCCCGATTCCCTATTCCCCATTCCCGCCCTATCAGCCATACACCGGATACGCCTTGCACTGTGCGGTGACCTTGTCGCGCACGGCGCTGATGACGGTGTCGTCGTTGGGGGCGTCGAGAACGTCGGCGATCCAGCCGGCGAGGTCGGCACAGTCCTTTTCGCCGTAGCCGCGGGTGGTCACGGCCGGTGTGCCGATGCGCAGGCCCGAGGTCACGAAGGGTGAGCGCGGGTCGTTCGGCACGGCGTTCTTGTTGACCGTGATATGGGCCTTGCCGAGCGCGGCTTCGGCATCCTTGCCGCTGGATTCGCGGCCGATCAGGTCGATCAGCATCAGGTGGTTCTCGGTGCCGCCCGAAACGATCTTGTAGCCTCGCGCCATCAGGGTCTTGGCCATGGCCTTGGCATTGGCCACGACCTGGGCCTGGTAGGCCTTGAATTCGGGCTGCAGGGCTTCGAGGAAGGCGACCGCCTTGGCCGCGATCACGTGCATCAGCGGGCCACCCTGGATGCCTGGAAAGACGATCGACTGCAGTTTTTTCTCGAGTTCCTCGCCGAGGCCTTTGGCGATGATGAAACCACCGCGCGGGCCGCGCAGGGTCTTGTGCGTGGTCGAGGCGACCACGTGCGCATGCGGCACTGGAGTCGGGTAGACACCGGCCGCGATCAGGCCGGCGACGTGGGCCATGTCGACGAAGAAGATCGCGCCGACCTTGTCGGCGATCGCGCGCATGCGCGCCCAGTCGACCACCTGCGAATAGGCGCTGAATCCGCCGACCAGCATCTTCGGCTTGTGCTCGACGGCGAGGCGCTCGACCTCGTCGTAGTCGATCAGGCCCTGTTCGTCGACACCGTACTGGACGGCGTTGAACAGCTTGCCCGAGATGTTCGGCTTGGCGCCGTGGGTCAGGTGGCCGCCGTGGGCCAGGCTCATGCCGAGGATCGTGTCGCCCGGCTTGAGCAGGGCCAGGTAAACGGCCTGGTTGGCCTGCGAGCCCGAATGCGGCTGTACGTTGGCGTAATCGGCGCCGAACAGCTGCTTGAGGCGGTCGATGGCGAGGCGCTCGGCGATGTCGACGTATTCGCAACCGCCGTAATAGCGCTTGCCAGGGTAGCCTTCGGCGTATTTGTTGGTCATCACCGAACCCTGCGCTTCGAGCACGCGCGGGCTGGCGTAGTTCTCCGAAGCGATCAGTTCGACATGATCTTCCTGGCGGGTGGCTTCGGCCTGGATCGCTGCGGCCAGTTCAGGATCGAAACCCTCGATACGCAAACCCTTGGAAAACATCGACAAACCCTTGGCGGCCATGGCGGGATGCGCATGTTACCGCGTTGCAGCACGGTTGTCGGAATCGGCGCCCCGGAACCTCGCTAGCGGCCCAGGGACGGCGGCCAGGTCTCATGTCCCGGCGCGAGGAGCTCCATGGCCATGACGATCGCATCCTCGCGGCCGCGCGGCCCCGGGTAGTAGTTCGGCCGCTTGCCGATCTCGTTGAAGCCGGCGCTGTCATAGAGGGCGATCGCGGCGGTGTTCGAGGGGCGGACTTCGAGAAACACGCGCTCGGCGCGGTGCCAGCGGGCCAGATCGAGCATTCTCGACAGCACGCGGCGGCCGTGGCCTCGGCCCTGCTCGGCCGGGGCCACGCAGAGGTTGAGGATATGTGCCTCGCCGCCGGCCACCGAGAGCACGCCGTAACCGATGATTTCCGCGGAACGTTCGAGAACCCAGCACTCGTAGCCCGCGGCCAGACAGTCGCGAAAGATGCCGAAGGTCCACGGGAACGGATACGCCGCCAGCTCGATCCGCGAGATCGCTTCGAGGTCTTCGCGTCGCATGGCGCGAAAACTCGAGATCGGTTCCTGCAGATTGGCAACCACGGCCGCGTGCGCTCAGTCCGATCGGGCAGCGCGTGCAAACTGCCGGGCGAGGCGCTTGATCTCGCCCCACAGAGCCTGCTTGGCGGCCGCGTCGCCCGCGAGCGTCGTCGCCGCTGCAGCGACCACCCAGGCGATTTCATTCTGGCGCTGGGCCGGCAGGGCCGCGCCAAGCTCGCGGGCCAGGCGCTCGCCGAGCACGATCAGGCCGCGCGCGCCGGCGATCGCCCCGACATCGGCATGGCTGGTCTGCACGGCCAGCCCGGTCAGCCGGCAGGCACGCTGGAGATCCGCCAGAAAACGTGGAGGCGCATCCTCGTGGCCGAGGATCAGGATGTCGGAGGCGGCGACCGGATCATGTCCCGTCGCGGTCTCTGGCAATGTCGGGGCAGGCGCAGTTGGATCACTGGCCGCTTGCCCGCCCGCAATCGCACGCGGCAGATAGACCTCGACGCCGATCTCGGCAAGCAGGCGCAGACCGTACTCATCGAGCATGCTCGAGTTCCTGGCTCTTGATCAGGTCGGCGTGGAACTCGACGAAGATCTGGTCGACCGCCGTGAACATCGCCTCAGTGGCCGAGATCAGGCGCTTGTCCGCAGTCGGCACGTCGGCGTGGTAGATCTCGTTGGTCAGCGGCGTGCCGTCGGGCCGGTCGGCACGCAGCCTCAGGACGACACTGGCGATATGTCCGCCCTCGGGTGTCGGTACGCGCTCGAAGCGCAGGATTTCCCCGCTGATACGTACCGCACCCTGGCTCGCGGCCAGCGCCTGGATCACCAGCGGCGCCATGTTGGCCTCGCGCAGTTCGATCTGCAGGCGGCGCTGCAACAGCCGTGTCGGCGGATCGGTCCAGAGCTGGTAGTGGAACTGGCGCAACTCCTCGGCAGCGGGATCGAGTGCGTAGATCAGGGCGCGATCGGCATACAGGCCGTTGGCCTCGAACAGGCCGACCACGATCGGATCGACGAACACGGGCTTCTCGCTGCGCGGAAGCTGCTGCGGCTTGCTCATGCGGAAGTAGGTGTGATCGGGCACGCCCGGCACGTTGCCGCAGCCGGCCAGCAACAGCGCGGCGAGCAGCATCAGCAGGGCCATCGGTCCGGCAGGTCTCATGGCGCGTCTTCCTCCAGCTTGTCCGGTTCCGGCGAGCGGATCAGTTGTCCGGGATTGCGCCGGATCTCGCGACTGAATTCATCGAGGTTGCGCGTCGCCGACTCGAGATGATGGGTGATCACGTCCATGCGGCTGGACAGGCTGGCCATGACCGTGGCGAGGTCGGTGACCGCGCCGCGAATGTCGCCGCGATTTTCGCGCGCCATGTCGGCCAGTTCGCCGACCGTCTCGTCGAGGGTCTTGCGCGTTTCGCGCAGCTCCTTGCTGAGCCCCTCGACATTGCCGAGGATGCCGGCCACGGCTGCGCGGTTCTGCGGCTTGAGCAGGTCGTCGAGCGCATCGGAAGCGCCATTGAGCTTGCCGAGCAGGCTCTGCGCCTGGCCGAGAATTTCCGGCGCGCTGCTGTCGAGCGTGCCGGTGATCGAATCGACACGCTGCGAAAGCAGAGTGACCAGCGGCGTGATCTTGTCGCGGGTCAGGGTCGAAACCTGCCCGGCCAGCTCACCGACCGCGGCGAACACATCGGCCGTTTCCGCGCCCTTGATCTCGGCACCGGGCGCGAGCATGGTCCGGCTGCTGCCCTCCTTGATGCCGACCGACATGTCGGCGAGCAGTCCGCTCGACTGCAGGCTGGCGACGCTGTCGTCGGGGATGGTCCAGTCGCGGCGCACCGAAAGCGTGACCTGGTAGCGCGTGCCGCTGGCACCGCGCTGAGGCTCCACCTCGCTGACTTCGCCGATGCGGTAGCCCTCGTAGAACACCGGCGCGCCGTAGCGCAGTCCGGTGACATTGCGATAGTGCACGATGTAGTCGGTCGAGACACCGCTGCGACCGGTGATCAGGGCCAGGCCGACCAGCAGCAGGACCAGCGCCACGGCGACGACGGCTCCAACCAGGACATAGTTGACAGTGTCGCGTTTCACGGTGCGCTTCCCCTCGACAGTCGGAACATTCTAGGGAGGGTCTGACCAAGTAGCAAAGCCGTCATGGCGTTCAGAAGGTTCTCCACGTGTGCTGCGTGGCGAAGTGAAGGCTGGTTGCCTTGACGAGGCGCGCGGTGCATGTGGGGAGCCTTCTGGACGCCACCTATTCAACAACCCATCAATCAGTCAGGCGATACCTGCCTGCGCGCAGGCAGGTATCGTGACGGCTTTGCTACCTGGTCAGACCCTCCCTGGCGTCTGTTGGAAATTCGATGCGTTCGTGGCGTTTCATTCGGTCTCTCCGACCAGGCGCTGCAGGTATTCGTCGGCGTCGACATGGACCTCGCGCGGGCGCCGGTTGAGCAGGTCCTGGATGCGCTCGTTGTCGGCCGCGCGTACTTCAGCCGTGGTCCCTGTCATCAGCACGTTGCCCTGGTCGAGCACGGTGATCGTGTCGGCGATCTTGAACGCGCTGTCGAGCTCGTGGGTGACGACGACGATGGTCATGCGCAACGCGTCGCGCAGGCGCAGGATCAGTTCATCGAGCTCGGCCGAGACGACCGGATCGAGGCCGGCCGAGGGTTCGTCGAAGAACAGCAGGCGCGGGTCCATGACCACCGCACGCGCCAGCGCGGCGCGCTTGATCATGCCACCCGAAAGCTGGCTCGGCATCAGGTCCTGGAAGCCGCCGAGATTGACCACCTCGAGCTTGATCCGGCTCATGATGCGGATGGTCTGCTCGTCGAGATTGGTGTGCTCGCGCAGCGGCAGGGCGACGTTGTCGCCGACCGTCATCGAGGTCAGCAGCGCGCCGCCCTGGAACGAGACGCCGATGCGCTTGCGCACCTCGAGTTTCTCGCGATCGCTCGCGGTCGCCAGATCGGTGCCGAACAGCCGCACCGAACCCGAAACCGGCCGGTTGAGGCCCAGCATGTGCCGCAGCAAGGTGCTCTTGCCCGAACCCGAGCCGCCCATGATCACGCGGATCTCGCCCGGATGGACGGTGAAGTCGACGCCATTGAGGATGCGCCGCTTGCCGTACCAGGCTTCGAGCTTTTCGACTTCGATCAGTGGCGCCGGCGTGTTCATCTGTTCAGGAAGTAGGAAAAGATCATGTCGGCGACGATGATCCAGCAGATAGAGAGGACCACCGCGCGTGTCGTCGCGCGGCCGACGCCCTCGGCGCCACCGACCACGGAAAAGCCCGTGCTGACCCCGATCAGGGTGATCAGCAGGGCGAACACCGCGCTCTTGGCGATGCCCTGGCCGATATCGCCCGGGTCCAGCAGCGACATCGTCTGCAGCATGTAGGCGCTCGGCGTGATGTCGAGCGCCGGCGCGCTGTACAGGGCCGCGCCGTAGATCGCCACGGCATCGGCGAACACGGTCAGCAGCGGCAGCATGATCAGCATTGCGATCAGGGCCGGCGCGACCAGGTAGCGGACCGGATCGATGCCGATCACGGCCAGCGCATCGACCTCCTGGGAAACCGTCATCGAACCGATCCGAGCGGCCAGCGCCGAGCCGGATCGTCCGGCGACGAGGATCGCCGTGATCAGGGCGCCGAATTCGCGCGTTACCGACTTGGCCACGGCGATGACGACCTGCGACTGCGCGCCGAACTCGCCGAGCGCGGAAACGAACTGGATGCCGAGCATGATGCCGACCGTGAAGGCGAGCAGGCAGACGATCGGCAGGGCGTCGACGCCGATCTGACGCATCTGCTCGAGCACCGCGCGCAGGCGCAGCGGCTGGCCGATGCGCCAGCCGAATGCCGACAGGTACAGCGATTCGTACAGCAGCATGGCCGCATAGCCCATGCCGCCGAGGGCCTCCGCGGTGGCCCTTCCGAGCTTGCCGAGCGGTCGGGTCAGGGCTTCCAAGCCGCTGTACCGCTGAGGTCGGGAATCGCTTCGATGTCTGCGACGATCGGAAAGACGCGGTCGAGCCTGGCCAGTTCGAGCACGGCACGCACCGAATCGCTGACCGCGACCAGGGCGAAACCGCTGCCCTTCGAGCGCGCGTTCTGGAAGCCCTCGACGAGAGCGGCGATGCCGGACGAATCGATGTAGCTGACCTCGCTGAGGACGACGCCGACGCGCTGGCTCGTGGACAGTGCCTCGAGCACGGCCTGGCGGACCTGTTGCGACCAGGACAGGTCGACTTCACCGCGCAGCCGGATCAGCGTGCAGCCGTCGGCGGTTTCCTGTTCGATACCGTTCATTCGTGATCTTCCCCGTTCCTTCGCGTGAGGCTGATGCGCTTGTGCATGACCAGCCGGTTGCCCTTGCCGTCGGGCCGTGCCTGCAATTTCCAATCGTCCATTACCGAATCGATCAGCGCCACCCCGAGCCCTCCACTGCGACATTCGCCGAGCGGCTTCGGCCGCACCCGCGCCGGATCGACCGGCGGCGCCGTGTCGAACAGGCGGAATTCGAGGATGCCGCCATCGCTGGTCAGGTGCAGATCGATGTCGCCCGAATCTTTCGGCCCGTAGGCATGGCGGATGATGTTGCAGCAGGCCTCGTCGATGGCGAGCACGAGTTTATCGCGAATGCCGGTTTCGACGCCCGCGTCGTCGAGCGTGGTGCGCAACAGCGAACGGATCTCGCGCATCTGCTCGGGCCTGGCCGGAAAGCGGCGCTTGAGCAGGACCTCGGGACCGTGCGGATGCATGCGCTCGATCAGCAGCAGGGTAGTGTCGTCGACCAGGCGCAGGTGCTTGAGTTCCGAGAACATGCCGCGCAGGCGCGGTTCGGCGGATGCGCCGGCATGTCGCTCGATCAGCGCGCGCACACCCTCCGAGCCGATGGTCTGGCGTTGCGCGTCGCGCACATCGGTGACGCCGTCGGAGAAGCAGTACAGCGAGGCCTCGTCGAGATCGATCTCGTGGCCGTCGAAGGTCATGCCCGGAAGGATGCCGAGTGGCGCGCCGCCCGACAGGAACTCGGTGAACTCGCCGCGCCGATACAGCAGGGCCGGCGGAAATCCGGCCGCGGCGATATGCACATGCCTGGCCAGGCGATCGCAATGGCCGACCAGGGCGCAGACGAAGCGCCCATCGAGGCTGGTCTGGCAGAGCTCCTCGTTGACGCGCTCGAGCCACGATTCGGGCGGCGTGCCCTCCTTGCCGATCCAGCGCAGCAGCGAGGCGACGCGAACCATCAGCAGGGCCGCATCGAGGCCCTTGCCCGAGACATCGCCGATGAAGAAGCCGATGCGCCCGTCGGGCAGATCGAAGTAGTCGTAGAAATCGCCGGAAATCTCGTGTGCCGGCAGGTTCACCCCGAGCAGCGGGAAACCGTTGCGACGGCGCTTCGGCAGCAGCGATTTCTGCATGCGCCGGGCGAGGTCGAATTCGCGCTTCATGCGCGCCTGCTGGACCAGTTCATTGGCCATGCGCGCATTGTTGATGGCCAGCGAGGTCGGCGCCGCGATCAGGCGCAGGATCTCGGCATCGTCGGCGGTGAACGCACCACCGCTGCGCTTGTTGACCACTTCGAGCGCGCCGATCGGTCCCTTGGCCGTGGCCAGCGGCGCGCACAGCAGGCTGCGCGTGACGAAGCCGGTATCGCTGTCGGTGGAATGGTCGACGCGTGAATCGTTCAGCGCGTCGGCCACGACCTGGCTGGCATTTTCGGCCACCGCGCGGCCGACCACGCCCTGTCCGGTCGGGATGCGCAGGCCGGCAATGTCGATCGGACCGACGCAGACCCGGCATTCGAGCGTGCTGCCGCTCTCGTCGAGCAGGAACAGCGAGGCCGCTTCGGCGCCCATGAAGTCGGCAATCCGGTTGACCGCTTCGCTGAGGGTCTGGCGCAGGTCCAGCGAGACCGCCAGGGTTTCCGACAGATCGGCGAGGAAGGCCAGCGCACGCGCCTGATCGGCCCGGGCCGAGTCATGCTGCATGGCCGGCACGCTGCTCATTCCTCGCTGCGCTCGCTGCTGCGCAGGGCGCGCTGTTCGCGCCAGCGGCGCAGGCCCCAAAGGGTCATGACCGGTCCCGACAGCACGTAGAGCGCGGCGATGCCGAACAGGACCCGGGCCGGATCGACGGCCAGGGCGACGAAGATCAGCAGCGCGGCCGGAATCCAGATGAACGGCACGCGATCCGAGGTCGGCCAGGACTTGAAGCTGAAATAGCGCACGTTGCTGACCATCAAGAGGCCGGCGACCACGGCGATGACCGGGGTGATGAACTGCACCTCGAGCCCGCTCATGTCGAACTTCTCGATGGTCCACACGAAGGACATGCACAGGCCCGCTGCGGCCGGGCTGGCCAGCCCCTGGAAATAGCGCTTGTCGGCCACTCCGACTTGGGTGTTGAAGCGGGCCAGGCGCATCGCCGCGCAGGCGGCATAGATGAAGGCCGCGGCCCAGCCGATCTTGCCCCACAGCGAGCCGTATTCGGTCAGCGATGACAGCGACCAGGTGTACATGACCAGGGCCGGGGCGAGGCCGAAGCTGACCAGATCGGAAAGCGAATCGTACTGCACGCCGAAATCGCTCTGGGTGCCGGTCAGGCGGGCCACGCGCCCGTCCAGGCCATCCAGCACGCCAGCCACGAAAACGGCCAGCGCGGCCTCGGAATAGCGCCCGCCGATTGCCGCGACGATGGCATAGAACCCGGCGAACATGGCCCCCGTCGTGAACAGGTTGGGCAACAGATAAATGCCGCGGGGCCGCTTGCGCGGACTGGAGGGTAGTTCTTCCATGCGGACTGCCGTTCCGGAAAGTGTGTCGAGTTTAGCTTATCGTTGCGATTTATCGGCGAAGTGCTTGTAAGACAACGAAACTAGTGCTATCCAGTGCCCTGATTCCAAGGGCCAACTGTCGGCTCGCACCGACGCGGAGACCATCATGAAGCCCAGCTTGCTCGTTATTGCCCTGCTCTGCCTCGGCGCCGCCCCTGCCGGCGCCCAGCAGGTTTACTCCTGGACCGATGCCAACGGTACCAAGCATTTCTCGGATACGCCGCCGCCGCCGAACACGCCGACCGCCAAGAAGCTCGTGGTGCGCAATGGCGTGACCAGCGAGGAAGCCGAAGCGCCGGCCGACGCCACCCCCAAGGAAGGTCCGACGATGGCCGCCGCAGCGGGCTACACGCCCGAGGACATCACCCGCAACTGCGCGGCCGCGCGCAAGAATCTCGAGGCCTACCAGGCGGCCAAGCCCGGTGAAGACGCGGATCCCGAAACGCAGATCCTCTACCAGGAAAACATCAACAAGGCGATGTCGCAGATCAAGCTGTTCTGCGGCTGAACACCGGGCCGTGCCGGGGCGCCGCGCGACCGATCGCTGCGCCCGATTCCGGTACCCCTCACTGCTTCCTCCTGACACCGGGGCCTCGTGCAGGCCGGTGAAATCGCGCGCGCTTCTGTAGAATCGCCGGTCCACCGCGACCGAGCCGAAGCCATGCGCCTGTCCCGATTCCACCTCGCCACCGTCAAGGAAGTCCCCGCCGACGCCGAAATCATCAGCCACAAGCTGATGCTGCGTGCCGGCATGATCCGCAAGCTCGCTGCCGGCATCTACACCTGGTCGCCGCTCGGCCTGCGCGTGCTGCGCCGGGTCGAGACGATCGTGCGCGAGGAAATGAACCGGGCCGGCGCGGTGGAGCTGCTGATGCCCTCGATCCAGCCGCAGGAGCTCTGGGAGGAGACCGGGCGCTGGCAGAAATTCGGCGGCCAGTTGCTCAAGATCAAGGATCGCAAGGAAGCGGGCTATTGTTATGGCCCGACCCACGAGGAAGTGGTCACCGACTTCGCCCGCCACGAGCTGAAGTCCTACAAGCAGTTGCCGATCAACTTCTACCAGATCCAGACCAAGTTCCGCGACGAGATCCGGCCGCGCTTCGGCATCATGCGCGCGCGCGAATTCCTCATGAAGGACGCCTACTCGTTCCACGTCGACGCGGAAAGCCTGGCGGCCGAATACCGCAACATGTACGACACCTACACGCGCATCTTCACGCGCCTCGGCCTGCGCTTCCGCGCCGTCGACGCCGACACCGGCGCGATCGGCGGCAGCGCCTCGCACGAATTCCACGTGCTGGCCGATTCCGGCGAGGACGCGATCGTGTTCTCGTCCGGCTCGGACTACGCCGCCAACGTCGAGAAGGCCGAGGCACTCGCACCGACCGGCACGCGGCCCGCCGCGACCGCCACGCTCGAGACGGTCGACACGCCGACGCAGAAGACCATCGAGGAAGTCTCGGCCCACCTCGGTGTCGCCGCGGAGCGCTGCATCAAGACGATCCTCGTGCGCGGCAGCGACGGTCTCGTTGCGCTGTGCGTGCGCGGCGACCACGAAGTCAACGAAGTCAAGGCGGCCCGTCTCGCCGAAATGCCCGGCGAATCCGTGCTCGCCGAAGAGGCCGAGATCGAACGCGCGATCGGCTGCAAGCCCGGCTTCATCGGCCCGGTCGGCCTGCCCGCGGACATGCCCGTCATCGTCGATCGCGACGCCGCCCTGCTCGCCGACTTCGTCTGCGGTGCCAATGCCGACGGCAAGCACCTGCGTGGCGTCAACTGGGAGCGCGATGCGCGGATCACGCGCGTCGTCGACCTGCGCAAGGTCGTCGAGGGCGACACCGCGCCGGACGGCAACGGTACGCTTTCATTCGCGCGCGGCATCGAAGTCGGCCACGTGTTCCAGCTCGGCAGCAAGTACGCCGAAGCGCTCGGCGCGACCGTGCTCGACGACCAGGGCAAGGCCACCGTCATGTCGATGGGTTGCTACGGCATCGGTGTCAGCCGCATCGTCGCCGCCGCAATCGAGCAGAACAACGACGAGGCCGGCATCCTCTGGCCCGAGGCGATGGCGCCCTGGCAGGTCGTGATCTGCCCGATCAACATGGCCCAGAGCGCGGCCGTGCGCGAGGAAGCCGAGCGCCTCTACGAGGAACTCGGCGCGCGCGGCATCGAGGTCGCTCTCGACGACCGTGGTCTGCGTCCGGGCCCGATGTTCGCCGACGCCGAGCTGATCGGCATTCCGCACCGGATCGTCATCGGCGATCGCGGGCTCGCTGCAGGCACCTATGAATACCGGCGCCGCGGCGAGGCGGAGAATCGCTCGCTCTCGCGCGATGAACTGCTCGCCCTGTTCGACTGAATCCGGTTTCCATGATGCAGCGTGGCGACGGTCGCGCTGCGTCGCGCATGCACGGGGAACCGCGTGAATCCTGGTGACCAGGGGCCGCCACGACCGGGCTCGCATGCGCGCCGCCTGCTCAGGCGCGAGTTGCGTTCGATCCTGGCGCCGGCACTCGCGATCGTGCTCGTCATCATCGTGCTGGCCGTCGTCGGCCACGAAGCCGAGCTGCATCTGCAGGCGATCGAGGACTGGATCGCGGCGCTCGGCCCCTGGGGCCGGCTGGCCTTCGTCGGCGTGCTCGTGCTCGGCACCTCGGCCCTGCTTCCCGAATCGGTGTTCGGCCTCGCCGCCGGCGCCCTGTTCGGGCTGGCCTGGGGATTCGGCCTGACCTTGCTCGGCAACATCCTCGCCGCGGCGCTGCAGTACGGCCTGGCCCGCTGGCTGCTGCACGACCCGATCCAGCGCTCGTTGCAGAAGCGTCCGCTGCTGCGTGCCCTGCAGGGCGCAGTCCTTCGTGAAGGCATCCGCTTGCAGGTGCTGCTGCGCCTGACCCCGCTCAATCCGGCCCTGATCAGCTACCTGCTCGGCGGTGCCGGAGTGCGCTTCGGCGGTTTCCTGCTGGCCAGTCTCGTCCTCGGCCTGCATTCGATCATCGAGGTCTATCTCGGGCATGCCGGCAAGCAGCTGGTGGAAAAAGGTCTATCCGGGACCGCGGACCCATGGCAGCACAACCTTCCGATGCTTGCCGGCGGGGCGATCGGCATGCTCGCCATCGTCCTCGTGTCGAAGGCCGCGCACCGCGCCGTGCTGCGCTCGCTCGATGAATCACGAACCGCCACGAACGAGGGGCGCTGAGCGCACGCCGAGATGATCTCGATCCTGATCCTGGCCGGCCACTGGCTGATCATCGTGCTGCTGTCGCTGCGCGTGGTCACTCGGCGCTGGCCAGTCGGCGTCTCGAGCGCGTGGCTGGTCGTGATCATCAGCGTTCCGTTCGTCGGCGCCGGGCTCTACCTGCTGTTCGGGGAGAAGCGCCTGGGCCGGCGCCGCTGGGGGCGCATGCGCAGCGTCGCCCGTGCGTTCATGGCCTGGCAGTCCGAATGGGCAAGCGCAACCGCCGGCGCGACCGTCGACACCGGATTCGATCCGGCCGCGGCGCCAGTCGCAGGCCTGGCCGAGGCGCTGTTCGGCTTTCCGGTCCGATGCGCCGACAGCATTCAACTCTTCGACGCATCGGACCGCCTGTTCGACGCCTTGCTGGCCGACATCGACGCGGCGACGTCGCGCTGCAATCTGTCGTTCTACATCTGGGAGGAACAGGGTCGGGCACGCGAGGTCATCGGTGCATTGCTGCGGGCCACCACGCGCGGCGTGCGCTGCCGGATCCTGTGCGATGCCGTGGGCAGCAAGTCGTTCCTGGCCGGCGCCGAGGCGCAGCGAATGCGCGAGGCCGGCATCGAGATCCGCGCGGCCCTGCCAACCGGGCTGTTTTCGACGCTTTCTTCCAGGGTCGATCTGCGCAACCACCGCAAGATCGCCACGATCGACAGCCGCATCGCCTATTCGGGCAGCTACAACCTGGTCGATCCGAGATATTTCAGGCAGGCCGCCGCCGTCGGCGACTGGGTCGACGCCATGGTTCGCGTCAGCGGTGCGGCCAGCGCCGCACTCGACGGCGTGTTCGAGAGCGACTGGGCGATCGAAAGCGGAGCGGCGTTCGTGGCGCCGGCTCGCAGCAGCGGTGCGGCCGACGCACGCGGACCGGCGATCCAGGTCGCCGCATCCGGCCCCGGGCTCAAACCCGAGGCGATCCGCCAACTGCTGCTGACGGCTATCTACGGTGCGCGCGAGGAGATCATCATCACGACCCCGTACTTCGTCCCGGACGATTCGATCCTGCTCGCCCTGCGCTCGGCCGCCGAACGCGGGATTTCGGTCACCATCGTGGTGCCCGCCCGCAATGATTCCATGCTCGTGCGCTTCGCCAGCGCCGCCTGCTACGACGACCTGCTCCAGGCCGGCGCGCGAATTGCCGAGTATGCCGGAGGCCTGCTGCACACCAAGAGCATCACCATCGATCGGCGGACCAGCATCTTCGGATCGGTCAACGTCGACATGCGCAGCCTGTGGCTCAATTTCGAGATATCGCTGCTCGTCTACGACGGCGATTTCAGCGCAGGCCTGCGCAGGCTCCAGCTCGACTATCTCGAGCGGTCCGCGAGCATCGACCTCGAATCGTGGCGGGCGCGACCACGTGCGCGCAAGTTCCTCGAAGATCTGTGTCGCCTGATCGGACCCTTGCTCTGAGTGCCGCGGGAACGGCAGGCTCGAGCGGCCGATTCAGCCGCCGGGGCCGCAGTCGATGCAACGCAGCGGCGGTTTCGGCCCCATGCCGAGCGCACGGTTGAGTTCGCGCAGGCCGGTACGCAGGCCTTCCTCGATGACCGGATGGTAGAACGGCAGTTCGAGGATGTCGCTTACGGTCATGCGCATCTGGATGACCCAGGCGAGCAGATGGGCGAGGTGCTCGTGCTCGGGGCCGATCATCTCCGCGCCGAGCAGCAGGCCGGTGCCGGCCTCGCCGTACAGGCGCATCAGGCCCTTGTTGACCAGCATCACGCGCGAGCGTCCCTGGTCCTCGAACGAGACCTCGCCAATCGCGAAGTCGACGCCCTCGCTGACCAGGTGTGCATGCCGCTTGCCGACGAAGGCGATCTGCGGATCGCTGAAGACGACGCCCATCGGAGTCCGCCGCACGTGCTTGAAAACCGCCGGGTAGCGCGCCGCATTGTGGCCAGCCAGATGGCCCTCGTCGGCGGCTTCGTGCAGAACCGGCCGATCGGCAGCGGAATCGCCGGCGACGAAGATGTGGCTGGCGCCGCATTGCATGGTCAGCGGATCGAACAACGGAATGCCGCGCGCATCGAGGGTCAGGCCGGTATTCTCGAGACCGAGCCGGTCGAGATTGGAGATGCGCCCGGTCGCCGCGAGCAGCCAGTCGTAGCGCTCGCTGCGAGCACCGCCAGCGTCGTCGATGAAGTCGATCACGACGGACTCGCCGTCGCGGCGCACGCGGACGTCGCGCGCATCGAGGCTGACCGGCAACTCGGCAGCGATCGTGCGCACCGCATAGGCGCGCACCTCGGGATCGGATATCGAGGCGAGCTGGGCACCGCGACCGAACAGACGGACGCGCACGCCGAGCCGGCGCAGGGCCTGGCCGAGCTCGAGGCCGATCACGCCGGCACCGAATACCGCCACCGATTCCGGCAGGTCCTGCCACTCGAACACATCGTCGTTGACGATCACGCGATCGCCGGCAGCCTTCAGCATGGCGGGAATGCGCGGACGCGATCCCGTTGCAAGGACGATCCGGTCGGCGCGCAGATGCCGGACCTCGGCAGTCTTCGTTGCATCGGCGCCGTCTGCGCGGTCCAGGCGCAGGCTGTGCGCGTCCTCGAAACGCGCGTGCGCGCGGATGATGTGGCTCGGCTCGAACCCCTGCATCGAATCGATGACGAAACCGACGAAGCGATCGCGCTCGCTCCTGACCCTGCGCATCACGGCCACGCCGTCGACCCGGCCGGCCTCCGCGGCAATGCCGAACTCGGGCAGCCTTTCGAGCCGATGGCGGGCCTCGGCCGGCGCGATCAGCAGTTTCGACGGCATGCAGCCGACGCGCGCGCAGGTCGTGCCGAATGGACCGCTCTCGATCAGCGCGATGTTGTCCGTGTAACGGCGCACTTCACGGTAAGCCGACAGCCCGGCAGTACCGGCACCGATGATCGCGACGTCCACATGGCTGGGCTTCACTGCTGGGCACCTCGGCTGTCGGCTCGGCCCCACTATAGCGCCTCGATCCGGCAGACGACGCCGGCTCAGCCCTGGCCGCGCGTTGCCGTCGTCGTGGAGATGCCGACCCGCTCCTCGAGCCGATCGAACAATACGGCTGTCGGCGAGCCGGGCATGAATTTCGATCGCACACTGGACTGGCTGGCCTGCAGATTCTTCGCTGCCGACGCGTGTTCATTGCGCCGCAGCTGGATGTCGGCCAGTTCGACACGGACCTCGACGACCGGATTGGACTCCGGGCCAAAACCGGTTTCGGCCAGCTGCAGGGCGCGCTGCATGCTCGCTTCGGCCGCTGCCAGATCGCCGCGATCGCGCTCGACGAGGGCGCGCTCGCGGGCCACGCCCGAGGCGCGGACATGGCCGGGTCCGAATACCGCGACGACGTTCGTCTCTGCCTGGCGAACGAAGTCCTCGGCCGTTTCGATCTGGCCGCCAAGCCGATTCCATTCGGCCAGGTGGATCAGGCGGCGCAGGCGCGCAATGCGGCGATCGTCCGAGCCATCGTCGACGATCTCCGGTTCGATCAGTGGCAAGGCCTCGGCACGTTTGCCGGACAGCATCAGCACGCGGCCGAGGCTCTGGCGATAGATGTCCGGACGTGCGCTGGTCGGATCGTGTTCGGCCAGGGCCAGGCGCAGCGCTTCGCGCAGGTTCGGTTCGGCCGCCGCATAGTCGCCGATCTGGTCCTGCATCGAACCGAGATTGTTCAGCGCGATCATGTAGGACGGCGTATCGGTCTCGCCGCGCTGCTGCATTGCCGAGAGATTCTGGCGCAACAGCTCGGTGGTTTCGAGCGGCTTGCCCTGCGCACGCAACACGGTGGCGAGCTGGTTGCGCAGGGTGATCAGCCAGTCGCTCGAGGCATCCAGTGTCTTCAGGCGCTCGGCGATCACTTGCCGCAGCAGGGACTCGGCCTGGTCGCGCTGGCCCTGATCGACCAGGATCGCGGCGAGGTAGGTCTCGGCGAGAAGCACGGCGTTGCCCGAGCTGCCTTCGGCGACGAGCCGGCGGATGTTGCGCTCGGCGATCTGCTGCGCGATTGCGAGATCACCGTTGCGCCAGTGCGCCTCGCTGAGCGCGTTGTTGGCTTCGCCGAGGCGCTCGCCGCGCCCGCCATCGGCCACGGTGGCCCAGCGCGCCGACTCTTCGGCATCGGCGATGGCCGCGGCGATCTGGCCGGTGCGCGACTGCGCAAGGGACAGCGAAGTCAACACCTCGGAACGCAGACCGGGATCGGCCTGGAAATCACCGTCGAGCAGACCGCGCGCTTCACGCAAGGCGGTGATGGCCGCACCGTGCCGCTCGGAGGCATTGAGCACCGTACCGAGACCTGCGAGATAGCGGGCCAGCTGGGCGGGATCACCCAGGCCGCGCTCGGTTGCCACGGCTTCCTCGACCGCCGAGATTGCCTGCTCGCCCTTGCCGAGTTTCGAATAGATCTCGCCGAGCGCGAACAGCAATCGGGCCCGCGGCTGCGGCTGATCGGCCAGCTTCTGGCGCGCTTCGCGAACCCCGGCGTCGACCAGTTCGATCGGCGAGATCAGGCGCTTGCCGATCTTGTCGGGTGATGCCGCATCGAACAGCGAGACGAGGTACTCGACGACGCTGCCGGCGGTTGCCGATTCGGCGTGGGCCCGCGCCTCGGCCCGGCGCGCGCGATCGTTCTCGATCGCGAGGCGGGCGAACATGACGACCGCCATGACCAGCATGGCGAGTCCTGCGGCCACGGCCCAACGATGGCGAAACACGAACTTGCCGATCCGGTAAGCCGCGCTGTCGGGTGCGGCCTGGATCGGCCGGCCGCGCAGGTAGCGCTCGATGTCATTGGCCAGGGCCTCGGCCGAGGCGTAGCGCCGGTCCGGTTCGGGATGGCTGGCCTTGGCGACGATGATGTCGAGTTCGCGATCGCTGCCGACGGCACCGGGCGACTTCGCGGCGCTGGCCATCGGCAAGCGGCCGTCCGGGTCGGGGCGCGGAACCACGTCGGTCAACAGCTGGTACATCAGCGTGCCGAGTGCATAGATGTCGCTGGCCGTGCTGATGCTGCGCCCGCCGCGCTGCTCGGGGCTCGCGTAGGCCGGGGTGAACCACGGCACGCCGGTCTGCGTTTGCTGGCCCGAGGCCTCGCTGTCGAGCAGCTTGGCGATGCCGAAATCGAGCAGCACTGGCGTACCGTCACTGCGCACCAGCACATTGGCCGGCTTCAGGTCGCGATGGATGACCAGGCGCTGATGGGCATAGTGCACGGCCCGGCAGACCTGCTGGAGCAGTTGCAGGCGCTTGCGCAATGGCAGCGCGTGCGCGCTGCAATATTCGCTGATGGTCGGCGCCCGCGTCGGCGCGTCGCTGGCCGACCCCGCCGGCGCCGGGCCTTCGATGAACTCCATCACCAGGTAGGGCTGGCCCGCTTCGCTGGTGCCACCATCGAGCAGCGGAGCGATATTGGGATGGCTCAGGTTGGCCAGGATCTGGCGTTCGCGGCGCAGGCGCTGGGTCGCTTCGCTGGTCGGTATGCCGCGAATCAGCTTGATCGCGACCTTGCGGTCGTATTCGGCGTCGACGCGTTCGGCGAGGAAGACCGTGCCCATGCCGCCGCTGCCGATCTCGCGGATCAGCACGTAGGGACCCAGGCGCATGCCGCTGGCCGGTTGCTGGACCCCCGCTTCGGCCACTTCTTGCAGGCGCTGGGTCAACCCCGGCTCGGCGGACTCGTGCTTGCCGACCAGGGCCAGCGCCTCGGCGCGCAGGGCGGGGTCGGGCTCATGGGTCGCGAGCCAGGCCGTGCGCCCGGCCGGGTCTTGCTCGAGCAGGGCTTCGAAGAGTTCCTGCAATCGCCGCCAGCGCGCCGGGTTCATGCTTCAAGGCGCTCCTTGAGCCAGGCCTTGGAAAAGCGCAGCTCACGATCGACCGTGGGTACGGAAACACCGATCGCCTCGGCGATTTCCTCGCGCTTGAGACCGAGCAGGTAGTGGAATTCGATGATCTCGTGCTTGCGCGGATCGAGCTCGCGCAGTTCAAGCAGGGCATCGTGCAAGGCACTGGCCTCGCCGCTGTCGGAGACGACATGGCCGGCCCCGGAAAGGGTCACGTGGAGCAGGCCGCCGCCGCGCTTGGCACTGCCCGCGGCACGTGCCGAGTCGATCAGGATGTTGCGCAGGGCGGCACTGACGACGCCGAAGAAATGCCGGCGATCGCGCCAGTCGACGTTCGCCTCAAGCAGGCGGATGAACATCTCGTGGGCCAGTTCGGTCGCCTGCATCGGGCCGCCGGCGCCGTTCGCGCGCACGTGCTTGCCGGCCATGGCGCGGATCTGCGCATAGACCAGCTCGGTCAGGTTCTCGGTCGCCTTCGCGTCGCCGCGACTCCAGCCCTGCAGCAGCTGGGTGACATCGCGGCGCGTGGTTTCGGCGCTGTTTTCGTGGTTCATGCATGGTCCGTCTTGACGGCAACGGCACGCAGCGGGCCGTAGCCAGCCGACAGCCCGAGCCAGTGCGAAGGCTGCGGCGCTCCGGCGGCGCGGCCACCGCGGCGCGCAGCGCCGGATCATACGACTTTTTGCGGAACCGTCCTGCCCGGCGCCGGTACTCCGGCAGGCCTGCGCGATGACGTCTGCGCGGCACTTTCCTGAACGCTTGCTGCCCAGGGAATGCGGGGCCGAGCGCCCGATGCTGCACTGCACCACCCGGTACCGTATGATGACGGCCCCATTTCCGATGGCCGCCGTTCTTCGCGCGGTCGTATTCCAGGAGTCACCATGGCTTTGCAGCTCGTTTCCACCGGCAAGGACGTGCCGAACGAAATCAACGTGATCATCGAGATTCCGAAGGACGCGGAACCGGTCAAGTACGAGGTCGACAAGGCCACCGGCGCGATCTTCGTCGACCGCGTGCTGTCGACGCCGATGCGCTATCCGTGCAACTACGGCTATGTGCCGCAAACCCTCGGCGGCGACGGCGACCCGCTCGACGTGCTCGTGATCCTGCCGCTGCCGCTGGTCCCCGGATCGGCGATCCGCTGCCGCCCGGTCGGCGTGCTGCGCATGACCGATGAAGCCGGCGCCGATGAGAAGCTCGTCGCCGTGCCGGTGCCCAAGGTGTTCGAGGGCTACGCCCACATCAACGACATCGAGCAGGTCTCACGGCACTGGCTCGACCGCATCGGCCACTTCTTCGAGCACTACAAGGATCTCGAAAAGGGCAAATGGGTCAAGCTCGAAGGCTGGGGCAATGCCGACGATGCCAAGTCCGAAATCCTCGCCGGCGTCGAACGCCATCGCAAGAGCGCATCCTGAGCGCTCGCCTGCTCAAGCCAGCAGGTCGGCATACTCCGGGTGCTTCCTGAAGAACGCTTCCGCATAGCTGCAAGCCGGCACGACCTTCCAGCCCGCCTCACGCGCCGTCGCGAGGGCAAACCGGGTCAATTCGCCGGCGATGCCGCGGCCACCGAGACTGGCCGGCACGCCGGTATGCCTGATCGTCATGGTGTTGCCGGATAAACGGTACTCGAGCACGCAGGCCTGCCCTTCGACCATCGCGATGAAGCGCTGCGCGGATGGCTCATGTTTGATCTCCAGACTCATCGGACGTTTCCCTCGGGCACCGCGCTGCGCGGTATGCCGAGCGTTTCCGAGCAAAGGGCTGGAGTCAAGCGGAAGTTGATCCGCCGCACGCATTCGGGGCGTCTGCGGCGCAGTCCGGTCTGCATGGCTCGAGTTGGCCAGCCACCACGACGCCAAGGGCTGCCATGGAATCGCCGAGGCACCGACGGGCCGCACCGTCCTTGCTGACGCGCTCGGTCCGACCTTGCCTTGAAGCAACAATCACGGAATCGACCTCGCCGGCGGCGCAACCCCTGCCCGACCCGGCTCAGCCGCGCTTGAGCAGTTCGCGCAGTTCGATCAGCGCCGCGTTCGCGCGCGAGATGTAATTGGCCAGGACCAGCGAATGATTGCCGAAGAACCCGAACGGCGAGCCGTTGAGGACGATCGGGCTGCCGAGCGGCTTCTGCGCCTCCTCGATTTCGCGGATCACCTGCTCGAGGCTGACCATCGCGTTCTTGTCGCGTAGCACCGGCCCGAAATCGACGCGGATCGCCTCGAGCTGCTCGCGCAGGGCCCAGGTGTAGCCGCGCGCAGCGTAGAAGTTGTCGTCGATTTCCAACCACGGAGTCTTGACCATGCGCGAACCGGCCGCGGGCTTGGACTGTTGCGCATTCGGGTCATTGGCCAGGTCCGTATCGATCCGGTTCTGGCCGACGCTGGCCGAGAGCTGCTGGGAGTACGAGCCGAGCCGGGTCGAGACCACGCCGAGGTAGTCGGCGAGATTGTCGGCCCGCGCGAAAAACTGGGCGTCCTCGTGGTTGTCGTCGGCCAGGCGGTTGGCGTAGTTCTCCACATACTCCATGCCTTTCCGGTACTGGCTTTCGGAACTCGGAAACAGCCAACGGTCGTTCGGCGAGCTGAACAGCGGCTCGGCCTCCTTGAGGTCCGGATCCTCGGTCGATTGCGTCTGCGAACGACTGAATTCGTTGCGCATCGCTCGCGCCAGGTCACGCGATGCGGTCACCACGCCGAATTCCCAGTTCGGGATGTTGTCCATCAGCACGCCGGGCGGCAGCTTGTCGTTGCTGAGGTAGCCGCCTCGCTTGTCGAGCAGGACCGCCGTCGTGTCGATGAGCGCCGAGGTCGTCGCCGAGCCGACCACGACTGGCTGCTGCTTGGCCGTAGCCCTGGCCTGGGTCGCCTTGACCGGGTCGAAATGGTCCGGTTCGGTATCCCACCACCACATCATCGCCAGCACGTACAGCGCATAGACAAGAATCAGCACCAGCACGCCACGAAAAATCCATGAGGGGCGTCGGCCAGCTCGGTCCGGGGTATCCATGGGGCTCTCCTGCGTTGACGGCTTCGATGCGGGTCCGTCGGCTGCACGCGCTGGCGCTCGCGACGATCCGAATCGACGGCGTTCATCATCGCATGAACCGCCTGAATCGCCGATACAGGCGGGTCGTCCGGGTGCGGTGGAGCCCCCATTCCCAGTTGACCGTGGAGGCCCGCGGACCGAACGACGCACAAAAAAAACCCTGCCGCCAGAAAGGGCCGGCAGGGTGTCGTGGAGAGGCGGAACTCAGAACTTGTAGGTCACGCCGAGCAGGTATTGGCGGCCGTATTTTTCGGTGCGCTGGGTCAGGAAGCTGTCCGGGAAGATCTGCCGATACGGCTCATTGGTCAGGTTGTTGATCTGGAACAGGATGGTCGCGCCATGCAAGGCCGAATCGTCACTGAAGGTATACCCGGTCTGGAAATCGATGACGGTATCGCCATCGATCAGCACGGGCGTCCGGTCGGCGCCGAAACCCTGGATTTCGCCGATGAAGTTCGAGCGCGAGCGCTGGCTGATGCGTGCCTGGAATCCGTAGTTCTCATAATAGAACGAGATGTTCCGGATCACCCGTGACAGGCCGGGCACCGAGATGTTGGGACCGTCCTCGGAGAACTTGATCGCGCTGCGCGTATTCGAGTAGTTGGCGACCAACCCGAACCCTTCCAGCCTTGGCGTGAACATGTCGAACGGGACCGACAAGGCCAGCTCGATGCCACTGATCATGCCGCCATTCGCATTGACCGGACGCGTGTAGTAGCCCACAGGCTCGGGCGTTCCGTCGAATCCTTCCGGGATCGGCAACCCGGAGGCATCGAAGGTGCCCTGCTCGGTATTCACGTAGGTCTTCAGGTCCTTGTAGAAATACGCCGCACTGAGATAGCCGCGCTTGGCGAAGTAATGCTCGAAGGACAGATCCACGGCGTTCGCCAGCCAGGGCTTGAGTTCCGGGTTGCCACCGTCGCGCGTCCACAAGCCAGCATTCTGTCCCGACAGGATCAGGCTGGTATTGTTGTTGGCGCGCAGCTGGTCGAGACGCGGTCGGGCCGCCTGGCGCCCGATGCTGAATCGCAGCGTGTTGTCCGCAGGCAGCTCGAATGCGAGGTTCAGGCTGGGCAGGTAGTCCGTGTAGGTGTCCCCGCCGGTGAACGGAATTGCGTTGGCGGCATCGCCTTGCAGGACCTCGAATCCGTTCGACTTCTGATCCACCGAAACTGCCTGCACGCCGATATTGCCGCGCACCGGTACCGAGCCCCACTGGGTGCTGATATTGAATTGTACGTAGCCGGTGGTGACTTTCTCGTTGATCTTCCACTGCTTGTTGACGATGTCGGAATTGATGTTGTCGCGGAAGTTGTAGAACTGGTCGAGCACCGGGTTGATCTGGTAGCTCAGGCTGCCCGGAACGCCGGCAAAGCCGAGATCCACCGGCGCGAGCAGGAAATTGCCCGGCACGGTCGTTTCGTCGTTGATCAGGTCGAGGAAGGCTTCCGGCACGCTGCGCTGCTTTTCGCGATCCGCGTAGTTGACGCCGAATTCGAGGCTCGAGAACGGTCCACCGTTGAAGGCGCGTTCGGCGCTGGCGCGGAACGAATTCAGCTCATCCTTGATCTGCGGCTTCTTGATATAGCCGTCCTGTCCCCAGCCTCCGGGATCGGTCAGCACGATGACGTTCGGATCGGTGTAGTCGAGGCCGTAGCTCAAGGTCGGAAAGCCGGTCGGGTCGAGACGGAAGTCGACGCTGTCGGTCACGCCCGCACGGGTACCGGCATACATCTCGAGGATGCTCTCGTCACGGTCGGCTTTCGAGTGGCTGATGTCGATATCGGCCGTCCAGTCGTAGGACAGGGTGAAATGATTGTTCCAGCCGATCGCGAACAGCTTGTCGTTGCCTTCGTTGAGATCGTTGCGCAATACCGGGCGGACATTGGTGAACGTGCCGGAAGTGACCACGCCGTTCTCGACGCCGGGATTCTGCAGCGAGGCGCCCGACCAGCCGAGCGGGGTTTCCATGAAACGCGTGGTCTCGGCTTTGTCGAATTTCGAGTAGTAGACATCGAGCATGGTCGAATAGCGCTCGCTGGCGTTGAATTCGAGCACGCCCATCAGGCCCTGGCGGACATTGTCGGTCGACGATCCCTGAATCTTGGCGCCGCCGATTACATAGTTGCCACTGCCGCCATTGATGTCGGTCGGATAACCCCATGCCTCCCAGCGATCTGCCTGCCCCGGCGAATCGAGACGCGCATAACCAAGTGCAATGCCGAGCTTGTCGTCCATGAACTGGTCGACATAGAAGGCGCTGACGCGGCTGCCGATGTCGTCGGAATCGCTGTTGACCTTGCCGAGCGAATTCTTTTCGCCGCGCGCGTTGAGCGAGACGACGCGCTCCTGAAAGGTCAGCGGGCGAATCGTGCGCAGATCGATCGTGCCGGAGAGACCCTGGCCGACCAGCGACGCGTCCGGAGTCTTGTAGACGACGACCTGGTTGATCAGCTCCGACGGAAACTGGTCGAATTCGACCGTGCGGTTGTCGCCGACGCTGACCTGTTCGCGACCGTTCATCAGGGTCGTGCCGAAGTCGCCCGACAAGCCGCGAATGCTGACCGTCGAGGCGCGCCCCGCGACGCGCTGCGCCGCAAGTCCGGACAATCGCGCGAGCGAGTCGGCGATCGACACATCCGGCAGCTTGCCGAGGTCTTCGGCGGAGATGACTTCGACGATCGAGTCGGAATCGCGCTTGACCTCGATCGCGCTTTCGATACCGGCGCGGATACCGGAAACACGCACGGTTTCGAGCGTGTTCGAATTTTCATCAGCGGCCTTGTTCGCCGCCTTGTCGGAGTCCGCGGCGGATGGATCCGGCGTGTCGCTGGCGTCCTGGGCCCGGGCCGAAACCGACATGGCCATGATCGCCGAGACCAGGGCCACGCTCAGCATGTTGCGCTTCAGATACAGCATTTCTATCCCCCAAGACTGCAAATCCCGAAATCTGGCCGGACGGGTCGACGATGCCCACCATCCGGTCGCTCGCGCTGTCGAAATGTGCTTCCCCTCAGCGCCGGATGATGGTATCCCCAGTGTTTCCGGCGTGGCCGTTCTTGCATACGTATTCATCGCCAATTGCCGCATGGAGGTCACGAAAGGACGTGGGATAGTGGCCGTGCGCGAAAGCGGGAGAGCGCTCGCCGAGTCTCGCGGGACTCCGTTTCCGCAGATGCCGCGAGTCGTGTCCAGAGCGGGGAAAAACCATGAGGAGCGCGCCCATTTTTGCCGATCAGACGTCGCGATCCTTGCTCGTACTGTTGATCGCAATGGCTGCCACGGCGCCTTGCGGCGTTCGAGCCTCCGAGGCCACGCCCCCGCCGCGCTGCGCGGCGGGGCCGCTGCAGGTGCCCTCGCCCGACTGGCGCGACCAGATCATGTACCTGGCCATGATCGATCGCTTCGACGACGGCGATCCGTCGAACAATGACCAGGGTGCCAATGAATACGATCCCGCCGATGGCCGTCGCTACAGCGGCGGCGATCTGGCCGGCCTGCTCCGGCGTGTCGATTATTTGCGCGCGCTCGGCATCACCGCGCTCTGGGTGACCCCGCCGGTGGCCAACCAATGGTGGGACGCACGCCATCGGTACGGCGGCTATCATGGCTACTGGGCCGAGGATTTCATGCGCATCGACGCCCATTTCGGCGACCTGGCGGACTACCGCGCACTGGCGCGCTGCCTGCACGCGAACGACATGCGCCTGGTCCAGGACATCGTGGTCAACCACGTCGGCAACTTCTTCCGCTACGACGGAGCGATCGATGCCGACGACCCTTCGCGCAACTTCCACATCAACGAAAACGCCCGGCCGCACAGCGCACCGACCCGCTATCCGTTTTCACTGAACGATGCGCGCAGGCGCAGGGACCGCAAGGCCGCGATCTATCACTGGACCCCCGACATCGTCGACTTCGGCGATACGCAACAATTACAGACTTGGCAGCTGGCCGGCCTGGACGATCTGAATACGGACAATCCGCTCGTGCGCCGAGCCCTGCGCCAGAGCTACGGCTATTGGATTCGCGAGGCCGGGGTCGATGCCTACCGCATCGACACGGCGTTCTACGTGCCCCCGGAATACTTCGAGGATTTCCTCTACGCCGACGATCGGCGCGCGCCGGGTATCCTGAACGTCGCCCGCCAGAACGGGCGCAAGGACTTCCTCGCGTTCGGCGAGGGCTTCGCGATGGACACGCCGTTCCACGATGAGTCGGCCCGGCGCATCGACCGTTACCTGCGCGACGCGAAGGGCAAGCCGCGGCTACCCGGCATGCTGAATTTTCCACTCTACGGCAGCACGCTCGATGTATTCGCACGCGGGCGACCGACCTCGGTGCTCGCGCACCGTATCCGCAGCATGTTGCGCATCCACGCCGATCCTTTCCGCATGCCGAGCTTCGTCGACAACCACGATGTCGATCGCTTTCTCGCGGTCGGCGACGAGGCCGGCCTGAAGCAGGCACTGTTCCTGATCATGACCCTGCCGGGCATCCCGGTGATCTACTACGGCACCGAACAGGGTTTCACGATGCAGCGCGCGGCGATGTTCGCCGGCGGATTCGGAGCCAACGGGCGCGACCATTTCGATCGCGAGGCACCGCTATTCCGCTATCTGCAGCGCGTGATCGCCCTGCGTCGCGAGCATCCGGTGCTCGCGCACGAGCGGCCGGTCGTGCTCGCCGACAACGCCGCCGCACCCGGCGCACTCGCCTATCGCGTCGGCACGGGAGCCGACGCCCTGCTGGTCGTCATCAACAGTTCGGACCGGGAGACCCTGCTCGACGCGGTCGAGACGGGTTTCGTCGCGAACGCCGTGCTCGAGCCGGTGTTTGCGATCGGCGATCAAGGGGTCGAAGCGCGCGTCGACCAACAGGGGCGACTGACCCGCGTCCTGCCGCCGCGCAGCGGACAGGTCTGGCGCGCAACGAAGGCCTCCACCGCATCGACTTCCGAGTCGCTCGCCAAGATCGGAGCAAGCCTCGACCCGATTGCCGAGCGCACGTCGGACGATCGCCTGCGCGTCAGCGGCAGGGCCGATGGCGTGCGCTCGCTGCGCGTCGTCGTGGATGGCGACATCAAGGCGTCCGTAGTCGTTGCGGTCGGCACGGACGGCCGCTGGCAGACTGATCTCGACACCTCGAGCTTCGTTGATCCCGAGGTCCGCCACCGTGTCGTCGCCTGGTCCCAGGAACCGATAGCCGTGTCCGCCGCGCGCACGTTCAGCGTCGATCGCCAATGGCGCGAGCGCATACGCAGCGACGATCCCGAAGGCGACGACCGCGGACCGGACGGCCACTATCGCTACCCGACCGACCCACTCTGGGAAGCGCAACGTCCGCTCGACCTGTGCGGTGTCGATGTCGAGACTTCGGGCGGCTCGCTGCGCATCACCGTGCACATGCGGAATCTCGTCGCGACCTGGAACCCACCCAATGGATTCGACCATCTGGCCCTGACCGCCTACCTCGAACTACCCGGCCGCAGCGACGGCGCGCGTGTGATGCCGCTGCAGAACGCCGAACTGCCGGACGGCATGCGCTGGCATGCGCGCCTGCGCGTCGGCGGCTGGAGTACGGCCCTGACCGGCCATGCATCGGCAAGCGCGTCGAGTGAAGGCCCCGTCCTCACTCCGGGTGCCGCATTCGAAGTCGATCGCGCGCGCGCAACCGTCCGCATGACGATCCCGGCGCGCGCACTCGGCGACCCGGCCACGCTCGAAGGGGCGCGTCTCTACGTCACGACCTGGGACTACGACGGCGGCTACCGCGAGCTCGCAGACGAAGCGGGCGCCAATCAATTCGGCGGCGGCAAGCACGACGGTCCGCGCATCATGGACGCCAGTGCGATCATCACGATTCCGGCTTCGCACTGAGCTCGGGCGGACCACTCGCGGGCGGCGGTGCCGGCGCCGGCAGATCGAGTTGGTATTGCGGCGCAAACCAGAACGGAATGCGGTAGCGCTCGACCCTGGCCGCCTTCGCCTTCGGCGATGTCAACGTGCGCGCGATCGCGAGTTCGTGCCGCCCCGGGGCAAGACCATCGAGCGGCACATAGCCTTGCAAGCCACGCATGCCGAGATCGCGGCGCTCGCTGGCCACGAATGTGGCCGTGTCCACGGCGCGATCATCGAGCATGACAGTCCACATCGAGGCCAGGCAGTGCAGTCCGTCCCTGGACGCATCGGCACACTGTTCGCGCGCGATATCGTTGTCGTAGCGCGGCACATGCGGAATGAACAGGCGCAGGTACGAGTCGGAAACGATGTCGGCCGGGATCATCGGCTCGCGCAGCAGGCCGTCTTCGCTGCTGCGCAGGTTTTCGTAGTGTGCCGAGCGCAGGCCCGATTCCACGGCGGTGTCGTCGAGCAGGGCGTAGCTGTCGAGCGGCGCGAACTGCCGGGCCAATTGCAGCTGGTAGGTTCCGATCAGGACGGTCGAAACGATCACGAGCATGAAGGCGATCGAGAACACGCGCCGCGGGAAGTTCGACTCGAGTGACAGCTGCACGGGCAGCATCAGACGCTGCGGCACGATCAGCGATTGCACGACCAGCAGCGGACGCACCGCCGCGACCAGCCACTGCGGCGGTGGCACGTCGGCGCGACGCAGCAGGGCGCTGCCGCGATCCAGCAGTATGATCAGCAGAGGAATGCCGATGAGCACCAGCGAACAGGCCTCGACTATGCGGTCGACACCCGATTCGGGCAATCCGAACAGCGCACCGGCCAGCATCCCGAACAGGATGACGCCCATCAGCACGAGGCCGACCCAGAAGATCGACAGCGCGATCAGGCTGATCATCGCGAACACGACCGAGGCGAAGCGATCCGCTGCGTCGATCGAGGTTTCGAGGTCGACGATGCGTTCGCGGAAATAGTTGCGCACGATCGGTCCGTGGTTGCGCAATGACGCCCAGCGGATGCCTTCCGGGAAGGCGGCCTTCAGACCGATCAGGCCGACCCAGTAGGCACGCACGGCGAGGTGCAGCAGGAATGCCGCGGCCAGCGTGTAGCTGAGTCCGATCGCGAGCGGGAACACCATCGAGACGAGAGCCAGGCGCTCTCCTTCCAGGTGCACGGCCATCCTCGACCAGTGATCGAGAAACCAGTTCGGCAGCGCGAGCAGGGCCAACAGGCTGATACCCGAAATCAGCAGTTCGAGTTCGTCGGTGCGTTCGCGCAGGCTTTCGAAGGCGATGCGCCGCGACGGCGGCGCGCTCGAGCGCGCGGGATCCTGGTGTTCCTCGTTGTTTTCGTTGTCCATATCGTCGAGCGGCCGGCCGGGCGAGTCTCGAAGTCTAACGCCGCAATCCGCTGCGTCGAAGGCTCGCGGGAGTGCGACGGACGGCAATTCGCTCGAGGGAGCAGCTTCGGCTCCTGCCGGGGCCGCACGAACCGGTTCGAAGAGCTGTATCGATTCAGTCCTTCGCGCGCTCCGAAGCGGCCGCTCGACGGCAGATGAAGAACCCGTTCCAGGTCAGGCGTCCGCTGGCCGGATCAGCAGACAGTCTTTCGGGCGCCTCGATGTCGCTGGAATGAAAGAGTTCGCCGCCGTCATAGAAAACCAGCCGGTTCCATTTCGGCTCGACCACACCGACCTTTTCGAACCAGGCGTTCGAGGTCACCGGGTACGCAGGCGCGATGCCGTACTTGCGCGTGAAGTCGGCCGGCGCAAGCTGGCCGGACTCGTGGATCAGCACGGCCGTTTCCTTCTCACCGCGGCGCGGCGCGAAAAAGGCCGTGCCACCGAGTGCGTTGTCCTTGAACAGGTAAGCCACCGATGCGGCAATGACCCTGTCGGGATCGACTTCGAGGCGATCACGATGGCAGATCCACTGGCGCGGTTCGAGTTGGTCGACGGCCCGTGTCGCCATCGCCAGACGGCTGTACATGCGGACCGTGCGACGCGCGCCGAGGCGGTTGCGGATGTGCTCGGCGAAATAGGCGTCGAGCCGCGCCGACAGCGCATCCGGCATGCGCAGCTCGAGCCCCGGATAGGCATTGAACGGCGCCGACTCGAAGGCGGCCCGATGCTCGATGGCCAGCGCGACCCAGCGCTCGGGATCGCTCAGTGCATCGTCGATCACGAAGACGCGCGTCCCCGGCGTGAACGCGATGGATTGAATCGTCGGTCGGGGATTGAACATCGCCACGGCTCTCGCTGATCGATCCAGCATGCCTGCCTGGTGCAGCAATTGCCATGCACCGGCCGGATCGATCCGGCCGGTGCTGGCGAAGCCTGGGTCACGCTGCGGGAAGCTGGTCGGGTGGCGCACATCGATGGCATGCTTCGAGCTCTCCTGATCCGAAGGACCCCGCCCGATGCTGAGTCTTTTCAGGCCCCCGGTCACGGCCGAGCAACACCTTCGAAACGGCCGCGCACGCTTGCTGATGGGCCTGCTCGGATTGTGCCTGTTTGGCCTGCCGATGGCCTACGTCAATCCGTACGCGCCAGGCTCTCACGGCTGGCCGATGGCTTTCGCGGCAGCTGGCGTCTTCCTGTGCCCGATGTTCGCGGTCATCATCGCCGCCGAATCGATCCTGGCGCGCTGGAGCCAGCGCACCCTGAAGGATGGTTCAACAAGGACCTTGGCATTCTCTCCGGCCCGTCACTTTCTCCGTGGGCTTGCCAGCTACCTGATCAGTGCAGCGGGTCTGCTTGTGCTGGCCGTTGGCCTCGACTCGATCTGGAAGCACCTTCGCTGAGCCCGCGCTGTCGGCGGCCAACTGCCGCCCGGGCTCTGCCGACCTCGATCTGCTGGTGCCGGCCATCGCGGCGTCGAGACGCCCGCGAGCGGGCGACGCGACCCAGTGCGGACATCCGCCAGACCCACGACGGCCATCGAGGCAGGGTGACTTTGGCCATGCGCGGTGGGCCTGCCGATGGGTCAGACTCCGCGCGCCCCGCCACCCCAAGGAAATGCCGAATGACATTTGCACGCCCAGGCCGCCTATTGCTGCTGGTTATCGGCAGCGCCCTGCTGCCGCTCGCAGCGCTTGCCGCATCGACCGCGCCCGAACAGGCCCCCGCGATTCCGGCCGAAGTCTACGCGCCGATGGCGATGGAAGCAGGCACCTGGGACGCCGAGATCACCTTCTACGAGAAGGACAAGCCGTCCGGCACGGCCAGGGGCGTGCAGGTCAATACCCTGTTGCTCAATGGCCACTGGATCACCAACGACTTCACGATACCCGCCAACGACAAGTTCCCGGCCTATCAGGGCCATGGCGTCTGGGGCTACGACCCGGTCGCAAAGACCTATGTCGATACCTGGGTCGACACCAATGACGGTGCCGTGCGTACCGACTATGGTTACTGGCAACCGAACGAAAAGATCATGACCTGGTCGTCCAAGCAGAACGACGGCAAGGGTCATTTCGTCGACTACCGCATGGTCGAGGAATTCAAGGGTGACACGCGCATCTTCACCTTCACCCAGCTCGGTATCGTCACCCCGAATCCGCATCCGCTGGTGCGCATCGTGTTTACCCGGCGCGTCGAGGAAAAGGCGGCAGGCTGAGGTCCACGCGCGACCCTTGGACCGGGTCGCTCAATCCGCGGGCAGCGTGTACTCGAGGTCGTAGCTGTGCTTGCCGGCTACCATCGTGATGCGCAGCTGGCCTTCGATGCCAGTGAGCTGCCCTGTTCCCGAGTCGGGCACGACGCGGATGCTCCAGTCGCGCGGCACGCCGTCGACCATGACCGCGCTGTGCAGCAGGACGAAGCCGCCCTCGCGGCCGTCGAGGGTTCCACTGACTTTCTCGAGGGCGACATAGGCGCCCGATTTCGAGCCATCTCCCGATGCCAGCATTTCGCCCCGACCCGTTCCCTCGATGGCGCCGTGGTAGCGCTTGTCGAGCGCAATGCGGGCGAAGCCGGCCGCCTCGGCATCCGGATTGTCGGGCTTCTGCGGGGTGATCTTGACGTCGAAATCGCCGTGGGCTTGCATGATCGTTGACTCCTGGGAGGCGGAATGGGATGCGCTCGATGCGGTCACGCAGACGATAGCGCAGAGCAGCGTGGCGAGCGGCAACCGGGGAAACTTCATGTTCATTTCCGGACTGGGGTGAGGTGCCCATGAAACACCGGATCGCCGACCGTTGATTGGAAAAACGCGACAATCCCCGGAAATGAGCGGGGCACCTCGAGGATGCCGATTCAGGGCTGCCGCTTGCGGGCAGGACACGACAGGAGCCCGGTCGCGCGGGGAGCGATAGCGGTGGTTTCCTACAACCGCTGTAGGAAATTTCCTACATGCCAACGCGGCAAAACCCCGACGACGGCTCGGTCACGTTTGTTCACACTGTCGATCCGGCATGTTCGCCCCGATACGGGGCGCTCCTGCCCTTGCCGAACCGGACGCTGCGGCAGTCGGGCCCAGCAACCGCACCATCACGAGAACGCTCATGCGACAGGAAGCACGCGATACCCTGACGGCGATCAGGACCCTCAGCCGGCTGGAGGCATGGATCCGTTGCGCCAGGGCCGAACTGGCCAGCACCCCCGGTGACGAACTCCTTGCCGAGTTCATCCGCGTCAATGAACGCCTGCTCGCCGAAGAGCGGCGCAAACTGATGGCTGCCTGAGTCGGACCGGATCGGCTCGACCTGGCGCCGGTCGCCTCGACCGATGCAGGCGCGGATCGCGAGATCGCCGCTTGCCGCAGGAGTCACGACCCTTCCAGCCTGCGCCATGATGATCGACCGCGCCGACCGTGCCGGGGACCTACCTCGGTCGACCTTGGCCAAGCACCTATCCGGGCAAGGAACCTGCGTGTTGACGGCCGCCCGGGCCCCGGATGAAAGGAGATCGTCAGCAGTGCTTGTCAGCCGCCGTAGTCCGATGCCGACGCCTACGGTAATGGGCCAGCGGCACCTCGCGCGAGACCAGAATTCGCCGATCGCCGAAAACCTAGTCGAAGCCGTCGGCGAACAGCGCGTCGTTCGGTCCACCGCCGAGCTCGACCGCACCGACATCACAGTTGCCGTCGGCGATCAGCAGGTCACGCTGGTCGGGCACGATGCAACTGCTGTTCGAGCCTGCGTTGATCATCGCGCTACCTGCGAGCGGAAGCCGCGTCTGCGTCGGCCCGCCGTTGTCGGCGAGCGGCCCGAGCATGACCGAGGCGGCCGGCACGTTGACCTGGTTCGCGATCGGCAGGAACGAGGACGTCAGGCGGCAGGTGTCGCCACCGGACTCGATATTGTTCGCCGTCACGTCAGGGTCGAGCGGGGTGCTCGTGTAGCTGCAGGTGCCGATCAGCAAGGTGTTGCTGAGGCTCCAGGTCGGCGTGCTCGAGACGACGCCGTAGCGGATCAGGGTGCCGAGTGAGCCTGCAGGTGGCGAGGCCGGTTCGACCAGGGTCGTGCCACGCAGACGCAGGTCGCCTCTGGTGATCGACAACGCACCGCCGACCCGCGCGACGTTGGCGTCGAAAGTCGAGCGCTCGATCAGCAGCGCTGCGGTCACGGGTGGATCGAATCGGATCGCACCGCCGCCGACCGTGTCATTGGCCGTCATCGTGTTCGTGAGCAGGTTGTCGCAAAACGTGCTGCGCTCGATCGTCAGGTCGGCGATCGCGCGAATCGCGCCGCCCTGAAGGATCGCGTGGTTGTCGCAAAACGTCGAGTCCTCGACGCGATCGACGACCACGTTGAGCGCGCCGCCGATCGCGGCCGTGTTGCCGAGGAAGTCGCTTCGTTCGATGCGGGTGATTTTCCCGCCCTCGATGGCGCCCCCGGTAACGGCCGCCGCATTGTCCTGGAAACTCGAATCGGCGACCCGAATCCTGATGATGCCGCCATTGTTGGTACCGACGGTCAGCGCGCCACCACTTTCGGTCTGCGCGACGTTGGACGAGAACAGCGTGTCCTCGATCGCGCCGTTGACGTCCGATTGCACGTTGCTCGCTTCGATCAGCATCGCGCCGCCATTGCCCTCCGCGCGATTGTTCTCGAAGACGCAGTTCTGGATTCCGAAATAGAACGCATTGCCGCCTGATGCGAACATGTACAGCGCGCCACCGGCCGCATTCGTGCCGACCGGATCGACCACCTCGTTGTCGGTGAAAACGGTATCCGTCAGCAAGAGGCGTGGCAATGCGAACCCGCCCGTCGTGCCCTCGTGATAGAGCGCACCACCCTTCGCGCTGGCCGAGTTCGATGCGAGCACCATGCCGTCGAGCTTGAGGGTCGGATTGAACGCCGCCTGGATCGCGCCACCGCGGTCGACGCCGCGTCCGCCCTCGATGCGGAAGTCGCGCAACGTGACGATGTTCGGGCTGCGCACATCGAACACGCGGTCGGCGACGAGCTGGACGACCGTGGTCGCCGCGCTGCCCGCGCCGACGATCTCGAGGTCATCGGCGATATCGAGGTCACCGCTCGCATTCGCGTCGTCGCCCGCTCCGGCCAGTGATAGCTCGATCAGTCCGGTCGGCAGCAGGATGCGGTCGGCGCCGCCGAGCGCATTGGCGAGCTGGATGGCCTCGCGCAGCGAACAGCCATTGGTACCGCACCCATCCGGCGTCGGGTCGCCGAGCAGGGTCACGCTGATGTCGAGGGCCCCAGCGAAAGGCGCAAGACTCGAAAGGACCAGTCCGAGCATCGCCGCGAACAGGCGACGCATCGACGGACCGCGCCCTGTGCCAGCGCGATCATGCCGCCTATGTGTCCGCTGAAAGTGTCCGGCTGCACGCCGGGCCAGTCGCGCATTGCCGACGATGTCCATCACGTCTACCCGCCCGGGCCGCCACGATCGCAGCCCCCTGGTGACCAGTCAGCGAGGGTAATCCGCCTTCTGCCGAGGTTCAACGACGAGCGCCGGACCGCAACGAGCGGGATTGCCGCATGGCTGGTCGATCTGCACGAAATGCAGCCGCACGGAGGGCGAGGATCCGCAGTGACACCAGTTTTCGGAAGCGGCGGGGCAGACCCGCGGAGAGGCGCGAGACCCAGGCAGAAAATACGAACGCCCCCGCCGAGGGAGGTGCGGCGGGGGCGCAAGGTCGAGCCTGTGATCAATCCGCTCGACAGGGACCTGGGCTTACTCCTTCGGAAGCAGCACGGTGTCGATGACGTGGATCACGCCATTGGACGCTTCGATATCGGCCGTGGTCACGGTGGCGTTGTCGACCATGACCTTGCCGTCGACGACCTTGATCGCGACCGACTGGCCGTTGACCGTCTTGGCGCTGTCGAGCTTGACCACGTCGGCCGCCTTCACGTTACCGGGAACGACGTGATAGGTCAGGATCGCAGTCAGCTTGGGCTTGTCCTTGAGCAGGCCCTCGACCGTGCCGGCCGGCAGCTTGGCGAAAGCCGCATCGGTCGGAGCGAACACGGTGAACGGACCGGGGCCCTTGAGCGTGTCGACCAGGCCGGCCGCTTCGAGGGCGGTGGCGAGGGTCTTGAACGAGCCGGCGGCGACGGCGGTGTCGACGATATCCTTCTTGCTGCTGTCCATCTTGTTCATATCTCCGGCGAACGCGGTCATGGGCGCAGCGACGACCGCCGCGGCGAAGATCAGGGAAGTGAGGTTCATGGTCGTACTCCTGTGGGGGTGGGGAGGTGGGCAACGCGCTTGGTCTAAGGCTTGTCCATGTATTGGAGAGCTTTCATGGAGGTTGTACAGTACATGTCCAGGTATTTGCTGTCAACAGCGATCAATTAGTTGGACAAAATGCGTTAATATCTGGACAAGAAGTCGTTATCTGCCTACCATGACCCATGCCTGATTCCGCCCCCGCCCTGCACTCGGTCCGCGTCGCATCGCGTCGCACGGGCCTCAGTCCGGATCTGCTGCGCGCCTGGGAAAAGCGCTACCACGCGGTAGCGCCGACGCGCACGGCCGGCGGCCAGCGCAATTACAGTGATGCCGATATCGAACGCCTGAAGCTGCTTGCCCAGGCCGTGGCGGCCGGACGCCAGATCGGCCAGGTCGCCGGACTTTCGGAAACCGAATTGCGCGCGCTGGCGGCCGCCGATGCGCCGCACCTCGCCCCGCCTGATCCGGCCGATGCGAATGAAGCGGTCGCGACCGCCTTTCTTTCCGGCGCCCTGGCCGCCGCGGAAGAATTCGATGCCTCGACCCTCGAAGCGATCTTGCGCACTGCGGCGCTGCGCCTGCCATCGGACCAGGTCCTCGATCGCGTGTTCGGCCCACTGCTGCTGGCGATCGGCACGCGCTGGCACGAAGGCACGTTCCCGCCGGCCAACGGGCACCTGGCCACCACCGTCATCCGTCGCGTGCTCAACTGGATGACCGATTTCCCGCTCGTTCCCGACAACGCACCGCGTATCGTGGTCGGCACACCGGCCTTCCAGATGCACGATCTCGGCGCGATGCTGGCGGCCACCGCGGCGGCCAGCAACGGCTGGCGCGTGACCTTCCTCGGCGCGAGCCTGCCGGCGCCCGAACTGATCCGCGCCGCCCGCATGGCCAACGCCGACGCGGTGGCGCTCTCGATCGTGCACCCGACCGACGATCTCCGCGTCGCCAGTGAACTGCGCGCACTGCGGGCCGGATTGCCCGGGCATGTTGCCCTCGTCGTCGGCGGTGCCGGCGCCCGCAGCTATGCCGGGGTACTCGACGAGATCGGAGCGCAGCGCCTGCCTTCGATCGCCGCGTTGCGCAGCTGGTTGCGCCAGCGCCTCGAAAAGCCAGTGGACACCTCACCCGACGTGCCGTAATGGGCTTGACCAGGCCCATGCGGGCCGCCGCATGTCCGCCAGCGCTTGCCTCACGCGACGGCGGCCGATTTCTCCAGCGTGTCCCTGGCCACTGCGAGCCCCTGCTCGATCATGCCGGCCACGGCGCCGGCCATTTCGTCGGGCAGCAGGTCGGCGATCCAGACGAACCGGCATGCATTCGGCCCGGCACCGAAGATCTGCGCCGAGGCGCTGTAGTGGCGCAGGGGCGAATCGACGATGGCCCAGGCCAGGCGGCGCTCCTCGTCGTCGATATCGAGAATCAGCTCGCGTCTGACCTGGCCGTTGCCGAAGGTCACAACCCTCGCGCCCGGTTCGAGCCGGGTATCGACGACGAAGCCCGGCACGAGCCGACGATGCAATGCGCCGACGTCACGCACGGCATCCCAGACCTGCGCGGCCGGCGCCCGGATCAACACCTCCCTGCGAATGGAAGCCACGCTCAGGCCACCTCGGCCATGCAAACCGCTTCGACGTTGTTGCCGTCGGGATCGATCAGGAAGGCTGCGTAGTAGGTCGGGCCGTAATCGGCACGCAAACCAGGCGCGCCGTTGTCGCGACCCCCGGCGGCAAGTCCCGCCGCATGGAAAGCATCGACCGCGCCACGATCGTTCGCGCGAAAGCCAACGTGGACCGCAGCGCCCGGGCCGCCAGTGCCGGCGTAGAGCCAGAGCGCGGGCGCCCCCTTGGGCCCGAGGCCGGCACTCGATCGATCGCGCGAGTCGAGCACATGCCCGAGTGGCGACAGCGCAGCCTCGTAGAAACGCACGCTGGCGTCGAGGTCGGCTGTCTTGAATCCGATATGGTCGTACATGGAGTTCTCCTGCTCTTGCGGGTTGCGAGGCAGGCGATGCTGGGGGCTGGAGGGCAATCAGACTTGGAGAAAATTGCGCTGCCCACGCGCGGCCTGTCGAAACTGCCTTGGCGACACGCCGGCAGCCCGATGAAACGTGCGCACGAAGTTCGACAGGTCGCCGAAACCCGAGTCGAAGGCGATCTCGGTGATCGGCCGGTCACCCTCGGCGAGTTGCCGTGCCGCACGGCGCAGGCGCGAGCGCACGAGGTACTGGTGCGGGGTCACGCCGAGGACCTTGTTGAATACGCGCAGGAAGTGGAACGGACTCAATCCCGCAGCGTTGGCAAGCTCGTCGAGGCGCAGGCTCTCGCCCGAGTTCTCGTCGATCCGGAGGGCCGACTCGACCGCCCGCCGGTGGTCGCGCGCGCTCTCATGCACGGGTGCGCGGCGTTGGCCGGTCATCGTGTCGACGAAGCGGGCTGCAAGCAGCAGGCCGATCTCGTCGATACCGAGATCGCTGCGCCCGTCGCAGGCTGCCTGGGCAAGTTCGCCGAGAACGAGTAGACCCGGCAGCGGCGCGACACTGCCGATGCGCCAGGCCGGCGATGACGGCGCGAACGGCTCGACGGCCTCGGGCGAAAACTGGAACGACAGGCATTCGTCGCCGCCGTCGTGATGATCGTGCGTGCAGCAGTATTCGTCGCCGGCGTGGCCGATCATCAGCGAACCGGCGACCAGCTCCGATTTCCGGCTGCCGATGCGACAACCGAAACTGCCACGGCGGACGTAGGAAATCGAATGCCGCGCATGCTGCTCGGTGAATGGCCGGTCGTGCGACGACGCCGTGCAACGATAGTCGATGACGGTGATCGATTCGTGATGCAGGGTCGTGACGGCAGGCATGGCGCATGATAGCCCGCCTGCGCGGTAGCGAGACGTCGAGTCGCCCTGCGCCCACACTGAGCCTGCGAACGGGGCTTCGCACAACTCGTCAACGCTGCGGACCACGACCAGAAACTTCCGGCGCCTCAGTGCGCGGCGTTCGGCGCGAGCAGGAACTGCATCGGAATCGCCAGCCGCTCGGCCCATGAAGTCTCGGTGTGCTCGGCGCCGGGAAAGACCCGGCTCATGAAGTCGGCAGCGCCATAGCCCTTGGCGCGAATCAGGCCATCGACGATGACCTGGCGGTCGGCATAGCTCTCATCGAGCGTGCGCGTGCCGTGGTCAAAGTAGATGCGATGGGATCCCGCGTTGGGGAAGGACTTTCCGACATATGCAAAGAAGGCCGCCGGAACCGGATTCTCCGGGCTGTCGCCGATGCGGCCGGGCCAGTGCGTCGACAGGCAGGCGGCGGCGCCGAACACCTTCGGGTATTCGGCCAGGGCGTACATCGAGATCAGCCCGCCGAGGCTCGATCCCATCAGCATCGTGTCCTCGCGGCGCGCGCTGACCTTGAAGTGGCTGTCGATATAGGGCTTCAGTTCGGTCACCAGGAAACGCAGGTAGCGATCGGAATAGACGGGGCCGGAAAACAGCTTCTGGCCTTCGCCGTAGGTCGTGGCCAGCAGTTCGTCGCGATCCTTCGTTGCGAGTTCCTGCAGCGGCTTCTGCGGGAAGTATTCGGCGGCGCGCGCGGCACCGCCATTCCAGATCGCGACGATGATGAACGGCCGGGTCTTGCCATGCGCGATCAGCTCGCCGGCCACTTCGTCGGCGCGCCACTCCTGGTGGTTCCAGGTCGTCGTCGCGTCGAACAGCATCTGGCCGTCATGCATGTAGAGCACGGCATACGGAGCGGCCTTCGGATAGCCGTCGGGCAGCCAGACATCCACATTGCGCGGAGGTATCTGGCGGGAGGGGAAATCAGCCATGCGCTCGATGCGGCCCGAGGCGACCTTGGGCAGGTCGGCGCCGTGCGCGGCAGTGCCGAAAGCCAGCAGAACGGTGAAGCCGAATGCGCATGGCTTGTGATGTTGCATGGTCGTTGCTTCCTCTGGTCTCATCGTCGATTGCAAGATCGGCATTCGCGGCGGGTGGTTCTCTAGCCAATGTCATGCACGGTGAAGATTTCAAATCGTTGGGGTTCGCTGGCGCTCACCTCAACCTACGACGCTGCGAGCGATTTCCGCGCGTCATTCCCGCCTGGGTAGGTTGGCGGTGAGCGCATGCGAACCCCAACGTCTTCGCTCTCTCGCCAACGCCATGCGCGGTGAAGATCGCAAACCGTTGGGGTTCGCTGGCGCTCACCGCCAACCTACGAGATGGTGGGGGCGGCACTCTTGCGACGGTCGGTGTTTCATCGTTTACCTTTGGGCGTGAAACGGATCGCCTGGCCGCCGCCGGCGGCGAGGCGCAGGCTCAGCGTGTCGGCGCTCGTCACTTCGCGCTTTTCGGTGGCGAACGCAAACGGATTCGACTGCCAGTTCGCTCCTTCGCCATCGCGGTAGATCTCGGCGGTGTAGTGCCGGCCGGGATCGAGGAATGCAAGCGGCACCGCCAGCACGCGGCCGTTCTCGTCGGTGATGCTGCCGAGGAACCAGTCCTCGCCGTGGCGATCCTTGCGCGCGATCGTCACGTAGTCGCCGACTTCGCCGTTGAGCACACGGGTCTCCGACCAGTCGACGGCGACATCCTTGATGAATTGGAAGGCGTCGGCGTGCTTTGCATAGTTCTCTGGCAGGTCGGCGGCCATCTGGATCGGACTGTAAAGGACCACGTAAAGCGCAAGCTGCTTGGCCAGCGTGGTCTGCACGGCCTGGCCGCGACCTTCGAGGCTCAGGATGCCCGGGGTGAAATCCATCGGCCCGGCCAGCATGCGCGTGAAAACGAGGTTGACCTCGTGTTCGGGCGGATTCGGCGGGTTGCCCCAGGCCGCGTACTCCATCCCGCGCGCACCTTCGCGCGAGACCCAGTTCGGATACGTGCGGCGCAGGCCGGTGTCCTTGATCGGCTCGTGCGGATTGATCGCGATATGGCGTTTCGCCGCTTCCTCGACCACGTGCAGGTGATGGCGCGCCATCCACTGGCCGTCGTGCCATTCGCGACGGACCACGCCATCGCCGTCGTTGCGCTCGATCTGGCCGGCGTCGGCGACATAGCCGGACTTGACCACGTCAATGCCGAGCCGGGCGTAGAGATCGAGCGCGGCATCGAGCTGCTTCTCGTAGTGACTGACCGCGCCGCCGGTCTCGTGATGGCCGATCAGGTGCACGCCTTTGCTCTTCGCGTAGGCGGCGAGGCCTTCGAGATCGAAGTCGGCGGTCGGCGTGGTGAAATCGAAATCGTTGCCGTTGCCGAACCACTGGCCATCCCAGCCCTTGTTCCAGCCCTCGACGAGCACGCCGCGGAAGCCGTTTTTCGCGGCGAAATCGATATAGCGTTTCGTGTTCGCCGTGGTCGCGCCGTGGGTCGCTCCGGTCGACCAGGTCGAGTTGTTCAGATGCATCTCCCACCAGACGCCGACGTACTTGGCCGGCTTGAACCAGCTGACATCGCCGAGCCTGTTGGGCTCGTTGAGGTTCAGTTCGAGATGCGATTCATAGAGGCCGGCGGCGCTGTCGGCAATGACCAGGGTCCGCCATGGTGTCGCGAAGGGAGCCTGCCGACGCACCTTCCAACCTTCCGAGGCCGGCGCCAGTTGCGCCCTGAAACGCTGCCCCTCGACCCGGCGCAGCCACATCCCGGCGTAGTCGACCAGGGCCGCTTCGTGGAAGGCGATGTGCAGGCCGTCCTCGCTGCGGATCGTCATCGGCGTGTGCGCCTGGCCGACCTGGTCGAGCGGTGTCCGGTTGTAGAGATACTCGTAGCGGTTCCATTCCCCGCCCGGAACCCACCAGGCGGTCGCCTTCGGCACGACGGCGAACTCGGTCAGCTCGTCGTCGATGACGACGTCCTTCAACCGCGGCTGGTCCGGGAACACATAGCGGAAGCCGACGCCGTCGTCATAGACGCGAAAGACCAGGTCGAGGCTGCGCTCGAGCTTGACCTGCTCGGTGAAGCGCGCGCTCAGTTCGCTGTAGTGATTGCGCACGGTGCGCGTCTCGCCCCAGGGCTGCTCCCAGGTTTCGTCGACGCTGCGCGTGGACTGCGTGGCGAGGGCGAAATTGCGCTCGAGCTTTTCCGTGTTGCGCAGCAGGAAGCCGAGCCGGGATGGCGCGATCACGGGAACGCCGAGGCGGCTGATCGAATAGGCGATGCGGCCCTCGTCGAGGCTCAGTTCGACATGCAGCACCTTGCCGGGCGAGTCGACCATGGCGACGACCTGGGGCGGTTCGGCGTGTGCTGGTGATGCGGCAATCAGCCACGACAGGCACAGGCCAGCGATCAGTTTCTGCACGGCTCTCTCCTGCTCTCGAACCTTCAATGTCTCGCCCACAGCACACCTTGCCCGGGCCATTTCGCTGCTGCGCATTTCGCTCCGCCCGACCACCCTCACCAGCCTGTCGGCAGCCTCTCCCGCCAGCGGGAGAGGCATTCCACTCTGCGACTTCTCCGCTCGTACATCCGTCGCCGACGGACGAGCCTTTCCACACGACGATTTCATCACCGCCCCTTCTCCCGCTGGCGGGAGAAGGGGCTCGGAGGGCGGATGAGGGTAGTCTTTTGATCTTGTGCGAATCGGACTCATGTCGGCGCCCGGCAATGTCTGGCAATGAACTCCGCATGGCTCGGCATCGCCGCGGCGGCGCGCTCGAGCACGGCGCGGGTGCCTTCGACCATCTGCACGATCTCGGCCTCGGTCAGCATGTCGACCATCGGGTGGTAGCGCTCGGGGACGATGCCCTGGCCGACCATGACCTGCAGCCAGCCGACTTCGGTGAACAGTTCCTCGTGCTCGCGGAACAGGCGCGCGCTGCTGCGGAACAGGTCGATCTTGTGCCTCAGCGTGTCGGGGATCGCCATCTCGCGGCAGCGCTGCCAGAACGGTTCGGCGCGGGCATTGGCCAGGTAGTGCAGGATCAGGAAATCACGGCTGCGCTCGAAGTCGAATTGGGTCTGGCGGTTGAACTCGTCGATCGTCTCGCGCTCGAAGTGGCGGTCAGGAAACAGCGAGACGAGCTTGGAGATGCTCGACTGGATGAAATGGATACTGGTCGATTCGAGCGGTTCCATGAAGCCGCTGGACAGGCCAATCGCCACGCAGTTGCGATTCCAGAAGCGCCGGCGCATGCCGGTCGTGAAGCGCAGCGGGCGCGGCTCAGCGAGTTTCTCTCCGTCGAGATTGGCGAGCAGGATCGCCGCGGCTTCGTCATCGCTGATGAAGTCGCTGCAGTAGACATGGCCGTTGCCGATCCGGTGCTGCAGCGGGATGCGCCACTGCCAGCCGGCCTTGCGGGCGGTGGCGCGCGTGTACGGGGTCGGCTCGGGCACGCTCGAGCAGGGCACGGCCATGGCCCGGTTGCACGGCAGCCAGTGGCTCCAGTCCTCGTAACCGGTCTTCAAGGCCTGCTCGATCAACAGGCCGCGGAAGCCCGAGCAGTCGATGAACAGCTCGCCCTCGATGCGCTCGCCGCTGTCGAGCACGACCGCTTCGATGAAGCCGTCCTCGCCGCGCAGGACCGTGTCGACGATCTTGCCCTCGGTACGCACGACGCCGAGCTTCTCGGCGTAGCCGCGCAGGTAGCGCGCGTACAGGCCGGCATCGAAATGGAAGGCGTGGAAGACGTTGGTCAGCGGCGAGTTCGGCTGGCCGGTGCCGCGCATGAAGCGGCCGAGCCGCGCGGCGACCTGGTTGAAGGTGTAGCTGCCAAGGTCGGCGACCTTGCCGAGTCGGTGCAGCTTTAGCCAGTACTGGTAGAACTGGACGAGGCCGAGGTCGCGCCCACCGACGACGCCGAAGGCATGCATGTAGCGCGAGCCGGGCCGGGTCCAGTCGACGAACTCGATGCCGAGCTTGAAGGTGCCGCGCGTCTCGCGGACGAACTCGTCCTCGTCGATACCGAGGGTGGCGTTGAACAGGCGAATCTGCGGGATCGTCGCTTCGCCGACGCCGACGATGCCGATCTCGTCGGACTCGACCAGGCGGATCGAGACACTGCGCCCGATCAGCTTGGCCAGCGTCGCGGCGGTCATCCAGCCAGCCGTGCCGCCGCCGACGATGACGATCTTCTGGATGCGGGAGTCTTCCACGGGTGCGCTGCTCCTCGAACCGGTCGCGTTCATTCGATCACAAAGACCACGGCGCTGCGCGCCGGCACATGGAAGCGTCCGTGCTTCGCGTCGAAGACGGCCTGCTCGCGCACCCGCGCATCGGCGGCAGCGGCGCGACGCTGCACGGGATGCAGTTGCCACGCCTTGTCGCGCTCGGCATCGACAACGTAGTCGGCTGGCCGGGGATCGACATTGATGAAGAACATGAGCTCGGCGTAGCGCGCGTCGGACAGCTCGCGGCCATCGAGATGAGCGACGACCAGGGTGGCGATCTGGTCGGGGCCGGTGTTGAGGAAGCGCAGGCGCTTGCGCACTTCGTCGGCGCTGCGCAGGCGAAACAGCGACGAACTCTCCCGCAGGCGCAGGAGGTCGAAGAAGACATCGCGCGTCCACTGGATGAGCTTGGCAGAAGGCTTGAGCGCGGGATCGGCGAGCAGCGGGCGCAGCAGCGGCCAGTCGGCGCCATTGTCGGCGGCTGGCGGCAGGCCGCTGCCGAATCCATTGTCGCGGAAGCTCCAGTCGATACGGTTGAACCAGTCGCCCGAATCGTAGCTGTTGCGATCCAGCGACTTGCTGCGCAGGCCCTCGATGCCGGCGTGGAAATAGGCGATGCCCTGGCTGAACATCGGGATCGCCGCTGCGAGGATCTGCACACGCGCGCGCTCCGCGGCCGGAGTCGACGGCGGTAGCTTGAGGACGTTGATGTCGAACAGCGTCGGGTTGTCGTGGTTCTCGACGTAGTTGACCACCTCGCCCGGTTCGCTCGCGTAGCCGGCCGGCTGGCCGGCGTAGTCGATGCCCGCCAGTGGCAGGATGGCTCCGCCGGCCGTCTGCATCGTGTAGTCCGCGAGCGTGCCGGCCAGTCCGACCCGGACCAGATCGGCCGCACGCAGCAGGTCGGCCCGCGTCGCGCGTCCCTCGGCCATTGCATTGGGCGCGTAGTCGAGGCCGTTGACGTAACCCTGGCGCGCCAGCAGGTCGACGCCCGAGTCGCAGCAGCCACCGCCACGCACGGCATCGCGGGCCCGATCGGAGAACGTGGCGATGCCGCTTCCGGCGAGGGAACGCTGCGAGGCCTGCACGAAGCGCGCGCCGTCGGCCACCTCGCCGAAATTCCAGCCCTCGCCGAGCAAGACGACGTGCCGCCCACGCGCCTCGTCGGCGGCGGCCTGCACGGCCTCCATGGCGGCGCGCGGCTGGTGGCCCATCAGGTCGAAGCGGAACGAATCGATGTGGTACTCGCGCGCCCAGGTCGCCACCGAGTCGCGCATCAGCCTGGCCATCATGCGCTGCTCGATGGCGGTGTTCGCGCAGCAGGTCGAGCGCTCGATCGCGCCGTTCGCATCGAGCCGGTGGTAGTAGTCGGGCACGATGCGGTCGAGCACCGATCCGGCCACCTGGCCGGCCGCACTGGTGTGGTTGTAGACCACGTCCATGCCGACGCGCAGGCCGATCCGGTGCAGGGCCATGACCATGCGCCGGAACTCGCGGATGCGCACGCGCGGGTCGGCCGCATCGCTGGCGTAGCTGCCTTCCGGTGCCGTGTAGTGCAGCGGCTCGTAACCCCAGTTGTAGCAGTCGCGCTCGCGCGTCGCCGCGATCAGGGCCTGCTGTTGCTCGCCGGCCGGCGGCCCCTTCGGCCACGGCGTCAGGCAGCCGGTCTCGGGAATCGTCGCGATGTCGAACACCGGCAGCAGGTGCAGGTCGGTCATGCCGGCCGCGGCCAGCGCGCGCAGGTGGCGCATGCCGTCGCTGGCGGTATCGGTGAAAGCGAGGTACTTGCCGCGATGGCCGGCAGGAACGCTGGCGTCGTTGACCGAGAAATCGCGCAGGTGCAGTTCGTAGATGCGCATGTCGGTCGCCGCCGCGATGGGCGCCGGGCTGCGATCGGCGGCCCAGCCTTCGGGTTCCGTATCGGCCGCGTCGAGCGCGCCGATCCAGCTGTGCCGCGAGTCGGCATCGAGGCTCTGGCTGTACGGATCGGTGACCCGATTGCGCACGATGCCGTGGCCACGCACGAACACATCGACCAGCAAGGTATAGGTCTGGTTGGCATGACTGCCTTGAAGGCCGATCGACCAGGCGCCGCTGTCGCCATCGCGCTGCATCGGCAGGACCTGCGCCGCGTTGGCGTCGTCTTTCGCGAACAGGCACAGCACGACACGTCGTGCGGTCGGTGCCCAGACCGCGATCCGCGTCTGCGCTGGCGTGATCGCGACGCCCAGCGCCTGCCGTTCGGCGGCATCGGCATACAGCGCGTCGAGCGCGGCGGCCGGCTGCACATGGGTCGCATCGATGACGCGCTCGCGGGCGTCGACTTCGGCCAGTACCAGCTGTCCGCGCAGTCGCTCGCCCAGCCCGGCCCGATCACGCTTGCGCAAACCAAGTTCGACGCCCGTGCCGAGGTAGTGGAAGCGCGCCGCTTGATCCTCCGGCAGCGCCTCGGTGGCGAGCTCGAGCCGCAAGGTCATGTCGGCGCCGGTCACACGCTGCCCTGCCACGGTCTCGATCCGGCCACGCTCCGATGCATAGAGCCGGTAGCGTCCATCGGCCGGCTTGCCGGGCCAGCGCAGGCGGCCGCCATCGAGCCAGACCGCGCGCGCATCGAGCGGTGCGCCGGCGCTGGCGGGATCGAGCGTCGTTGCAAATTCCGGTCGGCTGCAATCGGCGTCGCTCGGCGCTGCGGCCAGGGTCGCTTCCATCCACAGCAGGCCGGCGAGCGCGATCCGCCATGGCCAGGACCTGCGCATCAGGAGGTCCCGGCGACCACGACGGGCCTCGCCACAGTGCGGTCGACCGCAAGCATCACGAGCAGGGTCGAGGCCAGCGTGATCGCCATCAGGTGGATGTAGTGCAGCGGCGACCAGACGAAGGTGAAAACCGCATACAGGGCCGCACCGAAGGCAATGCCGATCTTGACCGCATGGGCGCTGCCGTGGCGCATGAACACGGCGGCCAGGAAGGCCGCCAGCACCGGCATCGAATAGAGCCCGTTGAGGCGCTGCAGGGTGTCGACGATGCTTTGCGCGTGCTGGAACAGCGGCACCATGGCCACGCCGATCACGGCGAACAGGGTGGCCACGCGCTGGCCGATCTTCTTCACGTCGGCATCGGCATTGACCAGCGGCACGTGCAGGTCGCAGGTGTAGAGCGCGGCCGCCGAGTTGAGGCAGGAATTGAAGCTCGACAGCACGGCGCCGACGATCATCGCGGCGAACGCACCGGACAGCCACGGCGGCAGCACGTCGCCGACCAGGCGGCCATAGGCGACATCGCCGATGTCGCCGTAGAGCTTGTAGGCGATCACGCCGGGGAAAACGACGATCAGCGGAATCACGAGCTTGAACGCGGCCGCCGCATAGATGCCCTTCTGCGCCTCGCGCACCGATTTCGCGGCCATGGCGCGCTGGGCGATCACCATGTTGGTGCCCCAGTAGAAGATGTGGATGAACAGCATGCCGGTGAGCAGGGTGTGCCAGGGAATATCCGACTCGTCGCTGCCGATCAGCGACCAGCGTTCGGCCGGCACGCCGGACAGGTCCCAGTGCACGGCAGCCAGGGCGAACACGGTCACGGCCAGGCCCATGACGAGCAGGCCGACCCCGTTGAAGGTGTCGGAGACCGCAATCGCGCGCAGTCCGCCGAAGGCCGCATAGAGCAGGCCGCCGAGTGCGAAGGCGGCGGCGATGACGACGACCGGGGCGTCGAGGGCGAACATCGACTTCATGAACACCGCACCGGTGTAGAGCACGACCGGCAGCAGGATGAACATGTAGCCGACCAGGAACAGCACCGAAACGAGACGGCGCAGGCCAGGGTCACCGAGCCGGCGTTCGAGCAGTTCGGTGGTCGTCGTGCAGTTGTACTTGTAGTACATCGGCACCAGCACGTGGGCGAGCACGAGCAGGCCGGCCGCGGCGCCGAACTCCCACCAGGCGACCAGCATCATCTGGGCCCCGTTCATGCCGACGATCTGCTCGGCACTGATGTTCGTCAGCAGCAGCGAGCCGGCGACGTAGGGCCAGGCCAGGCCGCCGCCGGCGAGGAAGTAGTCCTTCGATGCGTCGGCGCTGTGGCGCGCGCGGCCGCAGACCCACCAGGTCAGCAGCGCGACCAGCGCGGTCAGGGCGACGAACACCGAAACCTGGATCAGACCTGCGTTCAACGATCACCCCCGCCAAGTAGCCATGGCGCCGCCAACGGCAACGCACTCGAGTGGCAACGCTAATCCGATTCGCCGGTCTGCGAGCGCCGCGCGATGCATGAATACGTATGCACAAACTACCGGCATGCGCGCAGGCCGGCGTTAAGCTGCAGACTGCAGACTTGGCACCATCGATGCCCCGCGCAATTTCTGCGCCGGAGGCCCGGGACGAATGAATGAGCAGACAACCGTGGTGGCGCGGAGCCGTCATCTACCAGATCTACCCGCGCAGTTTCCAGGACACCAATGGCGACGGCGTCGGCGACCTGCCCGGCATCATCGAACGCCTCGACTACGTGGCCAGCCTCGGTGTCGATGCGATCTGGGTGTCGCCGTTCTTCAAGTCGCCGATGGCCGACTTCGGCTACGACATCGCCGACTATCGTGACGTCGACCCGCTGTTCGGCACGCTCGCCGATTTCGACCGCCTCGTCGCGAAAGCGCACGAACTCGGCCTCAAGGTCGTCATCGACCAGGTCCTCAGCCACACCTCGATCGACCACGCCTGGTTCCGCGAGAGCCGCGAGAACCGGACCAATGCCAAGGCCGACTGGTACGTCTGGGCCGACGCGCGCGAGGACGGCACGCCGCCGAACAACTGGCTGTCGATCTTCGGCGGGGTGGCCTGGAAATGGGAGCCGCGCCGGCGCCAGTATTTCCTGCACAACTTCCTCGCCTCGCAACCCGACCTCAATTTCCACAACCCCGAGGTGCGCCAGGCCGCGCTCGACAACGTCCGCTTCTGGCTCGATCGCGGCGTCGACGGCCTGCGCCTCGACGCGATCAACTTCTGCTTCCACGACCCGCAATTGCGCGACAACCCGCCGAAGCCCGAAGCCATGCGCATCGGCCGCGGCTTCAGCCCGGACAATCCCTACGCCTACCAGTACCACTACTACAACAACACCCAGCCCGAAAACCTCGGCTTCATCCGCGAGCTGCGCGCCGTGCTCGACCGCTACCCCGACGTCGCCGCGCTCGGCGAGATCTCCTCGGAGGATTCGCTGGCGACGATGGCCGAGTACACCGGGCCCGACCGCCTGCACATGGGCTACAGCTTCGAGTTGCTGACCGACGAGTTCTCGACCCGGCATGTCCGCGACACCGTGCAGAGCCTCGAGGCGAAGATGACCGAGGGCTGGCCGTGCTGGTCGATCTCCAACCACGACGTGCAGCGCGTGGCCAGCCGCTGGGGCGTCGCCGATGCGCCCTCGCACCTGGCCAGCCTGCTCAGTGCGATGGTCTGTTCGCTGCGCGGCTCGGTCTGCGTGTTCCAGGGCGAGGAACTCGGCCTGACCGAGGTCGACCTGCCCTTCGAACTGCTGCAGGATCCCTACGGCATCGCGTTCTGGCCGAACTACAAGGGCCGCGACGGCTGCCGCACGCCGATGCCGTGGACCAAGGCCGAAAACGGCGGCTTCTCGTGCGCGCGCCCGTGGTTGCCGGTGCCCGAATCGCATCGCCGCAACAGCGTCGAGGCGCAGGACGCCGATCCCGACTCGCCGCTGCAGCGCTTCCGCAGCTTCATGCATTGGCGCAAGCGGCAGCCGGCGCTGATCCACGGCGAGGTCCGCATGCTGACCGCGCCCGAACCGGTGCTCGCACTCGAACGTCGTCTCGATGGCGTCGTCCTGCGCGCCTGGTTCAATACCGGCAGCGAAGCCTGCGTGTTCTCGATCGATCCGCTCGCCGGCTTGCGCGCGCTGGAAGGCCACGGTCTGCTCGCCGGCGAACTCGGCGAATCGCGCGTGCAGCTGCCGGCCTTCGGCGTGCTGTTCGCGAGCACGGGCTGAACGCCTCTCGCAACCCTCGGCCGCGATGATTGTCCGAAAGGACAGGCCGAGCTTGTCCTGCGAGACAGCGCGCAATCGATTACCCTCTGTTGCGCTGCGGCATTTGCAAGCGGACGAGCCGGCGTCCGGACGTCCAAACCCGGCGTGTCATCCAATCAACGAACGGGCTATTCCATGACCGGCAATCCTGCCAATCTGCTGACCATCTTCGGCGCCACCGGCGACTTGGCCCAGCGCATGCTGTTGCCCTCGCTGTACGGCCTGCAACGCGACGGCCTGCTGCCGAAGGATCTGCGCATCCTCGGTACCGCACGCAGCGAGCTCGACGCGCAGGGCTTCCGCGACAGCGTGGCTGCGACCATCGAGAACCGCGTCGCCGCCAGCGAGCGCGACGAAGCGAGCCTGCGTGCCCTGCTCGAACGCCTCGACTATTGCGCCGCCGGGGTGGACGACGAGGCCTCGATGAATACCCTGGCCGACACCATCGCTGCGGCACGCAACGGCGACGTCGTCTACCACCTGAGTACGGCACCGCGCTTCTACGCGCCGATCTGCGAGGCGCTCGGCCAGCGCGGACTCGGCGGCGCCGGCACCCGCGTCCTGCTCGAGAAACCGATCGGCCACGATCTCGCCTCGGCGATCGCGATCAACGACGGCGTGACCCGCGTGTTCGACGAGGACCGCGTGTTCCGCGTCGATCACTACCTCGGCAAGGAAGGCGTGCAGAACCTGATCTCGCTGCGCTTCGGCAATGCCCTGTTCGAACCGCTGTGGAACGCGCGGCACATCGAGCAGGTGCAGATCACGGTCGCCGAAACGGTCGGCGTCGAAGGCCGCGGCGGCTATTACGACAGCTCTGGCGCGATGCGCGACATGCTGCAGAACCACCTGTTGCAGCTGCTCTGCCTGACCGCGATGGAGCCGCCGTCGCACTTCGATCCGAGCGCGGTGCGCAACGAGAAGCTCAAGGTGCTGCGTTCGCTGCGCCTGATCGGACGCAACGAGGTCGCCAGCGAAAGCGTGGCCGGGCAATACACGGCCGGCGCCGTCGACGGCGTCGCCGTACCGGGCTACCTGACCGACCTCGGCCATGCCAGCCACACCGAAACCTTCGTCGCCCTGCGCGCGCACATCGACAACTGGCGCTGGTCCGGCGTGCCGTTCTACCTGCGCACCGGCAAGCGCATGCCGCGCCGCTGCACCGAGATCTACCTGCAGTTCCGCGCCGTGCCGCATTCGATCTTCGCCACCAGCGGCGTGCGCGTCGAGCCGAACGCGATGGTCATCCTGCTGCAGCCCGAGGAGCGCATCCAGCTGACCCTGATGCACAAGACCCCGGGCCTCGATCGCAACGGCCTGCGCCTGTCCCAGGTCGCGCTCGACCTCGATGTCGACGAGCAGTTCGCCGCGCACCGGCGCCGGCTCTCCTACGAGCGCCTCTACCTCGATGCGATCGAAGGCAACGGCACGCTGTTCGTGCGCCGCGACGAGACCGAGGCGGCCTGGCAGTGGGTTGACGCAATCTTCGATGGCTGGAAAGCGTCGGGCAGCACGCCGAAACCGTATCCGGCCGGAACCTGGGGGCCGAGCAGCGCGGTCGCGATGATCGAGCGCCACGGCCACAGCTGGCGCGAATAGAACCGATGCCCTGGACCGAAACCCGACATGCCGATGCCGACGCGCTGGCCGCCGCCGTGGCCGGACGCCTCTCGGCCATCGTCGATGAAGCGCTCGCCGCGCGCGACGCGGCCACCCTGGCCCTGGCCGGCGGCCGCACGACGCCACCGATCCTGCGCCATCTGGTCGCCGCAATGCGCGACGCGTCGAAGCTGACGATCCTGCCGACCGACGAACGCTGGGTGGCGGCCGATCATGCCGACTGCAATGCCCGCCAGTTGCGCGAAGCCTTCGCCGGCGTCGACGGCGTGCGCTGGGTCACGCTCGCGCCGGATCGACCGCGCGGCAAGGCCGATGCAGGCTTCGCCAATGCCATGCTGTCGACGGTCGAGGCGGCCTTCGATGCCTGCCTGCTCGGCATGGGCGCCGACGGCCATTTCGCCTCGCTGTTTCCCGGCGCGGCCAATCTGCGTGCCGCGCTCGATCCGGCCAGCGACGCGGCCGCCGTGGCCATCGTTCCCGATCCGATGCCGGTGGCGGGTCCGCATCCGCGCATCAGCCTGAGCCTGGCCCGCCTGCTGCACAGCCGCCACATCCTGCTCGCCGTGACCGGCCACGAGAAGCACGCCGTGCTCGCCCGCGCCATGCGCGAGAACGATCTGATGCACCTGCCGGTCGCCGCCCTGCTGCATACCGCCGGCAGCCACGTGGAAATCCACTGGAGTCCCTGATGAGCCTGCATCCCGTCATCGAACGCGTGACCACGCGCATCGCCGAACGCAGCCGCGACCTGCGCGACGACTACTTGTCGCGAATGGAGGCGCTGCGCACGCGCAACCCGGCGCGTGCGCGCCTGAGCTGTGGCAACCTGGCCCACGGCTTCGCCGCGGCCGGCGCCGACAAGCCGCTGCTGCGCGGCGCGCGCGGCGGCAACATCGGCATCGTCACCGCCTACAACGACATGCTCTCGGCGCACCAGCCGATGGAACACTACCCGGCCCTGATCCGCGCCGCCGCACGCAACGCCGGCGGCGCGGCCCAGGTCGCCGGCGGCGTGCCGGCGATGTGCGACGGCGTGACCCAGGGTCGCGACGGCATGGAACTCTCGCTGTTCTCGCGCGACACGATCGCGCTGGCCACGGCGGTTTCGCTCTCGCACGACATGTTCGATGCCGCTCTGCTGCTCGGCGTCTGCGACAAGATCGTGCCGGGCCTGCTGATCGGCGCGCTGAGCTTCGGCCACCTGCCGGTGCTGTTCGTGCCGGCCGGGCCGATGCCCTCGGGCCTGCCGAACAAGGAAAAGGCCGCGGTCCGCCAGCGCTATGCCGAGGGCAAGGCCAGCCGCGAGGAACTTCTCGAAGCCGAAGCGAAGTCCTATCACGGCCCCGGCACCTGCACCTTCTACGGCACCGCCAACTCGAACCAGATGCTGCTCGAGGTGATGGGCCTGATGATGCCCGGCGCCGCCTTCGTCAATCCCGGAACGCCGCTGCGCGATGCGCTGACCGTGGCCGCCACCGAACAGGCCCTCAAGGTCACCGCGCTCGGCGAGCACTACACGCCGCTGGCGAAGACGCTCGACGAAAAGGCCATCGTCAACGCGATGGTCGGCCTCGCCGCCACCGGCGGCTCGACCAATCACGCGATCCACCTCGTCGCGATCGCGCGCGCGGCCGGCCTGCGCATCGACTGGGACGACCTCGACGAACTCTCGCGCGCGACGCCGCTGATCGCGCGCATCTATCCGAACGGCAGCGCCGACGTGAACCATTTCCAGGCCGCCGGCGGGCTCGGCTTCGCCATCCGCGAACTGCTCGACGCCGGCCTGCTGCACGCCGACATCCATTGCGTGCATGGCGGCGACCTGCGCGCGCAGGCGCGGGAACCCGAGCAGGTCGACCTCAAGCTGCGCTGGCGCGAGCCGCCGGCAGCCTCGCTCGACAACGGTGTGTTGCGCACGGTCGCCGAGCCCTTCGACGTCGAAGGCGGCCTGCGCCGGCTTTCGGGCAACCTCGGCCGCGCCGTGGTCAAGATCTCGGCCGTCGCGCCCGAGCATCGCGCGATCAATGCGCCAGCGCGAGTATTCGACTCGCAGGATGCCCTGCTCGATGCGTTCAAGGCCGGCACGCTCGACGGCGATTTCGTCGCCGTGGTCCGCGCCCAGGGTCCGCGCGCGAACGGCATGCCCGAACTGCACAAGCTGACCCCGACCCTCGGCCTGCTGCAGGATCGCGGCCAGCAGGTCGCCCTGCTCACCGACGGCCGCATGTCGGGCGCCTCGGGCAAGGTGCTGGCAGCGATCCATGTGGTGCCCGAGGCGATTGCCGGCGGCGCCCTCGCCCGCGTGCGCGAAGGCGACCCGATCCTGATCGACGCCGAGGCCGGCCGCCTCGACCTGCTCGTCGATGCCGCCGAACTCGATGCGCGCGAGCAGGCCCGGTTCGACCTCTCGCCCTCGCATCACGGCCTCGGCCGCGAGCTGTTCGGCCTCATGCGCCAGGCCGCCGGCACCGCCGAACAGGGCGCCTGCAGCCTGTTCGTGGAGGCCTGAGCGATGACAACGGACCGCTGCATTCCACCTCACCGTCGTCCCGGCGAAAGCCGGGACCCAGTGCGTTGGTCTTTCGTGTTGTTGGAAGAAGGCGCTGGATCCCGGCTTTCGCCGGGACGACGAGCCCGCAATGAATCTGAGGAAGCGGGCGGACGAGAGTTTCGAGTGCGCGCGGCCATCGCAATCGGCAGATCGAATCGATGACGTCGGAAAAGCGCAACCTCGGCCTGATCGCCGACATCGGCGGCACCAATGCGCGCTTCGCGCTGACCGACCTGGCCTCGCCCGAGGTCACGATCCTCGAACCGCGCTCGCTGCAGGGCGCGGAGTTCGCCAGCCTGCAGCACGCCGCCGAACACTATCTCGCCGAGGTCGGCGTGCAGCCGCGACGGGCAGCCCTCGCGGTCGCCTCGCCGGTCGATATGGACGAAATCCGCCTGACCAATCGCGCCTGGTCATTCAGCCGGGCCGAGTTGCAGAGCCGGCTCGGCCTCGATGAACTGCGCATGCTGAACGATTTCGGCGCGGTCGCCTGGGCGGTGCCGGCGCTGAAAGGCGAAGATCGCGTCCACCTTTACGGCCCGAGCCACGCGCAAATGCGCGGACCGGTCTCCCTGGTCGGCCCCGGTACCGGCCTCGGCGTCGGCCTGCTGGTCGGCTCGGAGGCGTCCGGCTGGCAGGTTGTCGAGACCGAAGGCGGCCACGTCACCTTCGCCCCGATCGGCGACGAGGAACATCGCATCGCACGCTGGCTCGATGCGCGTTTCGGCCGCGCCTCGACCGAGCGCGTATTGAGCGGCGACGGCCTTTCGCATATAGCGGCCGCACTCGGCGGCAGCGACGGCGGACCGCGCGACGGCCGCAACGTGCCGCTGCGCGATCCGGCCGATATCGTCGCCGCCGCGCTCGATGGCCACGACCTCGAGGCGCGGCGCACGCTGGCCCGGTTCTGCTCGGTGCTCGGCAGCGTTGCCGGCGACACCGCCCTGATCCATGGCGCTCGCACGGTCGTTATCGCCGGCGGCATCGTGCCGCGCTTCATCCCGTTCCTGCGCAGCAGCGCCTTCCGCGAACGCTTCCTCGCCAAGGGGCGCTTCTCGACCTATCTCGAAGCGGTCAGCATCGAGGTGATCGTGCATGCGCAACCGGGCCTGCTCGGCGCCGCCGTGGCCCTGCGCCAATCCACCCGAGGACCCTGACCCGATGACCCGCTGGACTCCCGAATCGCGCGCCGAGCGCATCGACGAACTGCTTTTCGCAGCCCCGGTGCTGCCGGTCATCGCGATCGATCGGCTCGAAGACGCCGTGCCGCTCGCCCGCACCCTGGTCGATGCGGGCCTGCCGGTGCTCGAAATTACCTTGCGCAGCGAGGTCGCGATCGAAGCGATCCGCGCGATCGCGAACGAAGTCCCCGGCGCGATCGTCGGCGCCGGCACCGTGCTCGATGCCGATGCGCTCGGCGCGGTCGCCGAAGCGGGCGCGGTGTTCGCCATTGCACCGGGTTCGACCGAAGCGCTGTATGCGGCCGCCGCCTCGGCAAGCATTCCGTTCCTGCCGGCGATCGCGACGGCCAGCGAACTGATGCGCGGGCTCGAACACGGCCACCGCCGCTTCAAGTTCTTCCCGGCCGAATCGGCTGGCGGGGTCAGTGCACTGAAGGCGTTCGCCGGTCCCTTCGCCAGCGTGCGCTTCTGCCCGACCGGCGGCATCGACGCGAACAAGGCACCGGCCTACCTGGCCCTGCCCAACGTGATCACGGTCGGCGGTTCGTGGATGCTGCCGAAAGCCGCGCTTGAGGCACGTGACTGGACCGCGATCGGAGACCTGGCGTCGGCTTGCGCGGCGCTTGCCAGGCGCGGTTGAGGGCATTGTTGCGAAGAGCGCGACAGGCGGCGCGGGTTTCGACGACCGGTGCCGCGCCACCCCTTCGTTGTAGGAGCGGCTTTAGCCGCGATGCTTTTTTTTGAGGCAAACCGAAAGGCATCAGCTTCGCGGCAACGTGATGAAAAGCATCGCGCCTGAAGGCGCTCCTACGAAGAGCGCGAGACGAGCGCGAAGCGCGTTAGGGGGCGCGGGCTTCGATTGCCGTCCTCGCGCTACCGCTTCGTTGTTGGAAGCGGCTTTAGCCGCGATGCTTTTTTGAGGCAAACCGCAAGGCATCAGCTTTTCGGCAACGTGACGACGAGCATCGCGCCTGAAGGCGCTCCTACGACGAGCGCGAAGCGCGCGAGACGAGCGCGAAGCGCGACAGGGGGCGTGGGTTTCGATTGCCGCCCTCGCGTCCCCGCTTCGTTGTAGGAGCGGCTTTAGCCGCGATGCTTTTTTTGAGGCAAACCGCAAGGCATCAGCTTTTTGGCAACGTGACGAAGAGCATCGGCGTGCCAAAACCCGGCAGCCCAAGAACGCGAACCAAATAGGGTCCGTCGAACACCTCCCTCCGGCATGTTCGATGCCCTCCCAAAGCCAGTGCAGATGGCCGGCTCCGCCAATGCTGCAATGCAGAACGCCCTGTCTGTCACGATCCGGTAAAAAGGATGTCCCGCGAAGACATCGGTACCGGGCCAGTGAGCATTAAGGGAAAAGCCACCTCGTTCGATATCGCCTATGAAGCAGGCGTGTCGCAATCCACCGTTTCGCGCGCCCTGAGTGGCAGCTCGCTGGTCAGCCTCGATACGCGGCGCAAGATCCAGGCGATCGCCAAGCAGCTCAACTACAAGGTCGACAAGAACGCCTCCTGCCTGCGCCGGCAGAATTCGGTGACCCTGGCCCTGCTCCTGTTCGAGGATCCGACCCCGGACGATTCGCTGATCAATCCGTTCTTCCTCTCGATGCTCGGCTCGATCACGCGCGCCTGCGCGCGCCAGGGCTACGACCTGCTGATTTCGTTCCAGCAGTTCTCCAACGACTGGCACGCCGACTACCAGGACAGCCACAAGGCCGATGGCCTGATCCTGCTCGGCTACGGCGACTACCTCGTCGCGCGCAGCACGCTGCAGAAGCTCGAAGACCAGAACACGCATTTCGTGCGCTGGGGTGCCGTGGTCGAAGGCCAGCCCGGCATTTCGGTCGGTTGCGACAACCTCGATGGCGGCCGCGCCGTTACTGCGCACCTGATCGGCCTCGGCCGCAAGCGCATCGCCTTCGTCGGAAGCATCGGCGAGCAATGCCCCGAATTCCTCGATCGCTACCGCGGCTACTGCGCCGCGCACGAGGCGGCCGGCCTAGCGATCGATCCGCGACTGCAGGTCGATGCGCTCGATTCGACCGAGCAGGTCGGTCACGAGGCCGTGGCCGAGCTGTTGCGCAGCGGCGTCGAGATCGACGGCGTGTTCGCGGCCAGCGACCTGCTTGCGATCGGCGCCACCAATGCTCTGCTCGAAGCCGGCCTGCGCGTGCCCGAGCAGGTCTCCGTGGTCGGCTTCGACGACATTCCGCTGGCCAGCTACGCAAGCATCCCGCTGACCACGGTCCAGCAGGACACCAAGCAGGCCGGCGAGATTCTCGTCGAGCGCCTGCTTCAGCAGATCCGCGGCGAGCCGGTCGAGAGCGTCATGCTGCCGGCCAGGGTCATCGTGCGGCGCTCGTGCGGCGCTCGCGTTTCGCCATGAGCTGATCGAGCCGCGCGCGCAGGGCGGGCCGGCTGACCGGCGCATCGAGCAACCAGATCGCGACACCGTGCGCGGGCACCTCGAGGGTCGGTGCCGCGGCGGCGCCGATCGTCAGCGGCGGTGAACCGGCATCGAGCGCATTGCGCCAGGTCCCGGGTTGCTGCATCGGGCCGAGCATGAAGGTCTGTGCTTCGTCGCCCTTGTTGAGCAGGACCAGTGCGGTCTGGGCGACGCCCTCGTGCTGGTAGACGCGATAGAACACGGCGCGGTCTCCGGCCAGTTCGAGATCGAGCTGCAGGCCGCGCTGCAAGGCCACTGAGGCTTCACGCGCATGGGCCACGCGACTCAGCGCGGCGCGGATCGGATGGCTGCGCGCCGCGGCGATGCCTTCGGCGCCGAAATAATTGCGGTTGCCGTGGTGCTCGGCGCGACCGCGCATGAAGCCCATCTCCGAACCGTAGTAGACGACCGGGATGCCGCGCGCCGTGAACAGCCAGTTGTGCGCGTCGATGAAGGCGTTGTCGCTGCCGGCGAAGCGCGCCATGTCGTGGTTGTCGTAAAACGTGGTCAGCTCATAGGGGTTCTGGTACGGACCGCCTTCGATCGCAAGTGCGGGGCCGAGCGCTGCGTAGTCGCCGCCCGGCTTCTCGAACGTCGCGGCGATCGCCTGCTTCATCGGAAAGTCGAGCACGCTGTAGTGGCCGTTTTCGTTCCAGGTGTAGGGCGCGATCTTGGCCGCTTCGTAGTCGAAGGCCTCGCCGAACATGAAGAAGCCGGGATGGCCTTCGCGGATGCGCGCGGCGAAGCGATTCCAGAATCCGAGCGGCTGGTGGCCGATCGTGTCGACGCGGAACGCCGCCGCGCCCTGCCCGATCCATTGCCGGTAGGCGCCGACGAGGTAGTCCATGACGGCCGGATTGTCCGGATTGAAGTCGCCGAGCTGGGCCAGGTCGGGTTTCGTGTTGTACCAGCGCTGCAGCGGGTTGTGCGCCGGATCGAGCTTGGCGGGCGGCAGGTTGCCGTGGTCGGCGAGCAGCGTGCCTCCGGCATCGAAGACCTGGCCGAAGCCGGGCTGCTTCTGCGGCATCGACCAGGCCGGCGAGCTGTGGTTGGCGACGATGTCGAGCACGGTCTTGAGGCCCTTCGCGCGCAGGCCACGGGTCAGCTCGGCGAAACCGAGACCCGGACTCGGCAGGTGCTCGTCGACCGCGTAGAAATTCATGCCCCAGTAGCCGTGGTAACCGGCCTTGCCGCGATCGGTCAGGAACGAGGTGCAGGTGACCTCGTCGCCGCCGGTGAACGCTTCGTCGGGGTTGTCGACGATCGGCGTGATCCAGACCGCACTGAAGCCCATCTCGCGGATGTAATCGGCATTCTCGAGCAGGCCGCGGAAATCGCCACCGAGATAACCGAGGTGGGCGACCACGCCGTCCGGGCAGCGCAGCGGTATGTCGAAGCTCGGGTGGGCGCCGCCCTGGTCGCGCTGGTCGTTGCGCGGATCGCCGTTGACGAAGCGGTCGGTGACGACGAAATACACGGCCTCACTGGCGAACGGCTCGAGAGTGCCGTAGTACTCGGCCACGGCCGGTATCCCCGCGGGCGCACCGGGGCTGGTCGGTGCCGACGCGCAGGCGGCCAGCGCGAGCGTGGCGCAGACTCCGAGAAACACAGGTATGCCACGCATGTCAGCCTCCCTGCCCGGCCGTTGCGGCCTGGCGCACGGCCATGGCCGGCACGCGAAGCATGCACAGGCCGGCGATGACGAAACTGATCCCGCCGAGGACCAGCGCATAGATCGGCTGGTTGCCGAACAGGGTCTTCAGCAGCACACCGAGCACGCTGGCCGCGAGCAGCTGCGGAATCACGATGAAGAAATTGAAGATGCCCATGTAGATACCCATTTTCTTCGCCGGCAGGCAGTCGCAGAGCATCGCGTAGGGCAGCGACAGGATCGAAGCCCAGGCGAAGCCGATGCCGACCATCGACACGAGCAGCCAGTCCGGATCGCGGATGAACACGAACGAGACCAGCGCCGCCGCACCGATCCACAGATTGAGCATGTGGCTGGCGCGCAGGCCGATGCGCGCGACCATCAGCGGAATGACCAGCGCGGCCAGCGCAGCGAAACCGTTGTAGGCGGCGAACAACACGCCGACCCAGTTGGCCCCCTCGTTGTAGGCCGCCGAGGTCGGATCGCTGCTGCCGAAGTGCACGCTGGTCACCGCCGCGGTGGTGTAGATCCACATCGCGAACAGGGCGAACCACGAGAAGAACTGGACCAGGGCCAGCCGCCGCATCGGCCCCGGCATCGCGCGCATGTCGGTCATGATCTGGACGAAGGCGCCATTCGATCGGGTCTGGCTGACGAACAGCAGGGCGATGCCATATCCGAGCAGGCCACCGGCCAGGATGAACAGCTCGTGGGCGAGCCCGCCGAGTACGATCCAGCTCAGCAGCCCACCACCGGCAACGATCCAGAGCAGCGCATCGCGCGACGAACCGACCGCACGATCCGGACCACCCGCCGGCCGCGCATCATCGAAGGACTCGAGCACCTCGGGCGGATACTCGCGCGTGCTCAGCACGGTCCAGCCAACCGCAGCGAACAGGACCACGGCCCCGGCGTAGAACGCGTAGTGCACGGTCTGTGGAATCTCCCCGGCCGGCGCCGTGTTGGCGACCCCGAAGCGCGTCAGCAGCCAAGGCAACAGGCTGGCCACGACCGCACCGACACCGATGAAGAAGCTCTGCATCGCATACCCGCGCGGCCGCTGCGATGGCGCGAGCTGGTCGCCGACAAAGGCCCGGAACGGCTCCATCGACACGTTGATCGAGGCATCGAGCAGCCACAGCAGCCCGGCCGCCATCCACAGCTGCGGCGAATTCGGCATCAGCAGCAGGGCCACGCTCGCGAGCAACGCGCCATAGAGGAAATACGGCCGCCGCCGCCCGAGCCGGGTCCAGGTGCGATCCGAAAAGTGCCCGACGATCGGCTGCACGATCAGCCCGGTCAACGGCGCCGCGATCCACAGCAGCGGAATCTGGTCCATGTCCGCGCCCAGCGTCTGGAATATCCGGCTTACGTTCGCGTTCTGCAACGCGAACCCGAACTGGATGCCAAGAAAGCCGAAACACATGTTCCAGATCTGCCAGAAGCTCAGCGTCGGTTTGATCGTCATCGCGGATTCCGCAAGCCAGGGGTACGCCGCGATCACGAAAAGCCACGGCCGCTCACATGGTAGTTCGAGCGGCAGCCTGCGTGGTTAGCTGCATACGTATTCATCAAGTGCGCGACCCCATGCCTGCCGCAAAGAGAGGATAGAAGCCCTCCATTTGCCCTGAGCGTAGCGAAGCGAAGTCGAATCAACTCTCCGTTCGCCCTGAGCGTAGCGAAGCGAAGTCGAAGGGCACTCTCGGCACCCCGACATCACCTTCCATTTGCCGCGCGCAAAGAAACGCCCAGAACCTCCCCGTTCGTCCTGAGCGTAGCGCAGCGAAGTCGAAGGACTCTCTCGGCACCTCAACATCCGTCCCCATTCGCCCTGCGCAACAAAACGCATAGAAGACTCGCCGTTCGTCCTGAACGTAGCGCAGCGAAGTCGATGGATTCTCTCGAAACCTCAACCTCACCCTCAATCCCGCTTCGCGGGAGCGGGCGGGCTGGCGGCACAGCTTCTGGGAACGTACATGGGTCCAAGCACCCAGAAGTTCGGTGATCAGGCCCTCTTTTTGGCGCAGGTTTGAGATTCACGACCCCATTTCCTTGTGATAGGGGGATTGCCGTCGGTCCACGTGGTGTCACAATGCCCACTGAGCTGCACCTCAACCGACTCACTGCGGAACCATCACCATGAAACGTGCCGATGCCTTGCACCTGCTTCAACAGAGCAAGCCCGAGCTGATCCAGCGCTTCGGCGTAAGGCAGCTGGCACTGTTTGGCTCCACCGCGCGAGATGCAGCTACCGAGGACAGTGATATCGATGTGTTGGTGGAGTTCGAGGGTAAGGCCACCTCTGCGCGGTACTTCGGCCTGCAATTTCACCTGGAGGACCTGCTCGGCTGCGCGGTGGATCTGGTCACCGAGAAGGCCTTGCGGCCGGAGCTTCGAGCGTTTGTGGAAGCGGAGGCACTGCGTGTCTGAGCCGCAACACCGAGAATGGCGTTTCTACATCGACGACATGATTGGCTTCGCCGACAGAGTGCTCGCGTACACGGACGGCATGGATCAGGCCACCTTCGTCGCGAGCGCGCTTACCTACGATGCGACATTGCGCAACCTGGAACTGATCGGAGAGGCAGCAAGCCGGATACCGGCGGCGGTACGCGAGGAACTCGCACAGGTCCCCTGGCGCTTGCTCACCGCCACACGCAATCGCCTCATTCACGCCTATCTCGGCATCGACGATGACATCGTCTGGAGCATCATCCGCGACGACATCCCACCCCTGCTGGTGCAGTTGCGCGCCATCCGAGACGCATAGTTTGACGAATAGGGAGGCAGCTGGTCCTGAATTGCGCTGGATTCAGGAGTCAAGATTTGCCCCCATCTGTGTCCAGACGAACGCAAAACAACTCTCCGTTCGTGCTTAGCGAAGCGATGTCGAAATCCTCAATCCCTTTCCCAATCCCCTTGCTGGAGGCGTCGACGATGATCGCTTTCGTAGGAGGGCCTTCAGGCCAGCAACAAATCACAAGCGCCGTCCCCGCCATCGAAACCCGCGCCGCCTTTCGCACTCTTCGTAGGAGCGCCTTCAGGCGCGATGCTTTTCGACACGGTGCGGAGAGGAGCATAGCCCCTGAAGCCGCTCCAACAACGGAGCGGCTACGAATCGAAGCCCATCGAAACCCGCGCCGCATGTTCGCGCCTTTCGCAGGAGGGCGTTCGCGCCCGATGCTATTCCGCAATGTGTCGAAGAGCATCGCGGCTAAAGCCGCTCCTACAACGAAGCGGCAACGCGCCGCCCACCATCGAAACCGCGCCGGTCGCAACTGCCCGTTCCTGACGCAGCCCTACCGCCTGCTCCCTAGCGCAAACTCACCGTCTGGCTCTTCCACTCCGGATCCTGCCAGCGATAGAAGATGCTGAGGTAGTCGGGCTTGTCGGCGCGCTTATCGACATTAAGGGTGGCCAGGTCGAGCAGCTCGAAACTCTGCACGAAGCGATCGTCGGTCTCGATCTCGCGTGCGGCCAGCAGCTTCTTGCCGCCCGGCACCCAACCGGCGAATTCGATGTAGCCGAGATCGGGACTGTCGGCGCCGGGCGGCGCGATGTCCACGTGCCAGCGATTGCCGTCGCGGTGGAACACCCACAACTCACGCCAGGATTCGAGCGGCTGCACGGCCAGCGCCAGGGCCGTCCCCTGCGCGTTGATGCGCGCCGAGTTCAGCCACACGGTCGCGAACGTGCACTGGCGCAGCAGCGGCGATTTCGTGCCGTGCTTCGCATCGACGAGCAGCAGGCAGGTCTGGCCCGGCTCGCCAGGCTCGGTCACGAGCTTGAGATCCGACTTGTTTGGCACGGCCGGTTCGGCGGCCCAGCGCGAGGCACCGACGCGCACGGCTGCTTCGCTGTAGTCGTCGGCGTCGCTCTCGGCGAGATGGCGCGCATCGACGGCGGCCAGTTCCGAGAGCCCGCGCTCGGCGGCTTCGCGACTGTCCTCGCCACGGCGCGAGCGCTGGAACGCGACGCTGGCCCAGACCGCCGCACTGCGCATGCGCAGGCGGTTCTTCAGGAGATCCGACAGCTCACCGCGCGGCGCACGGTCGAGCACGTCGGTGCGCCAGGTGTCGAACGCATGGCGCTGTACCGGGGTCATGTCGGGATCGGCGCATTCGGGTCGGGTCAGGGCCAGCGCCGCGCGCGCCTTCTGTTCGTCGCTCGCCGGCAAGGCGAGCACGCGACGGAAGGCCTCGCCGTCATAGCAGAGCTGCATGCGCCCGGCGCGCTCGAAACTGCGGATCGCGACGCCGTACTGCGCCGCGACCTCGAGATGCGCCGCAAACGTCACGTCGCGCGAGGAGTTGCGGTTCGACGAGGCGCGCTGGGCGAGGTGATCGGCGAGCGTGCCGAGCGCATCGAAGGCATCGGCACCGATCGCCTTGGCCGGCGCCGCACGCAGATAGGCCGCGGCGTAGGCGATACCGAGCGCCTCGTCGCCGGGACTCTCGCGCAGGAACTGCACGACCGCGAACAGGTCGCCGGCACGCGCCGGATCGAGCGTGATCCGTCGGACATCACGCGTGCGCACGAATCCGGCCCGTTCGCGGCGATGGTCGTAAACCTGCAGGTAGTCGAGACGCTCGCCGCGCACTTCGAGCGTATCGCCGGCCCACAGCACCGCGTGCTGCGTTGCCGACCGACGCGGCTCGGCGCGCAAAGCGGACTGGTCCTCGACGACGATCGCGAGCGCGGTGTCGGCGGCGCGCACGATCGTCGCCGAGCCGATCAGGATCGCGATCGCGATCGCGGCCAGCATGCCTCGGCCGATCACTGCCCCGCTCCCTTGCTCGCCGTGCCGATCAGGTTGCCGCCGACAAAGCCCCCATCGGCCGGAGGCGCGGCGATGATCACCGAAATTTTGTCGGACAGCTTGTCGGCCATGGTTTTCTGGATCAGCAGCGGGTACTTGCTGATCAGGGCGCCATCGCGTTCGAGCTGGATGCTCGAGATCTTGCCGATCTCGTCCATGCGATAGACCTCGGCGTCGGCGAGCTTCTGGCGCGACTTCGCCTCGGCCTCGGCCTCGATCAGGCGCGCCTGCGCCGTCCCTTCCGCGGCCTTCACGCGCGCGATCTTGTCGGCATCGGCCTCGAGCTTGCGCTGCTCGATCTGCTTCTGCTTGAACGGGATCACGTGCTTCATGGCCTCTTCCTGGGCCTGCGCCGCAATCACCTGCTCGTTCGCGGCGGCTTCGGCGGCCTTTTGCCGGCGCACCTTCTCGGCCTCTCCCAGAAGCTCGGTCTCCTTGACCTCCTTTTCCTTCAGCTGCAGCGTGTACTGCATCTTCTCGTTCTCGAGCTCGACCGCGAGCAGGCGGTCCATGCCGGCGCGGTAGTCGGCCGGAAGATCGACATTGCCCATCATGACCTGGCGCAGGATCAGGCCGTCCTGCGCCAGCAGCGGCTTGAGCTCGCTCTCGATCGTCTCCTGCAATTCCTGGCGCTTGCTCGAGAAGATCTCGCGCACCGTATAGCGCGTGAAGACGTGATAGATCACACCCTGCATGAGCGGATCGACGAGCCCGCCCTCGATGTCGGGCGGCAGGTTCGCGCCTACCGAGGCCAGCTTGGCCGGGTCGAGCGCGTAGCGGATCGTCAGCTCGACGCCGATCGACAGGCCTTCTGACGACTGCAACGGCGCCTCGCCGTCGGCCGTGGCACTGCGTGTTGGCCGAAACATGTGATCCTCGAGCGAAAACCTCCGCAGCGTATGCACCCCAGGCACGACCACGACCGCGCCTTCACGCAGCAGCGTCGTCGTCCCGGTCCACTGGTTCATCCGAAGCCCGACCTCCCGGGCCCCGATCGTCTCGACCGGCGGATGCCTGGCGACGTAGACGACGCCGAACCCGACCAGCGCCAAGGCAATGATCCACGGGCGTAGCAACCGCCGCCCGACGCGCTGCAAACCTTCAAATCGTTCCGACATGGGATCCCCCGAATGATCAGCGTACGTGTCGGGAATCCGGAATACCGGACCCCCACCGTCACCCGGGAACGAAGCGAGTCCTCATCGAAGCCACTGCGCGGTCCGGGCGCAGCCTCATTGGGCACACCGACGCTGTCGACGCGCCGACCGACTCCTGACAGAACTCTTGGGAAATATGGCGATTTGCGGGCAGCGCTCATGCCGCCAGGAAGACATCGATCCGAGCGACCCCGCAAAAGCCAGCACGACTCGAACGAGAACCGGACCTGGCGAAGAACGACCAATTCACAATGAAAGCCCTGACCGCCTTGCCGCGCCTGCCACCCCGAGGTCCGTGTCCATTCGCCCTGCACAAACGAACGCCCGGAAACCCTCCGTTCCCTCCGTTCGCCCTGAGCGTAGCAAAGCGAAGTCGAACGACACTCTCGGCACCCCGACGCCCGCTACCATTCGCCTTGCGCCAAGGAACGCAAACTACCTCTCCGTTCATCCTGAGCGAAGCAAAGCGAAGTCGAAGGACGCTCCTCGCACCTCGACATCCGCTTCCATTCGCCCTGCACAAACGAACGCCAGGAAGCGCTCCGTTCGCCCTGAGCGCAGCGAAGCGAAGTCGAAGGGAAACAACAACTCAAGTCTTGAGCTGATCGTCGTTCAAGATTCAAGGCCCGGCCACGATCCCTTCGAGACGTTCATAGCGAACCAGAGCTCCGGTGGGCACATCAGACATCTGAAGCAATGGTACGAAGGTAGACCTGACCCTCAACACGTGACCCTCAGCACATGCGGATGGTAAGGAGGCGGCTAATCAGCTGATTACGGAGTTGAAGGGGCTTGAGGGGGAGCGGGGGGCATTGAGGTTGGCTGGATAGGCCAACTAAGCATCAGTTAACAGATTCGAATATATCCGCATCAATTGGCGAAAGTGCGGGGGAATAAGATGCGGGCAAGGATACACCCTCTGACGTCATGAAATCTCGCTCGATTTGGCCAATAAAATCTAACCGACGTTCCAGGAAGCTATCGTGGTTACCACTTGCGAGTAGGTGCAGTGTCTCCGGCTCAATAGCGTGGCTCAATAGAATTGCATCTCGGTTCGGTCCAGATATCTGGGTTAGCCAATTTTTCGCTTGGCCAGATACGTCTGGGGCAACATCCAGAATTCGATTAGCCGGACTTCTACGGAGATCTGCGCTAGCAACCGTGTAGCAGATCGTAGACATCGACTCCGACCCCCTTGAGAAGAGCATATCTGCCGAATCAACAAGCGACAGTTCCTCCCCACTCGTCCTCATTGGCCGACGACTAAGAAGGACACATAGCAACGCTCGAACTCGCGCACTTCTCATATCAAATCTGAGCGGAACAGGGAGCGCCAATTCGTCTATATCCATGTTCTTCAAAGCAGTAGGATTAGGCGTGATCGCAACCACATCTCGCATCTCGTCCACGAGTCGGCGCATCAGCGCCGCATTTCCTGATCCGAACCAGCCAGAAAAGGACGAAACCCAAAACCAACGCCTCAGGAAGGCGACTTGCTCAGGCGTAGGCTTTTCGCATCGACCAAAAAAAGCAGAAAGCGCAACTAATTGCATGCTGTACGGCAGCAATCTTGCATTCAAAACCCCAATTCCTTTCAAGAATGCGACGCCATGCTGCAATCCACGGGAGGCCTCGGTTACAGCATCAGGTAGCTGCGTCCTCAGGTCCTGCTTTACCTGATCGCCCAACCGCGTCCAATCCGTGCGATAAATGTCCAAATTAGCAGCGGTAAGAACGGCACGAAGTAGAACATTCCTATCAACTTCACCGAAGCCTGTTCGGATAAGAAGAGATTGAACATTGTCAATTTCGGAAGCAAGATGAAACCGCTCGCTCCCTATCTCCCCGTAGGTGAGCGCCGAGAACATTTCGTCTTGGCCGATGCTGCGCCCTTTCTTGTTGAGGCGCGAAAAGCTTTCGACCGCGACGCTTAGGCTATTAGTCTTAATTTCAACCAGCGGAATCCTGTAGCTCTGAATAGCTCTCGCGGCCTCCTGCGCTCTCGCTACCCATACATATACTTCCTCCCTCTTCACCTCGGCACCTGCGTTTTGTACGATCTTCTCGACCTGCGCGAACAATTTAACGGTATCTAGAAGCGCAGGAACTGGCAAATAGTTCGGCGGGACGTCCTCATTCGCACGAATGTGTGAGAACGAGTTCGATTTTGCATCAAAGAACAATCGCCACCGATCCGGATCTTCATCATTAGCCACGCTCCACTGAACCTCGTCTGCGAGGAGGATTCCGACAAGCGTAGTGAGTCGTTGCTGTCCGTCCAGAACTAGCCATGTTTCACCTTTATATTCTGGCAAGGAAAGTGGCCCAATATTTCCCCGACTACTTGGCTGCGGTTGGGCACCCCATAAAAACAACGTCCCGATTGGATATTGCCTCGCGATAGAATCAAATAAATCAACAATATCTTGCCTACGCCAGACGTATTCTCGCTGAAATCGAGGGACACGCAGGCGCCCCTCCTTTGCACGTTTCATCAAATCAACTAGATGAACGACCTGCGGAGTTATTTCCGGGGTTTGGTCGACTATGCCATTCATTACTAAAGCTCCGCCGCAATCGTCTCGATAAGCAGAGTTAGCTCGCCATTTCCATCGCGCGCTGCCAACCCTGCCGCCGTAAAGTGCTCATTCAAGGTTTCTCGTAGCTGCAACATCATTCGAGGACGCTTTGGGAAAATCCTACTCTCCAACACCGCCAAATCTGGACGCTCGGATTCGGAATAGAACGCCCGCGAAATCACTTCTTCCCTTTCGCGCTCGCACATACCATCCTTAAGAGGGAAGTGATCTCGCTGAGCGCGAGTTCTTCGAAATAAAGCATTCACTTTCGTTGCCGTCGCCGTGCCTTCTGGCCCATTTGCTGCTCCAGCAAAGACCTCGTCAGGCACATAGTTTTCGGCCGCCCGCTTCTTCAAAACATGGAGCGGGATGCCGGCGGCGGCACAGGCCGAAACAACGTTTCGAAGCGCCAGCACACTACCGTGCGAAGAGTCACCAGGCCAACGGGCGTCGGAATCGCATATGACCACTAATCTGACGGGCACAGAATTCTCTGCCGCTTCGATAAGAATCCGTTCTATTCTCTGGGGAATCGATCCGATTCCCCCCGCAGTTTGTATGTCCCAAGCCCGAGGAACCGCCTTAGCTCCTCTACTGAAGAGACGAGAGAGCTCCATACTCGCAAGATTTTCGATCGCGATTTCGAGTAATACCCCGTCCGCCTCTCTATCCTCGACTAGGATAATCAATGGCGAAAGCGCCAACTTAGCTGCCACTACAGCATCACAAGGACTGCCAATCAAGACGTTTTTTGTGTGGATACCTTTCTGGGCGTCAGTTCGACGCGGCGGCTTCGCAGCAGAAGTCGTCAGAAGACGCTTCCTCATTGCTCTCGCTTGTACGTACCAGTGAGAATTCTGGAGAAGATCTGCGTCTGGAACCTCAATTTGGTGAACTTCTTCCTCGACTCTGTCGACAATTCTATCAATGAGCGTTAGTGTCCTTTCGTCCCCATTGAGTGCGGGTGCGCACAGCACAAAGTTCACTTCGACCTGCCCTCTATTAGCGCTGCACGCTGCGCACGCCGAATCGCAGCTACTTCTCGAAAGTCCTCTTCAAATACACCTTCAGGCCACCAATCTAGATCACCATTTGCCTCAATCTTGACCCCACTAAGCTCACTGTGATCTTCCATCGGCTTTACAAAATAGAGGCGAAGACGGTCAGGGTCCATTACACCCTCAGCAACACGTCTCTGCAATCTAAGCAAAAAACCCTCCGAGTTTGTTTCGACGATGGTGCAACCTTCCGTCTTTGTCGCAGTGTCGATGAATAGGTCTGCCAATGGCGCCTGGGCGGCAGGATGAAGATGCAATTCGGGCTGCTCAACGATATCCAGGAAATCACCTTCTCCGCGAAGCTGCCGCCAGTACTGATGCGTCACCACGGGCAAGACCTGCTGAAGGCCTTCGCCGGACAGAGAAAGATTTGCTGAGTGCCTAGCCGAGCGAGATATTCGAAGTGCGAAGCTGGCACTATCTCGTTGCAGGGACAACCTCCATCCATCCAAATTCTCTTGATACCAAGCACCGACAAGCTCTGCCAAGCTATTGTCAGTGCGAAGCAGTTGTGGCGCCGCCTCCCCCCTACTGTCAAAGTCTCCGAACAACTCATTGGAGTATGCTGAAGCGATTGGGCTCCGCAATGGCCCGATGTGGACCATTGAATCAATCAAGCTTTTAGCTTCAGCTCTCCAGCTATCGAAAGCGGGATTCGACGGCAGTAGTCCACGGAATTCCTCGACCGGGCCATGCCTTACTCTAGGAACGGCTATGTCCAGGCGGACAGGCGATAGCATGGAGTAGGACCATATTCCAGGCGGATCCTCTACCGAGAACGCTCCAGCAATGTACAACGAAACATCGACTTTTAGTTCCCCTATTACACTAGTTGCGTGTATTTTAAATCGCGGCTTACCGAAGAAGTCGCCTCCTGGCGCAATATCTAGGAAGTTTGCACCAAAAGACTGCCCAGATACTTCCATCGGAAGAATTCTTCCATCATCACAGGCCAGCCCTCCCAAAAGCAAAAGAGGGAGCCTTGCCACTGCACTCTTTCCCGAATTGTTCTTTCCAAACAGAACTGTGAGTGGGGCGATATCCAACCTCTGGAGGCCAGAATCTGATGGACCAGAGTCAAAGACCTTATATTTGTCGAACTCTATAGATACTATCTTCATATTCCGCCATTCTCACTACCATGTTTGACTCTGGTTTCCGGCGCAATGGGACCTAGTGCAGCTTCCTATATTTGCTCTGACAAGGCGCGTTGCAATCTACATGTTTTTGACTAATGTCAATGAACGCCCATTTGATATGCGCTCGCTATTTGTATTTGCCGGAAAGATCGTGCTCCTCTCTCAAAATAGGCCTTGATTATTGAATCTGTATGCGCCTCTGGACCTACCCAGCTCCTTTTTGTCCAATCCATTTTCCTTGGCAATCTACGGTTTAGGTGGCGCGTACCCTGCTTTTATCAATGCACTTCGAATGCGTGATGTCTCAAGCTTCCAAACCAAGAAATCCGTGCCTGTAATTGGATGATGATGCGCGATCGCTATTCTTATCGGGGCTAGATTCGCTAACGATTTTAGCAACTCTGATTTGCTTGAAAAGACATGCCTAAAGACAGCTTCGTAGATAACATCAGCTCCAACAATCTTGCTGTAATCGCCAAAATTGCAGAATGCAATCAGATCGGCAGCTGGCCGACCAGCCAAGAGCGAGGTTTCGCGACGAGACCTCCAGCCTTTCACGATATTCTGGACAAAAACCAAGTCCACCCAGGCCTCTCCAAAGCTCCTCTGCATGCTCTCAACAATGAATCGCCTGAAATGTTCTTCAAAATGACCAAGCGCCTGGAACATCATAGCTCGCTGTCTTTGGGTAGCTGGCTCATCGTTCGCGAACAGTTCCGAATGAGGTGCCAGCACATCAGATTCTCGTCCCCCCTCCTCGACAGGGTTGACGCGCGCCGAAATTTCCTGAGTGTGCTCGAGATCCCGCTCAGAACGCACCTCACCATATCCATGACCCGTGCGCGCGAATATCTCGTCGATCGCGTCAAGAGGGAAAGAGCTTAGGTCGAGCGCGAAACCATGTTGGCGATATAGCTGCTCTCGAGAGAGTGCCGACGTTGTGTCGGCAAGTTCGGACGTGGCGATCGAACTCCAGTCACCCAGCATCTTCTTGATCTCGTCTATCGCATACGTGCCGAAAGGATCAAGAGAGCTGGCAAGATCCGCAACGCGATGTATGGCTGCGAAGTTCGCGGCCGATACTGCCGCATGTGATTCTGTGATCCAGGGCGACTGGATGTCCTGCATATCCTTCATGAGCGCAGACGTGGTGTCGGCTCCCGTCAGCCATCCAATCGCTGGACATTGGGATCGCTGCAATTCATCAATGAGGCGTTCGACCTCATGATCAAGCGGCATCCGGTGCTTAAACATCCCGTCACTCTGCAAGCTAGCAATAGTATCGACCAACTCGGCGTGCGGAACGAGCAATCCATCAACCTGAGCCTGACCTAGCGAGTTCGCTGCTACGGCGATGTCCTTGATGCTGGTCTCGTATCGCTTGGCGATGCCCGTAGCGCTCAGCTCATCCAAAGTCCGCTTGCTTGCTGCTTCGAGTGCGGACCCGGAGTACTTGAGCGCCTCGAGGAGCCCAGAATCAGCAGCCTTGATCGCTTTACTTGCGTCACTTAGGTACCGTTCGAGGTCACGCTGTTCCTTGAGAAATCGCTTCATCTCGTCCATTGGAGACCACCATCTGCCAACCATATAGCGCATATTCTACTCCCGTCGCATCCGGTACATTGGGGAACCCACGATTCGTGTGCGATCCGGGATGTGTGATCCGGGACACCCTGGACCACCCCTGATTTCTCGGGCACTACAAAACGGGGACAATCCCTGGATGGAGGTGTCCGATGGAAAAGCGTCGTCGATTCACGGCAGAGTTCAAGCGAGAGGCGGTTCGGCTGTTCCGCGCAGCGTAGAAGCCGGCCGGCGAGTTAACCCGTGAACCAGCAACGGGGACACGCATGATTTGTCTGGGGAGCTTCTGGGTGTGATTGTCCAGCGCTGGTTGCCGGGATTTGACCCCGGACGGCCGGGCTTCCATCCTTAGCGTCACGAGCTAAGCCTTTCCAGGGAGAGAAAAAAGGATGTCTACACGGCCGGACAACGACCTAGAGTATGCGGGATTTTGGATTCGCGTCGTCGCCTCCATTTTCGACGCGATTCTGATCATGACTATCACTTACCCCCTTTTGGTCATGATCTACGGTTGGAGCTACTTCAGTGTTGACTCTCCACTTATCCAGGGGCCGGCCGATTTCCTGATTTCTTGGATCTTCCCCATGGTAGCCACGATCGGGCTATGGATGGCCATTGAAGCCACACCAGGCAAGATTGCAATCAAGGCGCGCATAGTGGATGCCCGCACCGGCCGGAAGATCAGTTTTGGCCAGGCACTCCTCCGCTATCTCTGCTATTTCCTCTCGGCCATTCCATTGGGTCTCGGTTTTATTTGGGTAGCCTTCGATGAGAAGAAGCGCGCCTGGCATGACTTGCTGGCCGGAACCGTAGTGATTCGCTCCACAGAACGCGGGCCGCAGCCGGTGAGGTTTGGAGCCGGCTAAGGGTAGTCAACCTAGGCCATAGTGGAAAAAGCTCGGGGTCAAATCTTGAATCTTGAATTGAGCCGTTGTTTCGACAGCAGATCCGTTTTCCGCTGCTGGCAATGTGCACATCACTGTCCTCGCCGGAGGGAATCCCCGGCAGTCTTACGGACAAGGATTGACGCAATGGAGAGAGTGCACAACCAACCGAGAACGCTTGGGGTCAAGTCTTGAAACCTGAATCGGGCCGTTGTTTCGACAGCAGACCCGTTCTTCACTGCTGGCAATGCGCCGCGAACCCCGCAGCCGAGGCGGGGTTCGCGACGCGACACGGGTGTCAGTCGCCGTCGAAGCCTGCCCTGAAGATCAGGTCGCCGGCTGCGAGGATGGCGATGTTGCGGTCTGCGGTGCGTGTCAACGCATCGCTGGTCGCGCGCAACCGATAGTTTCCTGGGCTGTCGGCGGTGAGGTTGGCGAACGTCGCCAGGCCGTAATAGGTCGTCGCGTCCGTACCCATCAGCTGGGCGCCGGGCGGACCGTTGAAGATGTCGAGCACGACCGGCGATCCGCCGAGGACGCCTTCGTCGAAGACATTGACGACGGCGACTTCGAGGGCTGGCGCGAGCGGCTGGTTCGGAACGCCGACGCCGGGAATGCGCAGGAACTCGATATCGGACCCGATGCGATCCGCGCGGTCAGCGGACACCTCGAGGTTGTCCAGGATGAACGGGCCTGCCGACGGGGAGCTACTCGCGACACCGAAAACGAGTCGCCCCAAGCCGATACCGCTCGCCACGCCGTGCGCGCGTCCGCTCACGAGAGGGGTGCCGTCTCGGCTCACGTCGTAAGTACCGGCGTCCATGTCGAAGGCGAGGCGGAGGTGATACGTCTGGTTGGCGACGTAGGACAAGCCCGGAACTGACACTACGCCCGCATCGTCGCTGATCGTGCCGGTTCCCCCGGTCCCTGACAGCGCGATTGTCGTGAAGTCGTGGGCCGAACCGTTGGCTTCACGTACGCCAATGTTGTATCCACCGAGCGCGCCGAACGCCACGTCGAATTCGACCACGACCGTACCGTTGGGAATTCCGATGTTGTCGAGGAATTGCCAGCGGCTGCTCTGCGCCGCGGCCGTGTTCATGCTCGTTAGCGCGAGGGCGTTGTCGCCGGGCCCCTGGTTGATGATCTCGGTATCGAGTGCAGGGGCAATGGAGATCGGCTCGCCGGCTTCGGCGCCTCCTGTGCCTATCCCACTGCCGACGGTGGCTTCGTCGAAGTCGGCATAGAGAACAGTGCGCAGTGAGCGATCGGCCTGGACGTGCACGTTGTCGAGTTCGAAGGCCGCACCGCCCGACCCATTCGGGTAGCCGATGAACAATGAGCCGATACCTGACCCGCTGACGCCTGTCGGCTGATCAAGGGCGAGAATCCGGTCGTTGCGGGCAAGCGTGACCGTGCCGGCATCGAGATCGAAGCGCAGGTCGAAGTGCAGGCGTTCCCCGGCCGAAAAGCTGTTGTTGGTCAGCGTCATCACGCCGGCGGCCGTGCTGGCCGTAATGAATCCGTTGCCCAGCACATTGAGACTGAGGAAATCGGAGCCCGAGGAACCTTCCTCGCGAACGAGAACGCTGAAGAAGTCGAGTTCGCTCGGCGTGAAGTCGAATTCCATGCGCACGGTACCGCTCGCGACTTCGGCATCGCCAAGAAAGCCCCATTTGACGCGCCGCGCACCCGTCGTGCCGCTTTCATTGATGACACGAAGGTGGTTCTGGCTCGCGCTGTCCTCGATGACCGTGGCCGAGAGACCGCTGAGGTCGAACGGCTCGTTCAGCTCGGCATCGCCCGTACCGATGGGCAATCCGGCGGGCTTGTTGTCGAAGTCGGCCTCGAGGAGGACGGTCGGGGAGGAAGGGGTGCCGGCAATGGCCGTCGGCGTGCCAGCCAGCAGGCCCAGGCCCAGCAGGATCCAGATCGAGCGCATCGAGTGCTCCAAGGAGAGTAAAGAGGGGGAGATCCCGCGCGTATCCGCGGGCATGCCGATGCTGAGCCCCAGCCGAATTTGATGCTTGCAGGAGTTCTGAAATTGTTGTGAAAGGTTCGGACGGGCAAGTAAAGACGCCCAAAAGACTCGCCTGCGCCGAGTTACCGAGCCGCGGGACGGGTTAAGTCGGGTCGGAAAATGTTCGCTTCTCGAATCGCCATCCGAAACCCAAACAGCGATCTCCCGCCTGGGTTCCGAGCCACGAGCCGGAGATGACCCACAGACAGGACCTCGAGCGGAAGGGGCGCCGGATTCTTGCGTCGCGTCCGGGGGCAGCAGACACCGTGGCGAGCGATGCCATGTAGGGGCATTGGCGAGCGAAGACAGGGACATCCAAAATCCCGCGCCGATCCTACGCCAGCAATCGGCGATTTCCTACAGACATCCATCCCCCAGCGCGTCACGCTGGCGGCATGACGACCACACGCTTGCTCGTCGATCCGGACACATCCGGCTTCCATCCTTCCGCTGTCGAGGCTTCGTTCTGGACTATAGAAAGCTCACAAATTAGGTAGTACACTGAATCCAATGTGGGGTCGGGGCTCCGATGCGTTCGGTTCGGGGCAAGCCCAAGATGGAGGTGCCCGATGTCGCGTGTCCGTTGTTGGTTGCGTCGAAGCTTCGAGTCGCCGGTGGCTTTCATCAGACCGGTTTTATCGGTGTGCATCAGGGCTGGCGCAAGGTCTTCGGGACGAATACCGGGCATCAAGGTGTCCACGGCTTTGATGCCTATGGCCCTCCTCGTCGGGCTATCCGGCTGTGCCAGCATCGGGCAGGTCACCGGCGGTGATTGGGCGACATCGCGATACTCGCAGAGCGAGACTGACGCGACGACCTCGTACTACAGGGGCGTCCATCGGGTTATCGTCACCTACAACGACGAAACCGGATCGACAGGCACGATCAACTACGGGCCGACATCGCGGCAGGTATCGCGAGGCGCCAGTCTCGGCGGGTGGTCGTATTCCGAAGACCATGGGGCGAACTGGAAATATGGCGGAAAGCTGGTGCCACCTCGCGGATGGGCAGCCGTGTGGGGTGATCCGGCCATCGTCACGTCGCGAACCCAATACGGTACGGTCTTCATTTCCAACCTGGCGTTTCCCGACGAGAAATTTCCGGCCGGAGGGGTGAACGGGCCGGTCAATGCCGTAGTCGGAGGTGCATGCATCTTTCGCTCGTTGGATGGGGGACAGTCATTCCTTCCGTTCCAATGTGTGACGGACAAGAGTCCGGTACCGGGCGTCGTGGGTTCGTCCAGTGGCCATTTCTTCGACGGTGGATCGATGGCCGCCGCACCCAATGGGGACATCTACGCGGCCTACGTTGATGTCGATACCTCTCAGATCATCATCTACCGCAGTGTTGGCGGGCAACTCGACTTCGCGCCGATGCCGGGACCGTTTGCGAGCTACTACGTGGCCTCGCATCCGCGAATTCGCGTCGGACCGGATGGAGCATTGTTCGTGATGGCGGTGGCGAAAGCTCGATCGGGTCCGAATCCGCAGTATTCGCTGGTCGTGAACCGTCTCTACAACGGAGCTTGGGGTATTCCGAAGGTTCTCGCCTTTGCGGCCGTCTATCCTGATGTCGACATGAATTCCAGTGTCCTTGGCGCGCCACTCAAGGTACGCACAGGGCCGCAGTTCGCGTTCGATATCGGAGCACGCTCTGAATTTCTCGACGACTCCGTGCGCTTTCTGGTCACACAGTACAACGATCGGGGTTGGCTCGTGATTCGTGGTGGTGTTTGCAGCTACGATCTGGGCAATTGCGGCCTATGGAAGGGCTGGACGTTCGGTGCGGATACCAGCCAGGGCTGGCGGCAGAGGATCGACAACTTCAATCCAGCGATTACGGCGTTCCCCGGAATCATCTTCGGTCCGGGACCAGGCTGGCAGGCATCGTTTCTCGTTCGCTACGGGGATTCGACCACCACGGTCGACGTGACGCGAGCCACCTTGGGGTACGTGAATGGTTCGGCATTCACGATCCCGGTGAACATCGGAGTCGATCGTCCGGTGTGTCCCGACCTCCGCGGCTACTGGGGTGACTATGACGCTCATATCCCGGTTGAAGTCTTGCCGAGCGGGGTGCGATACATGCGACTTGCGACGGACTCCAGTGCAGGCTGCAACCAGCGTTGGACCTATCTGGGCCAGTCCCAGCACGTTCGTGGGCACCTTTACACCTACTGAGGATTCTCGCATGAAGCGCTGGCCGAGCGTTGGGGCGATCGTCTTGGTTCTGCTGACGGCGTGTGCTTCTCAGGGCGGCGCCGGGCCAACAGCGCAGGAACGCGATATCGAGTCGGTTTCCACGCAGAAGATCAAGGCGGAGCCCACGCCTCCTTCGTCGACTGATCTGCTGACGCAGCAGCCACGGGTCGAAACCGACGGTACATGCGCGCCTCGATACAGTACGGGCCGTTGGGGGACCTGCGTCAATGGCAAGGTCTGCCGCGGGTTCGGCGTGAGGACCCACAATGGCAGCGTCGAGTGCAGTTGTTTCGGCGACTCAGGAGGGTGTCGCGAAGGCGAGCGTTGCGACGAGAAACTGCTCGCATGCGTGCCGGACGAAGAGCCTGACGAAGGGCGATCCCGCTAAATTCGCGCTCCCGAAAAAGGACTGGGGCCAGTCTTTGGGTTTTGAGTTCAAATAAAGTCCGGCCTCAGATCTTCATGGCCGCATGTCGCCATGCGCTTGGACCACAGGCGGGAAGCACACCCTCAGTTGGACAATCGCTTCGGCGCCTGCCTCGTGAAGTAGCGCTCTTTCGTGGGGCGGTCCGGGGCGCGACCGCCGCTCGAGGGATAGGGGCCAGTTCTGTGGTTTGCGTGGATTCGCGTTTATGTCTCCGTCGAGGATCCACAGGACTGGCCGGCCAGGCTGCTTGCGACGCCTATTCGAAGCCGTTCGCGAAGAGGAAGTCGCTCGGCTCGCCGGTGGCGACGCCGTACAGCTCGAGCAAGTCGTCCGTGTCCTGGTCGGCGCGGTAGACGACAACGCTGCTGTCGGGACTGAATAGCCCGTCGGTGACATCGCCGCCGCTGACCATCGGTGCGCTCAGCTTTTCTCGGGTACCGCCACTGATGGGCACCTGATAGAGCTCTGTCACGCCCGCGGAATCCTGGTCGGCGGTGTACGCAACGAGATGGCTGTTTGGACTCACTGCGAAATCCGGCACGCCGCTGCCGGTCGCGAACCCCACGGCCAGCGGTTCGGAGACGCCACCGTGTATCGGTACGCTGAACAGGCCGTTGTCCGGAGGTGAGTCTCCATTCACCGATGCTCCGCGACCCGGCAGCGGTCGGGTTGTGTAGACGACCCGACTGCCATCGTTGCTGAGCCTGAAGAACGAAACCTCGTCGGACGCCGAGAGCGGCGCATTCAGCGTGGTGATGGGCCCGCCGTCGATGGCGACGCTGAAGAGTTCGTCGATGTCCACGTCGCTCTGGTAGACGACGGTGCTGCTGTCCGCGCTGATCTCGAAGAAGAAGAGCGCGCCGAGGCCGGGATCGCTCAGTTTGGTGGCGCTGCCACCGCCAATCGGCACGCTGTACAACTCGTTGAAACCATTGGTTTCCTGTTCGGCACGATAGACCACTCGCGTACTGTCCGGGCTGACCTGGAACGAGAACACGTCTCCGCCGCCGACCAGGGGTCCATTGAGCTTGGTGGGTGTGCCGCCGGCAATGGGCACACTGTAGAGTTCGAACACGTTGTCGGTGGTCTGATCGCCGGTGTAGATCACCCTGCTGCCGTCCGGGCTGAGGCCGAATCCGAAGATGCCGATGCTCCCGCCCGCGGGCAGCGACGCGTTGAGCTTGGTGACGGTACCCCCGTCGATCGGCACACTGTAGATCTCGTTGACGTTGTTCCTGTCCTGGTCTGCCCAATACACGACGCGGCTGCTGTCCGGGGTGATGAACCGCCTGTTGAGAATGTTGCCGCCCGATGGCATGGCCCGATTGAGCTTCGTGACCGTTCCGCCTTGGATGGAAACACTGTAGAGCTCTGCGACACCATCGCGGTCCTGCTCGCCCGTGTATACGACCTTGGCGCCGTCGGGGCTGACATCGAAATCGAACAGTCCGCCGCCGGAAGGGATGGGCTTGTTGAGCCTGACTGCCGTGCCACCGCCGATCGGCACGCTGAACAGCTCATCGACGCCATTGGCGTTCTGATCCGCAAGATAGACGACCGTGCGGCTATCGGCGGTGATCTCGAAATCAGTGCGGACATCGCCGCCACTGACCAGGGGCGGACTGAGTTTGGTCGGCACGCCACCGCCGATCGGCACGCTGTACAATTCGAAGACGTCATCCACTTCCTGGTCCGCTACGTAGACCACGGTGCGACTATCCGGACTGACTTGCCTGGCCACGATGCGTCCACTTGCGACCATCGGGCCGTTCAGTTTGATCGGCGGATCCGCGGCCAGCGTGACGCAGGAGAGCAGCGCGAGAAATACGCCGCTCAGCAGCGCCTGTTGCCGTGCGGGGTGGCGGATTCCCGCGGCAGGCGAGGCGGCACAATGGCGAACGGTGTTCATGGCGGGATCCTGTTGTTGATGGGTAATCGCTTGGCACCACCCGGCTCGAAAAATGAGGCTTGGGACGGCGCGTGGAGGGCATCCGCGCGGCAGACAGCACGGGGCGACGCGCATTGAACCGACCGATCGTTTGAGCCAGCGTGGTAGTAGCGTGGTAATCCAGGGCTGAGCAGACGAGGCGCCTTGCGCGCCATGAATGGGTCGCCCTATTCGTCAAAGGGAATTCGACGTTTCCGTGTCGACATCACGACCACTATGATCCGGGACACCCATCTTCTTGCTCGTTGGGGAATCGACTGGTGATGAGGAAACAGTGGCCGCAGCGCCTGGACTCGCAGCACGGATCAATTTTCCGATATGAGGGAACGCACTATGACGGGAAATTGCGGGTTTTCTGGCCGTCCCGCCGAAGCGGTCACGGAGCTGAAGTCAAGTTGGTCAACTGTTCCCTGACTATCCCTCCGTTGGCTACACTCGCCATTGCGTTCAGCGCTTTGGGGAACAGTTTGGGCCTTCAATTCTTCCTGGTCGATTTCGAGAACGTCCAGCCGACTTCGATCGGATCGCTGGTACCAGGTCATTGCAGAGTCATGATTTTTCTTGGTCAGAACCAGACCAAAATTCCAGTTGCGCTGTCGCGAGCGTTGCAGCCCCTCGGTAGCGATGTTGAGTATTTGCAGATTTCAGGAAGCGGTTCCAATGCCGTGGACTTCCACATCGCCTTCTACATTGGCAAGCTGACTGTCTCGCATCCGGATGCAAGATTCACGATCGTGTCGAAGGACACAGGCTTTGATCCATTGATCAAGCACCTGGTCAGCTTGAAGATTGCTTGCAATCGTGTGGCATCGATTGGGGGTTCGCTGAAGTCACCGAACCCAAAGGCAATGAAATCGGTGAAGAAGGTCGCAGCGGCTTCGAAGCCGAAAGATGCAAGCAACGTCATTGTGACGACCCTGCCTGATGCGAATGAGGTAGCCGTAAAGTCGAAGTTGCTGGATTCGAGCAATGCCACACGTGTCACGGAAGCGATAAAGCGATTGAAGGGTCTGAAAGCCGCCAGGCCGGCGACGCTGAAGACGCTTCAATCGTCACTCAAGTCTTGGTTCAAACCTCCATTGAAGCCGAATGAAATCACCTCACTCGTTGCGGCCCTACAAACCTCAAAGAAGATCATCATGAACGGCACAAAAATTGTCTATTCCCTGGGATAGATACCAAAGTCCGAGTGTTCTGCGTGCTCCGGCGCCCAAGATCCCAACCGCGCCTGTTCCGGGAAATCCAAGATCCCACTCCGCCACGAGCCGGAGATTGCCCACAGGCAGTAACTTGAACCGTATAGGCGGGCGGATTCCTGTATCGCGTTCGTGGGCAGCAAATATCGAGGCGAGCGACGCCGTGTATGGGCATTCACGTAGGGCGATGGAGCGGGAAGAAATTCCGGGCGTTTCTGGGCGATGTCCGGTACGCTCGGCGGCCCACTTTCCCAGGCCATGCTGACATTAGGCACGGCAGACCTGAAGTCCGTTAAATGGAGCGAGCGATGAATGCACACCTGCCTGTCGGATTCTTAAGCGTCGCTGGGGCTTTGCTGTCCTGTCTTCTTCTTGCCGCATGCGGATCCGACAAGCTTGCTGACCTTTCGACGGACCTCCCCGACGCGTCGCTCGCCACGCCCTACCCGGGTTGTACGGTCGTCAGCGTGTCACCGGCTGTAGCTTTGGGCGGAACATCTGGTGGTCCAGGCGGAACGGGCGGACGACGTGTGCTGATGCGCCACGAGGCCGACTGTTATCCGGACGTGGGCGAACCCGCCGACTGGTTCGTTCCTTATCGCATCCAGTTCGAGCAGGAGTTCACCCAATCAAGGCAGGCTCCTGGCGGCATTGACGTCTGGCGAGGGGGCGAAACACGGTTTCTCGACGAACCGGATGCGCCCGCCGAACAGATCGACGCGGCGACCGAGGGCACGGGCACGAATTGCACCCTGTTCATGGAGAAGTTCGAGACGACGGCGGTGCCGTGCATTGCGTCCATCGATGAGAACGTCGGCAAAGGGGCCGAGGCCGTGCTCGAGAGCTTTCGGCGGCAATCGGCCTTCAAGATCAACGTGAGGGGTGAGAACCATCTCAATGCGCTGTTGCTCGGGCGTGATGCGATGTGTCTGGAGCACTGGCGACAGGCGCAGCGCCAGTTTGACGGCCGCTTTGAGGCTTGCCTCGTGAAGTGAAGGCGCTTTCCGTGGTCGGTCCGGGCGCGCGACTGCCGCATGCGGACCGCAGGCAAACCGGGCCATCCTGCATCTGTCGCTGAATCGCATGGCCTGTGCGCCGGATCCGGCCGTGCGGTATCGATCGCCAGGTGTCCAGCACAGCGATGGTTCGATGCCGCTCATGGATGCTCACGCCGGGCATCCGCCGGGCGCGAAGACAAGCCATCTAGTCGGGCAGGTTCGAACGAATCAGGTCCACGGTTTCGGCCAGTTGCCGGGCAGAAACGCGAACCCGCTCCCGACGTTGCGCATCTCCGCTCGCATCGTGCGCGGTGCCGCGTTCGCGACCGGCACCGTCGAAGGTCGCGAGTTGCGGCGGACCGATGCCCCAGTCGCTGCCCTTCTGCCGTGGCACGACATGGAAATGGAAGTGCGGGGTCTCCTGTCCGCTGTAGACGCCGTTGTTCTGGAAGGTGAGGATGCCGAGGGGCCGGTAGGCCTTGACGAGGGCTTCGGCGACCCGCTTGGCCGAGCGCAGTACTTGTCCGCACTCTTCTTCTGAAAGATCGAGGAGGGTCGCGACGTGACGCCGCGTGATGACGCAGCACTGGCCCACTTCGAACTGCCACGGATTGATCACGGTCAGGGTGTGCTCGCCCTCCTCGATGATCTTCCAGGTCTCCTTGCGGGCGGCCACGCAGAGGTCGCAGGGTTCTCGTATAGGAAGTTCGATCATTTGCCCTCTCTGGCTGGATGGGCCCACTGAGGCACCGAAACTACCACCGGATTCGCGATTTGCTTGCATTCCGTGAGTCTGCCCGCCCTTCGCCGAATCGAGACCTCCGGAGTTCCCGTGGTTTTCCATTCCGGGTGTCGAAAATCTCCTGCTATCGAGGCTTTCCCAAGGCCATGCGTGGTTTTGGCTGGCGCCGAATCCTGAATGCGGATACTCGGACGTAAGACTTACCAATAAGACGTATGTATTGCTATGTCTTACATATAAGTCTAGATTCTGGCAATGGCCAAGCCTCCTACCCGAACCTATTCCCGCTACAGCCAGGAGGCCGTGCGCCTGCTGGGGGCCTTGCTGCGTGCCGCCCGCATCGAAAAAAGGATGGGCACGCAGACACTGGCCGAACGCGCCGGCATCTCCCGCGACCTGCTCTATCGCATCGAGAAGGGTGATCCGCGCTGCCAGATCGGCGTGGTGTTCGAACTGGCCGCCATCCTCGGTGTGCCGCTGTTCGAACCGGAACTGGGCGCGCTGCAGAAGCGCCGGCGCGAGCTCGAGGATCGGCTTACGCTGTTGCCAAAGGCCGTGCACGCGCCACCCGACGGGGTGAAGGATGACTTCTGATTCCCGCGGTGTACCGCGCGAGGCCTACGTCTGGACCTGGCTGCCCGGACAGGTCGAACCGGTCGTCGCCGGACGGCTCGCGCCGACGGCGCAAGGCCTGCAGTTCAACTACGGTCGCAGCTACCTGGCCCGGAACGACAGGATTCCGCTGTACCTGCCCGAATTGCCCTTGCGCCAGGGTGCGCTGCCGTTGCCGACGGGACTGTCGATGCCCGGATGCCTTCGTGACGCCGCACCGGATGCCTGGGGACGACGGGTCATCCTCAATCGCCTGTTCGGCCGCGAGGCAGGCGACGCCGATCCGGTGATCCTGGACGAGCTGAGCTACTTGCTGCAGTCCGGATCGGATCGCGTCGGCTCACTGGATTTCCAGTCCTCGGCCACGCAGTACACGCCGCGCGCGTCCGATTCCGCTTCGCTGGTGGAACTGCTGGAGAGTGCCGAACAGGTGGAGGCGGGGCTGCCACTGTCGGCCGAATTGGCGCAAGCGATGCAGCACGGCACCTCCATCGGTGGCGCGCGGCCCAAGGCGACGCTGACCGACCATGGACGCAAGCGTATCGCCAAGTTTTCCAGCAGCACCGACGTCTATCCGGTGGTGAAGGCGGAATTCGTCGCAATGCGCCTGGCCGCGCTGGCAGGCATCGAGGCCGCGCCGGTCGAGCTCGTGCAGGTGGGTGGCAAGGATGTGCTGCTGGTCGAGCGCTTTGATCGCATCGCCGATGGCGGACACTGGAGGCGACGTGCCGTGGTGTCGGCACTCACCCTGCTCGAACTGGACGAGATGATGGCCGCGTATGCGAGCTACGAAGAGCTTGCGGAGATAGTTCGTCATCGCTTCAGCGAACCGCGCGCCAGCTTGCGCGAGTTGTTCGCGCGACTGGTGTTCAACATCCTCTGTGGCAATACCGACGACCACGCGCGCAACCACGCGGCCTTCTGGGATGGTGAGCGCTTGTCGCTGACGCCGGCCTACGATATCTGCCCGCAGCGACGCGCAGGACAGGAGGCGACCCAGGCGATGAAGATCCTCGGCGACAATCGTTACAGCCAGCTGACGGTGTGCGTTGAGGCTGCGGCATGCTTCCAGCTTTCCGAGACGCAAGCGCGCGCCATCATCGATGCGCAACTTGCAACGGTGCGCGCGCAGTGGACTGAGGTCTGCGACCTCGCACGCTTGGGACAAACGGAGCGGAACGCGCTGTGGGGGCGTCAGTTCCTCAATCCGTTTGCCCTGCAGGACTACGCGGAAAGCTGAGGAATGGGTGCCTTGTGCGAGGTCCAGCGGATCTCCCCAAGTGGATATCGTGCAGATTGCGCCATCCTGCGAATCGATCCGGCGGCCCGATCGATGTGGAGGTCAGGATTCTTCGCCCGACGAGAGCCTGAATCCGACCGCGTCCGGTGCACTCGCCGTCAGCCCTCGGCACGCCAGGACGCCTGAGAAATAGAGCCTTGCGATATTCGCGCCGAAGCACGCTATGCGTGAGGTGTGCGATTCGACGGCGCCACGCATGGCCGGCTCATGCTCGCGGGACGCGGCTTCCGCGGACCTGTCGGATTCGCGAAGTCGCCGCGTCCCTGCGGCATTCCCCCAGGCGAGCCTCCCAGGCTTGCCTCCTAGTCGAAGCCGTTCGCGAACAGGGTGTCGTCGGCACAGGTCAGCGTGCGCACGCCGGCCGGGCCGTCCGAGATGGCGATCGTGTCGCTGGCCATGTCGATGAACAGCGCCTCGCCCGAGGTCTGGTATTCGTCGAGGAACATCGGCGATGCCGGCAGGCCGATATCGAAGCTGCGCATGCCGGCGTATTCACCGGCCACCGCGTAGAGGCGGTCGCCGCGGGCGGCGAGGCTGTTGACCACGGCCGGCGAGAACGCGATGTTCGACACTTCGACCGGCGCGGTCGGCACCGAAACGTCGAGTACGCGCACGCCCTCCAGGGTCGTGCCGACATAGAGAAACGTCCCCTCGATCGACAGGTCGTTGATGAATGAGGCGAACTGGGTCTGGCTGAGCTGCTGCGGCGATGCCGGATTGGAGACATCGACCACGCGCACGCGGTTGGACTGGTCGCTGATGAAGGCCAGGTTGCCCTTGGTGATGATCCGCAGCAGGCCTTCGCCGGCCGGGGCGAAGCTACCGAGCAGGGCCGGCGTCGCCGGGTTGGCGAAGTCGTAGATGCGCATGCCGCTGAAGCCCCAGGTGACGAACAGGCGGTTGCCGTTGCGGTCCGTGTCGAGCAGCAGGTCGGGCCCGACGACCGTCGCGACCAGTTGCGGATTGGCCGGGTTGGACACGTTGACCACTTCGAGCTGGCCGTAGCTGCCGACGATGGCGTGGCCATTGATCCATTCGACATCGGTGACGTCGACGTTGCCGGCGTGGTAGCCGCCGATGCGTACCGGCGCCTGCGGATTGGCCAGATCGAGGATGCTCAGGCCGCTGGCGCGATGGGCGACCAGCACGCGGCTGCCGACGACGCGCACTTCGGCAGTGTCGTTGTAGAAGTCGAGGCTGTCGCTCAGGACCGGCGTCAGCGGATTGCTGAAGTCGAGCGCGCGTAGTTGCGAGGGCCGCGAAGAGTCGGGAATCACGTAGGCCTCGTTGCCGATCACGGCGAGGCCGTAGGCCGGCTCGCTGTCGCTGCCGAGCGGCGCCGGTGCCGCCGGGTTGGCGATATCGAAGACGAAGGACCCGTTGTAACCGTCGGCGACGACGAGACGGTCTGCGCCGAGCGGCTGCACGCCGTAGACGATGGCCGGAGTGTCGTAGTTGCCGATCAGGGTCGGCGCAGTCGCCGCACTGAGGTCGAGGATGTCGAAACCGTTGCTGCGCCGCGCCACGTAGGCGCGGCTGCCGTCGATGACGATGCGCGAGGCCAGGGTCGAACCGGCGTAGGCGCCGACCATGGCCGGACTCGCGTCGTTGCTGATGTCGATAACGGTCACGCCTTCGGCATCGTCAGCCAGGTAGGCGTAGTTGCCGCGCACCTCGAGGTCGAAGACGAAGCCGGTCGCGCCCATCGCCGTGCTGCCGAGGGCGCCCGGATTGTCGAGGTCGGAAATATCGAAGATGCCGAGGCCGGCATCGCGAAGCGCCACGTACAGGCGATTGCCGACGATATCGAGACCGTATGGCTGCCGGTTGTCGGCGACGACGAGGCCGCCGCGTGCCTGCGGTGCGCTGCGGTTGCTGATGTCGACCAGATGGATCGTGCTGCGCCAGTCTGAGATGGCCACGCGGGCGCCATCGGGTGAGATGTCGATGCTGCGGACCGGATCCGCCACGGAAACCTCGCCGAGGATGACGAGGTTGGAGGGATCGGACGCATCGATGATGCTGAGCACGGCACCATTGCCGACCAGCAGCAGGGTCTCGCCGGGACCGGTCCAGCGCTCGACCGTGTAGCCCGGGCCATACGGCCAGTGGCCTTCGAGCGGGTCGCTGCAGGACAGCGGCGCGGCGGCGCGCGCCGAAAACGCGTACAGCATGAGGACGAACAACAGGGCCACGCACAGCGTGGCGGTCGAAACGCAGTTGATCTCGGATTGCGGATCGGACTTGCGGCGCATCGGTCATTCCCCTCGCGGTCCCTCGACAGGGCAACCCTGCGCCAGAAGCCCCCGGGAAGGCATGAAGGAATTCCGAAAATCTTCTGAAAATTCCGCTTCAGAGCGCCAATTGCGCGCACCGGCGTCGATCCGGAGGCAGATTCCCGCCATTCGAGCGGGGATTGGCGGTGGGATGCCCTCGACCGCCAGGCTGCGATGGCCTGGCTCGGCCGGGACCTGAGCGGAGCCGGTGCGGCGCTGCGGCGTCCGCCGGTTGGGGCGCGGCCCCCTCGGCCGGCGGCCTCGCCGGCCGCGATCCGCCCACGTGGCCGGCAGCGGAACGGGCCCGAGCGGAATCGCCGCCAGGGCCCGCGCGTCCTACGGCGCGATTGGCGACTCGAAGCCGTCGGCAAAAATGCGGTCGGTGGAAGTCTGGTCGGTCGCCGTGTTATCGGCAGGGGTCAGTTCGACGTAGCCATCCGGTGCGGTGACACTGACACTGCTCTCGATCACATCCATGAAGCTCGGCGAAATCTCGCCGGTCAGGTGGAAGGTGACGCTGGTGCCGGCCGGTAGGTCGACAGTCGCCTCGATTTCGCTGCCGCCGGAAGCCGGGCAGGTCGCACCGGCATCCGCCGTGCAGGTCCAGTTCTCGTTGCTCAAGGCTTCCGAGGACTCGGTCACCACGGTTGCGCCGATCGCGTCGGCCGGGCCGTTGTTGGTGATGACGATCGTGTAGGTCAGCAATCCGCCGCCAGCCACGATCGCGTCCTGGCCGTCGGTGATCGAAGCGACGAGGTCCATCGTCAGTGAACTGCAGGTCACGGCGACGTCGTTGACCGCGGCACCCGACACCGTGCCGGTGCCGGAGGCCACGGTGCATACCTGGTCTGGATTGGTCGGCTGCTGGAACACCGTCACCGCGTAGCTGCTGCCATCGTCGAGCGCAGTCGGGAACGTGAACGCACCGTCTGCGCTGAGCGTGAGGTCATCGCCATCGTTGTTACGCAGGACGAGTTGGCTGCCAGCAGCGAGGCCCGAAACGCTGCCGCCGATGGTGTACTGGTCGGTCACGCAATTGACGACGATGCTGGTGACGTCGTCGGCGCCGACCTGGCCGCTGGCGTTGCTCACCGTGCAGGTCTGGTTCGGCGACGTTGGTTGCGTGCTGACGCTGACGAAATAGCTCTGGCCGTAGCCGAGCGGGACCGGAAAGGCGAAGGTCCCGTTGGACGTCACATCGACCGTCGCCGATCCGTTGAGCGTGAGGCCGACGCTGTTGCCGGACGCGAGTCCGCTGACGCTTCCGCCGACCGTGTGCGAGGCTGCGCAGTCCTGGAATTCAACCGCGCCCAGATCCACGCTCGAGCAATCGATGCGGGAATTGCCGGCCTGGTCCACGCCGCTACCGAGATCATCGTCGGTGTCACCGTCGCCATTCAGGTCGAAGTCGACCAGGGCTTCGTCCAGACATTCGCTGTTGCCAGTGTCCACCGTATCGACGTTGTTGCCACTGAGCGGGTAATAGGGGACGAATACGTTCTGATTGAGTGCGCCAAGTTGCGGGTCGGCGGTGAAGGTCGCGCCACAGCTCGCGTCGCTGGCCATGCCGCTATCGACCAGGTAGGAGAGCGAGCCGCCGCCTTCGCAGGCGAAGCTGCCGACGGTGGCGACCACGGTGTTGCAGGACAGCACGGTACCATCGAACACGGAAATCTCGTTTGCCGCGCCATCGGTTTCGTTGTAGGCAATCGTGCTGTTGACGAGCAGCAGCACGGTGTCATCGCCGTCCGAGCGGATTCCGCCTCCCGAGGTGCTCGCGACCATGTTTCGGGTCACTGTGCTGTTCACGAGGATGGCGATGCCGCTGCCCTCGTTGTTCAATCCGCCGCCGAGACTTCCATCGTCGAAGGTCGCATTGCCGTCGATAAGGCTGTGACTGAGCAGGAGGTTGCCGAGATTCTGAATGCCACCGCCGCGGCCGGTGAATCCGCGCGTGCTGTTGCCGCGTACCACCGAGCGGTGCAGCTGGAGGTTGCCGCGATTGTAGATGCCGCCGCCGCGGTGGCTGCTGCCGGCAAGACGACCGCCCTCGATGGCAACGTCTTGAAGCACCACGGTGTCGAGGTCGGTGTCCACGAACAGGATGCGGAAGTCCTCGCCCGCATCCGGGTCACGCTCGATGAGGGCCTGATGGCCGACGATGGTGAGATCACCGTCGTCGATGATGCGCGGCAGTGCGGTGCCGCCGAAGTCGCCGTCGGTGTTTTCGGCGACGGTAAAGGTGTAGGTGTCGGAGACGAGTTCGACCGTGCTGTCGACACTGTCGAAGTTCGCGCAAGCGATCGCTTCGACCAGCTCGCTGGCGGTAGCCGCGTAGTGATCGCCCAATGTGCTGCACGCGTACTCGACCGCGCCGAGGTCGGTATTGGTGCCCACGCCGCGTGGCTTGCCGGACTGGTCGATGTCGCTCTGGAAATCATCATTCTGGTCGCCGTCGCCATTGAGATCGATGCCGAGATCGCCCTCCGAGAGCCAGTCGTTGTTGGCCGCTCCGATCGCTGCCGTGGAACCGAAGGAAAGCGGCAGGACTTCGGTACCGTTGGCACCGGTTCCGCGATCGAGAAACATCAGGCTGCCGGTGATCGTTGCGCCACAGCTGCCGTCGTAGATCAGCGTATCGGTCGCGGACGTGGCGTTGCTGCAGTCGCTCACCGCATCGCTTGTGCTCTCGCCGAGGATGGAGTTGTAGACGTCGAGTGTGCCGCCGCTTCGACGGACCTGCTCGCCGGGGGCAGGCGACACGTTGTCGTAGAACGTCGAGTTGACGATGGTCACATCGCCGCCGGTATTGACTTCGATGCCGCCGCCGCGGCGGGTCGATTCGGTCACGACGTTGTCGATGATCGTCGAGTTCAGGATCCGCGCAACACCGTCGGACTGGATGCCGGCTCCGGCGCCGAAGCCGGTGATCGTATTGCCCTGGATCGTCGATCGGTTCATCCACAGCGAACTTCCGCCACTGACGCGCACCCCTGCGCCGTCGGCGTCCGACGTATTGTTGGCCACGGTACTGTCGGTGAGCACGAGGGTGCCGTTGTTGGAGAGCATGATGCCGCCACCGGCCGCGGTCGAAACATTGTCGACCACGCGGATCGACGAGGCGCGCACGGCGCCACGGATACGCATGCCTCCACCGAATGCAGTGGCGAGGCCGCCGGACAGGGTCACTTCATTGATTTCGACTACGGCCGAATTCGATACCTCGAGGATGCCGAACGAGTCGACGGAGGCGGCGTCGCGATGCAGGGTGGCGCCATGCCCGAGCAGGGTGAAGGCACCGTTGGCGCCGATGGAGTTGAGTGCCCGGGTGGAGTTGCTCGTGTCGGCCGAGGTGAAGACATAGCTGCCGTTGGTCGCCAGTTCGACGACGCTGTCGGTGCCATCGGTATTGGCGCAGGCGATCGCTGCACGCAGCGACGCGATGTCTCCGTCAGCGATCACATAGGGCGAGACGCAGGGGTCGCCAGCGATGAAGGCGTCGGCACGGGCGGCGCAGCCCAGTGCGAGGATGGCAATAAGCGAGATACGCAATGTGCGCGGCGTGTCCATCGATGTTCCCCTTGTTGTCGGATCCATGTGCCGGCGTCGTGGCGCCTGGCTGCTTCGAATGCCGGGCGCTGACGTACTGATGGCCATGCCCGACCGGTTACGGGGAGCGAGGCTGAAGGAGAAATGTGAAGTCAGTGTGGAGTCCTGCGTGAGCGGGAAGCCGGAATGCGCGAACGCCGCGAATTCGGAGGCTGCGTGCATGCAGGGCGGAGAGGCACGGGACTTCGACTGGCTCAGTCCGAACGGGATTGAGAGGCACGGGACTTCGACTGGCTCAGCCCGAACGGAGTGGAGAAGCACCAGACTTCGACACGATCACCCATGGCCGTTCGCGCTGAGCCTGTCGAAGCGCATGCGGAGAGGCACGGGGCTTCGACGAGCTCAGCCCGAACGGATGGGAGAGGCACGGGACTTCGACGAGCTCAGTCCGAACGGAGTTGAGAGGCAAGGGCTTCGACGAGCTCAGCCCGAACGAAATAGAGAGGCACGGGGCTTTGACTGCCTCAGTTCGAACGGATTGGAGAGGCACGGGACTTCGACGAGCTCAGTTCGAACGGGATTGAGAGGCGCGGGACTTCGACTGGCTCAGTCCAAACGGAATTGAGAGGTACGGGACTTCGGCAGGCTCAGCCCGAACGGGTTGGGGAGGCACGGGGCTTCGACGAGCTCAGCCCGAACGGAGTGGGGAGGCGCGGGACTTCGACTGGCTCAGTCCGAACGGGATTTAGAAGTGCGGGACTTCGACAAGCTCAGTCCGGACGGATTGGATCAGCACGGTGGCATCAGCCGATGAACTTGTAGCCGACTCCGTAAACCGATTCGATCGGTGATTCACCCGGCGTGATTTCGAGCAGCTTGCGACGCAGGTTCTTGACGTGGCTGTCGATGGTGCGGTCGCTGACGACGTGGCCGGACACATAGACGATGTCGAGGAGCTGGGCGCGCGCGTAGACCTGGCCGGGGCGCTTGCCGAGCGTTCGCAGCAGGCGGAATTCGACCGGGGTCAAGTCGAGGCTGTGGCCATGCCATCGCGCCTCCATGCACGCTTCGTCGAGCTGCAGCGGGGAACCGGGCGCGGCGTTCTGCCAGTCGATGGAGCGACGCAACAGGGCACGTACGCGGGCGGCGACTTCGGCCGCATGGAACGGTTTGCAGACGTAGTCGTCAGCGCCGAGGTCGAGTCCGCGCAGGCGATCGGCCTCGTCGGCACGCGCGGTGATCATGATCAGCGGCACCCGGCTGAAGCGGCGGATTTCCTGGCAGATGCTGAAACCGTCCGTGCCCGGCAACATCAGGTCGAGCAGGACCACGGTCGGCGCCTCCTCGCGGACCCAGGGCACGACCCCTTCGCTGGTGTTGAAGACCGTCGTCAGGAAGCCCTGGTCGCGCATGACATCGTCGAGCAGGTCGGCAAGCACCGGCTCGTCCTCGACGATCAGGCAATGGCGTTCACGGTCGGCGGTTGTTTCGGTCGCGGCCGTCACCGGGCGCCCTCCATGGTTTCTCCACGAATTGGATGCATTATGACGCCTTGCGCCGATCCGTAAACGGGTTGCGCGGGATCGAATCGGCCCGCGCATGCATCGCGCACGAGGTCCAGGGAGCTCGCAAAGGCCGGTGAAACCGAGCAAACATCGCCAGCGTTCGCACGACGCCCCCGGCCGGCGTCGCTCCTTCGTGCGCAATGTCGTCGTCGCCGCGATGATGATGCTCGCGCTGGGCATGGCATTCGGTACGGTCAGTGCGGACAGCTACGACGATCGGCGCGTGCGCTCGGCCGCGCGCCTGATGCGGGCCTTGCTCGCTGCCGATGAAGGCCTTGCCGCGCGGCATCCCGACGGCAGTCCGGTCCGTGTCGTGGTCCTCGCCCGCAACGCGCGGCGCGCCGATCCACTCATTTCGCTGATCGCGCCGAGTGCGGAGAAGGAGGCGATCCGCATTTCGGGCCTGGAACTGGAGGTCGTGCCGCTGCTCGAGCTGCCGGCAGAGGACGCCAGCCCAGCGGACGCCGTGTTCCTCGCCGAACCGCTCGGCGACAGCGACTTCGACACTTTGCTGACCTGGTGCATAGCCCGGCGCGTGATCCTCTATTCGCCGTTCGAGGGCGATGTCGAACGCGGCGCCACGGCCGGGCTGTCGATCCAGGCCAAGGTCCAGCCCTTCGTCAACCGCCGCACCCTGGACGCCACCGGCATCACCTTGCGCTCGTTCTTCATCGATCATTCCCGGGTCTGGCCATGAGGACACGATCTCCCATCCTCGTGCTGCTGGCCTTCGCGCTGCTGGCCCTGATCCTCGAAGGCGCGCTGGCCATGTACTGGCGCTCGCTGCTGCAGCCGCGCCTCTATCGCGAAGCAGCCTCGCAGGCCCAGGTCGTGGCCCAGGCGCAGGCCGCGAGCATCGCCCAGGCGCTGTCGGCGGCGCCGGATGAGCGCGCCCGGCGCCTCGATGAAGTCATCGATGGACTGCTGTTGTTGCGCGACCCGGAACGCGGCGACGCCTATTTCGATGCGATCTCGCTGTCGCTGGACTACAGCCAGCTCGACGCACCGGCCGGCAGCCTCGATCGCCGGGCCGGCGAGCACAAGCCGGGCAGTTTCACGGCCGACGTCGAGCTCTACGATCCATCGAGCGCGGCACTCGTCGGCGCCGCCGAGTTCTCGGTCGGCAGCGGCTTCTTCGATGCCTTCAGCGCCGACGTGCGCCGACAGCTCTATGGCCAGGGCGTGTTCGTCGCCGCCTTGCTGGCCCTGCTCGGCGGCGCGCTGGCGCACCTGCTCGCGCAACTGGAGCGCCAGCAGCACGCGCGCCTCGCCGCCGAGCGCGCCCTGGCCGCGAACGAGCGCAAGCTCGCGCACCTGATCGACAGCCTCGACAGCCATTTCGTCTACACGCGCAATGCCGAGCGCCAGGTCGTCTCGGTCAGCGATTCGGTGCAGCGCGTCATCGGCGTCGATGCGCGCGAGTTCATCGCGCATCGGCGCGAGATGCTGACCGATGATCCGATCAACGCCGCTTCGATCGCGCGTGCGGACGGTCCGCGCGATCAGCCCCTCGAACTCTTCGAGTTCGAGCTGCGCAACCGCAACGGCGACATCCGGCGCATCGAGTGCACCGAGGTCACGGTCCGTGATGTGGACGGCGAGCTGACCGGCTTCGACGGCCTCGCCCGCGACGTCACCGCCCAGCGCGCATTCGAATCCGAGCTGCGCATGGCGCGCGATGCGGCCGAAGCGGCGAATCGTTCCAAGAGCCAGTTCCTGGCCAACATGAGCCACGAGATCCGCACGCCGATGAACGCGATCCTCGGCATGGCCACCTTGCTCGACAAGTCCCCGCTGAGCGAGCGCCAGCGCGGTTACCTGGCCCAGCTGGGCACCTCCGCGCGCCTGTTGCTCGGCATCATCGACGACATCCTCGACCTCTCGCGCATCGAGGCCGGCAAGCTCGGCCTCGTCTCCAGCGAGTTCTCGCTCGACGCCCTGCTGACCGAACTGACCTCGCTGGTCGGACACCGCGCCCGCGAGAAGCATCTCGACGTGCTGTTCGATGTCGCACCGCAGCTGCCGACGCGACTGGTCGGTGATGCGATGCGCCTGCAGCAGGTACTGACCAATCTCGTCGTCAACGCAATCAAGTTCACCGAGCAGGGCGAGGTCGTGGTCCAGATTGCGCAGAGCGGCGGCGATGGCGAGCGGACAAGGCTTCGCTTTTCGGTCACCGATACCGGCTCGGGCATTCCCGAGGACCAGATCCCGCGCCTGTTCGACCAGTTCACGCAGATGGACGAGTCGAATACGCGACGTTACGGGGGCGCCGGACTCGGGCTCGCGATCTGCAAACGCCTGGTTGCCCTGATGGGCGGCGAGATCGGCGCGAGCAGCACGGTCGGAAAGGGCAGCTGCTTCTGGTTCGAGCTACCCTTCGGGGCAGTCGCGGACGCCGGGGCCGCACCGGCATCCCCCGCAGGCCGCCTGAGCGACCATCCTCGCGCCCTGGTCGTCGACGACAGTGCGGCGGCCCGCGACGTGTTCGGCAGCGTGCTCGAATCGGTCCGCTTCGACGTGCGCCTGGCCGAGTCCGGTGAGCGGGCCCTCGACATCCTGCGCGAGGATCCGGCCGGTTTCGACCTGCTCCTGATCGATTACCGCCTGCCCGGTCGCGACGGCCTCAGCGTCGTGCGCGAGCTGAAGCGGTCGGCAAGCTGCCCTGCAACGGTCATGGTCACCGCCTTCGGTGACGAAAAACTCGTCGCCGAGGCCGAGAGGCAGGGCGTCGATGTTTTCCTGTACAAGCCGGCCAGTCCATCCGCCCTGTTCGATGCCGCGGTGCGTGCCTTGCAGAAGAACCGCGGCACGCGGACGGGCGCGCAGGCGGAGGATGGCCCGGGCCCGGCGTCGATGCGCTTCGGGCGTGGCCAGCGTGTCCTCGTTGCCGAAGACAACGAGGTCAATCGCGAGGTGGCCGGGGAACTGCTCGGCAGTCTCGGACTCGACGTCGCCTTCGCCGAGAACGGCCGCATCGCCATCGAGCGCATGGTCGAGGAGAGGTTCGACCTCGTCCTGATGGACGTGCAGATGCCGGAGATGGACGGGATCGAAGCGACGCGCCTGATCAAGGCCAATCCCCACCTGAAGGCGACGCCAATCGTCGCGCTGACCGCACATGCGATGTCGAGCGATCGCGAACGCTTCCTCGCAGTCGGCATGGATGACTACCTGGCCAAGCCGATCGAGGAAGCCGCCCTGCTCAAGGTGCTCTCGCGCTGGTTGCCGGCAGGCGGCTCGGACTCCCCGCGCACGCGCGCGCAAGTTCGGGACGACGACCTCGCTGCCCTGCCCGGCCTCGACGTGGAGGCGGCGCTCCGGCGCGTCAACGGCAAGCGCGAACTGCTCTGGCGACTGCTCGACGAATTCCGCACGCGCAATGCCGACGAGGCCGAGACGATGGCCGCCGATCTGGCCGGGGGCGACGTCACGGCGGTTGCGGCGGCGGCCCACCGCATCAAGGGCGCTGCCGCCACGCTCGGAGCGATCGAGATTGCCGCCGCTGCCGAGCGGATTGAACGGTCGGTCCGCGGCGAGGCTGCCCCGGACGACGCGCTCGATGCGCTACGGCGAGCCATGAAACGCCTTGCTGCGCTGTCCCTTCCGGGCACCTCGACGTCGGCGCCGTCGCTGCCCGCAGGCGACATTGCGGACGCGATAGGCCGGCTCGATGAGGCCCTCGAGCAACACCGCTTCGATGCGCCGAACATGGCCGATGCGCTGTTCCCGGCGCTCGATCGGACCCATTGCGATGCGAGCCTTCTCGATGCCTTGCGCGAGTCGCTGTCACGCCTCGACTTCGAAACGGCGCGCCGGCAGCTGGCCGACCTGTGCCAGGCCGTCGCCGATGCGGAGGGACGGCAATGAGCGTCCCGTCGCCCAAGATCGACCGGCCGACCGTGCTGATCGTCGATGACGAACCGGCGAACGTGCAGGTGCTCGGCGAGGCACTAACGGGGCAGTGCGACGTGCGATTCACGACGCGCGCCGACGATGCGGTCATGCTCGCTGCCCGCTTCAACGTCGACCTGATCCTGCTCGATCTCGTCATGCCCGATCGCAGCGGCTTCGACGTGCTTGCGGCGCTGAAGGCCGATCCGGCCTGTCGCGACACCCCGGTCATCATCGTCACCGCGATGAGCGACCTCCTCGACGAGGAGGCCGGGCTGTCCGCCGGCGCGGTCGACTACATCACCAAGCCGTTCAACCCGTCGATCGTGCGCGCTCGCGTGCGCACGCACGTCGAGCTCAAGCGTCAGCGCGACCAGCTCGCCGCACTGGCCGATCTCGACGGGCTGACCGGCATCGCCAATCGGCGCCGCTTCGACCAGCAGCTCGACCTGCGCTGGCGCCAGGCCGCGCGTTCGCAGGGCCGACTCGCGCTCGTGATCGCCGATGTCGACCACTTCAAGCAGTACAACGACTACTTCGGCCACGGCCCCGGCGACCAGTGCCTGCGCGCAGTCGCCGAAGCGCTGAGGTCTGCAGTCAGGCGTGCGGACGACCTCGTCGCGCGCTACGGCGGCGAGGAATTCGCCCTGATCCTCGGTACCGATGAGCTCGAACGACAACTGAGCGGCCTGCTGCGGGCCGTCGCCACCCTCGCGCTGCCGCATCCGCGCTCGACGAGCGGCGACATCGTCAGCCTCAGTCTCGGTGCCATCGAGGTCGCGCCGACGTCCGGACGCGGACCCGATCACGGCCTGTCCGCGGCCGATGCATTACTCTACGCGGCCAAAAATGAGGGGCGCAATCGCGGGGTTTGTCGCCTGCTCGACGGCTCGGAAGCGCGCATCGTGAATCCAGGGGAGCCCAACGATGACCACACGTACTGAATCGCACAGTCGGCGGCGAAGCTCGCGCTTGCCGCTCGTCGCCTTGCTGCTCATCGGCATGATGACCGGCACGGCATTCGCCGAGGAGCAGGAGCCGGGGCTCGACGATCTGCTGCAACTACTGGAGCAGGAAACCGAACTGGCCACGCAGACCAAGCAAAACGCCGATTACGTGCCCGGCACGGTCAGCGTGCTGCAGGCCGACGAGTTGCGACTGCTCGGCGCGCGCACCGCGCTCGATGGCATCGCCCTCGTGCCGGGACTCGACGTCCAGCGCAACCGCTTCGGCGCGGCGACGATCCGCATGCGCAGCGTGGACTTCTTCTTCAATGCCGGCAACATCAAGGTACTCGTCGATGGCCTGCCGATCTCGCGCGAGGCCGCGTTCCAGAGCAGCGCCGTCCTGCTCATGCCGATCGAGCAGCTCGAGCGCATCGAGGTGATCCGCGGACCGGGCTCGGGCGTGCACGGCGACTTCGCCTACATGGGCCTGATCAACCTCGTCACGCGCCACGACCGCAACCTCGTCGGACTCAACGTCGGCAGCGGAAGCCGCACGAATGCCTATGGCGTGTTCCGGATCGACAACGCACAGAAGGATTTCCATTTCAGCGGCAACGCCTCGGACTGGCGCAGCGACCGCTACGACACGAGCGACGGAAGGGACAACGACGAGCGCCGAAGCTTCCTCAACCTGCAGGCCAGCTGGGGCGATATCGGGTTCAAACTGGTCGCCCTCGATCGCGATTTCAGCGGTCTGGTTCCGATCCCGCGCAGGACCGGGCAACCGCCGCCACCGGTTCCGTATTCGCTGCAATTCCAGCGCGAACGCAGCTACAACGCCGAGCTTCGACGCGAGTGGCACGGCGAAGGCGACGATCGCGGCGCCCTGTGGTTCCAGCATCAGTACGCGAACTACGAGCGCGAAGAGGCGAGCTTCGAGGGCCCGCGCGATGAGCTCGGCGGCAATCTGATCCGGCGCTGGGGCCGGCATCTCGTTCTCGCCCAGCTGCAGGTCGTGCGGCTGAAGATCGACGACGCGACCGACTTCACGGGCAATGGACCACCGGTACTCGCCGATGAGAGCCGGCGCATGACTTCGCTGACCCTGCAGGACCAGGTCGACCTGCGCGACAACCTGCAGTTGACGGCGGGCCTGCGCTGGGACGATCTCGACGGCATTGACAGCGCGCTGACGCCGCGCGTCGCGGCGCTGTGGCAGATCAGCGACCATCATCTGCTGAAGGCGCAGTACGCGGAGGGCTTCCGCTCGCCGACCTACCAGGAAAGCTACGTCGGCGACAGCCAACGCGGACCGGTCGATTTCGAGCGCATCCGGTCGAGCGAAATCAGCTACATCTATCGCACGCCGAGCACGGTCTTCCGCGCGACCGGATTCAGCCACAAGATCGACCACATGATCTTTCCGGTCGGCGTTCCGATCGCAGACTCCGAACCCGAGATCGACGGCCAGGGCGTCGAGTTCGAACTGACCCGGCAATGGACGCCGTGGCTGCGCACCCTTGCGAGCTGGTCGACGGCGAATGCGATGGATGGTCGTTCCGCCTACATCCCGGTCGGAGGGCAGCCGCCCGTTCGATTCGGCGCGCCGAGCGTCGGACAGCCCGAGGAACTGGCCAATCTGTCGCTGCTGCTCGGAGAAGGCCGCACCTGGTCAGGCGGCATTCACTGGCAGCATGTCGGCCGACGCACGAACCGCGGCATCGAAGCCTTCGAGGACGGCTACGATCTGCTCAACCTCGGCCTGAGCTACCGTCCCGAGCGCGAGCCGCGCCTGCGCGTGGACTTCGGTGTCCGCAACGCCCTCGAAGAACGCGTTACCTACCTTGAAACCGGAACCACCGGCCTGGTCCGCAACAATTATCCGGACCGGTTGTGGAGCGTGGGAGTGAGCTGGGCGTTTGGCGGTCGATGATTTCGCTCGTGCCGGCGCATCGGGGCGGCATGCTGCACGCTGGCGGGCAGCGCAGCAATGGCTCGAGGTGTCTCCAGGACTCTTTCGACTTTCCGCCGCGGAAATTCGAAGACGCGGCTTGGGAAACGCCACTCCGGTCGCCTGCGCGGTTCGCCCGGGTCGAGTGATGGGGACCGTTCAGTAGGGGATCGGCGGCGGCATGCCGTCGACCGCCACACCGCGACGGCCGAGTTCGGCCCGGGCCAGTGCGGAGCCGGCGCCCTCGGCCAGCATTTCGGCGCGCAGGGCGAGCAGTTCGAAGCCGGTATCGCGTGCGCGCGCCGCGACGCGTTCGAGTGCCGCGCCCTTGCTGGCCGGCCGCAGCGAAGCACGCAGCAGGTCGACCCGCAGGGTCAGCAGGGCATCGGGGTTCTCGAGCAGTTCCTTTTCGAGATCATCGAGCATGCGCTCGGCCTGCTCGACGCGACCCTGGGCGATCAGGGTGCCGGCCAGCAGCACGCCGGCCTGGGCCGCGGCATGGGCGTCGTTGCCGGCACGCATGGCGCGGCGCAGCTCGCGCGCGGACTGTTCGGCGGCCTCGAGCCGACCCTGGCGGGCGGCCAGCTCGCTGAGGTCGAGTTCGCTCATGCGCACCCAGTCCTCGAGCCCGGCGCGTTCGCGCAGCTCGAGGGCCAGGCGGAAGCCGGCGTCGGCCGATTCGTTCTCGCCGCGCAGCGCCGCCTGGCGCGCACGAGCGGTCTCGATCGCCGCACGCCGCTGTGCCGGAACGCCTTCATCGAGTTCGACCGCCGACAACAACGTGTCGGCGCCTTCGAGATCGGCGCGCAACAGCAGCAACTCGCCGAGACTGGCGATGACCTGCAGGCGAAAGTCGCTGGCGCGCATGCGCGAGAAACCATCGAGCGCCTCGCGGAAGCGCGCCTCGGCGGCGACGATGCGACCGGCCCGACGATCCTGCACGCCAAGGTTGAACTGCAGGCGTGCGACATCGAGGGTGGCATCGACCTCCCTGAATGCAACGAGTGCCGCTTCGTTGGCCTCGCGGGCCGCGTCGACGCGGCCGGCCCGCGCATAGAGGATGGCCAGGTTGCTGCGCGTGGTCGCCTCGCCGCGGCGATCGCCTCCGCGCTCGAACAGGGCCAGTGCCTTCTCCCATTGTTCCTGCGCATCGGCGGTGCGGCCGGAGCGCGCCAGCAACATGCCGAGGTTGTTGCGCGCCGATGCTTCGCCGCCGATGTCGCCGGTCTCGAGACAGGCCTGCAGGGCCGCCTTGGCCGAAACTTCGGCCGCCTCGAGATCGCCTGCGCGCTGCTGGGCGATCGACAGCACATCGAGCGTGCTGGCCTCGGCACGCGGATCGCCGAGCTGTTTCGATTCCTCGAGCAGGCCGGTCAATTGGCTCACGGCCCTGGCGTGTTCGCCCAGATTGGTCATGACGAAGGCGGCATCGCGTCGCGCTGTCAACGCCATGCTGCGCTGACCGAGGGCCAATGCCGACTCGGCAGCCGCGTCGAAGCTCGCGATCGACTCGGCGAACTTGCCTTCCTCGCGCAGCAGCATCGCGCCGAGCATCTGCCGACGCGGCGCGGCCGCGGGCCAGGGCGTCGCCTGCAGCATCGCGTCGATACGGGCCAGGCTCGCGCGGACTTCGTCGAGATCGCCGGCAAGCATGCGCGCCGCAGCAAGTTCGAGCAGCGCATCGACGCGGGCATGGTCGCTCGACGCCAGGTCGAAGGCCGCCTCGGCCGCTTGCGCGCGCGCCTTCTGGTCGCCGCGAATGGCGGCCATGCGGGCTTTCATCAGGCTCAGGCGGGCGCGGTCGACGGCGGGCGACTTCATGGCATCGAGCTGGCCGAGCAGCTCGCCGGCTTCGTTCATGCGAGCCGCATCGATCAGCGCATCGAGCAGGCGGAAGCCGGCATCGGCGTCGCCGGGATCGAGCTGGTGCAGGGCCTGCAGCGCGGCGATGGACTCGTTGCGCCGGTATTCGAGACCGGCGCGGAATCCCTCGAGGCGAAGCTGGTCGGTGCGTGGCAGCCCGCCGGCCGCCGCTGCGGCTGATGCCGCCCAGGCGCGCGCCTCGACGAGCATGCCGGAGCGCGCTCGGGTGTCGGCCAGCGCGGTCATCGCCGCCACGGATCCGGGCTCGCGCTTGAGCACGCGCTCGAAGCGGTCGCGCGCGGTCAGCAGGTCGTCGCGGCGCAGCGCATCGATGCCCTCGACATACCAGGCCAGGGCCTGCGGCTCGCGCGGTCGCCCGTCGTGCAGGACCTCGACCGCCGGCCATGTTTCGGCGCGCTCGGCATCGCGCGCCGAATGCCAGGGTCGCCAGACCAGCAGCGCGACGACCACGGACCCGAGCACGATCACGGTCGCAGCCCGCGCGCCCGACGAAAAGCGTCCCGAGGTCGCTTCAGGCACGGGGACCGTGCGCGCCGGCAGCTCGACGGACGGCGTATCGGCCGCGGCAGGATCCGGGCCGTCCGTCGCTTCGGCCAGAGGCTCCGGCTGCAGCAGAAAGCGGTAGCCGAGCTTGTGCTTGGTCTCGATAAAGCGCGAATTGCGTGCCGAGTCGCCCAGCGCCTGGCGCAATTCACGGATCGATTGCGAGACGACGCCGACGCTGACCGCCTGGCGGCCCCAGACCTTGTCGAGCAATTCCTCGTGGCCGATCAGGCGTTGCGCGTTCTCGATCAGGTACCTGAGGACGAGAACGGTGATCGGCCGCAGCGCGATCTCGCCTTGCGGCCCGCGAAGCTGGGCATTGTCGGTGTCGAAGATGTAGGAGTCGAACCGGTAGCGCATGGCTGCAGTCTAACCGGCATCGATGTCGCCACAAGCCGGCGGGCGAACGGATTTTCGCCGGCCAGGCGGCTTGCGGGCATGAACGCTGGCCGCCACGATAGAATGAAGTCCCGGACCGGACTGTAAGCTGCCTGCCATGCTGTCGCTGCCTGACCACCCCGTGCTCGACAAGATCGCCCTGATCGGCGGCTGCGCACGGCTGCCGATCGGTTTCGATGTAGTACGCGCACTGGCCGAAGTGGCCGCCCTGCCCGACGGCCACTGGGGACAGCGCGGCGGTCGGGTCGGCGTGCACAATCCGGCCCAGGCGATCTTCCTGCGCGGCCACGCGCCGGCCGAAGGCGAACTACCGGTCGAGGATCGCGAGGTGCTCGGCCTCCTGCCGACCCTGCGCGAGGTGATCGAGCGGATCGTGCCGGCCGCGCCGATGCGCTGTCTGCTGGCCCTGTTGCCGGCCGGCGCCGTGATCGCCCCGCACATCGACCAGGCCGACTACTTCAGCAAGACCCTGCGCCTGCACTTTCCGCTGACCAGCAACGAGCACGTCTGGATGTACAGCATCGACCGCTGCTATCGGATGCGTCCGGGCGAAATCTGGGCGCTCAACAACAGCGCGCGGCATGGCGTGGTCAACGCCGATGCAAGTGCATCGCGCCTGCACATGATCTGCGACTTCCTTCCGAGTCCCGAACTGGTCGATCTGCTCGCCCGCGCCGACCGCGGCCTCGGCGAGCCCAACGCCGAGATCGAAAGACAGCTGTTCGCCGCCCCGCTGCCCGCACGGCGCGCATGATCGCCACCGATCGTTTCGTCTACGTGCATCTGCACAAGTCGGGCGGCACCTTCGTCAATGAATGCCTCGAGCGCTACTTCCCCGGCGCGCGCCGGCTCGGCTATCACCTGCCGGCGAGCCTGATCCCGGCCGAACTGCAATCGCTGCCGGTGCTCGGATTCGTGCGCAGTCCGTGGAGCTACTATGTCTCCTGGTACACGTTCCAGTCGCAGATGGCGCAACCGAACGCGCTGTTCCGCTGCGTCAGCGAGAATCGCCGGCTCGATTTCCGCGGAACGATCCGCAACCTGCTCGATCTCGGCAGCAGCAGCGAGCGCCTCGACGCGCTGTTGCCGCAGTTGCCGGCGGCCTATGGCCAGCATGGCCTGAACCTGCCCGGGTTCGCACTTGCGCCGATCCGCGACAGCGGCAAGGGCTTCTACAGTTATCTGTTCGACTACATGTATGGCGGCAGCCGTGGCCCGCTGACGATCGGCCGGGTCGAGTCGCTGCGCGCGGACCTGCTCGCCTTCCTCGAACGGCTAGGGCCGCCGATCAGCGCCGAACTGCGCGCCTTCATCGAACAGGCGGCACCGCGCAACACTTCGAGCCACGGGCGCTACCGCGACTACTACGACGACGCATTGGCCGCGCTCGTCGCCGAGCGCGACGAGCCTTTGCTCGAGCGCTTCGGCTACCGCTTCGAAGCCTGAAACGCGGCGCGCGACGAATGCGCCACGGGCCCTGCGTCCAGCCTACTTGCGCTTGGCCGGCTTGGCCGGCTCGCCCTTCTTGCCGAGCGCCTCGAGCAGGGTGCTCATGTCGTCGGCGTGCTCTTCCTCGACCGCGAGGATCTCTTCCATGATGCGTCGCGTGGTCGGATCGGCGTTGCCGAGATAGGTGACGATCTCGCGATAGCTGTCGATGGCGATGCGTTCGGCGACGAGGTTTTCCTTGATCATGTCGACCAGGTCGTCGCCTTCGACATAGTCCGAATGGCTGCGCGTGAGCAGGCCTTCCGGCGACAGATTCGGCGCGCCACCGAGCTGGGTGATGCGCTCGGCGATGCGGTCCGCATGCCCCTGTTCCTCGTTCGCATGCTCGAGGAATTCGGCGGCGACGCTCTGCGCGTTGATGCCCGAGGCCATGTAGTAGTGGTACTTGTAGCGCAGCACGCAGACGATCTCGGTGGCCAGCGCCTCGTTGAGGATCTTGATCACGGTCTCGCGATCGGCCTTGTAGCCTTCGGTGACCGCACCGCGCTCGATGTGCTCGCGCGCACGCTTGCGGATGTTCTTGATGTCGGAAACAAAGGGTTTGCTCGCGGACTTGCTGGCAGCCATGCTTGTTCTCCTTGTGGGGTTGGCGCTTGCGTGCCGCGGCATGCGGGCAGGACCCGGGCACCCGGCGGCACGACAACGTCGGACCATTGTGCCGGTCCTCGTGCAGCCCAAGCTGAACGGAAATCCGGGGGGCGCTGCCGAGGGCAGCGTCGCGCTCCGGTCCGGGCCTGCTCAGGTCCCGCGCGAGGCGCTATCGGCGCGTGCGGCGGTCGCCTCGATCAAGGGCAGGACGGCCTCGATCTCGGCCTCGTGGCGGCGCCATTTTTCGGCGGCCGGCGCCGACAGGGTATGCACCGAATGCGGCAGGGCTGCTTCGAGTGTGGTGTCCCAGTCGAGATCCAGTTCCGAACACAGGCGCTGCATCTGGGCCTGCGGGTCGGCGAGGAAGGCGTCGTAGCGGATCCGGTGGACGCGATCGGCGGGCACCGCAGCCAGATCGTCGAGCAGGATGCGCGTGGTCGTCTCCCACTGCCGCGCGACGATCTCGGGCAGCGGCTTGCCGATCAGGTCCTTCCAGCCCGGGATCAGCAGCAGCGACCAGGCCGGACCGGTCCAGCCCGGCAGTCGCGGGTAGGTGCGGAATGTGCCCGAGTTCCAGGCCTCGATCATGCTCGACAGGGTCTCGCGCGGATCGCGATGCAGGTAGACGAAACGGGCCTCGGGAAACACCTCGCGCAGGAACGGAATGCGCAACGCGTTCTTCGGGGTCTTTTCGAGCAGGCGGATCGCGCCCAGGGGCGGACGGCGGCCGTCGCGATCGCGCAGGGCCTGGTCGAAGCGGGCGCGCAACTGCGCGACCACCTCGGGTGTGGCGGCATCGACGCCGAGTGCGTTCGATGCAAAATCGCGCGCCGCCGGATGCAGGGCGTCGATGCCCTCGATCTGTACGTGACTCTCGCCACCGACCGTGTACAGGTCGGCAGCGCGCATCAGGGTTTCGAACAGCAGGGTCGATCCCGAACGCGGTGAGGACAGGATGATCACGGGGCGGTCGAAGCGCGGGTCGGCGGTCGCATCGCCGGCCTTGCCCTGCTTGGTCGGCGCGCTCGCGCGCAAAGGTACCGCAGTGGCCTTGGCGCCGGCCTGCGCCACTGGCTCGGCGAACGCATCGGGATCGTAGTCGCCCTTGACCTCGAGGCCGCGCTTCGGATCGTCGTTCAATGCGGCCTGCACGATCATCGCGCGAAACGCGCCGATGAAGCGCATGCCGTTCCTGAGCAGCAGGTTCGAACCGAGGCTCTCGATGGCCGCCGCGAACGGTTCGAGCGCGGCCCGGTAGTCGGCCCAGCCCTGCTCGCTGGTTCCGTATCGGGCCCACAGCCCGAGCCAGATCGCGTTGAAGCGCTGGCAGACCTGATGGATGGTCGCGAGCTGGGGCGCCGGGGCCGCTTCGCTGACGATGAAGTTGAGGTGCTCGCGCAGCTCCCACGGCGTCATCACGCTGCCGAGGTTTTCCGATTCGTAGACCAGTTGCGGATCGCTGGCCGGGTCGGGCGCGACCAGGCGCGCCTGCCAGCCCGGCGCGGGATGCCCCGGAACACGTCCACCGCTGGCGTGTTCCCAGAACTGTTCGCCGCCGACCGTGTCGGCGACCAGGTGGATGCGCTGCGCCGGATTCGCGTTGATGACCCGGTGCGGGCTCCAGGTATCGAAGATCCAGCATTCGCCGGCGGCCATGTTGACCTCGGCATCGCCGCACTGGAAGCGCACGCTGGGCTGGGTCTGGATCGGCACGTGCACACGCACGCGATCGCGCCAGTAGTAGGCGAGGTCGGCATGCTTGGGCACTTCGGCGTGGCCGGACAGGCGCATCAGCCGGCTGCGGCCCCAGATCGCGCCGAGACTGGCCATGACCTGGCGCAGGTAGGGACAGGCCTCGAGATGTGCGGTCGGCCGCATCGGCCCCGAGATCGAATCGCTCGAGGGATCGCCATTGACCGCGATCAGCGGCAAGGCCGAGTTGCCGGCATAACCCTGCGGATGCGGGCGCCAGACCTCCTCGCCGAGCCGCTCGACTTCCTCGAGCAGACGTGCCGCGTCGTAACGCAGCGGCAACTGGACAAACGGGACTTGCAGCTTCATGGCGGGATTATCCCACAGTGTCCGCATTCCTCGGCATCTCGCGCCGGCTCATTGCGGGCGGTTGCGGAGGTGGCGGCAAGGAAGCCGCTCGTATCAGCGCTTGCCGGTTCTCCCGGACCGCCGTTTGCCGGCCGCGGATTTCCGTGCCCTGGCCATGCGCTGCCAGAACGCCAGCAGCTCCGACAATTGCGCGTTGACGGCCGCGATGTCGAACCGGTCCGCATCCCATCCACCATCGAGCCAGTCCAGCGTCTCGGCGTACTCCGGATGTGACGGCTGGGCCAGGATCTCCAGCAACTCCTGATAGCGCCACGGACCACCGCAATCTTCAGGCGGGCATGCGCCACTGCCTGTCAGACACTCCAATACATCGCCCGCATCGTCGGAGGGCGAAACCGACTTGACCGTCAGGTCATGGATCCAGTCGTCGCCGAAATCGTACCAATACGTCATGCGCGCCCCTTCGGCGGCGGCGACTTGCTGCAGGGTCACCTTGCGTTCGTTGTCGGCGTCATCGAATTCCGAATCCGGCGGGCCATAACGCGTGCCGCTGCCCAGGTCGGCACCGACCACGAATTGATGCAGGTGCGAATCCAACCAGCCCATCACGATCTGGATCGCATCGTGCAGCTGGTCCAGCCGCAGCCACGATGGCACGGCGACTTCGCGGACGACGGCCGGGGTGACGTCCCTCAGTACGATCTGCAAATGATGCGTCACCGACGACTCCTTTCCGCCCTCGCGATTCAGGCCGGCCGATAGACGTCGGCACCCGACTTGCGGAATTCAGCGGCTTTTTCGGCCATGCCCTCGTCGAGCGCGGCATCGGCTTCGAGGCCATGCTCTTTGGCGTAGTCGCGCACGTCCTGGGTGATCTTCATCGAACAGAACTTCGGCCCGCACATCGAACAGAAGTGGGCGGTCTTGTGCGCTTCTTTGGGCAGGGTCTCGTCGTGGAATTCCTTGGCCTTCTCGGGATCGAGGCCGAGGTTGAACTGGTCGGCCCAGCGGAACTCGAAGCGCGCCTTCGACAGCGCATTGTCACGGGCCTGCGCCGCCGGATGACCCTTGGCCAGATCGGCCGCATGCGCGGCGATCTTGTAGGTGACGATGCCGTCGCGCACGTCCTGCTTGTTCGGCAGGCCGAGGTGTTCCTTCGGCGTCACGTAGCAGAGCATGGCCGTGCCGTACCAGCCGATCATGGCCGCGCCGATCGCCGAGGTGATGTGGTCGTAGCCCGGCGCGATGTCGGTGGTCAGCGGCCCGAGTGTGTAGAACGGCGCCTCGCCGCACTTCTCGAGCTGGCGCTCCATGTTCTCCTTGATCAGGTGCATCGGCACGTGGCCGGGGCCTTCGATCATGGTCTGCACGTCGTGCTTCCAGGCGATCCGGGTCAGTTCGCCCAGGGTATCGAGTTCGGCGAACTGGGCGGCGTCGTTGGCGTCGGCGATCGAACCGGGGCGCAGGCCGTCGCCGAGCGAGAAGCTGACGTCGTAGGCCTTCATGATTTCGCAGATTTCCTCGAAGCGCTCGTAGAGGAAACTTTCCTTGTGGTGCGACAGGCACCACTTGGCCATGATCGAGCCACCGCGCGAGACGATGCCGGTGACGCGCTTCGCGGTGAGGTGGATGAACGGCAGGCGCACACCGGCGTGAATCGTGAAGTAGTCCACGCCCTGCTCGGCCTGTTCGATCAGGGTGTCCCGGTAGAGTTCCCAGGTCAGGTCCTCGGCGACGCCGCCGACCTTCTCCAGGGCCTGGTAGATCGGCACCGTGCCGATCGGCACCGGCGAATTTCGGATGATCCACTCGCGCGTCTCGTGGATGTGCTTGCCGGTCGAGAGATCCATGACCGTGTCGCCGCCCCAGCGGATCGACCAGACCATCTTCTCGACTTCCTCGGCGATCGAACTCGACAGCGCCGAGTTGCCGATGTTGGCGTTGATCTTCACGAGGAAGTTGCGCCCGATGATCATCGGCTCGGATTCGGGATGGTTGATGTTGTTCGGAATGATCGCGCGGCCGCGGGCGACTTCGTCGCGCACGAATTCCGGCGTGATCAGCTTCGGCAAGGAGGCGCCGAACGACTCGCCCGGATGCTGCTGGAGCAGGTGCTGCTCGCGGATGCGATCGAGGTTCTGGTTCTCGCGGATCGCGATGTATTCCATCTCAGGGGTGATGATGCCCTGCTTGGCATAATGCATCTGGGTGATGTTGCGACCGGCCTTGGCCCGGCGCGGCTTCGGCACGTTCGGGAAGCGCACGTGGTCGAGCTGGTGCGCGCCGGCATGCCTGCGCGTGAACGGCGAGGAAAACTCGGCCAGCGCCTCGCTGTCGCCGCGCGCCTCGATCCAGGCCGCACGCAAGGCCGGCAGGCCGGCGGCGAGGTCGACGCGATAATCGGGATCGGTGTACGGACCCGAGGTGTCGTAGACGGCGAACGGCGCGTTCTTCTCGACTCCGAATGTGCTCGGCGTGTCTTCGAGCACGATCTCGCGCATCGGCACGCGGATATCGGCACGCGAACCCTCGACATGGATCTTGCGCGAACCGGGGATCGGCCGGGTCACGGATTCGGACAGCTCGGCGGCTTCGGCCAGGAGCGGATTCGGTACGGCGTTCATTGAATATTTCCTGCTTTTCTAGGGATCGACCTCTGCGGATCGACTCCCGCGAGGGATTCGCAAATCAGAAAAGCGGGCCGTCGGGCGCGCGACGCCCATCAGAAAAAGCTCCCTACACCGGTGCAAACCGGATCAGGTTCCAAGGGACTCTCTCAGCCGGCCAACGCCGGCACCCCCGCTTCAGGCAGGCATTGAAGCACGTCGCCGCGCATGAGGCCAGCCGCTCATGCTTTGGGGTCGAGACGGGCGCTGTCGAAGCGGCTCGGGGACGTCAGGCACCCTTCGACTCCGGCGCTGCGCGCCTACGCTCAGGGCGAACGGGAGATATTGCACGGTCGCCGCCCACACGACCCTTCGCGCTTGCCTCCCACCCCACCGTTCGCGCTGAGCACCCCATCCAACCGTTCGCGCTGAGCGTAGCTTGCGAAAGCAAGCGAAGTCGAAGCGCCTCGGGACGCCAAACACCCTTCGACTCCGGCGCTGCGCGCCTACGCTCAGGGCGAACGGGGGAGGTTGCAGGGTCGCGGGCCGCGCGCTTGTTCGCGCTGAATACACCACCCAACCGTTCGCGCTGAGCGTAGCTTGCGCCAGCAAGCGAAGTCGAAGCGGCTCGAATCGACTATCGCACTCGCTCGTGTCGATGCCGCCCTCTGGCCAATTCGGAGATTCGGCCCCAGTCGCCACGCATCCAGGCCAACTTCTTTGCCCGACTCCATCCCTTGAGCTTGCGCTCCATGACCAGAGCCTCATAGCGAGTCTCGAACTCCTCGACATGCACCAACTTCAAGGGCCGGCGTGAGGCTGTATAGCATTCGACACCGGCATCATGCTGCTGTAGGCGCTTGTCCAGGTCGTCGGTGTGACCGATGTACAGGCTCGCGTCCGCGCATTCGAGAATGTACAGGCTGAATGCCATGTGCGGCGCTCCGACCAACTTTGCGCCAAGCGTATCGCAGTGAGATGGTGTGGTCATGCAAGCACCCTTCGACTCCGGCGCTGCGCGCCTACGCTCAGGGCGAACGGGGGGAAGTCGCATGGTCGCTGCCTGCGCGTCTGCTCGAGTCGAATACCCCTCACTGCCGTTCGCGCTGAGCGTAGCTTGCGAAAGCAAGCGAAGTCGAAGCGTCTCGAGGACCCCATACACCCTTCGACTTCGGCGCTGCGCGCCTACGCTCAGGGCGAACGGACAAATTGCAGGGTCGCCGGTCACCCCATCGTTCGCGCTTGCCGTCACCCACCGTCGGCGCTTGCCTCTCACCCCACCGTTCGAGCGCGCCCACCCCACCGTTCGCGCTGAGCGTAGCTTGCGAAAGCAAGCGAAGTCGAAGCGTCTCGGGACGCCAAACACCCTTCGACTTCGGCGCTGCGCGCCTACGCTCAGGGCGAACGGACAAATTGCAGGGTCGCCGGCCACCCCACCGTCAGCGCTTGCCTCTCACCTCACCGTTCGCGCTGAGCGTAGCTGCACCAGCAAGGGAAGTCGAAGCGTCTCGAGGGCCCCAAACACCCTTCGACTTCGGCGCTGCGCGCCTACGCTCAGGGCGAACGGGGGGATGTCGCATGGTCGCTGCCTGCGCGTCTGCTCGAGTCGAATACCCCTCACTGCCGTTCGCGCTGAGCGTAGCTTGCGCCAGCAAGCGAAGTCGAAGCGTCTCGTGGACCCCAACCACCCTTCGACTCCGGCGCTGCGCGCCTACGTTCAGGGCGATCGGTGGAGCTTTGGTTTTCGATGCTTTCGCTCCCGCCAATCGCCATGCGAGCGCTTGCGGGGCACAATGGGCGCTCAACACCGAGGAGTCGTCATGGATACGCAGCACCCCGACCTGTACCCGCTGTTCGCCGCCCACATCGATGTCCTGAAGGCGCGTTCCGACGCCGCCCTCGCGCGCGGCGGCTTCGACCACCTGGTCGTGCCGGCCGGCGTCCTGCGTTACCAGTTCCTCGACGATCGCGACTACCCGTTCTTCGTCAATCCGCATTTCAAGCACTGGCTGCCGGTGACGCGGGCGCCCGGCTCGTGGCTGGTTTACACGCCGGGGCGCAAGCCTAAGCTGGTCTACCTGCAGCCGGCCGACTACTGGCATGTGGTGCCCGAAGCACCGGCAGGCTATTGGGTCGAGCATTTCGACATCGTCGTGATCCGCGAAGGACAGGAGGCGCTGGCCGAGCTGCCGACCGACATCTCGCGCTGCGCGATCATCGGCGAGGACAACGCGGCGCTCGGCGGATTCGTGCCGAACAATCCGCAGGGCGTGCTCGACGCGCTGCATTACCAGCGCATGTACAAGACCGACTACGAGTTGGCCATGATGCGGGTCGCCAGCAAGATCGGCACGCGCGCGCACCGCGCCGCCGAGGCCGCCTTCCGCGCCGGCGAGTCGGAATACGGCATCCACATGGCCTATCTCGATGCCGCGCGCCAGACCGAGAACGAACTGCCCTACAGCAACATCATCGCGCTCAACGAGCATGGCGCGATCCTGCACTACCACGACCTGCGCCACGCACCGCCTTCGCACCTGAACTCGTTCCTGATCGATGCCGGAGCCAGCTTCCACGGCTACGCCAGCGACATCACGCGCAGCTACGCGGGCGCCGATGCCGGCGAGTTCCAGGCCCTGATCGATGCCGTCGATGCGGTCCAGCAGGGCCTCTGCGACAGGGTCCGCCCGGGCCAGGATTACGCCGCCCTGCACGTCCACGCGCACCACCAGCTTGCCGGCGTGCTGAAGGACCACGGCTTCATCCGCATGAGCGCGGAAAGCGCGGTCGAATCGGGCGTCTCGGCGACCTTCTTCCCACACGGCCTCGGTCATCCGATCGGCCTGCAAGTGCACGACGTGGCCGGATTCGCCCGCGACGACTCCGGTGCGACGATTCCGCGTCCCGAAGGACACCCCTACCTGCGCATGACGCGCACGATCGAGCCCGGTGCCGTGGTCACGATCGAACCGGGCCTCTACTTCATCGACATGCTGCTGGAAAAACTCAAGGGCAGGCCCGAAGGCAGGGATGTCGCCTGGGACCGCATCGATGCCTTCCGCAAGTACGGCGGCATCCGCATCGAGGACGATGTGGCCTGTACCGACGCGGCGCCGGAGAACCTGACCCGCGACGCGTTCGCCCTGGCCAAGGCGGCTTGAACGGCCCGACACGCCTGAACCACACGCGAACGAGGACGGCACAGCGCGATCGCCGATGCAACTGAATGGCGTCCTGCAACGTCCATACGGACCGGAGGGTGCGCAAGCGATGCGCGCCCAGCCCCACGGAGATCGACATGAACCGAATTTCATCCCGCTGCCGCTGGTTCGCCATTCTGGCAATGCTCGGCCTGCTCGTCGCCAGCGCGACGACCACGCAGGCCGCCGAGGCTACCGATGCGGATCGCGTTACCGTCAACTGGACGGATCCGGCGCAGTTCACCGAGGTCCGCTACAGCCATGCCTTCGGCCAGCCGAAGCCCGAGACCTGGCTCGAAGCGATGCGCAAGACCGTGGTCCAGCGTGCCGACAAGCTGCTCAAGCCAGGGCAGCATCTCGACGTCACCTTCACCGACGTCAAGCTGGCCGGCCAGTACGAGCCGTGGCGCGGCCCGGCCTACCGCGACGTGCGCGTCGTCAGGGACATGTATCCGCCGCGCATCGATCTGCGCTTCAGCCTGACCGACGCGAACGGCACGGTCATCGCGAGCGGCGAGAGAAAGTTGCGCGATCCCGCCTTCCTGAGCCGCAGCACGCCCAACGGCAGCGACTCCTACCGCTTCGAAAAGAGCCTGCTCAAGGACTGGCTGGTGCGCGAGTTCGGCGCGGACGAATCATCGGCCGCCCGCAAATAGCCCCGCCAATCCGTCGGGTCACGACGGGAGTGCCCGGACCGGGATCCGCGGCCGCCTAGCGCTCGTCGGAGCCGGCCCAGGGATCGCGCGTGGTGCTGCGCAGCCAGCCCATCCGATAGGCGGCCTCGCCGATCATTTCGTGGATCGCGGCATCGGACTTGTCCAGGGCCGAAGTCGAAGGCAGGTAGTAGCCGAAACTGTTGGGGCCCGCGTAGCGCGAATCGGCCGGCGCGGCACAGACCTCGAAGCCGGCCTGCTCGAAGGCGTAGACCGCGCGCGGCAGGTGCAGGGCCGAGGTCACCAGCTCGATGCGTCCCGGAAGATCCAGTTCACGCACGAACTGCGCGTTCTGCCAGGTCGAATGCGAGGCGGATTCCAGTCTGATCGCATCGGCCGGCACGCCGAGCCGCTGCGCCAGCGCGCCCATCAGGGCGCTCTCGGCGATTCCGTACTGCCCCTCCCCGCCGGAAATCACCAGACGCCCATTGGCTTGCGCGTCGAAGCGCTCGACGCCGGCGAACAGGCGGCGCAGGCTCGATTCGCCGAGCGCGGCATAGTCGGATGCATTGGCCGGCTCGTAGGCAATTCCGCCGCTCAGGACGACGATCGTCGACGGTTGCGGCGGCGTGCAGAAGCTGTGCGCCGGTACGCGCGACTCCTGCCAGCGCACCAGCTGGTTGGCGACCACGGGCAGGCTGGCCAGCACGCAGGCCGCCAGCGGCAGCACTGCCAGCACGCGCAGCCAGCGCGGCAGCCAGCGCCAGACCGGCAGCAGCACGAGGGCAAGCAGGACGCCGATGCGTGTCGGCGAGAGCAGGGTAGTCAGCATCGGGTTGGCACCGCTCGAGTATCCAGGTCCGGGCGACTCACAGCCGCGAGCCCTGGTCGATCGCCGCGAGGCCGGGTGGCAGCGCCGACTCGGGCACGTTGCGCGCGAGCAGCATGGCCTGGAAGCGCTCACCCATTTCGCCCGGCAGGGTCAGGCGCTTGACCTCCTGGGCGAGGCGATAGGTGGCCGCTTCATCGACGCCGTCGCTGGCCTGCGCGAACCGCTGCGGCAATCCGGCCGCGATCAGGAAGCGGCCCTGCGAGGCGTAGCCGGCCACGCCGAATCCGGCCTGGTTGCCGGCCTCGGCCAGCGCGGTGAAATCGACGAAGGCGGTGAGATCCTGCAATCCTGGCCAGAGCAGGGCCTCGCCATGCGCGCGATGCCGGTAGTGGCAGACCAGGGTGCCGTCGTCGCGTTCGGGCAGGTAGTACTCGTTGCGCGGGTAGCCGTAGTCGACGAACAGCACGAGGCCGGCCTCGAGCGAGCCGAGGACGGCCTGCATCCAGTACGGCAGTTGCGGCAGGATTTCGGAGCGGTAGCCGTCGACGAACTCGCGCCCGAGATCGCGCTCGACATGGCGCACGGCGCCGGCCACGAGCGCGTCGGCGGGACGGTCGATGCGCCGGAAGCCGCCGTCTTCCCCGAGCGTGACATGTTCCTCGAAGACTTCGCCATCGCGTTTGCTGAAGCGCGTCGCCGGCAATGCATCGATGACTTCGTTGGCGAACAGCACGCCGCGCCAGCTCGCCTCGGGCGGGCGTTCGAGCCACTCCACGCGGGCGAACAGGGCGGGCTCGAGAGCATCGCGCAGACGCTCGCGCTGGCGCTCGCGCAGGTCCGCGCTCGGTTCGAGGATGCGGTAGCGGCGCGGCAAGGCGTTCGCCGCGGCAAACGCGCCGAGCGCGGCCTCGGCAAAGGCGCCGCTGCCGCCACCCAGTTCACAGAAGTCGGCATCGGCGCCGAATTCACTCAGGCAGGGCGCGAGGGCGTCGGCGACGGTCCGGGAAAACAGCGAGCCGAGTTCGGGCGCGGTGACGAAATCGCCATCCGCACCGAACTTGGTGCGGCCGGCGCTGTAGTAACCGAGCCCCGGCGCGTACAGGCAACGTTCCATGAAGCGCGAGAACGGCATCGGCCCCTGGCTGGCGATTTCTTCGCGGATCAGCGCGACCAGGCGCCCGGAATGGGCGCGTTCCTCGGCCGAGGGTTGCGGAAGGGGGGTGTTCACGGCTGGCCCGCTGCGCCGACTTGCGGCAATCTGCGCAGGATACCGACGCGCACGGAGAACACCAATGACGGAAACCGCGAACGCCCGGCCGGTCGTGCTGGTCACCGGCGCGGCCCGCCGCGTCGGTGCCACGATCGCGCGGACCCTGCACGCGGCCGGCTACGACCTGGCCCTGCATTGCCGGCATTCGCGCGACGAACTCGACACGCTGATCGCAAGCTTCGAGCAGGTGCGGCCTTCGAGTACGCTGGCCCTGCAGGCGGACCTGGCCGATTTCGAGCGGCTGCCCGACCTCGTCGATGCGACCCTCGGCCGCTTCGGCCGCCTCGATGGCCTCGTCAACAACGCCTCGTCATTCCACCCGAGCACATTCGGCGAGGTCGGGCAGGCGCAATGGGATGAACTGTTCGCCTCGAACGCGCGCGCGCCGTTCTTTCTCTGCCAGGCCGCTGCCGGCGCCTTGCGCAGCAACAGCGGCGCCATCGTCAACCTGCTCGACATTTACGCGGAGCGCCCGCTCCCCGGCTATGCGGTCTACTGCATGGCCAAGGCCGCCCAGGTCGCGATGACACGCGCCCTGGCCCACGAACTCGGCCCGCACGTCCGCGTCAACGGCGTCGCTCCGGGCGCCGTGATGTGGCCGGAGCAGGGCAAGGCCTATGCGAAACAGGAAAGGATCATCGACGGCACGCCGCTCAAGCGCGCCGGCTCACCCGAGGATGTCGCCTCGGCCGTGCTCTGGCTGCTGCGCGATGCGCAGTTCGTGACCGGCCAGATCATCAACGTCGACGGCGGCCGCTCGATCGCGATCCCTTGATCTGTCCAGGAATGGCGGGAAATCCGTTCGCCCTGGGCAGAGCGAACAATGCGCGAGATATCCGTTCGTCCTGAGCGTAGCGCAGCGAAGTCGAAGGATGATCCCCTGGGACTGACAACGAGCCTAATATGGGTTGGCTCTGATCCAGTGACGCCACTCGCCGCGATGCGGCGAGTGGCGCTTGGGCCGTGGTCTTCGTGCTCAGGCCTTGACCTTGAACGCGCCTGCAACGAGCGCATTGTCGAACGACTCGCCAGCCTCGCCTTCGGTCGCGTAGCGATAGAGCGCGGCCGCGTAGACGCCCTGCAGGGCCGCCTGGATCAGGATCAGGAGGAGCAGGGCCAGGACGAAGGCGACGATCGTCGTGACGATGATCGAGACGATGCCGGTGGAGACGGCCAGGGCGATCAGCACCCCGCCGAGGATGGCCAGGGCGAAGATGCCGAGCCCGAACACGAGGCCGATGCCACCGGTGCCGATCAGGTTCTGGCCCCAGGTCTTCTTGAGCAGTTCGGCGCTGCGCTTGACCGCATCGATCGGACCGATGTCCTGGCTGACCAGCACCGGCACGACGAGGAACGAGGCGATCGTCCAGGCCAGGCCGATCAGGCCGATGACGAAGCGTCCGATGAAGCCGGCGCGTTCCTGCAGCGCGCGCAGGATGACGCCGACCGTGGCCGAGATCAGTGCGTAGCCGAGGATCGCCGGCAACTTCGACATGGCGATGCGGAAGCCGTCGGCGACGGTCGGATCGCCACCCCTGAGGCGGATCATGGCCGCGCCGATCAGGGCCGAATTGAAGAAGATGATGACGAAGTACTGGACCACGTAGAACGCGAACAGGAACACGTAGAGCAGCGGATTGGCGTTCTCCTCGCGCAGGCCGGCGAACAGGCCGCCAAGGATGGCCGGCACGAAGAAACTGGCCGCCACGATGATGCAGCAGACCGCCGAGAGCAGTGGGAAGACCAGCAACTCCTTGTCTGAACGCAGCACGGCCGCGCTGGACTTGACCAGTGACCAGCTATGCGAAAACTTCTCGAACATGTCGACTCCCTGAAATGGATACGGTTGCAACGCGGTACCACGGCGCGAGTATACCGTTCAGGTTCGAATCGGGCGCGTCGCGAGCGCTAGGGCGGTCCGCTTCGGGCCCTCGTCGTCACTCCAGGGCCACGCGCTGCAGTTCCGAGCCATGCTCGGGATGCCGGCGCCACAGCTCGGCCATCGTTTCGCCGCTGAGCGGATGCCGCATGTCGGGCGCGATGTCGGCGATCGGGGCGAGCACGAAGGCGTGGCGCAGTTCGTCGCGCGGCACCTGCAGGTGGCCCGGGCCGTCGATGACGCCGTCGCCGAACAGCACGATGTCGATGTCGAGCGTGCGGCTGGAAAAGCGCGGCACGTCGCGGCGGCGACCGTGGCGGTCCTCGAGCGCATGCAGCCAGTTGTCGAGTTGCGGCGCAGTCCAGTCGGTGTCGAGGGCCACGGCCAGATTGAGGAAGGCCGGCCCGTCGAAGCCGACCGCTTCGGTGCGATAGGTCGGCGACACGAGCAGCGCGCCGAACTGCGCGCGCAACTCGGCCAGTGCCGTGCGCAGATGGTGCTCGGGATCGAGGTTCGAGCCGAGACTGAGGATGGCCCGGGTCACGCCCGCGGTCCTTCGAGAGCCGCGGGGCCGGAGCCGATGTGCTCGATCGCCTCGCGAAGATCGCTGCCGGCCGGCTTCTGATAAAGGCGCAGGCCGAACTCGGGCAGGATCGCAATCAGGTGGTCGAAGATGTCCGAGAGGATGCCTTCGTACTCGCTCCAGGCCGTGGTCTTCGTGAAGCAGTAGAGTTCGAGCGGGATGCCCTCACCCTTCGCGTCGAGCTGGCGCACGATCAGGGTCATGTCCTGGCGAATGCCTTCATGCGCCTTGAGGTAGGCCAGGGTGTAGGCGCGCAAGGTGCCGAGATTGGTCAGCCGACGCTGGTTGAGCGGCGAACGGCCGTCGTCGCCGAGCGCGGCGTTGAAGCGGGTCACCTCGGAGGCCTTGTCGGTCAGGTAGGCGCGCAGCACGCGTGATGCGGTCATGCGCCGGATGTCTTCCTCGCCGATGAAATGCACGCTGCCGGCATCGATCAGCAGGGAGCGCTTGATCCGGCGACCGCCCGCTTCGGTCATGCCGCGCCAGTTCTTGAACGGATCGGCGATCAGGCGCCAGGTCGGGATCGTGGTGATGGTCTTGTCCCAGTTCTGCACCTTGACCGTGTGCAGGGCGATGTCGATGACATCGCCGTCGGCGCCGGCAGCCGGAACCTCGATCCAGTCTCCGACCCGCAGCATGTCGTTGGAGGTCAGCTGCACGCCGGCGACGAGGCCGAGGATGGTGTCCTTGAAGACCAGCAGCAGGATTGCCGACAAGGCACCGAGGCCGGACAGCAGGATCAGCGGCGAGCGATCGATCAGGGTGGCGACGATGACCACCGCGGCGATGATGTAGATGGCGATCTTGAGGAACTGTACATAGGTCTTGATCGAACGCGTGCCGTTGCTGGCGCGCCGATAGACCTCCTCGATCGCGTTCAGCGCCGCGCCGAGGGCGAGCACGAGGAACAGGATCGTTCCGGCCAGGGCCAGGCTGCGGATCAGCGCGACGAGGCTGGGTGGCAGACCGGGGATGAAACCGATGCCGAACTGGATGATCAAAGTCGGCGCGATGCGCGTGAACTGGCGCAGGGTGCCGTGGTCCATCAGCACGTCGTCCCAGGTCCAGGTCGTGCGCGCGGCCAGCTTGCGCATGCCACGGACCAGGGTGCGCCGGACCACCGTTGCGGTCAGCCCCGAAACGAGAACGAGGGCGAGCAGACCGCCGACAGTTCGCGCCATCGGGTCGGCCAGCCAGGTATTCAGCATGTCCAAGATATTGATCTCCCTGTACAGTTCACCCTCCGGTCAGGTTTGGGCTATCGCGGCGATAGCAAGCCGTGCCTACAATGGACGACCGGATTGGATGCAGCTTCAACCATGACCTATTGTGTGGGGATCCACGTCGACGGCGGCCTCGTGCTGGCGTCCGACACGCGCACCAGCGCCTCGTTCGACGATGTGCGCACGCACGGCAAGATGCACGTGTTCGAGAAGCCGGGTGAGTGCGTGTTCGTGCTGATGTCGGCCGGCAACCTGGCCACCACCCAGGCCGTGATCTCGACCCTGCGCCGCGACATCGAGAATCCCGAGGCACCGTTCAGCCTGTTCAAGGCCAAGCGCCTCTATGAGGTCTGCGATTATATCGGTCGCGTGCTGGTCGCCAACCAGGCCCATATCAGCGAGAAGGCCCAGCAGAACAGCGTCAGCGTCGAGGCCACGCTCATTCTTGGCGGCCAGATCGCCGGCGGCGAAGCGGCCGTGCGCCTGATCTACCCGCTCGGCAACTGGATCAGCGCCTCGCCCGAGACGCCATACCTGCAGATCGGCGAATCGAAATACGGCAAGCCGATCCTCGATCGCATCATCGATCGCGACACGACGCTGGAAGACGCCGCGCGCTGCGCCCTGGTCTCGCTCGACTCGACGATCCGTTCGAATGTTTCGGTCGGCCTGCCGATCGACCTCGCGATCATCCAGGACGGCGAATACCGCGTCAGCCAGAAGGTGCGCATCGACGAGGACACCGAGTTCTTCGCCGATATCCGCCAGGCCTGGGCCGAAAAGCTGGCCGAAGCCGTGCATACGCTGCCGCCGTTTCCGTGGGAAACCGCTACGAACAACGCCTGAAGGCCACACAGAAGCCGGGGAATTCCACTCGGCTCTGCGCGTTGCGAGCTTTTCTTGCGAAGAAGAGCCGGATGCTCGCCTTGACGTCGCAGACCTCGCTCCGCCCGAACCCTCACCCGCCCCGTCGGGGCACCCTCTCCCGGGGGGAGAGGGAAACAGCGCGCCGGCCTCAGCTTCGCGCGCGCTCGATCTGCACGCCGACCGATTTCGAGCCGCGTACCGCACCGGGCTTGGCCAGGCGCAACTTGACGTGGGACACCGAAAACTCGTCGAGGATGATCGCGGCGCAGCGCTCGGCCAGGGTCTCGACGAGTTGGAACTCGGATGCCTCGACGAACGCGATCAGGCGCTTGGACACGGCCTTGTAGTCGAGCGTGTCCTCGATGCGATCGGTCGCGGCCGGGCGCGTGTTGTCGAAACGCATTTCGATATCGAGGGCGACGGTCTGGCGGATCCGCCGTTCCCAGTCGTAGATGCCGATGACGGTGTCGATGCGCAGGTCTTCGATGAAAACGATGTCCACGGTGGGCTCGAACCAGGGTGCCGTAAAAGTGGGATCCTAAACGAGATCGCATCTCCCCGCCGGGTGCCGCAGCACTGCCGACACGTTCGCGTCGATGCACGCGCCAGTGCGCGCGATGCGGATTGGGCTTCGATGCCCTGCTCCGGGTAGACTGCAGGCCGAGGCCCGCTGCTGCAACGGGTTCCCACGCCACGCAAGGATGCCGAATGAATACCCAGCCCGAACGATGTGCCCGCCCTGCCACCCGCACTGCGCGTGCACGAAACCACTGGACACGCCTTCTCCTGTGCTTGTTCGCAACCTCGACGGCGTCGGCCTCGCAGTCGTGGATCCCGGCCGCGGACATGTCGCACGAACGCCGCTTCGCGAGCGCGACGCTGCTGGATGACGGCACCGTGCTCGTGGCCGGCGGAGAGAATATCGACGGAGTTCTCTCGGCCAGCGAAATCTACGCCCCGGCACTCGATGCCTGGCTTCCGGCCCCGGACATTCCGTGGGGACGGGTCAGCCACCATGCGATCGCGCTGGCGAACGGCGAGGTCATGATTCTGGGCGGCGTCTCGGCGCTGTCGCCCTCCCCACCTGCGTTGCCAGTGCTCGTCTACGATCCGGATGATGGCCAATGGCATGCATCGCCCGGCGCGCTCGCTCCGCGCACGCTCGATTCCGCGACCCTGCTCGACAACGGATCGGTGCTCCTCGTCGGAGGCTACGACGAGTCGCAGATCCCCGGCGCGACCCTGTTCGACCCGACGACCGGCAATTCGGTGAGCACGGCAGCGATGCAGATCCCACGCTTCGATCATGTCGCGCTGAAACTGACCGACGGTCGCGTGCTGGTCGCAGGAGGCTCGACGACGCCCGGGGCCGGCACCGCGACGGCCGCCTGCGAGGTGTACGATCCGGTTGCGAACACCTGGTCGCCGGTCGCCAGCCTGGCATTCGCCCGCCAGGCCGCCAACGCCATCCTGCTCGACGACGGCAAGGTGCTCGTTGCCGGAGGCGCCGTGGATGGATCCACCGTGCGCATGTCGGAAACCTACGATCCGACCACGAATACCTGGACCGATTCGGGCGAGCTGAGTGTCGGCCGCTTCGTTCCGACGCTGACACGACTGCCCGATGGCAGGATTCTCGCCGTCGGTGGCGTCGGCGAGGCGGCGCCCGTGGCTTCCGCCGAGTTGTTCGATCAGGTCACGCGGCAGTGGTCCGCTGCGGGTCGGATGGCCGACCTGCGCTCGGGACATACCGCCATGCTGCTGCCGAACGGACGCGTCCTGGTGGCCGGCGGCAATGGCTTCAACTTCCTGCGCAGCGCCGAACTGTACGATCCGCAACGCATCTACGCCGACGGATTCGAGTAGCTCCAATCGCCGGGGTACCCGGCGTCGATCACACTGGCGCGAGGGCCTGCAGATCCCAGCGCGGAAACACGCGGATTTCGGCATCGTTGTGCTGGCCGGCCTCGAGACGGATCGCCCCGGCCAGGGCAATCATCGCGCCGTTGTCGGTGCAGAACTCCAGGCGCGGGAAGTAAGTGCGGAAACCATCGGCACTGCCGGCCGCGGCGAGTTGTGCGCGCAGGCGCCGGTTGGCGCCGACGCCGCCGGCCACCACCAGGCGCTTCGCGCCGGTCGCCTGCATCGCGCGCCGGCACTTGATCGCGAGGGTCTCGACGATGGCCTCCTCGAAATCTCGGGCGACCGCGGCACGCGTGGCCTCGCTGCCGTCGCTGCGCTGCCAGGCCAGCAGGACCTGGGTCTTGAGGCCCGAGAAGCTGAAATCGAGGCCGGGCCGATCGGTCATCGGCCGGGTGAAGCGGAATTGGCCCGGTTCGGCCGTTTCGGCCAGCCGGGCCAGGGCCGGGCCGCCCGGATAGGGCAGGCCCATCAGCTTGGCGGTCTTGTCGAAGGCTTCGCCGGCGGCGTCGTCGAGGGTGTCGCCGAGCAGGCGGTAGCGGCCGATTGCCTCGACTTCGATCAGCATCGAATGGCCGCCGGAAACGAGCAGGGCGACGAACGGCGGCTCGGGCGGGTCGTCCTCGAGCATCGGCGCGAGCAGGTGCCCCTCCATGTGGTGCACGCCGATGGCCGGGATTTCGAGGCCCCAGGCCAGCGAGCGGGCTGCCGCGGCGCCGACCAGCAGGGCGCCGACCAGGCCCGGACCGGCCGTGTAGGCGACCCCGCCGAGGTCGCTGACGGTCAGTCCGGCCTCGGCCAGGGTCTGGCGGATCAGCGGCAGCAGCTTGCGCACATGGTCGCGCGAGGCCAGTTCGGGCACCACGCCGCCATATTCGGCGTGCAGCTCGACCTGGCTGTACAGGGCGTGGGCCAGCAGGCCGCGCTGGCGGTCGTAGACGGCCACCCCGGTTTCGTCGCAGGAGGTCTCGATGCCGAGCACCGGACCGGGTTTTGCAATGATCGATGCCATGAAATAGAATGCGCGGCTCGCCCGAGAGCCCGGGTTGTCGAGTTTAACAGCGGAGAGACTATGCCAAGCGTCAAAGTTCGCGAGAACGAACCGTTCGAATTTGCCCTGCGCCGCTTCAAGCGCACCTGTGAGAAGGCCGGTGTGCTGGCCGAAGTGCGCAAGCGCGAGTTCTACGAAAAGCCGACCCAGGAACGCAAGCGCAAGCGCGCGGCTGCGGTCAAGCGCCACCTGCGCCGCGTTTCGCGCGACGTCACCAAGCGTCAACGCATGTATTGATCGAACGGCTGCGCGATCGCTGCGGCGATCCGTGCGACCGATCGATGCTGGTTCCGGCACCGCGCCGGGGCCGCGACATCCGGGCTGAATCTCTCGGCCGGCACTGCCCACGCAGCGCCGGCCGTTTGTGTTTGCGGCGTTCCGATCCGGCCCTGCCCCGGGCCTGAACCGTTCCGGGCAGCCATCCATCCACGACCACGAGGTGCACGATGTCCGTTCTCAAGGCCCGCATTACCGACGACATGAAGGCCGCGATGCGCGCCGGCGAGAAGGATCGCCTCGGCGTGATCCGCCTGATCCTGGCCGCGCTCAAGCAGCGCGAAGTGGACGAGCGCATCGAACTCGACGACGCCCAGGTACTCGGCATCCTCGAGAAGATGGTCAAGCAGCGCCGCGATTCGATCGAGCAGTACACGGCGGCCAACCGTGAGGACCTGGCCGCGGTCGAGCGCGCCGAAGTCGAGGTCATCCAGACCTACTTGCCGGCTCCGCTTTCGGCGGCCGAACTCGACGCCATCGTCGCCAAGGCCATCGCCGATTCCGGCGCCACCAGCGCGCGCGAGATGGGCAAGGTGATCGGCCTGGTCAAGCCGCAGGTCACCGGCCGCGCCGACATGGGCCAGGTGTCGGAGTTGATCAAGTCCCGACTCGCGTAGCGAGCCGGGATGGCGTTTCCTTCTCCCCTCGGGAGAAGGTGCCCGCAGGGCGGATGAGGGTACGTTTGTGCCTGACAACCCGACCTGCCTTGAATCTGCTCGCTCCGGCCGTACCCTCATCCGTCGCTTCGCGACACCTTCTCCCGAGGGGAGAAGGAAAGGCGATCCCGGCCCCCGCTACACTAAGCCCATGGCCGGCCGCATTCCCGAACGCTTCATCGACGAGCTCCTGACCCGCATCGACATCGTCGACGTGATCCAGGAGCGCGTGACCCTGAAGAAGGCTGGCCGCGACTGGTCCGCGCGCTGCCCGTTCGACGGCTGAGCCGGGATCCCTGCCGAGGCCTGACAACCAGGCCGCGCATGCGCTGCTTGTAGGCTCTGCGGATTGTTGATAGAAGCGGTAGTCGTCGTTCGCTCATCGCATTCTGTCGCGCACTTGGGGAGAAGTCATGCCGATCTGTATCGAATCGATGCGCAGGCACCGCCCGACCGAGCCGACTGCTCGTTGCGTGTGGGCGATTGCAGCACTCATTCTGGCCTGCCTTCCGCTCGCAGTGCCCGCGAAATATATCGACCTTGGGCCGTCCTATCGCATCGATGACTGCGAAACTCCGCTGCGCGTGCATCTGCAGGGCCTCCCCGACGTCGAGGGTATCCCTCTCGCTGCCTCCGTGGCTGATTGCGGGAGTGGCCATTCGGTCAGGGTGGAACCACGCTACGACGATGATGACCTGACGACGCGCTGGACTCTTCATCGCGATCGCATGCCCCTGATCGCGCTGACTGTACGTGGCGGCAAGGTGGACGTAGACGTGACGCTGCGCGAAGTGGCACTGCCGCGGAACTATGCGGGGAGGGGTCTCGAGATAGGCAGCCGGGGTCAAGCGCTCAAGCGTGTTGGGCATTCCGATGGACCTGAGCTTCGGGTAGCGATCGAATTGCTGAAGGATGGTCCGTATGTGGGAATCGACGCCTCGAATATCGGGTTGAAACAGATCGCCGCAGATCTGTCGCGCATAAAACGGATCGAATTGCGCAGCCGTGACATCCTTGGCGACAAGCTTGCAACCATCAAGCTAGACATGGTTTCGCTTGGCGGCGCGCTGTCACTGCTCGCCGACGTAGCCGGGGTAGAAGTGCGTGGGGAAGGCGGTTCAGGGTTCGAGTTTGGCACGCCTTCGCATCAAGCTGAATTGAAGGAGTTGCGTGCGAAAGCCGATCGACTTTGGAACCGGAAAGATACCGCGACGCTCGAGAAGACCCTGCGACAGATAATTGCCGTCGCGGGGCATCCTGAACCAGGGCACCTGCGCAGCTCCGCCGTGGCCGAAATCGCTTGGCTGGCCGACTTGTTGCTGGGCAAGGCGAATGACGAGGCGGCAGACCTGATTCGCCAGCAGCTGAATGACATCGAGTACTTCAGCGGATCAGCCGACAGTCCAACCTACGCGTTGGCGCTGCTGGATCTGGCCAGGGTGCAGCGACTGCAGAACGACGCGAAATCTGCAGCGGCAACACTGGAACGCGCGCTGGCCATGCTGGAAAAAGAAGCGAATGCCGAGAGCCTGCCGGCCCGGATCGAGGTTCTGGGAACCCTGGCCACGATGGAAGTCGAGGCGGACGATGTATCCCGGACTTCCGCCCACTTGCAGGAAGCCTATTCGCTGCTGGACAGTTCCGATGCGAAATACTGGGAGCCGCAAAGGCTGCGCTCGGCCCGAGCCCGTGTCTCGACTGCCGCGCTGCTATTGGGCGTCACCTACGACAAGCAGCGCGACCATGCACGAGCCGAAGCGCACCTGGACCGGGCCCTTGCGCTGACTGGCTTGCTCAAGGGAGCAAACGATCCGTCCGCCGATGTCATTCGCGCAGAGATCGCAAGAAATGCGCAGTTGCGAGGGGACACTCCTCGCGAGGTGGAGTCATATCAAGAGCTGATCCATGCATCCGAAGGCCGGCAGCAGCCGCTATCGGTCTACTTTGCATTTGCATCGCTCAACCTGTGCCGGATCCGCGCGGAGCAAGATCATCTTGCGGACGCGATCGCACTGATGAAGCGGTTCGCCGGCCAACTCGGCAGCGCACTGGGACCGAGCAGCCCTGAACACCAGGCGGCACTGGGTGACCTTTCCCTGCTCTACCGGCTTGCCGGTGAAACAGCCTTGGCTAGACGGCTGGAAGGGGAACTCGGTCAAGCGAGGCAAGGCGCAACCGCACCGGTGGCAATTGACGAAAGCCTGCGACGGCTACTCGGATCGAGGATCCTGCCCGGCTCACTCGAAATTCACTACGCCGACCAGATCGCCGCGTTGGCCAGTTCCGGCAAGACGGACGAACTCGCTCACGCACGCGAGCGATATGCAGAGGTTCTGGCCGCAAACGGAAAGCCCGCATCGGCTATTGCGGAACTGGCGGCACTCTCGAAAGAGCGTCTGCACATTGGGAACGCGGACGACCGCGAAGTCCGCCGGCTGGAGAACAGGCTGGATGCTCTGTGCGGCCAGCTCGGCTCGGACGCTGGCGATGCGCAAACCCGCAACGTCTATTGCACGCACCGGGGAGGCTGACATCAAGGCGCAGTCCATCCGTGCAACAGGTCGCCCGCTCTGGCGGCGGTTCCTGCGTGCGTTGGCATGGCTCCTGTTCATCGCAACGATGGCCGTGTTCGTCTTCGTGGCCTGGAACCGCATCGACGAGCCGCCGACCGAAGCGGCCAGACTACATGCAACGGAAACCCGGCGCATGGTCGCCGATTCCGACAACGCCTGGCTCGCCTTCGCGGGTCTCGGCGCAGCGCCAGGCGGGGACCCGATTGCCCTCGGGCGACGTCGGGTTGAAGCCTACCGTGCTCGATTCGAGCAATTTCCGGGCAGGCCAGCCGATGCGAACGAACAGGAACTCTTCACGGATGTGGTGACGGCAGTGAAGCCCGAAGCCGGAGCAGTGGACGGAGACGCACTTTGTCCTGAACGCGATACCGATTGCATCGAGTGGGCGCACTCACACAGCAGGGTGCTGGTCCACCTGCGCAATGCAAATGCCGTCCTGCTACGGCGTTTCGAAGTCCTTTCACACCTGCCTGACTGGCAGATGCTGTATCCCGCATCCGCAGATGCACCCCGGTTGGACACCTTTATTCCGCGCCTTTACCTGAATCTGCTCGCGCTCGGCCTGGCCCCAGACGAATCGACCACCGGGAGTCCGCGGGACGCCGCTGCTCTGGTGCGCCTCGCGGATACCGCCGAATTCTGGCGCCGCGTGCGCAGCCAGCCACAGGACCTGGACACGATTCTCGAATCCGGTCGCCAACTCGAAACGGCCTACTGGATTTTCTCCGCATGGCTGGATCACGCCGACATCAAGCAGATCGAGGCGAATATGGAATCGGTCAACCGCGTGGTCCAGCCTTTGCCGACACCCGTCGACTGGAGCGTGGCCATGGCCGCTGAGTACCAGTCGTTTGCCCACACCATGGCCCAGGAATTGCCCGGACCGGTCGCCGCCCTGGGCCGTTGCGTTTCCGGAAGCGCCAAGGGCGGATGCTTACGCTACCTGGCGATGAATGCCACCTATCTGCCGCAGGCGACCCTGAATCTCCGCGCCGGACAACTTGCCGCGATCCAGCAGATCCTGGAATCGTCCCCCACAGACCTCGCCCGCGTCGAGCAGGAAGCAGGCGCGGCCATACAGGCGACTTTTCCGTTACCCGATGACGGGTGGCTGCTCCTGCGTCAGACGAGCTACAACTTCTCTGGCCGCATTCTTGCGGCCATGGCGGTGCCGACCTTCGACTGGGGTCGGCGCGAGCATGATCGCGAGGCATTGCGGCGGCTGGTTGTGCTCAAGTGGGGAGCAAGGGCAGAGGGCGTGCATGCCGATGAAATGCCGCAATATCTGCGCGTCCTCGACAGCTCGTTCAACAATCCGCTCACCGGGCAGCCGTTCAATTGGGACCGCCAGCAGCACGTGCTGCATTTTTCTCCGTTGAGCGAGAACTACTGGAAGCGCAAGCGGGTCGAGGTGAGTTATACGGACCCGTGAGGCCGGGCGACCGTTCAGCTGCGGGTGATGGGCATCGATCCGGAACCAGGCCGCCCCGCGCCGCATGCCCCTCGAGGAAGACATATCAGCGGGGCGAAGCCGCACACGTTATGACCAGTCGCCTTGCGGGCCCGGCGCGTCGAGCCGTCGGGCTCGGGATTGAGATCCAGGATTCCTTTCGCACGAGCGGATCCCGCACCGATTCCGGATTCCCCATCCCCGGCCCCGCTACACTAAGCCCATGGCCGGCCGCATTCCCGAACGCTTCATCGACGAGCTCCTGACCCGCATCGACATCGTCGACGTGATCCAGGAGCGCGTGACCCTGAAGAAGGCCGGCCGCGACTGGTCGGCGCGCTGCCCGTTCCACGACGAGCGCTCGCCCTCGTTCACGGTCAGCCCGGCCAAGCAGTTCTACCACTGCTTCGGCTGCGGTGCGCACGGCAGCGCGATCCGCTTCCTGATGGACTACGACCGCCTCGAGTTTCCCGACGCGATCGAGGAACTGGCCGCGCGCGCCGGACTCAAGGTCGAGTACGAAGGCGGCCCGCGCGACAAGCCGCGCGAGGATGTCGGCGATCTCTACACCCTGCTCGATGCGGCAGCCACGTTCTACCGCGAGCAACTGAAACGCAGCGAGTCCGCACGCGCCTACTTCGAGCAGCGCGGCCTCGACGCGGCGATCCTCGAACGTTTCAATCTCGGCTTCGCCCCGGACCAGTGGGACGCGCTGAAGAACGCGCTCGGCACGACGCCACAGCGCATCGCCCTGCTCGACAAGGCCGGCATGCTCGCCAGCGGCGAGCGCGGCGGCAAGTACGACCGCTTCCGCGATCGCGTGATGTTTCCGATCCTCGACCGACGTGGGCGGACCATCGCCTTCGGGGGGCGCATCATTTCCAGCGATCGTCCTGATCGCGAGGATCAAGAAGCGGACATCCCTGTCCGCACTTCCGACAAGAGCCCTGGCCCCAAGTACCTGAATTCTCCGGAAACGCCGCTGTTCCACAAGGGTCGCGAACTGTTCGGCCTGTGGCAGGTGCGCGATGCGCACCAGAAGATTCCGCGCCTGCTCGTGGTCGAGGGCTACATGGACGTGATCGCACTGCACCAGTACGGCATCACCCAGGCCGTGGCGACGCTCGGCACCGCAACGACCAGCGACCACGCCGAACTGCTGTTCCGCAACTCGGCCGATGTCTACTTCTGTTTCGATGGCGATCGCGCCGGCCGGCAGGCCGCATGGCGCGCGGTCGAATCGGTGCTGCCGCGCATGCGCGACGGTCGCCAGGCCTGGTTCCTGTTCGTGCCCGACGGCGAAGACCCCGATTCGCTGATCCGCAAGGAAGGGCTCGATGGCTTCGAGCAGCGGCTCAGGCAGGCCATGCCGCTCAGCGAATTCTTCTTCGCCGAAACCGGCAAGGACGTGAACCTGTCGAGCATCGACGGCAAGGCTCGCCTGGCCGAGCGCGCGCGCCCGCTGATCGGACAGATTCCCGACGGCGCCTTCCGCGACCTCATGTATGCCGAACTCGAGCGACTGAGCGGCGCCAGGACCGTGGCCGCCGCGGCACCGGGCGGCGCGCAGACGGGCTCGTCAGCCGGTCGCAGCGCGCGTCCGGCCCAGCGTTCGCTGGTGCGCACCGCGGTGGCCCTGCTCGTGCAGACGCCCTCGCTGGCCGCCGAGATCGAACCGCCCTGGACCTTTTCCGAACTGCGCCAGCCCGGCATTCCGCTGCTGGTCGAACTGATCCGCCTGTGTCGCGAGCGCCCGGCCCTGACCACCGGTGCCCTGCTCGAGCATTTCGCCGGCCGCGAGGAAGCGAACGCACTGAACAAGCTGGCGACGATGGACCTGCTCGTCGATGGCGAACAGGGGCGCGCCGACTTCCTCGGCGCGATTGGCCAATTGGACGTCCAGACGTCCCAACAGCGACTCGACGACCTGATTGCACGCCAGATCGAAGGCCGCCTTTCCGAAGCGGAACGCGACGAACTGCGTCAGCTGATGGCAAGCAAGCCCGCACATCGGCGCAAGCAATAGGTTTCCGATGCAACCGTAGCTTGACAAGCAGGGGCCCGATCGGCTCCACTTGCTGCATGTGCACAATTATTATGACTACGACGATGACGCCACCCCAGCGGGTGCGGTCAGTCGTGCGCAGTTAGTTTTCAACGCAACGACCCCGCAGTCCGAAGAGGCTGCGGGATGCACGATCCCCCACCCTCGACGAACGCGGGGCCACCACCCGGAGGCTTCATGAGTCCGTTTGCCCGTTTGTCCGCCACGCTTGCTGCCACGCGACACAACATCGCCAGCGCAGCGGACGGCATTTCGCTGCCGATCGTCGCGCACAAGTTCGGCGGCTCCTCGCTGGCCGATGCCGGGTGCTTCCGCCAAGTCGCCGCGATCCTGCGCGGACGTGATGATGCAACCCAGGTCACCGTGGTCTCGGCCATGCAGGGCGTGACCAACGCGCTGATTGCGCTGGCCCAGTCGGCGGCGGCCAAGGATGCGGCCTGGCAGGCGCAATGGGAGGCCTTGCGCGAACGCCATCTGCAGACCGCACGCGATCTGCTCGGCGAGCGCTCCGGTGCGATGCGGGTCTGGCTCGAGGCGCGCTTCGCCGATCTCGCCGACACGCTCAAGGCGCTCGCCGTGCTCGGCATTCCGGCGCGCGAGGCGCTCGATGCGATCCAGGGTCTCGGCGAAGTGTTCTCGGCGCATCTGCTGCGCGCGCACATCGAATCCTTCGATGAACCCTGTGCCCTGCTCGATGCGCGCGAGGTGCTCGTCGTCAGCCACGCCGAACTTGGCGTCGCGGTCGACTGGCAGGCCAGCGCGGCGCGCCTCGCCGACTGGCGCGCAAACCATGCACAGCGGCGCATCGTCGTCACCGGTTTCGTCGCCCGCGACGGCGACGGCCGGCCGACCACGCTCGGCCGCAACGGCAGCGATTTCTCGGGGGCGATCTTCGCGGCCCTGTTCGAGGCCGGCGAACTGCATATCTGGACCGACGTCGACGGCGTGCTCTCGGCCGATCCGCGACTCGTTCCCGAAGCGGTCTCGCTCGACGCGCTGTCCTACGAGGAGGCCTGCGAACTGGCCTACTTCGGGGCCAAGGTGATCCACCCGCAGACGATGCTGCCGGCGATGGCGCTCGGCCTGCCGATCCATATCCGCAACACCTTCAATCCAGATCATCCCGGCACGCGCATCGCCGGCTCGGGCAATGCGGCGCAGGGGCCGGTACGCGGCCTGTCGCTGGCCGACCAGCTCGCCATCGTCAACGTCGAAGGCGCCGGCATGATCGGCGTACCCGGCACGGCCGAGCGCGTGTTCGCCGCCCTGCGCGACGCCAAGGTTTCGGTGGTGATGATTTCGCAGGGTTCGTCCGAGCACTCGATCTGCGTGGTCGTGCGGGCCAGCGACTGCGCCCGCGCCGAAGTCGCCCTCGACGCGGTATTCGGCCGCGAACTCGCCTCGGGTCAGATCCAGGCAATTTCGGTGACCCGCGACATCAGCGTGCTGGCCGCGGTCGGCGACGGCATGGCCGGCACCCCGGGCGTCGCCGCACGTCTGTTCGCGACCCTCGGCCGCGCCCAGGTCAATATCCGCGCGATCGCCCAGGGTGCCTCCGAGCGCAACATCTCGGTGGCCCTGGCCCATGCCGACGCGTCGCGCGCGCTGCGCGCGGCGCATGCCGGATTCTGGCTCTCGCCGCAAACCCTTTCGATCGGCGTGATCGGTCCGGGCAATGTCGGCCGCGCCCTGCTCGAACAGTTGCGCGAGGCGATGCCGCGACTGCGCGAGGCGGCCAATCTCGATCTTCGCGTGCGCGCCATCGCCTCGAGCTCGCGCCTGCTGACCAGCGACCGCGGCGAGCTGCCGGCCGACTGGTCCGCGCGGCTCGGCGCCAGCGAAGCCGGCGCCGACATCGAGCTTTTCACCGAGCATGTGCACGCCGCGCATCTTCCGCATGCGGTAATCATCGATTGCAGCGCGAGCAACGCGGTCGCCGAGCACTACGCCGGCTGGCTCGCCGCCGGCATCCACGTGATCACGCCGAACAAGCAGGCCGGCTCCGGTTCGCTGGCGCGCTGGCAGGCGATCCGCGCGGCGCGAGCGGCGAGCGGCGCGCGCTGGCGCTACGAGGCCACGGTCGGCGCTGGCCTGCCGGTGATCTCGACCCTGCGCGACCTGATCGACACCGGCGACGAACTGATCGCGATCGAGGGCATCCTGTCCGGCACCCTGGCCTGGTTGTTCAACCGCTACGACGGCAGCCAGCCGTTTTCGGCACTGGTCCGCGAGGCCCTGGCGCTCGGCTACACCGAGCCCGATCCGCGCGACGACCTGTCCGGGCTCGATGTCGCGCGCAAGCTCGTGATCCTCGCCCGCGAAGCAGGCCAGTCACTCGAACTCGACGATGTCGACGTGCGCGGGCTGGTGCCGGCGCCGCTGCTCGAGCTCGACAAGGACCAGGCCATCGCCGCGCTCGACTCGCTCGATGCCTCGATGGCCGAACAACTCGCTGCGGCCAAAGCGAGGGGCTGCGTGCTGCGCTATGTCGCGCGCCTCGATCGCGCCGGCGCCGCCAGCGTCGGCCTGGTCGAACTGCCGGCCACGCATGCCTTCGCCAAGCTGCACCTGACCGACAACAGCGTGCAGTTCACGACCCGGCGCTATGCCGACAATCCGCTGATCGTGCAGGGCCCCGGCGCCGGTCGCGAAGTTACCGCGGCCGGCGTGTTCGCCGACCTGCTGCGCCTCGGCGCGGCGCTCGGAGCGCGCCTGTGAGCGCGGTCACGGCCTTTGCGCCGGCCAGCATCGGCAATGTCGCGGTCGGCTTCGACATCCTCGGCCAGAGCATCGCCGGGGTCGGCGACCGTGCGAGCGTGCGCCGCATCGACGAGCCGCTGGTGCGTATCGAGGCGATCCGCGGCTGCGTGCGCAACCTGCCGCTCGATGCGCCGGGCAACACCGCGGGCCGCGCCCTGATCGCCCTACGCGAAGCGCTCGACCTTCCTTACGGATTCGCCCTCGAACTCGACAAGGGCATCGCCCTCGGCTCCGGCATGGGCGGCTCGGCGGCTTCGTGCGTGGCCGCCCTGGTTGCCGCCAATGCCCTGCTCGACCGGCCGATGACGCGCGAACAACTCTATCCGCTCGCCCTCGAAGGCGAGGCGGTCGCCAGCGGCAGTCGGCATGGCGACAACGTCGCCCCGATGCTGCTCGGCGGGCTCGTCCTCGCCGCCGGCGGCCGCCTGGTCCGCATCGGGGTCCCGGACGCCTGGCACAGCCTCGTCGTCCACCCCGATGCGGTGCTCGAGACGCGCCGTGCGCGCGAGGCCCTGCGCGGCAGCTACACGCTCGAGGAATTCGTCGCGCAAAGTGGAAATCTTGCCCTGGTCCTGGCCGGATGCGATCGTGGCGACGCCGACCTGGTTCGCGCCGGACTCGCCGACGTGCTGGTCGAACCGCGTCGCGCAGCGCTGATTCCGGGCTTCCATGCGGTCAAGCAGGCCGCCCTCGACCACGACGCGATGGGCGCGGCGATTTCCGGGGCTGGGCCTAGCGTGTTCGCCTGGTTCGAGAACCGGACCGCCGCCGAAGCGGCAGCGCCGGCCATGTGCGGCGCGTTCGAACAGGCCGGTTTCGCCAGTCGCGCCTGGGTTTCCCCGGTGAACGGCCCGGCGGCCACGGTGCTCGCATGAAATTCCACTCGACCCGCGACGATCGCAGCCGCGTCGACCTCAGCAGCGCCCTGCTCGCCGGCCTCGCTGCCGATGGTGGCCTCTACGTGCCCGAATCGCTGCCCTCGTTCAGGCCCGCCGATTTCGCCGCCGACGACTCGTTGCCCGCGATCGCGACAAGGTTGCTGACACCGTTTTTCGCCGGCGATGCGCTGGCCGGCGAACTCGGCACGATCTGCAGCGAAGCCTTCGATTTCCCGCTGCCGCTGAAACCGCTGGCGGACGACGAGACCTGGGTGCTCGAGCTGTTCCACGGACCAACCGCTGCGTTCAAGGATTTCGGCGCGCGCTTCCTGGCCCGCTGCATGGCGCGCCTGCGCCGCAGCGACCAGCCGCCGCTGACGATCCTCGTCGCGACCTCGGGCGACACCGGCGCGGCCGTGGCCGCGGCCTTCCACCGCCAACCGAACCTCGAGGTCGTCATCCTCTATCCGGACGGCCGCGTGTCGCCGCGCCAGGCCCACCAGCTCGGCTGCTTCGGCGACAACGTGCGCACGTTCCGTGTCGCCGGCAGCTTCGACGACTGCCAGCGCATGGCCAAGCAGGCCCTGTCCGATCGCGACCTGCAACGGCAGGTACCGTTGAGTTCGGCCAACAGCATCAGCCTCGGCCGCTTGCTGCCGCAGATGGCGTATTACGCGCAGGCCTCGCTGCGCCACTGGCGACGCCATTCCACTCCGCTCGGTTTCGTCATCCCGACCGGCAACCTCGGCAATGCGCTCGCCGCGATCATGGCCCGCGCCTGCGGCCTGCCGATCGGCGAGATCGCCCTGGCCACCAATGCCAACCGCGTGCTGCCCGAATTCTTTGCCGGCGCCGAATACCGTCCCCGGGCCAGCGTGGCGACCCTGGCCAATGCCATGGATGTCGGTGCGCCGAGCAATTTCGAGCGCCTCGGCTGGCTCTATCCCGATGCCGCCTCGCTGCGCCACAGCTTTGCGGTGCACGCCGTCGACGATGACGAAATCCGCCAGACCATCATTTCCAGCCACGAACGCTTCGGTGAAGTGTTCTGCCCGCATACCGCCTGCGCGGCGCGCGTGCTCGAAACGCTGAGGAAGGACGGCGCCCGCGGCCCGTTCGCGATCGTCGCGACCGCCCATCCGGCCAAGTTCGAGCAGGTCGTCGAACCGCTGCTGCGCATGGCCGTAGCGCCGCCACCCTCGCTGGCCGCCCTGCTCGCCCGCCCGGCCAGCGCGGAACCGCTCGATCCCGACCCGGCGCTGTTGCGCGAGCGCCTGACCGCGGCCAGCGGCTAAACGGCACGACTAGGGCAAAAGGGCCGTTTGCGTTCTGCCAGCGCCTTCAGTGGGCAGTCCTGGACGCAGGCCAGAGCTGCAGATTCGCGGATACCAGCGCCAGGCGGATCCGGCCGCAGATTGCCCCTATTTCCCAAGCCGTTGTTTATGAAAGACTTTCCCAAATCCCCAGGAAGCGCGTCCGGGTCGGACTGGCATCCATGCAACCGGCCTGAACGAAATTTTCATCCGCCCAGTCGCTTTGTAGAACAATCCTCTGTACAGTGTGCGCACTGTGTTTGCCAGGGTCACTCTGAATCGTGGCCCGATGTGGTCGAATTTCACGATTCCATCGTTCCGATTGCGCGCTCCTTAGCAACCTCAGTCTCGTCCAGCGGGGTCTCCCCAGGACGTGAATTCCATTACTTTTGAGTTGTTAGGAGTTAGATATGTCCAATCGTCAGAACGGTACCGTCAAGTGGTTCAATGATGCCAAGGGTTTCGGCTTCATCACCCCGGAAAGCGGCCCCGACCTGTTCGTGCATTTCCGTTCGATCCAGGGCAGCGGCTTTAAGTCCCTGCAGGAAGGCCAGCGCGTGACGTTCGTCGCCGTGCAGGGCCAGAAGGGCATGCAGGCCGACGAAGTTCAGGTTGCCTGAGCTTCGCGCCAACGCGATATGAAGAACCCCGGGTGGCGACACCCGGGGTTTTTTTATGGCGCTGCCTGGTCCATGCGGGTGGGTCAGGGACCCACCTCTACTGTGCGGCCGCCGCTGCCTCGAATCCGTTGGCGAAGATCAGGTCGACTCCGGACATGCACATGCCCGGCACCTGGGCGTGGCTGACCCGGATGTCGTCGATCCACCAGCCCTGGTCGGTAAGGCCGCCATCGGTGCTGAAGCGCCAGCGCAGCTGGATGGCCTGGCCCGCGTAGGCCGCCAGGTCGAACTGCGCGAGCGACCAGTTCAGATTGGCCGCCGCGGTACCGGTAAAGGCGCCGCTGTTGTTCGGGAACCCGCAGGCATTCGTGTTGTTGTTGTTGAACGTGCCCGGATAGCCGCCGATCGGCGTTATCGTGGTCCAGTCCTGTCCGCCGTTCGCCGAAATCTGCACGACCCCGCCGTCATAGCCGGCCTCGATGCCGAAGCGCGTCCAGAATTCGAGGGTCGGGCTCTGTCCGGGTGTCAGCGTGATCGGTCCGGTGCCGATCGAGAGGCATTCGGAATTGTTGTAGCCGGAGTAGTAGCTGCGGCTTCCGCTGTGGGCGACCGTGTCGACGATTTCCCAGGCCACATGCTGCGGGGATTCCATAGTGGCGACCATCGGCGAATCGCCGGTGGCGGAAAGAATCGGCGTGCCGAGTTCGGCGCCGCTGATGAAGTCGCCGTCGGCGAGCGGGCCGGCGGCACGCGCACTGAGGCGCAGGTTGTTGCCCTCGACGCTGCCATTGCCGACATCCGCCGCGCGCACGACGTAGGTATACGGGGCGGCGTCCGAAACCGAGCTGTCGATCCAGCCGAGCGTGGACAAGGCCGAGGCGACGAGGTCGCCGGGGGCCGGCTCGAAGGCCGGATCCGGCGAGCGATAGACCTGGTAGGTCACCGTGGAACTGCACGTTGACTGCGCGGCCGGCCAGGCCAGTTCGATCGCGCAGGTCGCGGTACCGGCGGAAACCGCACTGGCGATGCCGCCGAACAGAGGCGGCGCGGTGCAGCTGCCGGTGGTGCTGGCCTCCACGCATGTGGACGGCACGGCCGCGCATTCGCCCGAGGCGGCAACGCTGCGCACGCGATAGCCGTAGGTCACGACGCCCGATGCGCTGGTATCGCTGTAGCTCGGGTTGGCGAGACCGCTGGCGATGGTCTCGACGGCGCTGCCGCTGCAACCGCCGAGGATGCGTTCGACCGTGTAGCTAGCGTCAGGGGTGGCGCTGGCGGTCCAGTCCAGGTCGATGCGATGGTCGCCATTGGGCGTCGCGACAAGACCGTTCGCCACCTCGGGCGCGCGGCACAGTTCCGGCTGCAGAACAAAGAATCCACGGTTGATGTCGCTGACCCCGACCACGCCACTGGCATAGTAGGGATAGTTGCTCCAGGTGCCATTGAAGTTGGCGCTGTCGCTGGCCGGATAGGTGTCGAAGAAGGCCGCCTCGCTCAGCGTGCCGCTGTCGATCTGCGAGAGGTCGAGGATGCGCAGGCCGCTCTGGTAGTTCGACTGGTAGGCGTAGCCCTCGTGCACGTACATGTTGTGGTCGATCGCGGCCGTGGCACCGTCGTGGAAGAACTCGAGATGCGGAGCCTCGAGATCCTGCACGTCCCAGACGTAGGTGCGCGTGTTGTGGCCGTCGTTCTGCTCGTCGAGCTCGTCGTCGATGAGGAAATGACGGCGGTCGTCGGTCAGCCAACCCTGGTGCGTATAGCCCGATCCGGCGTAGCCGTTGCGCGACAACTGTTGCGGGCTGGCCTTGTTGGTGACATCGACGATGGTCAGCGTGTCCTCGTTCGCGGCGAAGCAGACTTCGTGTCCGACGAAATCCGCATCGGGCCCGTCGTAGTTGATGCACTGGGCGTCGTGGGTATAGCCGTCCGCGCTGAAACAGCCGGCAAAGGTCGGCATCAGCGGATTGTGCATGTCGATCATGTGCAGGCCCGCGCCGCACTGCTGGGTGCCCTGGCGCGAGCCGACCGCATAGGCAAACCCGGACGCTTCGTTGACGACGATATTGTGGGCACGACCGAAGTTGCCGTACCACGCATCCTCGGTGAAGGTCGCCGGCGGCGAGGCGACCGTGCGCAAGTGGCGCAGGTCGAAGACCTGCAGGCCATGGTCGGCGGCTTCGGAGACGATCAGCGCGTAGTAGCCGAGAGTCTTGATGTCGCGCCAGGTCGAATTGACGCTGTGCGTGGCCAGGTTGCCGAGCCGGACGGGATGTTCCGGGTCGGAAATATCGACGAACGCGGTGCCGTTGTTGAGGCCGACCAGGGCATATTCCTTGCCGGTATCGGGATCGGTCCAGCCCCACATGTCGTTGCCGCTGCCGCCCGCGGTCGTGCCGAGCGCGACCAGATCCATGTGCGCGAGCAGATCGACATTGTTGCAGGCATAGCCCTCGACGACGCCGTCCACGCATTCACCCGCGTGGCGAGTCGCCGCTGTTGCGGACAGGCTCGAAAGCAGCATTGCGCAGCAGAACAGGGTTCTTGATCCGGCACTCATGCGTGGGCTTCCCCGGGAAGTCGATCGTGGAAGCTAGCACATCGGCCCGTCTGCGTTCGAGCAGGGCGCTGCAAGTCGGCCTTCACGGCGGAAATTGCTGCAACGCGGGCAACAAGATTCTTCGCGACCTGCCGGGCAAGGCGCGATGAACCAAAAAAAACGCGCCCGGTTCCCCGGGCGCGCTTGATTGCTTGATGCTACCGCCAGCTTACGGAGGCGGCGGATCGAAGCCGTCGGCGAAGATCAGGTCCGATGCCGAGCAGCCCTGGACCTTGACGTCATCGATGTACCAGCCTTCCTTGGCTTGCGAGGTATCGCTGCCGAGACGGAAGCGGAACTGCGCGTTGTGGCCCGCATAGGTCGACAGGTCGACGACAACGCGGCTGAACGGAAGCGCCGCACCACACCAGGCCTGCAGACCGGCGAGCGGATTGCTGAAATTGCCCGAGACGGCGCCCCTGTACGGGCCAACCAGAAGCTGCGAGTTCGGGATCTGAGTGAACGCGCCACCGTCGACCGAGATTTCGAGCACGCCGCCGTCATAGCAGGCAGTAGCTCCGTTGTTCTCGATGTCGACGAACTGCTGGAACTGGAAGTTCAGCCCATTCAAGGCACCCGGCAGCGCGATCGTCGGCGAGACCAGTCGCTGGTCGGAGACCGTCGCCGGATCGTTCGAGAACCAGGAATGGGTCGGGCTGACGGCGCGGGCCGTGCTGATCGCCCAACTGTCGGTTCCGGCAGCCGCCGAGTGCGTCCATCCGTTCGTGCCGTTCTCGACGTTGTCGCTGAAGACCACGTTTGTGAACGAGCCCGCCGAGCAATCACCCGGAGCGGCCTGGGTCGTGAAAGTGAAGGTCGAGCTCGGACCGGCGGTGCCGCAGACGTTGTTGGCGGAGACACGCCAGTAGATCTGCGTGTTGGTCGGCAAGGCCGCGGCCGGCTGGAAGCTGGTACCGGAGACCGATTGCGACAGGATGATATTGCTGAACGCCGGATCGGTGGCGATCTCGATCAGATAGGAGTTGCCCTGGGCCGAAGCCGACCAGCTGAAGGTCGGTGTCGCGGACACGTCGGTCGCGTTGTTGGCCGGCAGCGTCAGTGTCGGCGAGCCTGCCACCTGCGTCGCAACGGTCGCATTGAGCAGGAGATCGCGATCCGTGCCACCGGAGCTGCCGCGCAGGGTGATGACATTGAGGCCGGGCGCTGCCGCATTGGTCACGGTCAGGTTCGCCACGGTGGAGCCCGGCGGAACGACCGGCGACACCGTGTAGGACCCACCGAACCCGGCCGGCAGGCCGGAGCCGAAGCCGAAGTCGACCGGGGTGTTGTAGCCGCTGACCGAACCGACGTTGATGTTGACCGGGCTCAGTGCGACCGGCGTTGCGCTCGGTGCGCAGACTTCCTGCGCCAAGGGCGTACCGGTCACCGAGAATGTCGGTGATCCGCAGGCATCGAAGCGGAACGATGCAATTCGCGTTGCCCAGTTGCTGGCACCCATGTATTCGCCGGTGAACCAGAAGGTGCAGCCGTCGACCGGATCGACGCCCATCTGGAAGTAGTCACCCCAGCGATCGAAGCCGGTCTGCGCCGACGCGCCCAGTACCAGCGAGGTTTCAGCGGTGGTCATCACGCCCGGGGTATCGCCGGCCTGGCGCCCGACGTAGGACAGGCTGGCAAACTGGGTCGGTGCGACGGCGCGGTCGATGCTGTAGCCGAGGGCGATGTTTCCGGACGAATCCATGGCCGATGCGCCCATCCAGCGGTTGGTCGGCGCGGGATCGCCAGCCGGCGTATAGGTGCCTTCCTGGAACAGCGTCCACGGATTGGCCAGCCCACCGGTCCGGCGCAGCTCGAACCAGCGGATGGCCGACTGGTTGTTGGCGCCGATCTTGGTCACGAAGTTGCCGGTGATCGTTTCGGTGCTGCCGAATGCACGGTAATGCACCGGGAACATGATGACCTCGAGCAGCGGATCGAGCAGCCTTGTGGTACCCGGCTGCGGAATCGCGCCGAATCCGGACGGAATATCAAACGCACGATCGAAATCGTTGATCTGGATCGGGATCGGACCGGTCAGCGTCGTGTTGGCCGGAGTCGCGAAATCGACATGGAACGTGAACAACTCGATACGATCGTGCACCGGATCGTTGCTGCCCGGATTGTTCAGCTCGTCATCGACCTGGCGCAGAAATGTGCCGGGCGCGCCGGCCGGGGGAGCATCAGTACCATTGAACGAAGCCGGCGGCAGCATCTGGAAGCCGAGCTCGCTCAGGGGCGGTACGCCCTTGCGCTGGAACGTGGCCGGCAGGCCGGCCAGCATGGCCGTGCGATCGAGCGCATAGGTGGCATTGCTCTGGTTGGCGCCGACATAGTACGCATCCGGCCAGACGCCGTATTTCGGGTAGTCCGGGAAGCTCGGCGGCACGAAGGCATAACGGGTCCAGGTCGTGGTGACCGGGTTGCTGTCCGCGCTGAGGTAGACGCAGAGATTGTTGCCGCTCGAAGAGAACTCGGTCAGCAACCAGCGACTGGCGAGCTGGTCGAACAGGATGACCGGATCGCCGTTGCCGCTCGCGCAGGCGCCGCCCGACCCGAGTCCTTCGAGGCTGAATGGTCCGGCGGCGATGGTGCCGTCGCTGGTGTTGTAGACGACATAGGTGGCGCCGCCGCTGCCATTGATCGACTGCACGTAAAAGCCGCCACCGACGTCTCCGCTGGGGTCGGGCGGAAACACGCCGCTGAAGCCCTGTCCGTCCCGATTGACCAGCGGCGTAGTGAACGCGCGGCTGTCGGTTCCGGCACCAAAGGCTCGCTGCAGCTCGCTGAGGATATCGCCCTGTGGCACCGGATTGACCGGATGCGCCTGCATCTGCCGGACTTTCGGGTCACCATTGAACAGGCGCGGGATCTCGCGAATCGGATCGCCGGGCTTCCAGGCCGGGACGATCGGCCGCGTGCGCGCATCGAGAAAGAATTTTTCGGGTTGCGATGGTGGGCTGACCCAGTCGGCGCCGACGCTGACCTGGATGCCCTCGGAATTTATGTAGGTTTGTCCCGGATTGACCTTTTCCGCCGCCAGGGCAGAACCGGTGGCGGCGGTGGCGACGGCCAACGCCAACAAAGTCTGGCAAATCTTGCTCATGTAATTTCCCCGCAGTCTGAATCGAATTCCCCTGTCGTTTGCCGCCCAGGCATTTCGTCCTGGCGGTCCACCCGAGGTTGGAGGCTAGTCCACCTCGCCGGAAGAGTCGCCATCCTGCTCCAGTAGGACCGCATGTTCAAGAATCACTTCACCTGAATCACTGTAAACCTGCAGTTTGCTCGTCCCTGAACCGTAGCGGGCGGCGGCCGAGTAGCCGCCTTTGTCGCGTGGATGGACGCTGAGACCGAAGTCCGTGCTGAGGCGGCCCCCTGTTTCCGCGCTCAGGGAGATATCGCCGGAAAGCGGCACCAGCGCGATGATCCTGCCGCTGTCGCTGCGGATGCGGCTGTCGCCGCTCCAGCGTTCGCCCAGGATCGCGGCCTTGATCGCGCCCGTGTCGGTCGCTAGATCGAGTCGGGCATACGAGGAGGCATTGATGGGGCCGCTGGTCGAACGGGCGGTCACCGGGCCGAGACGCTTGCGCGCATCGACGCGATCGCGCGCGCCATTCAGGATCAGGTTCAGACTGTGCGGAACGTAGGCCGCCATGTCGTAGCGCCCGCCGGACTTGCCCTTGGGCAGCTGCACGGTCAAACGCAGCGACTCGCCATCGACCGATGAAACCAGGCGGGCGCGGGCGAAGTCGGGGGGCAGGGTCTGGGCCACGCCATGGACGCCGACCTCGTCCTCATCGTGGTCGCGGACGTTGATTTCGCCGTATTGATTGTCGATTTCGACCGTGCTGATGCCCTTTTTCAACGGAAAGCTGACATCTTCGCGAATGATTTCCACTTGCCGGATCGGCTGCTGCGCTGGGCGCTGATTCGATGAAGATCCGGCACAGCCAGCCAACACGGCCGGAACGCAAGCGAGAATCAGGGTCTTGGCGACCGCGGGAACGCGCAGGTAGCGGGCATCAGGCATGAGTAGGTCCGATCGTCCAGGGAGTCAGATCCCGCATGCTACGGCCAATTGGAAAATTCGTGAACCGTGCGCGCGCGCATGCAGGCGACCGATCGCCGCCGAGCGCGGCCGGACCACCCGATCGCGCCCGCCGCAGCCGCGCGTCGCGCACTGACGCAATGTCGGCGACCTGGCTGGCCCAGGCCTCGGCAGACCCGGCATAATTGGCGAGGTTCCAGGCCAAGGTCGATCGATGAGCGTCATTTCCCTGTTCTCCGTGCCCTTCGTTCGCACCCAGTTGCCCAGCTCGACGGCGCTCAACGCCGAGTTGCGCAGCCTGTTCCTGAGCCGCGAGGTCGAGGGTGGGCACTGGAGCAATCCCCAGCCGAGCATGAACATCCCGCGCGGCCTGTTCGAAAGCAAGTTCGATCTGTTTTCGTGGCCCGAGCGCTGCGTCCAGCAGTTGCACGAGTTCTGCATGCGCCAGTTGTTCGCGACGGTCGGTGAGCTGAACGGCTATTCGGCCGAGGAACTGCACAAGTTCGAGTCGCAGACGCATGCCTGGTTCCACATCACCCGGCGTGGCGGGCGTTTTTTTGCCCACAACCACCCGATGGCCTCGTGGTCGGGCGTCTATTGCGTGACGCCGGGCCAGCCCGATCCGGACGAACCGCTGTCCGGAGGTTTGCACTTCCAGAATCCGCACCAGTTGTCCAACATGTTTTCCGACCCGGCCAACCGTCGCCTGGTCCGCGAATATTCGCTGGCCGGTCGCAACCTGTCGCTGTCCGCCGGTGAACTGGTCCTGTTTCCATCGTGGCTGTTTCACGAAGTCTATCCATACACCGGCGAAGGCGAGCGCATTACCGTGGCCTTCAACTGCTGGTTCCGCCAGCTCGGCGTCGACCCGAGCCAGCAGGGGCCGTATGTTCGTTGAATCCATCGAGGTCGGATCGCCGGATCAGCGAAGGCCGCCTGATCCCGATAAGCAGAGCCTCTGGCTGAACGCTGCATCGCACGGGTCGGCCGCGAAAGCAGATGCCGATTTCATCGGACTGGTGCAGCATCGGGCGCTTCTGCACTTCGCGCATTGAATTGCTTCATGCGCAGCGTCGCTGATTTACCTACTGGATGCTTTGACCGGCTGACTTGTCTGGCACGTCGGGGATGCACAACCCTCCTTGCTGGTGCCAGAGGTCGGGCACCTAACCTCTTTGCAGGTCGACCAGCCCATCCCGCCAGCGCAGCCTTTTCGCCGCGAACAGTCCGAGCAGCGCGCAGAGCATGATCAGCGCCACTGGCGAATTGACCGGGAGTACCTCGCCGGCGTTCGGACCGGCCCCCAGGGGAGGATCGGTGCCTTCAACGATGCGGTATTCGACGAACGGATAGCCTGAAACCTCGTAATCCCAGCCGATGCCGCCGAAAACCGAAGCCAGCTCGTCATTGGTGCGGAAGGTCGGCGCTGTTGCAACGCCATTCGCATCGGTATCGACACCGATGGTTTCCACGAACAGCTGCGGCGGTGGCACGAGGAAATAGCCAAACGTTCCGGCGGGCGGACACATACCCAAGAAGCAGGCGGGCCCGTCGACGTGGAAGGTGACTGGAAATCCGGAAACGGGATGACCGTTGCCGTCCAGCACGCGCAGCCGGAACGGCTCCTGAAGAACATGCCCGGGCACGACGCTGAATTCGGTCGGGCCGACCGCTTCGACCGAAAGCGGCGCCGTATAAGTCTGTGCCGTCGCCGGCACGGCGCCGAGCAACAGCATGCCGCACGTCGCGACGGATGCCAGAAACCTGGCGACGAAATTGTCCATAATTCCTCCGGGATGGCGGCGCGTGCGCACCAGGCTGCCGCACAGGTATTCTACTTGAAGATTTCCTCCACTTGAGGATTTTCTCTACTTGAAGATTTCCTTGTTCTTGGCGTAGCCGATCGCCTGCTGGCGCGTGACCAGGCCGCGCTTGACCAGGTCCTGCAGGCACTGGTCGAGGGTCTGCATGCCGTGCTGGGCGCCGGTCTGGATCGACGAGTACATCTGCGCGACCTTGTCCTCACGGATCAGGTTGCGGATGGCCGGGATGCCGACCATGATCTCGTGCGCGGCAATACGGCCGCCGCCGACCTTCTTCAGCAGCGACTGCGAGATCACCGCGCGCAGAGACTCGGAAAGCATCGAACGCACCATCGGCTTCTCGCCGGACGGGAACACGTCGATGATGCGGTCGATGGTCTTCGCCGCCGAACTGGTGTGCAGGGTGGCGAAGACCAGATGGCCGGTCTCGGCCGCGGTCAGGGCCAGGCGGATGGTTTCGAGGTCGCGCAACTCGCCGACCAGGATGTAGTCGGGATCCTCGCGCAGGGCCGAGCGCAGCGCCTCGTTGAAGCCGTGCGTATCGCGATGCACTTCGCGCTGGTTGATCAGGCACTTCTGCGAGGTATGCACGAACTCGATCGGATCCTCGACGCTGAGGATGTGCGCGTACTCGTGCTTGTTGACGTGATCGACCATCGCCGCCAGCGTCGTCGACTTGCCCGAGCCGGTCGGTCCGGTGACCAGGATCAGGCCCTGCGGTTGCTCGATCAGCTCGCGGAAGATCTTCGGACAGCCGAGATCCTCGAGCGATAGCACTTCGGAGGGAATGGTCCGGAACACGGCACCCGAGCCGCGGTTCTGGTTGAAGGCATTGACGCGGAAGCGGGCCAGGCCGGGAATCTCGAACGAGAAGTCGACCTCGAGGAATTCCTCGTAGTCGCGGCGCTGCTTGTCCGACATGATGTCGTAGATCAGCGAATGGATCTGCTTGTGGTCGAGCGCGGGAATGTTGATGCGGCGCACGTCGCCATCGACCCGGATCATCGGCGGCAGGCCGGCAGACAGGTGCAGGTCGGAGGCCTTGTTCTTGACCGAAAATGCGAGCAGCTCGGCAATGTCCATGAGAACTCCCCTGAAGGCGCCTGTCGGCGCGTGGCTGCGGTAAACACGAGTATAGCGTGGCAAAATCAATGCCATGCAAGCAAAACCCGCGGATTCCCTCGAACACGCCTGGCGTTCCGTGACACAGCGCGCGGAAGCGGCGGCCGGCGGCCGGCCGGTCCGCGTGCTGGCAGTCAGCAAGACCCAGCCTGCCACAGCCATCCGCACGCTCGCCGGCTTCGGCCAGCGCGCCTTCGGCGAAAACTACGTGCAGGAGGCCCTGGCCAAGCAGTCCGAACTGGCCGACTGCGCGCTGGAATGGCACATGATCGGGCCGCTGCAGTCGAACAAGTGCCGCGACGTGGCCGAACACTTCGACTGGCTGCAGACCCTGGACCGGACCAAGCTGGTCGGTCTGCTCGCGCGCCATCGACCCTCCGGCATGGCGCCGCTGAACGTGCTGGTCCAGGTCAACATCGACGACGAGGCGAGCAAGTCCGGCTGTCGGCCCGATGAAGTCGCCGCCCTGGCGGAGGCGATCGCCGAACACCCGCAGCTCTGCCTGCGTGGCCTCATGGCCATCCCGGCACCGGATCCCGACATGAACCGACGCCGCGCTGCCTTCGCCCGCATGCGCGAATGCTTCGATGCGCTGCGTGCCGGGCATGCCGGCATCGACACACTGTCGATGGGCATGTCGGAGGATTTCGAACTGGCGATTGCCGAGGGCGCCACGATGGTGCGCGTCGGCAGCACGATATTCGGGCCGCGTAGACGGGAATAGGGAATGGGGAATGGAGAATGGGTCGACGCAAGAGCCTTCGCGTCACGTTGACTGCTCGCCTGCACTGTTCACTTGTTATGCTGATTGACCAGAAAGCCAACCGACATCAGAAATGCCCTCCATTCCCCATTCCCCATTCCCCACTCCCGGCAAGATAGCCTTCATCGGCGGCGGCAACATGGCGCGCAGCCTGATCGGCGCGCTGCGCCGCGGCGGCACGCCGGCGGCATCGATCGCGGTGGCCGAGCCGAACGAGTCTGTGGGTCGCCAATTGGCGGCGGATTTCGGCGTTTCGGTGTTCAGCGATGGGCTCGACGCGGTCGGCGGCGCCGATTCGGTCATGCTTTCGGTCAAGCCGCAGGTCATGCGATCGGTCTGTGAACACCTGGCCCCGGCCCTGACCGGACGCCATCCGCTGATCATCTCGATCGCGGCCGGGCTGCGCATCGAACAGATCGATCGCTGGCTCGGCAGCGGATTTCCCATCGTGCGCTGCATGCCGAACACACCGGCGCTGATCGGCGCCGGCGCCAGCGGCCTGTTCGCCAACGACGCGGTTTCGCCGGCACAGCGCGACCGGGCCGAGGCAATCCTCGCCGGATCCGGCCTGACCGTATGGATAGAACGTGAGGACCTGATGGACACCGTGACCGGCCTGTCCGGCTCGGGTCCGGCCTATTTCCTGCTCATGATCGAAGCCCTCGAAGACGCCGCGGTGGGCCAGGGCCTGGCGCGCGAGACGGCGCGGGCGCTGGCCATCCAGACCTGCCTCGGCGCGGCGCGCCTGGCCGCTGAAGACGGCGAGGCACCGGCCCGCCTGCGCGAGCGCGTCACCTCGCCGGGCGGCACGACGCATGCCGCGCTGCAGGCATTCGCCGAGGGCGGCCTGCGCGAGCTGGTCGCGTCGGCGGTCGCGGCGGCCACCGAGCGCGGCCGGGAAATGGCCGAGGAACTGGGCTGAGGACCTGGCCATGAGCTATTTCGCCAACGCCGGCCAGATCCTGATCGAATTCGTCTTCGGCATCCTCGTCGGCCTGATCGTGCTGCGCGTGCTGCTGCAACTGGTGCGGGCCAATTTCCACAATCCGATCTGCCAGTTCCTGTACAAGGCCAGCAACCCGATCCTGATGCCGCTGCGCCGTGTCATTCCGGCCTGGCGCCGCCTCGATATCGCCGGCGTCGTGCTGGCCTGGGCCCTGCTGCTGCTCAAGCGCGTGCTGATCTTCGCCATGATGCCGGTGATGCCTTCGTTCGCCGGGCTCGTGGTCATCGCCTTCGCCGACCTGATCAGCTTCGTGCTGATGCTGATGCTCATCCTGATCCTCGTGCGGGTGATCCTGAGCTTCGTCGGCAGCGACAGCTATCATCCGGTCGTACCGCTGGTCTACCAGCTGACCGAACCGGTGCTCAAGCCGGTGCGCACACGCCTGCCCTCGCTCGGCGGCCTCGATTTCTCGCCGATGATCGTCATGCTCGCGATCGCCCTGCTGCAGGCGCTGCTGGTGGCGCCCCTGCTCGATCTCGGCGCACGCATCGGTTTTGGTTGAACGCCCCACACCGGGCACTGTCCATGACTGAACCCGCTGACCGACTCGAGGACTCGCCATGACCCCGCTAGCCCGCATCGCCTCCGCCATTGCCCTGCTCGGTGCGGCCGCGCCGGCCCTGGCCGATACGTCCTCCGGAACCCAGAAATTCGGCGACTACCTGATCCACTACAACGCACTGTCGACGCAGTCGCTGAACGCCGACATGGCGCGCCAGTATTCGATCGAGCGCTCGGACAAGCGTGGCCTGATCAACATTTCGGTGCAGAAGGTCGCCGCCGACGGCACCGCGGCGGCAGTGAATGCCGAGATCCGCGGCGAGGCGACCAACCTGACCGGCCAGAAGTCGCCGATCACGATCCGCGAGATCCCCGACCAGTACGTCTCCTACATCGGCCTGTTCGACGTCGCGCCACCCGATACCTACAGCTTCGACCTCTCGATCAAGCCGGCCGGCGCCGATCGCGCCTACGAAGTACGGTTCAGCCAGAACTTCGTGGCCGAGTAAGACGGGGTTGCGCTGCGATTTCTCGAGTGGTGACGAAGAGCATCGCGCGTGAACGCGCTCCAACGACGAAGCAGCAACGCGTCGACCCCCATCGAAATCCGCGCCACCCTTCGCCGCCCTCTGTAGGAGCGCCTTCAGGCGCGATGCCCCTTGGCAAGGTTCCGGGAAGAGCATCGCGCGCAAACGCGCTCCAACGACGAGGCAGAAACGCGTCGACCCCCATCCAAATCCGCGCCAACTTTCGCCGCCCTTCGTAGGAGCGCCTTCAGGCGCGATGCCCCTTGGCAAGGTTTCGGAAAGAGCATCGCGCGCAAACGCGCTTCAACGACGAAGCAGAAACGCGTCGACCCCCATCCAAATCCGCGCCAACTTTCGCCGCCCTTCGTAGGAGCGCCTTCAGGCGCGATGCCATTTGACAAGGATCCGGGAAGAGTATCGCGCGTAAACGCGCTCCAACGACGAAGCAGAAACGCATCGACCCCCATCGAAATCCGCACCACCTTTCGCCGCTCTTCGTAGGAGCGCCTTCAGGCGCGATGCCCTTTGGCAATATTCCGGGAAGAGCATCGCGCGTAAACGCGCTCCAACGACGAAGCAGAAACGCATCGACCCCCATCGAAAGCCGCGCCACCTTTCGCCGCTCTTCGTAGGAGCGCCTTCAGGCGCGATGCCATTTGGCAAGGTTCCGGAAAGAGCATCGCGCCTGAAGGCGCTCCTACAGTGCCCTATAGGGGTAGCGGGGATGGATCCGGCCTCGCGTTGGCCACCGCGGCGATATGCCGGTGCAAGGCGTCGAGCCCGTCGAACAGGGCCGCCGGACCGGGTTGCAGGATGATCGGCGACTTGATCTCGTGCAGTTGGCCATTGCGCACGGCCGGAATGGCCTGCCAGCCGGGCCGGGCCGCGACGCGATCGGGGCGGAACTTCTTGCCGCACCAGGATCCGAGAATGAGATCCGGCTGGCGCCGCACGATTTCCGCGCCGTCGGCGATGATGCGATCACGGGCCAGCGACTTTTCCGCCAGTTCGGGGAACACGTCGTCGCCGCCGGCGATGCAGATCAACTCGGCGACCCAGCGGATGCCGCTGATCGGTGGCTCGTCCCATTCCTCGAAGTAAACGCGTGGGCGCCGCGGCAATCGCGCCGCCGCCGCTTCGATCGCGGCAATATGGGCCTCGGCTTCGCCCGCATAACGCTCGGCCTTTGCGGACGCGCCGACCATGGCGCCGAGCCGGCGGATATAACCGAGGATGCCGGCGACCGAGCGGTGGTTGCTGATCCAGACCTCGATGCCGGCCTTGATCAGGTCGCGCGCGATATCGGCCTGGATATCGGAAAAGCCGATGACCAAGTCGGGCTCCAGCTCGAGGATTGCAGCCGTCTTCGCCGAGGTGAAGGCGGAGACCTTGGGCTTTTCACGGCGCGCCCGTGGCGGACGTACGGTGAAACCGGAAATGCCGACGATGCGACGCTCCTCGCCGAGCGCATAGAGCACCTCGGTCGGCTCCTCGGTCAGGCAGACGATGCGTTGCGGGAACGGATCGCCGACGCGCATCAGGGGTAGAGCAGGCGCCGGCTCCAGACGCCGTTGCGGCATTCGTAGCGCTGGCGGTCGTGCAGGCGGAAATTCGCGCCGTACCAGAACTCGAACAGGTCCGGCCTGAGCAGGTAGCCGCCCCAGTGCGGGGGTCTCGTCACCTCGATACCCTCGAAGCGACGTTCGATTTCGGCGACGCGCGCGTCGAAGACCTCGCGGCTCGGCAATTCCTGCGACTGCAGCGAGGCCCAGGCACCGATCTGGCTCATGCGTGGACGCGTGGCGAAATAGGCGTCCGAGTCGGCCGCGCCGAGCTTGCCGACCTCGCCTTCGACACGCACCTGGACCTGGTCGCGCAGGGTCTTCCAGTGAAAGCCGACGGCGGCCTGCGCATGCGCGGCGAGCTGGCCGGCCTTGGCGCTTTCGTAGTTGGTGAAGAAACGCAAACCGTCCTCGCCGAGGCCCTTGAGCAGGACGATGCGCGAGGACACGCGCCCCTGCGCGTCGGCCGTGGCCAGCGACATCGCGGTCGGCTCCGGATCACCGGCCGCGCCCGCTTCCTCAATGAGCCGGCGCAGGGTTTCGATGGCCTGCTGGTAGAGTGCAGCGGAGTCGGATGATGGAGCGGCGGCATCGGTCATGGGTCGAAATGCTAGCACGCGACCGGGCTTCGACCCGGCCGTGGTCGCGGACATCCTGTCGCACATGCTCGAAGGCATCGACGGCTCGTCGCGGCCGCGCCTGGTTGGGCTCAGCGCGCTGCAGGGCAGCGGCAAGAGCACCCTGGCCGCGCAACTGGTGGCGGCCGCGACGGAGCGCGGGGTGGCCGCACTGACTTTGTCGCTGGACGATGTCTACTTCGGCCGGCGCCGCCGCCAGGCCCTCGCCCGCGAGGTGCATCCCTTGCTGGCCGTGCGCACGGTGCCGGGCACGCACGATATCGCCCTGCTCGAGCGCACGCTCGATGCGCTGGGCTCGGCCTGCCGCGCTGCGCCAGCGAGGATTCCGCGCTTCGACAAGGGCATCGATACGCGCCTGCCGCCCTCGCGCTGGCGCCGCGTACACGAGGCTCCGCAGCTGGTCGTGCTCGAAGGCTGGTGCATCGGCGTCACCGCAGAGGACGACTCCGCGCTGCTCGAAGCGGTCAATGACCTCGAGCGCGAGCACGATCCGGATCGGCGCTGGCGGCGCTTCGTCAACGCGCAGTTGGCCGGCGACTATGCGCGGCTGTGGCGGCGAATCGAGCGGCTCGTCCTGCTGCGCGCGCCGGCCTACGAGGTCGTGCGGCGATGGCGCGAAGAGCAGGAACGCGCTCTGCGCCGACGCGCTGCCGCGCGCGCCATGTCGCCCGCGCAGGTTCGCCACTTCCTCGAATTCGCCGAACGCCTGAGCCGGCATGCCCTGGCCACCCTGCCCGGGCGCGCCGACCTGATCGTCGCGCTCGATGAAGAACGCAAGGTGACTTCGATCAGGCCGCGGACACCGCGCGCTGCATCGCGCGGGCCAGCTGCTCGATATTGATCGGTTTGGTCAGGTACTGGTTGGCGCCGGCATTGAGGGCGACCTTGCGTGCCTCTTCCGTAGGCGTCGCCGACAGGGTGACGATATGTCCGCGGTAACCCTTGGCGCGCAGCCGGAACACGGCGGTGTTGCCCGACAGCCCGGGCAGTTCGACATCGACCAGCAGGACATCGGGCGGATTCGCCAGGGCCTGTTCGACCGCCAGCGTGGCATCGCCGACCGAGCGCACGCGAAAGCCGAGGTCGGTCAGCATCACCTCGAGAAGATGGGTGATATCGGGATCGTCGTCGACCACGAGCACGCTGTGCACGCGTTGCTGCTGACCATTCGCGGCATCCGCCCGCGCCGGCGATGCGTCCGCCGGCTCGGCCGGGGCCAGGCCAGGCAGGACGATACGGAAGCGCGAGCCCTTGCCTAGCGTCGATTGCAGGTCGAGCGTGCCATGCATTTGCCCGACCAGGCGCTTGACGATGCTGAGGCCGAGGCCCGCGCCGCTGCCGGGCGCCTGGCCGACCTTGTTGAACGGCTCGAAGACACGCTCGCGATAGTCCTCGCCGATGCCGATGCCGGTGTCGCGGACTTCGATCAGCAGGGCGGCGTCCTTCCAGGTCAGGCGCGCCTTGACCTCGCCTTGCTGGGTATAGCGCACGGCGTTCGAGATCAGGTTGACGAGGATCTGGCGCACGCGCAGTTCGTCGAGGATCGGGGTCTTGTCGTCGACCAGTTCTAGCTCGATGTCGAAATCCAGGCCCTGTTCGGCAGCCAGTGGCCGGAACATGCCGTCGAGGTCGTCGTGCATCGCCTGCAGGTCGGTCTCGACCGGCGCCAGCAGGCTCGAGCGCGAATCGGCCCGCGCGTACTCGAGCAGGTTTTCGGCCAGCGTGAACAGGTAATTGGCATTGCGCCGGATCGCGCGCAAGGCGTGCCGGGTCTCCGCATCGGGATCCGGGTCGACGCGGGTTTCGAGCAGGTGCAGATAGCCGAACACCGAGGTCAGCGGCGTGCGGAAATCATGGCTCAGCGTCGCGATCAGCGCATTCTTGAGGGCATTGGCATCCTGCAGGCGCGCACGCTGCTGCTCGAGTTCGCTGCGGATCTGGCGTAGCTGGGAAATCGCCTTGCCTTTCTGGTAGCCGATCAGGGCCGCCTCGTTGCCAGTCTGCTGCTGCGCCTGCTGACGATCGTGCTCGCCTTGTGCATCGAGCAGCAACACCCGGAAACCGTCGCCCTCGACCAGCAGGTGAACGTGCGCACTGCGCCCGTTCGGCATCTGCACGAACGGCAGGTCGACGCTTTCGTCGAGCGACATGCCGATGAAAAGATCCTGCAACTGGCGGGCGCCGGCCTGGGCATTGTCGACGTCGAAGCCGAACCGGTTCGCATCCCCCTGCAGGTTGATCAGGTGCCAGGCCGAATCGAATTCGAGCAGCAGCGGTTGCGCGCGCTCGAACAGGAAGCGGGCGATGTGGCGCTCGACCTCGGGCGAGAAGTCGGCGAGCTCCGGCGCGTCCTTCATCGGTCGAGACTCCGTGCCAGTTCCGCGAACGCCTGCTCCACGCCATCGCCCGAGAGCGCGCTGGTCTCGATGACGGCCAGGGTCTTGCGCAGTTCGACCAGGGTCGAAGGCGCGACTTCCCAGCGCTCGACGAGGTCGAGCTTGTTGACCAGCAAGACCGCCTGCGCCTCGGGCAACAGGCTGCGCGACTGCAGGAGCAGGTCGATCGCCGTGCGCAGGGTTTGTTCGCGCGTGCCGTCGGCGACCAGGAG
>JAHCAR010000009.1 GCA_019634795.1 Dokdonella sp.
GCTGAGCAGGTCAATCTCGGCGTCGTTGCCTGGAACGAGAAGGAAATGGAACGCTGGCGAAACGTCCTGGCTGCCTCGTCGCTGAAGGCGGTGAAGCAGTGGACGTTTACCGTTCCGACGCGAGGCGAGCAGGCGGACCAGCCCTACTTTTTGGCGCGCGTGCCGATTGAATACGATATCCATCCCGAAGGGACGGCGAAGCCGAGTAAGTATGGCGAATGGGCCACTTACATTCCGGGCCCCCGCAGTCCGAATCCATGGGACAAGGTGGAGGACAACCCCGGTTTTGCGCCCGACGCACTGGCGGCCAATGGCGGCGTTTACACCGGCGGTGGCTTGCGCCTGAAGTCGCCCTTGCAGGCAACGGTCGACGGCGGCTAGGGCGCTACGGTTGCGCTGAAACGGTTGCGAAAGGTGGTCGGGCGCCTGCGCGCAGTTTCATCGTGGCCGCTCGTGCCAAGCGCATGAGTCGAGCGACCTCGCTTCATCGTCTGCGTGACTGAAGAGTGGATGCGGCGAAGCAGAAGCGCCCTCATCCCCCTCCGGGACCTTCTCCCGCCAGCGGGAGAAGGAAAATCATCCTCAGTCGTCTCTGCTCGACCACAAAACGCTTTCGGGTCGGCTCGAAGTCAAACTGCCCGTGAGGCCACCGATGCCGAGCAGCAGGAGCGCGACCGGCCCCAACAGATCGATGAGCCAACTGTCTTCCCGCGCATCGGCTGGATCATCCGGCAAGTAGCGCACCGATCGGGAGTCGCCGGGTTTGCTGTGGGATAGCCACGCGCTTGCCCAATTCGTGCGCATTTCCAGAGGCGGCCCGCCCGAGAGCGGCGTGTATCGCACCCGGACTCTTTCGGACAGGTCGAAGCCATCGTCATCATGGGTCAGCTGGCGGTCGACGCCAATCACTTCGCCAGATACCACTTCACCGTGGCGTCGAAACTCGATCGTGCGCTTGGCCATGTAGGCCGAGCCGCAAAGGCAGGCGACGCCGATGAGCAGGGAGAGGAACCGGTTCACGAAACCTCCGCAGGCGGTGTGCCCGGGACGATGGTAGCGCTTGCCGGGGCATAACCGTCCATTGGGCAGCCGTGAGGCAGGGCGTGGGGGCCACGTGGGTCCAGGCTCGAGACGCTGATCGAGGAGAAGCACGATCCGTCGCCGTGGTGCCCCGCTCGCATTTCGTGTCCGCCTGCGTGGCCGCCAGACCCGCATGCCTGCGCCGGTTGCCGATGCGAATGGGCCCCTGCGCCGGACCGCGTTCGATTGGCCGACTCTCTCGCCAGACCGGGCTCTGGGCGTAGACTGCCTGCGGCATCCCGACGGGAATCCTGGTCCAGCATGGAAACCACCCTGACGCCCCTGGATTTCGCGCGCCGCGCGCGACGGCTGTATGCGGATCGCGAGGCCGTGGTCGATGGCCCCAAGCGCTTCAGCTACCGCCAGTTCTTCGAGCGCTGCGACCGCTTTTCTTCGGCACTGCTCAAGCTCGGTGTCGTGCAGGGCGATCGCGTCGCCTACCTGGCGCCGAACACCCATCAGAACCTCGAGGGCTACTACGCGGTGCCGCAGATCGGCGCGGTGATCGTGCCGATGAACTACCGCCTGACCGCCGATGACTTTGCCTACCTGATCAACCACAGCGGCGCGCGCGTGGTCTGTGTCGATCGCGACCATCTCGACGCGATCGACAGCGTGCGCGATCAACTGGCCGGGGTGATCGCATTCGTCGCCCTGGAAAATGCACGTGAGGGCTGGCTCGACTACGAGACCCTGCTGGCTCAGTCCGATGCGGGGTTCGAGCGGCCGGCCATCGCCGAGACCGATCTGCTTTCGATCAACTACACCAGCGGCACAACCTCGCACCCGAAAGGCGTGATGATCACGCATCGCAATGCGGCGCTGAACATGGTCGGCACGATGCTGCACATGCACCTCGGCGTGCGTGACCGCTACCTGTGGACGCTGCCGATGTTCCATGCCAACGGCTGGACGCATGTGTGGATCATGACCGCGGTGGGCGGCACCCATGTGTGCCTGCGCAAGGTCGATGCGCCGGGCATCTTCGAACGCATCGCCAGTGAACGGATCAGCTATTTCTGCGCCGCGCCGACCGTGCTGATCGCGATCGCCAATGCGCCCGAGTCCTTGCGCAAGGACGCACCGCGGGGCCTGCGCGTGATGACCGCCGGCGCGCCACCGGCAGCGGCGACCATCGAGCGCATCGAGGGCGAGCTGGGCTGGAGCGTGACCCAGATCTATGGCCTGACCGAGACCGCGCCGCTGATCTGCATCTGCGAGCCGCTGCCCGAGCACGAGGTGCTGTCGGGTGCGCAGCGCGCGGTGATCAAGGCGCGCCAGGGCGTCGAGCCCTTGCTGACCTGCGAGCTGCGCGTGGTCGGCGATGACGGCGCCGAGGTGGCGCATGACGGCGCCAGCATGGGCGAGATCGTGGTCCGCGGCAATGTCGTCATGCGCGGTTACTACAACGATCCCGAGGCGACCGCGAAGGCGATTCGTGACGGCTGGTTCCACACCGGCGACGCCGCCGTGGTGCATCCTGATGGCTACCTGGAGATCCGCGACCGCATCAAGGACGTGATCATCTCCGGCGGCGAGAACATCTCGTCGGTGGAAGTCGAAGGCGTGCTGCTGCGCCACCCTGCCGTGCAGGAAGTGGCCATTGTCGGCCTGCCCCACGAGCGCTGGGGCGAGGCCCCGCAGGCCTTCGTTGTGCTGCGCGCCGGCAGCTCCGCGACGGCCGACGAGATCCGCCAGTTTGCGCGCGAGCACCTCGCCCATTTCAAGGTGCCGCAGGGCGTCACCTTCATCGATGAACTACCGAAGACTGCCACCGGCAAGATCCAGAAATACCTGCTGCGCGGCGGTGCCGCCATTGCCCGACAGTAGATTCAAGCGCTTCCTCGCGATGCCTTGCGCGATGCCTTGATCGACGTTTTGCGCGGCGAATGCCCCCGCGATGACGCGCCTCGCTGGACTCACGGATCAGGCGACTTGTCGGTCGTTTCAGCGGATTTCCGGCAGAAAATCCGAGGTCCGGAAGATTGCCGGGGCCCCATGCATGTGGAGGCTCGCGAGCCAAGGCTCCATGGTCGTGCCAATGGCGACCTGCAAACCAATGTGCCGTAGCGTGCATTGCGCCTTGCCCTGCCAGCGCGCAGGGCGGACACTTCCGCTCGGGGCCAGCGAGATCCGGGGGGGATCCGATGAGCATATCCAGCTTTTTCAGGCGCTGGTTTGGCCGCGTCGAAGCCAAACCGGAGCGCCGCGAGCAGCCGCGCACGCGGGCGCGCGAAGGCACCGTGGTACTGGTCATCGATGATTCGAAGACCATTCTTGCGCTGATGCGCAAGATGCTCACGGAGAACTACTTCCTCGTGCTCGAGGCACTCGATGCCGAAACCGGAATCGAGATCGCGCGCGAAAGGAAACCCGACCTGATCTTCCTCGACATCGTGCTGCCCGGCATGAATGGATTTGCCGCCTTGCGCATCCTGCGCCGCGACCCGAATACCCGGAACATCCCGGTCATCATGATCAGCGGCAACGCCGAGGCGGCCGAACAGTTCTATGCACAGCGCATCGGTGCGGATGATTTCATGAAGAAGCCGTTCTCACGCCCGGAACTGTTCGCCCGGATCGAGCGCTTGTTCGATGGCGATGACGTGATGCGCCGCCGCAGCATGCGACCGGCGGTGGAGCGCAATCCGAGCCCGGAATGAGCGGGGTCGGGAAGAAGAGAAGAAGGGGGTCAGAGACCGTTTTCCAGCGATAACGGTCTCTGACCCCCTTCTTCCGCAAGCGCCCTGTCGCAGGCCTCGTTGCAGCACAATCGTCATCGGTACACGGGCAGCATTTGACCCCGAATGGCATGCTGCGTCGATCAAGCGTGCATTGACGGGCGAAAACGCGATGATCGCGATGACGGAACTGGCAAAGACGTTTTTCGAACTCCCGGCCTTCGACGGTTTGCGCTGGGGCCGATACCTGTCGAAGCAGGCGGCCGCTGCCGAGCGCCCGGACCCTCGTTCCGATGAGGCCCTGATGCGGGACTGGCAAGCGGGTGACCCGACGTCCTTCCCCCTGCTTTATTCGCGTTTCGCCGACCGCCTGTTCCGCTTCGTTCTGCGCATGGCGGGGAGTCGTGCCGAAGCCGAGGAAGTCTGCCAGGAGTCGTGGATGGCGGTCGTCAATGGACTCGAGCGCTATCGGCCCGATGCGCGCTTCGTCACCTACCTGTTTTCGATTGCGCATCGTCGCTCGATCGATCGCCGACGTCGCGACATGCGCCATCGCGAGGAAGGATCGGATACGTTCGATGCGCTGGATCTGCCCGATGAAGACGCGTTGGCACCCGAACGGATCGCCCATAGCGCACAGAACGTGGCTGCCCTGCTGGCCGCGATCGATGAACTTCCACCGCTGCAGCGTGAGGCCTTCCTGATGCAAGCGGAAGGCGGCCTGAGCCTCGACGAGATCGCCACCGCGACCGGCGCGGCGCGCGAAGCGGTCAAGAGCCGCTTGCGCTACGCGCTTCGTCGCCTGCGCGCCGCGCTTGGAGAACAGCCATGAACGATAACGACGACGATGCGCTGATGCGTCTCTACCGCGGCGCTGCGCGCGAAAAGTCCCCGACTCATCTGGACGCGCGCATTCTCCAGGCGGCGGCGCGCCATGCGCGCGTGCGCCGGGTCCATCTGCGCCTGCGCAAGCTCGCGATCGCCGCGGCGGTTGCCGGACTTGCCATCGCGATTCCGCGCTGGGTCGCGCACGAATCGACCGCGACACCTGACCGCGCCGCACCCGCCATCGCGCGCAACTCGGCACTGGCCCAGGCCGTGATGGATCTTCAGGCCCCCGAGATGACCCGATCCAGCGTGACCCGCTGTCTGTTGCGCAGCGACCTGTGCGCAAACGAATTGGCAAACCGCCGTTGATTCGCAAGGAGAAACACGTATGCGATATTCGATCCTGCTGGCCGTGACCCTGACCTGTTTCGCAGCGAACCCGGCATCGGCGCAGTACACCTCGAGCCGAGGTGCCGAGATCAATCCCTACATCTGGGGCGTGCCCAAGGGCTGGACCACGGGAGGCAATGCCGAGCTTCGTTACGGCACCGTGATCGGCGGCATTCCGGGCGGCAAACGGGCTGCGCTGCTCCTGCAGGCCCGCGGCATGGCCGAGAACGACTTCGGCACCCTGATGCAGTCGATCTCCGCGGACGCGTATCTGGGTCGACGCGTGCGCCTGTCGGCAATGGTCAGCGCCGACAGCAATCTGGCCGCAAACCGGATAGCGCTGTGGATGCGCGTCAATGACGCTTCCGGCAAGGTTGCAGCGATCGACGACATGGAAACACGATCGATCCCGGCCGGACAGGGATGGCAACGCCAGGAAGTCGTGCTCGATGTCCCCAACGGCGCCGCCTCGATCACGTTCGGCATCCTGCTGACCGGTAGCCCGAAGGGCCACTGCTGCGGGATCGTCAAGGTTTCCGACTTCAACCTCGACATCGTCGGCAACGACGTGCCGACGACGGCACCTCCGCTCGAGTCCCTGCCTCGTTCACCGGTCAATCTCGATTTCAGCCAGCTTTGAGCGAGCGCTGTTCAAACGGCCCGGCGCTCATGACGGAAGTGACGCGAACCACCCATGGCATGCAGGAAGTACTCGCCGTGAGGCCGGATTCAGGTCTGCGGCGGGGTACGGATCGCTATTGCTCGTAGGCGCCGAGGTCGATCTGCGCGCCCTGGATGCGCGCCTGGCCGGCGACATCGCGTGTTCCGACGATGGCCGTACCGAGGTTCAGGCCGGCGCCAACGGCCGGTGATGCCGGCAGCACCCGCAGGTCCGGTGTGGCCGTGTCGACGAATTGCGGATTGGCGGAGACCGCGCCCGCGTCCTGGCCACTGCCGCCGACATAGCCGGGCAGCGTGTTGTACTCGACACCCTTCCAGATCCAGGCCGGTGTAGCGGCGCCGGCGTAGTAGAGGTTGCGATCCATCGCCGCGGGATTGGCCGTGTCTGCCGTGAACGCATTGACCAGAACGCCACTGGCGCTGGCACGGACGATGTTGTTCTTGAACACGTTGTCGGTGGCGTGGAACTGGATCTGGAACTCGCCGCTGTAGGTATCGGCGCGGTCGTTGTCGTAGAGCGTGTTGTTGACGATCGTGACGCGCTCGCTGCCACCGACGTTGGCCGCATAGCCGCCGATCGAGATGCCGACCGAGTTGCCGGCGTAGACGAGATTGCTGCGCACGATCACGTCGCTGCTCGTGCGGCCTGAATGCTCGCTGGCGACCTCGATGCCGATATCGACGTGGTGGACGATGTTGCGCTCGATCACGATGCGCGTACTGCCGTCGATGTAGATGCCATCGGCCGCGTACTCGTTGCCGTAGGCCGGATTGCCGAACGAGCTGATGTTGTAGACGAGGTTGTCGGCGATCAGGCCGTCGCGGGCCTGGTCGACGCTCGGATCGGGGGCGACGCCCTCGAAGCCGATCGCGCCGATCGCGATGTTGTTGGTGTCGTGGACCGTGTTGCCGACGATCTGCCAGTGCTCGACATTGCCGTCGAGCGAGAACGATTCGCTGCAGCCGAGCACGAGATGGTCGATCTCGTTGCCGGCGATCACGAGCTCGCTGATCGAGGTCGCAAGGCGCGTGCCATCGACCTTGAGCCCGAACGCATTCGCCGCGCAGCCCGAGGCCGTGGTCTTGATGTCGTGGATGTGGTTTCCGATCAGGCGGATGCCGTGGCCGGCGCCGGTCACGTACAGTCCGATAGGAACCTGCGCGGTCGAGGCGGTCGTGTAGTTGCGCAGCTCGAACCCGCGCACGACGACGCGGCTGACGTCTTCGAGCGTGATCAGTCCCCACTGCCCGCCGGGGATCGACAATCCGGTTCCGTCAAGAATCGGCTGTTCGCCAGGATACGCTTCGACAACGATCTCGCCACCGAGGTCGGAGCCGCCGCTCGTGATCGACAGCCGTTCGTTGTAGACACCGCCGCGGGCGCAGACCGTGTCGCCCGCGCCAACGTGGTCGGCCGCATATTGCAGGTGTCGCCATGGCAGCGACGCGGTGCCGGCGTTGGCATCGCTGCCGTTGGTCGCGACATAGCGGACCGTGCCCGAACGGATCTCGAAGCCGGTTTCGAGCAGGGTGTCACCCGGGATTGGACACGCGCCGGCCGTGCTCGCCAGCAGGACCGAGGCCATCGCCATCCGTTTCGCTGCCGGACAATGGGTCTTCGAATGCTTCATCGCGCCAGAGTGCAACAGGGCCACCATTCAAAAACGGGGTCAGAGACCGTTAGCTTACCGGTAATGGTCTCTGACCCCGTTTTCACGGGTCGCTGCTGCAGCTTGATCGTTCGGCGGCGGCTGGGCCGTCCCCGCTTGACCTCGGTCAACGCACGGGCACGAAGGCCGAGTAGCGTCTGGGGACTGGACAACCCTTCCCCGTCCGGGGGTCCCGATGGCCAAGCCGCTGCGCATTGAAGCTGACTTGAATTTGTCGCCGGGTGCGCGGCTGCAAGCCTTTGCCCATGAACAGTTGCGGCTGGCCGAGCTGCACCTCGCGCGGCAGGGTGCGGAACTTCACGATGGCGTCCATCAGGCGCGCAAGTGCCTGCGGCGCACGCGGGCGACGCTCGCCCTGGGCTCGGCTGCGCTCGACTCCCGCGTGGACCGGATCGACGACGAACTCGGGCGCCTGTGCCGTGGCCTGTCGTCGCTGCGCGATACGCAGGCGCTGGTCGATGCGATCGACCGCTTCGCCATCGGTGCGGCCGCGCCGATCCGCAAGACCCTGCGCGAAGCACGGGCATCCGCGCTCGTGCACCGGGACCTGGCCATGGATCGTGCGCTGGCGCGCGATTCCGGATTTGCCGCGCGCCGCCGTCGCCTCTTCGCCGTCATCAAGCGCGTGGCGTTGCTGGACTGGAAAACGGTCCATCCGCGAGACGTGATCAGGGCGATACAGCGCGGCGAGCGGCGCCTGGAGAAAGCGCACCGGCGCGCGAGGAAGCATCCCGATCGGGACGCCAGCTGGCACATCTACCGACGACGCCTGCGCCGGCTCAAGGAGCAGGATTCGATCCTGGCCGAAATTCAACCCGGCCTACATCACCTCGCCCATGAGCTCGGCCACCAGGCGCGCATCCTCGGCGAATCGCAGGACGACGTGCTGGTGCTGAGGTACTGCCGCAGGAGTGCTCCGTTCAATGCGCAGCAACGCATGGTCTTGCGACAACTCGCGCGGGAACGATTGAAAAGCGTTCGCGACGAATGACCGCGCGGAGCGGCCTATGGCTGATGCAACATCTCGCGCACCGCCGAGGCGACGGCCTCGGGCCGGTCGATCTGGATATCGTGCGATGCGCCGGGCACGTCGATGCGCCTGCTGGTGGTCGAGGCCGAAAGGATGCGCTGCCGGGTCTGCGCGCGCGCCTGTTCGAGGGCAGTGCGCACGTCGTCGGCAACGCCGTCGTACGGCGTATCGGCAGCGAGCAGGATGAGCGGGATGTCGCCGTAGCGCTCGTCGTCAGGCACGGGTTCGGCGAAGAGACGCTGGTTCGCCGAGAGTTCCGAGTGCAGGGTCCGCCAGTAATCCGGCCTGGACTTGTTCGCACTGACCGCGGCGGCGACGCGCGCTCCCATCCACGGCGGTGCTGCGCGCAGGCAGCCCGGCATGAGGGTTCCGGCCTGGGCGGACTGCTCGCACGCGATCAGGAATGCATCGCGCTTCTCGCGCAACGCGGCATCCTCGCGCTTCCACTGCACGGGCATCGCCGCTTCCTCGCCCTGTTCGGGCGGATCGACCAGCACCATGCCGGCGACATCATGCGGATGGCGGATGGCGTACTGGCGAACGATGTTGCTGCCCAGTGAATGCCCGACCAGAACGAGTGGCAGCGGCAACCTGGCGGCACGGATCAGTTCGTGCAGGTCCGCCACATCGGCCTCGAGATCGCGTGGCATCGGCCCGGCATCGCTGAAGCCGTAACCGGCACGATCGTAGGCGCAGGCGCGTGCCGTGCCCGCAAGCAGCGGCAGGACGCGAAACCAGGCCGAGGAGTCCGAATTGGTGCCCGCTTCGAAGAGAACGACCCGCTCGCCCTTCCCTGCACAGCGCAGGTTGAGCGCACGACCATCGCCCAGCGTGATCTTCGTTGCGGACGTCGCGTAGGCGTCGGGGATCTCGTTGCCCTCGGGCGCGGCGACGAGGGTTGTCGAAGCCAGGAAAAAGATCGGTGCGAGCAGCAGGGCCATGCGCGGTAGGGTCAAGGATCACTCCGGTTTCTTGAGTGGGGAGCTGGGTGGAGGGCCGGACGCATGCATGTGCGGTTTAGGGCGACGGTTCGGCAAGCCGCGGCGAAGTCTAGCCTTGCCCGGGTAATCCGGGCGTCAAGCACGCACCTGCATCAGGCTTGCCGGGACCGGGCCAGCGCGGCGCGTGCCGCCAGATATTTGCTCCTGCCGGGAGAAGAATTCCCCCCGCCGGATTCATCGCGGGGACGCACCCACCGGGTCCTGCACCGGCGTGTCGGCAGGATCCGGATGCAGCTGCCGGACATAGGTCAACTCAACGCAGGGTTCGCCGCGAAAGTCGGCCTGGTGCTCACCGGCCCTGGCAAATTCCAGTCGTTCGAGCAGGCGGATCGAGCGCTCGTTGCGCGCGTCGACGACGGCACGAACGACGCGGCAGTCCGAGTGCCGTGACAGCAGCTGCAGCAGCAGGCCCACTGCTTCCGAAGCAAGGCCTTGTCCCTGGTACGCGCGCGAACACGAGAAGCCGATTTCGGCCTGCTGCCCGGAGTCGGCAAGGAACAGGCCGATGTCGCCGATCAGGGTGTCGCCCGCGCGCGCCGCGATGCCGAGCTGGATCCAGGCGCCGAGCTTCGCGCCACGCACTGCCGTCATGGAGCGAATGAAGCGGGCGGCGTCCGCTTCGGCCATTGGCTGCCATCCCTGGTAGCGCGCCACCTCGGCGTCGTTGCGATAGGCCTGGAACGCGGCGAGGTCGTCGCTACGCAGGCTGCGCAGCCTCGTTCTCGACCCGCAGGCGGGCAGCGGCCACTCCAGTTCGGCCGCGGCAAGTTCAGGCGAGTCCATGGTTCGCCGCCTCGCTCACCAGTGCGCGTTGAAGAACCGGATCACGTCCGCGTTCATGGCGGCGTGGAATGTTTCGCGATCGAATCCCGGCGCATCGGTGCAAACCGCCGGCGGTTTGAGCAAACCGCAGGGCGCCAGGAACGAGAGATGCGCGGCGGCTTTCGCCTCATGGTATTCCACATGCGCGCCGAGCCCGGCACGGACGATGCCGGCATTGCTGGCATAGGGAACGGTCTGGTCCAGTTCGCCGCTCCACAGCTGCACGGGCACGCCCACGCCGGCCAGTCCGTCCGATGCAAAGGTAAATCCGAGCCCGGGGGCGGCGACAACCGCGGCCTTGATCCTCGGGTCCACCGCGAATTCGCCGACATCGCCCATTGGAGTTTCCAGCAGGCCGGAATGCGCGTACTGCAAGGCCGCGCAGACGAATTCCGGATGCGCCGCGCAGTGGCTTGCAATGGAGGCCATGTCGGGCTTGCCGCCTATCAGCGTGAGCACGGTGAAGCCTCCAGCGGAAAGGCCGAAGGCACCCACGCGGGTCGCATCGATGTGGTCATGGCCCTGCCAGTGGTCGAGCATGTAGTCGATGCTCGCGCGAAGCTGGCGCGCGCGGTCGCTGAAAAGCGTCGGCGAACCCGCGGCACTCTGGTCGGCGAAATTGTCGCCCGGATGCATCGGCGCGGCGACCACATAGCCCGCGCTCGCCAGGGCCATGGCGAGGTCGACATGGCTGGCCACGCCACCGCCATTGCCGTGCGAGATCACCACCAGCGGCAAGGCGCTGCCGAGTACCGGACCTGCCGGCGCGACCTTGAGCAGGGTGGCGCCGAGCAGGGTCGTCGGCCGCGGCGAACCCGAGGTCGGATACCAGATGCCGAGTGCCATCGGCCGGCCATCCGGGGCAGCCGCCTGCACCGCTTCGAAGCCCACCGGATTTTCTGCGCCGCGTGCCGTCGCCACCGCGTAAAGCACGATGGCCGCGACCACGACTACCAGGACAGCAGACAAGCGGACGATCCACTTCATGACGTTCTCCCGTGCACGGACATTTTCGGAATATCCAATCGATTGCGCCAGCCCCTGCCGGCCCGCATTCGGCCGCCCGTCAAACCGGCAACTTGCGGAAACCGATGGCGAAGCGGTTCCAGGCGTTGACCGTATTGATGGCTAGCGTCAGGTCCACCAGTTCGCCCTCGTCGAAGTGCGGATGCACGCGCTGCCACACCTCGTCGGTCACGCCGCGCGCGGCGACCAGGGTCAGCGCCTCGGTCCATTCGAGGGCGGCGCGTTCGCGCTCGTCGAAGAACGGCGACTCGCGCCAGGCCGGCAAGGTGCCGAGGCGGCGCGCGCTCTCGCCGGCCTTGAGGGCATCGCTGGTGTGCCGGTCCAGGCAGTAGGCGCAGCCGTTGATCTGCGACGCGCGCAGGCGGACCAGTTCGAGCAGGGCGGGTTCGAGGCCGGACTGTGCGATCCGGGTTTCGAGTCCGGCCATGGCCTGCATCGCTTCGCGGCCGTGATGGAAGAAATTGAGTCGGGCTTGCATGGGTGGTGTCCTCGGTTGGGTAGAGTGCGGGCGATTCCGGAAGCACGGAATCAATATCGCCAGGTCGCGCCGACGGCGATGTAGCGGGCCGACGCAAGTCCGGCGCTGCGGAGTACGGCACCGGCGTGGAGTTGTTCGAAGTTCAGCGACAATGTCGTGTGGGCCGCCGGCGACCAGGTGGCACCCGCCCGAAGCAACGAACCGATGGCGTGGCCGCCCACCTCGCCGGTACCCGGATAGGCGCGCAGGCCGCCGGCGAGGACCGGCGCCGACTCGTCCAGCCGGCGGGCGATTCCGGCTTCGAGCGTCAGGCTCGTCGTCGGGCCGGGTTTGACGGCGAACCCTGGCGCGACCATGAGCAGGTTGCTCAGGGCCAGGAACTGGCCTTCGCCGAGATAGCCGGAACTTGCGTACAGCGGATTGAATCCGTTCGCCGCCGCAGCGTCGGCGCGACCCGCCGAGGCGATGTCGACATGCGCGGTCACCTGCGGCTTCCAGCCGTTTTCCGTCAGCTCGAAACTTTGCACGGCAAACAGGCCCCAGGCGTGGACGCGGCGTCCGTCGAAGCGGCCGCGTTGCACGGCCAGGGTCCAGTCATGGCGCAAGCGTCCAAGCCGACCCCAAACTCGCGCGCCAAAAGTGTCGCGGTCATCCGCACCGACGCTGTCGCCGATGCGCAGGTCGAGCTTGCCGGTGCGGTACCAGAACGGCTCGAAGTACGTGTTGGGCCCCGCGCCCGCGCCGAGGATGAAGCTCGCGTTGATGCCCTGCAGGCGTTCGTCGATGCGCACGCCATCGTCGAAGGCGCCGCGCTCCAGCGCGGTGGCGCGCAGGTCGAAGGCGCCGACGCGCAGCCGCGGGCCATGGACATAGCCACGGATGCCGTTCCAACTGCGGTGGAGGTTCGAGCCGTCGCCAAGGCTGAGCAGCTGGCGCGGACCGTCGGCGAATTCCTGGCGACCGACCATCGCGCCGACCAGGAGCGGGCCCGCGTCGCTGTGCACGTCAACAAACAATTGCTGCAGCGAGGCCTCGTTGCGGAAGTTGGCGCCGACGGCCCGCGGACCCCCGCCGACCTGGCCGGTCGCCATTTCGCCGAAAAGGCGCAGGGTTTCATCGAAGCGCAGATCCGCACCGACGACGCCGCGAAGCAGACTGCGCGCGAAGTCGCGGCCTGTGTTCTGCAGCGGGTTGTCGAACTGGTCGTGGCGAAGCCGGAGTTCGGCGCTCAGGCTCAGGCTGGCCTGGCCGGCGAGGGGCATCGCCTTGAATGCCGGCGCCCGGCCCACCGCCCGCAAGCCGCTCCAGTCCTCGCCCCAGCGACTGGCCATCAGGCCCTTGCCCGCTTCGGGACCCCAACCCGCAGCCATCAACGGATACGGATCGGCTGCGCTCGGCATCGCCATGCCGGCGGCGGCGCTGCCTTCGCAACGCGACGAAGGGGCGACTCGCACTTCTCCTGCCGCGGCGGTAGCGGCGGCGAGCGCTGCCCAGGCCATGCCGGCGAGGATTTTCGAATGGATGCTGGCGCTCATCGCAGGCTCCAGGATTCGTCGGCAATCAGTGGCGCCGCGCCGCGGCGCGGCAGGCCAGGGTGACGACCAGCGCGAGGACAACCAGCGCGGTCGCGCAGGAGAAGGTCAGGTGCAGGCCGCTTTGCGCCGCGCTGGCGGGCGTGCCCGAGCCATTGCCGAGGGTCGAACCGAGCGCGAACACCGCGCCCATCAGCGCGGCGCCGGTGATCAGGCCGAGGTTGCGCGAAAGGTTGAGCAGGGCCGATACGAGGCCGCGCTGGTCCAGCGCGACGTCCTTCATCACCGCGGTGTTGTTGGCGGTCTGGAATGCGGCATAGCCGCCGGTGACCAGCAGCAGCGGCACGACGTAGCCGGCGATGCCCCATTGCGCCGGCAGCGCTGCCAGCAGGGCCGTGCCCACCACCATCACTACCAGGGCCGCGACGCCCATCCGATCGGCGCCGAAGCGATCGACCAGGCGGCCGGCCGGAAAGCCGGTCAGCGCGGCGACGATCGGTCCGGTCGACATGACCAGTCCGACGCCGGCCGCGTCGAGTGCAAATGCAGCAGTCAGGTAGAACGGCCCGACCACCAGGGTCGCCATGACGATGGTCGTGACCAGGGCGCTGCTGGCGAAACCGCCGCTGAGCTGCGGATTGCGGAACAGGGCCAGCCGTATCAGGGGCGACGCCACCCGCGATTCGGCGAGCACGAAAAGGACGCCGCCGGCCAGCGCGGTCGCGAGCAGCGCTGCATTGAGCACGCCAGGATGGCCGCGGCCGAGGGTCAGGGCCAGCGCGTAGGCCGCCAGGGTCAGGGCGAGCAATAGCGTACCGGGCAGGTCGAACCGCCCCGGGCGGGCGGGTGAAGAGCCGCGGTCGGCCGGCAGATGGCGACCGACCAGCAGCACGGCGACCAGCCCGAGCGGCACGTTGACGAGGAACAGCGCCGGCCAGCCGAAGAGATCGATCAGGATGCCGCCCAACGAAGGTCCGAGCGCCGTGCCGATCGCCGACGTCGTGCCGAGCAGACCCATGGCGCTGCCGGTTTTCTCCTTCGGCACGGCTTCGCCGACGAAGGCCAGGGTCAAGGCCATCATGATCGCGCCGCCGAGGCCCTGGGCGCCGCGGGCGAGAATCAGCACCGGCAGGGTCGGCGCAAAAGCGCACAGCAGCGAGGCCAGGGTGAACAGAAGCAGGCCGGTGAGCAGCAGGCGGCGGCGCCCGAACTGATCACCGAGGCGGCCGACGCTGACGATCAGCGTGGTGATCGCGAGCAAGTAGGCGAGCACGACCCATTGCACGTCCTCGAACGACGCGGCGAAGGCGTGCATGAGGGTCGGCAGGCCGACGTTGGCGATGCTGGTGCCGAGCGCGGACATCAGCATGGTCAGCGATAGGCTGGCCAGCGCCCAGCGCGCACTGGCCGCGAGCGGTCGTGGGGCGGACAGATCGGCGGATTGCGCGATGGACACGGAGAGCTCCTCGGGATGGCTGGGTGCGGCTCTGCCGAACTGGCCACCTTGGCCGGACCGGAAAAGCCGCGCGACAGCATCCTGAGGCCGCCGCTTATAGGGCGGAAGGCGCACGGTTTGCACTTCATTCGTGCATGAAACGCCATATCATGGCGAGGCCATCAGTTCCGTGGAGGCCGCCGATGCCAGACTTCAACCTGCTGCTGACCCTCGATGTGCTGCTCGCCGAGGGCAATGTCGCGCGTGCCGCGCGGCGCCTGCACCTGAGTCCGTCGGCGATGAGCCGGGCCCTGGCCCGATTGCGCGAAACCACGGGCGACCCGCTGCTGGTCAGGGCCGGCCGCGGCCTGGTGCCGACGCCGCGTGCGATCGAATTGCGCGAGCGCATCGGGCCGCTGGTGGAGGAAGCCGAAGCCGTGCTGCGACCGGCCACGCGCTTCGATCCGGCCACCCTGCAGCGCACCTTCGTGCTGCGCACGAGCGAGGGATTCGTCGACAATTTCGGCGCCCGGCTGATCGCAGCGATGAGCGCACAGGCGCCAGATGTTCGCTTCCACTTCCTGCCCAAGGCCGACAAGGACAGCACGCCGCTGCGCGACGGCCGCATCGACCTCGAGACCGGAGTCGTAGACGCGCTGATCGGCCCTGAGATCAAGACGCTGGGGCTGTTCCGCGACCGCTATGTCGGCGTGTTTCGCGCGGATCATCCCTTGGGCCGCGGGCGGATCACGCCGAAGCGCTTCGCTGCGGGCGAACACGTGCTGTTCACGCGCAAGGCCGACGAGCCCGGCCCGATCGACGAAGCCCTCGCGGCACTCGGCCTGTCACGCCGGATCACCGTCGTGGTCGGCGGCTTCGCCGCTGCGCTCGCGTTAGCCCGGCACAGTGACCTGATCGCCTGCGTTCCGGAACGGCACACCGGTCATCTGCGCGACGGGCTGCATACCTTCAAGCTGCCGCTGGCCCTTGAGCCGTTCACCGTGTCGATGCTCTGGCATCCGCGCCTCGATGCCGACCCGGCCCATCGTTGGCTGCGCCAGTGCGTGCGCGAAGCCTGTTCGAACCCCTGAAAGGGGGTCAGAGACCGTTTGCAAGGCAATAACGGTCTCTGACCCCGTTTTGGGTCCGACTCTGCTACGGCGTGGTGCCGGCCCCGCCGATCAGGTATTTCTCGAGGAACAGCATCGATGCCGCGCTGAAGTAGTCGCTGTTGGCCTTCTTGCGGAAGCCGTGGCCTTCGTCACCGAACAGCAGATACCAGACCGGCTGGCCGTTGCTGCGCACGGCTTTGACGATCTGCTCGGCCTCGGTATAGGGCACGCGCGGGTCATTCCTGCCCTGGGCGACGAACAACGGGGCGCGGATCCTGCCTGCATTGTTCAGCGGCGAGATGCGATCGAACACCTTCTGCATCTTCGCGTCGCGCTCGTCGCCATATTCGGCGCGACGCAGGTCGCGACGGTAGTCTTCGGTGTTCTTGAGGAAGCTGCCGAAATGCGAGATGCCGACGACGTCGATGCCGGCACGGATGCGTTCGGGATAGTTGGTCATCGTTGCCAGCACCATGTAGCCGCCATAGCTGCCGCCGAAAACGGCGACCCGATCGGCATCGAGACCGGGTTGCGCGGCGATCCAGTCGAGCAAGGCGCCAATGTCCCGGACCGAATCCTCGCGCCTTTCGGCGTTGTCGAGACGCAGGTAGGACTTGCCGTAACCCGAGGAACCGCGCACGTTTGGGACGAGCACGGCGACGCCGAGTTCGTTGACCAGGAACTGGGTCGTCGCGCTGAAGTTCGGCGAGGCCTGACCTTCCGGGCCGCCATGGATATTGATGACGACCGGCAGCTTCGTTTCCGCAGCGGCAGTCGCCGGGCGGTAGTAAAAGGCCGGGATCGTGCGGCGCTTGCCGCCGACCCGGTCAAAGGTCGAATAGCGGATCAGGGACGGCGAGGCGAACCTCGTGGTGTCCAGTCCGCCGACCTCGCTCCGCGTCCAGCGGGCCAGCCGACCGTTGCTCAGGTCGATGACATAGGCATCGCTCGGCGAGCTCGCGGTATTCAGGGTCATCGCCAGGCGCTTGCCATCGGGCGAAAACGAAAGCCCGCCGATCAGGCCGACCGGGAGCTCGGGCAGGGCGACCGGTTTCCGCTCCGGCAGGGCGAGCACGTGCAGGCGGTTGATACCATCCTCGTTGAGGATATAGGCGAGGTGGCGGCCGTCGCCGGCCATCTCGAAGGCTTCGACATCCCATGGAACCTCACCAGTCAGCTGGCGGAATTCGGCGGTCGCCGGATCGTGGTAGCGCAGGGTCAGGAACTCGCCCTGCCTGCCCCGGACCGGTTCATCGGAAACGAAATAGACGGCGCTGCCGGCGCCGGCAAAGCGAAAGTCGCCGAACGCGGCCTTGCCGCCGTCGACCGGAAACAACCGCAGCGTGCCCGCTGCCAGGTCGACTTCGCCCGGGTAGGACTCGCTGATCGAGACGTACTTGCTGACGAGCAGGCGTGTGCCGTCCGCCGAGAAATCGAGTGCTTGCCAGGCGCCGCCCTCGGTGACGACGGCCTTCGACGTGCCGGCCTGCATGTCGCGAACCCAGATGTCGGTGTCCTTGCCGTTACGCGCGGTACTCGACCAGGCCAACCAGCGCCCGTCCGCCGAGAACCGCGCGTCACCGTTCTGCGAGCGCTTGCCGTCGGTCAGCAATGTGGTCTCGCGCGTGCCGAAGTCGAACCAGTACAGCTGCGAGAATTCGTTGCCGCCGACATCGCGCGAGAACACGAAGCCATCAAGCGGCGAGGTGGCCGGGGCCGGCGTCAGCCCCGCCACCGGTTCGGCGTAGAAGGTCAACTGCTCGCGCGCGCCCATCGGCTGGCAGACACGATGGGCCTGGGTGGTTTCGGCGAAGCGCGTACCGATCAGCAGGCAGCCGTCGCGCGTCCAGCCGGCGACCGAGGCGCCGCGCGTGTTCTGGTAGCGGTTGAGCTTTTCGGCGAGCGCCTCGGGAATCGGCGGAATGTTCTCGCTGATGCGATTGCCGACTTCTTCGCGGGTAACGGTGGCGCCTGCGGCTTCAGGTCCCTGCGCGAGCAGGCAGGGCCAGGCCATGAGGCCTGCCAGTGCGAGCGCAAAGCGGCCGACGGCAACGTTTGAGATCCTCATCATGACGACACTCCGGCAGGTTTGACCCTTGAGCTTATCGCATGCCGCGAGGGATGGCCGCCTGATCGCCTCGCGGTGCGAGTTGTTTCTCTCGACTTGAGACGCGCCGGCTCATAATCGGCGCATGGCCAGGCACGACCCCGACGATCTCACCCGCCCGACCCGGATCAAGGGCCGCGGCGCGGGCAGCAACCGCGAGGGCCGCTTCGAGGCGCTCACGAAGACGCTCGAGGACGATGGCTGGCACCGCGAGGAGGAAGGCGCGCCACGCCCACCGACCCATGTGTCGCTGGAACGGGCCCGCAGCATCATCAGCCGCAACGACTCGCCCGACATTCCGTTCACCCAGTCGATCAATCCGTACCGCGGCTGCGAACACGGCTGCAACTACTGCTACGCGCGACCCTCGCATGCGTATCTGAACCTCTCGCCCGGGCTCGATTTCGAGACGCAGTTGTTCGCCAAGACCAACGCCGCCGAGCGACTGCGTGCGGAACTGGCCAAGCCCGGCTACGTTTGCGAGCCGATCACGCTCGGCGCGAATACCGACTGCTACCAGCCGATCGAGCGCGAGTACCGGATCACCCGCGAGATCATCGAAGTGCTGCACGCCTGCCGGCACCCGCTGACCATCGTCACCAAGAATGCCCTGGTCGAGCGCGACCTGGATCTGCTCGCGCCGATGGCCAAGGACCATCTGGTCCAGGTGTTCGTCTCGATCGGCATCCTCGACAACCGCCTGGCGAGCACGCTCGAACCGCGCGCGACCGCGCCGCACCGGCGCATGCAGGTGATTGCCAACATGACCGCGGCCGGCGTGCCCTGCGGCGTGCTGGTCGCGCCGATCATTCCGGCGGTCACCGACATGCACCTCGAACACGTGCTCGAACAGGCGGCGGCGAACGGCGCCAACATCGCCGGCTACACCGTGCTGCGCCTGCCGCTGGAGCTGAAGGACCTGTTCCGCGAGTGGCTGGACCTGCACGTGCCCGAGCGCGCCGAACACGTGATGAGCCTGATCCGGCAGATGCGCGGCGGTCGCGAGTACGATGCGCGCTTCGGCGCGCGCATGCGCGGCGAGGGCCCGTATGCCGATCTGATCCGCCAGCGCTTTGCCCTGGCCTGCCGCAAGCACGGCCTGCGCCGTTCGCGCGAGCTCTCGCTCGAGACCACCCTGTTCGTCCCGCCACGGTCCGATTCGCCGCAAGGTTCGCTGTTCTAGATTCGCGCGGGCGCGCGGGGCTCAGTCCAGTTCATCCGGCGAGCGCCGCTCGCGACCGGGCTTCTTGGCCAGCTTGCGCTGCAGCGAGCGCCGATGCATGCCGAGCAACCGCGCGGCGGCGGAGATGTTGCCCTGGCTGTCGATCATGGCCTGCTGGATGTGCTCCCACTCGAGACGGCTCAACGGTGTCATCGTATCCGCCGGTTCCGCTTCGACGCCTTCCTTTTCGCCGATCGCACGCAGGATCGCGTCCACCGTGGTCGGTTTGGCCAGATAGTGGTCGGCGCCGCGCTTGATCGCCTCGACCGCGGTGGCGACGCTGGCGTAGCCGGTGACGAGCACGATGCGCATTGCGGCATGGGCTTCGCGCAGCGGCCCGACCAGATCGAGGCCACTGTCTTCGGCCAGCTTGAGATCGACGAGGGCGAAGTCGGGTGCATGCGCGTTCGCGGCGGCGATCGCCTCGGCCGCGTTCGTGGCCGTTTCGACACGATAGCCCCTGCGTTCGAGCGAGCGCTTGAGCACGCTCAGGTACAGCGCATCGTCGTCGATCAGCAGGCAGGTCTTCATGCCGGATTCTGCGCAGGCAGGGGCAGGCGGAAGCAGATGCAGATGCCGGGGCCCTCGGTTTCGCGCGCGTAGAGATCGCCTTCGAGGCGCTCGACCGTCGCATGCGACAGGGCCAGGCCGACTCCGAGCCCGTGCGATTTTCCGCTTGCGAACATGCGCGAGGGCAGCAGCATCTGCGCCTCGGCCAGGCCGGCGCCGTAATCACGGATCTCGCCGTGCAACATGCCGTCGCGGGCCTCGAGCTTGAGGTCGACGCGACGCACGCCGGCCGCTTCGCCGGCGTCGGCCGCGTTGTTGAGCAGGGTCTGCAGCAGATGGCCGACGGCGACGTCGACCCGCGTGGTCTCGGCGATCGCTCCGTGGCGGACCAGCGAGATCGACGGGCGCACCAGTTGCCAGCGCTCGATGACGCGCCGCAGCTCGACGAGCGCCGCGGCACCGGCATCGGCGCCGCTCCCGGCCGGTGCAGCCAGTTCGTGCACGCGGTCCCGGCAGACGTCGACGAGCGAACGCAGGGTGCGGTGATCTTCGCGCAGGGTGTCATCGCGGTCGTCGTCGATGAGGTCGTCGAGCATGAAGGTCATCGTCGCCAGCGGCGTATTGAGCTCGTGGGCGACCGAGGCCGCATGCGTGGCGAGGGCGATGATGCCTTCGTTGCGGGCGAAGCGCTCGCGCAGGTTCGCCAGTTCCTGCTCGCCGCGGCGCAGGCGCGCGGACATGCGCACGAACAGGTAGAGCAGCACGGCCGCCGAGACGACGAAGTTGGCGGCCATGCCCCACAGGTGCAGGTCGAAGCCGCTCAGGCTGCCGTGCATGTGCGGCAAGGGCTGGCCCAGCACGACCGAAACGGCGTAGCCGGTCGTGCACATCAGCGCGACCAGGCCGGTCGCGCGCACCGGCAGGGCCAGCGCGGCGAAGGCGATCGGCAACAGGAACAGCGAGGCGAACGGGTTGGCGATGCCGCCGCTCCAGGCGATCAGCCAGGCCAGCACGGCGACGTCGACGCCGATGTGCGCGAGGACTTCGGCGACCCGCGGTTCGCGCACTCGCGTCGCGCGCCAGTGCGCGAGCCCATTGAACGCGGCCAGCACGGCGATGCCGCCCCAGAGCGCGCTCGCCTGGAGGGCCAGGCCGAGGCCTCCGGTCACGATCGCCACGGTCAGCGACTGCCCGGCGATGGCGATCCAGCGCAGGGTCACGAGGGTCTTGAGCAGGGTCGAGGCGGTGCGTTCCACGGTGGCTAGTATGGAATCTCGCGCAGGAAATGGGTGTGACGCGGGGTCGCAAGCCCTTGCCTGCGTCACTCGGTCACGTCCCCGGAAGCCTTCGACGGGCAACCATGCCCGGCTGGCACGGAACACAGGGTTCCGGTGCCCATGGTTCGATTTCGGGGATTCTCGCATGTACCCAACGCCCTGGCTGCTCGGCGCAGCCCTTGTCCTTGCCCCGCTCGCATCGACGCGCGCCGAACCCTTGGCAGAAGCGGCGGGCGACGCGGCCACGCTCGAACGCGTCGAGGTCCGCGCCGACGCCGAGCGACCGCCGCGCAAGGCCGAACCGGCGCCCGCCTATTCGGTCGATACCGAAGACCTGCACCATGTCGTCGTCGTCAACGTCGAGGATGCGCTCAAGTACGCGCCCAACCTGCACGTGCGCAAGCGCTATATCGGCGACAACAATGCGATCGTCTCGGTGCGCGGCACGAGCTCGCGCCAGTCGGCGCGTACGCTGGTCTACGCGGACGGGTTGCTGCTGAGCAACCTGCTCGGCTCGGACTTCTCGTTTCCGCCACGCTGGTCACTGGTCGCACCGGCGGAAATCGAGCGCGTCGAAGTGCTCTATGGCCCGTACTCGGCACGCTATCCCGGAAATTCGCTCGGCGCGACGGTGCTGATCGAGACGCGCATGCCCGAAGCCTTCGAGGCCACGGCCAACACCCAGGTGTTCAGCCAGTCCTATGCCCACAATGGCGTCGACCGCTCGTTCGAGGGCTATCGCGCCGGTGCCTCGGTCGGCAGCCGTGCGGGCGCCTGGGGGTATCGCCTCGATGTCGATCACCTGGACAGCGATGGCCAGCCGCTCAGTTTCTATACGACGCTGCGCTCGACGACCGCAGCCGAAGCGGGCGATCCGAGCGTCGTCGGCGCCGTGCCGTGGATCGACCAGCGCGGCCGCGCCGGCTATCTGTTCGGCATCAACAGCGAGGGCCTGACCCGCACCCGCAACGACCAGATCAAGTTCAAAGTGAGCTACGACATCAATCCGGAGCTCGTGGCCAGCCTGACCGCGGTCGACTGGCGCCAGGACCTCGACAATGCGACCGAAAGCTACCTGCGCGACGCCGATGGCGAGGTGGTGACGAGCGGGCCGGTCGCCATCGACGGCTATCGCTACATATTGCCGGCCAACGCGTTCGCGCCCTCGCGCAGCGAGAGCGAACGGCGCCTGTACGGGTTCACGCTGCGCAGCCGCCATGAGAGCGGCTGGAACCAGGCGATCGTGCTCTCGCATTTCGCGATCGACCGCGACCGCGCCAACACGGCGGCCGGTGCCGGCGACGGTCCCGGCACCGTGGCAGCCGCCGACGGAACCGGCTGGTCGACCGTGGACGCGACCTTCGACTACACGCCGGCCACGCTCGAAGGTTCGCATGCGCTGGCCCTCGGCCTGCACGTCGATCGCTACGTCCTCGACAACGAGACCTGGAACACCGACGACTGGCGCGGCGGCGCACCGACCTCGTTCAACAACGCCTTCGCCGGGCGCACCGAAACGCGGGCCGCGTTCGCCGAGGACCGCTGGAATTTGAGCCCCGACTGGACCCTGATTCCGGGCCTGCGCGCCGAGCACTGGTCGGCGCGTGATGGCCTGCGTGCCCAGGGCGATGTCGAGGTCCGCTATCCGTCCCGCTCGGAAACCTACCTGTCGCCGAAACTGGCCCTCGAGAAGACTCTCGGCGATTCGTGGACGGCCCGCCTCGCGCTGGCGCGCGCGGTCCGCTTCCCGACCGTCAGCGAACTGTTCCAGGGCCGCATCTCCGGAACCAGCCTCGTCAACAACGATCCCAACCTCGATCCGGAAGTCGCCTTCACCAAGGACTTCACGCTCGAGCGCAGGCTCGGCGACTCACGCCTGCGCATTTCCGTCTACGAGGACGACGTGCGCGATGCGCTGTTCAGCCAGACCAACACCACGGTGTTCCCGACCGTGACCAACATCCAGAACGTCGATCGCGTGCGCACACGCGGCGCCGAGATCGCGTTCGACGGCCGCGATGTGTTCATCGACGGCCTCGATCTCGGTGCGAGCCTGGCGCGCAACCGCGCGATCACCCTGCGCAACGACAATTTCCCGGTCAGCGAGGGCAAGTACTTCTACCGCATTCCGGACTGGCGCGCGGACCTCGTCGGCACCTATCACTGGACCCCTGCCCTCAGCGGCACGCTGGCGGCGCGCTACTCCGGGCGCCAGTACAACACGCTCGACAACATCGATACCGATCCGCGCACGTTCGGCGGTACGAGTCGCTACTTCGTCGTCGATGCCAAGCTCGACTACGCGCTCGGTGATCGAGCGCGGTTCGCGATCGGCGTCGAGAACCTGACCGACGAGGAGTACTACGTGTACCACCCCTATCCGGGCCGCACCTGGGTGGCCGAGGCCAGCGTGAGGTTCTGAGGTCATGGCCGCCGCTGGAGCAACGGATTCCAACCTCCGCCCCGACGCCAGCGCCCGAACGGACGCGAGCGGGCCGTCACGCTGGCGACGCTGGCCCGGCTATCGCACCGTCTGGCGCTGGCATTTCTACGCCGGCCTGTTCTGCATCCCGTTCGTGCTCTGGCTGTCGGTGACCGGCACGATCTACCTGTTCAAGCCGCAGATCGACGCCTGGCTCGACCGACCGTTCGAGCACCTCGACGTCGAGGGACCTGCGGCATCGGCCGCCGCACAGATCAGCGCCGCACTGGCCGCCGTGCCAGGCGCAAGGCTCAATGCCTACGAATTGCCGCGGACGCCGCGATCGGCCGCGCGCGTGCTGCTGGACCGCGGCGGCGACCTGGTCCGCGTCTACGTGCATCCGCGCTCGACCGCGGTCCTGCGCGTGATCGACGAGGACGCGCGCTTCACGCGCCAGATCTTCCATCTGCACGGCGAACTGATGCTCGGTGATCGCGGCTCGATGCTGATCGAGCTGGCCGCCTCGTGGATCATCGTCATGTTGCTTACGGGGCTGTTCCTGTGGTGGCCGCGGAGCGGGGGCCTGGCCGGCATCGTCTATCCGCGGCTCGGTGGCGGACAGCGCACGTTCTGGCGCGACTTGCATGCCGTGACCGGCTTCTGGGTGTCGTTGCTGGCGCTGTTCCTGCTCGTCTCGGGGCTGCCCTGGGCGAAATCCTGGGGCAGCCTGCTCAAGCAGGTGCGCCAGCTCTCGAGCGAGACCGTGGTGCGCCAGGACTGGCCGACCGGCGCCACGAGCGAACGCAAGGAGCGCATCGCCGACGCCGCCGCGAACACCGATCATGCCCGGCATGGCGGACACGGTGGTTCGGTCTCCGCCGCTGCGCCGGTCCTCCTCGACGAGGTCGCGATCGAGCGCATGCTCGCCAGCGTGCGCGCGCTCGACCTCGCGCCGCCGGTTCTGCTGGCGCCGCCAACCGGGCGCGAACCGCACTGGACCGCACGCTCGGATGCGCAGAACCGCCCGCTTCGCGTCAACCTCGTGCTCGATGCCGAAAGCGGCGCCGTGCTCGAGCGCTCCGATTTCGCCGACCGGCCGCTACTCGATCGTGTCATCGGCGTCGGCGTCGCGGCGCACGAAGGCCAGCTGTTCGGCTGGTTCAACCAGGCCCTCGGCGTATTCACGACCAGCGGGCTCGTGCTCGTCTCGATCAGCGCCACGGTACTGTGGTGGCGGCGACGCCAACCCGGAACGCTCGGTGCGCCTGCGGCGCTTGCGAGCGCAACGACCCTGCCGATTGCGTTCTTCGCGATCGTGGCGGGACTCGGCATCCTGCTGCCGCTGCTCGGTCTTTCGATGCTCGGGCTGGGCGCCATCGAGTTCGGCGTGCTGCGACGCATCGCGCCGGTGCGTGCGTTCCTCGGACTCGGCACCTGAGCGATCGACCCGGCCAGGCGGCGTTCCGGGGGCGGTAGTCGACAGCGTTCAGATGTCTGCGTCCATACTGCGTCCATCGGATTCGTTGGACGAATCCTCCGAAGCAACGAGGAGGCCGACATGTCGGAAGAAAACGCCAAGACGCCCGCCGATCATCTCGCGGACACGCTCTCCCAGCTCAAGGAGATGCGCCACTATTCCAAGACCAATGTCGAACACCTGACCGCGTCGTGGATGCTGTTCGAGGGGGAACTGAAGTCCCTCAAACAGACCGAGAAGATCGAAGCGCTGATGAACAAGCAGGGCGAGTTCCACGATGCGCTGGAAAAGACCATCGAGGATCTCGAGGCGCAGCACAAGGAAATGACGGCGGAACCCGAGGAGTAGCCGAGCAATTTTCGCGTTCGGAACCGAAGGCCCGGTGGCGCGGCACGAAGTTCGTGGTCGGGGCTCGAGCGGTTCGCACCCGCAGGAGCGCCTTCAGGCGCGATGCCCGTCGCAATCGTGCCGGAAAGGCATCGCGCCTGAAGGCGCTCCTACGGGAAACAGCGCGGTTTGTCGGGCGGGCTACTTCTTCTTCGGGATGTAGAGGTCCGTGATCGTGCCTTCGTAGACTTCGGCGGCCATGCCGACCGACTCGCTGAGGGTCGGGTGCGGGTGCACGGTCAGGCCGATGTCGGCCGCTTCGCAGCCCATCTCGATGGCGAGGCCGATCTCGGCGATCAGGTCACCGGCGTTCGGGGCGACGATGCCGGCGCCGATGACGCGATGGCTGGCTTCGTCGAAGAGCAGCTTGGTGAAGCCCTCGGTGCGACCGATGCCGATCGCGCGACCCGAGGCCGCGTGCGGGAACTTGCCGACACCGTAGGCGATTCCTTCCTTCTTCGCTTCGGTCTCGGTCAGGCCGACCCAGGCAATTTCGGGGTCGGTGTAGGCGACCGACGGAATCACGCGGGCGACGAACTCGCTCTTCATGCCGGCAGCTACTTCGGCCGCGACCTTGCCTTCGTGGGTGGCCTTGTGCGCGAGCATCGGCTGGCCGACGAGGTCGCCGATCGCGAAGATGTGCGGTACGTTCGTGCGCATCTGCCTGTCGACCGGGATGAAGCCACGCTCGGTGACCTTGACCCCGGCCGCCTCGGCATTGATCTTGCCGCCGTTGGCCGAACGCCCGACCGCGACGAGCACGCGATCGTAGGTCTGCGGCTCGGGCGCCTTGTCGCCTTCGAAGGTCGCCGTCAGGCCCTTCTTGCCGGCTTCGATCTTGGCCACTTTCACCTTCAGATGGATGCCGGCATAGCGCTTGGCCAGGCGCTGCTGCAACGGCCGCACGAGGTCGGTGTCGGCGCCCGGCATGAGCTGGTCGAGCAGCTCGACGACGGTCACTTCGCTGCCGAGCGCGTCGTAGACGCAGGCCATCTCGAGACCGATGATGCCGCCGCCAACGACGAGCAGCTTCTTCGGGATGTCGGCGAGATCGAGCGCATCGGTCGAATCCATCATGCGCTTGTCGTCCCACGGGAAGCCGGGCAGCTTCACCGCCTGCGAGCCCGCCGCGATGATCGCCTTCTCGAAGCGCACGAGCTTCTTGCCATCCTTGCCCTCGACCTCGATCTCGTTCGCCGAGACGAACCTGCCAGTGCCGGTGACCACGTTGACCTTGCGCTGCTTGGCCATGCCGGCGAGACCACCGGTCAGCTGCTTGACGACCTTGTCCTTGTTCGCGCGCAGCTTGTCGAGGTCGATCTTCGGCTTGCCGAAACTGATGCCCATGTCTTCGGCGTGGGCGGCCTCCTCGATCACGCGTCCGGCATGCAGCAGCGCCTTGGACGGGATGCAGCCGACGTTGAGGCAGACGCCGCCTAGCGTCGCGTAGCGCTCGATCAGCACGGTGTCTATGCCAAGGTCGGCGGCGCGGAATGCGGCCGTGTAGCCGCCCGGGCCCGAACCGAGCACGACCACCTGGCATTCGATGTCGGCCTTGCGCCCGCTCGCCGCTGCCGCTTTCGGCGCGGCCGTTCCCTCTCCCGACGGGAGAGGGTGCCCCGACGGGGCGGGTGAGGGTTCGGACTTGCCGGCAGCTTCGGGCTTGCCCGCATCGGACTTCACCGCCTTCTTCTCATCGGCAGCCGCAGCGCCCGTCTCGAGAATGGCCACCACGGTTCCTTCGCTCGCCGTGTCGTCGACCTTGACCTTCACTTCCCTGATCACGCCATCGGCCGGCGACGGCACTTCCATGGTCGCCTTGTCCGACTCGAGGGTGACGATACCCTGGTCCTTCCTGACCGAATCACCGACCTTGACCAGCACTTCGATGACCGGGATATCGCTGTAGTTGCCGATATCGGGGACCTTGATCTCTGTCGTAGCCACGGGAAACTCCTTGGGTGCGCTGTCGAAACCGACGCTAACGTCTGCTTATTCTTCGGAAGCGGTCTCGTCCGCCCCGGCTGCCTGCTCGCAGGTTTTCGCCGCCGCCTGGATGCGCGCGCCGTACTCCTCTCCGAGCGCCTTGAGCTCGGGCATCATCGCCTTCATCCGGTCCTGTGTGATGACCATGGACTTCTGCATCAGCTCGGGCATGCGTTCGACCAGCTTCTTGCCGATCGGCGAGCGATAGAAGTCGACGACGCCGCGCAACTCCTCGACCGTGAAGACATCCGCATAGACGGCGGCGATATCGACCTTCAGGTTTTCGTCGGTCAGGTAGCCCATCATGCGGTCGCTCAGCTTGCCGGAAAATTCGCGCAGCACCGGCTGCGCCGCTTCGCAGGTCGCATAGGATTTGAACTGCTCTTCCATCATGCCGCGCATCTGACCCTGCATCGATTGCATGGTCTGGTCGAAGTTCATGATCTGCATCAGTTCGATCGAGAGCGCTATCCGTTCATCGACCGGCTTCTTCGCAGTTGGGGCAGCCGATGCTGAAACACTGATGAGCAGCACGGCCAGGAACGCAAAAGACTTCTTCATGACGAATTTCCTCCCTGGTTGTCAAAGCAGGACGCGGCGCATGTCGGCGAGCACCTGGCCCAGATACGCAGTGAAACGCGCGGCCGAGGCGCCGTCGATCACGCGATGGTCATAACTCAATGAAAGCGGCAGGATCAGGCGCGGCTGGAAGGCCTTGCCGTCCCAGACCGGCTTCATGGCCGACTTCGAAACGCCGAGGATCGAAACCTCCGGCGCATTGACGATCGGCGTGAACGCGGTGCCGCCGATGCCGCCGAGGCTCGAGATCGAGAAGCAGCCGCCGGACATGTCGGCCGGGCCGAGCTTGCCGTCGCGCGCCTTCTTCGCCAGTTCACCGGTTTCCTGCGCGATCTCGATCACGCCCTTCCTGTCGGCATCGCGGATCACCGGCACGACGAGACCGTTCGGCGTGTCGGCGGCGAAGCCGATGTGGAAGTACTTCTTGAGGATCAGGTTTTCGCCGCCGGCATCGAGCGAGGCGTTGAAATCCGGGAATTTCTTCAGCGCCGCCACCACGGCCTTGATCAGGAAGGCGAGCATGGTCAGCTTGATGCCGGCCTTCTCGTTCTCCTTGTTGAGGCTGACCCGCAGCGCCTCGAGCTCGGTAATGTCGGCATCGTCGAACTGGGTGACGTGCGGAATCATGACCCAGTTGCGGGCGAGGTTGGCACCCGAGATCTTCTTGATCTTCGACAGCGGCTTGGCTTCGATCTCGCCGAACTTGCCGAAGTCGACCTGCGGCCAGGGCAGCAGATCGAGTCCGCCACCACCGCCGCCCGAAGCCGCGGCGCGTGCCGGACCGGCCGAGAGCGCGCGCTTGACGAAATTCTGCACGTCTTCCTTCGTGATGCGGCCATTGCGCGCGCTGCCGCTGACCTTGAACAGGTCGACACCGAGCTCGCGCGCGAACAGGCGCACTGCCGGGCTCGCGTGCGGCACCTTGTCGGGCATGACCGTGTCGGCGCCGAACGGTACCGGCGGCGTGCGCGGACCGGAGGCTTCGGGATCGATATCGGGCGCGAGTGCGGCAGTCTCGATCTCGCTCAGGCGCGAAGGCTGGCTGGTGTCGATGGTGGCCTTGCCTCCCTCTCCCGCCGGGAGAGGGTGCCCCGAAGGGGCGGGTGAGGGTTCGGTACCTGCAGTCTTCTCCGTGCTCGCCGCTTTCTTAGGCTCCTCGGCCTTCTTCGGCGCTTCGGTTTTCTTCGCCGATTCGCCGCCCGCATCCGCCTCGATGATCGCGACCACGGTGCCCTCGGAAATCTCGTCACCGAGCTTGACCTTGAGCTCCTTGACCACGCCGGCCACCGACGAGGGCACTTCCATCGTCGCCTTGTCCGATTCGAGCGTGACCAGGCCCTGGTCCTTGGCCACCGTGTCGCCCGGCTTGACCAGGACCTCGATGACCGGGATATCCGTGTAGTTGCCGATATCGGGGACTTTTACTTCGTGGCTGGCCATCAAACTGCTCCGGGATGGGGTCGACAGGGGGCAATCTCGAACCGGCATTGTCGCCCTGATGGGCGATTACGCCAACCGCTCACATCATTCGCTGGCGAATATGGGCCTGACGCAGCACGCTAGCGGCCGCGCGGATCGGCCCAGATCAGGACTTCGTCGCTGCGCTTGGCGGCGAAGTCGGCGCAACGGCCGTCGCCGCGGCCGGTGAATCCACCATCGGGCGAACAGACGACCTCGCCGGACTCGTCGTACAAGGTGCTCGGCCGGTCGCAGCAGCTCGGCGGCACGTAGTAGACGGTCTTACCCTGATAGCGGTATTGGACGATCCGGTGCGGCGGATTGGCCACCGGTTTGGCCTCGAAGCCGGCGATCAGGCCATCTATCCACGCGGCTCGGGCCGGCGGATTCGCCGAACAGGCGCCCGCACCGGGCAGGATCGCGGCGAGCAGGATCAGGACATTCCATGCGGATTTCATGGCAGTTCCAGTTGGACAGGGCAGGCGCGAGTATCGCCTGTATCTACCGGGGTTTTCGAATCGGCGATCAGTGCGGTCTTTGCGGGCGGGGCTGGACCGGGTTCCGGTAAGGATGAACGGCACGTGCAAGTCACGCCAAAGAGGCAGCATGCAGATACTGTTATTCGAATCAAGCGCCGTGAATGACCGGGTCGAAGGGTCGTCCCGATCGCAGGACACCAAAGGCCACTTGAGTCAGCTTTCGCATCATGGCCCCGATAATGAGCTTTGGAGGCTTTCCGGCGGCGGCCAGCCGGTCGCGGAAGCGGCGACCCCAGGTCGTTCGATACAGGGCCACCATGGCGGGCATGTACAGCGCCCTGCGCAGTCCGGCATGGCCGATTTTGGACAAGGTGGTCCGGCCTTTGACGCTGCTTCCTGACTCATGCAACCGTGGACTGAGGCCGGCGAAGGCGACGAAGGCGCGCGCTGAGGTGAAGCGATCGGTGCTCAAGCCGTAGGCCAGCAAGACCGCAATGGTGCGTTCCCCAAGCCCGGGGATCGACGCAAGCAGTTCGCGCTTGCCGCGCAAATCCGGATCGTCATCGAGTGATTGGGCAATGGCGGCTTCGATCCGGGCCAGTTCCTCCTTCAGCCAGGCCAAGTGCTGATCGAGACTGCTACGCACCTCTTCACGCGCGGTGTCGATGCGGTTGCTTTCCTGGGTCTGCATCACGACCAAGGCCTGGTGCCGCTGTACCAAGGCCCGCAAGCGACGCTCGGCCATCGATGGCGGAACCCAGGCGGGCGGCTGTTTCTCCCGGCAGAAGTCGGCGAGAACGCGGGCATCCACCGCGTCAGTCTTGCTGCGCAGGCCCAGCGACTGGGCGTGGGCCTTGGCCAAGGCCGGGTTGATGACACTGACCGTGTGGCCAGCATCGGCCAGGTAATAGGCCACGGCTTCCCAATAGACATTGGTCGCCTCCAGGCACGCATGGACTTGCCCAACACCCTTGGATTCAAGCCATTTCGAAAGACTCGCAAATCCTTCGGCCGTATTGGCGAAGACCTTGTTCTTGAACTTGCCAGCCAGTGCCAAGGCGCAATCCAGCTTGGCTTTGGAAACATCGATACCCAAAGAAATGATCGCGTTCGTATTCATGCTTGCGCTATCCACCTTGTGAATGCAGGCTCACGGCGTGGCCGGGCCGAAGATACTGTTCGATCTGTCGCAAGTAAAAGCTGGGTTTCCGGTGCGGATATCTACGTTACGGACTGAGTCCAAGGTTGGGGGCGGCATCCGGAAACCCCTTGGTCCGAGAGCGACTCGGACAAAGTCGAAAATACAAGGTTGGGGTAAGCGTGAGCGAACCCCAACAGCGTGCGGTGTGGCACGCGAGAGTGGTCGGAAAGCAGGGGCATTGGGGTTCGCAAGCTCACCCTCAGGCTACGAGGGTTCGAGGTCGCGCTGGGGCGCTGATTCGAAACACGGCTTCCCGTACAATAGGCGGTTGCTATGTTGCCCCTGCGGCTTGCGCACGCGTCGCAAGCGCCGCCCACGTCACTCCGGAACACCGTCCGATGATTTCCTTCCGCAACTTCGCCTTGCGCCGCGGCGAGCGCCTGCTGCTGTCCAAGGTCGACATCGCCCTGCATGCCGGCTGGCGGGTCGGCGTGGTCGGCCGCAACGGTTGCGGCAAGACCAGCCTTTTCGCCGCGATCCTCGGCGATGTCGAGGCCGATTCGGGCGATCTCGAGAAATCGCCGAAGCTGCGCATTGCCAGCGTCGCCCAGGAAACCCCCTCGCTGCCCGATGCGGCGATCGATTTCGTCGTTTCCGGCGACACCGAAGTGCATGCTGTGCTCCAGGCCGAAGAGGCCGCGATGGCGGCCGAGGACTGGGACGGCGTGGCCGCCGCGCACCAGCGCATGGCCGAGATCAACGGCTACGACGCCACCGCGCGCGCCGGCAAGCTGCTGCATGGTCTCGGCTTTCCGGCCGACACCCACCAGCGCGCGGTGTCGACGTTCTCGGGCGGCTGGCGCGTGCGCCTCAATCTCGCTCGCGCGCTGATGATGCCGAGCGACCTGCTCCTGCTCGACGAGCCGACCAATCATCTCGATCTCGATGCGGTGCTCTGGCTCGAACAGTGGCTGCTCAAGTATCCCGGCATGCTGATGATGATCTCGCACGATCGCGAGTTCCTCGACGGCGTCGGCACCCACATGCTGCACCTGCATGACGGCACGGCCAGGCTCTACACCGGCGACTACACGAGTTTCGAGCGCCAGCGTTCCGAACAGCTTCGCCAGCAGCAGATCGCGTTCGAAAAGGAACAGGCCGAGCGTGCCCACCTGCAATCGTTCATCGACCGCTTCAAGGCCTCGGCGGCCAAGGCCAAGCAGGCGCAGTCGCGGGTCAAGCGCCTGGCCAAGCTGGCCGGCACCGAAGCGGTGCGCGCCGAACGCGAGATCCGCATCAATTTCGCCGATCCGGTCAAGCTGCCGAACTCGCTGACCCGGCTCAATCGCGTCGATGCCGGCTACGGCGACGTCAAGATCCTCGGCAAGGTCGGCTTCGGCCTCGAGGCCGGCGACCGCATCGGCCTGCTCGGCCCGAACGGCGCCGGCAAGTCGACCCTGGTCAAGACCCTGGTCGGCGAACTGCCGATCCTGGCCGGCGAGCGCAGCGCGCATCCGGACATGGAACTCGGCTACTTTGCCCAGCACACGGTCGAGTCGCTGCACGAGGGCCAGTCGCCGATCGACCACCTGCGCGACATCGCGCCGGGCACGAGCGTGCAGGAGTTCCGCGACTTCCTCGGCCGCTGGAACTTCGCCGGCAACCGCGCCTTCGAGAACGTCGACGGGTTCTCGGGCGGCGAACGCGCGCGCCTGGCTCTGGCCCTGATCGCCTGGCGCAAACCGAACGTGCTGCTGCTCGACGAGCCGACCAACCACCTCGACCTCGAAATGCGCGAGGCCCTGGCCGAAGCGCTGAGCATCTTCCCCGGCGCGATCGTCATGGTCTCGCACGACCGCCACCTGATCGGCCTGGTCTGCGAAACCTTCTGGCGCGTCTCCGACGGCAAGGTCGAGGAGTTCAAGGGCGATCTCGACGAATATGCCGCCTGGTTGAAGTCGCGAGCTTCGAAGGCGGCTTGAGGCCGGGAATGGGGAATAGGGAATGGAGAATGGGTAGGGCGGAGTCCGCGAATGCCGTTCGCATTCTGCCTGCCGGATGGCAGTCGTCATTCAAGCGTTGGACATAGGCGGTAAACTGTTCGGGCGGCGCGTGAGCACAGAAGTGCCGAAGCGCCATCCCATTATTCCCTATTCCCGGCTCGCTCATGTACACCCTCTACTACTCCCCCGGTGCCGCCAGCATGGTCGTGCACCTTGCCCTGCTCGAACTCGGTGTCGCCCACGAGTTGCGCCTGATCGACCTCGAAGCGAAGGCACAGAAGGACCCCGAGTACCTGCGCCTGAATCCGACCGGTGTGGTGCCTACCCTGATCATCGACGGCGCGCCCTATTACGAGTGCGCGGCGCTGCTGCTCCTGCTCGGTGAACGGCATGCCGAGGCCGGCCTTGCGCCGATGCCGGGCCAGCCCCAGCGCGGGCGCTACCTGCAATGGGTGCTGCATTTCGCCAATACCCTGCAGCCGGCATTCCGGCAGTGGTTCTATCCGGCCGACTTTGGACCGACCGACCAGACGGATGCCTTGCGCGAGCATGCGCGCCAGCGCATCGAACCGGTCTGGGATCGCCTCGATGCGCAACTTGCGGGGAATGGCCCGTATCTGCTCGGCGAGTCCTTCAGCCTGGTCGATCTCTACGCGACGATGCTGATGCGCTGGTCGCGCAACATGCCGAAGCCGGCCGACCGCTGGCCCGCGCTTGCGGCGCTGGCCCAGCGCGTCAAGGCGCGACCGTCCTGGCGGCGCCTGTACACGATCGAAGGCCTGACTGAATGGGCCTGAGCCCGCGCCCGCGCCGATCCTTCCAGACTATTCACCTTGCTCAACGGAGTCATCGATGAGATACCTGCACAGCATGGTTCGCGTGCGCGATCTGGACGCCTCGCTCGAGTTCTACTGCACGCAGCTCGGACTGGTCGAACTCAAGCGTATCGACAATGAGAAGGGGCGTTTCACCCTGGTTTTCCTCGCCGCTCCCGGCGACGAGTCGCGCGGCCAGATCGAGCTGACCTGGAACTGGGACAGCGAGGACTACGGCAGCGCGCGCAATTTCGGCCACCTGGCCTTCGCCGTCGACGACATCTATGCCCTGTGCCAGCGCCTGATGGATGCCGGTATCACGATCAACCGGCCGCCACGCGACGGCCACATGGCCTTCGTCCGATCACCGGACCTGATTTCGATCGAACTGCTGCAGAAGGGCCCGGCACTGGAACCGCGCGAGCCGTGGAAGTCGATGCCGAACACGGGGGTCTGGTAGCGTGTAGTCCGCAACGAGTGACGATGTGGCGGGAACACGCGGCAGGATTGGCGCTCTGATCACTACAGTCCCGTTTGCCATCACAGGAGACTGCGGATGACGCACGAAAAGGACACCTCGGCGACGGCGGCGACCGAACTCGACGCGCTGCCGGTCCAGGACGGCGAATCGACGACACTGGCGCCGGGCACCCGAATCGGCGTCTACCGGATTCGCCGCCCCCTAGGCGAAGGCGGCATGGGCCAGGTCTACCTGGCCGAGCAGACCGCCCCCGTGCATCGAGATGTCGCCCTCAAGCTGATCCGCGAACAGATCGCGAGTCCGCTGGCGCTGGCCTGGTTCGAAGTCGAGCGCCAGGCCCTGGCGCAGATGCAGCATCCGGCGATCGCGCAGATCTTCGATGCAGGCACGACACCGGAGGGTCATGCCTACATCGCCATGGAATACGTCGAGGGCATCCCGCTCGCCGACTACTGCAAGACCCACGCGCTCTCGCGCAACCAGCGCATGGCCCTTTTCGTGCGCATCTGCCAGGGCGTCCAGCATGCCCACCAGAAGAGCGTCATCCATCGCGACCTGAAACCGGCCAACGTACTTGTTCGCGACATCGACGGCACGCCGATGCCGAAGATCATCGATTTCGGCATTGCCGTTGGCGGCGACCCGGGCGCCCAGGGCGCGGTCGTGGCGGCGCCGCACAGCGACCGCGCCGGCACGGCCATCTACATGAGTCCCGAGCAGGCGTCCGGCGGCACGCGCGACATCGACACGCGCAGCGACGTCTACGCACTCGGCGTCATGCTCTGCGAACTGATGACCGACGCCAGCGCCAGCGCGCTGAGCACGCGGGCGCACGGTTCCGCGGCGGAGCTGCACGGCACCCTGCTTACCGTGCTGGCCAGCGATCAGGTCGTGGTCGACGCACCCTCGAGTACCCAGGCGCTGCTGAATGCGGCACGCCGGCTGCCGATGGAGTTGCGTGCGATCCTGCGCAAGGCACTGGCCATCGACCGTGCCGATCGCTACGACTCCGCGGCTGCACTGGCCGACGACCTCGAGCGCTTTCTCGAGCAGCGTCCGGTCAAGGCCCTGCCGCCGACGCGCACCTACCTGACCCGTTGCTTCGTCGCGCGCCATCGTTTCGGTCTGCTTGCCCTGAGCCTGGTGCTGGCCGCCCTGATCATCGGCGCGGCGCTCGCCGTGCACGGGCTGACCCAGGCCCGCGCATCGGCCGAACTGGCCCGGGCCGAGGCGGCGAAGTCCGCCCGCGTGGCCGGTTTCGTGCGCAACATGCTGGCCGGCATCGACCCGGACCGGGCGCGCGGCATGGACAACACGCTGATGCACACGATCCTCGATTCGGCGGCCGAGCGGATTGGCCGCGAACTCGGCGAACAACCCGGCGTGCGCGCCGAAATCGAACGCACCATCGCCGAAAGCTATGCCTCACTCGGCGACTACCGGCTCGCGCAGACGCACTTCGATGCCGCCGTCGAGGCCAGCCAGGCAGCGGGCCTGGCGGCCGGAGAGATTGCTCGGGCGCAGGCACGCTCGGCCTACAACCTCGACAATCAGGGCCGACAGGCGGACGCCCTGGGCGTCGCCGAAAAGGCCTTTGCGGGCGTGCAAGCGCTGCCAGAGGAGGATCGCGACCGACTCGCCGTCGAGACGACCCTGGCCAGCATCGAAGCCGACAACGGCAAGCCCGAAGAGGCACGCGCGAGCCTGCAGAAGGTTCTGGCGCTGCAGCGCCGGCTGTTCGGCAACGACAGCGAAGACGTGCTGGCGACCATGTCCGCGCTCGCCGACATCGATCTGGACACCAACCATCTCGATGAAGCGCAACCGTTGTTCGAAGAACTGGTCGATCGACGCATCGAACGCTACGGCGAAGAGCATTCCAAGACCTTCGCCGCGACCAACGGCCTGGCCATCGTCGCACTCGAGCAGAAGCGCTACGCGGATGCCGAGAAGCTGCTGGCGCCGCAGCTGCCGACGATCGAGCGCGTATTCGGCGCCGACCATCCGCTGACCTTGCGCCTGGTCAGCAATCTCGGTGGCGCGATCCGGCAACAGGGCCGCAACGAGGACGCCCGGCCCTACTACGAACGCGCCGCCGCGCTGTCCCGCGCCCTGTACGGCGAGCAGAACCCGAACACGATCGTCGCCGATTCCAATCTTTCATTGCTGCTGCGCGACAGTGGCGACCTTGCCGCTGCCGAAGCGCGCGGACGCATCGCAGTCAGGAACGCCGACATCGTCTGGCCCAACAACGCCTATCGCGCGATCATGCACCGCGAACTCGCGACGGTGCTCGTCCTCGAGCATCGTTATCCAGAGGCTGCGGCCGAACTCGACCTGGCCTGGGATGTACTGAGCAAGGCCCAGGGATTCGGGCCTGGTCATCCGCGCAGCCAGGATGTCGTCAGCACCGCGCTCGAACTCTACAAGGCCTGGGGCAAACCGGAGCTCGAAGCGCAGTGGCAGGCGCGCAAGGTCGACGCAGCCGGCGGGTCGGCTGACTAGGCAGGCCAACGCCGCTCGGGCCGCTGCTCAGCGCTTGACGCGGACCAGGTCGATCGCCGAACCGTCCGGAAGTTTCGCATCGATCTGCGCCTCGATGCGGTCCAGATCCTTCGCCCGCTCACACAGTGCATCGGCACGGGTCTCGATCTCCCTGGCCCGTTTCTCGACCGCCTTCTCGACGTTCTTCTCGATCGATCCGGCCCGGGCCTCGAGTTCGGCGACCGCGGCATCGTCGCCACTGAGCGCGACCTTGACCGCCTGGGCGGTGATGTTGCCGACCATCTCGCCGATCAGCGAGCCGACCGAACGCTCGATCAGGTCCTCGACCTCGCGGTCGGAGTGCGGACCCCACGAGTCGCGCGCATTGATCGAGCGCTTGAGCTCGTCCGCGGTACGCGCGATGCGCTCCGCGCTTTCGCGCGCCTGGTGCGCGTCCGAGGCGAACGCCGTCGAGACGTGGCCGACCGCTTCGAAGGCGATGCCCACGGCATCCACGGCCAGCGCCTTGGCTTCGGGAATGATGGCGCGGATGCCGCGCTCGAGGTCGGCGAAATGGGCGGCATCGGATGTGCTCAGGGACAGCGGCCGGCCGTCGACCTCGACCCTGCCACCGGGCAGCAGGGTGAGCACCGATTTGGTCGAATCGTTGGTCAGGGTGATCCGGTTGCCGTCGATGCGCGTCGAATAGTTGCTCTGCACGTCGCAATGATCGCCATCGACGTGGATCTTGGCGACGGCCGTGCTGGCGGCGAAGGCGAGCGCGAGGGCGCTGCTGCCGAGGAGGGTGCGGAAGGTCATCACGATGGGCCTCTGTGCAACGGAAGATGCCGATTGGATGCACAGCATCGCAGCGGGGTTTAATCCATGCATGGCCCGATCGTCCCGGTGGCATCCGGCCTCCCTGCCAAAAGTCATGGCCACGGCTGCGGGCGGCACGGCATGGCCGGCCGCCCGCGTGGATCAGGGCGCCGTCACACGCGAGTTCGCCGTCGCGTTGTCAGGGTGCTCCTTGAGCCAGACCATCGAGCGATGCACGCGGGCATAGCCGCTCGGATGGTCGTAGAAGAGGATTTCCTCGAGCGGTCCGGGCTTGATCTTGCGGTAGGACGAAAGGCGCATCGCAGCCATCGCGAAACCGTTCGGCTCGCCCGCCGCATTGAGGCCATAGGCATCGGCCTCGGCCTCGGCCTGGCGCACGATCGAATTGAGCAGCGGCGTGGCGACGAAGAAGAACAGCGAGAGGATGGCCAGGGCCAGCGGCAACGCGGCCGGATCATCGCGACCCTCGAGTCCGAATCGTCGGCCCCAGCGGGCCATGGCGCCGTCGAAGAAGCGGTGCACGACCCAGAAACCGAGGGCCAGCACCAGGGTCAGGTAAACGACCAGGCGCAGGCCATGGTTGAGCACGTAGTGGCCCATTTCGTGGCCGAGCACGGCGAGTATCTCGGGCTTCGAGGTGCGCTCGAGGAGGTTGTCATTGAGCGCGACGCGCGTGGTGCCGAGGAAGCCGGCGACATTGGCGCTGATCCGCGTGGTCTGCTTCGAGGCATCGAACTCGACCACGTTGTCGTCCGGAATCATGTTGGCTCGGGCCAGCGAGAGCACCGCCTCGCGCACTTCGCCCTCGCGCAGGGGCTTGTAGTGGTTGAACAGCGGATCGATGAACACCGGCGCGATCATCATGAAGAACAGGATCAGCACGAAGGCGCCTCCACTGGCCCAGATCCACCAGCGATCGCCGGTCCTGCGCACTGCCCGGTAGAGCAGGGCCAGCACCGGCGGCAGGATGATCAGGCCGACCAGCAGGCCCTTGAGCTGGTCCAGCGACCAGTCACCGAAGCCCTGCGTGGCGAGGCCGTAGGCATGCTCGCGGAAAAAGCCGGTGTAGATCGTCCACGGCAGGGTCAGCACGGTGCTCAGCAACAGCCATTGCGCCACATAGATCATGGTCTGCAACCAGGGCCGCTTGCTCCAGCGCCGGCCGCGATCGCGCATGGCCCGGGACAGGCCCGTGGCGAGCAGGATCCAGGCCACGGCGAGCCCATACAGCAGGCCCCAGAGCTGCAGCCAGTAGCCACCCTCGAAGTAGGCGTCGGATTGCGCTTTCTGCTCCGGGCTGAGCAGATCGAGGTAGGCCTGGGTGGCACGGTCGACGTCGAAATCGGGACCCGGTCGCGCGGCATCGGGGATCTGCAGCCCGGGCGGCAGTTCCGCGGGCGGCGCCGCGACCGCGAGCGCCGAACCGGCCAGCAGCCAGCCAAGCATCGCCACCAAGACCCATCGAGCCAACATCTTCATGCGCCATCCCCATGCCGAGCGAAGGCGACAACCCTACTCCTGTCGACGTCGGTCGCGAAGCGGTCGTTGGTCATGGACGGTGAAAAAAGGCCGCGGCATCCTGCGATGCCGCGGCCTTGGCCACGCGTTCAAAATGTTGGAGAGACGGGCGTAGGCTTAGTCGGCCTTGCTGATCGTGAAGCCGCCGAAGCTGATGCCGAGATCGACGCCTTCGCCGGTGCCAGCCAGGGCCAGCGACACGGTACCCTTGGTCAGCACCTGGGCCGTGGCCGACTTGCCGGCGGCCGCGGTCGCTTCGCCCTGGGCATAGGTGCCAAGGATGTCGCTCATCTTGTGCACGTCGGTGAACTCGCCCTTGCCGTCGTCGATATGCGACTTGCCGACGGTCAGGCCACCACCCTTGGCCGAGATCTTCACTTTCATCGACTGGCCGTTCTCGCAGGTGACCACGCCACTCCCTTCGGCATGCTTGTAGATGGCCGACCAGCCGGTCAGGCTGAAGCGCATCGAGCAATCCAGCTGGGCCTCGGCGGCCTGTGCGCTCGGCGCGGTGGCGGCAGCAATGGCCAGGGCCAGCCCGGCCGCTGCAAATCCTTTGTTGATCGCTGTCATGGTGAAACTCCTCTCGTTGGGGTGCGCGGAGTGTCACCCTGAAACCCTGAACGCGATGAAACTGAACGGAGCGGCGGGCGAGCTATCTGAACGGGCGTGTTCAGGCGCACCAGTCGAGCAGTGCCTGCCACTGCGTCCGCTTTTGATCGCGCGTCATGCCGGCATTGGCCGGGCTGGTCGACGGCAACTCGAGTATGCCGATCGGTCGCTCGATGTGCGTTTCGAGTGCAGGCAGGACCAGGCGCCGGAACGACTGCCGGGCGCGGCCGCCATTCAGGGCGATGGCGACGATCGAGGCGTGGCTGGCGAGCAAGCCGGGAATGTCATTGGCGATTTCGCTGGAGCGGACGATGCTGCTGTCGAGGCTGCCGGCGCGCTCGCAGTGGGCCAGCACGTCCCAGATGCCGATGCCGCGTGCGTGCAGACGCGCGATGCGTTGCGCGTAGGCCAGCTCGGGGCCGGCATCGAACAGCTCGCCCATCAGTGGCCAGAAAAGGTTTTGCGGATGCGCGTAGGACTGCTGCTTTTCCAGCGATCGCACGCTCGGCGCCGTGCCGAGCACGAGCACGCGGCAATTCGCGCCGACTTGCGGCGGGAAGCTGGCAACCTGATCGGGATTGGCCGACTTGCGCATCGCTCAAGGGTAGCCGAAAGCCGCTGCGCCACGTTCATGTGAATGAACCTTCGCCAACCGATAACGGCATGGTAACTGTGCCCTAAGCGAAATTTCCCATCAGCATGCGTAGGCTGATTTCCGCGGCGATGACCACCCCTGAATGCTTCGACCGGCATCGCCGCACCCTCCCCCTAAAATCAATGAGGTGCTCGCATGAACCAGGACATCATCCAGGGCAAGTGGAAACAGCTGAAGGGCTCGATCAAGGCCCAGTGGGGCAAGCTCACGGACGACGATCTCGATCGCATGCAAGGCGACCAGCACTACCTGTCGGGCAAGCTGCAGGAACGCTATGGCTGGGCCAAGGACAAGGCCGACGAAGAGGTCAAGCGCTTCCAGAAGAATCTGCACTGAGCAGACGCGTCGGCCGCCGCGTCGTGGCGGCCGCGAATGACAGAGGAGCCGCACCCGCGGGTGCGGCTTCACTGCGTGTCGCGGCGGCGCGGCCTACTTCTTCGGCAAGGGCAGGAACTTGTCCGGATCGAAGCCACCGACTTCGAAGACCAGGGTGCGCGGCGGCTTGCCCTTCTCGGTGACGTCGATCGCGACCTTTTTCGCCTTGCCGACGCGGGCGATGAAGGCCTTGTCTTCCTCGATGAAGATGGCCGGCTCGCCGGTCGGCGGGATGCTGCCCTCCATGCTTACCGGCGCTTCATCGTCGAACTTCATGCTAACCCGGCATTTTTTCGCGCAGGTGAAGCCGGGCTCCTCGCCATACAGGAACACGCTCTGGCCCCAGTCGCTGTGGCGGCGGAACACGAGGCGGACCTTGTTGCCCGGTGATCCGGGCGCGTCGATGCTGTAGGTCGAGGCGGTGCTCTGCGTGCCGCCAGCCATCGGCGAGGTCTGGTAGGTCCACAGCCGCGCCATGCGCCGCGCCTCGCCTTCCGTTGCCGCCTTTTCGCGCAGGGCTTCGATATCAGGCCGGATGCGCGCCGCGGCGGCGCTGTCGGGATAGAGCTTGAGCAACTCGTCGCCAAGCGGCAGGGCCAGTTCGGCATTGCCCGCCTTGAGCATCTGCTCGTACATGGCGTAGTGCTGTTCGGCCTTGGCTTCGCGCTGGGCCTTGGCGGCGGCAACGGCATCGGCCGACGGCGCCGCGGCTTGCTCGTTGTTGGAGCAGCCCGTGGCGGCGGCGAGGATCAGGATGGAGGCGAAAAGCATCGGCAAATGGCGCATCGGCAGCAGATCCGGCAATCAATCGGACCCCGGAATATAGCGCCGATTCGCCTCGGCCGCTCAGTAGCGCCGGCACGGGTCGCGACCGAGGTTCTTCTCGTAGGTCGGCGTCACGTCGTCGTATTCGCGACCCTTGCGGCCCGGCGAACGCAGGCCGCGGCAGGCCTCGGCCCGCGGTATGCGGCGCGCACGGACCTTTTCGCCGCGACTCGCATGCAGGTTGGCCTTGGGGTTTTCGCGGCCGATCACGGCCGGGCAGCCGCCGTGCCGGTAGAACAGCGCGCCGCTGGCCGTGCGACACTCGAACGACATGACGGTCGAGCTTCGCGCCGTGCGGCGAGTGTGCGTGAATTCGTTCCGCGGCTCCGCACGATAATACTCGGGGGAAGGCTGCGCGCGCGGTGGCGCCGCGATCTGCACGACCGTTTCGGCCTGGCCGGTGGCACAAGGCGTTTGCTGGAATGCGACATGGCCCTGGCGATCGATGCACTTGAACACCGCTTGCGCCTGCACCCCATCGGCGAGCACGAGGCCAAGCAGGGCCAACAGCGCCAACGGCATCTTCGATTCCCTGACTGCGCACACGATTCCGTTCTCCTGGACGTTCGCCGCATGATCCGTGCGCATCGCGGCCACGACCAGAGGAGATCGCCGCGCCGACGTGTAGGAAAATTGCCATGGCGCACGCAAGCCTTTTGCTCTCATGACGTGCTGCGCGATCGATAATGTGCGAAGGTCCGCCCGGCGCGGGAATGCCGCTCCGACAAATCCCCAATCCCGAATCCCGAATTCCGGCTCCGTGCGCAAAATCATCCACGTCGACATGGACGCCTTCTACGCTTCGGTCGAGCAGCGCGATGATCCCTCGCTGCGCGGCCGGCCCGTGGTCGTGGCCTGGCGCGGCGCGCGCTCGGTCGTCTGCGCGGCCTCCTATGAGGCGCGCACCTTCGGCGTGCGCTCGGCGATGCCGGCGGTGCGCGCCGAGCGGCTGTGTCCCGACGCGGTTTTCGTGCCGCCCGACTTCGTGCGCTATCGCGCCGTGTCGCGTCAGGTGCGCGACATCTTTCTCCGCCACACCGACCTCGTCGAGCCGCTGTCGCTGGACGAGGCCTATCTCGATGTCACCGAGAACCACGGTCGACTGCCGTCGGCGACCGCTGTGGCCAAAGCGATTCGCGCCGAGATCCGCGAGGAAACCGCCCTGACCGCCTCGGCCGGGGTCGCACCGAACAAGTTCCTGGCCAAGATCGCCTCGGACTGGAACAAGCCCGATGGCCTGTTCGTGATCAAGCCCGATGCGGTCGAGGCCTTCCTGACGCCGCTGCCGGTCGGCCGCATCCATGGCGTCGGCAAGGTCATGGATGCGCGACTGGCTGCGCTCGGCATCCGCACGGTCGGCGACCTGCGCGCGCGCGACGTGCACGAACTCGAAACACGGTTCGGGCGCTACGGCCGCCGCCTGCATGAGCTCAGCCTCGGCATCGACGAGAATCCGGTCACGCCGGACCGGCCGGTGCAATCGATTTCCGCGGAAGACACCTTTGCCGAGGATCTGCCGCTGGCCGCGCTCGAACCGACCATACGCGAACTTGCGGCCAAGGTCTGGGCGGCCACGCGCAAGGTCGATCGCATTGGCCATACCGTCGTGCTCAAGCTCAAGACCCGCGAGTTCCGCATCCTGACCCGCAGCCTGAGCCCGCCGTGCATGCCGGAATCGGCCGAGGCCCTGGCCGAAGTCGCCCTGGCCCTGCGCGAACGCGTCGACCTGCCCGCGGCGACGCGCTACCGGCTGGTCGGGGTTGGCATCAGCAATTTCCGCGACGCCGACGAAGCCGGCATGCAGCAGGCCCTGTTCGGCGCCTGAGCGGATCGGGGGGAGGATCGGGGACCGTGAATTGTCGGCCGAAGGGTTATCGGCCTTCCTCGTCGCTGGTCCGCGCCTGACGTCGCGCACGCCAGCGCCTGTAGATCCGCGTACCCCATAGATCGATACGATCGAGGACGTGGGCGGCGATACGCGATTCTTCGGCGATGAAGGCCGCACCGACGACGATGGCGACCAGCCCGGGACCCGGCAACACCAGCATGGCCACGCCGGCCAGCATGAGCAGCAGGCCGGCGCCGACGATCAGGCCCTTGCGCAGCAGACTCCCCTGTTGGCCGCGTCGCGCGCGATAGCGGGTGATGAAGCGGCGACCGCTCGGCACTTCGATGAAGTGCTTCCATTGTTCGCGAAGGCTCACGGGTTTCGGGGTTCCTCGATGGGGCTCGCGGGCCTGTGTCGGCCGCTCGACTCGACATGCAAAGATCGAGGCGATTCTCCGCTGATGCAATACCCGTGCGCCACGATGTCCCACTCCATTCAGCTACGAAGCCTTGTTGGCCGGGATTCGGCGCTCCGGAGCGCCGCATGCACAACAGGAAGAAAATACCCAACGTGTATAATGAGGCATCGAAGTACCGCGCTGTGGTTCGCGTGGTGCAGGCGTCAGCGAGTGGTCTGCGCTCTCGCCGATCTCCGGACGATGGCGCAATGCGCCAGGGAGCAATGCTTGAAAATTTCTCGTGCATCATGGTTCGCCTGCATTCTGACGGCTTCGCTCGCCGCCGGCGCTGCGGTGGCTGCAAGCCGTTCCGACGCCGGCCCCGACGCTGCTGCAGCCGCCAGCATCAGGTACAACGCCGAATTCGTGGACGAACCGGCGAGGGCTGACCCGCTCAGCATGACCTTGGCTGCGACGCTGATGCCCGTCACCGGCGAAGCGTCGTCCGCGCAGGCAGCGTCGCAGGGCGACCTGCTCGCCGAGGCTGCGCGACGCGCGCCGGATGACGTGCTCGTGCAATGGCTTGCCGCACTGCATGCGCCAGCGGACGCCGCGCTTTCGCCCGCAGCCCAGGCCTTGTTGCGACTCGAGCCCGGCAACGGCGCGGCCTGGATGTTCGCCTTGCAGGCGGCGGCGAGAGCCAACGACGCCGACGGTGTGACCGAGGCCCTTCGCCGAATCGGTACCGCTGCGCGCTTCGACACCCACTTCGCCGATGTTGCGCTGGCCTGGGAGAAGGTCTTCCGTGCTCACCCCGTGCCGCTACCCGCTGAGCGGACGGCGGGCTTCCAGATCGACGAACAGCCATTGATCCGCGGCATCGCCCGCGCCACGGCGGTCGCCATGCCCGCCTTCCGTCTGCTCATTCGTGCCTGCGCGCCCGCCGACAGGGTGCCGCTCCGGTCCGAACGCCGCGAGCCCTGCATCGCGGCCGGCCGGCTCATGTTCGATCATTCCGCGGAGCAGAGTTCCCGCGCTGTCGGAGCGTTGATCCTGGACAAGACCGACGCGCCGGATCGGGAAACAGCCAGTCGGACCTACGACTACCTCCAGCAAACGTATTCCGCCGCTTTTGCATCGGTGCAGACCGATGAGACGGCGTACCGGCAGTTCGCCGCCGATTGGCGCGAAACGCGCCGCGAAACCGCGGTGATCGAGCGCCTGTTGAGCCGGGCGGGTCTGCCGATGACGCCACCGGCGGACTGGAAACCGGTGCGGACAGATCGCATCGCATTGCGCGAGCAGTCCGTTGGCCGCTGATCTGGGCTTGGCGCGCGATGGCGCGGACGCGCGGCGGGCTGCGGGGCCTGGCCCAGGCGGCGCGTGAGGATCCTCCAGCACCGGGCCGGGCAGCTTGCCGACGGCCGGCTCCGCTTTGATCAGACGCCTCCTCACCGCCTTCGCCTGCGTGGTCATGACCTGGGTCGGCGCGTTCGCGTTGGCCGAGGGCTCGATGCCGGCCAAGCCGGGCGTGGCTGTTCCGATGCAGCAGTATCTGGGCCGCGTGTTCGAAGCGCTGGTGGCCCGCAACACCCCGCGCGCACTGATCCTGGCCTCGATCATTCGCGACAAGCTCGGCGGCGACTTCGCCGCGAACGCCCCGAGCCAGGCGGAACTGGCCTTGCTGGCCATGCAGCGGGCGCCCACGGACGCGGTCGTGCAATGGCACGTCGCCATGGAACTCGGTGAAGTCACCCTGCTCGCCGTCGAGCAACCGCTGCCGCCCGGCGTGACGGATGCGGCCACCCGGCTGCTCGATATCGATCCCGACAACGGTGTTTCGTGGCTGGTTCCGCTCGCGGTCGCTGCGCGGTCGAAGAACGCCGGGGACATCACCGGGATGCTCGAGAAGATCGCTTCGGCAAAGCGGTTCGAGGACTACGCGATTGACTTGGTATTCGAATGGCTGCCGGTGCTGAGGGCCGAGCCGTTTCCGCGCCAGGACCTCCCGGCGGCCGCGGTCTCCGACGAGGCGATCGCCCTGCTTGCCGCCGAAGCCCTGATGTGGAGTCCGAACAGAAACCTTCGGCAGAATCTCCTTGATGCCTGTCCTGCGGACGTTCAATCGCTATCGATGCGCCGGCGCGACGCCTGCCTCTCGGTCGGCCGCCTCGTCTATGGCAAGGCCAATACCCTGGCCAATCGTCGGGTCGGCATCGAACTGTTGCGCGTGTCCGGCACGGACGATACCGAATACCTGACAGCCCGGCGCCAGCTGGATTGGCTCGATATTCAGGGCGCCAAGGCGCTGGACGCGGTGGTGGACGACCTCGCAGGCTTCGAACGCTTCGAGGCCGATCTGCGCGACACCCACAGCGAGTTCGAGGCTGTCCGACGCCTTCTGGCGAGACGCGGTATCGCGCCTGCGCCCCCGGATGACTGGCAGGCCGGGCACCAGGCGCGGATGCACGGGATCGGTGACTGATCCGACACCCCCGCCCGGCCTGTAGTACGCTTTGCCGCGCTGTGCTGACCGACGGAGGCCGTGATGCTGAAAGTCCTGGTGGCGAGTTCCAAGGGCGGCTGTGGCAAGTCCACGATCGCCTCGAACCTGGCGGCGCATGCCGCGCTCAAGGGCAAGGCGACCGTTCTCGCCGATGCCGACCGGCAAGCCTCGAGCAGTCGCTGGTGCGAAAAGCGCGCCTCCCTCGAATCGGCGGTGCTGCCGGTCGACGCCACGCGCAAGGGCTGGCAGCAGCGCATTCCCGATGACGCCGAGCGCGTCATCATCGATTCGGGGGCCGGCATCCGGGCCAGCGAAATTGCCGAATTCCTCGACGACGTCGACGCCATCGTCGTTCCGGTGCTGCCTTCGGTGATCGACCTCGAGGCGAGCGCGCCCTTCCTGGCCGATCTGGCTGCCTTGCCGCGCATCAAGAAGGGCAAGGTTGCGGTCGGCCTGGTCGCCAACCGGACCAAGCCATGGACCAACGCGACCCAGTTGGCCCTCGGCGAGATCAAGGGGTTCCCGTTTCCACTGGTGGCCCAGTTGCGCGACACCCAGGCCTATTCGTTGCTGAACGGCCTCGGCAAGAGCATCTTCGACTACCACTCCGAAATCGTGCGCTCGCACCAGGAAGACTGGGACAAGCTGCTGCGTTGGCTGAAGAAGCAGGGCTGAACGCCGCGGTTTGGGAAATCCGGCGGCGTTGCGGCATGATGCAGGTTCCAGCCAAGGAGTCGCCATGTCGGTTCGTCAGATCATCCTGTTGCGACACGCCCACGCGGAACCTCCGGCCGACGGGCAGACCGACGAATCGCGGCCATTGACCGGCGGTGGTGTCCGTGAAGCCGAGATGGCCGCGGCCTGGCTCAAGGCGCACGGTGCGGAACCCGACGTCGTGCTGCTTTCGCCGTCGACGCGCACCCGCGAAACCGCATCGCGGGTGCTCGCCGAGTTCGGTACTGGGGTCGAGTCGCTGGTTGATGAACGTATCTACGAAGCGACGCCGGCGGCCCTGATCCAGGTCCTCGAGGAACACGACGACGCCGACTGCGTGTTGCTGGTCGGCCACAACCCCGGGCTCGAGACCCTGGTCGCCCTGCTCACCGATGGCACCTCCGACCATGGCCGCGGCATGCCGCCCGGGGCCATCGCCTGGCTGCATCTCGATGGTGACGCCGCGATCGAGCCCGGTGCCGCCAGCCTTCGCCATTTCTGGTGGCCCTGATCGGCAGGTCATGGTGACAACACTGTTTTTCCCGGGTTGCCTGAGTGCAATGATGGCGCTCGCGGCGGCCGTCCCCGGCGCCGAGCTGCCGCGCATCGAGACCCTGCAATTCGACAGCGAACGCTCCAGTGCGCAGTTCAGCGTCAAGGTCTTCTGGATGATTCCGGTCGATGGCCAGTTCGGCCAAGTGCGCGGCGACGTCGTGGTCGATCATTTCCGCAGCCAGGCCCGCGTCGATGCGCGGATCGATGCCAACGGCGTCTCGATGCGCCGCAGCGCCTACGAGAGCTGGGTCAAGTCGGCCGAGTTCTTCGATGTCGAGCACTATCCCGAAATCCGCTTCCACTCCGATTCGTTTCCGATCGCCCGCCTGCATGGCGGCGGCGACCTGCCCGGCGTGCTGACCATGCGCGGCATCGAGAAGCCGGTGCTGTTCCAGGTCAAGCCCTCGGCCTGCGAGCGCCCCGCGATCGACTGCGACGTGGAGGCCGAAGGCACGGTCCGGCGCAGCGAATTCGGCATGACCACCCGGCGCGCCTCGCTGTCGGACAAGGTCGAGCTGAGCTTCAGTGTCCGCATCGTGGCGCCCGACCCGCGCCCCCTGAACCGATGACGCGCCGGTCCGAATGAGCAAGCGCATCCGCCTCGCGCGTCGGCTTGTGCTGGCGCTGTGCCTGATCCTGCTCGCCGGCTGCGGGGTCAATCGCCAGCTTGCGCGCCAGGCCGACCGCATCGTTGCGAGCGCACAGCCACAGGCCCTGACCTGCGCGCGCAGCGACCACTGCGCGATCGACACGCCGTTCCGGCGCCTGGCCGAAGCCTCGCGATCGGGCAGCACGCCCGAGCGACCGCTGCATTATGTGAACGTGCTCGAGCAGGGCGAGGATTCGTTGTTGCTGCGCGTGCATCTGATCCGCGCGGCACGGCGCAGTATCGACATCCAGACCTTCATCTGGGTCAACGACGATGCCGGGCGCCTGATCCTCGACGAGCTGCTGGCCGCGGCGCGACGGGGCGTGCACGTGCGCGTGCTCGCCGACCAGCTGTTTTCGCTCGAGGACACCGAGCTGCTGGCCCGACTCGCCGTGATCCATCGCAATTTCGAGGTGCGCATCTACAACCCGACCTTCCACAAGGCCGTGACCCAGCCGCTCGAATTCGCGGCCAGCATCGTCTGCTGCTTCACCCGCTTCAACCAGCGCATGCACAACAAGCTGTTCCTGGTCGACGGCGAGTTCGGCATCGCCGGCGGGCGCAATTACGAGAACCGCTACTTCGACTGGGACCACGAGTTCGACTACCGCGATCGCGACGTGCTGGTCACGGGTATCGAGGCAGGGCGCGAAATGCAGGCCTCGTTCGATACCTTCTGGACCTACAAGCGGGCCGCACCGCTGACTCGGCTGAATGACGTCAACCGGCGCCTGGTCGCCGGGGACGGCGAGAAGCTGCCCCTGCCCGAGGCCGAACGCTCGGTCGATCCGATGCGCGTCGGCGCCCTTCTCGCGCACGCGGGCAACCCGGCCGAGATCAGGCGCCGCTTCGTCGAGGAGGCCTTGCCGGTCGGTCAGGTCGACTACTTCTCCGACCAGCCGAACAAGCAGGAGCGCGACGCCGACAGCAACCAGCAGCTCGGCGAGCGCATTGCCAGCCTGATCTCCGCTGCGCAGTCACGAATCATCCTGCAGACGCCCTACCTCGTCATCAGCAAGCCGGCCCGCCGCGTGTTTCGCCAGCTGCGCGACCGCGAGCAGTCGCCCGACATCATCGTTTCGACCAACTCACTGGCCGCGACCGATGCGTTCTATGTCTACGCCCTGTCGCACAAATGGAAGAAGCGCTATCTCAAGCTCGGCTTCCGCATCTACGAATTCAAGCCGTTCCCGGGCGATGCCGAGGCCCTGTTCGCCGACTATGCCTTGCTCAGCGGCGACGGCGACGGCAACGGCTACCAGCGCTACGGCAAGGCGCCATTGACCTCGCACGGGGTGCGCGTCGGCATGCATGCCAAGTCGATCGTGATCGACGATCACCTGACCATGATCGGATCGCACAATTTCGATCCACGTTCCGACAACTACAATACCGAGTCGGGCTTCATCATCGACGACAAGGCCGTTGCCGATGCGGTCGGCTCGGCGATTCTGCGCGACATCGAACCGCAGAACTCCTGGACCATTGCCAGGCGTCCACGCACCAACCTGCTCCACCGCATCAATAACGCCATCGCCGATTTCTCGGCCGCGCTGCCGCTGTTCGATTTCTGGCCGTTCCGCTACGCCACGAGCTACGAGCTCAATCCGGGTTGCGCGCCGCTGCCGCAATACGATCCGCACTTTTACGATTGCTACACGGCCGTTGGCGACTTTCCCGAAGTCGATCTGCCCCTGAAGACCATCTATACGCGCATCGTTACCGCCTTCGGCGCCAGCGCGGTGGGCATTTTGTAGGCAAAGGCGGCGATCCGGACCGTTTCCGGGCCGCGCGCCGATTGACGCGCCCGAATGCGCCGTCTAGTCTCAGCGCTGGTATTTTCCCCCGGAGTGGCACCCATGTCCCTGGACATCACGATTCAACTCGGCGACGAAGACCTCGACCACTTTGTCGAGGCCATGCAGCGTGCCCAGGTCAAGGCGGCCGGCCTCAGCGCACAGCAGATCGTCGATGCGGCATCGAAGCTGCTGGTCGACGTCCCGACCACCAAGGTTCCCGATTTCATCAAGGACCGCCTCGACAAGCTCGACCAGATGCTGCAGCTGGTCGTCGACGAAGGTTATGGCCTGCCCGACGAGGACCGCAAGCGCGTGCTTTCCTGCCTGGCCTATTTTGCCGATCCGCAGGACATCATCCCGGACAACGTGCCGGTGATCGGTTTCCTCGACGACGCCATCATGATCGAGCTGTGCGTGCGCGAGCTGAAGCCCGAGATCGAATCCTACGGCGATTTCGTGCTCTACCGGAACCAGGAAGCGGCCCGTCGCGGCGTGGATCCGGCGACCCTGAAGACCCAGCGCGTGGACTGGCTCGAAACGCGCCGCCTCGAAGCGCATGAAGCGATGCGCAGTCGCCGCCGCGAAGGCTACGGCAGCGGCAGCAGCTGGGCGCCGACCCTGTTCAGGACGCGCTGATCGCGTCGATTCCGCTTCTCCCGCAACAACGAAAAAGGCAGCCCTCGGGCTGCCTTTTTCGTGGGCCTGGTGGCGCGCTCAGTTGCAGTCGAACGGCAGCAGGTCGGCGGCCATGCTCGACTCGCAGCGCCAGTTTCCGCCGCCCTGGTAGGTCCACTCGATGCGCTCGATGCGCGCCGCGAACGGGATGTCGGACGAGGAAGACAGGCGCACCGTGACCGTGCACTCGGGCGAAATGCCGCCGAGCTGGATCGACTCGATCCAGGCATTGTTCGATGTGCGGTCCTCGGCCGGGCAGTCGCTGCCACTGTCGGCAATCGCGGCCACTTCGGTCTGCGCTGCGGTCGCGTCCATGAACACCGAGGTCAGGCCGGCGCGCACGGCCTCGCGTTCCGCCTCGTCGACGCCGGAGCTGCTGCTGGACATGCTCGAAGAATCGGACATGCCCATGTCCGGCATCTGGGTGTCGGACATGTCCACGCCCCGCGAACCCATCCCGATCAGTTGGCTCATCATGTAGCCCCAGCTTGCAAACATGATGAGGGTTGCGAGGATTGGCAGCGAGTTGAGCACCCAACCGTACCACGGCATCTTCGGGCGCACGGTCGGCATCGGCCGACCCGGCTCGACTCCGCGGAAGACGACGCAGGTGGTGGCCATCATGTCGTGCAGGGCCTGCTTGCGCCCGGTCCAGCCGGCCAGCATCCAGCCGATGCCGAGCGGAATGATTCCGGTGACGATCTTGCCGAAGAAGCGCCCGGTGGCGCGGCCGAAGGTGATGCGCTCGCCACTGATGTTGGTTACCTTGATCCCCATGATCCGCTTGCCCGGCGTGGCCTGGTTGGCGCCGCTCTCGAATTTCGCGAAGTACAGCCAGGAACCGACAATGGCGCCGACATAGGCGAGGAAATAGAACAGCAGGATCATGCCGCCCGGACTCTCACCCGACATCGCGGCGCGGAAGCTCAGGTAGGCGAGCAGGCCGAAGACGATCAGGAACGGAATCATGAGAATGAGCGAATCGAGGCTGTACGCGGCGAAGCGCCGCCAGAAACCGGCATGCACGATGCCACCCTCGGGCAGCATGGCGCCGGCCGCCATGGCCGGACCGGCAGGGGCCGCCGGCGTGGGTGCGGGTGCGGCGGCGGACATGCGCATTTCAGGCGTGGCGGCCGGGGTGGACGCCGATCGCGCCGGGGCCATTTCCGGGCTCAGGGTATTGAAGGCGACGGTGGCCTGCTGGTCGACCTCGGTAGCAGGCGTAACCGGCACCAGGAACGGGCGCCAGTCCGAGCTGCCGACCACGGCGATGCTGATGCTCGACGGCCACGCGCCGCTGCGCACGCGCTCCTCGACATAGGCGTGCGGCACTGGACCACGCGGCGTGCCGTCGACGAGCACGAAGACGTTTTCGCCCTCGGCCATGGACTGCAGCTCGGTCACCGCACCGACGGCGGCGGCGCCGTCCTGCAGGTTGCGCAGCTTGGCCAGGTCCTCGCTTTCCTTGATCGAAATCGGCGCCCTGGTCAGCAATTCCGCCTTGAGCCGCTCGGGCTCCATGCGGAAATACGCAGCCAGCGCCGGCCAGACTTTGGCCGCTTCGAATCCCGGCAATACGTCCCCGGTCAGGACCAAGGCATGCTTGATGGGTTCCATCGTTCCCTTCCCCGTTTGAAGTCAGTTCGTGGTCAAAGGCATCGAGCGCACTCGCTGCCCGGCTGTCTGCCCAGTATCGCCGGCAGCCTGCGGATATGCACGCACCGCAAGTGGCCGACGTGCGCTTTGGCGCCGGTCAGCGACATTCGGCCGGCAGGTACTTTGAAGCAATCGGCGACGAGCAGGTCCAGTTGCCGTCCGCGGCGTAGGCCAGTTCCACTGGCTGCGCGCGCACGTTGGCCGGCACCTCGCTGTCGCTGGCAAAGGTCAGGGTGATCACGCAGTTCGGCGCGGTTCCGGCGAAGCTGATCGATTCGACCATGGCATTGCCGCCCGGTCGCACGTCGTTGGGACATCCGCCGCCAGCGGCGAGCGCCTCGATGACCTCGGCCTTGGCCGACGGAATCTCGATCATGGCCGTCGCCGTCTTTGCGCGAATCACATAGTCGTTGTAGGCCGGAATCGCGATTGCCGCGAGGATCGCGATCGGGAAGATCGCCAGCAGCAGGCAATTGGCAGCCCAGCCGTACCACGGCATCGGCGGCCGCACGGTCGGCAGCTCCTCACCGGGCCTGACCGTATCGAAGACCACGCAGGTATCGGCGATCAGGTCGTGCAGGGCCTGCTTGCGTTCGGTCCAGCCGGCCAGCGCATAGCCGATGTACAGCGTGATGTAGGAAACGGCGCCGGCAAAATAACGTCCGCTGGCCTGGCCGAAGCCGAGGCGTTGGCCCTTGCCATCGGTGACGATCAGGCCCATCGCGCGCTTGCCGAGTGTGGCCTGCGACTGCGAACTTTCCATCAGCGCGAAGTAGAGCCAGCGTCCGACGAAATAGAGGAGGATGCCGAGGATAGGTATCAGCATCAGGATCAGGCCCGGCACGAACAGGACCAGGCCGTCGATCAGGTAGGCCGCGCAGCGACGCCAGAAGCCGGCATGGATCGCCGCGCCGGCGGGCAGCACCCTTGGCACATTGAGGCGTCCGGCGACGCTGTCGGCGACGCGCGCGATCTTCGCGGCGACCGTATCGGCTTCGTCGACCGTGGCGTCCGGCGCCGCCGCCGGCGTTGCCGGCGCCACGGCCACCGACGCGGGTTCCGCATCAAAGGGGCGCCAGTCGGTGGTGCCGACCGCCGCAACGCGGGTATTGGCCGGCCAGGCGCCACTGCGCACGCGCTGTTCGATGAAGCTGCGTGGCAACGGCCCGCGCGGCACATTGTCGATCAGCGCGAAGCAGCTCTTTCCGCTCAACGCATGGATCTCGCTCGCCACACCGAGTGCGCCCAACGACTGCCTGCGCTTTTCGAGATCGCCGAGGTCTTCCGATTCCTTGATCGTCATCGGTACGCGCGCGAGCACGTCGGATTTCAAGCGCGCGTCGTCGATACGGAAAAACTTCGCGACCTCGGGCCAGGCGCGGGCGGCGTCGCTTCCCGGCAGCAACTCGCCGGTCAGGACCAAGGCATGCTTGCGGTTTTCCATATTCCCCTCCCCCTGTTGTTGCTTCCCTGGTTTGCCACTCGTCGCGGGTGTACGCCGGCAACCGTACCTGGCTAGCGCTCCAGTATCGCGGTCACGCCCATGCCGCCGGCGGTGCAGATCGAGATCAGCCCGCGCCCGGAACCCTTTTGCTCGAGCAGCTTTGCCAGCGTGGCGACGATGCGCGCACCGGTGGCGGCGAACGGATGGCCGAGCGCAAGGCTCGAACCGTTCACGTTCATCTTGGCCGGATCGATCGAGCCGAGCGCCTTCTTGCGACCGAGCCGATTCTTGCAATAGTCCTCGGACTCCCATGCCCGCAAGGTGCACAGGACCTGCGCGGCAAACGCCTCGTGGATCTCGTAGAAGTCGAAATCCTGCAGGCTGATGCCGGCGGCATCGAGCATGCGTGGCACTGCCACGGTGGGCGCCATCAGCAGGCCTTCGCCGTGCACGAAGTCGACCGCGGCCACTTCCGAATGGGTGATCCAGGCCTGAACCTGCAGGCCACGCTCCTTGGCCCATGCCTCGCTGCCGAGCAGCACCGCCGAGGCGCCATCGCTGAGCGGCGTCGAGTTGCCGGCGGTCAGGGTGCCGTGCCCCGAGCTGCGATCGAAGGCGGGCTTCAGGCTGGCCAGTTTCTCGAGGGTCGTGTCGGGACGCAGGATGTTGTCGCGCTCAAGGCCGCGGAACGGCACGACGAGGTCCTTGAAGAAGCCGCGCTCGTAGGCGGCGGCCGCCTTCTGGTGGCTTTCCCAGGCCAGTTTGTCCTGGTCCTCGCGCGAAATCTTCCATTCACGCGCCATCAGCTCGCAGTGCTCGCCCATCGACTTGCCGGTGCGCGGCTCGGCTACGCCGGGGAAGGAGGGCGCCAGTTCGCCGAAGGAAAAACCCCTGAGCGCGGCCTTGACCTTGTCGACCGGCTTCTTGGCCCGGTTGACCGCGAGCAGGCGTTGCTGCAGGGCACGGCCATAGACGATCGGCACATCGCTGGTGGTATCGCTGCCGCCGCCGATGCCGGCTTCGATCTGGCCGCAGGCGATCTTGTTGGCGATCAGGATCGCATTGTCGAGCCCGGTGCCGCAGGCGCGCGCGGTGGTGATGCCCGGCGTGGTCGGCGCGAGGCCCGAGGAAAGCGTCGCCTCGCGAGCGAGGTTCCACTCCGAGGCATGCTTGATGACCGCGCCGAAAGCGACCTCGCCGAGTTCGACTCCATGCAGTCCGTAGCGTTCGACCAGCGAGCCCAGGGTCTTTACCGACATGCCGAAATTGCCGATGTCGGCATAGGCGGTATTGTTGCGACAAAACGGAATGCGCACGCCACCGATCACACCGACTCGCTTGATCGCAGTCACGTCGAACCTCGCCTCAGGAAGCTGAAATCGGACTCTATTATGCAACGGCAGCGCCGCGGGTGCTTCATGGGAGGCTCTCGCGCTGTGCCCGGCTGCACGAATCGCCGGCGGACCTGTCCCCGTCCAGCGGCGCTCTCTTGCCCCTTTCGCCGAGAGGCTTCACCGTGCGTCCGGGTCGGGCTGTTCCGGGTTTGCTCCGGGCGCTTCCGCGCGACGCACGAACATCAGCGGCGCCTGATTCCACAATTGCCAGAACGCCGACTCACGACGCAGGCACTCGTCGAGGTGCCTGATGTAGCACGCAGCAGCATTTTCGATGGAAGTTCCGGCCTTCAGAGGCTCGATGCGCAGGATGCGTCGTCCCGTTCGGATGTCGAATGCGCAACTGAGCAAAACGAGCGGGACCTGCGCGCCAATGGCGAGACGAACGAGGCCCGTGGGTATACGCACCCAACCATCCAGCAGGGGTCCTTCCGCGGAGACCTGGCCGGCTCGCGGCGGCAAGTCGAGCATGCCGACGACACTGTGTCCGACTTCAAGCTGCTTCCTGATTTCGTCACCACTGCCCCCCGTGAAAAGTGGTCCGTGGCTGCCCGTGCGTCGCATGCCGAACTCGCGCACCCTTGCGAACCAGAGTGAAACCCGGCCCCCGCCGAGATCGGGAACCTCGGCGCGCCGGGCCAGAAACCAGGCGCCGATTCCGTGCTCACGCAGCGGACGCCAGACCCATTGGCCACCGCCCCAATGGTAGGTCAGAAAGACATTGGCAGTAGCGGGGTCAGGCCAGTCACCGCTGACATCGATCCTCTTGCGCCACCAGCTCGCGCCGCGAAACATGATCAGCCACGCGTCGACACGCTCGACCAGACGCAATAGCCGGAACCGCCACATCCAATCCTGCGCGTCGACGCCGGCCAAATGCTCTCGTGCTGCGTACCAGGCGGACTCCACCGCTTCCGGATGGCTCTTGTCGATGCGGGCGTAGCGCTTCAGCAGACGGTAGCCGATCGACCACGGCAGCAGGGCCACCACGATTGGGCACAAAAAGAGATTTATTAAATCGGAAACATTGCGCCTGAGTATGTCAATCACGCAATTCGCGTCCGCATCAAGAAGGTCATCGAGGCCCAACGCGCAATGAATCGCGGCAACGGTGTGCCTGGTCGGCGATGTTACACTGCCACGCTCGAGCATCCATCTCCCTGACCCTATGCAAGAAGTCGCCCATTGCATGGCACTTATCGCCGTGGAATGCGAAATTCCCGGCGTGCTCCCGCGAACCACGCTCGAGCGCGGGACATCAGGAATCCTGGCCGATGCCGTAGCGCATGAGCTGGCCGCCCAGGTCGCCGAGATGCGCGTCCTGGACTTCGTATTCGTCGGCGCCCTGTACGACCAGGCGCAACTGCTGCGCCCGGGCTGGCCCCTGCACGCCGCCCTGACCGACGCGCTCGACCGGCTACCGCGCGACCCGCAGGCGTCCCATGTGGTTGCCCTGGGCAGCCACGAAGGCCGGCTGCCGTTATCCGCGCTGGAACCCGAGCGCGATCTGCTTGGCAGTCCGATGCTGGTCATGCCGTGGCTGCTGGCCGGACCGGCCGAGGTCATCGGCGCGGTTGGCCAGCAATTGGAGCGCGAGTTGCTCGACAGCGGCCTGATCGGCGCCGAACTGGCGCTGGCGCTCGGCGAGGCATTCGGCGTGAAAACCGCGCACGCACGGCACATGACGACGCTCGACCTGTGCGCCCTGGCCTGCGCCCAATATGAGCACGCCGGACTTGGCGCCATCTGGCAGGTGATCGAGACGGCATTGCTGCGGCCCGGGCAGACACAGACGGTGCGCCTCGACGACAGTTGCGACCTGCGCTATGCCGAGGGTGTCGTACGCTGCGAAGGCGGCGATCGTCGTCGGATCACCCAGACCAGGGCGATTCTGGCCGCGCACGGGATCGATCTGCTCGAGGCAGACGTCCCGGCCTAGGCCGGCCAGACCCATCCTGCATCCGGTCGGTGTCGCCATTCGCCAGGGTGCGCGTCGTTCGCTTCAGCCGCCTGGTCCGCTGGGTGCCCGTGCATCGATGTTGATGAACCCGGCCTGCAGCAAGCGGTAGCCGGCATCGCTCATGCCAAGTGCGGCGTAGGTGGCCTGGGCAGGGCTGTTTTCGTTTTCGACATAGAGACGCAGGCCGACGACGCCCGGGGTGGCGCGTGCCTGTCGCTCGACATCGGCATAGAGCGCGCTGAACACGCCGCTGCGCCGGGCTGCCGGGGTCACGTACACGCTCTGGATCCACCACCAGTCGCCGTTGCGCCAGTCGCTCCATTCGTAGGTCACCATGAGGCTGCCGACCGCCTCGCCGGCACGCTCGGCGACGCGGTAGAAGCCGCGTCGCGGCTCCTCGAAGACGCCCCGGGCACCGCGCGTCAGGACCGTGCGGTCCAGCATCTTGTGTTCGGTCTCCAGCGCCATCGCGGCGTTGCAGTCGACCAGGAACGGGATGTCGGCCTCGCTGGCTGCGCGGATTTCAATGCTTGGCTTCATGGCTCATGCCTGCATGGCGATTGGATGAACGAATGTGGCGAGCGGACCCTCGACAGCGATGCGACAGAAGCGTCATCCCGACTTCCTCTTGCGTGAGCTGCCGAGCTTGCGGGTCAGCGTGTTGCGCCCCACGCCGAGCGCTCGGGCGGCATTCTGACGATGACCGTCATTGACGGTCAGCGCAACCTCGAGGAGGACGCGCTCGAACTCGGCCAGGGCGCGCGCATGCAGGTTCTCGCCGTCGCTCTTCAGCTCCTGCTCGACCCAGTCGGCCAGGGCCGCGGTCCAGGCGGGCCGCGACCTTGGGGTATCGATGCGCAGCTCGGCAGGCAGGTCGCCGACTCCGATCTGGCGGCCGCTGGCGAGCACGGCCAGGCGCCGGCAGACGTTCTCTAGCTGGCGCACATTGCCCGGCCAGGCGTATTCGCGCAGCACAGCGAGCGCCGCCGCGGCGAAGCGCTTCGGCTCGAGACCGGCCTCGATGCTGGCCTGGGCGAGGAAGTGCTCGGCCAGGCGCGGGATGTCCTCGCGCCGCTCACGCAAGGGCGGCACCTGCAGGCGCAGGACATCAAGGCGATGCAGCAGGTCGACCCGGAATTCGCCGCTGGCGACCTTGGCCTCGAGGTCCTGGTGGGTGGCCGCAATCACGCGCACGTCGGCCCTGATCAATTCGCGGCCACCGACCCGATAGAATTCGCCCGCGGCGAGCACGCGCAACAGGCGGGTCTGCAACGACACCGGCATGTCGCCGATCTCGTCGAGGAACAGTGTGCCGCCATCGGCCTGCTCGAAGCGTCCGGCATGGCGGCGGGTGGCCCCGGTGAAGGCGCCGGCTTCGTGGCCGAACAGTTCCGACTCGAGCAGTTCGGACGGGATCGCGGCCGTGTTGAGGGCGACGAAGACCTTCTCCGCGCGCGGGCTCTCGCGATGCAGGGCGCGCGCGACGAGTTCTTTGCCGGTGCCGGTTTCGCCGGTGATCAGGGCATTCAACCCGCTGGCGGCGACGCGTCCGATCGATCGAAACAACTCGCGCATGCTCGCAGTGCTGCCGATCAGCTCCGGCTCGGCATTGACTGCGCTCTTTCTCGGCAGTGTGGCTTCGCTCACGGCCTGCGCCAGCGCGCGTTCGGCCATGTCGACCGCGGTATCGAGGTCGAAGGGTTTCGGCAGGTAGTCGAACGCGCCCTGGCGATACGCCGCCGCCGTCGTCGTCACGTCGGTGAACGCGCTCATGACGATGATCGGAAGCGAAGTGTTCGAGGAGGCGATCCTTTCGAGCAGGTCGAGACCGCTGGCGCCGGGCATGCGAACATCGGTGAACAGAACGTCGGGCACACCGGTGTCGAGGGCCTCTATCAGGGATTCGGCGTCGACGAATTCGCGCGTGGCGAAACCCGCGTCGCGCATCGCGGCGCTGAGCACGACCCGCACACTGCGATCGTCGTCGACGATCCAGACGGTGGCTTCGCTCATGCGGAAAGCTCCAGTGGCAGCAGCAGGGTGAACGAGGTCGCGCCGGGCCGACTGCTATGGCGCAGTTCACCGCCGTGCTCGGCGGCGATTTCGCGCGCAAGCGCGAGTCCGAGCCCACTGCCGTTCGGGCGCCCGGAGACCAGCGGCTGGTAGAGCGACGCGGCAATCTCCGAGGGCACCCCGCATCCATCGTCGATGACATCGATGCGCAACGCGATGCGGCGCAGGCGCTCACCAAGGCGCACGCCGAACTCGACGCGCGTGCGCAAGGTGAGCTTCCGGGCCCCGGCTTCGACTGCATTGCGGGCCAGATTGAGGACCAGCTGGTAGAGCCGGTCGCCATCGCCAACGGCCGATGGCAGGCTCGGATCGTAGTCGCGACGGACCTGCGGCGCGCCGGCTTCGGCGGCGATCAGCAGGGCTACGCGTTCGAGCATCTCGTGCACGTTCAGACGCACCAGGCGCGGCTTGCCGCGCGTGCCGAGCAGGCGATCGGCCAGTGCGGTCAGGCGATCGCTCTCGCCGATGATCAACTCAGCCAGTTCGCGCAGTTCTTCGGCCTGAACGCGGCGGGCGAGCAGCTGCGCCGCTCCACGGACCCCAGCCAGCGGATTCTTGACCTCGTGTGCGAATCCGCGCAGCGATTCGGAAAGCGCTGGCGAGGGACGTTCGTTGGGCGTGCTGCGTGGATGAATTTCAACGAGCAGGCGCTGGCCGGCCAGTGGCGTGAAGGCGATGTCTCCGGCCAGTTCGCTGTCTACGCTGCTGCGAATCTCGACCTGACGCAAAACCACGACCTGCTGGTCGACCAGGGCGCGGCGTGCCGCCTCCACGATGGCCGAGCTTCCCGGCTCGATGACCTCGAGCGAGGCCCCCTGCCAGCGCAGGATGCCTGCCCCAAGCAACTCGGCAAGGGCTGGATTGAGCCACTGGAAGTTCAGGTCGGCGTCGAGCTGCGCCATCGCGGTGACGCATTGATCGAGCACTTCCCGCAGTTCGGGACTTGTTCCTTGCGCATGAATGGTGCGACTACCTATCATTGCACTACATTAGGGCAAATAGTCGTCCGGGTCATCGGGATTCTGCCGCCGCAAGCGACACTGCTCGCGGGAACAGCCGAAGGAAAAGACTTATTTTCCGCCGGACTCCGTTTCGTTGGGGGACAGCTGGTCTGCCGCTGCCGGACCAGGATTCTTTACCGGACATTGACTCGACGGCCGCACACAGTAGAAGGCCGGCCTGCGCTCCCCGCTCAGGACGGCGGCCGTCACGTCGACGAACTGGCTGCCTTGCCAACTCAGGAATCGCGCATTCGACGCGGGCGAAATCTGAGCGCTGGCATCGAGGTTGAGGGTCAGAAAATCGCCGCGACCGATCGGCTGGATCGCTTCCTCGTTGCCGCGCGTCAGGCTCAATGGCCGCAGGTCTCGAGGGTCTGCAACCGGGCCGACGGCAATGTGGTACCAAGGGGTGCGCTCGGTTTGGATCAGGCAGCGTTCCACGCGCTCCAGGTCGGGATACATGGCCTTGATCGCTTCATCCGAAATCCAGTCAAAGGACCATATGCCGACATCGAGCAGGTAGATCTGGCAATCCATTTTCGGCAGGCGCAGGTCACCAATTGCACGTACCGCCGATGCAACGACGGGGGCGAGCGCCCGGGTCTGGGTGCGATGCTCTCGCGCCAGGTTTTGCGAGGCGGAAATCCACGGCAGTATCGAAAGCGCACAGGCGAGAAGCAACATGGCGCGGGTCGCGGCAGAGCGCAAGAACAACGGTCCGAGCAGCGCCGTCGCTGCAATCAGGAATCCGGCCAGACTGGCGTAGAAGTAGCGGGCATTGATGACGACCTCGAGCGGGCTCGTCGACGTGGACAGATTCACGCCGAAATGCGCAAGCAGCGGCCATTGAAGCAGCGCAGTGGACAGGCACATGACGAGGCCAGCCATAAAGGCCTGCTGGCGGCGCGCGTCCCAAGGCAGAGTGGCTGCCCTGATGGAAAGCACTATTGCGAGGATCAATGCTCCGGCGATGGAAAGGCGCTTCCAACCGGACAGTCTCGGCCAGAACGTGGCGTAGTCGATCCATCCGCTCAACCAGTTGTGAATTCCGACCCGGAACATGCGCATCGGATCGTCGTCCTGGAGCAGCGAATTCGCGACCGGATGGGGTAGCAGCAAGGTACGCACCAACAGCATCGCCAGCACGGGTACGCCGAGCAATGCGCAGGCCGCAAGACGCCTCGACCATGGCGCGAAATGCCCAGGTCTAAGCCAGATCACGGCTGCAGCGGCGAAACTGGCTAGCGCAATTTCCTTGCAAAGCAAGCTCAGGGTGAGCAATAGCAGGGGCGCGGCAAATGCGCGCTGCGAAGCGGTCCGTTCGTGAGCGAGCGCAGCCCGTATGCCGAGCAGCCCAAACAGCAGAGCGAGCAGGTCGAATCGATCCGACAGCCACAGCGTCGTGCCGAGCGCAATCGGATGGCAGGCGAACGCAAGCGCGGCGATGAAGCCGCCCCAATAGCTCTCGCAGAATCGCGCCAACAGAGCCCAGATCGCGACGGCGACGCACTGATGCAGCACCAGGTTGATCAGGTAGTGGGCGAAAGGATCGTTGCTGAAAAATCGCTCGCTCGTCCACCAGACCAGCATGCCCACGGGGCGGTAGTAGAGGCCGCCAGGAATGTGCTGGCGAAGAAAGGGTTCAAGCGGATTGTCGATGAATCGCGCGATCGCCAGCATGCCGAAGTCATCGAGCATGAAATAGGCGCCGAAGGCCGCCCGATAGACCAGCAGGGATAGGAGCGAGAGCACGGCGACCGCCAGCCAGGTGCGCGGGTTACGCATCGCTTTGCCACCGCCCACGAATTTGGATGACATTTCTGGATAGGTCAGCGCCAGGTGTCGATTCATGCGGCATTGCGTGTTCCACGCCCGCCGCGCAGTGCTCAGGTCCGCGACCTTCAGCGACCATGATACTGGGTACCGGCTTGGAGGGAATGATCAATACAGGCCGTACCGATCGTTGCTGACGCCAGTCGGCGACGGTACCGCACATACCAATTGTTCAAGAATGACCGCCGCGTCGATGCAAGGTGCGCGGCATTCTCGCCGGTTTTGCAGGCGGACGAAACTTTTTTAGAGGCAGGACCGACTTGAGGAATGACTGCGTGTCGGCGCCAAACGCCACACTCTTTCACGACGCCTGTTCGGCCATGCCGCTGCCCGATGCGGCGACTGGCGGTTGAATTCAGGTGATCGCAGCAGCGCATGATGCGTCGACCAACGCATCGCTCGGCTTCCGTTGCGCGGGAAAGTTCCTGATCGCGTGCGGCTGGCCCGTCGCTACCGCGTTCTCGCCGGGCGCGGATTACGGTCCTCTACGCCACGCCGTGCAGGATGAATTGCCGGCCGCCGGGAATGAACTTCTCGAAATCCGTTGCGGTTCGAGTCGGTGTGGCGGGCGTCGGCGCTACTCGGCGAGCTGATAAAGTGATGTCCCCCAAGACGCTGGCCACAGGGGCCTTGCCGATCGGCTCGGCGCACATGCCGATGCAGCCGACATGAAGGAAGGTCGGTGTGCAGGGCGCCAGGCCCGTTCGTCGGCACGCCGGAGATCGCGCCCGGGCGTCGAGGGCGACATCGACGATGTTTCCGAGACTATGGGTGACACCGAGCGCTCGGCCCTGCTCGTCGAGCTGCCGCATGGCCATCTTCAGATCGAGCTGCTATTTGTAGCGCATCGGCCCGTCGTCGTCGGCGTCGCCGCGACATTTTGGCGCGCGTCTGGCGCCGGCCATCGCTCTCCGCGGGGTCGCGGCATCCGCGAATGCAACTCCTTCGCCAGTTTGGCAAGGCAATCTGTTTGGCAGCCGATCGATGCCGTGACCACGTGAACTGGTCAGGTTGAACGGGTAGAAATGTAGGCCGCAGCCGGCCGATTCCGGCGCTCGCACCCGGTCGACGAGACTCGCCCCTTTTGAGGGTGGACCGGATTTTCCGAATGAAGCCGGATTCGCCAGTGCCGATCTGCGAGAACGCATCACGGATCGACGAAAATGCGCCTTCACTTGCATCGATGCCTCGAGGAGAGTGGCAACGAAGGTGAACTCCCCCCTGCTCGTTCGAAGCAAAGCCGCCAACTGCCTGAGTAAAGGTGGGCGAAGGACAGGCTTTTTTGCCTGCGGTCGTGACGAAATCACGGACTTCCGCGTCAAACAGTGAGGAGGAGGGCTCCTGGCCGGGGGAGTTGAAACCCACCCCTTGCGCCGTCCCCACCTTCAGGCGCGAAATAGGAATCGAGCGCGCTCCGCCGGGGGCCAGACGATGTCCATCGCGGCCGCATTCGGAGCAGCGGCGAGCATCGTGCGGGAGGACTGCCGGGGAATGAGACGGGCGCTAGCGGCGATTGTCACGCTCCTGGCCGGCTGCGCAGTCGCACCGGTCGAGCATCGTGCGGACTGGATGTTCAATGATGCTCGGTTCGCCGCTCCGGCCGAGCCGATTCGCTCCGACAATGTTTTCGCGCTCGACAGCGCGATGCGCCGCTACGTGGCCACTTCGATTGCCCCGGGCGTGCATTCCAAAGGAGCCAAGCAAGCGCTGTTCGATGCCCTCTACGGCCAGGGCCAGCTCAAGCTCGATTACGACACCGAACTGACGCGCACTGCCGCCCAGGCGTTCTCGGCTCGGGCCGGCAATTGCCTGAGTCTGGCCATCCTGACGTCGGCCCTGGCGAAGGAATTGGAGCTGACGGTGCGCTACCAGATGGTGTATCGCGGCGAATCCTGGAGCCGCAGCGATGACACGATCTACTTCGACGAGCATGTCAACGTGACCCTGATCGGCGAACAGCCGACCGGCAGCAGGATCCGGCGTGGCACGAGCGAAATGACGATCGATTTTCTTTCCCAGCGCGATCTCAGGAACCTGCACTTTCGCGTCATCGCGGAAAACACGATCGTTTCGATGTTCATGAACAACCGGGCCGCGGAAACGATGGCCGCCTCCGATCTGGACGGTGCCTATTGGTGGGCACGGGCCGCGATCGAGGCGGATCCTCACTACCTGCCGGCCAAGAACACGCTGGGCGTGATCTACCACCGCCACCACGATCTGCAATCGGCCGAGCGTCTCTTCCGCCACATACTCGACATCGAACCCGACAACTTCATTGCGATGTCGAACCTCGTGCAGTCACTCAGGGAACTCGGCAAGACCTCCGAGGCGGATCGATTCGAGCGGCGCATGGCCGAGATCAAGCCGTATCCGCCGTTTTACTATTTCGATCTCGGCATGGAGGCCATGGAAAAGAGGAATTTCGCAGCGGCGCGATCGATGTTCCGCCGAGAGATACAGCGCCAGGCCTACTACGACAAACTGCACTATTGGCTTGCGCTCGCTTCCTACGAGCTCGGCGATGTTCGCGATGCGCGCAAGCACCTTGGTATCGCGATCGAAACCAGCACGACCCGCAAGGACCGCGAATCCTATGTTGCCGAGCTAGCCAGGCTGAACTCCGGGCGCTTGCACTGAACTCCGACTACGTTGACGGACCGGGCTCGGCCGCGTGCTCAGGCCGTCGCAAGGCGCGGTGAAGACGCGCCGCACATATCCTCGATGAGACGGCGGTGCGCCCGCAGATCCTTGATGGCGTGCTGGCTGACCGCGCGCAGCATGGCGAACTCGCGACGCGCTTCCTCGGCACGCGGAAAGCGTGCGCGCTGCTCATGGAGATTCGTCCGGAACTCCATGCCGTAGAGGATGAACTGCCAACTGGCCGGCATGAACATTTCCAGGTCGGTGACGAAGTCGAGGCGATGCGGTGGGCGCAGGTGCCACTCCGCGAGTCGATCGCGCAGGGACTCGGGGATGCTGGCCGGGTCGGCGTTGTCGATCCAGAATGCGCTGTCGCGCCGCTGGGTCAGGCAGTAGTGGAGCTTGAGGAAGTCGACGATGCGCGCGTAGCGCTCGCTCATCATGCGGTTGAAATGGGCCGCAGCACGCTCGAATTGGGCGTCCATCGGCAGCAGGTGGGCAAGCAGGTAGGTGCCCATTTCGATCAGACCGATACCCGTCGCCTCGAGCGGCTCGAGGAAACCCGCCGAAAGCCCGATCGCAACGCAATTGTGCTTCCACTGCACGGGCCGGTAGCCGGTTTCGAAGGGCAGCCGGCGCGCATTCAGGCCCTGCGCTGCAGGCCCGATGTAGTCGCGCAGAACCGCTTCGGCGCGATCATCGCTGGTATGCCGGCTCGAGTAGACGTAGCCGATCCCGCGGCGTTCCTGGAGTCCGATATCCCAAGTCCAGCCGGCCTCGTGTGCGGTCGAAATCGTGTGCGAGGCGATCGGCGTGTCGGGGCGTTCATGGGGTACCTGGATCGCCACGGCGCGATCGACGAACAGGGCATCACTCACTGATTCGAACGACTGCCCCAGCGCCTTTCCGATCAGGGCCGCGCGCATGCCGGTGCAGTCGACGTACAGATCAGCGTGCAAGGTGCCGAGTTCGCGCGTGACGACGCCGGACAGAGCGCCTCTTTCGTCGAGGGTGACGTCGCAGATGTTGGCCCGATGGTGGCTGACGCCGAGCGCGCGACCCTCTTCGGCGAGCAACGCTGCCACCTTCATAGCGTCGAAGTGGTAAGCGTAGTTCATCGGCCCTTCGTAGTCGCCGTCGTGTCGCCGCTTCGGTGCACAGCCGGCATCGGCGACGGCCTTTTGCAGGGTCACCGCGTCGGCAAAGGCCACGCCTTCACCGGCCTCGCCGAGCAACCAGTAAGGCACGAGATCGAGTCCATCGACGCGCGAACTCGGCAGGTTGAAGGGATGGAAGTAGTGATTGCGTCCGGGTGAACCGGCGGGGCGTACCCAATCGACGAAACGGATGCCCTGCTTGAAGGTGGCCTGGGTTTCGCGAATGAAGCGGGATTCGCTGATGCCGATCTGCGAGAGCGCGCCGCGGATCGACGGAAACGTGCCTTCACCGACACCGATGATGCCGATGTCGGGTGACTCGACCAGCGCGATGCGCACGCCACCTGGCGCGCGGCTGTTCAGGGTTTTCGCGAGGTAACAGGCACACAGCCATCCGGCCGTTCCGCCTCCCGCGATCAGTATGCTTCGCAGCATGGTGGCAGCTCCCGATGGGGGCGCAGCGCCGGCGCCGGTTGAAACCAAACCGCGCACGCTACGCCCGAATGACTGCGCTGTCATTTTGCGCTGCAACAATGACTTAGCTCAAATGACAGCGCTATCAAATATATGTTGACAGCGCTGCCATCGGTGTGCACTCTGCGTCGCCACGCGGCATCCATCGGCGCTCAGGGGAAGGCTCAGAGGGCGTCACCATCGGGAGGTAGAGTCCAATGTTCGTTCGCAAGACCTTGCTTCATCGTTCCATCGCAGCGGTCCTCGCGGCCAGCTCGGCCATGGCCGCGGCACAGTCCGAGCCTGGCGCGGATCCCGCGTCCAAGCCCGACGGCGGCGCCCCGGAATCCAGCGCCTCGCTCGACACGATCACGGTGACCGCGACCAAGCGCAGCACCCCGCTGCAGAAGACCCCGATCGCGATCACCGCGATCGGTGCGCAGACGCTCGAGAAGGAGCGCGTGATCACGGTGCAGGACATCACCAGCCTCGTGCCGGGCTTTGCCGCGACCACCCAGGGTGACCATGGCGTGATCACGCTGACCCTGCGCGGCATCGGCAACGACAGCGCAAAGACCGAATACGCCGATCCCGAAGTCGCCCTGTTCGTCGACGGCATCTACACGCCGCGCGCGGAAGGCGCCGCCTCGTTGCTGCTCGATCTCGAATCGATCGAAGTGCTGCGCGGTCCGCAGGGTACGCTGTGGGGACGCAACTCGACGGTCGGCGCGGTCAACATGCAGACCGCCAAGCCGGTCATCGGCGACAGCTCGGGCAACCTGCAGTTCGGCTTCGGCGACTACGGCCGCCTCGGTGGCCGCGGTGCGTTCAATCTGCCGATCAGCGACAGCTGGGCCATGCGCGTGGCCTTCGCCCATGAACAGCACGAGGGTTACGTCGACTACCAGAACCCCGGCGAACTGCTGCCCTCGCTCGAATCGCAGCAGGCCGCCTACCTGGCATCGGGCGGCGATCCGGCCGCGTTCCAGGCGATCAATCCGAACCTGTTCGTGGCCGGCGGCGACAAGTACAACGCGCAGAACCAGAGCGCGATCCGGATCAGCAGCCTGTTCCAGCCGAGCAGCGACTTCAGCTGGAACATCTCCTACGAATACTTCCGCGACACCGGCACGCCGAACATGAACCTGATGCAGACGCCGCGCGCCGGCCAGGAGTTCTGGTCGACCTTCGCCGACACCGCGCCGTATCTCGATCGCGAGGTGCACACCTTGCGCAGCCGCATGGACTGGCAGCTCAGTGACTACCTGTCGCTCTCCTACACGGCCGGCTTCAGCCGCTTCGAAGGCTCCTCGGACTTCGACCAGGACGGTGGGGTGCAAGTGCCGACCAGCTATACGACCGGCGCAACCTTCCAGGAAGACCGCACCAACTATTCGGTCTATCGCAACCACAGCCACGAACTCGACCTCAAGTCGAGCGGCGACAACACCGTCGACTGGATCCTCGGCCTTTACTATGCGGCCGAGAAGAACAAGATCCGCTTCGACATTCCGATCTTCAACGGCACCCAGCAGGGTACGGTCGCCTGGCAGGGCTCGTTCATCCAGCCCAAGCAGACTGTCGATTCAAAGGCGGTCTTCGGCCAGGCCACCTGGAACGTGTCCGACGTGTTCCGCCTGACCGGTGGCCTGCGTTACACCGACGACGCCAAGGAAAACATCGGCGGCCGCGGCTGGGGCTGGCAATACAACCCGGACGTGCCGCAGGTGCCGGTCGCGCCCGGAACGATCCCGAGCGAGGAAACCGGGTTCGGTTTCGGCGTCGGCGGCATCAATGACGGCAAGTACGACCACGGCCAGCTGACCTGGCTGGTTCGCGCCGACTACGACCTGACCCCGAGCATGCTGCTCTACGGCAGCGTCTCGACCGGCTACAAGTCCGGCGGCCTCCAGGACGGCGGCGTGCCCTACAAGCACGAGGAACTGACCAATTTCGAGATCGGCACCAAGTCGAGCTTCCTCGACGGCCGTGTGGTCTGGAACAACGCGATCTACTACGAGGACTTCAAGGACTTCCAGCTCGCCGCACCGATCACCTTCGTCGACGGCAGCCGTGGCCTCGGCTTCTCCAACGTCAAGGGCAGCACCAAGGTCTGGGGCTTCGAGTCGGAACTGAACGCGCGTCTCGGCGACGACGATCGCGTGCAGATCATCTTCTCGGCGATTCCACACAAGAAGCTCGGCACCCTGCTCTATGCCGGCTCGAACGATTACCAGGGCCTGCCCGCCTGTCCGGCCGAATCGGGCATCGGCAACTGCCTCGACGTCTCGGGCAACGAACTCGCCCATGCACCGGATGCCGCGTTCACCCTCGTCTACGAGCACGACTTCCACTTCGCCAGCGGCGCCCGCCTGACCCCGCGTATCAGCACGCACTACGAAACCGAGAGCTGGCTCAGTGCGTTCAACCTCGGTGACGGCGACAAGCAGGCGAGCTACCACCGCACCGACCTGAGCATGCGCTATCTCAATCCGACCGGTACCTGGTACGTCGATGCCTACGTCGACAACGTCGAGAACAAGAAGGTACGCACCAGTGCCGGACGAACCGCCGTCGGCAGTGGCTTCGAATACCTCTCACAGTATCTGCCTCCACGAACCGTCGGCGTGAATTTCGGTTTCTGGTTCTAGGCGTTCCCCTGCTCCGCGCCCCGATGCGGCGGGCGACCGCGCTCTCCGGCGAGGATCGGGATCCGTTGGCGTACCTCCCAAGAGCGCCAGCGGATTCCGGTCCGGACCCGACCCGCGCGAGTCCCCTATCCGAATGATCTCCCAGCGCGCCGCCCTGACGGCCGGCGCCGGACACCCGGTACCCACGAGCGAGATGATGCCGAAAGACGAAAACCGAAACGACGTGCAGCGGTTCCCGGATGATTTCATCTGGGGCGCCGCGACGGCGGCCTACCAGATCGAAGGCGCCTGGAATGTCGATGGCAAGGGCGAATCGATCTGGGACCGCTTTGCGCACACGCCGGGCAAGGTCCGCGGTGGCGACACCGGCGACGTCGCCTGTGACAGCTATCGACGCTTCGAAGAGGACATCGCCCTGGTCAAGGCCATGGGCCTCGGCAGCTACCGCTATTCGATCGCCTGGCCACGTGTGCAACCGGGCGGACGCGGCGGCGCCAACGCCAAGGGCATGGATTACTACCAGCGCGTGACCGACGCCGTTCTCGATGCCGGCCTGCGTCCGCTCGTGACCCTGTACCACTGGGACCTGCCGCAGGAGCTCGAAGAGGGCGGCGGCTGGGCCAACCGCGATACCGCCACGCGCTTCGGCGACTATGCGAAACTGGTCGCCGACGGGCTCGGCGATCGCGTCCGCCACTGGATCGTGCTCAACGAACCGAAGACCTTCACCTCGACCGGCTACTGGCTCGGCGTGCATGCGCCGGGACGCAGCGATCCGCGCGCCTTCCTGCGCGCCACGCATACCGCCAATCTCGCCCAGGGCCACGGCTTCCGCGCGCTCAAGGCGCAGCGGCCCGACTGCGAAGTCGGCAGCGCTTTCGATGTCGCGCCGATGTACCCGAAGAGCCCGGCCTATCGCGACATCGCCGCGGCCGAGCGCTGGCATCGGTTCCTCAATCTCTGGTTCCTGCTTCCGGCCCTGCACGGCCGCTATCCGGACGGCGTGCTGCCGGTCGACGAAATCGACGATCTGCTCGGCTTCCTGCCGGGTGACGAGCGGCTCGTGCGGGCGCCGTTCGACTTCGTCGGACTCAACTACTACTCGCCGTGGCTGGTCGGCGATGCACCCGGCGGCTGCGACATTCCGGGCCTGAACTGCATCGGTGAATGGGCCCGCGGTCGCGGCGTGCTGCCGAAGACCGACATCGGCTGGGACATCGACCCCCAGGGTTTCGAGGACATCTTGCTGCGCATGCGCGAGGAAACCGGCAAGCTGCCGATCGAAATCAGCGAGTGCGGCGCGGCCTTCAACACGGGGCCCGGCGCCGACGGCGAGATCGACGACCAGGCGCGCATCGATTTCCTGCGCCGGCATCTGCAGGCGATGGGGCGGGCCATGGCCCGCGGGGTGCCTGTGCGCGCCTTCCATCACTGGAGCCTGCTCGACAATTTCGAATGGGCGGAGGGCTATTCGCAACGCTTCGGCGTGGTCCACGTCGATTTCGAGCATGCGCAGGCGCGCAAGCTCAAGGCCTCGGGCCACTGGTATGCCCGCGTGGCGGCCGACAATGCGCTCGCCTGAAGCCGTCATCGGCAAAGCTGGCCCGCAGCCGTTGCGAAACGGCTTGCGCGCGTTAACCTGCCGCGCCGATCCCTCGTCTCCAGCCGGAGTGATACCGAAGCCATGAGTGCCATCCCTTCCGCGCCGTCGGCCGAACGCCTGCCGCCGCGGCGCTACCTCGGCTACGGCCTCGGCGACTTCGCCTTCAATTTCTACTGGCTGCCGCTGCAGGTTTTCCTGCTCAAGTACTACACCGACGTACTCGGCCTCGACAGCGGGGCGGCCGGCATCATCGTCATGATCTGCCTGATCTGGGATGGCCTGGTCGATCCGCTGATCGGCATCCTCGCCAACAAGACGCGCACGCGCTTCGGTCGCTACCGGCCTTACATGCTGTTCGGCGCGATCCCGCTGGCCGTGAGCTTCAGCTTCGTGTTCCTGCCGGTGCCGTTCCACGACACCGCGCTGATCGTCTACGCGCTGGCGACCCAGCTGCTGTTCCGCACCGTCTATGCCGCGGTCAACATTCCCTACGGCGCGATGATGGCGTCGATGACGCGCGACTCGATGGAGCGCAACTGGCTGGCCGGGGCACGCATGCTGTTCGCCTTCAGCGGTTCGGCCGTGGTCGGCTACGCGACGCCGCGGCTGGTCGCCTGGCTCGGCATCGGCAATCCGGACTCGGCCTACTTCTGGTCGGCGGCGATCCTGTCGAGCTTCGCGACCCTGGTCATCTTCGCCAGCTACGGACTGACCGAGGAACGCCTCGAACCGGTCGCCGAGCAGCAGCGGCATCCACCGATCGGTGAGCTGCTGCGCATGCTGGCGAAGAACACGCCGTTCCTGCAGGCGGCCGCGGCGATCGCCCTGTTCGGTTTCGCCAGCACCGTGACCAGCGCCAGCCTGCCCTACTTCGTGCAGTACTACATGGGCGGCGAGGCGACCATGACCGGCGACCTGGCCAGCATGATCCCGTTCGTGCAGATGCTCGCGATCCTGCCGTGGACCGTGATCAGCCGCTACACCGGCAAGCGCGTGGCCTGGATCAGCGGCCTGCTGATCGCCACCGCCGCCCTCGCCGTGCTGCACCTGATCGGCAAGCCCGACCCGACCATGCTGTTCGTGCTGATCGCGGTCAGCGCGTTCGGCTCGGCCGCGATCGCGGTCAACTTCTGGTCGATCGTGCCGGACACGGTCGAGTACGGCGAGTGGCGCTCGGGGGTGCGCGTGGAAGGATTCGTGTTCGGCCTCGTCACCCTGATCCAGAAGTCGGCGCTCGGCGTCTCCTCGGCCTTCGTCGGCCTGTACCTGACCTGGATCGGCTACGTGCCGAACCAGGCCCAGGCGCCGTCCACGGTCGAGGGTCTCCGCTACATGATCACGCTGTTTCCGATGCTCGGCATGCTTGCCTCGTGCGCGGTGATGCTGTTCTACAAGCTCAATGCGACCAGTCATGCACGCCTGGTCGCCGAGATCGCCGCGCGCACGCCGGTGCCCCCTCCGGCGTGAGCGGCACGGAACGGGCCGGCCGCGCCGAACGCCATCGGCCTTGCGGATACAATCGGGCCAGGCAACGCGTGGCGTTGTGGAGGCCCAAGGGATGAGCAAGGCAATCATCGACGATGTCGCCGCGCGCGCCGGCGTGTCGATCAAGACCGTATCGCGCGTGGTCAATCGCGAGCGCAACGTACGCCCGCAGACCCGGGCCAAGGTCGAGGCCGCGATCGCCGAGCTCAACTACCGTCCGCGCCTGTCGGCACGCAGCCTGGCCGGCAACCGCTCGTTCATGCTCGGCCTGATCTACGGCAAACCCGGCGCGCACTACGTACTCGACATCCAGGAAGGCGTGCTCGAGATGTGCCGGCCGCACGGCTACGAACTGGTCATCCATCCCGGCGAGTTCCGCGACGGCGATCTCGTCAACGAAGTCTCCGAACTGATCCTCGATCGGCGCATCGACGGCGTGCTGCTGTCGCCGCCGATCTCCGATCACATGGAGGCGATCGGCCTGCTCGTCGAGGCCGGCATTCCGCTCGTGCGCATCGCACCGACCATCGACAAGGCGGCCCATCCCTACGTCGAGACCAACGACCTCGAGGCCTCGTTCGAACTGGCCGAAGTGCTGATAGGGCTCGGCCACCGCCAGATCGGCTTCATCACCGGCCACCCCGACCACCGCGCCGTCGGCCTGCGCTTCGAAGGCTATCGCAAGGCCCTGCGTGCGCACGGTATTCCGTTCCAGGGCGAGCTCGTCACCCTCGGCGACAACCGTTTCCATGCCGGCGAGGAAGGCGCGCGCCAGCTGCTCTCGCTGGCCACGCCGCCGACCGCGATCTTCGCCGCCAACGACGAGATGGCCGGCGGCGTGATCAAGACCGCGCTGGCCATGGGCCTGCGCATCCCCGAGCAGCTTTCGGTGGTCGGCTTCGACGATGCGCCGATTTCACGCCAGGTCTGGCCATCGATCAGCACGATCCAGCAACCGATCCGCGAGATGGCGAAGACCGCGACGCGGATCCTGCTCGAGCAGCTGCGCGCCGGCGAAGCGGAGCCGCATCCGAGCATGCACCCGGCCCGGGTCATCCTGCGCGAGTCGATTGCACCGCCGCGAACGCACAGCGCCTGAGCCGATGCCCCTGCGCCACGTCGTCAGCTTCGACATCGGCGGCACCAACCTGCGCACAGCGGTCGTGGCCGTCGATGGCAGCCGCGCGCACCTGCTATCGCAATCGCGCCGGCCGACGCCGAATCATCTGCTGCGCCCGGCCATGTGTGCGAGCGAGCGTCTCGACGCGGTCCTCGACTTCATCGTCACTGAAGTCAACGATGCACGCCGCAACCACGCCATCGACGCGGTCGCCGCCGCCTTTCCGGGCCCGGTCGACGCCGAAGGCCGCATCGTCGCGCTGCCGACGCTGTGGGGCGACGAGGGTGCGGCGCTCTGTCCGCTCGCACTGGACCGCCTGCTCGAGGCGCGCCTGCCCGGCATGCCGATCCGCCTGTTCAACGACGTCACCGCCGCCGGCCATCGCTTCGTCGGCGAGCATCGCGATTTCGCCCTGTTCACGCTCGGCAGCGGGGTCGGCCTCAAGGTCTTCATCGACGGCAGACCGCAGGTCGGTCCGCACGGTGCCGGCGGCGAGCTGACCCACATGGTCTTCGATCCTTCGCCCGCGGCGCCGGTCTGCGACTGCGGTGGCCGCGGCCATCTCGGCGCCCTCGCTTCGGGCCGTGCCTGGCAGCGCGTCCGCGCGGCGGCCGAAGAGAGTGAACAAAAACCTGATCTCGACGATTTTGCCGAACCGCTGGCACGTGCCGTGGCCATGCTCCATTACGCGCTCGGTCTCGAAGTGTTTCTCTTTTCCGGCGGGCTCAGCGAGGCGCTCGGTGAAGCGTTGCGGACAGCGATCGTGCGGCGCCTGCCCGAACAGGGCTGGTCCTGCGGACAGGACTGGAGCGCCTTGATCCGGCTGGCCCCCGATGACGACGCGCATGCGCTGCTCGGCGGCGCGCTGGCCGTCTGTCGGTCATGACCGTGGCAGCGGCTGTTCGCCGCGCGGTTTCGTTGCCGCGCTAGAACGAGGCGTACTTCAATGGATGGACAACGGCCGAGCGCTGGGCGGTGATCCCGGACGCTTCACGGGCGATCTGCTGGATGCGCTCACCGAGCGTTTCGCTCCAGCGCAAGGCGGCGATCTTCTTCAGGGCCTGGCAGGCCTTGCATTCCCTGGCGCGGCTGTTGATGCAGGCACCGGGCTCGCTCAATGCGTTGCGGCACCAGGTCTGCAGGGTGGCGGCCACGTACGGCGTCCAGCGCGCGGCGGCGATGCGTCTCAGCGTATTCGTGGAGGGGCAGGGGTCGAAGCTTGCGTGGGCCATGGCGGGTTTCCGGTCGATGGGCTGAGCGCCAGCATGCCGGTCGGCGCTGCCGCTTCCGCGCGGCTGGATCACGGCCCACCTGTGAACTGCATCACACTTCCGGGTGCCTGCGAGCCTTCGCATCGTCCCTGCCGGCGTCACGTGCCAGGTACGCGGCGCGCCTGGCCCTCGGTATGCCGGTGGCAGGTAATTCAGTCGAAGCGGGGGTCGCCCAGTTCGGGCAGGCAGTCAGCGTAGTTCCGCCAGCGTTCGAGCGAACGGGTGTGGACCCGCTGCCGCGCCTGCCAGACGCTGGCCGTCGCGAAAACTTCCGCAGCGACCGCCTGCGATGATGAGGCGTCCGGATCGAGACCGAGGAACGCGCGAACCCGGGCCAGGCTCGACTCGGTGTCGCCGACCAGGGCCTCGTACTCGAGCTCGAAGATCGGCAGGTCGAGCTGCTGTGTCCAATGCCGCATCAAGCGGGCATGGCCGCCGGCGAACGCGGCGATGTCGCCGAAGTCATAGCTCCAGGCCATGTCGGCGTGGGCGAAATGCTGGCTCCACAGCGACAGCGCGGTATCGCGCAGCTCGCGCCGGCAATGGATGATCTTCGCCTGCGGCAACATCGCGGCGATCAGGCTGAGATGACGGAAGTTGAGCGGGTTCTTGTCGAGGATCAATCGCGGTGGCGCGTCGTCCTGGCGCAAGTGTCGCAGATAGAAATTGCCCGCCGCGGCAAGCATGTCGGCCGATGGCTGCGCTCCGAGTCGACCGGCCAGGGCCGCGATCCAGTTCAGCTCGCCGCGCGCGCATACCCCTGGATCGCGGGCCAGCAGGCTGGCCGCCAGGGTCGTGCCCGAACGTGGCAGGCCGACGATGAAGACCGGCACGGTTTCGGCCGAAGGCGGCACCGGCTTCAGCGCGGCTGCGGTTATTTGCGCATCAACGAAGCGCGCCCAGGCATCGGCATCCCAGGGATGCGCCGCGCGCCAGCGCGCATTGGCCTGTCTCAGGGTGCGCGCGGCATCGGCGTATTCGCCGAGATCGTCGAGCGCCTTGCCGAGGGCGAAACCGATCGAGGATTCGACGTCAATGCCGAGATCGGCGCGCAGGAGACCCGAGCGCAGCCGCTGCAGGTCGGGGTCGTCGGCGTCGACAAAGCGGTGCGTGTGGGCCAGCCGCAACCAGGCCGAGGCCTGGCCCGGATCGCCTTCGATCGCCGCGCGCAGATGGGCGCGCGCTTCGTCGAAGCGCCCGAGCACGAGGGCAATCTCGCCGGCCCGGCGGCGCAGCGACGGGTCGTCCGGATGGGCTTCGAGGATCGGCGCGAGCAGGGAATCGGCTTCGACGAAACGTTCGCATTCGCAGAGAAATCCCAGCGTGCGCTGGTCGCTGGCCAGCGTGCGAGCTTCGTGATGCCAGAGCGCGGTCATGACGTCGGCCAGCGCGCGCATGCGGCCCTGCTCTCGCAGCAGATGGGCCAGCGAAAGGCTGGCATTGGCATGCGCGGGATCGAGGTGGATGGCCTGGCGCAAGGCCGCCTCGGCCTCGACTGGCCGCGCACTCATGCGCAAGGCGTTGCCGAGCAGGTAATGCAGCGTTGCCGACTCGGGGATGCGCTGCACGGCGGTTTCGAGAACGTTGCGCGCGAGGGACGGCTCCAACCGCAACAAGGCTTCGCCGGACATCGCCCAATCGGTCTCGCTCGCGGTTCCATCGCGCAGGCGATCGATCAGCGCCTCTGCACCCGCGGCCGGCAACACGCCGCGCAGGCGATCGAGGGCTGCCGATATCGAAGCGGCACTCACGTCGGGCAAATCCGACCGCTTTCCTGGCGATGGGTTCGCGGCGGTTTGGGTCGCCGCTCGAAGTCGGAAAGATCGATGCTCAACCTGATTCTCCAGCAGACACTTCTCGGCACCTCTCCCAACACCACGTTGGGGTTCGCTTTCGCTCACCCCAACCCACCCTTGCTGCGTTTCCCGCGCCATTCGAGCTGCCCCTAGGTTGGGCTGAGCGCCAGCGATGCCCAACGGCTCCGCTGCGCCCAGGGAACCTGCGAGGCTCGCTCTCCCTCGCCCCAAGTTGCCCCGATCTCAGATCGAGTAGTACATCTGGTATTCGAGCGGATGCGTGGCCGCGCGGAAGCGCGTGACCTCCTGCATCTTGAGGTCGATGTAGCCGTCGATGAAGTCGTCGGAGAACACGCCTCCTGCGGTCAGGAAGGCGCGATCCCTGTCGAGCGCTTCGAGGGCCTGGTCGAGCGAGTGGCAGACGGTCGGGATGTTCTTCTCTTCCTCGGGCGGCAGGTCGTAGAGATCCTTGTCCGACGGCGCGCCGGGGTCGATCTTGTTGAGGATGCCGTCGAGGCCGGCCATCAGCAGAGCGGTGAAGGTCAGGTAGCCGCTGTTGACCGGATCGGGGAAGCGGATCTCGATGCGCCGGCCCCTGGCGTTGTTGACGAACGGGATGCGGCAGCTGGCCGAGCGATTGCGCGCCGAATAGGCGAGCATGACCGGTGCCTCGAAGCCCGGCACGAGGCGCTTGTAGCTGTTCGTGGTCGAATTGGTGAAGGCATTGAGCGCGCGCGCATGCTTGAAGATGCCGCCGATGTACCAGAGCGCGGTCTGCGAGAGGCCGCCGTAGAGGTCGCCGGCGAAGATGTTGGCACCGCCCTTGGCCAGCGACTGGTGCACGTGCATGCCCGAGCCGTTGTCGCCGACCAGCGGCTTGGGCATGAAGCTCGCGGTCTTGCCGTACTGGTGGGCGACGTTGCGCACGATGTATTTCATCGTGATCAGTTCGTCGGCCTTGCGCACAAGGGTGTTGAAGCGCGTGCCGATCTCGCACTGGCCGGCGGTCGCCACTTCGTGGTGGTGCACCTCGACGACCTGGCCGACGCGCTCGAGCAGCTTGCACATCTCGCTGCGCAGGTCCTGCAGCGAATCGACCGGCGGCACCGGAAAATAGCCGCCCTTGACCCCCGGGCGATGGCCGCTGTTGCCGGCCTCGTAACGCTTGTCCGAGGACCAGGCCGCTTCCTCGGATTCGATCTCGAAGGCGACCTTGCCCATCGTGTTCTGCCAGCGCACCGCGTCGAAGATGAAGAACTCCGGTTCAGGGCCGAAGAATGCCGTATCGGCGACGCCGGTCGACTTGAGGTAAGCCTCGGCGCGCCTGGCCAGCGAGCGCGGATCGCGCGAATAGGCCTGCATCGTGTGCGGTTCGAGCACGTCGCAAGTCAGGATCAGGGTCGGATCGGCCATGAACGGATCGAGGATCGCGGTGTCCGGGTCGGGCATCAGCACCATGTCCGATTCGTTGATGCCCTTCCAGCCGCTGATCGAGGAGCCGTCGAACATCTTGCCGTCTTCGAAGAAGGCCTCATCGACCGAATGCGCCGGAAAGCTGACGTGATGCTGCTTGCCGAGCATGTCGGCGAAACGCAGGTCGACGAACTCGACCTCGTGGTCCTTGATCAGCTTGAGCACATTGGCGACGGACATGGCAAAACCTCGGCTGGTAGGGCGTCGACGGGCGCGGTTCGGCCGCTGACAGGGGCGGCAATTCTCGCACGATCCCCCGGTCGCCGAGCCGCCCTTCCCGCGACGCTGGCGTTCTGCCTTATCCTTGTTCGTTTGCAACCGCGGAATCCGGCCCGTGCCCGACCTGATCAACGTCATCCTGCTCGGCATCATCGAGGGCATCACCGAATTCCTGCCGATTTCGAGCACCGGCCATCTGCTGATCGCCCAGCACTGGCTCGGCGCGCGCTCGGATACCTTCAACATCGTGATCCAGGCCGGCGCGATCCTGGCCGTGACCCTGATCTACTGGAAGCGCCTGTGGACACTGGCGACCGGCTGGCGCGAACCGGCCAATCGCGACTACCTGCTCAAGCTGATCCTCGCCTTCCTGATCACCGCAGTGCTCGGCCTCGCCGTGGCCAAGGCCGGCTTCGCCCTGCCCGACCACGTCACCCCGATCGCGATCGCACTGGTCGTCGGCGGCTTCTGGATCTTCGCCGCCGAATGGTGGAGCGCGAAGCGCCCCGACAGCGAACGCATCACCTGGACCGTGGCCCTCGTGGTCGGCCTGGCCCAGATCGTCGCGGCGATCTTTCCAGGTACCTCGCGCTCGGCGGCGACGATCTTCGCGGCCATGCTGGCTGGCACCAACAACCGCGCGGCGGCCACTGAATTCGCCTTCCTCGTCGGTATCCCGACCATGTACGCGGCCAGCGGCTACCAGATCCTCAAGCAGCTGCGCGAGGGTGGCGTGCAGGAAGACTGGCTGGCGGTCGCGGTCGGCTTCATCGTCGCCACGATCACCGCCTTCATCGCCGTGAAGTGGCTGCTCGGCTACATCCGCACCCATACCTTCAATGCGTTCGCCCTCTACCGCATCGCCTTCGGCGGTCTGTTGCTGCTGCTGGTGCCGGGAAACTGACCATCGGCTTGAGCCGCTCGGCCAACGCAAATGAAAACGGCGCGATTCTCATCGCGCCGTTTTCATCGTCCTGACCGTTCCGGCCTATTCGCAATCCATGCCGTTGAGGCGGCCGAGGCGCAGCCAGCTGCGCGTACCGCTGCCTTGCGGCACGATCGCCGGCAGGCCTGGGTTGGAGGCATAGGTCAGGGTCAGGTGGTTGCAATCCGAGAACCCGAGCGTTGCGGTTCCCCACGGCGTCGGCGGATCAGCGGCACCGGCGTTTCCACCCAGCCCACCCCCGGTTACATAGAACATCGGCGTCGTGACCGTGCGAGTTCCGCGTGGCACCGTGACCTGGCCGGTCAACCAGAACGGCAGACCGGACGGATCATAGGCAGACCAGGTGAAATTGACGATGAAGTTCTGGGTGTCGCCGAGCAGTTCGTAGACCTGCATGACGATGCCCTCGCCACTGGTCGCCGGGTTGTACCAGGAGGTCGATAGGTAGCCGGAAACCGGGATGTTCTGGAAGGCGTCCGGGTAGGTGCCGACGGTCGGGTTGTAGGCCGGCACGTTGATGAAATAGTACGGGCTGTTCTGATCAAGATTGTCGAAACGGATACCGAAGGATTCGTTGAAGTCGAAGAAGCCCGAATTCGGGTTGGCATAGTTTTCGAGGATATACGTCGTGCTGTTCACGATCGGTGTATCCGGCAACACATCCGTGATGACCGTGTTCGGCTCCACCGCAGTGCGCGCATAGCTGCGAAGGTTCGGGTCGTCGTAGGTGATCCCGCCTTGCTGGATGGCCGTGACCGGAAACAGCGGATATACCTCCTGGTCCCCTTCGTAGATCGACTGGCGCTGAATGCGCATCAGGGTCACGGCGTTGACGGAGTCCGAGCTGCTGCAGGCAATACGCCAGATGCGTATGGTCACGCCTTCGAGCACCGTCTGATTGTTGACGCTGTCGTAGGCGGCAAGGTTGGCCGTCGTGGTGTAGGTCGGGCCGCTGGTCTGGTCCGGCACTGGATCCGCAATACAGCTTGGCGGATAGGCCTTGTACGGATTGACTCGGGGAAGCGCTGCTGCAGTTTGCGCCACGGCAGAAGTCGATTTCGGATCGGCAGCCCGACTGACAGCCAAGTTCTGCCTCTTCGCTACCTCGGCGCCTACCCTGGCGGCTCGACCGGAGTCGGGTGCCACGGAAATGCGCGGTTCGGCGCTGGCCGAGACGGTGGCAGCCATTAGCGCTGCGACGAACAAGTAGCGAGCGTTGCGAGACATTTGAGACTCCGGCGCAAGGGTGAGGGCAGTGCACAGGATACTCGCAGTCTGCGGGTGAATTCCTTCTGAACTAAGCGATTGCAAGGATCGGCCGTCGTGTCGCGCCGTCCGGTCCCGGCATAATGGCTCGTCTCCCCATCCTCTCCCTCCCATGCACCTGATCGACATCGGCGCCAACCTGACCCACGAATCGTTCCGACCCGATTTCGACCGCGTGCTGGCTCGCGCGCGCGATCACGGCGTGGCGCAGATGATCGTGACCGGGGCCAGCGCCGCCGGCAGCCGCATGGCGTTGTCGCTGGCCCAGGCCCATCCGGGGCTGCTTTACGCGACCGCCGGCGTGCATCCGCACCACGCGGCCGACTATGACGACGTCACCGATGCCCTGCTGCGCGAGCTGACCCGCGCCGGCGAGGTCAAGGCAGTCGGCGAAACCGGCCTCGACTATCACCGCAACTACTCGCCGCAGGCCGCCCAGATCGAGGCCTTCGAACGCCAGCTCGAGATCGCCGCCGACTGCGGCAAGCCGCTGTTCCTGCACCAGCGCGATGCGCATGCCGATTTCATGGCCGTGATGAAGGCTTTCGAGGGTCGCCTCGGCAATGTCGTCGTGCACTGCTTCACCGGCACGCGCGAGGAACTGGTCGATTACCTCGACGCCGGCTGGCATATCGGCATCACCGGCTGGCTCTGCGACGAACGCCGCGGCACCCATCTGCGCGAACTCGTGCGCGAGATCCCGGCCGACCGCCTGATGATCGAGACCGACTCGCCCTATCTGCTGCCGCGCACGGTGCAGCCGAAGCCCTCGCACCGCCGCAACGAACCGATGTACCTCAGGCACATCGTCGAGGAACTCGCCCGCGACCGCGGCGAAGATGTGGAGGTTGCGGCGGCCAATGCCACGGCAACCAGCCGCGCGTTCTTCGGGCTCTGAAGCGTCGCTTCCGGGCGAAGCGATGGGTGGTGTCCCTTGCGAGAACCTGTAGGAGCGCCTTCAGGCGCGATGCTTTTTGTCGACCAACCAAGCGCATCGCGCCTGAAGGCGCTCCTACTAGAGCCACACGTGCCGGGGCGAACGACGCCCGATTCCGCGGCGCGTCATCAATCGCGCCCGCTGGCTCCGCTCAGCTGCGCAGGCCGACCCCGCGCTTGAGCAGCCATAGGCCGAGCGTGCCGAGGACGAGGACGAAGCCGATCATCAGGCCGAAGGCGATGCCGACCGGGATATCGCTGGTGCCGAGCAGGCCGTAACGGAATGCGTTGACCATATAGAACACCGGGTTGGCGTGGGTCATGGTCTGCGCCCAGTCGGGCAGCATCTTCACCGAATAGAACACGCCGCCAAGATAGGTCAGCGGGGTCAGGATGAAGGTCGGTACGATCGCGACGTCGTCGAACTTCTTCGCATAGACCGCGTTGACGAAGCCGGCCAGCGAGAAGATCGTCGCGCCGAGCAGGACCGTGGCGATCGTCACCAGCGGGTGCGGGATGCGCACATGGGTGAACAGCATGGCGATGCAGAGCACGATCGCGCCGACCAGCAGGCCGCGCAGCACGGCGCCGGTCACGTAGCCGCCGAGGATGACCCAGTTCGGCATCGGGCTGACCAGCATCTCCTCGATATGGCGGCCGAACTTGGCGCCGAAAAAACTCGAGGAGATGTTGCCGTAGCTGTTCTGGATGATCGACATCATGACCAGGCCGGGCACGATGAAGTCCATGTAGTCGTAGCCGCCCATGTCGCCGATGCGGCGTCCGATCAGGCTGCCGAAGATCAGGAAGTACAGGGTCATCGTGATTGCCGGCGGAACCAGGGTCTGGCCCCAGATGCGCAGGATGCGCATCACTTCGCGGCGCACGATCGTGAGCAGGGCGACCAGGTTCGGGTGGCGCTGTTCGCCGCTCATGCCGCGGCCTCCTTGCCACCGGTCAGGCGCACGAACAGTTCCTCGAGCCGGTTGGTCTTGGTCCGCATCGAACGCACGCGGACGCCGGCGGCATCGAGCCCGGCGAAGACGCCGTTGAGATCCATCGCCCGCGGCATCTCGAGATCGAGCGTATGGCTGTCCTCGGCGCGCAGGGTCACGCCTTCGATATGCGGCAGCTCTGCAGGCAGGCCACCGTCGATATCGAGCAGGAAGCCCTCGACATCGAGCTTGGCCAACAGGGTCTTCATCGGGCCGTTTTCGATGATACGCCCGCCATCGATGATGGCGAGATTGCGGCACAGGCTCTCGGCTTCCTCGAGATAGTGGGTGGTCAGAATCACCGTGGTGCCGGCCGCATTGACCTCCTTGAGGATGCGCCACATGCCGCGGCGGATCTCGATGTCGACGCCGGCGGTCGGTTCGTCGAGGATCAGCAGGCGCGGGCGCGTCATCATCGCGCGGGCGATCATCAGGCGCCGCTTCATGCCGCCCGAGAGGGTGCGCGCCATCGTGTGGGCCTTGTCCCAGAGCTGGGCGCGGCGCAGTTCCTCTTCGGCGCGCAGCTTGGCCTCGGCACGCGGAATGCCGTAGAAGCCGGCATAGTTGCAGAGGATGTCGAAGGGCTTCTCGAAGAAGTTGAAGTTGACCTCCTGCGGGACCAGGCCAAGCAGGCGCATCGCGGCCTCGCGGTTCGTGTCGATATCGACACCGAACACCTTGACCGAGCCCGAGCTGGCGTTGACCAGCGAGCTGACGATGCCGATAAGGGTCGACTTGCCGGCGCCGTTGGGGCCGAGCAGGGCGAAGAAGTCGCCGGGTTGCACGCTGAGCGAAACGCCCTTGAGCGCTTCGACGCCGGTCGCATAGATCTTGCGCAGCTCGTGGATTTCGAGCGCGGGGACATTGCTCATGGAGATAGGCGGAATTATTGGTGCGAAGAGGCCGTCATGGCCCTGATAGTATAGCGGGCTACCCTCCATGACTGTTCCTGCCGTGGCCGCACACTTCCCGCTTCGCCTCGTTTCCGCCCGCATGATCGCGCCTGCCGTACGCCACATGGCCTTCGAGCGGGCCGATGGCGAACCGTTCGCCTTCATCCCGGGCCAGTTCATCCAGGTCCATTTCAACTACGCCGACGGCAAGCCGACCAAGCGCAGCTATTCGGTCGCCACCATCGGCATCGGCGACGCCACGCCGATCGGGCAGATCGAAATCGCCGTGTCCTATGTCGAGGGCGGCGCAGCGACCGAACTGCTGTCCAAGCTCGAGATCGGGGCCACGGTCGATGCGAGCGGCCCCTACGGACGCTTCTGCCTGATGGAGGCAGATACGAATTCGCGCTACCTGCTGGTCGCCACCGGCACCGGCGTGACCCCGTACCGGGCCATGCTGCCGCTGATCGCCCGGCTCACGCGCACACGCGGCTGCACCTTCGAGCTGATCTATGGCGCACGCAACGAGGGCGACCTGCTCTACGGCGAGGAGTTCGCCGCATTCGCCGAGGCGACACCGGGCTTCCGTTTCCACCCGTGCTTCAGCCGCGAACCGCGGACGCAGCCGCGACCGGGCGACACCCAGGGGCGCGTGCAGGTCGCCATCGAGGCGCTCAAGCCCGACGTGGCCGGCGATATCGTCTACCTGTGCGGCAATCCCGACATGGTCGACCAGAGCTTCAGCCTGCTCAAGGAGATCGGCCTGCCGGTGCCGCACATCCGTCGCGAGAAATACATCTCCTCGCGCTGAGCCGATTTGCGCAAATGTAAAGGGTGCTTGACATGGCGCCTGTACGGTCGCTAGGCTATGTCAAGCGCCCTTGACATGAGCATCCCATGGATCTCCCGAATGCCCGTTCGCATCGCCTTCGTGGCTGTGCCCTTGCGTCCCTCGCCTATCTGGCCGCGACCGCGCTCAGCGTCTGGCTGCTCAAGGACGTGATCGCCGACGCCCCGACCAGCCTGCGCGCAGTGGTCAGCCTGCTGCCGCTGGTCCCGATCGCCTATGCGATCCGCGAGGTACTGCGCCTGGTCCGCGCCAATGACGAGCTGCAGCGGCGCATCGACCTCGAGGCTCTGGCGACCGCTGCGCTCGTGGTCGGATTGGCCTGCCTGAGCCTGGGCTTCCTGGTTTCCGCGCAGGTCTTCGAGATCAAGGGCGGCACCGTGCTGGTCTGGATGTTTCCGGCCTTGTCGATCACCTACCTGCTGGCCCGGATCCGTGCGCAGAGGCACTACCGGTGAACAACCGCCTGCGCGAACTGCGCGCGGCGCAGCAGTGGTCGCAGGCCGAGCTGGCCGAGCGCCTCGAGGTTTCGCGACAGACGGTCAACGCCATCGAGACCGGGAAGTACGACCCGAGCCTGCCGCTGGCCTTCGCCATCGCGCGCCTGTTCGGCCAGCCCATAGAAATGATTTTCGACCCGGATGCCTGAGGACGATTCGCAGATGAATACCCGCTGGAAGCGCTACCTGACCGATATCGGACCGGCCATGCTGTTCTATCTGGCCAGCGTCATCATCGCTGCACTGCTGACCAAGCGCATCGAACCCGGCGCGATGCGCACGCTCGCCGCAATGCTGCCGCTGCCCTCGATCGTCTACCTCGGCTACGCCGAACTCAGGCGTCTGCGCCGCCGCGACGAACTGCGCCAGCGCATCGAGATCGAAGCCATCACGATCGCGTTTTCAGTGTCGTTCTGCCTGATCCTGATGCTCTGCTTTCTTGATTTGTTCGGCGCGTTTCCGGTGCCGGTTTCGGTCGCCGCATTCCTGATGACGCTGTGCTGGGCCGGAGCTCAGCTGTGGGTCCGAATGCGCTATCACTTCTGGGCCTGAGGCGGGAACGCGCGTCGAACGCGAATCAATCGATCAATAGAGAACGAATTCCAAGGACTGCTTGCCATGAACCAGAAGAAACGCATCGCGATCATCGCTTTCCTCGTGATCGTGATGCTCGGCTACGCCGCGCTGCAGAAGCGCTCGGCCGGCTCTGCACACGAGCAGAGCCCGAGCGGCCGCTACCGGATCGCGGCCAATGCCGAAGCGTTCCGTTTCGGTACGCTCGAGTTCCATGCCTGCGAACTCGCGCGCGAGCACTCGGCAGCGACCACCGAAGCCTACTGCGCACCGTTCAAGGTACCGGAGAACCGCGCCGAGCCCGGCGGCCGCCAGATCAACCTGCGCCTCGCCCTGATCCGCAGCCCGCAGGCGGCCGACGACGACTTCATCGTCTACCTTGCCGGCGGGCCCGGCCAGTCGGCGATCGACACCTGGCCACAGATGGCCGCTTCGCTCGGGCCGGCACGCAAGCGCCGGCATGTCCTGCTGCTCGACCAGCGCGGCACCGGCGAATCGAACGCGCTCGACTGCAAGGCCATGGCCGAGCAGGAGGAAGCACTGGACTTCGACGTCGAGCGCACGCGAGCCGCGACGCGCGCCTGTCTCGAGCAAGTCGGCCAGCATGCCGATCCGCGCTTCTACACCACCACCGAGGCGGTCGAGGATCTCGAAGCGCTGCGCCAGGCGCTCGGCGCACCGCGCTTCGACCTCGTCGGCGTGTCCTATGGCACGCGCGTCGCCCAGCAGTACCTGCGCCGTCATGCCGACGGCGTGCGCAGCATCGTGCTCGACAGCGTCGCGCCGAATACGCTCGTGCTCGGCGGCGAATTCGCGCGCAACCTCGATGACGCGCTCAAGGCGCAGTTCGCCAACTGCGCGAAGGTACCGAGCTGCGCGAAGGCCTATCCTGATCCGTATGCGAGCCTGATGCAGTTGCGCGACACACTGCGCCTTGCGCCGCGCAGCGTACAGTTCCCCGATCCGGTCGACTTCAGCTTGCAGAACCGGCGCCTCGACGCCTATTCGATGGCCGGCCTCGTCCGCATGTTCGCCTACAGCCCCGAAACTGCGGCGTTGATACCGCATACCGTGAAGCAGTCCCTGGCTGGCAACGACGTGCCGCTGATGGGTCAGATCGGCGTGCTCAGCGAAGGCGTCGAAGCCCTGGTCGGCAACGGCATGCAGCTCTCGGTGATTTGCGCCGAGGACGCGGATCTGCTCGAACCCGATCCGCAAGCCGCACAGACCCTGCTCGGCAACCTACTCGTCGATGTCACCCGCACGCAGTGCGAGATCTGGCCGCATGGCCAGCGGCCGGCGGACTTCCGCGAGCCGGCCAGCGGCGACGCGCCGGTGCTGATCCTCGAAGGCGAGCTCGATCCGGTCACGCCGCCTCGCTACGGCGAGGAGGTCGCGAAAACGCTGGCCAACGCGAAGCTGATCGTGGCCAGGGGCCAGGGGCATAACGTGATCGGTCGCGGCTGCATACCCAAGCTGGTCGGCGAGTTCATGGACACGCTGGCTGCGAAGACGCTCGATACCACGTGCGTCGAGGATCTCGGGCCGATCCCGCACTTCATCGACTTCAACGGAGCCGCACCATGATCGAGTTAAAGGGACTGACCAAGGCATTCGGCGAGGTCAAGGCCGTCGATGGCGTCTCGTTCACGGCGCGCGACGGCGAGATCACCGGCCTGCTCGGCCCGAACGGCGCTGGCAAGACCACGACCCTGCGCATGCTCTACACGCTGATGAAGCCGGACAGCGGCCAGGTCGTCGTCGACGGCATCGACGCCGCGGTCGACCCGGTCGCCGTGCGCAGGCGCCTCGGCGTGCTGCCCGACGCGCGCGGTCTCTACAAACGCCTGAGCTCGCGCGAGAACATCGCGTACTTCGGTCGCCTGCAGGGCATGGACGAGGCCACCATCGCCTCGCGCATCGACGGTCTGGTCAAGGCCCTCGACATGGGCGAGATCATCGATCGCCGCACCGACGGCTTCTCCCAGGGCCAGCGCGTCAAGACCGCAATCGCACGGGCCCTGATCCATGACCCGAAGAACTGCATCCTCGACGAGCCGACCAACGGCCTCGACGTGATGGCGACGCGCGCGATGCGCGACTTCCTCCGCCATCTCAAGGCCGAAGGCCGCTGCGTGCTGTTTTCCAGCCACATCATGCAGGAGGTCGGCGCCCTCTGCGATCGCATCGTCGTCATTGCGCATGGCCATGTCGTCGCCGACGCGTCGCCGGACGCCCTGCGCGAGCAGGCCGGCACGGCCAACCTCGAGGACGCCTTCGTCAAGGTCATCGGTTCCGCAGAAGGACTCGCCGCATGAAAACCATCCTCACCGTATTCCTCAAGGAAGTGCGCGAGAACATCCGCGACCGGCGCACGGTCATGAATACCCTGCTGACCGGGCCGCTGATGGCGCCGCTGATCTTCGTGCTGCTGATCAACGGCATCGTTTCGCGCGAACTCGAAAAGGCCGAGAAGCCACTGCCGGTACCGGTCATCGGTGCCGCCAACGCACCGAACCTGGTCGATGCCCTGAGGCAGAGCGGGATCATCGTCAAGGATCCGCTGCCCGACCCCGAGCGCGCCGTGCGCGACCAGGAAGCCGATCTCGTGCTGCGCATCCCCGACACCTATGCCGAGGCCTGGAGCAAGGGCGAGCCGGCCCAGGTCGAACTGATCTTCGACGAATCGCAGCGCGATGCGCAGGGATCGGTGTCGCGCCTGCGGCGCATCCTCGACGGCTACGGCCAGCGCACCTCGACCTTGCGCGTCGTCGCCCGCGGTCTCTCGCCGACGATTCTGCGCCCGCTCGTCGTCGCCGATCGCGACCAGTCGACCGCGCAGGCGCGCGGCGGCATGATGTTCTCGATGCTGCCGTACTTCTTCATCCTCGGCGCCTTCATCGGCGGCATGGCGCTGGCGATCGACACGACCGCGGGCGAGCGTGAGCGGCAGTCGCTCGAGCCGCTGTTCGCCAATCCGGTGGCGCGCTCGAGGATCCTGCTCGGCAAGCTCGGCGCCACCAGCGCCTTTGCCCTGACCACCCTGCTGCTCAGCATCATCGCGTTTTCGTTCGCCGGCCAGTTCATGCCGACCGAGAAGCTCGGCATGACCCTGTCGATCGGCCCGCACTTCGCCCTGCTGACCCTGCTCGCGATGCTGCCGCTGGTGTTCCTGATCGCATCGCTGCAGACCCTAGCCGCGGCCTTCGCCAAGACCTTTCGCGAGGCGCAGACCTATCTGTCGCTGCTGATGTTCGTGCCGGCCGTGCCGACGATGCTGATGTCGCTGTTTCCGTTCAAGGTCGAGACCTGGATGTATGCGGTACCGCTGGTCGGCCAGCAGATCACGATCACGCGGCTGATGCGCGGCGAGAACGTCGCCGCCAGCGAGGTCGCGCTGTGCTTTGCCTGCACTTCGCTGGCCGCGCTGCTGGTCTATCTGGTTACGGCGCGCATCTACCGCAGCGAACGCCTGGCGATTTCGACCTGAGCGGCGGGACGATCCCGCCACTGGTCCGGCGGCTGCCTCCAACTACGGGCGCAGCATGACCGCCGCGCGACCGGAGGCGATCTCGCGGCCTGCGTGCTCGATGCGAAATGCGTACTGCCAGCTCGTCTCGCTGCCGAGCAGGCGATCGCCGTAGACGTCGAGCGGGCCGTCGAGATCGTCGATGCGGGCCAGCGCAAGGCTGACCCCGCGCAGCGAAACGAGGAAACCCGGGGCCGCGCCTAGCCCGGCTTCGCGCGCGATCAGGGCGCCGTGCACGGCCATCGACTGGGCCCCGTATTCGCACAGGTGCACGGCGCGCAGGATGCCGTCGCTGCGCAGCGGATTGTCGGCGCGCCGGTGCGAATCGGTGCGCGCGTGGATGGCTTCGGGGGTCCAGGCGACGACCGAATCGAGCAGGCACATCGTGTCCTGGTGCGGGATCAGATGCCCCCAGTCCGATTTATCCAGCATCGCGCGGGCGTCCCTTGCGTGCCATCAGGATCGACAGGCAGAAATGGAAGCCGACGCCGAGACTGACGGTCAGGCCGATCGCGCGCAGTACCGGCAGCGAGGACCAGGCCAGCAGGGCGAACACGAGCAGGGCCGAGATCACGCAAACCAGGGTCGCGTGCAGGGTGCGCCGCGCTTCGGCCGCATCCGGCGTCGTGCGCTCGAAGAACAGCGCGTAATGCAGGCCGAGGCCGGCGGCCAGGGTCAGCGCGACGAGGTGGAACAGCGACAGCGAGGTGCCCGTGAAGCGCAACACGGCGAGCACGAGGATCGTCGCCAGGGTCATCGGCGCGAGCACATGCCAGGCCCGGTGCAGGTCGCGGAAGGCGATGAAGACCGTGATCACGAGCAGCACGATGGCGATGCCGAAGGCCTGCAGAATGCGTTCCCGATAGGACGCGACCAGCGATTCCGAAGCGCCCTTGAGGTCGAGCAGGCGCACCGCGCCATTCGTTTCGGTGGCCAGCGCATCGAAGGCGGCCGCATCCTGCATGCCGATGATCGTGCCGAGGCCGAGCCAGTGGTCGCCGCGCTGGACCAGCATCGCATCGATGCGTGCACCGATCGGCGAGCTGGCGAAACGGGCCGGGGTCAGCGGTTCGAGCGTGCGCGCCGTTTCGACATCGTCGACGAAGGGTGCGAACAGGCCCTGGCGAAACGGCAGCTCGGCATTGGCGCTGGCCAGCATCGTTTCGAGCGCACCGCGATCCGGCAAGCGGGCCTGGCGTGCGCGCTGTGTGGCCAGGCTCGGCAGATAGCGGCTCGGCAGTTCGGCCGCGCCGACCGCACCCTGGGCGACCAGGGCGTCGATGCGCGGGCTGACCTTCTCCGACAGTTCGAGCACGCCTTCGGCATCGGCCGCCTCGATGACCAGCAGGTAGCGCACGTCTGGCGCACCGAGCGCGGCGCGCAAGCGGCCTTCGCGTTTCATCAGGTCCTGCGGCACCGGGGTCAGCGCAGCGAGGTCGTTCTGCCAGAACGGCGTCGATGCCGTGCCCAGCATCAGCGCGGCGACCGCGAGCAGCAGTGGTGGCAACCAGCGCGGCCGCGGCAGGCCCTCGAGCCAGTTCCAGACCGCGCCGAGACCGGGCGTGTCGGCGGCATCGCGGAACTTCACCGGCAGCACGCGCGGCAACAGGTAACGCGTGCTGAAGCCGGCAACGAGCAGGCCGCTGATCGTGAACACGGCGAGCTGCATGAGCCCGGTCACGCCCGAGGCGAAGAAGGCGAGATACGCGATGCAGGCCGAGGCGATCGCGGTCAGCAGCAGCGGCCACAGGCCGCGCACGCTTTCGAGCGCGGTTTCGCCGGCGCGGCGGTGGCTGAGCAGGCGGATCGGATATTCCTGGGCCACGCCGAGCAGGGTGAAGCCGAAGGCCAGGGTGATGCCATGCATCGTGCCGAACACGGCAGCAATTGCTGCGACGCCGGCCAGGGCCCCCGATGCGATCGGCAGGGCAGCGAGGCCGAGCACGGCCACGCTGCGGTAGGCGAGCAGCAACAGTACGATGAAACCGACCGTACTGATCCGGCCCAGCCATTCCGATTCGCCGCGCGTGCTGGCATTGACCAGTACGGTGAAATAGCCGGGACCGCTGATCACGAGGCGGGCCTCAGACTGCGCGCCGCGAACCGACTCGAAGGCGGCGTGGATCGCATCGATCGCTTCACCCTGCGCGGCCGGATCGAAACCGGCGGCGCGGGTCTGCACGAGCAGCAGCGCTTCGCCTTCGGGCGAGAACCAGACGCCATCGCGGACCAGCGGCGCCTTCGGTGGCGACCAACGCTCGGCCAGCTTCATGATCTCGAGGGTCGGGTCGCGCGGCAGCAGCGGCTTGAGCAGGGTCGCGGCCGGCGAACCGAGGTCCTCGACGCGCTGGCTCAGTTCGTCGGCCAGCAGGTCCTCGTCGAGCGGCTCCTCGTCGAAGCTCGGGCTCAGCAGGTAGCGGTACGGCAACAGGCTTTCATCGAGCATGCCGGCATTGAATTCGCCATTGACGACCTGGCTGAAATGGGCGTCGGCGCGCAGCGCGCCGCTGAACGCGCGGCTGAGTTCGGCCAACTGCTCGGCATCGGCGCCGCTGATCGCGAGCAGCAGCAGACGCGAGCCGGGGCCCTCGCCGATCTGCTCCATCAGCAACTTCTGGTCGGCGGTCTGCGCCGGCGGCATGAAGCTGCGCAGGTCGGTGCTGAGTTTCAGCGTGTGTACGGTAAACGCGGCGACGGCAGCCAGCACCCCGATCCAGCTGGCCAGCAGTAACAGTCGACGCAGCGGCGCCGTCACTGCGCGGCGACTCCGCCGCGGCAGGCGCTCTCGACATTGCGCCGGGTCAGCGGTTCGGGCAGCTTCGCCGTGGCCAGGTTTTCGACCAGCATGATGCTGGCATCGTCATCGGCATCGAGGATGCTGAAGCAGCGCGCGGTGTCGGCGCTGCCGTCGACCTCGATCGCGTCGATGCGCTTCTTCAGGCGCGGATCGCGCGGAGCCAGGCGCAGCCGCCAGTGGCTCGTGTCGCCACTGCTGCTCAGCTCGAAGTCGCGCTGCACGGCGGCGACGTCGCCGCCGAGCAAGGCGCTGAACCCGCGCAGGAAGCCGTCCAGCTCGGGCACGCGTTCGAGCGAGATCTGGCGCGGCTTGCGCTTGCCGCGCTGCAGGGTGACTTCGCCATCGGCGATGGTCGTGGTTTCCTGGTACGGCGAGTCGACGCGCTTGCCGAGTTTGCCCGGACCGAGATATTCGAGTTCGCCGCGCGCGACCAGGGCGCGATCGTACATGTGCGAAAAGCGAACCTCGGTGTAGGCGGTGCGCGCCGGCAGCTCGCGCTTGAGACCGCCGATCAGGGCGATGGCGTCGATTTCAGCCGCGTTCGCCAGATACGGCAGCAGCAGGCTCAACAGACTGAGCGTGACCGGTCGAATCGGTTTTCCAGAAATCATAGAAATTGAACCAGTTGTAGGGATAGGCGCGCACGTAGTGTTCGAGCCGTTGCGCATAGCGTTGCACGAAAGCGCGCAGTTCGGCTTCCCTGCCGCGCCGCGGCAGGTCGAGCTGTTCAGCCAGCGTCTCGAAAACGAGATCGTAGCTGCGCCCGCCGCGATAGAGGCCGAGGCAGAGCACGACCGGCACCTTGAGCATGCTCGCGATCAGGAACGGTGCGACCGGAAACTGCGCCGGTGCACCGAGGAAGTCGATCTCGATGGTTGCTTCATTGGGTCGCGCGCGATCGCCGAGCAGGGTCGCCAGGGCGCCCTCGTTCATCGCGTCGTGCAGGGCGAAAACGACTTCGTGGCCCGGTCGCGAAGCATCAATGACGTTCTTCGCGATCTCCGGATTGAGCGCATGCAGCAATTCGGTCATGGCCGGCGTCTGCTGCGTATTGAGGACGACGCGCACCTTGACGTCCGGACGCTGCAGGGAGAGCACGCGCAGGGCCTCGAAGCTGCCGACGTGCGCGCCGAGCAGGAGCATGCCGCGATCGGGGCGCATCTGCGCATGGAGTTCGTCGAGGCCGAAGGTGCGCACGTCGAACTTGCGCAGGTTGTCGGTGAGCAGGTAGATGCGGTCGAGGATGGTCGAGGCGAAACAGTGGATGTGCCGGTACACCATGCGCCAGTTGGCCGGCCGCCCGGTGATGCGCTGCAGGTAGTCGTAAGAGGCGCGTCGTTCGGCGCCGCGGCGCAGGAAGAAATACAGCGTGATCGGATACAGCAGCAAGCGCGAACAGGGTCGACCGAAGCGCAGCCCGAAGGTGCGGATCAGCCACAGCGCGAACCGGCTGCCGCCTTCGCGATGCTCACTCCAGTGCGCACTCATGCCAGCTCGCCCTCGCCACTCATCAGCAGTTCTTCTCCCCGGGTAGCGCGAAAGCCGACGCGATGGCCGCCGAGTGTGATGTGCAACTCCGCCTGCTCGCCGGGCAACAGCGGTGAACGGAACTTGACGCTGGAAATCCGGCCGAGCCGACCGGCCTGCTCGCGCTCGATGCGCGCAGCCACCCGGTCGAGCAGGAGCACGCCAGGCACCACCGGCTGGCCCGGAAAATGGCCCGGCAGGCAAGGATGCGAGGCCGCCACCGAGAGCGGCTCGATCCACTCGATCGATTCAGCCGGCATGCCGCGCTCCGCGCCCCGGGATCGCTTCCCTGTCGTGCAACAGCTGCGGCCAGTTCTGCATGAGCCGCCTGAAGAACTGCTGCGGCGGCATGTGCGGCACATGGCGCAGGTACCAGCGGCGGAAAGCATACTCGGCGAGCATGAACAGGGCCGGCACCAGCAAACCGCCGACATGCAGGTAGGAGAGTGCCCAGCCGTGCATCGGATCGCTGCCATCGGTGCCCGGCAGCCAGCCGCCGAGCAGGATTGCGAACAGCAGCGCCTGCACCAGGAACAGCGCGGTCCATGCGGCGGTCAAGGCACGCGCGTAGCCGGCCACTTTCGGCAGGGCCAGATGCTCCGCTCCCTCGATGGCGACGATGGCGCGCGCGATCAGCGGCGTATGCGTGCCGAGCAGGGTATGACCGAACAGGGCGGCGAGGGCCAGGTTGACCGCCAGCGGCACGAGGTCGAGCGAGGTCCGCCCATGTCCGGCCAGAGTCATCGCGACCACGCCGCCGACGAGGGCCAGCCACAGGATCCAGGGTCCGCGCGCCTGGCGGCCGAGGCGCGGCGCCAGCACCGCGCTGACCAGCAGCACGACGCAGACTGCCGAAAGCAGGTCATCGCCGGTGATCCAGGCCGTTGCGACGAGGGCGACATAGCCGAGCGCCAGGGCGACGATGCGCAGCTGCGACATGACTGCGCTGGCCGGTCGGGTAGTGGTTGGGATGGGGCGGTCTGCAGGCACGGAGAGGCTTTCGCCCGGGAAACGGAGCGGAAATGTAACATGGCCGATGCCGCCGACCGATCGGTCGATGCCGGCGCGTCGGAGCCACCGGAGGGTCGAACGTCAGCATGCCTACACCCGAGCCTGAGTTGGTACGCGGCATCGCATGCGCGACCAAATCGCTGCGCTTCCGCAGTGGCGCCGGATTCGCGGCAGGCTTCCGGTCGTGAGCGCCGATCGCGGCATCGATTGCCTGCTCGGGGCCGACGAGTTCGCCGACCGCGATCCTCCCGTTGCGCTGGCAGCGGACGAATTGCACTTGTGGCTCTGGCATTCGGAGCAGCCATTTCCGCCGCGCCAGGTATCGGCCCTCGCCCGGGATGCCCTCGGTCGGCTCTTGCAGGCGTATGGCGGCGCCGGAGCCCCGCCTCCGATCCTGCGCGGCGAACACGGCAAGCCGTTCGTGGCCGAGGCAGGCTTCCCGCAATTCAACCTGAGCCATTCAGGATGTTGCGTCGTTTTCGCCTTCGCCAGGGACCATGAGATCGGCGTCGATGTCGAGATGATCGGCCGGCGCCACTCCAGCCTCGAACTGGCCCGGCGCTTTTACGCCGCCGAAGAGGCGGCAGCACTGGGTGCCCTTGCGGAAAGCGAGCGCGAAGCCGCGTTCATGCGCATGTGGACCTGCAAGGAGGCGGTGCTCAAGGCGCTCGGCCAGGGCCTTTCATTCGGGTTGCATCGGGTCCGTTTCGCCATCGGGCCGGACTCACCCGCAATCGCCCTGCAGGAAATTGCGGCGGAAGCGGGTCGACGGGAAGACTGGCAGCTGAAACGGTTCGAGCCTGCCGCTGGCCATGCCGGTGCGCTGGCCTGGCGCGGACCGCCGTTGCATGTCCGCACCTTCCGTTTGCACCCTGAAGCCGCCGTCGATTGAGGCGGCCCTCGAGCAGCGGACGTGTCGTGGACTATTTGGCCCGCTGCTGCTCGATGTGTGCCGACAAGGCCCGCAGGCTGCTGAAAATCTGCCGGTTGTCGGGATTGTCCGAGCGCAACTGGAAGCCGTAATGCTTGGAGACCGCCAGGGCGAGTTCGAGGGCATCGATCGAGTCGAGTCCGAGATCGCCTTCGCCGAACAGCGGGGCTTCCGGATCGATGGCATCCGCCTGGACGCCTTCGATATTGAGGCTGCTGACCACGAGTTGGGCGAGCTCCAGTTCGGCGGGAGATTGTTGGGTGGATGCCGGTACGTCGGTCACGAAATGGCCTGCCTGTTCAGTTTGTCAATGGATCGGGGCGCCGCAGTGTATCATCCGCGACCGCCCACCTTGCGGCGCCTTCCGGAACCGGCGACCCTTCCAATCGTGCGACTGATCGAACCGACAACCACGCCGACGACGCGACCGCTGCCGGCCCTGCGCGCAAGCTACGTCGAAGGGGATGCGCAAAGCCTGCTGGCCGAACCCGATGTGCTGGCCGTGATCGATTTCGGCGTGGCCGGACCGCAATGCACGGACCCGCGTTTCCTGCGCATCGGACTCGAACCGCTCGGCAGGCCGCAGCTCGAGGTCTGGCGAGGCCACGGCCCGGTCAGCAGGGGACGTCACGATGCCCTGGCCTGGAGCGCCGATGGCGACTATCTCTACTTCGCCATCGAAGTCGATGAGGCCGCCCACGGCGGCCTCAATGTGGCGGCCGAACAGGCTTACGCGGAGATCTGCCGGTTTCTCGCCGACTTTCGCTTCGGCGACGGCTCGGGTGGACACATCCTGCGCCTGTGGAACTACATGGACGCCATTAACCTTGGCGAAGGCGACGATGAGCGCTATCGGCATTTCTGCTGTGGTCGCGCCCGTGGCATCACGCCTGCGGCGCGTAACGGTTATTCGGCGGCCACGGCGATCGGCCGCCGCGATGGCGTGCGGGTCCTCCAGGTATATGGCCTGGCCGCCCGCCTGCCCGGCGTCGCCGTCGAAAACCCGCGCCAGGTCAGCGCCTGGGCCTATCCGCGCGAATACGGCCCGGTCGCACCGACCTTCGCCCGTGCCACGCGTACGCCGGCCGGGCAATTGCTGGTGTCGGGCACGGCCGCCGTGGTCGGGCATCGCTCACAGCACGTCGGCGACACCCCGGCCCAGCTCGAGGAAACCCTGCTCAACCTCGATGCGCTGCTGGCTGCGGCCGGCCCACAGATTTCGGCGCGCGGTATCGACGCGACCCTGCTCAAGATCTATCTGCGCCAGGCAGATGACGCCGCCGCCGTGCTCGCCTGCATCGATCGGCGCCATCCAGATGCGCCCGGTCGCATGGTCCTGCTCGGTGACATCTGTCGGCACGACCTGAGCATCGAAATCGACGGCATCCAGGTCTGATTCAATCCGACTTGGATCAAACGCTGCCCGCCGCGCCCGCAAGCAGCGGGCCGCCGGCGGATTGTGCGGCGCAGCAGCAGCACCCTGCGCCCAGACCCGGGCGCGAGAAACCCCGCGCAATGTGCTAATTTCGGCCAAACTGTGACCGGGTTCACACTCCCTGCGTGTTCGAAACCCGGTTTTCGTTGCGATGCGTTGTACGAATATGTGCGGGAACCCGGTGCTAGCATTTGATTCCGCAGCATCACTACCGGCGCCTGGCGCCACGGAGACACCATGAAAACGCGATTGGGACACTACGACATCGTTGCCGAGCTGGGTCGAGGAGGCATGGGCGTGGTCTACAAGGGCCACGAGTCCTCACTCAACCGCTATGTCGCCATCAAGGTACTGGCTGATTCGCTCGCCCATGACGAAGGCGTCAAGGAACGCTTCCTGCGCGAGGCGCGCAGCATGGCCGCGCTCAACGACCCGCACATCATCCAGATCTACTACATCGGAGACGACGAAGGCCAGACCTACTTCGTCATGGAGTTCGTCGAGGGCGAGTCGCTCGGCACCCTGCTCAAGCGCGAGCACAAGGTAGCGGTCGGTCCGGCCGCGAAGATCATCTACCAGACCGCGATGGGCCTGGCCACGGCGCACGACAAGGGCGTGATCCATCGCGACATCAAGCCCGGCAACCTGATGGTGTCGAGCCGCGGCTCGATCAAGATCGCCGACTTCGGCATCGCCCTGTCGAACCAGGACATCTCGAAGAAGCTGACTTCGACCGGCGAATTCGTCGGCACCCCGGGCTATCTGTCGCCCGAGGTCTGCCTCGGCAAGCAGGTCGACCGCCGCTCCGACATCTTCTCGCTCGGCATCGTGCTGTTCGAGATGCTGGCCGGACGCATGCCGTTCACCGATGAATCGCCACTCGGCCTGATGCTCGAAGTCGTGCGCGCCGAGATTCCCGACGTGCGTCAGCTCAACGGCGAAGTCGACGAGCAGATCGCCTGGATCCTGTCGAAGATGATCGCCAAGGAGCCGGACGACCGCTACCAGAGCTGCCACGAACTGGCCGAGGACCTGGCCGCGCATCCGCTGGTCGCCAAGGGTGGCCCGATCACGATCGTGCCGAAGGTTTCTGCCGCCGCAGCGACCCTGATCGGGCAGAAGACGCCGGTCTCCAATGCCGCCGTCGCGAATACCCGGATCACGCCCTCGGCGCAGCCGATGCCGCCGGCGCATAGCCCCGCGGCCACGGCTCCGGGCAGCGCGCAGCCAGCCTTCGAGCGCCAGTCCGTGCTCGATCGCCCGACCGATGCCGGCGCCAAGCGCGGCAGTCCGGTGCTGCCGATCGCGATCGCCGCGATCCTCGTACTTGGCCTGATCGGCGGCGCCTGGGCTTTCCGCGACAAGATCCCTGGACTCAGCGGTCTTGGCGGCGACAAGGTCGTGGCCACCGATACGGGCACGACAAAGACCGTCTCGGCGACCGATTCGCCGTCGTCCAATACCCAGAACGTGGCGACCGATCCGGTCGATGCGAGCGCTGCATCGAACACCGGCGACAGCACGTCCAGCGGCGATGCACTGGCCGACAACGGTGCCGAGGGCCCGAGTCCGCGTGCCTCGCAGGCCGATGTCGACGCCTTGCGCGACCTGCCGGCCGCACGCGCCTCGGAAGACGCCCAGGACGGCGTGCCCGTTCCGCGCGCCGACGAGGCGACCGATGTCGCGATGGTGACGCCGAAGAAGACCGTGACCACGCCGCCGAAACCGCACGTGCCGACCATCGCGGTCGTCGTCGGCGGTGACGACGTGATCACCGAACCGGCCCGTGATGCCATCGTCAGCCTGCTGCAGCGTCGCGGCTTCCGTGTGATCGAGGCCGGCGAGGCTTCCGGCAGCAAGCCGAACATGGGCTCGCTGCGCGGCCGCGCCGACGCCGTGGTTTTCGTCCAGGCCAAGCCGGTCGGCTCCCAGCAGCTCAACTACTACGGCCAGAGTTCGACGCTCTACACCGTGCAGATGGGGGTCAAGGCCTATCGCGTTTCGGACGGCAGCACGCTCTGGAGCAGCGGCATGGAGCAGGTCAACTTCAGCACGCTGAACGCGACCGAGAAGGCCCAGGAAGCAGTCGAACCGCTGCTCGATGCGGTCGACAGCAACCTCGACGAGTTCCGTTCGCGCCGCCGCGGTTAGGCGTTTCGCAATCCGAAAAAGGGCGGGCCTCGGCCCGCCCTTTTTCATTCGGCGCGCTTGGGATCTCGCACGTCCCCGCATGTTTGCAGGAAGAGTCTTGAGGCTCGACGCTCTTTGATATCGTGCGGGAAGAGCATCGCGGCTGAAGCAACAACGAAGCGGAAACGCGTCAAGCGCCATCAAGCCCGCGCCACTCATCCGCGCACCTGTCGCCTTCGCAAGAGCGCGTTCACGCGCGATGCTTTTCGTCACGGTGCGCAAAAGGCATCGCGGCTGAAGCCGCTTCCTACAACGAAGCGGCAACGCAGCGACAGCCATCGAAGCCCGCGCCGCAGGTCGCCCGCTCTTCGTAGGAGCGCGTTCACGCGCGATGCGTTTCGTCACGATGCGCAAGACGCATCGCGGCTGAAGCAACAACGAGGCGGAAACGCGTCAAGCGCCATCAAAGCCCGCACCACTCATCCGCGCACCTGTCGCCTTCGCAAGAGCGCGTTCACGCGCGATGCGTTTCGTCACGATGCGCAGAAGGCATCGCGGCTGAAGTCGCTACAACAAAATTCAGCGAACGAAGCCCAAGCCTCCGGCCGACATTTCTGCTCTAGACCGCCGATAGATTCGCGTAGGCCAGCACCAGCCACTTCTGTCCGGAGCTCTCGAAGTTGACCTGGACGCGCGTGTGCGCGCCGCTGCCTTCGTAATCGACGACCACGCCCTCGCCGAAATTGGCATGGCTGACCCGCTGGCCGAGCTTGAGCGATGGCGCTTCGGTTTCGAACGATCCGGGTCGCGACGACAGCGACATCGGTCGACTCACCTGCACGCGCGGGCGTACCTCGTGCAGCAGGTCGGACGGGATCTCGCTGAGGAAGCGCGAGGGTCGACCGTACATTTCCATGCCATGCATGCGCCGGGTTTCCGCGTAGCAGAGCAGCAGGTGCCGGCGCGCACGGGTGATGCCGACATAGGCCAGGCGACGCTCCTCCTCGAGCCGGCCCGGTTCCTCGAGCGACTTGTGGCTCGGAAACAGGCCGTCCTCGAGCCCAACCAGGAACACCAGCGGGAATTCGAGGCCCTTGGCCGAGTGCAGGGTCATGAGCTGTACGCAGTCCTGCCAGGCCTCGCCCTGGGTTTCGCCTGCTTCGAGGGCCGCATGCGAGAGGAAAGCGGCGAGCTCGGAGAGGCCGGCTTCCAGGTCTTCCGGGGTGCGCTCGAAGCGACTCGCCACGTTGATCAGCTCGTCGAGGTTCTCGAGACGTGACTCGGCGCTGGTCTTGTCCTTCTCGTGGTATTCGCGCAGGCCCGAACGCACGATCGCGTGGTCCATCTGCTCGGCCAGCGGCAGCGGTTCGTCGGCGTTCGCCGAATCAGCATCCGCAATCGCTGCGTCGACCTCATCCGCGGCCAGACCTGGATCGCCCGCTGTCGTTGTGTATTCGGCCGCTTGCACGAGCGCCGGTGCCGGCTCGGCCACGAGGCAGTCGCGAGCCAGCCCCTCGATCAGTTCGAGGAAGGCGCGCAGGGCGTTCTTCGCGCGACCCGCCAGGGTGCTGTCTGTCAGCTCGCCGAGCACGGCCTCCCACATCGAGGTGTCCTCGCGGCGCGCGCGTGCGCGCAGCAGGTCGATGGTGCGGTCGCCGATGCCGCGCGGTGGCGTGTTGACCACGCGCTCGAAGGCGGCATCGTCGTGGCGGTTGGCGATCAGGCGCAGGTAGGCCAGCGCATCCTTGATTTCGGCGCGGTCGAAGAAGCGCTGCCCGCCATAGACGCGATAGGCGATGTTGTTCTGGACCAGCTGCTCTTCGAAATTTCGCGATTGCGCGTTCGAGCGATAGAGGATGGCGACCTCGCTGGCGGCGTGATCAGCCTTGATGTACTCGCGGATGCGCTCGATGACGAAGCGTGCTTCGTCCTGCTCGTTGTAGGCCGCATAGACCTCGATCGGATCGCCGCTGCCGTCGGCTGTCCACAGCTGCTTGCCGAGCCGGCTCGGATTGTGCGCAATGACCGCGTTGGCGGCGCCGAGGATGTTCGCCGTCGACCGGTAGTTCTGCTCGAGGCGGATCGTCTTCGCGTTCGGAAAATCGCGCAGGAAATGCTGCACGTTTTCGACCCGCGCGCCGCGCCAGCCGTAGATGGCCTGATCGTCGTCGCCGACGACGAACACCTGCCCGCTGTTGCCGGCGAGCACGCGGATCCACGCGTACTGCAGGGTATTGGTGTCCTGGAACTCGTCGATCAGCAGGTGCCGGTAGCGCTCGCGGTAGTGCGCGAGCAGGGCCTCGTCATTGAGCCAGAGCTCGTGCGCGCGCAGCAGCAGCTCGGCGAAATCGACCAGCCCGGCCCGCTGGCAGGCCCGCTCATAGGCGACATAGATGTCTATCAGGGTGCCGGCCAGCGGATTGCCGGCGGCATCGATCGCCTCGGGTCGCTTGCCTTCGTCCTTGGCCGAGTTGATGAACCAGGCGGCCTGGCGCGGCGGAAAGCGGGCCTCGTCGATGCCGAGACCCTGGATCGTGCGCTTGATCAGGCGCTGCTGATCGTCCGAATCGATGATCTGGAAGGATTCGGGCAGGTTCGCCTCACGCCAGTGCCGGCGCAGCAGGCGGTGGGCGATGCCGTGGAAGGTACCGATGCTGAGCCCACGCGGGCCGTCGCCGACCAGGGTCTGCGTGCGCAGGCGCATCTCGGCAGCGGCCTTGTTGGTGAACGTGACGGCGAGAATCGACCACGGCGAAACGCGCTCGACCTCGAGCAACCAGCCGATGCGGTGGGTGAGCACGCGGGTCTTGCCCGAGCCGGCCCCGGCCAGAACCAGATAGTGGCCGGCAGGTGCCGTTACCGCTTCGCGCTGGGCCGGATTGAGGTCATCCAGCAGGTGGGAAACATCCATCAGCCCATCCTAGCCGATGGGCCGAAACGATGCCGGTGACGGTCGCGACGCCGTGTTGCAGCCGTCGCGACCGCGGGTCGCAGGGGTCAGCCCTTGCGCATGGCGCCGGCAGCGACCAGGCCCAGTCCAACCAGGGCTCCGATTCCCCCGATCCATTGCGGCACCGTTTTTTCCTGCTTTACGGTCGCCGAGAAATCGCCGACCTTGAGCACTTCCTTGTCCTTGCTGAAGTTGAGATTGCCGGTAAAGGCGGCGGCACCCACGGCGATCAGCAGGATTCCCGCAATGATCAGGCCCATGCGCATGGTGATTTCCCCAGTCTGGTTGTTTGAAGTCCCGAGCATGTCGGTCGCTTGCTGAACGCACAATAGCCGGCGCTGCCGGCACGCGGCTGGCGTTCAGAAACGGAATCACGAGCGACGCCTCAGTGGGCGCCGGCCGGTTTCGTTCGCGGAATGCCCTGCATGATGCGGTCGGTATAGGCGATACCGATCGCGGAAAGGATGAAGACGCAGTGGATGATGGTCTGCCACATGACGCCGGCCGAGGTCAGGGTCGAGCAGGTCTGTACAGCGCCGGTGAGGGCCGCCTGAGCGGCGCTGACGAGCGCGTCACCTGTGCAGAACGGAAGTCCCTCGAGCGTTCCGGCCGCGATGAAGGTCTTGAGCAGGTGGATCGAGGAGATGCCGATGATCGCCATCGCCAGCTTGACCTTGAGCACCGAGGCATTGACGTGGCTCAGCCATTCGGGCTGGTCCGGATGGCCCTGCAGGCCGAGCCGCGAAACGAAGGTTTCGTAGCCGCCGACGATGACCATGATAAGGAGGTTCGAGATCATCACGACGTCGATCAGGCCGAGCACGATCAGCATGATCTGCTGCTCACCGAACGAGGTCGCATGCATGATCAGGTGCAGCAGTTCCTTGATGAACAGCACCACGTAGACGCCCTGGGCGACGATCAGGCCCAGATACAGCGGCAGCTGCAGCCAGCGCGATGAGAAGATCAGGGCGGGGAAGAAGCTCAGTGGCGGCTTGGCGGACGTCATTCGGCGACCTGGTCGGAAGGTAGGGCGCGCGATTCTAGCAAGTGATTCCGTCCGCGATCATTTCAGCGTCGCGAAAAGGACCCGCTCTGCAGGTCGCGAATCGCCTCGACGATCTGTTCGGGCGTATTCATGACGAACGGGCCGTACTTGCTGACCGGCTCGCGCAAGGGCTTGCCGGCGATGACGAGCATTCGCGTGGCGATGTCGCCCGTGGCGACGGGCACGCGGTCACCCGCCTCGAGGACGCCGAGCTCCCCATGCAGGAGAACCTGGGTATCCGCACCCAGTCCGACCGCAGCACCGCCTTCGTAAACGTAGACAAAGGCGCTGTGCGTGGACGGTACCGGCACATCGATCCGCGCCCCGGCCTCGAGCGCGAGGTCGAAAAATACGGGTGCCGTCGCCACGCCGCGGATCGGCCCGACCAGGTTGCCGAAGCTACCGGCGATCACGCGCACCTCGACGCCGCGCGCCACCTGGACCAGCGGAATGCGCTCGGGAGCGACATCCTGGTAGCGCGGATCGGCCATCTTCTCGCCGGCCGGCAGGTTGACCCAGAGCTGGAAACCCCAGAGCAGGCCGTCGTCAGCCTCGGGCATTTCCGAATGGACGATGCCGCGACCGGCCGTCATCCATTGCACGCCGCCGGGAACCAGCACCCCGCTGTGGCCCTGGTCGTCGCCGTGCCGCATGCGCCCGGCGAGCAGGTAGGTGACTGTCTCGAAACCTCGGTGCGGATGGTCGGGAAACCCCGCCCGGTAATCGCCCGGCCGGTCGGAGCGGAACTCGTCGAAAAGCAGGAATGGATCAAGCATGTCGAAATCGCGCTGCCCGATAATCCGGTTCAGTTTGACGCCCGCGCCGTCGCTGACCGGCTGGCCACGGACAACCCGGCCGAGGGCTCGAGGCGGATTGCGGACTAGGGTGTTGGCCATGCGAAGTTCCGGAAACGGTTGCAAATCGTCGGGCGGCAGGCGCCGGTGCGGCCGCCGGCCTGTCCAAATCGAGGCAAGAAACCTGCCAAATGCGGCCCGGGCACGTCCCGTCCGGACCCGTTGTGGCGGCTCCTTGCAGAGCGCACCCGGACCGCTCTTCCAGGCGACCCGACGGCTGCCGCCAGCCCATCGGGTCGCCTTTCCGACTTACGAAAGACGGCGTAGATCGACGAAACGTCGCAGGATTGGACCTGCGCAAGTCTCGCCGTCGCGTATTCCCGAGTCCCTGCGCGGACGGACGAAAATCATGCACCATCCTGAATACAGTGGAATTTTTGCACTCTTCGGCGCAGAATCCGGTGTCCTGCCCGTGGAGAACAGGGAATCGTCGTGAACGCAGGCGTGGCCACCGAAGTCGACCCGCAATCCCTCGCCAGCTCGATGCTGCGTACGCTGGTGCTGTGCGACCTGGTCGACTCGACCGGCCTCGTCGAGCGCCTCGGTGACCGCGAGGCGGCCGAACTGATCCGCAAGCACGATCGCCTGGCACGCACCCTGGCCGACCGCCACGGCGGCCGCGAGATCGACAAGACCGACGGCTTCCTGATGATGTTCGAACGCCCGATCCAGGCGGTCGCCTTCGCCCTCGATTACCAGCGCGGCCTGCGCCAGCTCAATGCCGCCGAGCAGACCGCCCTCAGTGCCCGGGTCGGCATCCATGTCGGCGATGTCGTGGTCTGGGACAACAGCAGCGAGGACGTGGCCAAGGGCGCCAAGCCGGTCGAGGTCGAGGGCCTGGTCAAGCCGATCACCTCGCGCCTGATGGGCCTGGCCCTGCCCGGCCAGATCCTGCTCTCTAACATCGCCTACGACCTCGCCCATCGTGCCCAGGGTGAGCTTGGCGACCTGCTCGAGAGCGTGCGCTGGCGTACCCACGGGCGTTACCGCTTCCGTGGCGTGCCCGATCCGGTGGCCGTGTTCGAAGTCGGCGAGGAAGGCCTGGCCCCGCTCAAGGCGCCGCCGTGGTCGAGCAAGGCGCATCGCGAGGTGCCGTTCTGGCGGCGCCCGGCGACCGTGGTCATCGAGGCCCTGGTCGTGGCCGCCCTGATCGCCGTGCCGATCGTGATGTTCCTGAGGCCGGACCCGGCCATCGCCTTCGCCAACCGCGACTGGGTCGTGGTCGGCAGCCTGCACAACCTGACCGGCGAGACGGTCTTCGACGATGCGCTCGAAAGCGCCCTGCGCATCGGCCTGGAGCAGTCGCGCTACGTCAACGTGATGCCCGACCTGAAGGTCCGCGACACGGTCACGCGCATGCAGCGCGATCCGGACAAGACCGAGATCGACCGCGCGGTCGGCTCCGAAGTGGCGATCCGCGACGGCGCCAAGGCCCTGATCCTGCCGACCATCGCCGAGATCGGCGGACGCGTGCGCATCACCGCCGAGGTGATCGACCCGCAGACCCAGACCACGGTCTACTCCGAGACCGCCGACGGCATCGGCAAGGAATCGATCCTGCCCTCGCTCGACACGATCAACAGTCGACTGCGCGTGCGTCTCGGCGAGGCCCTGGCCACGGTATCCAAGGAATCGATGCCGCTGGAGAAGGTGGCGACGAAAAATATCGACGCCTTGAAAGCCTATTCGTTAGCCGTCGAGGCGATCGATGCCGGCGACCGGGAGCAGACGACCGTCCTCTTGCGCAATGCCATCGCATTGGACAGCGGCTTTTCACGGGCGCGCATCGAGTTGGCCAATTCGCTCCTCATTGGCGGAGAACGCAAGGAAGCCCGGATGCAATTGGAGACGGCGCTCGAAGCGAGTGATCGGCTGGGGACCCGCGATCGATTCATGGCCGAGGCGCTGCTGGCTGACTTCACTTCTCCCCGACTCTCCCTGCGGAAATGGAAGGCGCTTGCAGACTCCTATCCGGATTTCTTCCAGGCGCAAGGGTCCTACGGCTACTTTGCCTGGACCTATGCCAATGACTTCCAGGAAGCGATCATCGCCACGCGAAGGAATGCCGTGGTGCAGAACCCCCATGCCGGCGTCGGACACTATCTTCTCGGCACCTTGCTGACCGGGGTCGGCAAGTACGCAGAAGCCGAGAATGAATTCGACCAAGCCGAGCGGCTCGGAACGCGCTTCCAGAACACCTATCTTGGTGCGTCCTGGGCCGCCCAGCGCCGGTTCGACAAGATGCGCGACGTACTGGATCGGGGCCGAAGCAGCGACACTCCGGTGGATCGCTTGACCACGCGTATTTTCCAGATGGCGTTTGCCCTCGACGAGGGCGACTGGCAGGCACTGCGATCGATGCTGGGCAATGAAGACCATGCACGCCCCGAACTGGATGCGGACCAGGAGAACATGCTGCGGGATGCCGAGGTCAGCGCGTCCATGGCCCTGGAATCCGATGCAAGGCCCATCTTTCAGCGCGATCGCGATGCTACTCCGTCATCCGGCGAGAACGATGACGTGTTTTCGCGCAATGCCAGCCTGTTGGTGCGCGCCCTGTTGGCGAGCCGGTCAGGCGACGAGGCCGCGACGACCGCCTTGCTGGCGAGAGTCGACCCCTCATCGACCAACGGCGATTTCCCCGACCTGCAGAAACTGAATGAACTGGTCGGCGCACAGCGCCTTCTGACCAAGGGAGAAATGCAGGCGGCAGCGACGAAGCTCGGTCGCCTGATCGATGGCAACGAGCTCAACGCAACCCATCTTCTGCTGATGGACGCCCTCGCCGGCCAAGGCGACTTCGCCGGGGCACGCGAACAGGCGCGCTGGTTGGCGTCCCATCGCGGCCGGGCCTATGCGCAAGCCAGCGTCAATTTGGCATTCGCCCCGTTCGACGTGGCCCAGTCCAATCTGGCGCTACTCTACGATGCGGAGTACTCGGCACGTCTTGGTGAGAACGAAATAGCGCAGGAAAAGCTTGCCGGATTCCTGCGAAACTGGGCGCTGGAGCGAGGCCCGGACTGGATCGCAAGCCGGGTAACCGCATTGCGCTCCAGTCTCGAATCGGCGCCGGCCAACGGCCTACCGGCGAAGTCTTAGGCGCGGTGGTTCCATTGTCATGGTTTCGGCAATGATCACCTGATCGAGTTTTTCGGCCGCATCGCCAAAAAGGCTCTTGTCCGCAAGTTCCCTCGGACACAAACACTTTGCATCAAGCCCTACGATGGTCTCGGCCGGGATCCCGGCTTTATGCAGGGCCAGTGCAGGTTTGCTCTCGAACAGCGCACGAAACGTATCGTCGCTGCCCAGTTTGCGCAACAAGGCAACGGCTTGTTCGTTGCTCAACTTCGTATCGGCCATCGGCATTCCCCCCTGAATTCGGTCGAACAGGTCCGCCGCTCCGGATCCTTCTGACCGGGTCATGACGGAAGTATCGCCAACACATCTTGATTGGCGCAGCGAGTCTAGCGTCGGGATTGCGGCAATGCGAGGACCGGGATTCTGGCAACCGGGGACCATGCAGCGCAGAATGGGGCGGTTGCTTGTCAGACCAGTCGAGGATTGAGGGACTGTGAGCGTTGCCGAGACCCCGGTGGGGGAGTTGGGAGGTCCGACCAGTTCGCTGCTGCGAACGCTTGTCCTGAGCGATCTGGTCGACTCGACCGGCCTCGTCGAGCGCCTCGGCGACCGCGAGGCGGCCGAACTGATCCGCAAGCACGATCGCCTGGCACGCACCCTGGCCGACCGCCACGGCGGCCGCGAGATCGACAAGACCGACGGCTTCCTGATGATGTTCGAGCGCCCGATCCAGGCGGTCGCCTTCGCCCTCGATTACCAGCGCGGCCTGCGCCAGCTCAATGCCGCCGAGCAGACCGCCCTCAGTGCCCGGGTCGGCATCCATGTCGGCGATGTCGTGGTCTGGGACAACAGCAGCGAGGACGTGGCCAAGGGCGCCAAGCCGGTCGAGGTCGAGGGCCTGGTCAAGCCGATCACCTCGCGCCTGATGGGCCTGGCCCTGCCCGGCCAGATCCTGCTCTCTAACATCGCCTACGACCTCGCCCATCGTGCCCAGGGTGAGCTTGGCGACCTGCTCGAGAGCGTGCGCTGGCGTACCCACGGGCGTTACCGCTTCCGTGGCGTGCCCGATCCGGTGGCCGTGTTCGAAGTCGGCGAGGAAGGCCTGGCCCCGCTCAAGGCGCCGCCGTGGTCGAGCAAGGCGCATCGCGAGGTGCCGTTCTGGCGGCGCCCGGCGACCGTGGTCATCGAGGCCCTGGTCGTGGCCGCCCTGATCGCCGTGCCGATCGTGATGTTCCTGAGGCCGGACCCGGCCATCGCCTTCGCCAACCGCGACTGGGTCGTGGTCGGCAGCCTGCACAACCTGACCGGCGAGACGGTCTTCGACGATGCGCTCGAAAGCGCCCTGCGCATCGGCCTGGAGCAGTCGCGCTACGTCAACGTGATGCCCGACCTGAAGGTCCGCGACACGGTCACGCGCATGCAGCGCGATCCGGACAAGACCGAGATCGACCGCGCGGTCGGCTCCGAAGTGGCGATCCGCGACGGCGCCAAGGCCCTGATCCTGCCGACCATCGCCGAGATCGGCGGACGCGTGCGCATCACCGCCGAGGTGATCGACCCGCAGACCCAGACCACGGTCTACTCCGAGACCGCCGACGGCATCGGCAAGGAATCGATCCTGCCCTCGCTCGACACCATCAACAGTCGACTGCGCGTGCGTCTCGGCGAGGCCCTGGCCACCGTATCAAAGGAATCAATGCCGCTCGAAAAGGTCACCACAACAAAACTCGATGCGTTGAAGGCCTATTCTCTGGGAATCCTCAACAACGCGCGCGGGCGGTTCAAGGAATCTCTCGCTCTGTATCAGCAAGCTTTGAGCGTCGACCCGGAATTCGCTTCCGCCACTTTGCGGATTGGCATCATCTACGCGAGCTCAGGAAGAACCGACGAGGCGTCAGCTGAGTTCCGCAAGGCACTGTCGCTGAGCAATCGACTCTCTGCACGGGACGTCCTGTACGCAAAGGTCATGCTTTCAACAGTTGAACGCAGGGACGACATTCCCTCCAAATGGGCTGCGCTCGCAAGCACTTACCCCGATTTTTTCGCCGGCACGGGTGGGTTCGCCTACATCAGTTGGCGCGACGAAAACAGATTTGACCAAGCCGTCGTGTCACTGGCCCAGAATTCGGCTTCCCCCCAAAACCCCTCGCGCCTGCCCTCATTGCACTTGCTGGGGATACTGCAGCTTGGGAACGATCGCTTCGACGAAGCACTGAAGGCATTTGGCGAAGGTGAGGCGCGCGGATTCGTGCGCACCGAATACCACGCTGCCACATTGATGGCCAAACGAGATTTCGAAGGCGCAATCGCCGCACTTGCGCGCTCGCAGGACGCAAGCGCTTCAGAAAATCCCGTCGTTCGTGGATCACGCATGGCGCTGCACAGCGCACTCCTGGTGGAGCGTGGGGATACGACTCAAGCCCGGAATTTGCTGGCCGATGCAGACTCGACCGTGCCTGCAGGCAGCGAACTTTACGGTATTTTCAAGACCGCTTCCCTGAGCCTTGGCGCTGATCCCGCTGCTGCCGACCGACCACAGCGGCTGGAGGATGTTGGAGCGGCTCTCGAGAGTCTTTCGAAGGAGCTCAGGCACGCATCGGCGAGCCGCGCCGACGCCATCGCCGGGCAGATTCTCGTTCTCGGCTACATCGCCGCTCACCTCGATGACAAATCGCTCGCTCAATCGGCGCTCCGGCTGATCGGCGAGGACGGAGTTCCGGCATACTCGATGCGGCGCAAGTTGCGTATTGTACTAATGGCGGAAATTGATCGAATTTCCGGACGGCCAGCTGCTGCTATCGAAAATCTTAAAAAGCTATCGGACGATACGGAGCCTTTTGTCGCTCACGTAGTTTTGCGGAACGCCTATTCATCTGCAGGAATGCCCTCGCTGGCTCTCGATGAAGCCCGCTGGCTTGCGAACCATCGCGGGCGCGCGTATGCCGAATACTATCCCGGCAATCTGCTGACGGCCTTCAATGTCGAACAATCTAACCTGTCGTTGCTCTATGGGGCCGAGTTCGCCCTGACCATGCATGACTATGGTACCGCTCGGGCGATGCTCGACGAATTTCGGAAGGCATGGCCGGATGCCCACAGCCATCCGGTCTACTCCCGGCAAATCAACAGGGTTCAGGAGGGTTTGCCGGAACCCGGGGCCCCATAGTCGACGCGCAGCATCGGGAAGACCATACATGCGTGACCCAGGAGCGACTCCTGATCGAGCTTCTTGTGCGCGTCGGCAATGGCGTCCTTGTCCGCAAGCTTTCCTGGTTTCAATGTCGCGGGATCCAAGTCCGCCATGGCAGAGTCGGGCACACCTATCTCCCTCAGCGCATCGGATGGGCTCTTCTCGAAGCGAGCTCGATACTCGTCGTCGGTCGACAGCTTCTTGAGCAGATGGAGTTCGTGTTCTTTAGGCAGTCTGGTGGCTTTCATGTTTCGTTCCCCTGTCTTGAGTGGAATTGTGTTCAGGCATTCCTGGCCCGAAGAACACAGGTCCAGACGATCTTGCTTGCTGGATTACGGGTATCCCGACGCTTTTGGCATCGACAATTCGCCCTTGTGATATGGCCCCCGCACTGCGTAGGCTAGCAGAAGTTTTGTTTCGGAAGCGCTCCATGCAGGTACGTCGTTGTGCCGTGGTTTTCATCGAACCACGGGAACGCCTGGATTTTGATCTGGCCAGACTGGTTTCCGGCAGCACCGGTGTCGAGATGGTTCTCGAATGGATCGCGCTGGCGGCGCATCTGGATGACGAGGTGCTGCTCGATGTGGACGAGATGCAGGCCCTTGGACGGGTATCTCCGGAGACGTGGGTTGCCTTCGACTCGATGGGCGACGAGGCCTATCTGCAGGTCCTGCGAAACCTTTTGGACAAGGGTCTGCTGATCACCGATGCCGGGACCCATGCCGATGTTCGACGCCGCGACGAAGACGTGCGGGCAAGCCACTGGCGAGGCATCTCGGCCACACTGCACCGGCATACGCGCTGGCAGGGTGTCGATACGCTCGAAGCCGAGCAGCGTTTCGGCCGTGAAAGCGACCGCCCGTTTCTCGATCGCCTCGGCGCGCCCGAAACCCCGGTTCGCGAACGCGTCGAACCGGGCCGGCGTGTCGCGCTTGGCAAGCCGGCCGACAGCGGACTCGAGGCGCTGATCCGGCAACGCGTCACCTGCCGAAACTGGGATATCTCGCGGCCGCTCCCGGCCGAGGATTTCGCCACGACGCTGTACCGGACGTTCGGCGCTCGCGCGACCAGCGACGAGCCGGGCATCACGGTCATGAAGCGCGCCGTACCGTCGGCTGGCGGCCTGCATCCGACCGAGGCCTACCTGCTCGTGCAGAATGTCGAAGGCGTCCAACCGGGCCTGTACCACTATCACCCGATCGATCATGCGCTCGAGCCGCTGGGCCAGGTTGCCGCCGAAGACAGCCAGGCCTTGGCCCTGCGTCTCGTCGCCGGCCAGCGCCATTTCATGAAGGCGCATGTCGTGGTCGTGCTGGCCAGCCGCTTCCGCAGGACATTCTGGAAGTACCGCAACCACGCCAAGGCCTATCGCGCGGTAATCCTCGATGCCGGGCATCTGTCGCAGACCCTATATCTCGCCGCCGCCGAGCGCGGCCTCGCTGCATTCATTACCGCCGCCGTCAACGAGCGTGACATCGAGGAGATCTTCGGCCTCGATCCGATGCTCGAGGGCGTGCTCGCGGTCAGCGGATTCGGCTGGCGTGGCGAGCTCGTCGATGAAATCGAGTTCGACCCGCTTGGCAGTGTGTGGTCGAATGGCGGTGGCATGAAGAAGGTCGTATAGGAAAGGTATTTGCGCGGCTGGCGTTGATTTGACCGAAGCACTCGGACTTGAAGACTTCATCCCCGAAACCCGGTCCTGATGGCGGGCATTGTTGATCGTGCTGCTAACGGCAGGATGATCCCCGGCGATATGCCGGTCAGGCGCGCAAAATGGTGAGGCTCCTCAGCCGTTCGCCCTGAGCCGGTCGAAGGGCCGCTCCAGGATGGCGGTCCATCGAGGCATCTCCGATCGCGATTCGACAGCCCGGGCGTTGCCGGGAATCGGGCAGCGGCATGGTTGGGCGGGCGCTGATCCGGCCGTTGTTTCCGCCACCTGTCGAGCGCATCAGCCTGCTTGGCTATTCGAGATCGCCCTGACAATCGATGTCGCGCTCGAGTTGCGGTGCCGGCAGCACCTGCACCCGATCCTTTCTGGCGCGCAGCAGTTCGCGGGCACCCATATCGCCAGTGCCATCGATCAGCAGGCCGAACCAGCTGCGCGGCAACAGCGCGGGTACACCGAGCGTTCCGCCGTAGCCGCTGGCCGCAGCGCCGGCGGGATCCGCCAGCCAGGCGTCGCGCAAGGCCTGCAGGTGCGCGGCATCGAGCTCGGGTTGGTCGGTCAAAAGAACGAGGACACCCTCGCAGTGTGCGTCAAGTTCGCAGAGGCCACAGCGCAGCGAGGCGGACAGTCCGAGATCCGCATCAGCGCAAATCACGCGGCGGCAAGCCAGGTCGGCAACTGATGCTGCGACGGGTTCGGGTTCGGGACCGCAGACGACGACGCAATCGAGCGGGCCGGTTCGCAGCGCCATCCGCACTGCACGATGAACCAGGGTTTCACCGTCGACGCTCAAGAGTTGCTTGAGTTGGCCAAGGCGCCGCGAGCGTCCCGCCGCGAGCACGACGACGCCGTGCCTCGCCGGCACCGGCTCAGGCATGCACGTCGTGGGCGAGGTAGTACTGCATCTGCGCGACGATCGCCAATGCGCTGGCCTCGGGGCCCTCGCCGCCCAGGCGCAGACCGACCGGCGCATAAAGGCGCGGCTCGAGCTGGGTCGCGATGATGTCGCCGAGTCGCCCGAGCAGGGCATCGCGACGTTCGGGCGGCCCGAGCAAGCCGACGTAGCCGATACCCGAGGCGCCGAGATGGCGCAGGTGACGCATGTCCAAGTCGAAGTCATGGCCGCCGACGACCGCGGCATCGAAATGGCGCTCCGCCAATAGCGTCGGCAGCATCTCCGGTGCGATGGCATGAACGCGATCGCCCCCCTCGCTATCGAAATAGGTATCGCGCTCGGTCCGCTGATCGACCACTTCGATGTACCAGCCGAGCAGACGGGCCATGCGCACCAGGGTGCGGGATTCGGGCCCGGCGCCGAGCAGCGCAATCCGTGGCGGTGGCGCAAAACTCAGGCTGGCATGACGGACGAACTCGTGCGGACCGGCACAGGCTTCGCCGCGGCTGTTGAAAATGTAGACCTCGGGTCCCGTGCGCGCCTCGCCGAATCCGAGGTCGCCGCCTGCACCGGGGTCGCCACCAAGGTCCAGACGCAAACGCAGCCAGGAGCTGCCGACACACGCGCTGATCAGGGCATCGCGCAAGGGCGAGCCCTGCGCAGGCATCGGCAGCAGGGCAATCTGCATCGAACCGAAGCTGTCGCTGGCCAGGGCCGAGGCATGACTGCTGTCATCGAACGCATCGATCTCGACCGTGTTCGCACGGCCGCCTTCGAGCACCGCACGCGCTGCTTCGAGCAGGCGTTGCTCGAGTTTGCCACCGCTCAGCGATCCCGACTGCACGCGCTCGGCATCGACGAGACCCATGGCGCCGCGCGGACGCGCCGAGGTGCCGGAACTGCTGACCACGAGGGCAAGAACGGTGTCGACCGAGCGCGCAGCCAAGGCCTGCGCGGTTTCGACAAGACCTCGCATGCCGCCGCCGACTGGCAGTGGCGCCAGGCGAGCTGCGGGTGGCGCAACGGCGGACAAGTGACTGGGCATGTCCGCACAAGTGTACCCGGGACAGGAGCGGGATGGCAGCGATGTCAAGGCTCGCCGCCGGGCATCGGCCCAGGCGTGGTGCGAGCCGGTAAATCAGAGCCGGGCCGGGTCGAACCGGCGAAACTGGATCGCTTCGGACAGATGAACATCACCGATGCGCGGGCTGGCCGCGAGATCGGCAATGCTGCGGGCGACCCGCAAGACCCTGTGGTAGGCACGCGCGGACAGGCCGAGGCGCTCGACGGCACGGTCGAGCAAGGCGTGCTCGTGGCCTCCGAGGACGCAATCGCGCTCGGTTTCGCGATTGTTGAGCCAGGCATTGGGTTTGCCCGATCGCGCCAGTTGGCGCTCGCGTGCAGCCACCACCCGTTCGCGCACCCGCGCCGAAGTCTCGCCGGGCGTCGATTCGCGTAGTTCGGCGTGGTTGACCCGCGGTACTTCGAGCTTGAGGTCGATGCGATCGAGCAGCGGGCCCGAGATGCGCGCACGGTAGCGCGCGATCTGGTCGGGTGTGCAACGGCAACGACCGCCCGGATCACCGGCATGGCCGCACGGACACGGGTTCATCGCCGCGACCAGCTGGAAGCGGGCCGGGAAGTCAGCCTGGCGGGCGGCCCGCGAAATCGTGATGTGCCCCGACTCGATCGGTTCGCGCAGGACTTCGAGCACGCGGCGGTCGAACTCGGGCAATTCGTCGAGAAAGAGCACGCCGTGATGGGCCAGCGAGACCTCGCCGGGGCGCGGCACCGAGCCGCCACCGACCAGGGCCACCGCCGAGGCCGTGTGATGCGGGGCCCGGAAGGCACGCCGCATCCAGTCCTCGATGCCGGCGCCGAGGCCCGCGACCGATCGCACCGCGGCCAGTTCCAGCGCCTCGTGTTCGGCCAGCGGCGGCAGGATGCCGGGCAGCCGGCAGGCCAGCATGGTCTTGCCGGTGCCGGGCGGACCGACCAGCAGCAGGTTGTGCGCGCCGGCAGCAGCGATCTCGAGGGCGCGACGCGCATGTGGCTGGCCGCGCACCTCGGCGAGGTCCGGTTCGTTGCTCTCGCGTGGCTGCGGTTCGGCGCGCTCGGCAACCGGGAGCTGATCGCGTCCGCACAGGTGCGCGCAGACTTCGAGCAGGGTGTCGGCGCAACGCACGTCGACGTCGCTGACCAGGGCCGCTTCGGCGGCGTTGTCGCGTGGCACGACGACACTGCGCCCGGTGCGCGCTGCGCGCAGGACCGCGGGCAGCACACCGTGCACGGCACGCAATTCGCCGGACAGGGCGAGCTCGCCGAGGAATTCGTAGCGCTCCAGCGCATCGCGTGGAATGCTGCCATTGGCGGCCAGGATGCCGAGCGCGATCGGCAGGTCGAAGCGGCCACCGTCCTTGGGCAGGTCGGCCGGGGCCAGACCGACCGTGACCTTGCGCTGCGGATAGTCGAGCTGGGAATTGAGGATCGCCGCACGCACGCGGTCGCGGGCCTCACGCACTGCAGTCTCGGGCAGACCGACGATCGACGTGCTCGGCAGGCCGCCGGAAAGATGCACCTCGCAGATCACCAGCGGTGCGCTGACGCCTTCCTGAGCACGACTGTAGACAACGGCGAGGCTCATCGGCGGCAGGGTCTTCAGGTCAGGTGGAGAGAATGCGGCCGGTGACCGGGCGGCCGCCGTGATCAGTGTCGCGGTTGCGCGTTCAGCGCGGCTTCCAGCGCCGCGAGTTGGCGCTCGAGCGTTTCGAGCTTTTCCCGGGTGCGCAGCAGGACGCAACGCTGCACGTCGAATTCCTCGCGGGTCACGAGGTCGAGCTTGCCGAGCCCGGCTTGCAGGACGCTGCGGAAATTCGCGCCAATGTCCTCACGGGCCTCCTTGAGCCCTGGCGGAAGGATGGCGGCGAGACGCTGGGCGAGTTCATCGATGCTGCTGGCGGGAATCATGGCAAACCTCGGTACAAACGAAGGGTCAAATGGTACTCGTCGAACGCCCTCTCGGCTGCCCGGCACGACGATTCCAGGCGCATGTTCGGGCAGTTCCGTGCCGGGGTGCCGGCTGCGCCGACGCAAAGCGTCGACGCGGCCGGCTGCAGATCCCTGCGTGCCTCCTTGCCTGCCTCCCTGCGTGCATCCCTGCGCCTGCGTCAGCGGTAGTGCCGACGAGCCATCCCTTGAGCCAAAGTCTAGGCAGCCGTTGGCAATCGCGCAGTGGGCGAATTCGGATTTTCTTGTAGGAAATTTCCTACACGGTTCCCGCGACACGGCATTCCGCTATAGTCGGCACCGCCTTCACCGCAATGACAGGACACGCCGATGAAAATGGTCATGGCGATCATCAAGCCCTTCAAGCTCGACGACGTGCGCGAGGCGCTGGCCGACATCGGCGTGCAGGGCATCACGGTCAGCGAGGTCAAGGGTTTCGGTCGGCAGAAGGGCCATACCGAGCTCTATCGCGGCGCCGAGTACGTCGTCGATTTCCTGCCCAAGATCAAGATCGAGATCGCCGTCGCCGAGGATCAGCTCGAGCGCGTGGTCGAGGCCCTGCGCCAGAGCGCCAACACCGGCAAGATCGGCGACGGCAAGATCTTCGTCTGGCAGCTCGACCAGGTCATGCGGATACGCACGGGCGAACTGGACGACGACGCCCTGTAGGCGCGGAGCCTCGCGGCAACGGTCTTTCGCTGGCGCGTCGTGGCGTCTGGAATCGGTGCCATCTTCTGTCGTTCCCCGATCTTCGCGGTTATTGTCTTTGGGCAGGCTCAAGTCTATTCGCCTTGTGTCCACGCAAAGACCCGATGACCCCGCATTGCGCCCGTCCTGCACCGCTTCGCGGCGCATGATACGCACTTTCAATACAGAGCCTTCACGCGCCTGCGGTGGGCCGGCCGCTCCGAATCCGCCGTAGGAGCGCCTTCAGGCGCGATGCCGTTCGACAGGCATTCAATAGCTCAAGCCGTCGTCGCGGCGCAGGCCGGGATGACGGCTATGGGCATTGGGCATCCGGCGAAAGCATCGCGCCTGAAGGCGCTCCTACAGCGAATTGCGAGCGACTCGTTCGTGCAACTGGGGCAGAGTTGTGACCGATATCCAGGAATGCGCCGCAAGGCGATATCCAACAGTGCGCAAAGTAGAGTCACTGGATCCATGCCTGCACCGGGATGACGGTTCGGGGTACTGAATCCCCGCCAAAAGCATCGCGCGTGAAAACCGCTCCAGGGCACCAAACCTGGCCACGGAACCCCGAGTGAATCATCGAACCAGGATCCATATCCCCAAGGCCGCAAACAACCCGGCCGCGCCGAGGCGCGCCGCCCGCAACGGCAGGCGCTGAGCAAACCGCGCACCAAGCCAGACCACCGGTACATTGGCGAGCAGCATGCCTATCGTCGTTCCGGCGACGACCTGCCAGAGCGGGGAATAGCGGGCGGCCAGCACGACCGTGGCGACCTGGGTCTTGTCGCCCATTTCGGCGAGGAAGAACGCGATCACCGTGGCGATCAGCACGCCGTATCCGCGCATGTCGCGGACGTCATCGGCATCGACCTTGTCGGGGACCAGCGTCCACAGGGCAATCGCGAAGAACGACAAGGCGACGATCCAGGTCAGTACCGAGGGTTGCAGCCAGGCTGCGACCATCGCACCGAACCAGCCGGCCAGGGCGTGATTGAGCAGGGTCGCGACGAGGATGCCGAGACAGATCGGCATCGGCCGGCGATATTTGGCAGCGAGGATCAACGACAGCAGCTGGGTCTTGTCGCCGATCTCGGCAATCGCCACGGCGGCAGTCGAAATGAACAGGGTTTGCACGGAGACTCCAACGGGCCGGGGCGATCAGGGACACGATGATCCACACGCGCGGCCCCGGCCCGGGATCGTCGCGTGCGAACCAGCGGTCTTGTCGGTATCCGCGTGGCGCATTGCTGCGCACGGATGCGTTCGCGCCATGGCGTGGTCGCCAAGTGTGTTGACGCGGACCCCGCAGCGTTTCGATGCGGTCGACTACTCCCCGTTGGAGCGGACGCGATTCTAGCAGCTCGGCCTCGTCGGCAGAATACGAACCCCGGTCCGCCTCCGGATTTGCCTCAATACCATTCGATCAGCGACAGGCCGACGCCGGCGTACCAGGCGCGGTGGTTGTAGTCGATCAGGCTCTCGCCGTAGCCATTGAACACCTGCACGTGCCCGCGCAGCGGCGGCGCAATCGGAAACGCCCAGTCGAACTGCACGGCGCCGTGGCTGCGATCGCCGCCACGCAGCGAGTGGCGCAGCAGCAGGGCGAACTGCGAGTCACCGGCAACGCGGATGATTTCGACATCGCCGCGACCCATGTAGTCGCTGATGTCGGGGTTGTTGTCTTCGCCGAACTCGAGCACGCGCCACCAAGGACGCACGGTGATCGTCCAGTTTTCGCGTTCGAGGCCGATCGAGGCCGTGGCCCGGTTCCAGCTGCGCGAGAGCGGATCGCTGCGGCCATTCGACTGGTGCACGAGGCCGAAGCCGAGCAGGCGGGCCTTCCATCCGAGCACGTCGTAGTCGGTCCGGAAAACCAGATTGGCGTCGGGCTCGTAGTTGGTTTCGCGGAACGGGCGCGAACGCTTGGCATTGAAGATCTGCCAGTGCGAGATCTGGGTATAGCCCATCCAGAAGTCGCCGTTGTCACCGAAGATGTCGTCGAGGATCTTGGTTTTCAGGCTGAGCTGGTACTTCAGTTCGCCGCGCGTGATGTCTTCCGGCTCGGTCACGGTGTTTTCGGGCGACGGCGAACTCGGCAGCCGATTGGTGCGCGAAGTGTAGAACGGCATCAGATAGATGGGACGGTAAGGCCGGATGCAGAACGGTGCGGCCCTGCCGGATTCGGCGGTCGCGGCGTCGAGTTCCCAGCGCGAATCGAGCAGCGAGCTCGGCGGTCCCTTGTCGCATCGGCTCGTGGGCAGCGCCGATGAGCGAGCGAAGACATCGGTAGTCGGGAGCGGTCGCACCGTCTTCTTGTCGGCATGGGGTTGGGCAAAGGCCTGGTCATAGCAGGCGAGCCGCGCGGCGTCGGCGGTGATATTGGCGCAGCGGCTTGCATCCGGGACCGGCTCGGCTGCACGCGCGTTCATGCAGGGCGCCAGCATCAGGAGTAGCAGGAACTGGAGCGGGCGGCTCATGTCGCAGCATTCCATGAACGGCAAAGTGTGCGCATCGTAGCGGAACCAGGCCCGCGCCCGCGGACCCGACTAACGCCGGACGCGTCGCGAGCCACGCAGCTGGTCGAGCGGAAAACTGGCGACGGCGCCTTGCGCCGAGCGCCTGGGTTGGCCGGCCTTGGGCGCCCAGGCCAGTGCGTAGACCACCTCGTACGTCGCCGCCACGCGGCCCTCTTGCCGATTCACATCATAAGCCTCGATGACACGCTGTAGATGGGCCTTTCCGGTCAGACCGCGGGCACGTCCGCTGTCGGCGTTGGTCGCACCGATCGCGCGCAGCTCATGCATCAGGCCGAGGACGTCGGCATAGGTCAGGGTGAAGACATCGCGCTCGAGTACCGGGTCGCGGAATCCGGCCGCGAGCAGGGCATCGCCGATCTGGTGGATGTCGAGGAAGCGACTGACGTGCGGCGTCTCGTCGACTTCGGCGAAGGCCGTGCGCAATTCGCTCAGGGTTTGCGGGCCGAAGGTGCTGAACAGGACCACGCCATCGGCACGCAGCACGCGGCGAAACTCGTCGAACACGGCATCGAGCCGACCGCACCATTGCAGGCAGAGATTGGAATAGAGCAGATCGATGCTGTTCTCGGCCAGTGGCAGCGACTCGGCATCGGCACAGATACGGGCAAACGGCCGCAACCATGAACGATGCCTGCGTGCCGCGCGCAGCATCGGCATTGCCAGATCGAGCGCGATCGTCTGCGCCTGTGGAAAGCGCTTGCGCAAAGCCGCCGTGCCGCGCGCCGTGCCACTGCCGACATCGAGTACGCGCTGCGGGTTCAGCGACAGATCGTCGAGGCGCTCCTGCAGGCGCCGCTGGACCTCATCCTGCAGGGCCGCATGCGCTTCGTAGCTCTCTGCCGCGCGGCCGAAGGCACGGCGCACGTGCCGGCTGTCGAAGGGACCGCTCATGCCGGCTCGGTCGCGTTCGCCAGGGCCGCGATGGCCTCGGCGACTTCATCGGCGTGACTGAGAAACGGCGCATGCCCGGCCGAAAGTTCGAGATAGTTGCCGTGCGCGCATTGCGCGGCCGCCCAGCGCAGGGCGCCGGGCGGAACGATGCGATCGCGGCGGCCGGCGATCCACAGGCTCGGCATCGACAGCGCGGACAGCTGCGCGCGGAAATCACAGCGGTCGAGCAGATCGAGCCCCTCGTGCAATGCTTGTTCCGACGGTTCGCCGCGCTCGTAGACATGGGCCTTGAGTTCGCGCAACTCGTCCTGGGCGTGGGCCGAACCGAGCGTCTCGAGGGCCAGGAAGCGCTCGATCGCCGGTCGGAATGAGGCCACCAGGTTCGATCCGAATTCGCGAAAGATCGCCGCCGGCACCGCATGCGGCCAATCCGCGGCGCGCACGAAGCGCGGACTCGACGCAATCTGCACGACTGCGCTGACCTGGTCGGGCAGTTCGAGTGCAGCCTGCAGGGCAATCAGCCCACCGAGTGACCAGCCGAGCCAGAGCGCCGGCGGCGTGGCGGTCGCGATGGCTCGCGCCAGGCGCGCCGGATCGAGATCGCCGGGCTTGAAGTCGCGACTGTGGCCATGCCCCGGCAGGTCGACGAGATGCACGCGAAAGCGCCCGACCAGGCGCTCGCTCAGCGGTGCGAAGATGCCGCCGTGCATGGCCCAGCCATGCAGCAGCACGAGATCGGGGCCTTGCCCCAGGGTTCTGATCGAGAGATTCACCGGGCTATTTTGACGTGTTCTGCGATATTGCGGAGCCGGCACCGCGCAGCCGGGCGATGCGCGGCTCCAGCTCGCGCCATGAGGCCTTCGCCGTGGCCGCAAGCAGCCCGGCCGGCAGGCGCAGCCAAAGCGGGCGGGCCAGGCGTGCGGCGATGCGTGCGCAAAGCCAGTCGGGATCAAAGCCATTCCAGACGCCGGCGCTGGACAGCAGGTTGCCGCGCAGGACTGGATGCACCTCCTCCAACAGGATCCGGCGCAGCTCGCCCAGCGGATACGGCGATGCTGCCAGGATGCGCGCAAGACAGTCGTAAGCCGGCGCCGGATCGGTGTCTAGGTAGAGTTCGGAGAAACCGACCCAGACGCCACGTCGCGTGCCGATATCCGCAATTCCGATCATTGCCGCGGCGGCGTCCAGGCGGCAGCGAGTGCTGCCAGCAGTGCATCGACATGGGCTTCTTCGTGGGCCGCGGAAAGGGTCACGCGCAATCGCGCGCCATTTTCGGCCACGGTCGGTGGCCGGATCGCCGGCACGAAGAATCCGGCCGCCTCCAGTTGCGCGGACAATCGGGTCGCCTCGTCGCTCTGGCCGACCAGGACCGGCTGGATCGGCGTCCGCGATTCAGCCAGGGCAATTCCGCGTCGGGCGGCGCCATCGCGAAACTGCGTGACTAGTCGGGCCAGCTTTTCGCGCCGCCAGGCTTCATCGCGGACCAGTCTCAGGGCGACTCGGGTCGCCGCAGCCAGGGCTGGCGGCATGGCCGTCGTGTAGACATGGGTGCGGGCGAACTGGATCAGCCCGTCGATCAGAACTTCGGAGCCGGCGACAAATGCCCCGGCGACACCCAGAGCCTTGCCCAGGGTCGCCATGTAGACCGGCACGTCGGCCTGGCCGAGCCCCGCGTCGGCGACGCTGCCACTACCGTCCGCACCCAGCACGCCAAGTCCGTGCGCATCGTCGACCACGAGCGTGGCCTGCTGTTCGCGGCAGAGCCTGGCGAGTGCCTGCAGGGGCGCGATATCGCCGTCCATGCTGAACACACCATCGGTGGCGAGCAGCGCGGCCGCGGCCGGGTCCGAATCGAGCTGGCGACGCGCGCTGTCGACATCGGCGTGCACATAGCGGCGCAGCCGTGCGCCGGAAAGTCGTGCGCCATCGATCAGGCAGACATGGTTGAGCTTGTCCTGGATGCAGACCGCGCGCGGATCGAGCAGCGCCTGCATGATGCCGAGGTTCGCCATGTAGCCGGTCGAGAACAGGAGCGCGCGGTCGCGCCCGCACCAGGCCGCCAGCTCGGCTTCGAGCAGGTCATGTTCCTGGCGGTGGCCACCGAGCAGATGGGCGGCCGAAGCGCCAACCCCCCACTGGCCGGCAGCGGCAACCAGGGCCTCGACCACGGCCGGATGCTGGGCCAGGCCGAGGTAGTCGTTGCTGGCAAAATGAATCAGGCGCTTGCCATCGACGACGACATGCGGTCCGTCGACCTCGGTGATCGTGCGCAGGCGTCGCAGCAAGGCGTCGCGGGCGCGGTCCTCGACGGCCCGGGCCAGACGGCCGAGCAAGGGAGGACGGGTCATGGCCGCGAGCCTGCGTTGGCGGCGCCGACCGGCCAATGGATGGACCTGCGATGCGGAGCGGATATGCTGCGTAACCGACACTTCGACCGGGAGTCCGCCAGGCCACCATGCACTACGAGATCGTGATCATCGGAGGCGGCGCTGGCGGCCTCGAACTGGCCGCGCGGCTGGGCCGCAAGCTCGGCAGGAAGGCGGGGCGCGACAAGGTGCTTCTGGTCGATCGTTCGGTCGTCCACATCTGGAAACCGACCCTGCACGAAGTCGCCGCGGGCACGCTCGATGCGCATCAGGAAGGCCTCTCCTACATGATCCTTGCGCGACGCAACCACTTCAGCTTCACGCTCGGCGAAATCGCCGCCCTCGATGCAAAGGGAAAAACGCTCAGCCTCGCCGAAGTCCTCGATGACGCCGGCGAGCAGATCGTACCTGCGCGCACGATCAGTTTCACCTGGGCCGTGCTGGCCATCGGCAGTGGCTCGAACTTCTTCAATACACCCGGTGCCGAGCATGCCTTCGTGCTGGAAAGGGCTAGCGACGCGATTCATTTCCAGCGTCGCCTGCTGGCGGCGTTCACGCGCGCGGCGTTCTCCCGCGAGCGCAGGCTCGGCATCGCCATCGTCGGCGCCGGTGCGACTGGCGTCGAACTTTCCGCCGAGCTGCTCGAGGCGCACCAGCTCATGTTGCTCGGCCTGTCCCGCGAACAGCACTTCCGACTCGACATCAGCCTGATCGAGGCCGGGCCCCGGATTCTTGCCGCACTGCCGGAGCGGATTTCGGCCAAGGCCCAGGCTGCGCTCGAAGCGCGCGGCGTCACCGTGCTGGTGTCGGCGCCGGTTTCGCAGATCGGGGAAGGCCATCTCGTCGCCGGCGAGCGGACGATCGAGGTCGACCTGATCGTCTGGGCGGCCGGCATCAAGGCGGCCGAGAGCAACGCCGGCTTCGGTCTCGATATCAACCGGGCCAACCAGTTCGTCGTCAGCGCCCGCCTCGAGACCTCGGCCGCCAGCGTTTTCGCCCTCGGCGACTGCGCGGCCTGTGCCTGGGGCGACGGGCTCGTGCCGGCGCGCGCCCAGGCGGCGCATCAGCAGGCCAGCTATCTGGCTGATCTGCTGATTGCCCGCCTGCGCGGTCGACGCTTCGATCGCGATTTCGTCTATCGCGACTTCGGTTCGCTGGTTTCGCTCGGCGAAAAGCGCGGGCTCGGCAGCCTCATGGGCGGCCTTGGCGGGCGCAACTTCTTCGTCGACGGCCTGATCGCCAAGGGCATGTACATGGCACTGCATCTCGATCATCACCGGGCCATCCTGGGCTTCTGGAACACGCTGGTGCTGGCCCTTGCGCGACTCCTGCAGCGCCGCGTTTCGGGTCGTCTGAAATTGCACTGATCGCTGTCGCCCGGACACAGGGCCACGCGTTCAGGCGGTGACTGTTTCCTCGGCATCATCGCAGGCTGATTCGTGGATCGACGCATGCACGGTGCACGCGCCATCGGAGTCGTTGGCATCGAGCTGCATGGCATGGATGCCGAGACGGGCGAAGAGCTGCTGGTCGGCGACGACGTCGGGATTGCCGGTGGTCAGCAGTTTTTCACCGTAGAAGATCGAATTTGCGCCAGCGAAGAAGCACAGGGCCTGCAATTCATCGCTCATCTCCGCACGACCGGCCGACAGGCGCACCATCGAGGCCGGCATGACGATGCGCGCCGTGGCGATCGTGCGCACGAATTCGAACGAGTCGAGCATCGCGGTGCCGGCCAGCGGCGTGCCTTCGACCTGGACCAGGCGATTGATCGGCACCGATTGCGGGTGCTCGGGCAAGGTCGCCAGGGTGTGCAGCAGACCGGCGCGCTGATCGCGCGACTCGCCCATGCCGACGATGCCGCCGCAACAGGTCTTCAGGCCGGCCTTGCGCACGTGGCCGAGGGTATCGAGGCGATCCTGGTAGTCGCGCGTCCGGATCACATCGGCGTAGAACTCGGGCGCGCTGTCGAGGTTGTGGTTGTAGTAGTCGAGTCCCGCTGCCCGCAGCGCGGCGGCCTGCTCCTCGGACAGCATGCCGAGGGTGGCGCAGGTTTCCATGCCGAGCTCGCGCACCGCACGAATCATCGCGGCAACCTTCGGCACGTCCCGATCCTTGGGCGATCGCCAGGCAGCGCCCATGCAGAAGCGCGTCGCCCCGGCCGCCCTGGCCTGTCGGGCCCGTTCGAGCACGGTTTCCAGCGGCAACAGCTTTTCCGCCTGCACGCCGGTCGAATAGCGCGCCGCCTGCGGGCAATAGGCGCAATCCTCCGGACATCCGCCGGTCTTGATCGAAAGCAGGGTCGAGACCTGCACGGCGTTGGCGTCGTTATGGGCCCGGTGCACCGCGTGGGCGCGCTGAAGCAGGTCGGCGAACGGAAGTTCGAGGATCGCGAGGACTTCATCGCGAGTCCAGTCGTGGCGCAGGGCTGACATCAGGGCGTCCGCAGTTCGGTAAAGTGTGGCCGGAAGTCTGGGTTCGGCATGGGAGGCTGTCAACTTGGAATGGACGCGACGGGTTGACGACGCGGGCGATCGCCTGCTACGCGCGCTGCTGCCGACGCGCTGCCTCCTCTGCGGCAACGCAGGTGCGGCGGGACGCGACCTCTGCGCGGGCTGTCAGGCCGACCTGCCGCGCAACACCATCTGTTGCGCGCGCTGCGCCCTGCCCTTGGCCCATGCCGCCGCGCAGTGCGGCGAATGCCTGCGTCGCGAGCCGGCGTTCTCCCGGGCTTGGGCGCCATTCCGCTATGGCCATCCACTCGACCTGCTCGAAGCCCGCTTCAAGTTCCGCCGTGACCTGGCCGCCGGTCGCGTGCTGTCGGAACTCCTCGTCGAGTCCGCCCGAGGCGAGCCTACGCTGCCGCTTCCGCAGCGCCTGCTATGCGTGCCCCTGCACGCCTCTCGCCTGCGCGAACGCGGCTTCAACCAGGCCCTCGAGCTGGCCAGGCCGCTGGCCCGTGCGCTCGACATTCCGCTCGACTTGCAGCTGTTGCGACGCGTGCGCCCGACCGCCGCGCAAACCGGGCTCGATGCCAGCGAGCGCCGGCGAAACCTGCGCGGTGCGTTTGCCGTCGTCGGGAGCGTTGGCATTCCCGATCACGTGGCCATCCTCGACGATGTGATGACGACAGGCTCGACCCTGAACGAGTGCGCCCGCGTGCTGCGTCGCGCTGGCGTCGGACAGGTCGACGTCTGGGCCCTGGCGCGCGCGCCGGCGCGAGCATGACCGGGATCGCCCTCCTCACCTGAAAGTGTGATGGAAGTCACACTTTATCGGTGTATCCTTGCGCCGACGGAGGTAATCCGGACCGCTCGCACGGGAATGGGATGCAGGATGACGCAGCGTCAGCCAGCTTCGGAATTCCGCTACTGGGCTTTCATCAGCTACAGCCACAAGGACAAATCCTGGGGGCGCTGGCTGCACAAGGCCCTGGAGACCTATCGCGTCCCGAAGCGCCTGCAGGGCATGCCGACCGCTGCCGGCCGTGTTCCGGCTCGACTGACCCCGATCTTCCGTGACCGCGACGAACTGCCGACCGCCAGCAACCTCGGCACCGCCATCGAGGAGGCCCTGCGCCAGTCCTGGTGCCTGATCGTCATCTGCTCTCCCGATGCCGCGCAATCGCGCTGGGTCAACGAGGAAGTGCTGGCCTTCCAGCGCCTCGGCCGCGGCAACCGCATCCACTGCCTGATCGTCGATTCGGGTGACGACGCGGCGGCGCCGCTGGCCTTCCCTCCGGCACTGGGCGAGCGCGAGGAAGCCGAAGGCAACCGCAGCGGCGAACCGATCGCGGCCGATGCGCGACGCTTCGGTGACGGCCGGACCGGCGCAAAGCTCAAGCTGATCGCTGGCATCCTCGGCATCGGCTACGACACCCTGGTCCAGCGCGAGCAGCAGCGCCGCCATCGTAACTTGCTAGCCGTGACCTGTGCGTCGCTGGCCCTGGTCGTCGTGCTCGCCGCCGCCACCGTGATCGCGATCACCTCGCGGCGCGATGCCGTGGACCAGCGCACGCATGCCGAGAGCCTGGTCGAATTCATGATCGGCGACCTGCGCAAGAAGCTCGAACCGGACGGCAAGCTGGCTACCCTCGATGCGGTCGGCAAGGAAGCCCTCGCCTACTATGCCTCGCAGAAGTCGCAAGATCTCGATGCCGACGGTCTCGCCCGCCGTGCCCGCGCCCTGCACATGATCGGCGAAGTCTACGACCTGCGCGGCGAACTCGATGAAGCCCTCAAGGTTTTCGAACAGGCTGCCGACAGCACCGCTGAACTCGTTGCACGCGAGCCCGACAACGGTCAGCGCATTTTTGACCACGCACAGAGCGTGTTCTGGGTCGGCTACATTGCCTATCAGCGTGGCAACGTCACCGTTGCCGAGCCAGCGTTCCTCGAATACAAGCGGCTCACGGAGCGCCTGGTAGCCATCGACCCAAGCAACGACGATTGGCAGGCCGAACTTGGTTATGCGAATAGCAACCTCGGTACGTTGCTCTATGAACAGGGTCGGCTCGACGAGGCAGCCAACATCTACTCATCGGAACTCGACACTGCGAAAAGGATGGGCCAAGAAGATCAGGAGACATACGATCGGCAGGTGAGGATCGCGCAAGCCTATGCGCGCCTGGCCAACATTTTCTATGTTCAGGGAAGATTGCGCGAGTCTGCTGATTTTCGACAGAGCGAAGGCAAAATATATGAAGAAGCCATCCGCAAGAATCCCAACAACAATGATGCAAAAGAAGCACTTTCGATTAATCAGCGTAGTTTGGGTCGCATCTTGCTCGATCTCGGTGACTTGACCTCGGCGACAGTCAAATTCGAACGTGCTGAGAAACTCGCGGCGACCTTGTTCGCCACCGATCCGGACAATGCGAACTGGGTCGATAGCGCCGTGGCTGCGCAAACTAGTTTGGCTGAAGCATTGACCTTCGCAAACCAGATCCACCCCGCGATCGGAATGAGCGCAAATGCGCGCAAGCTCGCGGAAGAGCTCGTAGCGAGGGATCCGACTGTCACTGCATGGCAGCTGCGCTGGTTGAACGTGCTCTTGCTCCAGGCAAGGCAAAGGCTGGAGTTCGGCTCTTCAGACGAAGCGCTTCGCTTGGCCACAGACATCGTGAATAGGGTTGACGGACTTCCTCAAGGAAAGCTTCGCGACTGGGAGCGCACCAATGTTTTGGTACAGGCTCTTGTTCTCGTTGGCGAGGCCGGCGCTCGCTCCGGGGAAATCACTAATGCCGAAATGGCTTGGGACAGAGTCCTCGAAGTCTTGGACGGAGGCGTCGAGGCACAAATTCCCAAGAACCTGGCAGCGCGTGCTCTTGCACTCTCCGCGTTGGGAAGAGGCAAGCGGGCAATCACCGCCATCGAGTCACTTCGAAAAATCGGATATCGCGAATACACGTATCTGGAAGCATTAAGTCAAGTTGCGGGAACGACCAGCCTTATGGATTCCCACAGTGTTGGCGCTAGTGTGGTAGACTCACGACACAAGATGAAGGGGATACGAACATGGCGAACGACGTAAATATCAACGTTTCTGTATGGCTCAAGGAGCCTGGCAAGCCGCCGGAGAACACCGATTCGTTCAAGAACGTGATTTTGGCTTCAAGAGCGTAGCCCACACTGCCTTGGGTGTCGTTTTGCACAAGGACGGCACGAATCGATATCAGCGACGCTGCTAACAGACTCGATATCAAGTTCTACCTTGAGACAAAGTTGCTAGCCGACGAGCAGGGAAGCATCTGTACGGACTATGGCGTCAGTTTCAAACCGGTTGTTGTAGCGCACCGTACCAGACAAGTGCAAGGCAGCTGATGTGGATTGCGCCAGGCGAAAATCCGCCGATGGGGAGAATGGCCATCAACCTCGGGGTTCTCAAGCTTCAAGCACAACGTCTATGGTGACGAGTCGAGCATGTCGGTCTCGATAAATAGGAAAAGGTTAACCGCTGAGACCTATTCGTACAGTCTCGCCGTGTTTCGCAACAGACACCAAAGGCGGAAAAGCCGGCGCACTAGTTCGAGATGACCCGCAAATCAAGAATGGAACGACGCATCATTTCTTTCCACCCTACCTCCTGCCGGGTCTGCTTCTTGGCATCGTACTGGGGCCTTGGGCACCGCGGTCCTGTGTTGCTGCGCGACAGAAATCGATCGCGCCCCGCCTGGGCCGCACACACCTTGCTCCAAGCCCATTTCAGTCGATCCGCCGGCCCGCACGATTCACTCGAGGCGCGAGAGCAAGAGGTCCGAAGCCAGGTTGGGGTGAGCGCCTAGGGAGGCTCTGAACAAGTGGCGCAATCGTCATGGCGTTCAGAAGGCTCGCCACAGGTGCTGCGTGGCGAAGTGAAGGCTGGTTGCCTTGACGAGCCGCGTGGTGCCTGTGGCGGGCCTTCTGGACGCCACCCTTGTTCCATTGAATCAATTGCTTGGGCGACGCCTGCCTGCGCGCAGCTCTTTGTTGCGCCGACTTGAAAGACGGCCAGTCTGTCTGCGTCGGCGCGCCGCGATCTGCACGCAGGCAGTCGTCGTGACGGTTGTGCCACTTGTTCAGAGCCTCCCTAGCGAATCGCCAGCGCCAGCAGCAGGCCTATCCACAACACGCAGCCCACCCAGTTGTTGTTGCGGAAGGCGGCGAAGCAGGCTTCGCGTTCGCGCTTGCGGATGATCCATTGCTGCCAGCCGAACAGCGCCGCGGCGATCGCGAGTCCGGCGAAGTAGGGCCAGACCAGCTCGGCGCGCGTGCCGGCGAGGAGCATGGCGAACAGGAAGGTGGCCATGAGGATGCCGATGATCGGGCGGTCGGCGTCGGCGAACAGGATCGCCGTGGACTTGGCGCCGACGCGGATATCGTCCTCACGGTCGACCATCGCGTACTCGGTGTCGTAGATGGTCGAAAACAGCACGTTGGCGAGGAACAGCAGCCAGGCCAGGGCCGGCACCCCTCCGGTGACGGCGGCGAAGGCCATCGGGATCGACCAGCCGAACGCGGCACCGAGGACGACCTGGGCCAGGTGCGTATAGCGCTTGCAAAATGGATAGACCGCCGCAAGGGCGGCACCGGCGAACGAAAGCTTGATGGTCAGCGCATTGGTGAACAGGACCAGCACGAAGGCGAAGGCGAGCAGGCCGAGAAAGAGCAGGATCGCCTCGCGTCGGGATACCCGCCCCGCCGCCATCGGTCGACCACGCGTGCGCTCGACATGCGCGTCGAGCCAGGCGTGGTCGGCATAGTCGTTGATCACGCAACCGGCCGATCGCATGACAAAGACGCCGAGCGTGAAGATGACCAGCGCGCCGATCGGCGGAAAATCGTTGGCGGCGAACCAGAGTCCCCACCAGGTCGGCCAAAGCAGCAGCAGGGCGCCGACCGGGCGATCCAGGCGCATCAGCACGAGGTATTGGCGGATGCGTTCGCGCCACGGCTCGCGCAGATGGTCGGTCAACCATTCGATCACGCGCATCGAGCGCGTCGAGGCGTCGGCCGGATGCGGTTGCGTAGGCATGGCGGCGTGCTTGCGGCCCGGTTTTGCGGGGACACTTGCTGACGGGACCGCTTCGACAGCCCAGGGCGGTGGTGCGGCCTGCGCTTCCCGACCACTGGCCGAGACCGATTGGGTCGGTTTTGGCCTGGAGTCCTCGTCGGAGCCGTACGTCGCTGCAGGGCTTGGCGCGCGTCGGACCGGCGGTGCCGCCGAAGTGGACCTGTCGGTTGGACGCATCCCGGTGTAGGCCGGATCCCGCAGCGAAGGCTCGACAGCAGGTGGCCGGGCGCGCGTCTGCTCCGCGCGCGCCTGCAATGGCGCTTCGCTGCGGGGGGTCGACTGCCGCGCAAGGATTTCCGATTCTGCGGGTGGCTCGGCGGTGGAAGCGGAAGCGGAGACTGGAGGCCTGGCTCGACCCGGTGGCGATGCACTTGGGCGCGTGGCGACCGTTCGCCTGGTCGCCGCAGGCGACCCGTTGCCGGACAGCTCCGGCTTGTCAGGCGCGGCCTTGGCCGGTTCGCGTGTTGCTGCCCGTTCCGGCTCCGCGGATGTTTTCGGCACGACGCGGCGCGGCGTCGCCCGCGCTCGCGGCAAGGGCGCCTGCTCGCCGGTGCTGCCCTCGTCCGCGACGCTCTTGCGTGCTGCAGTCTTGCGCGGTGCCGGTGGTGAGTCGGGCGCGCTCGTAGAGGGCGAGCGCGGTCGCCTGCGGGGTGGATCGCTCGGGGGTGGAGGCGTGTCGCTCATGCCCACAGTGTAGTGTGCGCCATCGCAATCGACGACCATCGGTCAGCGGATTAGGCTCGGCCCAACCGACCACAGCCGGATGAACAACCTATCGAATCGCAACACCTAGCGTCGTGCGCGCCGGGCGATTCCGGGACGCCAGATGAGCGCAAAGACGATGCCGAGCAGGAATCCGGCGATATGGGTCCACCATGCCACCGCACCGAAGGCCGGGCCCACATAGGTGAACAGAATCTGCAGCACGGCCCAGAAGCCGATCAGCAACGGGGCCGGCACGCGCACGAATTCGAGGAAGAACCCGAGCGGCAGGACCAGGCCCAGGCGCGCGCGTGGATACAGTGCGAGGTAGGCGCCGACGACGCTCGATACAGCGCCGCTGGAACCGATGATCGGCGAGTTGGTCGTGGCCAGGGTCAGCGCGCCGACCAGGTTGGCCAGGGCGCCACCGATGACGAAGAGCACCAGAAAGCGTCCGGCGCCGAGGGCGCGCTCGGTCGGCACGCCGAAGATGATCAGGAACAGCAGGTTCGTGGTCAGGTGAATCCAGTCGGCATGGATGAACAGCGCGGTGACCAGGCGCGCAAAGCGCAGTTCCGCCAGCTGGATGGCCCAGGGCGCCGAGGTGTCCAGCAGGGTCGAGGGCACCGTACCCCAGACCATCAGCAGTCGGGTGCGGCCGCTGGCCGGCTCGGTGGCGATCCACAGGAACATGGCCACGCAGATGCCGACCAGCAACAGGGTCGCCCAGGTCGGGGGCGGCCGGCGGCGGCTCTCGAGCTGGATGAACATGCCGGCGCTGGCCGCCTTAGCGACCGCCGCGCGGATACAGGAAGCGCTGGCCTTCGCGCTCGAAAACCACGCCGTCGCTGCGGATCTCGACGAGCTTCATGCCGTCGATTTCATCGCCTTCGACATGGCGGGCATCGTTGATGATGACGAAGCGGTTTTCCGGAGCGTTGGCGAACACGTGCATGGTCAGCTTGATTTCCGGCAACTCGCGTCGAACCGCGTAGGGCAGTTCCCAGATCAGCTTGATTGCATCCGCCGGGGCGGTTCCGGCAACCGGCGCGGAAACCACAGGATTGCCCGGCGCGGCGGCCGCGGCCTCCGGCCTGGGCGGCGTTCTTGCCGGCGCGGTGGCCCTGGCGGACCTTGCTCCGGCCGCTCCCGGCGGCGGTGCTGGCGGTACCGCAACGGCCTGCGCATCGAGGGCCGCACGCGCCGTTTCGACAGCGCCAGGATCGGCGCTCGCCGGTTGCGGCTCCGATTCCTTGATCGTGGCCGGCTCGCCCGGTTTGAGCAGCTGCGGATTGGCCACGACCAGCTCGCCGCTTTTCACTTTCTCGCGCAGGTCGGGGCGCATGCCGGCGGTAGCGTCGGGTGCGACCTTGCTGCGCGGCAGCCGCGTGGCGGCGCTGCTCTGCGCCGTTTCCGCGGCGGGTGCGCTCGGTGGCAAGCCGTCGAAGGTAATGGCACTGCGCGCTGTTGGGCGGGCCGTTTCCTCCTTGCTGGCCACCGTCTGTGCAGGCGGGCTAGGAGGAACAGCCACGGCCTCGGGCGGCGGGGTCTCGCTGGCGCGGCGCATCCACCACAGGCCGAGCAGCGCAATCGCGATCAGCGCGACGAGCACCGGCAGCAGGCTGCGACGGCGGCGCACCGCCATGATCGGCGAGCCGATCGACGGCGACTCGCCAAGCCGGCGCTGGCGTTCGGATTTCTTCAGGGCTTCAAGGATCAGCGACATGGTGCGGTGCGTTCTACTCGATGTTGCGGGTCAGGTGCGGACCGGATTCGTCCAGTGCGGACAGGGCAAACAGGGTTTCCGGACCGATGATGCCATCGGCCTGGATGCCGTAGGCGAGCTGCAGCTTGCGCACGCGCTCCTCCATCTCGGCGTCGAAATAGGCCGGGCCGCTGTCGGCGCCCGCGCCGCCGTCGAGGTGACGCAGGCTTTCCTTGGCCCAGGCCACGCCTGGCCCGGCATCGCCACGCCGGATCGGGCCGTTGATGCTGGCGGGAACGCGCCAGATGGCCATGAATTCACCGGTCCAGAAGCGCTCCAGATCCGCACGCGGGAGGTTTATGGCCTCGCCTGCCAGATCAAGGTGCACCTGCTGGCGGCCGGCGCCCTGAAGCAGGGCGTGGGCAGTGTGACTATCCTGGCCGAGCACGAGGATCAGCGGGCGATCGAAGCGCAATACCTGCTCGAGCGTGCCGTGCCCACGCAGGCAATAAAGGCCGGCCCCAATCATCGGTGGACACCGCGTGGCGACTCGTACCGAGGTCTCGGCGGAACCGACCTGCCAGCGTGAAAGCAGTTGGGTCACCGTCGACAGCTCGGTCTCGGGGGCTTTCGCCAGGCGCGCCTGCAGCAGGGCCGCGCCGTTCTCGGCCGGCGCCGGCGCTGTTGCGGGGGGCGTGCTGGCTTGCGGCGCCGCATCGCCCACGCCTGCTTGCTGGCGCAGTAACAGGGCGCCGCCCACGGCCACCAGCAGCAGGGCGGCGATTACCCAGCGCGCGTAACGACGCACCCAGTAGCGGGCGTGACCGGGCAGGGTTTCGTCGGCCGAGCGATCGACCAGGCGTTCGCCGATGCTCTGCTGTTCGCGCGCGTAGCCGGCCATCAGCGCGCGATCGGCGATGACGTTGATCAGGCGCGGAATCCCGGTCGAGCGCTGGTAGAGCGCACGCAGCCCAAGTCTCGAAAACGGGATGTGCTGGCAACCGGCCACGGCCATGCGGTGCTTGACGTAGGCCTCGGTTTCGGCCGCGTCGAGCGGGGTCAGGTGGTAGCGCGCGGTGATGCGCTGGGCCAGCTGGCGCAGCTCGGGCCGGGCCAGCATGTCGCGCAGTTCGGGCTGGCCGAGCAGGATGATCTGCAGCAGTTTCTGGGTCGGCGTTTCGAGATTGGTCAGCAGGCGGATCTGTTCGAGGGCGTCGAGCGAGAGGTTCTGCGCCTCGTCGACGATCAGGACCACGCGCAAGCCCTGCGCGTAGGCATCGAGCAGGTAGGTATTGAGCGTATCGGTCAGGCCCTTGAGGCTGCCGCGCTTGCCGGTGATGTCGAGCTTGAGCTCCTCGCAGACGGTCTCGATCATCTCGACCGGCGAAAGCTTGGGATTGAGCAGCAGGGCGACCTGGGTGTTCTCCGGCAGCTGCTCGAGGAGCAGGCGGCTCAAGGTGGTCTTGCCGGTGCCGACCTCGCCGGTGAGCTGGACGAAGCCGCCGCTGCCGCCCTTGCCGACGCCGTAGAGCAGGTGCGCGAGCGCGTCCCGGTGCCTTTCGGACAGGAATACATAGCGCGGGTCCGGCGTTATCGAAAACGGGGCCTCGCGCAGGCCGTAATACTCGAGATACATATGCCTACTCTAACCGACCCGGCCGTGCCCACGCCCGCCGGGCGTCTCGGCGCGGTCGCAATGCGGCGTCCGGACTGCAAGGGACCCCGCCAATCGGCGACAAGTTCGCCGCGGCGGCCGTTCAGCTTGCGCTGCCGAGCCGCTTCGGCGCCCGTTTCAGGGCGCGGATCCATTCTTCGTTGAGGCGCCGCGAACCGGCCGGCATGTGCTTGATATGCCGGAGGGATTCCTCGACCAGCGCGTCGGCGGCAGCGTCCTCGCCCCAGTCGCGCAGGATTCCGACATAGCGGGCGCGCGGCTCGATGCCGGCGAAATAGCCGATCAGGGCCTCGAATTCCTCGCGCGCCCTGGCCCGATCGCCACTGGCGGCGAGGGCGCGCGCGTAGATCAGGTGCCCTTCCGGGGATTTGTAGTCGGGATGCTGGCTGATCAGCGCCTCGAGCCGCTCGCGCGCCGGGCCCGGCTGGCCATCGTCGAGCAGGGCGCGGGCCAGCTTCACCTGGATATCGGGATCGTCGCTGTGCACGCCACGCAAGGCTTCGCGATAGGCCTCGATCGCCTCGCCATGGCGCCCGGCGCCGTACAGGGCATCGGCAACGCGGATGCGGTTGGCGATGGTCGCCGAGTGCTCGAATTCGGCCTGTGCCTCGCGCAGCTCGCGACCCGGATCGAGCGACTGGCGGATGCCGCGCACGACACGTCGACCACTGCGCGAATCCGACAGCTGCGGCAGGACCACGGCCAGCGCATAGATGAAGCTGCCGAGCAACGGAAAGATGAACAGGACCAGCAGCCAGTAGCGCTCCTGCCCGGTCCGCAGGACATGCACGGCACACAAAACGGCGACGATGACATGCAGGCCGAGGCCAAAGATCGGCACGCTTCAGACTCCCGATGTGGACGACGTGGAAGTCTGCGGGGATGCACCGGGGCTGTCCACGCCGGGCTCATGTGCCGGCGCATTCCAGGCGAACAGGCGGATTGCGTCCTCGTCATCGCGCACCTGGACCATGCGCTCGAAACGCAGGCCGAGCCGCTCGAGCAGGGCCGCCGAGGCCGTGTTGCCGGGCGAGGTGATGGCAACGATGCGCCGCAGGCCGAGCTCCTCGAGGGCCAGGCGCATGACCGCACTGGCCGATTCGAAGCCGTAACCGCGCGCGCGAAACGGCGGCAGGAAGGCAAAGCCGATGTCGACCGCATCGAGGGTTTCGCGCCGGGCCAACCCGCAGATTCCGGTGCGCGCGCCGCTGCTGCGCTCGACGACGCACCAGAAGCCGAAGCCGTGCTTTTCGTAGCTGGCCATCGGGCCGTTGACGATATAGGCGCGCGCGTCGTCGAGGGTCCTCACGCCGCGGTCGCCGATATTGGCCAGAAACGCGGCGTCATTGAGCAGTTCGAGCATGAAGTCGGCGTCGTCGACGCCGAGTTCGCGAAGGGTCAGCCGTTCGGTGGCCGGCGGCGCGCATCGGCGCGGCGTGGCATTGACCGTCATGATCGCGGCCGTCCGCGCTTGCCGCCGCATCGCGCCGATCTCGCGATCACGCGGCGACGCCGTAGCTGCGCAGCAGTGCGTCCGGACTCGGTTCGCGGCCGCGGAACTCGACGAAGGACTCGAGCGCCGGGCGTGATCCGCCGACGGCGAGGACGGCCTTGCGCCAGGCTTCGCCGACCTCGCGGTTGAACACGCCTTCCTGCTCGAAGCGCTCGAAGGCATCGGCCGAGAGCACTTCGGCCCACAGGTAGCTGTAGTAACCGGCGCCGTAGCCGCCGGCGAAGATGTGCGTGAACGCATGCGGAAAGCGATGCCACTCGGGCGGCATCAGCACCGAGACTTCGCGCCGCACCTCTTCGAGCAGTTCCATCGTGCGCGCGCCGCGGACCGGATCGAATTCGTGGTGCAGGCGAAAATCGAACAGGGCGAATTCGAGCTGGCGCACGAGGAACAGGCCCGAATGGAAATTGCGTGCCGCCTGCATGCGTTCGAACAGGTCGTCGGGCAGGCGCGCACCGGTCTGCCAGTGACGCGCGATCAGGTCGAGGCCTTCGCGTTTCCAGGCGAAGTTCTCCATGAACTGGCTCGGCAGTTCGACCGCGTCCCATTCGACGCCGCTGATCCCGGAGACGCCGGCATAGTCGACCTCGGTCAGCATGTGGTGCAGGCCGTGGCCGAATTCATGGAACAGGGTGATGACGTCATCGTGGGTCAGCAGGGATGGCTTGTCCCCGGTGGGCGGTGCGAAATTGCAGGTCAGGAAGGCGACCGGCAGCTGCAGCGAATCGTGTTCGCGCAGGCGTGAGGTGCAGACATCCATCCATGCGCCGCCGCGCTTGCCGGTGCGTGCATAGAGATCGATATAGGCACCGGCGAAGACCTTGCCGTCGGCATCGACGAGGTCGTAGTAGCGCGCATCGGGATGCCAGACATCGACATCGGCGCGCGCGCGCACGCTGACGCCGAGCACGCGCTCGATCACGCCGAACAGGCCATCGAGGACGGCCGGCAGTGGAAAATACGGCTTCAGTTCCTCCTCGCTCAGCGCGTACTTGCGCTCGCGCAGCTTTTCGGCGGCGTAGCCGACATCCCAGGGCGCAAGGTCGTCGAGGCCGAGTTCGTCGGCGGCGAAACGCTTCAGCTCGGCGAGATCGTTCTCGGCCATCGGCCGCGCCTTGGCGACGAAATCGCGCAGGAAGTCGATGACCTGGTCGGCCGAGCCGGCCATCTTGGTCGCCAGCGACTCCTCGGCGGTGCTGGCGAAGCCGAGCAGGCGGGCCGATTCGTGGCGCAGGGCCATGATCTTCTCGATCCGCGCGCTGTTGTCGAACTGGCCGGCGTTGGCGTTCTCCGAGGCGCGCGTGCCGTAGGCGCGATAGACCCGCGCGCGCAGCTCGCGATCGTCGGCATAGGTCAGCACGGCCTGCACGCTCGGCTGCTTGAGCGTCACCAGCCAGCCGTCGAGGTCCTTTTCCTGCGCATAGGCACGCAATACCGCGCGTCCCGACTCGGGAATCCCGGCCAGTGCCGACTCATCGGTCAGATGCTCGCTCCAGGCATCGGTCGAATCGAGCACGGCTTCCTCGAACTCGGTCGAGAGCCGGGCCAGCTCGCCCGAGATTTCGCGAAAGCGCGAGCGGGCGGGTTCCTCGAGGGCGACGCCGGCCAGTTCGAAGTCGCGCAGTTCATGCTCGACCAGGGTCCGCGCCGGGCGCGGCAAGGTCTCGAATTCGGCCGAATCGCGAACTGCCTTGACCGCGGCATAGAGTTCGCGGTTCTGGCCGAGCGCGGTCTGGAAGGCGACGATCTTTTCCTGCGCGGCCGAGTAGGCCTGGCGCAGCGCTTCGGAATCCCTGACCCCGTGCAGATGGCTGACCGGCGCCCAGACCCGCGACAGACGGTCATCGAGGCGTTCGCCGACCTGCATCACCGTCTCGAAGCTGCGCGGCTGGTCCGAAGCGAGCATGGCATCGATGCCGGCCTGGTATTCGGCCAGCACCGCATCGATCGCGGGTTCGACATGGGACGGCTCGATCGCGCTGAATCGGGGCAGTTCGGTGATGGCGAGCAGCGGGTTGGTCATGGCGGGTTTCCTTCGGGACCCGTGAACTTGGAGCGTGGATGGCGCAAAATCAAGCGCATTCCCGATGCCGGCCCGATTTGCATGGACAGCGTGGATTCCAGCCAGACCCGCGAGATCCTGCGTGCCCTGCCGCTGTTCCGCCATCTCGACGACGCCGCCTTGGCCGAGCTCGGCAGCGAACTGCAGTTTTTCGCGCTGCCCGGCGGCGCCTCGCTGTTCGAACAGGGCGATCCCAGCGACGCCTTCTACGTGCTCAAGAGCGGCAGCCTCGGCGCCTTTCGCGAGGATGCCAACGGCCAGCCGCGCCTGGTCGGCGTGGTCGCTGCCGGGGAAACCGTCGGCGAGGTCGGCATGATCGTCGACATGCCGCGCAACGCCAGCGTTCGCGCGCTGCGCGATTCCGAGCTGCTGCGCCTGTCCCGCGAGGCCTTCGACAAGCTCGTCAACCACCATCCGAAATCGATGCTGGCGATGGCGCGCCTCGCCGTGCGCCGGCTTTCCGCTGGCGAGGGCGACGGCTCGGGCTCATCGCTGCGCACCTTCGCCGTGCTGCGCCATGATGCCGGAGTCGACGTGCACGGCTTCGCCGACGAGCTGGTGCGCATGCTCGGCGCCTTCGGCGAATGCGCGATGATCGACCGCGAAACCGGCGAAGGACGCCTGAGCAGCTGGTTCAACGAACTCGAGGCGCGCACGCGCTACGTCGTCTACGTGGCCGATGCCGACGACCACTGGCAGGCCCTGTGTGTGCGTCAGGCCGATTGCCTGCTGCTGCTGGCCAATGCGGCCGAGTCGCCGGGCGAATGGCCGGCCAGCGCCTGCGCGGATGCCTCGAGTGCGCTGTCGCGCCCACGCCATCTGGTCCTGCTGCATCCGGGCAAGCTGATTCGCGGCGCGGCGCGGCGCTGGCTGACCCGCACGCCGCTGGTTCCGCATCACCACGTGCGCGACGGGCACGACATCCGGCGCATCGCGCGCCTGCTGACCGGGCGTTGCCTGAGCCTGGTCCTGTCGGGCGGCGGCGCCCGCGGCTTCACCCAGATCGGCATCGTCCGCGCGCTGCGCGAAGCCGGCCTCGAGATCGACTGCGTCGGCGGCACCAGCATCGGCGCGATCATCGGCGCCGGCGTCGCTCTCGAATGGTCGGACCAGGAAATGTTCGACAACTACCGGCACAGCTTCGTGGCCAGCCGACCGCTCGGCGACTACACCCTGCCGCTGGTCGCCCTGACCCGCGGGCGCCGCGTCGCCCGCCTGCTTCGCGAACAGTTCGGCGAGAGCGACATCACCGACCTGCCGCTGCCCTATTTCTGCTGTTCCTCGAATCTCAGTTCAGGCGAACTCGAGACCCACCGCAGCGGGCCCTTGTGGCTGTGGCTGCGCGCATCCTGTGCGATCCCCGGGGTGCTGCCGCCGGTCTGCCATCGCGGCCAGGTCTATGTCGATGGCGCCGTGATCAACAACCTGCCGACCGACATCATGCATGCCCAGCAACCCGGCGCGATCGCGGCGGTCGACATCGGCGCCGACGACGCCCTGCATACGAGCCTCGAGGAATACAACACGCCGCCGGTCTGGAAGCTGATGTTCGAGTTCGGCCGCGGTCAGCGGCCGGGCATCTTCGACATCCTGATCCGTTCCGGCATGGTCAACGCGGAGCTGGCCAGCGCCGAGCGCCGGCACCTCGCCACCCTGTTGCTCGAGCCGCCGGTCAGCGACATCGGCCTGCTCGACTGGAAGGCCTACGAGCGCGCGGTCGAGGCGGGTTACCAGTATGCCTTGCGCGTCATCGGCGGCCGCCTCGAACGCCTGCACGAACAGATTCCGCTGCGGGTCTGAGGCCGCTGCGCGGCTTCGCAATGGAAGCCGGGCCGGAGCTCAGGTCAAGGCCAGCAACTTGCCGAAGTCGACGCGCTTGATCAGGCGTGCCTCGCCGAGGCGCTTGCCCTGGACGTAGTCGACATCGGTTTCCTGCAGGGCGCGCAGGGTCGCATCGTCCTCGACCTCCCCGGCAATCGACTGCATCTGCATCGAACGCGCCAGGGTGGCGATCGAGACGACCAGATCGCGATCGGCGGCGGCCGTGGTCATGCGACCGACGACGTTGCGGTCGATGCGCAGGAAATCCCCGGGCCGGCGCAGCGAGTGCAGGAACGGCAACAGACCCGCATCGGTGTCGACACCGTTGAGCACGAAGCGGCAGCCGATCGCGCGCAGACGGGTAATGAAGTGCAGCGCGGCCGGCAGGTTGGCGAGTTCGGGGCTGTCGCTGATCTCGAAGATCAGGCGCTCGGCCGGCACCCCGGTCGAGACGATCGACTTCTCGATCGCGGCCAGCGAATCCGGATCGGCGATGGTCGCCGGGGAAAGCCGGGCGATCAGGCCGACCGGCGCGTGACGGACGCGTTCATTGGCCAGGTGCATGAGCAGGCCGTTGACCACCCAGAGATCGATGCGCTGGACCATGCCGACGCGTTCGGCCAGCGGAATGAAGGCGCGCGGCTGGATCAGCTGGCCATCCTTGCCGACCATGCGCAGCTGCACGGCGAACAAGGGCTCGAGCTCGCTCTTGTCCAGTTGCCAACCGACGTTTTCGGGCACGGCGGGGGCCTTCGGCAGCCCCTCGAGCGCGACCAGCGGCTGCACGAGGATGACGAAGCGGGCCTGTTCGAGGGCCAGGCGCAAGCGCTCGCTCGGCGCACTGACCGGTGCAGGCGAAGGCACCTCGGCCGGCGCGGTTGCGCTGGCGGCAGCCGCGGCCGGGGCCGCTTCGACAACGCGTCCACGTGCGCTTCCGGCCGCCGCGCGGGCGTGCTCCAGGGCTTCGTCGGCGGTGACCGTGCGCGGGCTCAGCAGCTCGGCACCGATGCGCGCATGGACCTTGTGCTGGATTTCTCCGACCGCGTATTCGCGCTCGGCCAGGAGCTGGCGGAAGCTGTCGGCGAGCACGTCGATATTGTCGACCTGCACGGTGCTGAGCAGGAGCAGGAAGCTGTCGCCCTCGCCGCGCGCGAGCACGTCGCCTTCGCGCAGGCGGTGGGCGAGCGCATGGGCCACGGTACGCAGCAATTCGTCGCCGCGCGGCGGTTCATCGCGGTCGTCGCGATCGAGCTCGATGTGGATCAGGGCGGAATAGCCGCCACGATCACGCAGGCGCGCCAGTTCGGCGATCAGGCGCTGGCGCAGGTGGCGGGCATTGGGCAGGCCGGTCAGCGGATCGTGGCTGAGTTCCCAGCGCAGGCGCTCGGCGGTGCGTCGTTCGGCGATGTCGCGGAAGATCACGACCGCGCCGTGGCCGCTTCCGGCCAGCGGTAGCACGGTGTACTCGACCGGTACCCCGCTGCCGTCGCGGCGGCGGAACATATTTTCGACGTGGTGCACGGCCACGCCTTCGGAATAGGCGCGACTCAGCGGCGAACTGCGCGGCGATTCCTGCGGATGGATGGCGGCCTGGGCGAGCAGTCCAATCAGGTCGCTGTCGTCGCCATAGCCGAGCAGGCGCAGGCCGGTCGGGTTGACGAAGCTGATGCGGCCATCGCCGTCGACGCCGAATACGCCATCGCCGACCGAGCCGAGAATGCCGTCGAGCTGTTCGCGCTCGGCTTCCGCGGACTTGCGCATTTCGATGGTGCGGGCGAGCGTGCGCACACGGGCGAGGAACAGTTCGCGCGCCTCGTTCTTGAACATGCACTCGCTGGCGCCGGCCTGCAGGCAGCGGCGGATGATGTCCTCGCGATAGCTGCCGGTGATGACCGCAAGGATAGGCGGATCCTCGCGTTCGCCGAGTCGGCGGCACAGCTCGTCGCCGCTGCCATCGGGCAGGAAGTAGTCGACGATGACGATGTCGTAGACATTTTCCGCGACCTTCTGTTCGGCCTCGGCGATCGAGTCGGCGACATCGACCGCATAGCCATTGCGACCGAGCAGGTCGCTGTAGGCCTGGCAGACGCTGCGCGAATCGTCGACGAAGAGGATGCGCACGCGCTCGCCCGTTTCGACGATCGCGCCGTCGGTGACGAGCTCGTCGGGCGCGAGTTCGGCGACGCAGGCCGGGATGCGGCTGAATTGCGACCAGAGCAGGAAACGGCCGCGCATCGTGGTGGCGGCCCAGGTCCGGATTTCCGCGGTTTCCTCGTGCGCCATCAGCAGCGTGGCCGGCGCATCCGGGGCATGCCGGGCGAATTCGAGCAGGGCCTGGTATTCGCGGGTCGCCCGCGCCGGTGCACCGATGATGGCGAGTGCGTAAGGCGGATCTTTCGAGTTGGGCCGGCCGATCCGGCGCAGGTGGTCGTGGGCTTCGAGGTAATTGCCGATTTCCGCGCGAACGGGCAGCGCGGCGGCGGCGAGGGTTCGGCGCAGCAGGTGGCTCAGGGTGGTCGAACGCTCTACTAGCAGGATTCCGCTCAAGGGTGCCTCGACAGCAATACGATGGTTGGCGCGCCGTCAGGACCCGGCGAAACGGCATGACGGCGCTGGCCGCGAACTGGATTCCGGGCGCCCAATCGGCCGGGCCCGTCGTCGTCGCCCAATTCGCCCCGGCCGGGAAAATTCGCCCCGGACGCCAAACGCTCTCCCCACCCCCGGCCTGCCGGTACCCGCGACAGGCCGCGCCGCAGCCCTCCTGCAAACGTCACGCCATAAGACCAGCACGCGTTTCGCTTTGCAAGACCGGTCGCGGCCCGGCAGACCGCATTCAGGATCGGCGGGCAACGCAGGCAAGCCCCGCGGAACGCCAGCCGCTTCAGCCCGGGCGGCAGTGCAGCGACGATATACCGCTTCGACCACGCGCCCGCATTCATTAGACTGGGCAAATGTCCCCGCCGAGATTGCCATGAGCTTTCCGCATACCCGTCTGCGCCGCATGCGCCGCGATGCGTTTTCTCGCGAGTTGATGCGCGAAACAAGACTGCACCCGGGCGACCTGATCATGGTCGCATTCGTCATCGATGGCAGCGACCGGCGCGAGGCGGTGCCTTCGATGCCCGGTGTCGAACGCCTCTCGATCGACCATCTGCTGAGCCTCGCCGACGACTGCGTCGCGCTCGGCATTCCCGCGCTGGCCCTGTTTCCCTCGGTCGAGGCGACGTACAAGAGCACCGACGCCGCCGAGGCCTGGAACCCGCAGGGCCTGTTCCAGCGCGCCGCGCGCGCGCTCAAGGCACGCCACCCGCAGCTCGGCCTGATCGGCGACGTCGCCCTCGACCCGTACACCACGCATGGCCAGGACGGCCTGATCGACGGCACGGGTTACGTGCTCAACGACCTCACCATCGAGGCCCTCGTGCGCATGGCCCTGGCCCAGGCCGAGGCCGGTTTCGACATCGTCGCGCCCTCGGACATGATGGACGGCCGCATCGGTGCGATCCGCGAGGCCCTCGAGAATGCCGGCCACGTGAACACGCGCATCCTCGCCTACTCGGCCAAGTATGCCTCGGCGTTCTACGGGCCCTTCCGCGACGCGGTCGGTTCCTCGGCCAACCTCGGCAAGGGCGACAAGCACACCTACCAGATGGATGTCGGCAACAGCGACGAGGCCCTGCGCGAGGTCGAGCTCGACATCGGCGAGGGCGCCGACATGGTCATGGTCAAGCCCGGACTGCCCTATCTCGACGTCGTGCGCAGGGTCAAGGACCACTTCGGCATGCCGACCTTCGTCTACCAGGTCAGCGGCGAGTACGCGATGCTCAAGGCGGCCTCGCAGAATGGCTGGCTGGACGAGCGCGCGGTCGTGCTCGAATCGCTGATCGCGATGAAACGTGCGGGCGCCGACGCGATCCTGAGTTACTACGCCATTGAAGCCGCGCGCTGGTTGCGTGCAGACTAGGGCAGGGAATTCGCGCGGACGACATCGCGACAGGGTTTCCCGCCGGGATGCCGTCGCGGTCGGCGAACGATCGCCGGTGTACCAGCAACCAGGCACCAGGGCGGGCTTGGGTGGATCCGCCCGCGGGCGAGGAACTTCGGAGCGCTAGCATGCAAATGATCGAAGAGGAATCCAGCGAAATCGCCAGTTCGAACCGCGGACCGGGCCGCTACGCCGTTTTCGGTCAGCCGATCGCGCATTCGCTGTCGCCGCGCATCCACGCGGCCTTCGCGCGCCAACTTTCGATCGCCCACGACTACCGGGCCATCGAGGCCTCCGCCGAGGAGTTCGTCGGTGCGCTGGCGGCCTTTGCCGAAAGCGGCGGTGTCGGTGCCAATGTTACCCTGCCGCTCAAGCAGCATGCAGCGCGCCTGTGCCTGTCGATCAGCGAAACTGCGCGCCGCGCGGACAGCGTCAATACCCTGGTTCGCCGTGGCGAAGGCTGGCATGGCGAGAGCACCGATGGCGCCGGCCTGATCCGCGACATCACCGGTCGCCAGCGCCTGTACGTGCGTGGCCGGCGCACCCTGCTGCTCGGTGCCGGTGGCGCCGCGCGCGCGGTGGCCTTTGCCCTGCTCGACGCCGGCATCGCCGAACTGACCATTGCCAATCGCACGGCGGAACGCGCCGATGCGCTGGCCGACGCGATCGGCCAGCCGGAGCGCGTGCATACGCGCTACTGGAACGATCTCGGCCACTGGGGCGGATTCGACCTCGTCGTCAACGCGACCTCGGCCGGCCACGCCAACATGTCGCTGGCCCTGCCGACCTCGTTGCTGGCCTCGCGCGCGATCTGCTACGACCTCTCCTACGGAAAGGCCTCGTTCGGCTTCCTGGCCTGGGCGCGCAGCGCCGGCGCCGGCCACGCCCTCGACGGCCTCGGCATGCTCGTCGAGCAGGCCGCGGAAGCCTTCGAGATCTGGCACGGCAAACGCCCCGAAACCGACGCCATCTACGCCGAACTTCGCGCCTACCTGCCCGGCGACGCCGAAGATTGAGCGCGTTTCCCTGCCGAGCCGGTTGTGGCGCCTGCTGCATTGCCCCGTCGATTTCCTCGGCCATCCCAGGCATGCCGCTGGGCAAACCGGCCGGGGTACGCTGCATCCAACTGACCGACGACAACGCCTGCGCGATCTTCGGCCGACCCGAGCGACCGGAAGTCTGTCGCCAGTTGCGGCCCGAGCCGGCCATGTGCGGAAGCAGCGCCGAGCAGGCCCTGCGTTATCTCTCCCGGCTCGAATCCCTGACCCGGCCGGCTGCGGCCTGACCCTCAGAGCCCGGCCGGCGGCAGGGTCAGCAGGTACATGGCGACAATGCCCCAGCCGATGTTGATCGTGCTGAGCAAGGCCAACAGGCCCGAACAGACCGCGCTGGCCTGCTTCCACGAGGGGGCCATGCCCTCGACGCGGGCGATGGCGGACAGGCCGCCGGCAAGCAGGCCGGCGCCGAGCCACCACGGCTGCATGGCCAGAAAGGATTGCGTCAAAGCCGGCAAGGCACTCCTGTCGGCGGTATCGAACAGTCGGGAAAAGACGAGCCAGCCAAGGGCTGCGAACACCACTGCCGTCAACGGCGAGACAATCTCGAGAGAGCGCAGGCCTGTGGCCTTTACCGGGTCCGGCATGCCTCAGGCTCCGCTCTTGCCGAGACAGCGGTTCTTCAGGCCGACATAGTTTTTCGCCGAGTAGTGGAGCATCTCGATTTCAGTGTCGCTGAGGGCGCGTACGCGACGCGCCGGATTGCCGAGCCAGAGTTCGCCAGCGCCGACGAGCTTGCCCGGGCTGACCACCGCACCGGCGCCGATCATGCTGTGCCGCTGCACGCGCACGCCGTCGAGCACGGTCGCATGCATGCCGATCAGGCACGCGTCCTCGACCGTGCAGGCATGCAGGATGGCGCCGTGGCCGATCGTGACGTCGGCGCCGATCAGCAGTGGCGATCCGCCCGGCGTGTACGGCCCATCGTGGGTCACATGCAGGACCGCGCCATCCTGGATGTTGCTGCGCGCGCCGACGCGGATGTGGTGGACGTCGCCGCGGGCGACCGCGCAGGGCCAGATCGAGACATCATCGGCCAGTTCGACATCGCCGATGAGGACCGCATCGGCATCGACGTAGACGCCCGCGCCGAGTCGCGGGCTAATGCCATTGTAGGCTCGGATACTCATCGAGGCGGCTCCGCAAGGGGATGGCGCAAGTTAGCACGCGTGGTGTCGCATCGATCGGAATCCGCCACGCGTTCGCGGTTGTCGCGCAATGCGGCGGCGAGCACGCAGGCAGGAGCGGTAGACTGGGGCCATGAATAGCGAACCCGAGCTGGATCTCCCTGCCCTCCTCGACCGCCAGCGTGCGGCCTGGCAGGCCTGCGTACCGAGCCCGGCCCAGCGCCTGCGTGATCTCGGCGCCCTGCGCGAAGTGCTGCGTCGCCGCTTCGACGAGCTGGTCGCCGCGATGAGCGCCGATTTCGGCCGCCGCTCGACGCATGAAAGCCGGCTCACCGACGGCATGACCGTACTCCACGAGATCGACTTCATGCGCAAGCGGCTGGCGCGCTGGTCGCGCTCGCGCCATCGCCTCGCCGACTGGCTGTTCTGGCCGGCGCGGACCGAAGTGCAGTACCGGCCGCTCGGCGTGGTCGGCATCATTTCGCCGTGGAACTACCCGGTCAACCTGGCCCTGATCCCGCTGGTTTCGGCGATTGCCGCCGGCAACCACGTCATGCTCAAGCCCTCCGAGCACACGCCGCGCACCTCCGCCTTGCTGCGCGACCTGCTCGCCGAAGTGTTTCCCGAAGAACGCGTCGCCACGGTGCTCGGCGATGCCGGGGTCGCTGCGCGTTTCGCCGGCCTGCCGTTCGATCATCTGTTCTTCACCGGGTCCACCGCGGTCGGGCGCAAGGTCATGGCCGCGGCCGCGCCGAACCTGACCCCGGTCACCCTCGAACTCGGTGGCAAGTCGCCGGCGATCGTCGCCCCGGACTATCCGGTCGAGACCGCGGCTACCCGGATCGCCGCAGGCAAGCTGCTCAACGCCGGCCAGACCTGCATCGCCCCGGACTACGTGCTGGTGCCGAATGACCGGCGCGGCGCCTTCGTCGCCGCGCTGCGCGACTACGTGGCCCGACACTATCCCCGGCTCAAGGACGGTCCGGACTACACCAGCATCATCCACGACGCGCATTACCAGCGCCTGCAGGCGCTGGTCGAGGAGGCGCGCGCGGCCGGCGCCGCCATCGAGACCTTTCCCGACGCGTCCGCACATGACCCTGAGCGGCGCATCTTCGCACCCACCGTCATCGTCGATCCGGGGCCGGACCTGCGGGTCATGCAGGAGGAAATCTTCGGGCCGGTGCTGCCGGTACTCGGCTACGAACGGATCGAGGACGCGATCGCCTTCGTCAATGCACGGCCACGGCCGCTGGCCCTGTATCACTTCGATCAGGATCGCCGGCGTACCCGGCAGGTGCTCGCGGCGACCCTGGCCGGCGGCGTCACCGTCAACGACTGCGTGCTGCATATCGCCCAGAGCAACCTGCCGTTCGGCGGTGTCGGTCCGTCCGGCATGGGCCATTATCACGGCCACGCCGGCTTCCTGACCTTCTCCAAGCAGATGCCGGTACTGCACCAGGCGCGCTGGTCGTCGATGGCCTTGATGCGTCCGCCCTATGGGAAGCTGGCCGACTTCCTGGCCCGCTTCCTGACCCGCTAGTGTGGTGTCCCGCAAATAACGCGAAGAAATGCCGGATGGATTTCATGGCGAGACAAGGCGCGAGGAGGAGTCATAGTGGGCACTATGGCGACGACGAGCAACGCAGTATCGCCGTGAAAGACGCCGGAATTATTTGATGGTATTTGTGGGACACCACACTAG